>NZ_CP139481.1:5530000-6165000 GCF_057364885.1 Paenibacillus sp. XP01 | reverse complement strand
GAAAAGATCAGTGAGAATCTGATCCGCCGAAAGCCTAAGGGTTCCTGAGGAAGGTTCGTCCGCTCAGGGTAAGTCGGGACCTAAGGCGAGGCCGAAAGGCGTAGTCGAAGGACAACAGGTCGAAATTCCTGTACCACCGTAAATCGTTACGAGCGATGGGGGGACGCAGTAGGGTAGTGACGCAGGCTGATGGATGCCTGTCCAAGCAGTGAGGCTGGTTAGTAGGCAAATCCGCTAACCGTAAGGCTGAGCTGTGATGGGGAGTGAAAATTACAGTAGCGAAGGTCATGATCTCACACTGCCAAGAAAAGCCTCTAGCCAGATGAAGGTGCCCGTACCGCAAACCGACACAGGTAGGCGAGAAGAGAATTCTAAGGCGCGCGGAAGAACTCTCGTTAAGGAACTCGGCAAAATGACCCCGTAACTTCGGGAGAAGGGGTGCCCCGGTAGTGTGAATAGCACGAGGGGGCCGCAGTGAAAAGGCCCAAGCGACTGTTTAGCAAAAACACAGGTCTGTGCGAAGCCGTAAGGCGAAGTATACGGGCTGACGCCTGCCCGGTGCTGGAAGGTTAAGGGGAGCGGTTAGGGAGCAATCCCGAAGCTGTGAACCGAAGCCCCAGTAAACGGCGGCCGTAACTATAACGGTCCTAAGGTAGCGAAATTCCTTGTCAGGTAAATTCTGACCCGCACGAATGGCGTAACGACTTGGGCGCTGTCTCAACGAGAGATCCGGTGAAATTTTAATACCTGTGAAGATGCAGGTTACCCGCGACAAGACGGAAAGACCCCATGGAGCTTTACTGCAGCTTGATATTGAATTTGGGTACGATCTGTACAGGATAGGTGGGAGCCTGAGAAGCATGAGCGCCAGCTTGTGTGGAGGCACCGTTGGGATACCACCCTGATCGTATCTAGGTTCTAACCTGGTGCCCTAATCGGGTACGGGGACAGTGTCAGGTGGGCAGTTTGACTGGGGCGGTCGCCTCCTAAAGAGTAACGGAGGCGCCCAAAGGTTCCCTCAGAATGGTTGGAAATCATTCGAAGAGTGCAAAGGCATAAGGGAGCTTGACTGCGAGACCTACAAGTCGAGCAGGGACGAAAGTCGGGCTTAGTGATCCGGTGGTACCGCATGGAAGGGCCATCGCTCAACGGATAAAAGCTACCCTGGGGATAACAGGCTTATCTCCCCCAAGAGTCCACATCGACGGGGAGGTTTGGCACCTCGATGTCGGCTCATCGCATCCTGGGGCTGAAGTAGGTCCCAAGGGTTGGGCTGTTCGCCCATTAAAGCGGTACGCGAGCTGGGTTCAGAACGTCGTGAGACAGTTCGGTCCCTATCTGTCGTGGGCGTAGGAAATTTGAGAGGAGCTGTCCTTAGTACGAGAGGACCGGGATGGACGTACCGCTGGTGTACCAGTTGTTCCGCCAGGAGCACCGCTGGGTAGCTATGTACGGACGGGATAAGCGCTGAAAGCATCTAAGCGTGAAGCCCCCCTCAAGATGAGATTTCCCAGTATGTAAGACCCCTTGAAGACGACGAGGTAGATAGGCTGGGGGTGGAAGTGCAGCAATGCATGGAGCTGACCAGTACTAATCGGTCGAGGGCTTATCCAAGAAATGCAGGTTCTAAGATCGCAAATTTCGTTTCGAATCCAGTTTTCAGAGAGCAATCTCTGAGTGAAAAACGGGTACATCACTTGATGTGCGGATCGTTTTTCAATCCAAAGCAAAATCGTTTGGTGGCGATGGCGGAGGGGTTCCACACGTTCCCATCCCGAACACGACCGTTAAGCCCTCTAGCGCCGATGGTACTTGGACCGCAGGGTCCTGGGAGAGTAGGAAGCCGCCAAGCGAAGAACCACTGCCGATGACATCGGCAGTGGTTTTTTTATTTTATAATAATAAGTATACATGAATTGACTTTGTTCCGTACCTCTGACAGACTCATAAGATAAGACATTCTTTTGGATCAATGGCTTATAGTGGCTCAATCCGAAAATTCAGAGAACGAGGTGCAGAAGGATATGGACATTCGCAAATTAACGACAGATGACTACGAAGACAGCATTGCGCTCTCCCAGTATGCCTTTCAGTACGTTTTGACCGAAGAAAAGAAGGAGAAGCGGCGCAGTCAGTTTAATGCTCAGGATACATGGGGTGTATATGAAGGAGGACAACTGGGAGCAAAACTCCACATTGTTCCTTTTGAGACCTATATTCATGAAAAGGCGTTTGCCATGGGCGGGATTGCGGGAGTTGCCACCTGGCCCGAATATCGACGCAAAGGATGGGTCGCCAGCTTATTGCGCCATGCGCTAAAAGAAATGAATCGCAACAAGCAAAGCATTTCGTTTTTACATCCATTTTCATTTGGCTTTTACCGCAAATACGGATGGGAAGCGTACATCGAATACAAGAAGTATCGAGTCCCGGTAACGCATCTGCCTGCAAAGAAGGAGACCCCTGGTACGATTCGTCGGGGTGAGCCTGAGCTCGAACTGCTCGATACGATATACCAGGCTTACGCAAGCCGGTTTAACGGAACGCTCGTTCGGGATCGAAATTGGTGGGAGTACTCCGTATTGACGGAAGGTACCAGCCAGAAGGCCGTGTATTACGATGCAGCCAAACAACCGCAGGGCTACGTTTTATACGAGGTGAAGGATCGCAAGTTTACCATCGATGAGATGGTCTGCCTGAACGAAGAAGCGAAACAGGGGCTCTGGACATTCATTGCCAACCACGATTCCATGATCGAAGAGGTGACGCTTCAGGCGCCTGCGAGCGATGATCTTGCTTTTCGACTGGATAATCCGCGAATCCAGCAGGAGATCGTTCCATACTTTATGGCGCGAATCGTGAGCGTGGAGCAGTTTGTATCGCAGTACCCTTTTGCAGACCTGGATTCCCCGATTCGTCTTATGCTTCAAGTCCAGGACGAACATGCTCCGTGGAATGAGGGCGTATGGGAATTGAATATTGCGTTAAACGGCACGGCCTCCATCTGGAAGTCTTCTGCAGAAACGAACGCGAACGGCCAAGACGTCAAGGTCAGCATTCAGACGCTAACAACGATGCTTTTGGGCTATAAAAGACCTTCGGAGCTGTTGGCTATGGGTCGTATTGAAGGCAATACGGAGAGTGTGGCCGCACTGGAACGGGCCATTCCGAATAGGGAGACGTATCTGCTGGACTTTTTTTGAGATGTCCTGCCGGAAACGGTGGGGAGCGAGGAATTCCCGATTGGGGCATGGTACGCTTAACGAGAGATACGGAGAAAATGGAAGACAAAAGGACTTCTTTCCACGATGGAGAGAGGTTTTTTTGTATATGCGGAATATTTCGTGTAAAATCGTAAAAAATGAAGGAAGACCCCTCTTGGCAAAACCACAGAATATGTTATAATGTAAACAAAGTCAAAGAAAGTCAAAGTCAACTGAAAGTCGAAATCAGCCTTGATCTTGTGGTGATAAGGCGAATTTCCATCAGAACTTCAAGCGTCCTCACCCACCGGTTGCCGGCTTGGAATGCAGATTCGTTGTTTCCTTGAATGGTTAAAATGGGGGAGAGGTTGTACTCTGTGGGGGCGTGTGGGTCCTAATTGACTTAACGTTTCAAACAGTGGAGGATGAGTCGATGCGTAATATCTCTGATGTTATCGAACAATATCTGAAGAGTATTTTGCATGAAAGTCCCGAGGGGATGATTGAGATTCAGCGCAACGACCTTGCTGATCAATTCTCATGCGTGCCTTCGCAGATCAACTATGTCATCAGCACGCGTTTTACGCTCGAAAAAGGTTACCTGGTCGAAAGCAAACGTGGTGGCGGCGGTTATGTCCGGATACAGCGGATCGAATTGCCCGCACATTCGGACCTACATCACCATTTGCACCATAGCATAGGCGAGGAGATCGGGCAGACGGCGGCTGAGGGGCTGATTTATCAACTTGAGGAAGCGCGTTTCCTGAGCAAGCGGGAGGCAGCTTTAATGCGTGCCGCGATGTCGAGGGAAATTATAATGGTCAAACTTCCTTACCGGGATCAAATTCGTGCCAGAATGTTGAAAGCAATGATCATCTCGTTGCTCGGTAAATAAAACGTTTGGGGGGTACATCATTATGCTGTGCCAAGAATGCAACAAACGTCCGGCGACACTTCATTTCACGAAAATCGTAAATGGAGAAAAGACGGAATTTCATATTTGCGAGTCATGTGCTCGCGAAAAAGGGGAGATTATCCCCGGAACAGCAGGCGGATTCTCGATTCACAACCTGTTGTCGGGGTTGCTTGATTTCGATCCTGCCGGCAAAAACGGCTCCGCAGGCGCATCCTCTCCACAATCGCTGAGATGCGAAGAGTGCGGAATGACCTATTCACAGTTTAGCAAAATCGGCCGATTCGGCTGCAGCTCATGTTATAAATATTTCGACAGTCGGCTGGATCCGTTATTCAAGCGGGTGCATGGCAGCACCTCTCATGTGGGTAAGGTCCCTGCGAGAGCGGGGGGACGCATCAAGCTGAAACGGCAAATCGCCGATCTGAAGAAGGACCTTCAGGAAAGCATTGCCGGAGAGGAATTCGAAGCCGCCGCGGGGATCCGCGATCAGATCCGGGAGCTTGAAAAACGGCTGGCTCAGGAGTAAAGTTTGGTCAAGAGTCATGAGTAGGAGGGATATGCAAATGCCTAGTCTGCGCTTCACGGAACAGGCACTAAGCGACTGGATGCGAAGCGATGCAGCCGATTCCGAAATCGTCATCAGCAGCCGCGTTCGAATCGCCCGCAACCTGCAGCACTATCCGTTTCCGATGCTGGCCACCAACCAGCAATCCGAAGAAGTGCTGAACAAACTGAGCGAAGTGCTTCAACATGATGATATTCGGGCTTTTGCCAACTTCCACACGTTGGAATTGGCAGATGTCCCTGACCTTGATAAAAGGGTGCTCGTCGAGAAACATCTGATCAGTCCCAGCTTGGCGAGCGAGTCCAGAAATGGCGCCGTCATTCTGAGCGAGGATGAATCCATCAGCATCATGATTAACGAAGAGGACCATCTGCGCATCCAATGTCTTTATCCGGGATTTCAGGTGAAGGAAGCGTGGGAGAGGGCATCTTCGATCGATGATGCTTTTGAAGCCCATGTGGATTATGCCTTCGATGATCGAAGAGGTTATCTGACCAGCTGTCCGACGAATGTAGGCACAGGGGTCAGAGCATCGGTCATGATGCATCTGCCTGCACTGGTCATGACACAGCAGATTGGCCGTATTTTGACGGCCGTTTCCCAAGTGGGGCTTACCGTACGAGGCATCTATGGGGAAGGCAGTGAGGCGATGGGAAACCTGTTCCAGATTTCCAACCAGATTACGCTTGGACAGACGGAGCAGGAAGTCATCGACAATCTGCACGGCGTGGTGCTCCAAATTATCGAGCATGAACGTACAGCGAGAAAACGTTTGATGACGGACTCCAGGCTGCGAATCACGGATAGGGTGATGCGTTCTTACGGTATTTTGTCCTATGCGGCTGTCATGGATTCCAAAGAAGCGGCACAGCGCCTTTCCGACGTCAGGTTGGGTGTGGACCTTGGTCTCCTTGATGGATTGTCCATCCCCGTCATGAATGAGCTTAACGTCATGACGCAACCCGGCTTTTTGCAGAAAACGTTCGGGGAAGACATGCGAGCGGATGAACGGGACATCTACCGTGCGCAGCTGATTCGTGATACGATCAGTACAACCAAAAATTCCTAACAGCTTCACCAGAGAATCGATTTGGGTTTCACGTCCGCGTTAAAGCGGCTTTTATATAATGATATTATTCGCGGCATATGGCCGCAAAAAAGCATCACAACAAAGATTACTACAGCGGAGCCTTTGATTAGAATGGTCCCGCTTATATCCAAAACCATGGAGGTGCAGGAGATATGATGTTTGGAAGATTTACGGAACGGGCCCAGAAGGTGCTCGCACTCGCGCAGGAAGAAGCTGTCCGTCTCGGTCACAATAACATCGGTACAGAGCATATTTTGCTCGGCCTCATTCGAGAAGGCGAAGGCATTGCGGCCAAAGCGCTGATCGGCCTGGGACTCGGATTGGAAAAAATTCAAGATGAAGTAGAGACGCTGATTGGCCGCGGCCAGGAGCAGCCTACGAACATTGCATATACGCCTCGTGCGAAAAAAGTGATCGAATTGTCCATGGATGAGGCACGCAAGCTGGGCCACACTTATGTGGGCACAGAACATATTTTGCTTGGTCTGATCCGCGAGGGTGAAGGCGTTGCGGCACGTGTGCTCAACAATTTGGGTATCAGCCTCAACAAGGCTCGTCAGCAAGTATTGCAATTGCTTGGCAGCAGCGAAGCGGTATCCAGCCATAATGGAGCACCTGCGAACGTTAGCACGCCAACGCTGGACAGCTTGGCCCGCGATTTGACGGCATACGCGAAAGAAAACAACCTTGATCCGGTTATTGGCCGCAGCAAGGAAATCGAACGCGTAATTCAGGTGTTGAGCCGCCGCACCAAAAACAACCCGGTATTGATCGGGGAGCCGGGCGTAGGTAAAACGGCGATTGCCGAAGGCCTTGCCCAAAAAATCATCAATAACGAAATTCCGGAAACGCTGCGAGACAAACGCGTAATGACTCTGGATATGGGTTCGGTCGTTGCAGGTACGAAATACCGGGGCGAATTCGAAGATCGTTTGAAAAAAATCATGGACGAAATTCGTCAGGCAGGCAACATCGTGCTGTTCATTGACGAGCTGCACACCCTGATTGGTGCAGGTGGAGCCGAAGGCGCCATCGATGCTTCCAACATCCTGAAACCGGCGCTGGCACGCGGTGAGCTGCAATGCATCGGGGCAACAACGCTGGATGAGTACCGCAAATACATCGAGAAAGACGCTGCGTTGGAGCGCCGTTTCCAACCGATTACGGTGGATCAGCCTTCTCCGGAAGAAGCCATTCAAATTTTGCACGGCTTGCGTGATCGTTACGAAGCGCATCACCGCGTGAAAATTACGGATGAGGCCATTGTACAGGCCGTGAAACTGTCCGATCGGTATATTACGGATCGTTTCCTGCCGGACAAAGCGATTGACCTGATTGACGAAGCGGGTTCCAAAGTAAGGCTGAACTCGTATACCATTCCGCCGAATCTGAAACAGCTGGAAGGCCGTCTTGAAGATATCCGCAAGGAGAAAGACGCAGCCGTCCAAAGCCAGGAATTCGAAAAGGCGGCAGCGCTGCGCGATACTGAACAAAAAATTCGCGAAGAACTGGATCTGACCAAAAACCAATGGAAAGAAAAACAGGGGCGCACCGATTCCGAAGTAACACCGGAAGACATCGCTCAAGTCGTAGCGAACTGGACCGGCATTCCGGTGAACAAGCTGAAAGAAGAAGAAACTCAGCGTTTGCTGAATCTGGAGCAAATTTTGCATGAACGCGTCATCGGTCAGGATGAAGCCGTTAAATCCGTGAGCCGTGCCGTACGCCGCGCACGTGCCGGTCTGAAAGATCCGAAGCGTCCAATGGGCTCCTTCATCTTCCTCGGTCCAACCGGGGTCGGTAAAACCGAGCTGGCTCGTGCCTTGGCAGAAGCGATGTTCGGTGACGAAAATGCGGTAATCCGCATCGACATGTCCGAATATGGCGAGAAACACTCCACGGCTCGTCTGGTCGGAGCGCCCCCAGGATACGTTGGTTATGAAGAAGGCGGTCAGCTGACCGAGAAAGTGCGCCGCAAACCATATTCCGTCGTATTGCTGGACGAAGTTGAGAAGGCACACCCTGAAGTGTTCAACATCTTGCTGCAGGTGCTGGAGGATGGACGCCTGACCGATTCCAAGGGCCGGGTTGTCGACTTCCGCAATACCCTCATCATTCTGACATCCAATGTCGGAGCTGAAGCGATCAAACGCAATTCCACGCTCGGCTTCACCGCGGTTATGGATGCGGGCGCCGATTACAGCAACATGAAGGGCAAAGTGATGGATGAGCTGAAGAAAAGCTTCCGTCCGGAGTTCTTGAACCGGATCGACGAAATCATCGTATTCCATTCTCTCGAAGAGAAACATATCGCCGAGATCGTTTCTCTTATGAGCGAAGAACTGCGCAAACGTCTGCGTGATTACGATGTGGACTTCGAATTGACGGATTCGGCCAAAGCGTTCCTGGCTAAAGCAGGCTTTGATCCCGCTTACGGTGCACGTCCATTGCGCCGGGCCATTCAGAAGCACATCGAGGATCGTCTGTCCGAAGAATTGCTCACAGGCAGCGTAAAGAAAGGCGATTCGTTGTTGATTGATGAAAAAGACGGCGAGCTGTCGGTTACGAAAAAGGAAATTGCTCCTGCCAACGAGGAAATCGAAACCAAATAAGCGGATCTTCATGGACGGGTTCCGTCCTAGATCCGACCATAAAGTTAATCCTTTCGGCTTCGGCCGATCGGACGTTAAGTACAAAGAGGCCTGCCGATTTTTGGCGGGCCTCTTTTTGCTATGCAACAACATGTGTAAAGTTTGCGATAATCCTTTACGAAAAATCTCAAACAATGGTAAACTTTTAGTATGCCTGCCTGTCAGGATGTTCGGGTCAAAATTCGTCGAAAAATGCAAAACGTTGAAATAAAATAAAACTTTTCAGGAGGCTGAAGTGGCTAAAACAAAAACCAAGTTTCAGTGTACAGAATGCGGCTACGAAGCCCCGAAGTGGTACGGCAAATGCCCAGGCTGCCAATCCTGGAACTCCATGGTGGAGGAAACGGAAACAATTGTCAAAACGCAGGGAAGAAATTCACCTCTGTTTGACAGTAAAGATAAACCCCTTCCCATCATAAACATAGATAGTGGCCAGGAACCTCGCGTGCATACGGGCATCGGTGAGTTGAACCGCGTGCTGGGCGGCGGCATCGTTCCAGGCTCCCTTGTATTGGTAGGGGGAGACCCCGGAATCGGGAAATCCACGCTGATGCTTCAGACATCCCATGCGTTAACCCATTCAGGTTTGAGGGTGTTATACGTTTCGGGGGAGGAGTCGGTGAAACAAACCAAATTGCGGGCAGATCGCCTCAATGCGTTATCGCCCGAATTGTACGTTTTATGCGAGACGAATATGGAACGTGTTGAAGAGGCGGTGGAGCAGATCCAACCGCATTTTCTTGTCATCGATTCGATCCAGACCGTGTACTTGCCCGAGGTGACCAGCGCCCCCGGCAGCGTTGCCCAAGTCAGGGAGTGTACCTCGCGATTCATGCGAATTGCGAAAGGCAAGGGCATTGCAACCGTACTTGTGGGGCATGTTACGAAGGAAGGAGCCATTGCGGGTCCCCGCTTGCTGGAGCATATGGTGGATTGCGTTCTTTATTTCGAGGGAGAGCGTCACCACACGTATCGCTTGTTGCGAGCGGTCAAAAACCGTTTCGGCTCAACGAACGAGATCGGCATTTTCGAAATGGGCGAGGATGGGCTGCGCGAAGTGGGCAACCCTTCCGAATTGTTTTTGTCGGAGCGTCCGCTCGGCGTGGCAGGATCTACCGTCGTCGCCAGCATGGAAGGCACGCGGCCGATGCTTGTGGAACTGCAGGCGCTGATATCGGCAACCCACTTTCCATCCCCGCGCCGGATGGCGACAGGCATCGATCATCATCGTTTAAACCTGATCATTGCCGTGCTGGAGAAAAGGATGGGCATGTTTTTGCAAACGCAAGACGCCTATCTGAACGTGGCGGGCGGAGTCCGTCTGGATGAGCCGGCTGTTGACCTGGCCGTCGCGGTCAGTATAGCATCCAGCTTGCGGGATGTGCCGACCAAGCCGGATGACGTCATTTTTGGCGAAATCGGCCTGACGGGGGAGGTCAGAGCGGTATCGCGTGCAGAACAGCGCGTAAAGGAAGCGGAAAAGCTTGGATTTAAACGGGTCATTTTACCCGAAAAAAGTTTGAAGGGATGGAAGCATCCCCGCGGAATACAGTTGATCGGTGTGAATACTGTGGCAGATGCACTAGCGGTTGCTTTAGATTAGGGGGCATAAGAGATGAAGGATTCGAGCCAACTGGATAAAATGAATGATTTATTAAGGCTGATCGCGCCAGGCACACCGTTCCGGGAAGGGTTGGAGAACGTGCTGCGCGCCAAAACGGGAGCATTGCTGGTCGTCGGCTACAGTCCCGAGGTTATGGAAGTGGTGGATGGAGGATTCTCCATTAATTGCGACTTCTCCCCGAACTATTTGTATGAGCTTGCCAAAATGGACGGCGCCATCATTCTTAGCGAAGATTTGAAGCGCATTTTATATGCCAATACTCAGCTGATCCCGGATTCATCGATCTCGTCCTCAGAGACGGGCATTCGTCACCGAACAGCGGAACGTGTGGCAAAGCAAACGGGAAAACTCGTCGTTTCCATCTCCCAACGGAGAAATATCATTACTCTTTATCAAGGAACGCTGCGATACTCGCTCAAGGAGATCGGAGTCATTTTGACGAAAGCGAATCAGGCCATCCAGACGCTGGAGAAATACAAGGCGGTTCTCACGCAAGCTCTGACGAATCTTAGCGCATCGGAATTCGAAGAGCTGGTGACGATTCCGGAGGTGGTCAATGTCATCCAACGGACCGAGATGGTCATGCGCATCAAAATGGAAATCAAACGTTACATCCACGAGCTTGGCAACGAAGGACGGCTGATTTCGATGCAAATGGAGGAACTGGTCGGCACAACGGAGGAAGAAGCCTGGTTGCTCTATAAGGATTATGCGCGCGACGATAGCGATGAAAAAATCCGCGATATCATTTTGGGATTGAAACGGTTGTCTGACGACGAATTGCTGGACGCGCATCATATCGTGCGTTTGTTAGGTTATCCTTCCTCCGCTGCGACATCCGAAGAATCGGTTGCGCCTCGCGGATTCAGGGTATTGAATAAGATACCTCGTCTTCCCAACGTGATCATTCACAATTTGGTGGAACGGTTCGAACAGCTTCCGCACGTGATCATGGCAACGATCGAAGAATTGGATGAGGTGGACGGCATCGGTGAAGTCCGTGCCCGAACGATCAAGGAAGGCCTGAAACGTCTGCAGGAGCAGATGTTCATTGACAGACAGATGTAACCCTTAACTCCACGGTGCCGTAAACAGGTAAGAATGGAATATTTGAACGTGAATAGGGTTCTGCGAGAATGGTTCCAAGACGATGAGGTGAACAACGATGATAACAAGATTCATTCCGAATCTCTTTACCCTGGGCAATCTGTTTCTTGGAATGATGGCGATTCTGCTGGCAATCAACGAAAGTTACAGCTTGGCTGCCATTATGGTCATCATCGCCATGCTGCTGGATGGTTTGGATGGCAGGGTGGCCCGGGCTCTAGATGCTCAAAGCGACTTCGGGAAAGAATTGGATTCCCTTTCGGACATGGTTTCGTTTGGAGCAGCGCCAGCGCTGATCATGTTCATGGTATCGTTTCAGGACACCCTGCCCATGCTGGCATGGATCGCCACGGCAAGCTTCCCCATCTGCGGCGCGATCCGTCTGGCTCGCTTTAACGTACGTCCCGGAATCCCGGGGTATTTTACGGGTCTTCCGATTCCGGCAGCCGGAGGCGTGCTTGCAACGCTGACGTTGTTCAATAAAGACATCAGTCCGGTCAGCATGATGATTGCCACGCTCTTGTTGTCTTATCTTATGGTCAGCTCCCTCAAGTATCCCAATTTCAAAAAAGTGGGCTTTCCGCGAAAGGCGATATGGATCGCACCCTGGGTTGTATTGCTGGCCGTGGGGATGGCGGTGATGTTCCCGGAGCAGTTATCCAAACTGATTTTTATCCCCTTGGTGTTATACGCACTCTACGGAATGAAACATAGCATGCGAACCACCGCGTCCCGAAACCGGGCCAAAAAGCGCAAGGACGAAAAATCCTCCCGGTGATTCCAATTGACGTTGTGCCGTTCATTATTATTGCATAGCCGATCCAAGAAACATGAGAAAAGCACGCATTTTCCGAAAGGAAAGAGGCGTGCTTTTTTGAATTTATTTTCCATGCCACCTAGGTGCCAGGAAATGATTTATGCAAGTGATATTAACTTAACGATTTGCAAGCCGTGTGATCTGTATTTTACTTAAGACAAATTAAACATGCCAAGCGTCGAGCATTTCTGGGACTCGCTTTCGACGACGTCTTCCATGCTAATGTTCAGCAGATTGCAGAGTGCCGACATATAAAACAGGTTGCGGCCCAGTTCGGAGCTGATAACCTCCTTGCAGTTTTCGCACAATTCACCTTCCACATGGGTCTCGAGCAAGGGCGTATTTTGCGCAATATTGCGCTCGGGAGCATACTTCTGCTTGGTGGCGTGCAGTTCAATGCAGCCACACTCGGTAATGGCCTTGGACACGGCACGGTTCACGGAAGCACCGGCTTGTCCCGTTTTGGACAGTACATCAATCAGACTGCGATGACGAAGCAACAGCTCGGAAACCTGATCCTGAAATGCCTGTAAACTTGGCGTACTCATTTTGCCCACTCACCTCGGTTATGAATTGAATTCATTATATGCCAATAATTTACCTCCTTCAACCAAGGATTGCTTCACTTCCAAAAAGTTCTTGTTTAACGGATTAGCAATCCACGAATTGGATCATACTGGATATGAGAAAACATTTGAAGGAGGTGCAGGGGACTTATGTGGAAAAGAGGCATTTTAACTTTTACGGGATTGTGCGGTGCATGGTTTGGTTACACGGCATATCAACTGGCTGGAAAATCGGTCCCTTGGATGGCGGAATGGATTCAATCGGCAGGATTGTTGGGCGCAGGCATAGCGACCATTCTCGGTGCGGTGCTGTTCATCGCATTATGCAGCATTGGAGGAACAATGCTTGCCGCGAAATTGAATCATGGCATTGATGCACTGGCCAAAATTCCGATGAACGAACTGGCTGCTGGTGCAGCCGGCATCCTCACAGGACTTGTCGTTGCGCTGCTGCTCTCCCCGTGCCTGGCATGGTTGGGAACATCCGGGGAAGTGCTTCAGCTGGCTTTGACGATGATCAGTGCGTATTCGGGATACATGCTGGCCATGGCAAAGAAAGAGGATCTGGCAGCCTTCTGGATGTCCGGACGCTGGGGACACGGCGATGGTGCAGAAGAAGAGAGACGGCTCGAGGAGCACAAAATTTTGGATACGAGTGTCATCATCGATGGCCGCATCGCGGATATCTGCAAAACCGGATTTATTGAGGGAACCATCGTCATTCCGGAATTCGTGCTGGAGGAGCTGCAGCATATTGCCGATTCCTCGGATCTGCTCAAGCGTAACCGCGGCCGGCGTGGTCTGGACATTCTGAACAAAATCCAGAAAGAGCTCGACGTTAAAGTTTTGATCTACGAAGGAGATTTCGAAGAGATTTCCGAGGTCGACAGCAAGCTGGTCAAGCTGGCCAAAGTACTGCAGGGCAAAGTGGTAACCAACGATTTCAACCTCAACAAAGTGTGCGAGCTTCAAGGGGTTTCGGTGCTGAACATCAACGACCTTGCCAATGCAGTGAAGCCGGTGGTGCTGCCTGGCGAAGAGATCATGGTACAGATCATCAAGGACGGCAAGGAAAACGGTCAGGGCGTCGCTTATCTGGATGACGGCACCATGATCGTAGTTGAAGGCGGGCGCGATTACATCGGCCTGATGATGGAGGTGCTCGTCACCAGCGTACTGCAGACTTCTGCGGGACGAATGATTTTTGCGAAACCGAAACTGTTGGAAAAAGCCCAATAAAGCGGTATGATGGGTAGTGTGTCGTTTGGCGATAGCCCGAACGCGTCCCGAGGCGCGGGAATATCGATCAGCGATAAACTGACAGACAAGGCAGGGATCGCGGCATGAGGAAAGAATGGGGCGTTGTCGTTGTGGCAGCAGGACGGGGAACCCGAATGGGTACCGATGAGAGCAAGCAGTTTCTGCTGCTGCAGGACAAGCCCGTTTTCATACATACGCTTGAAGTGTTTGCCGCTTTGGACGACATTGGCGAAATCGTGCTGGTGACTGGAGCGGCGGACGTTGAACGCTGCCTGAAATGGGTAAAGGAATATCGTCTGGAATCGCGCGTACGCGTCATCCCCGGAGGGAAGGAGCGGCAACATTCGGTGCATGAAGGCTTAAAAGCTCTGGGCACCGAGTGGGTCCTCGTTCACGACGGGGTTCGTCCTTTTGTGAGCGGGGAACAGATTCGGGCTTGCATGCAGGCCGCGATAGACATTGGAGCTGCCGTGCTGGCTGTACCGGTGAAGGATACGATCAAACAAGTCAATGCTGAGGGCATCGTCATTGCAACGCCCGAACGCAGCAGTCTGTGGAGCATTCAGACCCCGCAGGCTTTTCGTCTTTCTTCCCTGCTCCATGCGCACGAGTCGGCGGAACGGGACGGATTTCTGGGAACGGACGATGCCATGCTGGCGGAGCGCCACGGCATGTCCGTCAAAGTTGTGGAAGGCAGTTATACCAATATCAAATTGACTACACCGGAAGATTTGCATTATGCCGCATTTGTGCTGGGGGGAGAGAAGAAACAATGATACGCGTAGGACAAGGGTTTGACGTACACCAACTGGTAGAGGGGCGCCCGTGCATTATTGGCGGAGTCACGATCCCGCATGACAAAGGTTTGCTGGGGCATTCCGATGCCGACGTGCTGCTGCATGCCATCAGCGATGCCATTCTCGGGGCGCTTGCTCTGGGAGACATCGGCAAGCATTTCCCGGATACGGATCCCGAATTCAAGGATGCCGATAGTCTGAAGCTGCTTGAGCATGTATGGAAGCTCGCCAAAGAGCGTGGATACCGTTTGGGTAACATTGATTCGACCATCATTGCCCAGAAGCCGAAAATGGCTCCGTATATCCCTCAAATGGCGGAGATCATTGCCAAGGCGCTTGAAGCGGACGTGGAGCAAGTCAACGTCAAAGCGACGACGACCGAGCAGCTTGGATTCCCGGGCCGAGGAGAAGGCATAGCTGCCCAATCCGTGGTTTGCCTGGTTCGGGGACCCGTGGTATCATCAACGAATTAGAGACGGAGGGGATAGTATGAGCACGGAAGTTCGTGTGCGCTATGCGCCGAGTCCGACGGGGCACCTGCATATCGGGAATGCCCGGACCGCGCTGTTTAACTACTTGTATGCCAAACACAATAACGGAAAATTCATCATCCGTATCGAGGATACGGACGTGAAACGCAACATTGCGGGCGGGGAAGAAAGCCAGCTGAAATATTTGAAATGGCTGGGCATGGATTGGGACGAGAGCATTGATGTGGGCGGCGAATACGGACCGTACCGCCAAACCGAGCGCCTTGACATCTACCGGAAATATACGCAGGAATTATTGGATAAAGGGCTGGCATACCGCTGCTACTGCACGGAAGAAGAACTGGAGCAGGAGCGTGAGGAGCAGACCGCGCGTGGCGAAACGCCGCGTTATTCAGGCAAGCACCGGAACCTGACTCCGGAGCAAATTGAGGCGTTCGAGGCCGAGGGCCGCGTGGCTAGCATCCGTTTCCGCGTACCTGAAGAGCGGGTATACACGTTCGATGACATGGTGAAGGGCACTATTTCGTTTAACAGCAAAGAGAGCGGAGACTTCGTCATCGTAAAAAAAGACGGCATTCCCACGTACAACTATGCCGTTGCCATTGACGATCATCTGATGAAAATCACCCACGTGCTGCGGGGAGAGGATCATATTTCGAACACGCCGCGTCAGCTGATGATTTACGAAGCGCTCGGCTGGGAGCCGCCGATATTCGGCCACATGACGCTGATCGTAGGCGAGAACCACAAAAAGCTGAGCAAACGCGACGAATCCGTCATTCAGTTCATCTCGCAGTATGAAGAGCTCGGTTATTTGCCCGAAGCGTTGTTCAATTTCATTTCCTTGCTTGGCTGGTCTCCGGAAGGGGAAGAAGAAATTTTCTCGCAAGAGCAGCTGATTTCCATTTTTGATACGAAGCGCCTGTCGAAGAGCCCGGCAGTTTTCGATACGAACAAGCTGGCCTACCTGAACAACCATTACATCAAAAATGCCGATCCGGAACGAATTGCCGAAATGGCCATTCCGCATTTGCAAAAAGCGGGCCGCCTTCCGGCCGAATTGTCGTCCGAGCAGCGGGAATGGGCGCACGCGCTTGTACGTTTGTACCAAGAGCAAATGACGGCTGCTTCCGACATCGTGGCCTTGTCTGAGGTGTTTTTCCGCTCGAGCCTGGAACTGGACGAGGAAGCAAGTGCTGTTCTGGCAGAGGAGCAAGTGCCGACCGTGCTGAAGGCTTTTGCCGATAAGGTACAGGACAGCGATGAATTCACGCCAAGCAAAATGGCTGCTTTGATCAAGGAAGTGCAGAAGGAAACCGGGTTTAAGGGCAAACAGCTCTTTATGCCGATTCGTGTAGCGTTGACCGGTCAAACCCATGGTCGCGATTTGAACCAAACGATCGTGCTGCTGGGCAAGGATACGGTCATCGAGCGTCTGCACGCACAGGTTCAAGGCGCGTAACTCGTTTAACATTTTGTGCGTCTGAGGCAAGGAACGTTATTGTCAGTCTCTGTCCTTTTCGCTATAATAGCAACACAAAGGCATAAGTTTTGATTTTAGATGTTCAATTTACGTTAATCATACAAACGGCAAGGACCGGGAGGAGTACGCTGAACCGGACAGCACCAGAGAGGATGGTCCCGTTCGCAGGGTTGAAAAGGCCTGTGAGCGGTGGCTGCGAGCCATCCGCTGTCCGTCAGCCGAATTGCGCCCGTGAGCCGCACAGCCGAATCCGGCCCCGCCTGAGCACGAATAGATCAGGAAAACGTCAGGATAGGTTATGCCGAGTGGTTCCCGTTACCGGACCGCAAGAGGGTTCTTGCGTGCGTTACGCATATTTTGCGTTGCTTACGAAAGAACCAAGCAGAGTGGGACCGCGACCAACGCCTCTGCAGCTTCGGGCTGCAGGGGCGTTTTTTTATTGCACCTGGGAGCGCGGACTCACGATTATCCTGCGGAAGCCATTAGGGTGCGCGATGGTGGTTCGCTTTAAAAATCCCGGTACACCAATGCATGAGAGAGGATTCGAGCTTGGCGCACGATCATGAAGATCCTGTTTCCTGCGCAAGCGGGAGAACGCAGAACTGAACAAGAGGGGAAGAACATGTTCAAAAAGATCAGATCGGATATTCAGGCGGTATTTGAAAACGATCCGGCGGCGCGCGGTTGGTTTGAGGTGGTGTTTACCTATTCCGGCTTGCACGCCATATGGGCACACCGCATGGCACACGCGTTGTACAAACGGAAATGGTTTTCTTTGGCACGGGTTATTTCGCAAGTCAGCCGCTTTATGACAGGTATTGAGATTCACCCTGGCGCAACGATCGGCGAGCGGTTGTTCATTGACCACGGCATGGGCGTCGTGATTGGCGAAACGTGCGAGATCGGCGATGATGTCGTCATCTACCAGGGGGTGACCCTCGGGGGGACCGGGAAAGAAAAGGGAAAGAGACACCCCACAATTGGCAATAATGTGGTTATCTCGTCAGGTGCAAAGGTGCTGGGTTCATTTCGCGTCGGCGATCAGAGCAATATCGGCGCCAATTCGGTCGTGCTGAAGGAAGTTCCGCCAAACAGTACGGTGGTGGGCATTCCGGGAAAGATCGTCAAACGGGACGGCAAACGGGTGGATCGCTTGAACCAGCAGCTTCCCGATCCGGTCGTTGACTCCTTGCGCAGCATGCAGCAGGAAATCGAACGATTGCGGGACGAAATGCGTACAATGCAATCAGCGCGCGAAACCGAGCGCGAGCGTGATACAATTAACGGGGGAAGCAAAGGTTAATTTGGCAGAGGCTTGCACCGGTTAAGCGGCTGTTGATACGATCGCTCTCCCGTGCCAAAGAACGGTGATTAACGTTCAGAATTTTAGGTTCAGGTTTTATATACGGAAACGGACGAAAGGAAAGTGACTATGACGCTTCATATTTATAATACGATGAGTCGTGTGAAGGAAGAATTTGTTCCCCAAGAGCAGGGGAAGGTAAAAATGTATGTATGCGGCCCGACCGTATATGATTATATTCACATCGGGAATGCCCGGCCGGTGATCTTTTTCGACGCGGTTCGCGGTTATCTTGAACAGATCGGCCATGAAGTGAATTATGTCGTGAATTTTACCGATGTCGACGACAAGCTCATCCGCAAAGCAGAGCAGCTTGGAACAGATGTGCCTCATGTCGCCGAGAAGTTCATCGCGGCGTATTATGAAGACCTTGAAGGATTGGGCATTCCGAGAGCGAGCAGCAATCCGCGCGTAACGGAGAACATGCCGCTTATCATCGATTTTATCCGTGAGTTGGTCGACAAAGGGTATGCCTATGAAAACGGAGGGGACGTCTATTACCGCACGGGCAAGTTCCCCGAGTATGGCAAATTGTCCAAGCAAAACCTGCAAGAGCTGCAGTTCGGCATCCGCATCGGCGTGGATGAGCGCAAGGAACATCCCGAAGATTTCGTGCTTTGGAAGGCTGCGAAGCCGGGAGAGATTTATTGGTCGAGCCCATGGGGAGACGGGCGTCCGGGCTGGCATATCGAATGCTCGGCCATGGCGCGCGAATATTTGGGCGACACGCTCGATATCCATGGCGGCGGACAGGATTTGCAGTTCCCGCACCATGAGTGCGAATGCGCGCAATCCGAAGTGCTGACCGGCAAGCCGCTGGCCAATTATTGGATGCATAACGGCTTTATCCGCATCGATAACGAAAAAATGTCGAAATCGCTCGGAAACGGCGTGTTGGTCAAAGATTTGCGAACACAATACAAACGCGAGGCCATCCGTTATTTTATGTTGTCGACGCATTATCGCAATCCGTTGAACTTTACGGAGGATACGATGGAGCAAGCTCAGAAAAGCGTAGACCGGATCGCGAACGCTGTGGGCAACCTCAAGCACCGTCTGCAGGCCGTGACGATGGAACGGGAAACTTCGGCGGAGCTGGCAGCCCGCCTGGAACAGATTCGCAGCCAGTATCATGAGAAGATGCAGGATGATTTCAATACGCCTGACGCGATCACGGCATTGTTCGAATGGGCTGCCGAGGCCAACCTTCTGCTGCAGCAGGATGTGGTCAATGCGGGAGACATTCGCGCGCTGCTGGAATTGTTCGCGGAATTGAACGCCGTGCTCCGCCTTTATACGGAAGCGGAGCCGGAGCTTCTGGACGAGGAGATCGAGCGTTTGATCGAAGAGCGCACCGAAGCGCGCAAAGCGAAAAACTGGGCAAGAGCCGATGAAATTCGCGACATTTTGTCGGCAGAAGGCATTTTGCTGGAGGATACGGCACAAGGCATGAGATGGCGGCGCAAATGAGCGAGGGCCTGAAGAAAACGTCCATAGACTCCACCGCTCCCAACGTGGCTGAAACGACTGGACACGACGCGGATCTGCAGGCTGAGCCGGCAGGCGGGGCGGCGGATTCGTCCGGCGGTCGTTCGGCGGAACGCTCGGCCGGGGGCTGGTTCCCGTATCCCCCTTCGCGTCCGGCCCATCTGATTCCGCCGATCGCTCTTGCTTACATCGGCGATGCGGTTTACGAAGTCGCGGTTCGACAATATTTGCTGTCCAAGCCCAATATGCGACCCGCTCATTTGCATCGAAGTGCGACGGGGCTGGTGTCGGCCAAGGCCCAGAGTCGAATTTTGGCAGGCATCGAAAGTTTGCTGAACGAAAAAGAACAGGATATCGTCCGGCAGGGACGCAACGCCAAGTCGGGCAGCGTTCCGAAAAATGCAGACGTGCTCGAGTACAGGCATGCCACGGCGCTGGAATGCCTGATCGGCTATTTGTACAGCAGCGGACAACATGAACGGATGATCGAGTTGATTACACAGGGCATCGAACACGCCCAAAGCTTGACGAAATAAACGGAAAATCAACGAAATGCGCGAAGTTGAGCATGGGGACAGGCTGTCGAATCGGCCCGACCCAACAACTTGGCGCTACAGAGAGGATAGAACGAAACATGGAAGAAGAATGGATTGCCGGCAAACACTCCGTCACAGAGGCGCTGCGTTCAGGCCGGACCATCAACAAAATATGGATTGCAGATACGGCGCAAAAACATTTGACAGGACCGATCATTGCGGAAGCCAAAAAACTGGGGATCGTTATCCAGCACGTGGACAAACGCAAGCTGGACCAAGCGGTCCCAGGCATTCAGCATCAGGGCGTGGTGGCCCAAGCCGCTCCCTACGCTTACGTCGAAGTAGAAGACATTTTGGCCGCGGCTGCGAAAAAGGACGAGCCTCCTTTCCTGATCTTGCTGGACGAGATTGAAGATCCGCATAACCTGGGTTCCATCCTGCGTACGGCAGACTGCACGGGAGCTCATGGCGTCATTGTGCCCAAACGCCGCTCGGCGGCCGTTACGGCTACGGTGTCCAAAACTTCGGCAGGAGCGGTGGAATACGTGCCTGTAGCCCGGGTCAGCAACCTGGGCCAAACGATTGATCGGCTGAAAGAGGCAGGGGTATGGGTAGTCGGCACGGACGTTGCCGCGACAGAGAACGTGTTTGGCAACGGCGTGTTCACGGGTCCCGTAGCGCTTGTGATCGGAAACGAAAACAAAGGCATGGGCCGGCTCATTCGCGAGAAATGCGACGTGCTCATCAAACTGCCGATGCAAGGCCAGATCAATTCGCTCAACGCTTCGGTAGCTGCGGGCGTTGTCATGTATGAAGTGCTCCGGTCGCGCCAAGCGCAAGGATAACAGCCATGGCTGATTCCCGTGATGTGCTTCTTGTGGACGGGTACAACATGATCGGTGACTGGCCGGAACTGACCCGATTGGCGGAAAGCGGGCTGGAGGAAGCGAGGAATCGGCTTCTTTCCCGCCTTGCGGACTATCAGGCATTTTCCGGCCGCCGGGTCATCGTGGTGTTTGACGCATACCTCGTGCCCGGACTCGGCAAGTCGTATTCCCAGAGCAAGGTTCAGATTTATTTTACCAAGGAAAAAGAGACGGCCGATGAATGCATCGAGAGACTCGTTCGGGAGTTGAGCACGCGAAGACGCCAAATCTACGTAGCTACCAGCGATATGGTGGAACAGCATGTCATTTTCGGTCAGGGAGCGCTAAGGGTATCTGCCAGGGAGCTGCTCATCGAGGTCGAGCAGAATGAAAAAGAACTGCAAAAGCGGCTCGAAGAAGATCAGGCGAAATCCACGCGAAATACGCTTGGGGCCAAGCTGAGTCCCGAAATATTAAAGCAATTCGAACGCTGGCGCCGGGAGTGATCCGGGGAAATTCGGCGATGTCTGGCATAAATTTCAATCTTGAAACTCTTGACAATTATGTTATTCATGATCTTTTTTAGGGACGGCGTGGTTGACGGTGTGAGGTGGCATCATATATACTGTTCGTATATTTCATAGAGTAGAGTAACGGGGGTACCTTGCGTTGCAGCCGGAGGGATTGTCTGTGAGTGTCGACCTCAAAGATATCATGTTATCCAAGTATGATTACCAAAGCGACGAAGACATTGTCGAAGCGGTCCGTGAAGGTGAGAGCGAAGCGCTGGAATATCTGATCAACAAATATCGGAATTTCGTACGCGCCAAGGCGAGATCTTATTTTCTGATTGGGGCTGATCGGGAGGACATCATTCAGGAAGGGATGATCGGCCTCTACAAGTCTATTCGGGACTTCAAAGGGGACAAGCTGGCCTCGTTCAAAGCGTTTGCCGAGCTGTGCATTACCAGGCAGATTATTACGGCAATCAAGACAGCGACGCGGCAGAAGCACATTCCGCTGAATTCCTATGTGTCACTTGATAAGCCAATTTATGACGAAGAATCCGATCGTACGTTACTCGACGTAATTTGTGGAACACAGGTTAGCGATCCAGAGGAACTGATCATCAACCAGGAAGAGTTTGTTGGCCTGGAAGACAAAATGTCGGAGATTCTGAGCGACCTGGAACGAAAAGTGCTGATGCTGTATTTGGACGGAAGATCCTATCAGGAAATTGCCGTAGACCTGGATCGGCATGTGAAATCGATTGATAATGCGCTTCAGCGCGTCAAGCGCAAGCTGGAGAAGTATTTGGAAGTTCGTGATCATTGAGCTGGATAAGAAGTTGTCGTTGACGGAAAAGGCTCGGAAGTTGAGTCTTTTTTTGCTTGTCTTTCGTTTAGAAAATTTGAAAATGACTATACTAGTAATCGCTTGGTTCGAGCAGGAGCAGAGGAAAAAAAGGAGAGGTGAAGCGGCTGCGTAACGGCCGGAACTTTTACCAGGTTCTGAAAGGTGATTCTTTCGTTGACATGGAAATACCCTTATGATAAAGTGTTTTAGGTAGGCCTAAATTCGCGGCTTTTTTTTAGGTTCAATTAAGAGACTCTGCTTCAAAGTGGAAGTCTTCGGGAGGTGTACATCATGCGGGTAATTATTACTTTGGCTTGTACAAATTGCAAACAAAGAAATTACACAACGACAAAGAACAAGCGTAATCACCCCGACCGCATGGAGATGAAGAAATTTTGCAAGTTTTGTAACGAGCAGACTTCTCATCGCGAAACCAGATAGTTTTTGGGAGGTGTAGTCGGCGTGAAACGCAGTTTCAAATCTCTGTTTTCCTTTTTCTCCGAAAGCTGGGCTGAACTTAAAAAGGTTCGCTGGCCTAATCGTAAAGAGCTGACCAACTACACATTGATCGTTCTAGGCACTGTTGTGGTTATGACGCTGTTTTTTTGGGTCGTTGATATCGGCATCTCCGCTGTGATCGAAGCGATTATTTAAGAAGGGTCCCAGGTGGCTTGATATGGAAAAAAGATGGTACGTTGTTCATACCTACTCCGGGTATGAGAATAAGGTCAAAGCCAATTTGGAAAGACGCGTAGAGTCCATGGGCATGGAAGACAAAATTTTCCGCGTTCTTGTTCCTATGGAAGAAGAAGTGGTAAACAAGGACGGCAAGAAAAAAACCGTCATGCGTAAAGTTTACCCCGGATATGTTTTGGTGGAAATGATCCAGACGGACGATTCTTGGTATGTTGTTCGCAACACGCCAGGGGTTACGGGATTTGTCGGTTCGACAGGTTCCGGGTCCAAGCCAACCGCCTTGCTGCCCGAAGAAGTGGAACAAATTCTGAAGCATATGGGCATGGTTGAACCGAAGCCGAAAATTGAATTCGATATTAAGGAATCCGTGCGCATCAAAGTGGGTCCTTTTGCGAATTTTGTGGGCTCCGTGGAAGAAATTTTGGTAGACAAAAGCAAGTTGAAGGTTCATGTGAACATGTTTGGACGGGAAACGCCGCTTGAGTTGGAATATACCCAAGTGGAGAAGATATAGCTCTTCAAGTTTCTTGTGGGAGGACCGGAAGGTCCGGTGACCACTATTTCGCAAGGAGGTGTCAATCATGGCAAAAAAGGTAATCAAAATGGTAAAACTGCAAATTCCAGCAGGTAAAGCGAATCCAGCGCCTCCAGTAGGTCCGGCTTTGGGTCAAGCGGGTGTCAACATCATGGCATTCTGTAAAGAGTTCAATGCGCGTACAGCTGATCAAGCGGGATTGATTATTCCTGTTGAAATTACAGTATTCGAGGACCGTTCCTTTACGTTCATCACCAAAACTCCACCAGCAGCAGTCCTGCTGAAAGTTGCGGCGAAAGTCGAAAAAGGTTCCGGCGAACCGAACAAGAAAAAAGTTGCTACCGTTAAACGCGACACAGTTCGCCAAATCGCGGAGCAAAAAATGCCTGACCTGAATGCAGCGAACGTTGAGTCCGCTATGCGTATGGTCGAAGGTACTGCCCGTAGCATGGGTATCACCATCGAAGACTAATTTTTCTTAGGAAACATGGCTTCGTAAAGCCGGCCGATTCGCGGCCGGTCAATGTGGGAGGTATATCCGCTAAAACCACAAAGGAGGAATATAACATGGCTAAACACGGTAAAAAATACCTGGAAGCTGCCAAGCTGATCGACAGCGAAGCAACTTACGAGCCTTCAGAAGCTGTTGAGCTTGTGAAAAAGGCAGCCACTGCTAAGTTCGATGAAACCATCGAAGCTGCAGTGCGTTTGGGCGTAGACCCTCGTAAACAAGACCAGGCTGTACGTGGTGTTGTTGTCCTGCCGCATGGTACAGGTAAAACACAACGCGTACTGGTATTTGCAAAAGGTGACAAAGCGAAAGAAGCGGAAGCGGCTGGCGCGGATTATGTTGGCGATGCAGATATGATCAACAAAATCCAACAAGGCTGGTTCGAATTCGATGTCTGCGTAGCGACACCTGATATGATGAGCGAAGTAGGTAAATTGGGCCGTCTGCTCGGCGGTAAAGGCCTGATGCCTAACCCTAAAGCCGGAACGGTAACTTTCGACGTAACCAAAGCTGTTCAAGAAATCAAAGCTGGTAAAATCGAATACCGTCTGGATCGTGCAGGTCAAATTCATGCACCGATCGGTAAAGCCTCTTTCACTGCAGAGCAACTGAACGAGAACTTGAAAGCTCTCATGGACGCTCTGAACCGTGCTAAACCGGCGGCAGCAAAAGGTGTTTATCTGAAGAACGTTTCTCTTTCTTCCACGATGGGCCCTGGCGCACGCGTGAACGCAGCTGCTTTTAGATAATATCTGTTGACAGACTTGTTCTGTTCTGATATGCTATAAGAGTTGTGAGTCCGAGTGACTGACCGTTGATATTTGAATATGCTTACCGTAGACAGTAGGTGCCTCAGGGCTTAATTTCCTACCGAGGTGTGATTATAGAGCTTAGACTGATTTCGGATCGGTTATGAGTATATATCAAGCCTTCGTGATTCTACGGAGGCTTTTCTTATTGGGATAAGTCCGGTGTGCCGGACGTGAAATTTGACAGGAGGTGTACAGTTTGGCAAATGCAAAAGTGATTCAAGCAAAAGAAGAGTCCGTTGCAGTAATTACGACAAAATTGCGCGAGAGCGCAACGACAGTTGTGGTTGACTACCGCGGATTGAACGTTGCTCAAGTAACTGA
Organism: Paenibacillus sp. XP01; assembly: GCF_057364885.1. Lineage (NCBI taxonomy): Bacteria > Bacillati > Bacillota > Bacilli > Caryophanales > Paenibacillaceae > Paenibacillus > Paenibacillus sp. XP01. The sequence goes on along the minus strand of NZ_CP139481.1, from coordinate 6,139,946 downwards.
GTTGCGTAAGCAACTTCGTGAAGCCGGAATCGAATTCCAAGTGCTGAAAAACACGTTGCTTCGCCGTGCGACTGCTGCAGCAGAACTGACTGAACTCGATAGCGTTCTGACAGGTCCTACTGCGATTGCATTCAGCGGAGAAGACGCTGTGGCTCCAGCCAAAATTCTGAACGACTTCGCTAAAAAGAACGACAAGCTGGAACTTAAAGGTGGAGTTGTTGAAGGTCGCGTAGTGGGTGTAGAGGAAGTCAAAGCGCTGGCAGAACTGCCATCCCGCGAAGGTCTCCTTTCCATGCTCCTCAGCGTGCTTCAAGCGCCAGTGCGCAACTTCGCGCTTGCGGTTAAAGCTGTTGCAGAAAAAGAAGAGCAAGGCGCGTAAGCTTCTTGATCTGAATGCTGCTTAAGCGGTAATGAAATAAAAAAAATCTAAACTATATATGGAGGTTCAATCATGAGCAAAGAGCAAATCTTGGAAGCAATCAAAGGCATGACTGTACTGGAACTGAACGATCTCGTTAAAGCAATCGAAGAAGAATTCGGCGTAACTGCTGCAGCTCCAGTAGCTGTTGTAGGCGGCGGCGCTGCTGCAGCTGAAGCTGAGCAATCCGAATTCGACGTAATCCTGGCTAACGCTGGTGCGTCCAAAATCAACGTAATCAAAGCAGTTCGCGAAATTACAGGTCTGGGCCTGAAAGAAGCGAAAGAAGTAGTAGACAACGCTCCAAAAGCGTTGAAAGAAAAAGTAAGCAAAGAAGAAGCTGAATCCATCAAAGCTAAATTGGAAGAAGCAGGCGCTACAATCGAAGTTAAATAATTTAGCTTATTCTAGCTAACATTATTAAACAAAACAACAAACCCCTTGAACTACTTCAAGGGGTTTGTTGCTGTAATTGTACATGGAAAGCGAGTGAGGACATGTCCAATCATTATTATTCGGATAAACCGCAAGTGGCGCATGACAGAAAAGTGAATGAATCGCTGCTGCGCGGGTTTGGAATGCGGTTCGTTTCGGACGCAGGGGTGTTTTCCAAAAACGGAATTGATTATGGCAGCAGAGTATTGATCGATGCGATGGAATTGCCTGCAGGTGCGCTTGTCTTGGATGTTGGCTGCGGATATGGGCCGATCGGGCTCACGGCAGCAAAGCTTGTGCCGAATGGACATGTCACCATGATTGATATCAACGAGAGAGCGGTTGAGCTTTCCAAGGAAAATGCACGGGCGAATGGCGTTGCCAATGTTACGGTGATGCAAAGCAATCTACTTGCTGAAGTGGAGAGAACGGATTTTGACGTCATTCTGACCAATCCGCCCATCCGAGCCGGCAAAGACACGGTTCATGCTATTTTTGAGCAGGCGTACGATCATTTGAAGATGGGTGGTTCACTATGGGTGGTCATTCAGAAAAAGCAAGGAGCGCCGTCGGCCAAGGCTAAACTGGAGTCTTTGTTTGCAAGGGTGGAAGAGGTTACGAAGGACAAAGGTTATCGCATTTTTAAAGCTACAAAGGACGAAGTGGTGGTTTCATAATCTTTTCTTCGTTTTTTGTAAAGTAAGCAGGCATAAGATTTTTTAGCAATAGGACTATTGACTTGAAAAACCAGTCGTGGTATTATTATAAAATGTCAGTATTAAGATGCCCTACTTGGCTTTAGCTAACTAAAAATGTCCACCTTTTTTGCGCCGAACGGGCATATTATGCCTACGTTTGGCGTATAATATGTACATTTTGGGCAAACTGGGGATAAGTATGATTGGCAAGATATCCACCGAATACAAGGTTGCTCTTTTTTCGAACGACATTCGAGTAAGGGCTTTTCTTTATTTGTGGATGCATTGCTTTGCTCTGTATGTGTACCATTATAAGGTTACAAACAGAGGTTCGCAACGAAATTTTTATGTGAGTAGACATTGAGGGGTGAGTTTAAGTTGGCAGGACATCTTGTTCAATATGGTCGACGCACTCGGCGCAGTTATGCACGAATTAACGAGATACTCGAAGTTCCGAACCTGATTGAAATCCAACAAAAATCTTACGATTGGTTTTTGGAGGAAGGGTTGCGCGAAATGTTCCAGGATATCTCGCCGATCCAGGATTTCACAGGCAACTTGATTTTGGAATTTATCGATTACAGTCTCGGTGAACCGAAGTATACAGTAGACGACGCCAAAGAGCGTGACGTTACTTATGCAGCACCGCTTCGGGTCAAAGTCCGGCTCATTAATAAGGAAACCGGCGAAGTCAAAGAGCAGGAAGTATTCATGGGAGATTTCCCGCTGATGACCGAAACCGGCACATTTATTATTAATGGTGCGGAACGGGTTATTGTCAGCCAGTTGGTTCGCTCTCCTAGCGTTTACTTCAGCACAAAAGTAGATAAAAACGCCAAAAAAACGTATACCGCTACAGTGATTCCTAACCGTGGCGCTTGGCTGGAACTTGAGATGGACGCGAAGGACATCGTTTACGTCCGGATCGACCGCACACGCAAAATACCGGTGACGGTTCTGCTGCGTGCACTTGGTTTCGGCACAGACGCTGAGATTCTGGATCTTCTCGGTAATGACGAATATATTCGCAACACACTGGACAAAGACAACACGGATTCCACGGAGAAAGCACTCATCGAGATTTACGAGCGTCTCCGTCCGGGCGAGCCGCCAACGCTGGATAACGCGAAAAGCTTGCTCGTAGCGCGCTTCTTTGATCCAAAACGTTATGACCTCGCCAACGTAGGTCGTTACAAAATCAACAAAAAGCTTCACATCAAAAACCGCTTGTTCAACCAGCGTCTTGCGGAGTCCTTGATCGATACGGACACTGGCGAGATCATCGCTGAAGCGGGCCAAATGGTAGACCGCCGCTTGTTGGATGAAATCATGTCCTACCTTGAGAAAAGCGTCGGGTTCCGCACATACCATGTGGCAAACGGTGTATTGGATGCCAATGATATTCCGGTACAGACGATTGATGTATTCTCTCCGATTGAAGACGGCAAAGTAGTCAAGCTGATTGCTAATGCGAACATCGATAAATCGGTTAAAAACATCACGCCTGCGGACATCATCTCGTCCATCAGTTACTTCCTGAACTTGTTGCATGGCATCGGAAGCACGGATGACATCGACCATCTGGGTAACCGTCGCTTGCGTTCCGTGGGCGAGCTCTTGCAGAACCAATTCCGCATCGGTCTTTCCCGTATGGAACGCGTTGTGCGCGAGAGAATGTCCATCCAGGACGCTAACGTGATCACGCCGCAGGCTTTGATCAACATCCGTCCGGTCATTGCATCGATTAAAGAGTTCTTCGGCAGCTCTCAGTTGTCGCAGTTTATGGATCAAACGAACCCGTTGGGTGAGTTGACGCATAAACGTCGTCTGTCCGCACTCGGACCGGGCGGTTTGACGCGTGAGCGTGCCGGCATGGAAGTCCGTGACGTCCATCCATCCCACTATGGCCGGATGTGTCCGATCGAGACGCCGGAGGGACCGAACATCGGTTTGATCAACTCCCTGTCGACATTTGCCCGCGTGAACGAATATGGCTTCATCGAAGCGCCGTATCGTTGGGTTGACCCGAAAACAGGCGTAGTCACGGAGCAAATCGACTACCTGACGGCAGACGAAGAAGATAACTACGTTGTCGCTCAGGCGAATGCGAAGTTGAACGAGGACGGAACGTTTGCCGAAGAGTCGATCATCGTGCGTTACAACAAACAGTCGGATAACATCCTGACGATGCCGAGCGAGCGCGTTGACTACATGGACGTATCTCCGAAGCAGGTCGTATCCGTTGCGACGGCGCTCATTCCGTTCCTTGAGAACGATGACTCCAACCGCGCGTTGATGGGATCCAACATGCAGCGTCAGGCCGTTCCTTTGCTCGTGCCTAAAGCTCCGCTTGTCGGAACGGGTATGGAACACAAAGCCGCAAAAGATTCCGGTGTATGTATTGTTTCCAAATACGACGGGATTATCGAACGTTCTTCTGCCAATGAAATCTGGCTCCGTCGCATAGAAGCGATCGATGGCCAAGAGGTCAAGGGCGATATCGTTAAATATAAATTACACAAATTTATGCGTTCCAACCAAGGAACATGCATTAACCAACGTCCAATCGTCAAACGCGGCGACGTCGTCAAAGCGGGAGATATCCTTGCTGACGGCCCATCCACGGAAATGGGCGAATTGGCACTGGGCCGCAACGTAGTCGTTGCCTTCATGACTTGGGAAGGTTACAACTACGAGGATGCGATCCTGCTGAGCGAAAAACTCGTGAAGGAAGATGTGTACACATCCATCCATATCGAGGAATACGAGTCCGAGGCACGTGATACGAAGCTTGGACCGGAAGAAATTACGCGTGACATCCCGAACGTCGGCGAAGAGGCTCTTCGCAATCTGGATGAGCGCGGAATTATCCGCATCGGTGCCGAAATCGCAGCCGGCGACATCCTGGTTGGTAAAGTAACGCCTAAAGGCGTAACGGAACTGACTGCCGAGGAACGCCTCTTGCATGCGATCTTTGGTGAGAAAGCACGTGAAGTTCGTGACACTTCCCTGCGCGTACCTCATGGTACGGACGGTATCGTAGTCGACGTTAAAGTGTTTACACGCGAAAACGGCGACGAGCTGCCTCCAGGCGTTAACCAGCTGGTTCGTGTCTATATCGCTCAGAAACGTAAAATCTCTGAGGGTGACAAAATGGCCGGACGTCACGGTAACAAAGGGGTCGTGGCACGTATTTTGCCTGAAGAGGATATGCCGTTCCTGCCGGACGGTACTCCGGTACAGATCGTTCTTAACCCGCTGGGCGTACCATCGCGGATGAACATCGGTCAGGTGCTTGAGGTCCATCTTGGTATGGCTGCGATGCAGCTGGGTATTCACGTGGCAACGCCTGTATTCGACGGAGCGAAGGAGTATGACGTCTTCGATACGATGGAAGAAGCAGGCATGCAGCGCAATGGTAAAACGGTTCTGTACGACGGCCGCACGGGAGAACGCTTCGAACGTGAAGTTACGGTCGGTGTCATGCACATGATCAAACTGGCGCACATGGTTGACGATAAAATCCATGCCCGTTCCACAGGTCCTTACTCTCTGGTTACGCAGCAACCGCTGGGCGGTAAAGCCCAATTCGGTGGCCAGCGTTTCGGGGAGATGGAGGTTTGGGCGCTTGAAGCCTACGGCGCAGCCTACACGCTTCAAGAAATCCTGACCGTCAAATCCGATGACGTTGTAGGTCGTGTGAAAACGTATGAGTCCATCGTCAAAGGCGAGAACGTTCCGGAACCGGGTGTTCCTGAATCGTTCAAAGTTTTGATCAAAGAGCTGCAAAGCTTGGGTATGGACGTCAAAATCCTGAGCGAAGACGAACAGGAAATTGAAATGAAAGAAATCGACGATGAAGATGACGCTGCGAACGACAAACTCAGCCTCAACCTCGAGGGTGCAGAGGTCGGAGCGGAATAATCGCCTTCGGGCATAGCTGACCGGCGCTTTTTTCATCAGGCTCGCGTCTTTCTCCGGCTTCGGCCGGGGAGGGCGTAACCTAGAATACAGGACTTGGTTAAGGAGGGTTGCTCCTTGTTGGACGTCAACAATTTCGAATACATGAAGATCGGGCTTGCTTCCCCTGAAAAAATTCGTTCTTGGTCCCGCGGAGAAGTGAAGAAACCGGAAACGATCAACTATCGTACGTTGAAACCGGAAAAAGAAGGGCTGTTCTGCGAGAAGATTTTTGGCCCTACGAAAGACTGGGAATGTCATTGCGGTAAATACAAACGCGTTCGTTATAAAGGCGTCGTCTGTGACCGTTGTGGCGTTGAAGTAACACGTGCGAAAGTACGTCGCGAACGGATGGGGCATATCGAGCTTGCTGCTCCGGTATCGCATATCTGGTACTTCAAAGGTATTCCGAGCCGTATGGGTCTTGCTTTGGATATGTCTCCAAGATCTCTTGAGGAGATTATTTATTTTGCATCTTATGTAGTAACCGATCCAGGAGAAACTCCACTGGAGAAAAAACAACTGCTGTCCGAGAAAGAATATCGCAGCTACCGTGAAAAATACGGATATGGATTCCAGGCCGGCATGGGTGCAGAGGCAGTCAAAAAACTGCTTCAAGACCTTGATGTGGAAAAAGAGCTCGACTTCCTGAAAGAAGAGCTTCGCACTGCGCAAGGACAACGTCGCAACCGTGCGATCAAACGTTTGGAAGTCATTGAAGCTTTCCGCAATTCCGGCAATAAGCCTGAGTGGATGATCATGGATGTACTTCCAGTGATCCCGCCAGAACTTCGTCCAATGGTACAGCTGGACGGCGGACGTTTCGCAACGTCTGACCTCAATGACCTGTATCGCCGTGTAATCAACCGTAACAACCGTCTGAAACGCCTGTTGGATCTTGGCGCACCGGACATTATCGTGCAAAACGAAAAACGGATGCTTCAGGAAGCGGTTGACGCATTGATCGACAACGGCCGTCGCGGACGCCCGGTAACGGGTCCTGGTAACCGTCCTTTGAAATCCCTCAGCCACATGCTGAAAGGTAAACAAGGACGTTTCCGTCAAAACTTGCTCGGTAAACGTGTTGACTACTCCGGTCGTTCGGTTATCGTCGTAGGACCTTACCTGAAAATGTATCAGTGCGGTCTGCCTAAAGATATGGCGCTTGAACTGTTCAAGCCTTTCGTGATGAAAGAGCTTGTGAATAAAGGGCTTGCCCACAACATCAAGAGCGCTAAACGCAAAGTCGAACGCGTAAGCCCGGAAGTTTGGGACGTTCTTGAAGAAGTCATTAAAGAGCATCCGGTTCTGCTCAACCGTGCCCCTACGCTTCACCGTCTTGGTATTCAAGCATTTGAACCGATTCTGGTTGAAGGTAAGGCAATTCGTCTTCACCCGCTCGTATGTACGGCGTATAATGCCGACTTTGACGGTGACCAGATGGCCGTGCACGTACCTTTGTCTGCGGAAGCTCAAGCAGAAGCGCGGATTCTGATGCTTGCATCGGGCAACATTTTGAACCCGAAAGACGGTAAACCGGTTGTTACCCCTTCCCAGGATATGGTCCTCGGTTCTTACTACCTGACCATGGACAACAAGGAAGAAAAGGGAACAGGCATGATTTTGCGTACGGTGAACGAAGCTGTATCCGCATATCAACGCGGTACTGCAGGTTTGCATGCACGCGTGGCTATTCCTGTTAAAGCACTGGGCAAAACAAGCTTCACGGAGAAACAACAAGAGGCGATGCTGCTGACAACGGTCGGCAAAATCATCTTTAACGAAATTTTCCCTGCGAGCTTCCCGTACATCAACGATGCTACACGTGCTAACCTTTATCAAGGTACTGCGGAGCACTCGTTTGTATATGAGAAAGGCGCCGATCTGAGAGAAGCGATCATGAATGCTCCTCAGGCTGGCGGTGTCGGAAAAGAGTATCTCGGTTCGATCATCGCGCGTTGTTTCGAAATTTATCACACAACGGAAACAGCCGTTATTCTGGATAAAATCAAACAACTCGGATTTACGTATTCGACCCGTGCCGGTATTACCGTGGCCGTGTCGGACGTTGTCGTGCCTGATGAAAAAATCGATATTCTCAAGCAGTCCGAAGAAAAAGCCCAAATCGTTACGAATCAGTACCGCCGCGGTCTGATCACGAACGAAGAGCGCTATGATCGCATCATCGATATCTGGTCGAAATCGAAAGACGATATCACCGATATCCTGATGAAGTCGATGGACCGTTACAATTCCATCATGATGATGGTTGACTCCAAAGCGCGGGGTAACAAATCGCAGATCACCCAGCTGGGCGGTATGCGTGGTCTGATGGCCAACCCATCCGGCCGGATTATCGAACTCCCAATCAAATCGAACTTCCGTGAAGGTCTGACGGTACTCGAGTACTTTATCTCGACGCACGGTGCCCGTAAAGGTTTGGCCGATACGGCCCTTCGTACAGCGGACTCCGGTTACTTGACTCGTCGTCTCGTAGACGTAGCCCAAGATGTCATCGTACGCGAAGACGATTGCGGTACGGATAAAGGCTTCACGGTTAGCCGTATCCAGGACGGCAAAGAGGTTATCGAGGATCTCTATGACCGTATCGAAGGCAGATACTGCTTTGAGACGGTTCGTCATCCGGAAACGAATGAAATCATTGCGCACCGCAATGAATTGATCGATTCCGATAAAGCGGAAGCGATTGTCAAAGCGGGCGTAACGAAACTGCAAATTCGCTCCGTACTCAGCTGCCGTGCTCGTCATGGTGTCTGCAAAAAATGTTACGGTCGCAACCTGGCGACAGGTAAACATGTGGAGATCGGGGAAGCAGTCGGTATTATCGCTGCACAATCCATTGGTGAGCCAGGAACCCAGTTGACGATGCGTACATTCCACACCGGTGGTGTAGCCGGAGACGATATCACGCAAGGTTTGCCGCGTATCCAAGAGCTCTTCGAAGCCCGTAACCCTAAAGGTCAGGCTACGATCAGTGAGATTGACGGTGTCGTTAAAGAGATCCGCGAGGCGAAAGATCGTCGCGAGATCGAAATCCAAGGTGAAGCGGAGTCCAAAGTATACTCGGTTACCTATGGTTCCCGTGTGCGCGTAAGCGAAGGCATGGAGATCGAAGCGGGCGACGAGTTGACGGACGGTTCCATCGATCCGAAAGAAATGCTGCGCATCAAAGGCGTACGTGGCGTGCAGAACTACATTTTGCAGGAAGTACAGCGCGTATACCGTAACCAGGGTGTAGAAATCAACGATAAACACGTTGAAGTCATGATCCGTCAAATGCTGCGCAAAATCCGCATCGTAGATGCAGGGGACACCAACTTGTTGCCAGGATCGTTCGTGGATACCCACGAGTACGAAAAAGCAAACAAAGCGGCATTCCTCAGCAACAAAGAGCCAGCGGTTGCCAAACCGATCCTGCTCGGGATCACCAAAGCATCCCTGGAGACCGATTCCTTCCTGTCCGCGGCATCCTTCCAGGAGACGACACGTGTCCTGACAGATGCAGCGATCAAAGGAAAAGTCGATCAGTTGCTCGGTCTGAAAGAAAACGTAATTATCGGTAAACTGATTCCTGCAGGTACGGGTATGAACCGTTACCGCAGCATCGAGTTTGCCGGTCCGGAAGACGGCGAATCTTCGGTAGAAGAGCTGGAGCCGGTATCCGTAGATTAATCGCTTTTTCTAGCACCTGAACAAAGAAATAGAGTGTTGGGCATCAGGGGATGATGGCATGAGCTTGTGCCTATACGTCCTCTGATGCTGCAAAACTTTATGATAAATGTTTGTGATTAGCATTGACAATGCTTGCGCTAGATGCTAATATATCAAAGGTGCGTGAGCAGATGATTGTATTTGATCCAATTTCGGAGGAATGTACGATGCCTAATGAAAAAGGTCTGCAAGATGCTCATGTCAAGATTGGTACCAAACAGACCATGCGGATGGTTCAGTCAGGAATGGCTTCCGAAGTCTATGTGGCTGAGGATTGCGATCCGCAGCTTACTTCCAAAATCATCGCTTTGTGCGAAGAGCACAATGTCAAGTACACAAAAGTGGACACGATGAAAAATCTCGGCAAGGCATGCGGGATTGGAGTAGGGGCAGCAATGGTAGCTGTCGTTAAATAATGTTAGGAACGTTTTTGTCAGGGAACATTTTTATGGATTCTCAAAGGCAAAAACTTTTCATTTGTCTTTTTATGAACCGCCTGGGTCTGTGGGCTTAGAGTAAAGGTTTATAAAGAAACATGAATAATTGAGGAAGGGGGTGGCAATCACATGCCAACTATTAACCAACTGGTTCGTAAAGGACGCCAAGCTAAAATCTACAAGTCCAAATCGCCAGCCTTGCAAAAAGGGTTCAACGCTCTGAAACGTGAAGCTACTAACATCAGTGCCCCACAAAAACGTGGTGTCTGCACTCGTGTAGGTACAATGACTCCGAAAAAACCGAACTCCGCGCTTCGTAAATACGCTCGTGTTCGCTTGACGAACCGCGTAGAGGTGACGGCTTACATTCCGGGTATCGGACATAACTTGCAAGAGCACAGCGTTGTGCTGATCCGTGGCGGTCGTGTAAAAGACCTTCCGGGGGTACGTTATCACATCGTTCGTGGCGCTCTTGATACTGCAGGCGTGAACAACCGTATGCAAGCTCGTTCCAAATACGGCGCGAAACGTCCAAAAGCTAAAAAAGCCTAATTGAAGAATAGCGGCAATCTCGGCATGATTCTGGCTGCTGCCAGATAAGCCGGATTAGCCGAACAAGAAAGAAAGGGGGATATCCATGCCACGCAAAGGTCCAGTTACGAAAAGAGACGTGTTGCCAGATCCGGTATACAACAGCAAGTTGGTTACTCGTTTGATCAACCGCATCATGCTCGACGGAAAACGCGGTGTTGCTCAAAGCATCCTGTACAATGCGTTCAAGTTGATTCAAGAACGTACGGGTAATGACCCGATGGAAGTATTTGAAGCAGCAATCAAAAATATCATGCCAGTCCTGGAAGTTAAAGCTCGCCGTGTCGGCGGTGCCAACTACCAAGTACCAATCGAGGTAAAACCAGAGAGACGTACTTCCCTGGGATTACGTTGGCTCGTGAACTACTCCCGCAACCGCGGTGAGAAAACGATGGAAGAGCGTTTGGCGGCTGAGATCATCGACGCTTCCAACAACACAGGCGCTTCCGTTAAAAAACGCGAAGACACGCACAAAATGGCTGAAGCGAACAAAGCGTTTGCTCACTACCGTTGGTAGGATTCAGTTCATACTAAAAACTTCAATTTTGAAGGGAGACCCATTTCATGGCAAGAGAGTTCTCCTTGAAAAATACACGTAATATCGGGATCATGGCTCACATTGACGCGGGTAAAACCACTACAACTGAGCGGATCTTGTTCTACACAGGCCGTACGCACAAAATCGGTGAAGTTCACGAAGGCGCTGCGACAATGGACTGGATGGAACAGGAACAGGAGCGCGGGATCACGATTACTTCCGCTGCGACTACCGCTTCTTGGAAAAACCACCGCGTCAATATCATCGATACCCCGGGACACGTTGACTTCACTGTTGAAGTTGAACGTTCCCTTCGTGTATTGGACGGAGCAGTAGGTGTATTCAGTGCGAAAGAAGGCGTTGAGCCTCAGTCCGAAACCGTATGGAGACAGGCTGACCGTTATGGCGTACCTCGGATCGCATATGTAAACAAAATGGATATCATCGGTGCCGACTTCTTGAACGTTGTTGCTGACATGCGTGATCGCCTTCAAGCGAACGCTGTTGCAATCCAACTGCCAATCGGCGCGGAAAATGATTTCAAAGGCATCATCGATATCATTGAGCAAAAAGCTCATATGTACCAGGATGACCTGGGACAAAATATCGATGTTGTGGACGTTCCTGCGGAATTCGCTGACCAAGTCGAAGAACTCCGTAACGAACTGATCGAGCGCGTTGCAGAACTCGACGAAGATTTGACGATGAAATACCTGGAAGGCGAAGAGATCACAGTTGATGAGATCAAAGCCGCTCTCCGTAAAGGTGTAGTCGAAGTTAAAATCTTCCCGGTTATCTGTGGTTCCTCGTACCGCAACAAAGGTGTTCAGTTGATGCTGGATGCCGTAATCGACTTCTTGCCAGCTCCAGTTGACGTACCGGACATCAAAGGTGTTCTGGAAGACGGAACTGAAGCGGTTCGTAAATCTTCTGATGAAGAGCCATTCTCCGCATTGGCTTTTAAAATCATGACAGATCCTTACGTTGGTAAGTTGACGTTCTTCCGTGTTTACTCCGGCGTACTTCAATCCGGTTCTTACGTATTGAACGCTACTAAAGGTAAACGCGAACGTATCGGCCGTATCCTTCAAATGCATGCGAACAGCCGTCAAGAGATCACTGAAGTTTACTCCGGTGATATCGCAGCTGCCGTAGGTTTGAAAGATACTGGTACAGGTGATACACTGTGTGATGAGAAACATCCGGTTATCCTGGAGTCCATGAACTTCCCTGATCCGGTAATCGAAATCGCCGTAGAACCTAAAACTAAAGCTGACCAAGATAAAATGGGTGTTGCTCTCGGTAAGTTGACTGAAGAGGATCCAACTCTTCGCGCACATACTGATGAAGAAACAGGCCAAACCATCTTGGCTGGTATGGGTGAGCTTCACCTTGATATCATCATCGACCGTATGCGTCGTGAGTTCAAGGTTGAAACGACTGTGGGTAAACCGCAAGTAGCTTACCGCGAAACATTCCGTGCGCCAGCTCGGGTTGAAGGTAAATTCGTTCGTCAGTCCGGTGGTCGTGGTCAATACGGTCACGTATGGGTTGAGTTCGAACCTCTCGAGCCAGGTACAGGTAACCAATTCGACAGCAAAATCGTCGGTGGTTCCGTTCCTAGAGAGTATATCGCACCAGCTTTGGCAGGGATCGAAGAGCAAATGAAAAATGGTGTCATTGCAGGCTTCCCGGTAGTAGACGTTAAAGCTACCATCGTGGATGGTTCTTATCATGATGTCGATTCCAACGAGATGGCGTTTAAAATCGCCGGTTCGATGGCACTGAAAGCGGCGAAAGATAAAGCACAACCAGCACTGCTTGAGCCAATCATGAAAGTTGAAGTAACCGTTCCGGAAGAGTACATGGGTGACGTTATGGGTATGTTGAATTCCCGTCGTGGCCGCATTGAAGGTATGGATTCCCGTGGTGGAGCCCAAATCATCCGTGCTAAAGTACCTTTGTCCGAAATGTTCGGATACTCTACAACTCTTCGTTCCGGTACGCAAGGACGCGGCGTGTTCTCGATGGAGCTTTCTCACTACGAAGAAGTTCCTAAATCGATCGCTGAAGAAATTGTATCCAAGAACAAAGGCGGCGAATAGTTTCTCCACATCAGGTGAACGTGTGCTCACGGCTCTATGAGCGTGTGAGTCCATACCACCTGATGCAAACATAAATCAAATTATTATAAGGAGGCCACGTTCAAATGGCAAAGGCTAAATTCGAACGTAATAAACCACACGTTAACATTGGTACTATCGGTCACGTTGACCATGGTAAAACAACTCTGACTGCTGCAATCACTACTGTATTGTCCAAAACTTACGGTGGCGCAGCGATCGCTTTTGATCAAATCGACAAAGCTCCAGAAGAGCGCGAACGCGGTATCACAATCTCCACAGCACACGTTGAGTACGAAACTGACGCTCGTCACTACGCTCACGTTGACTGCCCAGGTCACGCCGACTATGTTAAAAACATGATCACTGGCGCGGCTCAAATGGACGGAGCGATCCTGGTTGTATCCGCAGCTGACGGCCCAATGCCACAAACTCGCGAACACATCCTGTTGTCCCGCCAAGTAGGCGTTCCTTACATCGTCGTATTCTTGAACAAATGCGACATGGTTGAAGACGAAGAGTTGCTTGAACTGGTTGAAATGGAAGTTCGCGACCTGTTGAACGAATATGAGTTCCCAGGCGATGACACTCCAATCACTCGCGGTTCCGCTCGTGAAGCTCTGCAAAACCCAGAAGGTCCTTGGGCTGAAAAAATCGTTGAGATGTTCAAAGAAATCGATACTTACATCCCAACTCCAGAGCGCGACACTGAAAAACCATTCTTGATGCCAGTCGAGGACGTATTCTCCATCACTGGTCGTGGTACAGTTGCTACTGGCCGCGTAGAGCGTGGTACAGTTAAAGTCGGCGACGAGGTTGAAATCGTTGGTATCCACGAAGAAACTAAAAAATCCGTCGTTACGGGCGTTGAAATGTTCCGTAAATTGCTGGATTCCGCTCAAGCGGGTGACAACATCGGCGCATTGCTGCGTGGTGTTGACCGTACTCAAATCGAGCGCGGACAAGTATTGTCCAAACCGGCTTCCGTTAAGCCACACACTGAGTTCACAGCTCAAGTTTACGTCCTGACTAAAGAAGAGGGTGGACGTCACAAACCTTTCTTCACAGGATACCGTCCACAATTCTATTTCCGTACAACTGACGTAACAGGTATCATCAACCTGCCAGAAGGTACTGAAATGGTAATGCCAGGCGACAACATCACAGTAACTGTACAACTGATCGCTCCAATCGCGATCGAAGAAGGTACTCGCTTCGCGATCCGCGAAGGTGGCCGTACAGTTGGTGCCGGTGCGGTAGCAACAATCCAAAAATAATTCGGCTTCTTGCTGAATGATTATATGTAACATTGTACTGGAACGAGTAACGCTGTACTGGAACGAAGCTTCGGAAAAGAGTTCTTTATCCGATATCGGGTAAAGAACTCTTTTGTTTTATGAATCGGAACGGGCGTCAGGGAATAACAGCAAACATTGACGAGAAGAAACGGTAAAGGCAACAGGCATAGCAAATGAACATTTGAATGAGTTGTTTCTGCAAAGAATTATTCTTTTAAATGTATTTCTTAAATATGCTTGCAATACGCCTATCTTTTCTGTATAATAATGAATGTTGTTCTGAGACGTTGCGATGATGTGAGAGGTTACTGACACACCCGGCCCCTTTGCCATGGGAGGGTGGTCGGAAAATTTTCACGGAGTATGTCCGATACCAAATTGGGCGATAGAAGGAGGGACTAAAATGGCAAAGCAAAAAATTCGTATTCGTTTGAAAGCTTACGACCACAGAATTCTTGATCAATCCGCGGAGAAAATTGTTGAAACAGCAAAACGTTCCGGTGCTGGTGTATCCGGTCCGATTCCGCTTCCGACTGAAAAACAAATCATTACTATTCTTCGTGCGGTGCACAAGTACAAGGATTCTCGGGAACAGTTCGAGCAGCGTACACATAAACGTTTGATCGACATCGTTAACCCGACTCCACAAACTGTGGATGCCTTGATGCGCTTGGATCTGCCGTCCGGTGTAGATATCGAAATCAAACTGTAATAGATGAAATAAATCTCATGTACAAAGGAAAAGAGGTGTCAACATGAAAGGTATCTTAGGAAAAAAACTTGGAATGACTCAAGTGTTTACGGCTGAAGGTAATGTTATTCCTGTAACAGTTATCGAAGCAGGACCTTGTGTTGTTTTGCAAAAGAAAGATCTTGAGAATGATGGCTACGAAGCAATTCAAATCGGCTATGCTGATAAGAAAGAGAAAAATGCTAACAAGCCAGAAGCAGGGCACGCCAAAAAAGCGAACACTGCCCCTAAGCGCTACGTTCGTGAACTTCGCGGAATCAACCTTGCGGATTATGAAGTTGGCCAAGAGTTGAAGGCTGATATTTTCGCAGAAGGCGAGTTTGTTGACGTAACGGGTATTTCCAAAGGTAAAGGTTTTGCCGGCGTAATCAAACGTTGGGGACAAAGCACTGGTCCTATGTCTCACGGTTCGCGTTACCACCGTGGTCCGGGTTCCATGGGTTCCATCCAAGCGAACCGCGTTCCTAAAGGCAAACACTTGCCAGGACACATGGGTCATGAAACAGTAACGATCCAACGTCTTGAAGTTGTTAAAGTCGACGCTGAGCGTAACGTTCTGCTCGTTAAAGGCTCCATCCCAGGACCTAAAAACAGCTTCGTGAATGTTAAAGAAACGGTGAAAAAATAACCACTAAAGAAAGGAGGAACACGAAATGCCAAAAGTAGCAGTTTACAATGTTGAAGGTAGCCAAGTTGGCGAAGTAGAATTGAATGATGCAGTATTCGGTATCGAGCCGAACGTGCATGTTCTTCACGATGCAGTATTGCTGCAACGCGCTTCCCTGCGTGCGGGTACTCACAAAGTAAAAGGACGTTCCGAAGTCCGTGGCGGTGGACGTAAGCCTTGGAAACAAAAAGGTACAGGTCGCGCTCGTCAAGGTTCGATTCGTTCTCCACAATGGAAAGGCGGCGGTATCGTATTTGGTCCGACTCCTCGGAGCTATGCGTTCAAACTGCCTAAAAAAGTTCGTCGTTTGGCGATCAAATCGGCTCTTTCTTCCAAAGTTGTCGACAAAGACATTATCGTATTGGACGCTCTTGCACTGAGCACGCCAAAAACCAAAGAATTTGTTAACATTCTGAGCAAACTGAATGTTGACCGCAAAGCTTTGATCGTAGCTCCTAGCTTCGATGATAATGTTGCACTTTCCGCACGGAATATTCCAGGCGTGAAATTCGTTGCAGCTGACGGCATTAATGTTCTTGACGTGCTCGCGCACGACAAACTGATCATTACGAAGGAAGCAGTTCAGAAGGTAGAGGAGGTGCTCGCGTAATGAAGGATCCTCGTGATATTATCAAACGTCCGATTATTACGGAACGTACTGCTGACATGATGAACGACTTGAAATATGTATTTGAAGTCGATATCCGTGCAAACAAAACCGAGGTTAAAAAAGCTGTAGAAGCGATCTTTGGCGTGAAAGTGAAAAACGTGAACACTCTTCGTGTTCCGGCGAAACCAAAACGCTATGGCCGTTACAGTGGTTACACTTCCGAGTGGAAAAAAGCGTTCGTTACGCTGACTTCGGACAGCAAATCGCTTGAGTTCTTTGAAACTGTTTAATTGATCTTGCTAAAGTAAGGAGGGAAAACTCGTGCCAATCAAAAAGTATAAACCGACATCCCCGGCAAGACGGAATATGTCCGTATCGACATTTGAGGAAATCACCACAAATCAGCCGGAGAAATCGTTGCTCGCTCCTTTGAGTAAAAAGGCAGGCCGCAACAACCAAGGTAAAATTACGGTTCGTCACCACGGTGGTGGACACAAACGTAAATACCGTATCATTGACTTCAAACGGACCAAAGATGGAATACCGGGCCGCGTTGCTACAATCGAGTACGATCCAAACCGTACTTCGAACATCGCCCTGATCCACTATGCAGATGGTGAGAAACGTTACATCATCGCGCCTAAAGGTCTGAAAGTTGGCGATCAAGTGTTCTCTGGACCAGAAGCCGACATCAAAATCGGTAACGCGCTCCCATTGGAAAACATTCCAGTAGGTACCGTTATCCACAACATCGAGTTGAAACCAGGTAAAGGCGGACAGTTGGTTCGTGCTGCTGGTACAGAAGCTCAATTGCTCGGTAAAGAAGAAAAATACGTTTCCGTTCGTCTCTCTTCCGGAGAAGTTCGCCGTATTCTGAAAGTTTGCCGTGCAACAATCGGTTCCGTAGGTAACGAAGACCACGAGCTCGTGAAAATCGGTAAAGCCGGTCGTAGCCGTTGGTTGGGCCAACGTCCTGAAGTTCGCGGGGTAGTAATGAACCCTAACGATCACCCTCACGGTGGTGGTGAAGGCCGCGCTCCAATCGGACGTAAATCGCCTATGTCTCCATGGGGTAAACCAACTCTTGGTTACAAAACGCGTAAGAAAAACAAAGCTTCTGATAAATACATCATCCGTCGCCGCACGAAGTAATACACACTGTGCATAACTTCGTGAGGCATCTACGGATGCATAATAGCAACGGTTGAAGGGAGGATTTTACCATGAGTCGCAGTTTGAAAAAAGGGCCTTTTATTGATGGCTACCTGCTCAAAAAAGTAGAAGACATGGACGCTTCCGGCAAGAAACTTGTCATCAAAACGTGGTCCCGTCGTTCTACAATTTTCCCGCAATTCATCGGACATACATTTGGCGTTTACGATGGTCGTAAACACGTGCCGGTTTATGTTACTGAGGATATGGTCGGACACAAACTGGGTGAGTTCGCTCCAACCCGTACGTACAAAGGCCATACAGATGACGATAAGAAAACAAGAAGATAAATTGATTATCTCTAACGTTTGAGAGGAGGTTACACAATGGAAGCAAAAGCACATGCTAAGTTTATCCGCATTGCTCCTCGTAAAGTTCAACTCGTTGTTGACTTGATTCGCGGCAAGCAAGTTGGTGAGGCGGTTGCCATTCTTCGCCATACTCCGAAATCCGCTTCTCCGGTTGTTGAGAAATTGCTCAACTCGGCGATTGCGAATGCGGAACACAACTACTCTATGGATGTTAATAACTTGGTTGTTTCTCAAGTGTTCGTAAACCAAGGACCGACAATGAAACGTTTCCGCCCTCGTGCAATGGGACGTGCAAGTCGTATTAACAAACGTACTAGCCACATCACTTTGGTGGTATCTGAAAAATAGAAGGAGGGAAAACGTGTGGGCCAAAAGGTAAATCCAGTCGGACTTCGTGTCGGTATTATTCGTGACTGGGAATCGAAATGGTATGCAGGCAAGGACTTCGGTGATCTCTTGTTGGAAGACGTGAAGATTCGTGAATTCCTTAAAAATAAACTGAAAGACTCCGCTGTATCTCGCATCGAAATCGAGAGAGCGGCAAACCGTGTGAACGTAACAATCCACACCGCGAAACCAGGTATGGTTATCGGTAAAGGTGGTTCGGAAGTTGAAAATCTGCGTGGTCAAATCACCAAAATCGCAGGTGGCAAAAAAGTTCACATCAACATCTCTGAAATCAAAAACCAAGACCTGGACGCAGTCCTCGTTGCTGAAAGCATTGCACAACAACTGGAACGCCGTGTTTCTTTCCGTCGTGCTCTGAAACAAGCAATTCAAAGAACTATGCGCTCCGGTGCTAAAGGGATCAAAACTCAAGTGGGCGGACGTCTTGGCGGTGCTGAGATCGCACGTTCGGAAGGCTACAGCGAAGGAACTGTTCCACTGCATACGCTTCGTGCCGACATCGACTACGGTACAGCTGAAGCTCATACTACTTACGGTCGTCTGGGCGTAAAAGTATGGATCTATCGTGGAGAGGTTCTTCCTACGGCTAAGAAACAAGCTGCTAAGGAAGGAGGCAACTAATCATGTTGGTACCAAAACGTGTAAAACACCGTAAGCAACAACGCGGTCACATGAAAGGCCAAGCTAAAGGCGGAACTACGCTGAACTTCGGCGAATACGGTCTGCAAGCAACGGAACCAGCTTGGATTACTAACCGTCAGATCGAAGCGGCTCGTATCGCGATGACTCGTTATATCAAACGTGGCGGTAAAGTATGGATCAAAATTTTCCCTGATAAACCGATCACTCAAAAGCCTCTCGAGGTTCGTATGGGTAGCGGTAAAGGTAACGTAGAAAAATGGGTAGCAATTGTGAAACCAGGCAAGATCATGTTCGAACTTGCTGGCGTACCAGAAGAAGTTGCTCGTGAAGCAATGCGTCTGGCTGCTCACAAACTGCCGATCAAAACGAAGTTTGTGAAACGTGAAGAAGTGGGTGGTGAAGCAAATGAAAGCAACTGAATTTCGCAACCTAACCTCTGCTGAAATCGAGCAAAAGATTGCCGGATTTAAAGAAGAACTCTTTAATCTGCGCTTTCAACTTGCTACCGGTCAGCTGGATAACCCGACTCGGATCCGTGATGTGCGGAAAGAAATAGCTCGTGCTAAAACCATTATCCGTGAAAGAGAACTGGGAATCGGTTAATATCGACCGGATGGATATTCCGTCCGTGATCAGGAAGGAGGCCAACAATGAGCGAAGAACGTAACGCACGTAAAGTGCAAATCGGTAAAGTGGTTAGTGACAAAATGGACAAAACAATCGTTGTTGCTGTAGAAACTTACAAAAAACACGACTTGTACCATAAACGCATTAAATACACAAAAAAATTCAAAGCGCATGACGAAGAAAACACTGCGAAAATCGGTGACACCGTGAAAATCATGGAAACTCGTCCGCTTTCGAAAGATAAACGCTGGAGACTGGTTGATGTCGTTGAAAAAGCGGTTATCATCTAATGACTCGGCAGCATAGCTGAAAGGAGGAAAACTAAATGATTCAACCATTTACACGTTTGGCTGTAGCCGACAACTCTGGTGCGAAGGAACTGATGTGTATCCGTGTACTGGGTGGTACGGGACGTCGTACAGCTCAAATCGGCGATCTGATCGTTTGCTCTGTAAAACAAGCAACACCAGGCGGCGTTGTCAAAAAGGGTGATGTAGTAAGAGCGGTTGTCGTTCGTACGAAACGTTCTGTACGTCGTAAAGACGGTTCCTACATCGGCTTTGACGAAAACGCAGCGGTTGTTGTCAAAGAAGACAGAAGCCCGCGCGGAACACGTATTTTCGGACCTGTTGCTCGTGAACTTCGCGAGAAGGATTTCATGAAAATCGTTTCCTTGGCTCCAGAAGTTATCTAATAGCTTAGCTCGTGATGTGAGAAACAGGAGGTGTACGAAATGCCAAGAGTGAAAAAAGTTCTGGAATCCCATAACAACAAACTTCACGTGAAAAAGGAAGACACAGTTATGGTGATCAGCGGTAAAGACAAAGGCAAAAAAGGCCGTGTCATCGCTGCTTATCCTCGTGAGAACCGCGTCCTTGTGGAAGGTGTGAACATGGTGAAAAAACACCAGAAGCCTAACCAACAAAACCCGCAAGGCGGCATCATCGAGAAAGAAGCTCCGATTCATGTTTCCAACGTGATGCATATCGATCCAAAGAGCGGAAAAGTAACCCGTATCGGTTACAAAGTATTGGATAACGGTAAAAAAGTTCGCGTTGCAAAACGTTCCGGAGAAATCATCGACTAATCGAACCGATCAAGAAAGGAGGGCTATGATTCATGGCATCAAGAATGAAAGAACGTTACCTGAACGAAATCACTCCTGCTTTGGTGCAGAAGTTTAACTATACGACGGTAATGCAAGTGCCGAAAATCGAGAAAGTTGTAATCAACATGGGTGTGGGCGATGCAGTCCAAAACTCCAAAGTGTTGGATTCGGCTGTAAACGATTTGCAGCTGATCGCAGGTCAAAAACCTGTAATCACTCGTGCGAAAAAATCCATCGCAGGTTTCAAACTGCGTGAGAACATGCCAATCGGTGTGAAAGTAACGCTGCGCGGTGAGCGTATGTACTACTTCCTCGATAAATTGTTCAACGTAACTTTGCCACGCGTCCGCGACTTCCGCGGTGTGTCCAGCAAAGCGTTTGACGGCCGTGGTAACTACACTCTGGGTCTGAAAGAGCAATTGATCTTCCCAGAGATCGAGTACGATAAAGTAGACAAAGTTCGCGGTATGGACATTGTTATCGTAACTACTGCAAAAACTGACGAAGAGTCCCGCGAGTTGCTTACGCAACTGGGAATGCCTTTCGTAAAATAAGTTGACGTAACGTTTCCGGGTGTCTGGAAAGACTCCCTTTTCTCCGAAATTATTTAGGAGGTGTCAGGCTAAGTGGCAAAAACTTCGATGAAAGTTAAACAACAACGCACACCTAAGTTCAAAGTACGTGCTTATACACGCTGTGAGCGTTGCGGACGTCCACACTCGGTGCTGCAGAAGTTCAAAATTTGCAGAATTTGCTTCCGTGAATTAGCTTATAAAGGCCAGATTCCTGGCGTGAAAAAAGCAAGCTGGTAAAAAGTTCTGAACGGGAAGGAGGTTAACTCACAATGACTATGTCTGATCCAATTGCAGATATGCTTACTCGTATTCGTAACGCGAACACGGTTCGTCACGAAACGGTAGAAATGCCTGCTTCGACGATGAAAAAACAAATCGCTGACATTCTGAAGCGTGAAGGTTTCATCCGTGATGCAGAATATATCGATGATAACAAACAAGGGATTATCCGTGTTTTCCTGAAATACGGACAAAACAACGAGCGCGTTATCTCTGGTCTGAAAAGAATCAGTAAACCAGGTCTTCGTGTTTACACGAAAAGCAACGAAGTACCTCGCGTACTCGGCGGTCTCGGAATCGCGATCATCTCGACATCCAAAGGTGTTATGACGGACAAAGAAGCTCGTCAAGCAAAAGCCGGCGGCGAAGTCGTATGCTACGTTTGGTAATATAACGTCACAAGATAGGAGGTGCAACATATGTCCCGTATTGGTCGCAAACCAATCACTGTACCAAGTGGTGTAGACATCACTTTGGAAAACTCCGTTATTACGGTTAAAGGTCCAAAAGGAACGTTGACTCGTGAACTTCACAAAGACATGAAGGTCACAGTTGAAAACAACGAAATTACAGTTGTGCGTCCTTCCGACAACAAAACTCACCGTTCCCTGCACGGAACTACGCGTAGCGTTGTAAACAACATGGTGAGTGGCGTAACTGAAGGTTTCGCAAAATCTCTGGAACTGGTTGGGGTCGGATATCGTGCAAGCAAATCCGGAGATAAAATCGTACTGAACGTTGGATACTCCCACCCGGTTGAAATCACTCCGGAAGCGGGAATCGAATTCGAAGTTCCTTCGAATACGAAAATCATCGTTCGCGGGATCGACAAAGAGCGCGTAGGTGCTTACGCTGCTAAAATCCGTTCCGTTCGTGAACCTGAGCCGTACAAAGGTAAAGGTATTAAATATGAAGGCGAGCGTATCATCCGTAAGGAAGGTAAAGCCGGTAAGAAGAAATAAAATTTCTCTTACCGCCTTTGCGCGGCTTTCGGCTTGCTTGCTTCTCGTGTATCTAATATACCCCGTGGCTTCATCTCTGAAGCCTGCGAGGTAACCTGAAAGGAGTGAAATCCAGAGATGATTACGAAACAGGATAAAAACAAGGCACGTCTGAAAAGACATCTGCGCGTTCGTAAGAAAATCCAAGGAACGGCAGCGCGTCCTCGTTTGAACGTTTTCCGTTCTGGTAAACATATTTACGCTCAAATCATCGATGACGTAGCTGGTGTAACGATCGCTTCCGCGTCTACTGTAGACAAAGAACTGAGCAGCGACATCAAAAACGGCGCATCTGTTGAGTCTGCTCGTAAAGTTGGCGAACTCGTCGCTAAACGTGCGAAAGACAAAGGTGTATCGAACATCGTATTTGACCGTAGCGGTTATCTGTACCATGGTCGCATCGCAGCATTGGCTGAAGCGGCTCGTGAAGCAGGACTTGAGTTTTAAGATATTTTTCAAAAGGAGGTTAACGACTTGTTGCGTGTAGATCCGAATACTTTGGAACTGACTGAAAGAGTTGTAAATATTAATCGCGTAGCTAAAGTAGTAAAAGGCGGACGTCGTTTCAGCTTCAGCGCACTGGTTGTTGTCGGTGACGGCAATGGCTGGGTTGGAGCTGGTATCGGTAAAGCAGGCGAAGTACCTGACGCGATTCGCAAAGGTATCGAAGATGCTAAGAAAAATCTGATCCACGTACCACTCGTAGGAACTTCGATTCCTCACTTGGTAACTGGTAAATTCGGCGCAGGACGCGTTCTGTTGAAACCAGCTGCTGAAGGTACTGGAGTTATCGCCGGCGGTCCGGTTCGTGCGGTTCTCGAGCTGGCTGGTGTGGGCGACATTTTGACAAAATCTCTGGGTTCTTCGAATTCCATGAACATGGTCAATGCGACTTTGGAAGGTTTGTCCCGTTTGAAACGTGCTGAAGATGTTGCAAAACTGCGCGGCAAATCCGTCGAAGAGCTTCTGGGTTAAGGAGGGGAATCTCATGGCTAAATTGGAAATTACCCTCGTCCGCAGCTTGATCGGACGTCCGGAGACGCAAAGAACAACTGTGAAAACATTGGGCTTGCGCAAAATCAACAGCAAAGTGGTTCAAAACGACAATCCTGCCATTCGTGGTATGATCAACAAAGTAAGCCACCTGGTTTCTGTTAAAGAAATCGAGGCTTAAGACGGGTAAATCCCACAAATCTTTAAGGAGGTGCAACGAACGATGAAGTTACATGAGCTTTCCCCAGCTCCTGGATCCCGCAAAGAGCGCAAACGCGTAGGTCGCGGTCCAAGTAGCGGTACGGGTAAAACATCAGGTCGCGGTCACAAAGGACAAAACGCTCGTTCCGGCGGTGGTGTGCGTCCGGGCTTCGAAGGTGGACAAAATCCATTGTATCGTCGCTTGCCAAAACGCGGTTTCGTAAACCCAACTCGCAAAGAATATGCGGTTGTGAATATTGAAGACCTGAACAGTTTTGCTGCGGGTACTGAAGTAACTCCAGAATTGCTGCTGACAAACGGCGTTGTTAAAAACGCTAAGTCCGGCATCAAAATTCTGGGTAACGGCGAAGTCACTGTACAGTTGACTGTTAAAGCTAACAAGTTTTCTCAATCTGCGGTGGAGAAAATTGAAGCTGCCGGCGGTAAAACCGAGGTGATTTAATGTTCAAGACCCTAAAGAATATCTGGCGGGTTGAAGATCTGCGCAAAAGGGTATTATTTACCCTTTTTGTCCTGATCATTTATCGCATCGGATCGTTCGTTCCTGTACCGGGAGTTGACAAAGCAGTTTTTGAAGCAACAAACTCTGCAGGTAAGGAAATTTTTGGGCTGCTTAATACGTTCTCGGGTGGAGCGCTGTTCCAGTTCTCGATTTTTGCACTCGGGATCGTACCTTACATTACAGCATCGATTATCGTGCAGCTGCTGTCCATGGACGTCATTCCTAAATTGACAGAATGGGCTAAGCAGGGCGAGCAGGGTAAGAAAAAATCGGCACAGCTTACGCGTTACTTAACGGTAGCTTTGGCATTGATTCAAGCGTTTGGTACTTCGATCGGATTCAATCGCTTGTACAATACTCAAATGATACCGAATGCAACCTTTGCAGATTATATCCTGATCGCAATTGTTCTTACAGCGGGTACATCATTCCTGATGTGGCTTGGTGAGCAGATCACCGAGAAGGGCATCGGAAACGGGATTTCGATTTTGATCTTTGCAGGTATCCTGGCAACAGCGCCTAACATTATCAAACAAACCATCGAGTCCGATTTCATCCAAGCTGATCAATTGTTTATGAACATCCTGAAAGGTGTAATCATTGCAATCGTGATTGTATTGATTATCATGGGGGTCATTTACATTCAGCAGGCGATTCGGAAAATTCCGGTTCAATATGCCAAACGCGTTGTAGGCAACAAAATGTACGGTGGACAGAATACTCACATTCCGCTGAAGATTAATGCAGCTGGTGTAATTCCTGTCATCTTTGCTTCGTCACTGCTGATGTTCCCTACGATCATCGCAAACTTCTGGGCTGACCGTGCTTGGGCACAATGGATCGGAGCCAACCTGACAACGCACAAACCACTCGGTATGGTATTGTATGTTGTCATGATCTTTGGTTTCACCTTCTTCTATACTTTCGTACAGATGAATCCGCAGCAGATGGCTGATAACATGAAAAAGAACGGCGGTTACATCCCAGGCATTCGCCCGGGGAAAGCAACTGAGAAATATTTGACCCGCGTCATGACTCGTTTGACAATGGCCGGAGCCATCTTCTTGGCTGTCATTTCCGTACTGCCTGTAATCTTGGGCGCACTTTCTGGTTTGCCTCAATCCGCGCAAATTGGAGGAACTTCCCTCCTGATCGTTGTCGGTGTTGCGCTGGATACGATGAAGCAAATCGAAAGCCAATTGATCAAACGCCACTACAAAGGTTTTATCAATAAATAGGCAATAGGTACCGGTCAAGCTAACATTTACTTGCCCGGCACCTATTGTGCTGTTTGTTGATGTAGGGTAGTCTTGGAGGGAGTGACATAACGTGAACATCCTATTCATGGGCCCTCCGGGGGCAGGAAAAGGAACGCAAGCAGACGTCATCGTGAAAGAGTTCGGTATTCCCCATATCTCAACAGGCGATGCATTTCGCCTCGCGATTAAACAGGGAACTCCCATTGGCCTGAAAGCCAAGGAATACATGGATCAAGGTTTGCTCGTACCGGATGATGTGACCATCGGCATCGTTGAAGAACGTTTGCAGCAGCCTGATTGCAAGGAAGGTTTTCTCTTGGATGGATTTCCAAGAACCCTTTCCCAAGCAGAAGCGCTGGATGGCATTCTGGAACGTTTGAACTCTGGTCTGGATCATGTCATCAATCTGAAGGTAGACCGCAACAAGCTGCTGGCTCGTCTTACCGGACGCCGGATTTGCAAAAATTGCGGAGCTACTTATCATGTCGTGTTTAATCCGCCTAAGCAGGAAGGTATTTGTGATAAATGCGGAGGCGAGTTATACCAACGCTCGGATGATAACGAGGAGAGCGTAGGCACACGCCTTGACGAATATATCAACAAAACAGCACCACTCCTCACGTTCTATGAGAACAAGGATCTCCTTCGCCAAATTGACGGAGAGCAAGAGATCGAACAGGTTTCTCAAGAAATCGTGTCCTTGTTGCGGGGTTAATTGAATGATCATTGGTAAGTCAGAAACGGAACTGGGCTTGATGAGGGAAGCAGGGAGGATTGTTGCGGAAACGCATCGGCTCCTGGCAGAGCATATCGCTCCCGGAATTACGACTGGTGAACTTGACCATATGGCCGATCAATATATCCGTAGTCAAGGAGCTGTGCCGTCTTTCAAAGGTTATAACGGTTTTCCTGCCAGTGTGTGCGCTTCAGTCAATGAAGAGTTGGTGCATGGATTTCCCGGCAAACGCAAGTTGAACGAAGGCGATATCGTTACGTTTGACATTGGCGCGCAGTACCAGGGGTATCATGGAGATTCTGCCTGGACTTATCCAGTCGGCCGTATTTCCGAAGAAGCCGAGCGTCTTCTGGACGTTACCGAGGCTTCGTTATACGCAGGTCTGGCGCTGGTTAAACCGGACGTTCGCTTGTTTACAATATCTCATGCGATTCAAAAATATATCGAGGATGCAGGCTTTTCAGTTGTTCGCGAATATACCGGTCACGGCATAGGCGCAGAGCTGCACGAAGATCCTGATATTCCGAACTACGGTCTCCCTGATCGGGGACCACGGCTCAAAGCGGGCATGGTGCTGGCCATTGAGCCGATGGTTAACGCAGGCAAACGGTATGTGAGAACATTGGAGGATAATTGGACCGTCGTCACAGTAGATGGCTCATTATGCGCCCACTTTGAACACACCGTGGCAGTTACGCCCGATGGCATGGAAATTTTCACAAAACTGAATGCGTAGGTGATAAGGCATGAACAATACCTCTACTCCGCAGCTCGGTCAACTTGTGAAGATCCGTAAAGGCCGCAATGCGGACCAAGCCGCAGTAATTGTTGCTATCGCGGACAGCAGGTTCGTATATATTGCGGATGGAGACAAACGTAAGTTTGATCAGCCCAAGAAGAAAAATATTCTTCATCTGGAGCTCCAGCCGATGATTAGCAGCGAGGTCGTAAACAGTTTAAACGAGAGTGGGCGGGTGACGAACGGAAAGCTGCGCTATGCGGTGCATTCGTTTCTGGAATCCACCAACATTCAAGCTGAAGAGAAAGGAGACTGAATTATGGCCAAGGAAGATGTCATTGAAGTGGAAGGTACCGTCCTTGAACCGCTTCCGAACGCGACGTTCAAGGTTGAGCTTGAGAATGGTCACCAAATTCTCGCTCACGTTTCCGGCAAGTTGCGGATGCACTTCATCCGGATCCTGACTGGAGACAAAGTGGTTGTACAGTTATCGCCTTATGACTTGACAAAAGGTCGCATAACTTACCGTAAATAGTTGTAGACAGTTGCAATGAACTGTGAAGCTTATGAGCGGGTTTTGCCCGGCAAAACTTGCGAAAGCTTCGAAGCCGGTTTTACAATGGTAAAACCAGGTCAATGCTTACGAAGAGAGTTTTGCTAAGCAAAACTTTGAGGAGGTAATTCACATGAAGGTAAGACCTTCGGTCAAACCGATTTGCGAAAAATGCAAAGTCATTCGCCGCAAAGGGAATGTAATGGTTATCTGTGAAAATCCGAAACACAAACAAAAACAAGGTTAATGAAGGGGGTGTAGCGTAAAATGGCACGTATAGCTGGTGTGGATTTGCCACGTGATAAGCGCGTTGAGATCGCCTTGACTTATATTTTCGGAATCGGTAAAACGACTTCCCAGAAAATTCTGAGCTCTACAGGCATCGATCCGGACACTCGTGTTCGTGATTTGACGGAAGATGAAGTCAGCAAATTGCGTGAAAGTATCGACAAAGAGGTCAAAGTAGAAGGTGACCTGCGTCGTGAAATCTCTTTGAATATTAAACGTTTGACGGAGATCGGATGTTACCGTGGAGTTCGTCATCGTCGTGGTCTGCCTGTTCGCGGACAACGTACGAAAACGAATGCCCGTACTCGTAAAGGTCCTCGTCGTACTGTAGCGAACAAGAAGAAATAATAAGGGGGGATAAGAGAAAATGGCTAAACCGAAAAAAGTCGTACGTACTAAACGTCGTGACCGTAAAAATATTGAATCTGGCGTGGCACATATCCGCTCCACGTTCAATAACACCATCGTTACCATTACGGATCCTCACGGAAACGCAATTTCGTGGGCAAGTTCCGGCGGCCTCGGATTCAGAGGTTCCCGTAAATCGACTCCGTTTGCTGCACAAATGGCTGCTGAGACTGCTGCCAAAGCTGCAATGGAACATGGTATGAAAGCCGTTGAGGTTATGGTTAAAGGACCAGGCGCTGGCCGTGAAGCTGCGATCCGCTCTTTGCAAGCCGCTGGTCTTGAAGTTAACCTGATCAAAGACGTGACTCCAGTCCCGCATAACGGATGCCGTCCTCCAAAACGTCGTCGTGTCTAATGAGATTTGCCCCTGCGTGTGGTATAAAAACCGTGCAATCTGCTAATAATGGTTGTTTAGGCATACTACTACATGTTTTCGCAAGAGAAGGTAAATGTTTCATAGAGGACCGACGTTTTGAAGGAGGGGTATTGCAGTGATTGAAATCGAAAAGCCGAAAATTGAGACGGTAAACGTCAACGATGATGGCACCTATGGGAAATTCGTAGTAGAACCGCTGGAGCGCGGGTACGGTACGACGCTGGGCAACTCGCTTCGCCGTATTTTGCTCTCCTCGCTGCCGGGTGCGGCAGTGTCTTCGGTTCAAATCGATGGCGTTCTACATGAATTTGCTACAGTTCCTGGCGTAATGGAAGATGTGACGGAAATTATCCTGAACCTGAAAGCTTTGTCGCTGAAGATTCATTCGGACGAGGAGAAAGTGCTCGAGATTGATGCTGAAGGCGAAGGAGTTGTAACGGCAGGAGACATTCGTGCGGATTCCGACGTGGAGATCCTTAACCCGGATCTGCATATCGCTACGCTTGGACCAGGTTCGAGACTTCATATGCGTATTTTTGCCAATCGCGGTCGCGGCTACGTCCAGGCAGATCGGAACAAACGCGATGACCAGCCGATCGGCGTCATCCCTGTCGATTCGATCTTTACCCCGATCAGTCGCGTCAATTATGCCGTGGAAAATACGCGTGTCGGCCAGGTAACCAACTATGACAAGCTCACGTTGGAAGTTTGGACTGACGGAAGTATTCGTCCGGAAGAGGCAGTAAGCCTTGGCGCTAAAATTTTGACCGAGCATCTGATGCTCTTCGTAGGTCTTACAGACGAAGCGAAAGACGCAGAGATCATGGTTGAAAAAGAAGAAGACAAAAAAGAAAAAGTGCTCGAAATGACGATCGAAGAGTTGGATCTCTCTGTTCGTTCCTACAATTGCCTCAAACGTGCCGGCATCAACACGGTACAAGAGCTGACCACGAAAACGGAAGAAGACATGATGAAGGTGCGCAACCTGGGTCGCAAGTCTTTGGAAGAAGTTCAAGAGAAGCTCGAGGAATTGGGACTGGGACTTCGTACAGAAGAATAACCAGCCGAGTGCTTGTGTGGAGGAGGGAAAACAATGGCATACCAAAAGTTGGGCCGTAACTCCAGCGCGCGTAAAGCTTTGTTCCGCGATCTGGTAACCGACCTGTTCTTGTACGAACGCATTCAGACAACTGAGGCTAAAGCAAAAGAGGTTCGCTCTATTGCTGAAAAACTGATCACGAAAGCGAAGCAAGGTGATCTTCATGCCCGCCGTCAAGTGGCAGCTTACGTTCGTCGCGAAACAATCGATGGAGAGCAAGATGCAATCCAAAAACTGTTTAGCGAACTGTCCACTCGTTACGCTGAGCGTCCAGGCGGATACACTCGTATCCTGAAACTGGGACCTCGTCGTGGTGACGCAGCTCCTATGGTTTACCTGGAACTGGTAGACCGCGCGTAAAAACAGATGGGATAAGAAAGGGGACAGAATCTGAGGATTTTGGATCATCCCTTTTTTTCTCTTCATTTCGGATTCCGCGCTGTAATTGAAGCTCCGAAAGGGGCTTCTTTTGCTGTTCGGGACAGGAACAGGCTTAGTATGGAACAAAGGTGAGGTAATGATGCGCAACTTGTGTATGACGTTGACCTATGACGGTACGGCTTATTACGGCTTCCAGTCGCAGCGGGACGGGAATACGATCCAGGATTATATTGAAAAGGCCATCTTTGAGCTAACCGGAGAAAAGGTCAAGATTACAGGCTCCGGCAGGACCGATGCAGGCGTTCACGCCCGCAGGCAAATTTTCAATTTCCACACGTCTTCCCAAATTCCGGTGGAACGATGGTGCGTAGCGTTAAACTCCCGTTTGCCTTCCGACATTGTCGTGATCGATGCGATCGAGGTGCCGCTTGATTTTCACTCCCGATATGAGGCGAAAAGAAAAACGTACCGCTATACCATCAATGCGAACCAATTCGCGGATGTGTTCAACAGGAGGCTGCAATACCATCACCATGCAAAGCTGGATATCGCGGCCATGCAGGAAGGGTTGCGTCATTTTATAGGGACGTATGATTTTACGACCTTCGCTTCGAGGCACTCGCAGAAGGATAACCATGTCCGTTCCATATACGACGCCTGGCTTGAGGTGGATCGTTCCATGTGCAGAGATAACCCGCGTGATCAAGGTGTGATTCACATTTATGTGACCGGTAACGGTTTTTTGCAGCATATGGTCCGAATCATGGTGGGCACGCTGCTGCAGATCGGAGAGGGCAAGCGGAAAGCCTCTGATGTGCCAAAGATGATTGCTGCGTGCGATCGTGCTGCTGCAGGTCCTACTGCGGTAAGTCACGGTTTGATGTTATGGGATCTGGAATACAAGAAAGAATAAATTTGGTTTACGAAACTGCAATTTATACTTGCGATTTTGTCCCTTATCCTGTAATATAAAAGTTGTGTTTTCTTAATGGCTTTCCCACAGCCCCAATTAAGAGCTGCACAATGAACAACTATCCATCAACACCTAAAGTTATAACTTAACGAACGAAGATAAATGAAAATGATGATTGGAAACAATTAAGGAGGAACTATTCATGCGTACCACGTACATGGCGAAGCCAAACGAAGTTGAGCGCAAATGGCACATCATTGATGCTGAAGGCAAAACGCTCGGACGCCTGGCAAGCGAAGCAGCTGCATTGATCCGCGGCAAACATAAGCCACAATTCACTCCACATGTGGATACTGGTGATTTCGTTATCATCATCAATGCGGAGAAAATCGTATTGACTGGTAAAAAAATGTCCGATAAAAAATACTACCGTCACTCGATGCACCCAGGTGGTTTGAAAGTAACTACTGCTGAAGAGATGGTTAAAAACAAACCTGAACGTATGTTGGAATTGGCTGTTCGCGGCATGCTTCCTAAAACTCGCATGGGCGAGCAAATGAAGCTGAGACTCAAAGCGTACAGAGGCACAGAGCATCCACATGCAGCACAAAAACCAGAAGTTTACGAACTTCGCGGTTAATTAAAAGGAGGACAGTTTCATGGCACAAGTACAATACTATGGGACAGGTCGTCGTAAACATTCGGTAGCTCGTGTTCGTCTCGTACCGGGTGAAGGACGCATTGTCATCAATAAACGTGATATCAATGAATACTTCGGTTTGGAAACTCTTAAACTGATCGTAAAACAACCACTGACTTTGACTGAAACATTGAACAACTACGATGTTCTGGTTATCGCTCATGGCGGCGGAATCTCCGGTCAAGCCGGTGCAATCCGTCACGGGATCTCCCGTGCTCTGCTGAAAGCAGATCCGGAGTACCGTGCATCCCTGAAAAAAGCTGGATTCCTGACTCGTGACCCACGCATGAAAGAACGTAAAAAATACGGTCTCAAAGCGGCTCGTCGCGCTCCTCAGTTCTCCAAGCGTTAATTTGTACGACAAAAGCCTTTGGCCTATGGCCAGAGGTTTTTTTTATCTTTCAAAGGAAGGCACAGATTTAATGAATGGATGAAGGGAAAGGGGCTGCAACCATGATTTAACTGTCGTTAAATTCATAATGGATGAAAGTCATCAGGATTTCTTATGGATTTCATCAGCATTACTTAGAGATAACGACAGAATACAGGACATCTCAGGCTTGCATTTTATTCCCTTAATTTCGTTCTGATATGAAGCGTGGAACGTTTTAGTCTGAAAGGATGTATGATGAACAATTCGTAAAGCCTTGCTCCAGCAACGCCTTTGAATGCAGCTGTTCGAAATGCGCTCCCTTTAGTCAGGACCTGCGTTTGCACTTTTTTTCGCTGGCAATGTAAAACTGATGAAAGCTGCAGCTGAAGTGAATAAAAATAATAGCCCTTAACAGGCGTTGGAGGGCCATTTTTGCCAAATGTCAGGCATTGACAATGCCAATGAAAGATTTATACTATGTATAATTCATATTTGTTTAGTCGGTTTTATGTTTTTTGAAAAGCAGATTGGGGGGATATTCAATCATGAATTTGTTCGAAAAGGAAGAGCTTGCGCGCACGAAGGCCGAGGAGTTGGAGAACGCAAGTCCCGAGGATATAATTCGTTACGCGATCGAGACATTTCCGAACATTACGTTTGCATGCAGCTTCGGTGCAGAAGACGTTGTGCTTGTAGACATGCTGCAAAAGATCAGCCCGTCTACGGACATTTTTTATTTAGATACCGATTTTCACTTTAAGGAAACGTATGAGACTCGCGATAAACTGAAAGAGCGGTATAATCTTGACTTTGTTCGTGTTTCCCCTAAAATTACGCCAGAGGAACAAGCTGCACAGCATGGGGATGAGTTATGGAAATCTGACCCGAATGCGTGCTGCAACATCCGTAAAGTAGAACCGCTGACTCGGATTTTGTCCCAGTACGATGCATGGATTACAGGAATTCGACGGGACCAGGCACCTACACGCGCCAATGCGAAGAAGGTAGAATACGATTTGAAATTCGGGCTGATGAAATTCAATCCGATTGCCCATTGGACTTCCGATGATGTCTGGGAATACATCCGTGCGAACAATGTCATTTACAATCCGCTTCATGATCAGAACTATCCAAGCATCGGCTGCGAACATTGCACCCGTCAGGTCATGCCTGGCGAAGATCCACGTGCGGGCCGCTGGTCCGGAAACGAGAAAACAGAGTGCGGGCTGCACAAATAACCATATTCGATACAGCGAGCTGACAGGATAACTACGATTCTGCCTCATGGAGGTACGCTGGTACAGCGTGTCACACAAGGAGAAGAACGTGAACAATTGCTGCGGGACAGCGAGAAACTGACCATGAAGGTGTAGGTGACTACTACGGCACGTATGAAGCACAAGAGATTTTCTCGAACTTTACGGCTGAAGAATTGGGCATTACGCCATTGTTCTTGAACATAGCTTCTTTTGCACCAAATGCAGCAACATGGCATCGAGCAAAACGTGCCCGCACGACAAATCGCAGCATCTGACGCTGTCTGGCACAAAAGTGCGTGGTTTGCTCCGTAACGGAGAGTGCCCTCCACTGGAATTACGTGTTCTGAGGTCGCCAAGATCCTGATCGAAGAAATGACGGACCAAGTAAGCGTCTAGCGCTCAGGGGTATATTTGTCCACCTTGTCCCATATAGATGATTAGAGTCATTTATATGGGACGAGGTGGTTTTTGTATGCGTAAAAAGGTGGGTAAACATTTCGTATTGTGGATTCGTTTACGCACGGTCAAACGGCTCTTATTCAGTCTGTGCCTTCTTGCCATGTTTGTAGCGGTAGTCTCTTATGAACTCCCTTCTGCCAAAACGTCGGGATACTGGAGCTTGCCTTTGGCCGGCAAAGTCATTGCCATTGATGCAGGACATGGAGGACCGGATGGAGGGGCCGTAAGCAAGCAGGGGGTCATCGAGAAAGATATTAACCTGTCCATCGCTCTGTATGTTCGTGACTACTTGCAGCAAGCTGGCGCGTTGGTAGTCATGACCAGGGAGATTGATCAGGACTTGGCTTCCCCGGACACCAAGGGATACTCCAAACGTAAAACGGAGGACCTCAAGCAGAGGGTTAGACGGATTGAGGATAAGCAGGCAGACCTCTTTATCAGCATTCATATGAACAGCGTTCCTTCCAACCGGTGGAGCGGGGCGCAGGTGTTCTATACACCTAACCACCCTGACAATGAAGCATTGGCCAATCTGTTGCAGTCCGAGATTATTCGCAATCTCGAAAACACCGACCGGATCGCCAAAACGGTGAATACGGTGTATCTTTTGCAGGCACTGAAAATTCCTTCCGCCCTGGTAGAGGTTGGTTTCTTGTCGCACCCTGAGGAAGCACGACTGCTTGCGGATGAGAACTATCAGCGGAAGGTCGCCGCATCCATCTATAACGGCATCTTGCGGTACTCGTCCGGGGAAAGGTCCAAAAGGTAGCCACAGGCGAGAATGAGAGTGGTATAATTAAGGCAGCATATTTAAATACATGCCAATAGATAAAGCTGAGGTGCTGTCTGATGATGTTATCAAAGGAACAGATCCTTGAACTATTGCAGCCTTTGCAAGAGCCACAACTGGGCGTTAGTTTGACGGAGCTGCAATGGATTCGAGATGTCATGGTAAAGGAACATCATGTGTCCCTCACCATCGTAACGCTGGACAATAAGCCGGAGGACACAGAAACTCTTCGTGATGCTGTACAAGCCATTTTATTGCAGCATGGGATCGAGGATGTACATATCCGGCTCCGTGCGGCATCCGAGCACGAACGGGTTAAGGTATTGGGGGAATCTTCTATACCGGAAGAGGAGGATGAAGTCCTTGTAAAAGGCCATGCAGCCGGACTTGACGGCCATGAATTGCTTGACCCGGAATCCGGAGTACGCTTCATTGCAATTGCAAGCGGCAAGGGTGGCGTGGGGAAATCAACCGTTACGGTGAATTTGGCGACAGCGCTTGCACGGCAAGGCAAGAAGGTAGGGGTGATCGATGCGGATATCTACGGTTTCAGTGTGCCGGACATGATGGGCATCGAGGAATACCCTGTCGTGGAGGATGGCGTTATCCAGCCTGTTGAACGGTTTGGCGTCAAAGTGATGTCCATGGGATTTTTCATCCGGGAGAACAATCCTGTAATTTGGCGGGGTCCCATGCTTGGACGCATGTTACGGCAGTTCTTTACCGACGTGAATTGGGGAGAACTGGATTATATGTTGCTGGACCTGCCGCCTGGAACCGGCGACGTGGCTCTGGACGTTCATCAGATGCTGCCGCAGAGCAAAGAAATCATCGTCACGACGCCTCATGCCACCGCTGCATTTGTAGCAGCCCGTGCGGGAGCGATGGCGATTCAGACCAATCACGAACTGCTCGGCGTTGTGGAGAATATGGCTTACCACGAGTGCGGCAAATGCGGGGAAAAAGAATACATATTCGGTCGTGGCGGGGGCGGACAGCTTGCTGAAAGCCTGCACACCAAACTGCTTGCCCAGATTCCGCTTGGCTCACCGGATAACCACGTCTCAGAGCCGGATTTCTCGCCATCGGTATTCAAGGCGGATACGCGTATTGGAGCTCTGTATGATGAGGTTGCTCAATTGATCGATAACGAGTTCTGAAGACTAAAAAGGAAAGCTCGCATCCATGAAGGGTGCGAGCTATTGTTGAATCAGCATTTCCGCTAAAGCCCAGGCTGATCGATTGCTTTCTGATCATTACAATCCGTCCCCCAATTAAAGCGAGCCGAGTTCGACGTCTTTTATAACAAAATATATGTGGATGATGTCCTGCCCCGTTGTTATAAACGTTTGTTTCGCTGTCTTATGAACCTTGGCCGCCACCGCCACCACCGTCGCCGCCGCCGCCTCCATCTTTCCCGCCGTCGCCGCTATCTTGACCTTGGCCGCTTTGGCCTTCCTGCTTCTGTTGTCCGCCGCTTTCGACTTTCGGCTGCAACTCATCCTGCACAACCTTTTTGAGCAGTGTTAACACTTCCATGCGGAAAAGCGGATTTTGCATTACTTCCTGCATAACCGTCATGGTTTGTTTACGGTATTCGGGTGTTTTCGTCATGTCCATGAACATTTTGGACACCTCGGGGGACTTCATGATGTCCTCGATCGACTTTTGGTACGTAGGGTCTTTAATAAGCTGCATATGAAGCTGCTTGCTTTGCGCATTGACCACTTTGGCGAATTCTCCCGCAAATTGCGGATCCGTCATGATCTTTTCAAATTCCTTCTGGTACTCCGGAGCCGTAATTGTATCCTTCACCGCGATGCGGATCTGCTCTGAGGATTGCGCAGGCATCAGCATTTTCATGCCGATCGTCCCTGTTCCTCCTCCGCCTTGGCCAGAACCTTGTCCCCCGGCCCCAGAAGAGCTTTGGCCAGTTATGGCCTCCTCCACGGCTTTTTTGCCTTCATCGCTTTTGAGAATATCGACGACCATTGTTTTCATCTCTTTATAACTGCCCTGGGGGGCCGAATAATTCTGATCTGAACCACAGCCCGCCAGTGCGACGGAGAGGCCCAGCATAACGCCGCAAAGCTGCCATAAAGGCCGTTTCATAGGCATAATCCCTCCTTGATGAGATACTGGATGTAGTATGTGATAAGCGCCTTCGAAATATGTTGGCCGATGATGGTTTTTTACTGTGAAGGTTGGTAAAATAAACAATCGGGGGGTGGAAAACATTTGAATTTGCGTAAATGGTTGTTTCTGTTTTGGACAGCCCTGCTGATTGGGGCAGTTGGTTCCCTCTTTACCGGTATTGCTATGATGTTGTTCAACGGGGAGAGGACGAATGGTCTCGCCGATATTCTGCTTTATCTCCTCATACTGCTCGGCTCGGGCGTAATGATTAGCGTGTATTCGCAAATGGGTTTTTTCGCTTATCTGATCTTGAATTACATGGGCAAAGGCGTTTTCCCTAAACGTGCCTGGCAAATCATTCAAATTGTGCTAACCATATTTGCGCTGCTGGATGTCATGTTTTTGCGGTTGTTTGTCGCAGGGGGGCAAGAAAGATGGTCGGACGTTGTGCTCGGCATCATCATTTTGGCGGCGGCAATTGTTACCGCTTACGTAAAGGTGAAGCAAACCCACATTTCCGCGCTGGTGCCTACGCTATTTTTCATGATTGCAGCAACGATCGTGGAAACAATCGGCGTACTCCGCATCGATGTTAATGCAGCCACCGTGTTTATTGTCGTTCCATTGCTTCTGTGCAATGCATACCAGATCCTGCTGCTGCACAGACTTGTGGAGGGGCAGGGATTAGCTCAGCCGATAAGCAGTAAAGGCAGAAGTCCTAAAATTGAAGCATAAAGCAGTCGATAAACGTATATGGATACATGACAAAAGAGCTAACCGGGTTAGCTCTTTTCGTTTGGCCTTTCGGGCGGTTACTGAGAAATGGCTTGATCGCGAACTTCAGATCCCTTTACGTTGGAATGGTTCAGCAGTTCGGACACGGTGGCAAACTCGTAGCCTTGTTGGCGCAGTTTGGCGATAATGGCAGGAAGCGCTTCATGCGTTTGTTTGGAAGAATCGCTTGCATGAAGTAGAACGATGTCTCCGGGGTGGGCTTTGCTGACAACGCGGTCCACAATGGTCTGTGCACCTGGATTCTTCCAGTCGAGGGAATCCGTATCCCACTGCACCACCTGATAGTTCAGACTGCTCGCGACCTGGAGCACACGTTTGTCAAAATCGCCATTCGGCAGACGCAGGAGGTTTGGTTCTTTTCCCGTCAAATCGGTTAAAATGCTGTGAGCTGTCATAATTTGTTTGCGAATCTCTTCTTCCGTCATTCTGCTGTAGTTGTCGTGTTTGTGGCCATGACTGCCGATTTCGTACCCTGCATCTTTGATTGCACTGACGATTTCAGGATGTGTTTTGCTCCAAGGAGATGATAGAAAGAAGGTTGCTTTCTGCACGTTGTTCTCTTTGAGCACTTTCAGGATCGGTTCTGTGCGTTTGTCGCCCCAACTGATGTCAAAGGTAAGAGCGATCACTTTTTTCTCGGTGGGTACACTATACACAGCAGATGGCGTGTCCTCCGAAAATACGGAAACGTCCCCGGTTTCCAAATAGATGATTCCAATCGCAAACACGGCAGCAGCCAGCACGATCAGATACCGTTTGATTTTTTTGCCGCTGAATACATAGAACGAGTTCATTTCGCTAAGCGCCCCTCTCCCCTAAGAAATGCTTGTTTACTTTTCAATGTATGCTCGTACCGCCCAGTTATTCTTTAAGCCGGAAGGTTGTTTACGTACAAATTCGAAAAAAATAGAATTCGCAGGAGGTATTCATGTTTAAATTCAGCACCTTTCTAGAAGGTATGGGCTCCATTCGGAGCGCGATTGTATGGTCGTTCATATTGTTTGCCGCAGGAATCGGTATTGGGTGGATCAGTACGGGAGCGCTTGAAGATGTATTATTGGGGCAGATCAGGGGCTTGCGCGAAGCCAGTGAGCAATTGGAGCAAGGGGGCAACGTGCAGTGGAACTTTTTCTTGTTCATTTTCTTCAACAATGCCATTAAAAGTGTGCTGGTCATATATGCCGGTATTTTCTTTGGAATATTGCCAGTGGTTTTTCTCCTGATTAATGGGATGGTGATCGGATTTCTCGTTAATGTTACGACGAGTAATGGTGCAAGTCTGTTCGATATCGTTGTTAAAGGATTGCTGCCTCATGGCATTATCGAAATACCTGTAATTATTATTGCCTGCGCATTTGGGCTGAAATTTGGCGGATTGGCGCTGCGTAGTTTGATTCAGCTTGGCGGCCAGAAACGTCAACAGACCGGTCGGCAATGGGCACAATTTCTGCGTATGACGATAGCCGCTTCATGTTGGATTGTTATTCTGTTATTTATTGCCGCCATTATAGAGAGCACGATTACGTATAGCATTGTGCGTGGATAAATTTGTATGCAATTACATTCATAATTTTTCTGAAAGTTGACCATAACAATAAAACGGGTGCCAGCAGTTACAATAAATCTTCAGTGAGGAACGACAACCGCTGCTGACGCCGCGTTGTCAAATAGAATGCCTTTGTTTGCGGGAAAGGCGAGAGATGACATAACTATCCATATGCTGAAAAAGGAGAACTCTAATGCTGGGTATGCTGTTTAACGATAAGGAATGCAAGGAATTGGACTATGTTTTACGCAAAGAGCTGGATGAAATGCTGTTTGACTTAAGTGATCACCGACTTGACCAGGAAATCAAATACGCGATTGCAAGCCGATACAAAACGGTGTTCCGCATGTATGCAAGGTTCGCACCTCCCAAAGAGTTGTCCAAATATGCGAGAGGCGGCAAGGTTAAAAATTTCAAATCATGAAGCTTAGGAGAAGGGGAAATAGTTTCACGGTTTTGTCAGGCAGGCGGAGGTGTTTGCACAGGATCGTAGGGCACGCCTCCGTATATATAAGTTTTTTGGAGAAGCAGGGAAGAAATATTCCGAAAAGGGTTGACCTTTGGCGGAGCATATGATAAATTAACATTCGTTCCTTTTTAGGAATTCGTTTTTCTAGCAAGATGATTTTCTATGAAAAATAGGAAAAAAAAGTTCTTGCAAAGAAGTTCTGAATGTGTTATATTATAAAAGTCGCCGCTGAAAAACAGCGAGGGCGAATATAACGAAGTTTGATCTTTGAAAACTGAACAACGAGTGAGTAATGCGAAGGTTTTTGGTACATGTCGTATGACTGTATAAAAACCGGAGCGACATTGAGATATTTTATATCGTCAGATTCAAAATGAGCTAATCGCTCTTTTCAATACCTCAGATGATTTTCATCACGATTAACCTCGTGACCGAAATTCATCTTTATTGGAGAGTTTGATCCTGGCTCAGGACGAACGCTGGCGGCATGCCTAATACATGCAAGTCGAGCGGAGTTGATAGGAAGCTTGCTTCCTTGATGCTTAGCGGCGGACGGGTGAGTAACACGTAGGCAACCTGCCCTCAAGCTTGGGACAACTACCGGAAACGGTAGCTAATACCGAATACTTGTTTTCTTCGCCTGAAGAGAACTGGAAAGACGGAGCAATCTGTCACTTGAGGATGGGCCTGCGGCGCATTAGCTAGTTGGTGAGGTAACGGCTCACCAAGGCGACGATGCGTAGCCGACCTGAGAGGGTGATCGGCCACACTGGGACTGAGACACGGCCCAGACTCCTACGGGAGGCAGCAGTAGGGAATCTTCCGCAATGGGCGAAAGCCTGACGGAGCAATGCCGCGTGAGTGATGAAGGTTTTCGGATCGTAAAGCTCTGTTGCCAGGGAAGAACGCTTGGGAGAGTAACTGCTCTCAAGGTGACGGTACCTGAGAAGAAAGCCCCGGCTAACTACGTGCCAGCAGCCGCGGTAATACGTAGGGGGCAAGCGTTGTCCGGAATTATTGGGCGTAAAGCGCGCGCAGGCGGTCATTTAAGTCTGGTGTTTAATCCCGGGGCTCAACCCCGGATCGCACTGGAAACTGGATGACTTGAGTGCAGAAGAGGAGAGTGGAATTCCACGTGTAGCGGTGAAATGCGTAGAGATGTGGAGGAACACCAGTGGCGAAGGCGACTCTCTGGGCTGTAACTGACGCTGAGGCGCGAAAGCGTGGGGAGCAAACAGGATTAGATACCCTGGTAGTCCACGCCGTAAACGATGAATGCTAGGTGTTAGGGGTTTCGATACCCTTGGTGCCGAAGTTAACACATTAAGCATTCCGCCTGGGGAGTACGGTCGCAAGACTGAAACTCAAAGGAATTGACGGGGACCCGCACAAGCAGTGGAGTATGTGGTTTAATTCGAAGCAACGCGAAGAACCTTACCAGGTCTTGACATCCCTCTGACCGGTACAGAGATGTACCTTTCCTTCGGGACAGAGGAGACAGGTGGTGCATGGTTGTCGTCAGCTCGTGTCGTGAGATGTTGGGTTAAGTCCCGCAACGAGCGCAACCCTTGATCTTAGTTGCCAGCACTTCGGGTGGGCACTCTAAGGTGACTGCCGGTGACAAACCGGAGGAAGGTGGGGATGACGTCAAATCATCATGCCCCTTATGACCTGGGCTACACACGTACTACAATGGCCGGTACAACGGGCTGCGAAGCCGCGAGGTGGAGCTAATCCTAAAAAGCCGGTCTCAGTTCGGATTGCAGGCTGCAACTCGCCTGCATGAAGTCGGAATTGCTAGTAATCGCGGATCAGCATGCCGCGGTGAATACGTTCCCGGGTCTTGTACACACCGCCCGTCACACCACGAGAGTTTACAACACCCGAAGTCGGTGGGGTAACCGCAAGGAGCCAGCCGCCGAAGGTGGGGTAGATGATTGGGGTGAAGTCGTAACAAGGTAGCCGTATCGGAAGGTGCGGCTGGATCACCTCCTTTCTATGGAGAATCGTCTTCTGCGATGAAGACATTCAAATAAGCAGCTCAGCTGCAAACTTACTCACTCGTTGCTCAGTTTTGAGAGTTCAAACTCTCAAACACATGCTCGTAACTTTCGACCGACACATTCCGTGAACGGCCCGAAAGCAAACGAGATTGTTCCTTGAAAACTGGATATCGAAACGAAAAATGCGAATTAGAACATTCCTTTTAGCTGAACTTGTGTCAAAACAAGTTTCAATAAAACGGTAGATTGCATCTTACTCTTTACGAGTAACATGGTTAAGCTACTAAGAGCACACGGAGGATGCCTAGGCGCTAGGAGCCGATGAAGGACGTGGCGAACAACGATACTGCCTCGGGGAGCTGTAAGCAAGCTTTGATCCGGGGATGTCCGAATGGGGAAACCCAGCTGGCGTAATACCCAGTTACTCTTGTCTGAATACATAGGGCAGGAGAGGCATACCAGGGGAACTGAAACATCTAAGTACCCTGAGGAAGAGAAAACAATAGTGATTCCGTCAGTAGCGGCGAGCGAACGCGGAACAGCCCAAACCAGAGAGCTTGCTCTCTGGGGTTGTGGGACGTCTCACATGGAGTTACAAAGGAGCCGGTTAAACGAAGAGGTCTGGAAAGGCCCGCCATAGAAGGTAAAAGCCCTGTAATTGAAAGTCTGCT
The DNA here is from genome assembly GCF_057364885.1 of Paenibacillus sp. XP01. Classification (NCBI taxonomy): domain Bacteria; kingdom Bacillati; phylum Bacillota; class Bacilli; order Caryophanales; family Paenibacillaceae; genus Paenibacillus; species Paenibacillus sp. XP01. The sequence goes on along the minus strand of NZ_CP139481.1, from coordinate 6,097,855 downwards.
CCCTCCGAGACGGATCCCGAGTAGTGCGGGGCACGTGAAACCCCGTATGAATCCGGCAGGACCATCTGCCAAGGCTAAATACTTCCTAGCGACCGATAGTGAAGCAGTACCGTGAGGGAAAGGTGAAAAGCACCCCGGAAGGGGAGTGAAATAGAACCTGAAACCGTGTGCTTACAAGAAGTCAGAGCCCATTTTAGGGGTGATGGCGTGCCTTTTGTAGAATGAACCGGCGAGTTACGTTCCCGTGCAAGGTTAAGGTGAGAAGCCGGAGCCGCAGCGAAAGCGAGTCTGAATAGGGCGACATAGTACGTGGACGTAGACCCGAAACCGGGTGATCTACCCCTGTCCAGGGTGAAGGTGCGGTAACACGCACTGGAGGCCCGAACCCACGCACGTTGAAAAGTGCGGGGATGAGGTGGGGGTAGCGGAGAAATTCCAATCGAACTCGGAGATAGCTGGTTCTCCCCGAAATAGCTTTAGGGCTAGCCTCGGAAAACAGAGTCGTGGAGGTAGAGCACTGATTGGGTGCGGGGCCCGCAAGGGTTACCAAGCTCAGTCAAACTCCGAATGCCATAGACTTACTTCCGGGAGTCAGACAGTGAGTGCTAAGATCCATTGTCAAAAGGGAAACAGCCCAGACCATCAGCTAAGGTCCCCAAGTGTGTGTTAAGTGGGAAAGGATGTGGAGTTGCACAGACAACCAGGATGTTGGCTTAGAAGCAGCCACCATTGAAAGAGTGCGTAATAGCTCACTGGTCGAGTGACTCTGCGCCGAAAATGTAACGGGGCTAAACACACCACCGAAGCTATGGCTTGGATCGACTTCACTGCTTCTTTGAGGCGGTGTTTACCATTAGGACATTTTTGTCAGGCAAGAGAAATAATCTTGAATGACCAAATGCTTCCCAGGGGATAAACACAGGGCTTCGAAGCTGGAGTGAAGTCGATCCAGGGGTAGGGGAGCGTTGTATGTACGTTGAAGGTGTACCGTAAGGAGCGCTGGAGAGCATACAAGTGAGAATGCCGGTATGAGTAACGAAAAGATCAGTGAGAATCTGATCCGCCGAAAGCCTAAGGGTTCCTGAGGAAGGTTCGTCCGCTCAGGGTAAGTCGGGACCTAAGGCGAGGCCGAAAGGCGTAGTCGAAGGACAACAGGTCGAAATTCCTGTACCACCGTAAATCGTTACGAGCGATGGGGGGACGCAGTAGGGTAGTGACGCAGGCTGATGGATGCCTGTCCAAGCAGTGAGGCTGGTTAGTAGGCAAATCCGCTAACCGTAAGGCTGAGCTGTGATGGGGAGTGAAAATTACAGTAGCGAAGGTCATGATCTCACACTGCCAAGAAAAGCCTCTAGCCAGATGAAGGTGCCCGTACCGCAAACCGACACAGGTAGGCGAGAAGAGAATTCTAAGGCGCGCGGAAGAACTCTCGTTAAGGAACTCGGCAAAATGACCCCGTAACTTCGGGAGAAGGGGTGCCCCGGTAGTGTGAATAGCACGAGGGGGCCGCAGTGAAAAGGCCCAAGCGACTGTTTAGCAAAAACACAGGTCTGTGCGAAGCCGTAAGGCGAAGTATACGGGCTGACGCCTGCCCGGTGCTGGAAGGTTAAGGGGAGCGGTTAGGGATTTATCCCGAAGCTGTGAACCGAAGCCCCAGTAAACGGCGGCCGTAACTATAACGGTCCTAAGGTAGCGAAATTCCTTGTCAGGTAAATTCTGACCCGCACGAATGGCGTAACGACTTGGGCGCTGTCTCAACGAGAGATCCGGTGAAATTTTAATACCTGTGAAGATGCAGGTTACCCGCGACAAGACGGAAAGACCCCATGGAGCTTTACTGCAGCTTGATATTGAATTTGGGTACGATCTGTACAGGATAGGTGGGAGCCTGAGAAGCATGAGCGCCAGCTTGTGTGGAGGCACCGTTGGGATACCACCCTGATCGTATCTAGGTTCTAACCTGGTGCCCTAATCGGGTACGGGGACAGTGTCAGGTGGGCAGTTTGACTGGGGCGGTCGCCTCCTAAAGAGTAACGGAGGCGCCCAAAGGTTCCCTCAGAATGGTTGGAAATCATTCGAAGAGTGCAAAGGCATAAGGGAGCTTGACTGCGAGACCTACAAGTCGAGCAGGGACGAAAGTCGGGCTTAGTGATCCGGTGGTACCGCATGGAAGGGCCATCGCTCAACGGATAAAAGCTACCCTGGGGATAACAGGCTTATCTCCCCCAAGAGTCCACATCGACGGGGAGGTTTGGCACCTCGATGTCGGCTCATCGCATCCTGGGGCTGAAGTAGGTCCCAAGGGTTGGGCTGTTCGCCCATTAAAGCGGTACGCGAGCTGGGTTCAGAACGTCGTGAGACAGTTCGGTCCCTATCTGTCGTGGGCGTAGGAAATTTGAGAGGAGCTGTCCTTAGTACGAGAGGACCGGGATGGACGTACCGCTGGTGTACCAGTTGTTCCGCCAGGAGCACCGCTGGGTAGCTATGTACGGACGGGATAAGCGCTGAAAGCATCTAAGCGTGAAGCCCCCCTCAAGATGAGATTTCCCAGTATGTAAGACCCCTTGAAGACGACGAGGTAGATAGGCTGGGGGTGGAAGTGCAGCAATGCATGGAGCTGACCAGTACTAATCGGTCGAGGGCTTATCCAAAGAAATGCAGGTTCTAAGATCGCAGATTTCGTTTCGAATCCAGTTTTCAGAGAGCAATCTCTGAGTGAAAAATCGTTTGGTGGCGATGGCGGAGGGGTTCCACACGTACCCATCCCGAACACGACCGTTAAGCCCTCTAGCGCCGATGGTACTTGGACCGCAGGGTCCTGGGAGAGTAGGAAGCCGCCAAGCGAACTCTTTCATCATACATAGAAAACAATATGTTGACGTTGTACGATGAATTGCATTTGCGTATGCAAATGCACCATATTCCCTGATAGCTCAGTTGGTAGAGCACTCGACTGTTAATCGAGTTGTCACAGGTTCGAGTCCTGTTCGGGGAGCCATTTGCTCTCATAGCTCAGTAGGTAGAGTGCATCCATGGTAAGGATGAGGTCACCGGTTCGATCCCGGTTGAGAGCTTTGAATAAGGCCCGTTGGTCAAGGGGTTAAGACACCTCCCTTTCACGGAGGTAACAGGGGTTCGAATCCCCTACGGGTCATTGTAATTCCATTGCAATAAAAGGGGTGAGAACCCCAAAGGTTCGTCGGAGGATAACTTCGTTAGCTTAGACTTCGCAGTCTCGAACGAAGTGAGAGTATCCCCTACGGGTCATAGTATTATGGAGGCTTAGCTCAGCTGGGAGAGCATCTGCCTTACAAGCAGAGGGTCGGGGGTTCGAACCCCTCAGCCTCCATCATTTTGTTATTGGGGATTAGCCAAGCGGTAAGGCAACGGACTTTGACTCCGTCATGCATAGGTTCAAATCCTATATCCCCAGCCATTTTAACTTCAGTGAGAGCCATTAGCTCAGTTGGTAGAGCACCTGACTTTTAATCAGGGTGTCGAAGGTTCGAGTCCTTCATGGCTCACCAGTTATATCCATTCAAAACATGTTCTTGCGGAATGCAATGAGGGTGTTTTTTTTATTTTGGCTCACTTTTGCGAATGAATAGTGGGCCTTTTTGATATATGTTTGCATCTTTTAGATTGATTGTTTATGGTTAGCAGCGCTGTAGACAATTAAAAAGCACGAATGAGTCTCCCTGTCCACGTGTAATCGGCCAGCATTTTCGGTTATAAACGATCCAGGGATAAAGAATCACTGACTATTTCAAAGAACTGCTTTCTATCAACAAACGGGAGTCAAGAGTGGTACGACATCTTAGCCGAGCAGCTGCGGCAGATGAGGCTAGTCTTCTTCTAAGACCGCCATGGAACCACAGGGCTCGCTTAGCTCTAAGCATAACAACTATCACAGGGTGTGCGCTCTTCTTTCCGGTAACGCGGTTCTGAACAAGTCTGACGTCAACAACCAGGTAAGTTACCGTATTTCATTTGACATGACAAAGGTTCTCTGAATTGGAGTAAAACCAGAGAAGGAGACAACATGCAGCGGAGAGGCTCAAGATTGCCGTTTTAAAGTAATTTGCTTCAATCTATATGGGGAAATGCTCTAAGCCGATGGAACGGTTTAGAAGCCTATTTAGGAGGCTTACTATAGGTTTTAAGAGTTACGTCTGTAATCATTTGGTGGGACGGGACAGGAGTAAGTCTAAAAGAGATACACACGACAGACATTCAAAAAAGGGGGGGAGAATGAAAAAAAAGATTTTTTTGCGTAAATGCTTGACTCATATACGTATTATATGGTAAGATCATTCTTGTCGCTAACGAGATACGTTGGATCGAAAAACAACGTAATTACAGTTAGGTGAAAGCCTTGCATCAAATGTTCGGCTTCGATATGCGCGTGTGGCGGAATTGGCAGACGCACTAGACTTAGGATCTAGCGTCTTTGACGTGGGGGTTCAAGTCCCTCCACGCGCATCCTTATTAAGCGGACGTGGCTCAGCGGTAGAGCATCGCCTTGCCAAGGCGAGGGTCGCGGGTTCGATTCCCGTCGTCCGCTCCAAATATGCGCCCTTAGCTCAGCTGGATAGAGCGTTTGACTACGAATCAAAAGGTCGGGAGTTCGAATCTCTCAGGGCGCGCCATTTCATATCGGGATGTAGCTCAGCTTGGTAGAGCACCTGGTTTGGGACCAGGGGGTCGCATGTTCAAATCGTGTCATCCCGATTTTAATGATTTGCGGGTGTAGTTCAATGGTAGAACTCCAGCCTTCCAAGCTGGTAGCGTGGGTTCGATTCCCATCACCCGCTTCAGCAAAACGATGATCTTCTGCATAGCAGAAGATCATCGTTTTTAGTTTTCCTCGCATGAGTTTGTTCATGACCGTGATCCTTCCTTTACTTCGTATTGTCCATCAAAGAGTTAACAAAGTTGTGGCAACATATCCCCAGTCCTTTGGATTTCCAGTGTATGAAGATGCTGCTGGACATGCAAAATAGACTTTGATCCGTCCAAAGTGCTGGCTCTAATTTCTACTGAATCCATCCCCAACAAGCAAAAAAATTAAAAAAGACTCTTTAATTTATTGCATCACTGTGATAAAGTATACAAAAGCTTGCTTTGCCGGTCAGGTTTCATTGGATATACTCCTGCTTCAGGGACGACGGATTTTCCAGCTGCATATGGTGAGCACAAGGAACGTGCTTCTAGATTGCATATTTATAATTTTTTTGGCATGAAAATGAATCTGCCCATGTGTGGTTTATATGTGAAAAATGGTTCATGCAGAAGGGCCCGCCCCATATGTCGAAGCAGAGCAAGAAAATGAATAAAAAAGCGTGTTTTTATGCTAGAAATCAAGGAAAACCCCCTTTTTTTCTAGTAGAAAAGTAAAGATTTTCGTAACGTTTTATTGTATGATGTTATGAAGGTGTCAAATTTTCGTGTACGAAAGCGAACGATCAGATGGGAGGATAAGCATGACTGAAACTATGGTAACCGCCAGCAAAAGCCAGTCCAACAACCTGCTTCGGCGAGACGTGCGGTTCCTGGGCAACATACTTGGAGAAGTTCTAGTCCATCAAGGCGGCACGGAACTTCTTGATGTCGTTGAGAAAATTCGGGAAACCAGCAAATCTTTGCGCGCAGAATTTTTGCCAGAGCTCTATGCAGAGTTCAAAACGATGATCCAGGAATTAGACTCGGAGAACCGTCATCAGGTAATCAGGGCTTTTGCGATTTATTTTCAATTGGTGAACATCGCTGAACAAAATCATCGGATTCGGCGCAAGCGGGATTATGAGCGTTCTGCTGGGGACAGCGTGCAGCCTGGATCAATCGAAAAGGCCGTTCAGGATCTGAAAGAGCGCGGGCTGTCTCATACGGAAGTCGAGCAGATTCTGGAGGAACTGTCTCTGGAGTTGGTTATGACGGCTCACCCTACAGAAGCTATGCGACGCGTCATTTTGGATATTCATAAACGGATTTCTGAAGACGTCATGCTGCTTGATAATCCTACGCTGACGTTGCGTGAACGTGAACAGTTGCGAGAAAAGCTGCTGAATGAGGTCATCACCTTGTGGCAGACCGATGAGCTTCGGGACCGCAAGCCGACCGTGCTTGATGAAGTCCGCAACGGGATGTATTACTTTCACGAAACGCTGTTCCACGTACTTCCGGACGTATATCAGGAGCTTGAACGCTGCCTGCAAAAATATTACCCTGGCCACAACTGGCATGTACCGACGTATTTGCGCTTCGGTTCCTGGATTGGGGGAGACCGGGACGGAAATCCATCGGTAACTTCAGACGTAACGTGGCAAACGCTGCTCATGCAGCGCAAGCTCGCGATGCGCGAGTACCAGCGGATCATGATCGAACTGATGGGCCATCTCAGTTTCAGCACGAACATCATCAATGTATCCGATGAATTGCTGCAATCCATTGAAGAGGATCGCAAACACGTTACGTTGAAAAAGGTCGACATTTGGCGCAACGAGAAGGAGCCATACCGCATCAAGTTGGCCTACATGATCGCCAAGCTCAACAATGTGCTTGATGAAAACAAAATCGGTCAACCTGACCGCTATGATAACGCACAAGGGCTGATCGCCGATCTGATGATCATCGACCGCAGCCTGCGTCATCATTTCGCCGATTACGTGGCAGATACCACGGTTCGCAAAATGATTCGCCAAGTGGAACTATTCGGTTTCCATACGGCAGCGCTGGATGTGCGCCAGCATAGCCAGGAGCATGAAAATGCGATGGCCGAGATTTTGGCCAAAATGAATGTGGTTGAAGATTATGCACGCCTTACGGAAGACGGCAAAGTGGATCTGCTGGCCCGTTTGCTTGAAGATCCGCGTCCGCTGACTTCTGCATATCATCAATACACCGAGGGAACAAAGGAGTGTCTGGACGTATTCCGCACGATCAAGCGTGCACAGAACGAGTTCGGCACAGAATGCATTACCAGTTACCTGATCAGTATGACCCAAGGGGCAAGCGACCTGCTGGAAGTGATGGTTTTTGCGAAAGAAGTCGGCCTCTTCCAGAAAGGAAGCGACGGTAAGATCGTATCTACCCTTCAGGCAGTGCCGCTGTTCGAAACCATTGACGATCTGCATGCAGCATCCGACATTATGCAGAAGCTGTTCAAGCTTCCTGTATATCGTGCCAGCGTAAGCGCGCGGAACGAATTGCACGAGATCATGCTCGGCTATTCGGACAGCAACAAGGACGGCGGCGTAGTGACCGCCAACTGGGAACTGCGGGTAGCGATGAACGCCATTACCGAGGTGGGCAATGAACACGGCGTGAAGCTGAAGTTCTTCCATGGCCGCGGTGGAGCGCTTGGCCGCGGGGGTATGCCGCTGAACCGCAGTATTCTGGCCCAACCGCCGCATACGATTGGCGGAGGCATCAAGATTACGGAGCAAGGCGAGGTCATCTCGTCCCGTTATTCCTTGAAAGGGATCGCTTACCGCAGTTTGGAACAAGCAACATCTGCGCTGATTACTGCTGCATTGAACAGTTTGGAACCGCAGGAATCGGCATCCGAGCGTCATTGGGACAGCATCATCAAGGATATTTCCGAGGTGTCGCTGCGCAAATATCAGGATCTGATTTTCCGCGACCCGGATTTCTTCACTTTCTTCAAAGAATCGACGCCGCTGCCTGAGGTTGGCGAACTGAACATCGGTTCCCGTCCATCCAAACGGAAAAACAGCGACAAGTTCGAGGATCTGAGAGCGATCCCGTGGGTGTTTGCATGGACGCAAAGCCGTTATCTGCTGCCGGCGTGGTATGCGGCGGGAACAGGACTGCAAAGCTATTATCAGGGCAAAGAAGAGAATTTGGCTGTTCTGAAAGACATGTATGCAAACTTCCCGTTCTTCCGGACATTGATCGATACGGTACAAATGGCAGTGGCCAAGGCGGATCTCGTCATCGCCAAGGAATACTCGGCCATGACTTCCAACAAAGAAGCGCGTGACCGCATCTATGGCCTGATTGAAGCCGAGTTTAATTTGACCAAGGATTTGATTCTGAAAATTACCGGCGAAACCGAAATTTTGAACGACGTGCCGGTGATTCAAGAATCCATCAGACTGCGTAATCCTTACGTCGATCCGTTGTCCTATATGCAAGTGCAGCTTCTCAGCGAACTGAGAGAACTGCGTGAACGTGGCGACGACGATGCGGAACTGCTGCGTGAAGTGCTGTTGACCATTAACGGAATCGCAGCCGGACTTCGGAACACCGGCTGATTTGGAAATATCGATGATCTAATAAATGGTTCAATCCTTCCTTTCCATAAGGAGGGGGAAACGGGACTCCTTAGGGAGTTCCCGTTTTTTACTGTTTTTAACGGATAATTGCGGACACAGTCTTGATTTTTGACCAAAGTTGATTTACGATTTGATTGGTGAATTACAAGTGTGGACGGGTATCAGAAGACGGAAAACCCATCAGCATGTCTGGGGGAATATAGGTGGACAATTTGGAGAACAGGCTCGTCAAGCTGGTGCTTAAGGGTGACCAGCGGGCCTTTGCAGAAATCGTAGAATTATACAAGGACAAACTGTTTCATTTGGCATACCGCATGCTGAGCAATAGACATGAAGCGGAAGACGTTGTACAAGAAACCTTTTTGCGCGTGTTCCGTAATATGGAAAAGTATGATCCCAACCAAAAGTTCTCAACCTGGATATATCGTATAGCTACCAATCTGTGCATCGACCGATTGCGCAGGAAGAAGCCGTCGTTTTCCTTGGATGCGGAATTGAATGATCAAGAGGGAACCGACGGCTATGCCATGCTCCCAAGCGATGATCGAACGCCGGAGAGCGAAGCTCTGCTTTCCGAGACACAAACACTGATCCGCGAAGCGATTGACAGTCTTCCGGCCAAGTACAAGTCGGTCATGGTATTGAGATATTTACAGGACCTGTCGCTGCAGGAAATCAGCGATGTCACCGGCATGCCCGTAACAACGATCAAGACGCGCGTTCATCGGGGCCGGGAATTTTTGCGTAAAAAACTGGAATTCAAGTTATAATTCGCAGCATTTTTTTGGGCGAATTATTTTGAAACATATCCGAATCGGATACGTATGTAATGTGTGCAAGTCTTATGCCTGCTTCTTACAGGGGCATGGACTAAGTGATTGAAGAAAGGATTGGCTCTCATATGGATTGCAACTCGGCCGTCTCTTTAATGCATGAATGTTTGGATGAGTCGTTGTCCCCGGCGCAGAAGGTTGAACTGAAAAGTCACCTTATCACCTGTTCAGAGTGCCGCATGCGCTTTAAAGAGTTGGAACAGACGGAAATGCTGCTCTTTGCCATGAAACATTATTCGCCGTCTGCCTCGGATGAGCTGACCAATCGGATTATGAACGCTCTGCCCCAGCCTAAAAGACAGCAGAAATGGTTCAAATGGATCAAAGGACATCCTGCGCTGACGGCGGCAGCCTTCTTTTTGGTCGTGATGCTCTTTAGCGCTTGGAGTTTCTGGAATCAAAATAACGAAATGGTCGTTAAAGGCAAGAATCTGGACCAGATTGTCATTGAAGGCAATAAGGTTATTGTTCCGGAAGGCAAGTCAATTGCGGGCGATCTTACAATAGAAAATGGAACCGCCCAGGTGTACGGTGAAGTGAATGGCAATCTGACGGTGATTGATGGACAGCTGTATCAGGCGTCGACGGCTCATATTTCCGGTCAGGTCAAAAGCATTGATCAAGCACTCGACTGGTTCTGGTACAAAATAACCAATATGGTGAATGAAGTGGCCTATCGCTAGGTCGGCAAATTCGTTCATGGTAAAATGCCAGGCAGGTACCTCCGATAACTAGGGGGTGCCTTTTTGTAGTTATGAGGAAGGAATTTTATATCAAAGTCAGGTTCCTGGTTCCGTATGAGGAGCTGCGGAGTCAATTTCTATGAAATTTATGGGAATTTCGCGTAATATGTGCAGTTTAAGACCGACGCAACTTGCAACATGAACGTTAACGTTATAACCTAGATACTAAAGAGAACATAATACTACATATAGAGTTTCTCTTGCTTTCTTTTCGATCGGGAACATACCGGTTGCGAAGAGAATCTTGGTCATACAAATCCCTGAAGGGGTAAATATCGGAGCATGGTTTACTCACCATTGGGACAACGGGGGCTGGGTTATGAACTATTTTGCTGACTTGACTTGGCAAGAGTCCATCAAGGACATTATCGATATATTAATCGTTACCTATATTATGTACAAACTGATTTTGCTTGTACGGGGTACGCGGGCCGTCCAGCTTCTTAAGGGCATTTTGTTTCTTGTCCTGATCTGGGCGTTGAGCACTTGGCTGAACCTGTATACGTTGAAATGGCTGATGAATCAGATGTTTACGTTCGGCGTCGTTGCCGTCTTTATCATCTTTCAGCCCGAGCTTCGCCGCGGTTTGGAGCAGTTGGGCCGGGGCAAACTGTTTGGCCGGTCGACCGCAGCCAGCGACGAGGAGTTAACCGTGCTTATTGGAGAGATCATTAAGTCCGTGAACTATTTGTCGCGCCGGAAAATCGGGGCTCTGGTCGTATTTGAGCGTGAAACCGGATTGAACGATTATACGGAATCAGGCATTCAAATGCAGTCCTTGGTCAGCTCTGAACTGATGATCAACATATTTATTCCGAATACGCCGCTTCATGATGGGGCGGTCATTATTCAGGGCAAACAAATCACTGCCGCAGCCTGTTACCTGCCATTGTCCGAAAATCCGTTTATCAGCAAGGAACTCGGAACTCGCCATCGTGCGGCGATTGGCATTACGGAGGTAGCGGATGCGGTATGCCTCATCGTTTCCGAGGAGACAGGGCAAGTGTCTTTGGCCATGAATGGTCAGATCGTGCGCGACATCAAGGAAGAATCATTGATTGCCAAACTGTATGAAGAACTTCGGCCAACCTCCAATTTGTCCAAGAAAAAGGGACTGGCGTTCCTCTTGAGACGGAAGGAGGGACGGCGTAATGGATAAATGGTTCAATAACAACAATTTTGCCAAGGTCCTTGCTTTGGCCGTAAGCTTGCTGCTTTGGTTCATGATTCATTTGGACGAAGTGCCTACGACGCCAACGATCACTACGGGAACGAGCAGCCACGTTGTGGAGCGAACGGTAGCCATTCAGCCCTACGGGCTGGATAGCAGCGCGTATGTGCTGACGTCGTTAAGCACCGATGAGGTTCGTTTAGAAATCAAGGGCCAACGTTCAAGACTGACGTCCATATTCACGAACGACGACTACAAAGTGCTCGTGGATCTGAGCGGCGTGAAAGACGGATCCAACACGCTGCCGCTCGTGCCCGATCTGCCATCAGGCGTTGAGGTCGTCAGCATGGAGCCTTCGATGGTGACGGTGAACGTGGAGAAACTGAGCACGAAATCATTCGATGTGAATATTGTACCGGAAGGGAAAGCCGCGGAAGGATACACCGTCGGGACTCCGGTCGTGGAGCCTTCCGGCCAGGTTAAAGTGACGTTACCCGAGGGGCAAATGGACGCTGTGGCCAAAGTTCAGGGTACCGTAAGCATCAAGGATGCCAAAGAAGACATCGTGCAGAAAAAAGTTAAACTTCAAGCCTATGATACCGAAGGCAAAGTGATTGAAAATGCAGTGATTGCACCGGAAACGGTGGATGTACGGATTCCGGTCAATCAGCCCTATGTTTCTATACCCTTAAGAATCACATATTCAGGCCAACTGCCGGAGGACTTGGTGTTGTCCAGCGTAGAGCCGAACGTGAAAGAAGTCATGGTATATGGGAACGAGCAGGCATTGGCGGGCATACAGTCCTACGACCAAGTGACCCTGGATCTCACCCAGTTTGATCAGGCAGGTACCTCCACAGTTAACGTGGACTTGACGCCGCCTTCCGGTTTTGAGAAAATCGAGCCTAGTTCGATTCAACTCAAGGTTACGATCTCGCCTTACAATGAAGCTGAGGAGACCACCAAGGTGTTTTCCAACATTCCGATTACGCTGGCAGGGATCGGTGAAGGATTGGAAGGCACCCTGGTTACACCCAAAAGCGGTGGGCTTGACGTTACGCTGCGCGGACCGGAAAGCATGCTGCAAGGCGTGTCGGAAGGCGATATCAAACTGACGGCAGACCTTACAGGTTTGGACAGCGGCACGCACAATGTGCAGCTGCAGGCAGAGCTGCCCCGTTTTGCCAAGCTTGATGATTCGTCCGGCACTCTTCATGCCACGGTTCAGCTTACCGAGAAGGCAGATGAAACGTCGGCAGCCCCGGATGGGCAAACATCCGGTGGTGAGGGCGATACATTGGGTCCTAAGCCTTCGCCAGCGGAGGTAGAGAATAACGGAGGGACTGACCCTGCTACCGAGGAGGAGGAGCCTGAATCGAATACGGACAATCCGGAGCAGGAGACCCAGGGAAGTGTTACGACCCCGGGTACGAGCAGTAACCTTGGAAACGACGCTGGTTCGAATCCGTAACTTTTTCAGTCAAATGAACAGGAATTTTAAAATAATGATGATGTCTTGATATGATGCGAACAGAAGGAGTTAGATCATGGGGAAATATTTTGGGACAGACGGTGTAAGAGGGGTTGCCAATAAAGAGCTGACCGCAGAACTGGCTTACAGCATCGGGCGATGCGGCGGTTATGTGCTTGCAGGCGGCGTAGAGAGACCTAAGGTGGTCATCGGCATGGATACGCGTATTTCCGGACTCATGCTTGAATCTGCCTTGGTTGCAGGACTATTGTCCATCGGTGCGGATGTAATCCGTCTTGGCGTAGTGTCGACACCGGGTGTCGCCTATTTGACGCGGTTGCTGAAAGCCGATGCAGGGGTGATGATCTCGGCCTCCCACAATCCGGTGGAGGATAATGGCATCAAGTTTTTCGGCGGAGATGGCTTCAAGCTGTCTGACGAGACGGAAAATCGGATTGAAGAATTGATGGATGCGGAAAAGGATGAGCTGCCACGCCCTGTAGGTGCCGGTTTGGGCACGGTGACCGTGGATGAGGAGTCTCGTTATCGCTATCTCGATTACTTGAAAACAACGGTGAGCGAATCGTTCTCCGGGCTTAAAATCGTACTGGACTGCGCGAATGGCGCAGCTTACGAGCTGGCTCCCAAATTGTTCGCCGAACTAGGTGCAGAAGTCATTGCCATCGGCGCTGAGCCAAACGGCCTGAACATTAACGAACAATGCGGATCGACCCATCCGGAAGCTCTCAAGCAAGAGGTGATCAAACACCAAGCCGATCTGGGCCTGGCGTTTGACGGGGATGCGGATCGTCTGATTGCCATTGATGAGACGGGAGCCGAAGTGGACGGCGACTTCATCCTGTGCATTTGCGGGGATGCGATGAACCGTGCAGGCAAACTTAAGGATAGCACGATCGTATCTACGGTGATGAGCAACATCGGTTTCTACAAAGCAGCAGAGAAGCTGTCGCTCAAAACGGCGAAAACGGCAGTAGGCGACCGGTACGTCATGGAAGAAATGCGTCGCGGAGGCTATAACCTTGGCGGAGAGCAGTCCGGACATGTCATTTTCCTGGATTACAACACGACCGGAGACGGCATGCTGACAGCCATTCAATTGGTGGACACCCTGAAAGCATCCGGCCAAAAGCTGAGCGAGCTGAAATCCCTGATGAAGCAATACCCGCAAGTACTGGTGAACGTTCGCGTAAAGGATAAATCCAAGTACGAGGGCAACGCCGCCATCGGTGAAGCCATTGCCGTTGTGGAAAAACAGCTTGGCGACAATGGCCGCGTGCTTGTACGGGCCTCCGGTACCGAGTCCCTGATCCGTGTTATGGCGGAAGGCCCGGACAAAGCGGAACTGGAGCAATTCGTATCGCAGATTGCGGACGTTGTGCAAAAAGAACTGGTTTAAGTCATTGATCCAGCCTTATTATGGGTTATTTCCATAAATATGATATATACCCTTCGTCCCGAGCTGGTGAGTCGGTAGCCCGTTTTCCAGGTCGGGACCGTGGGTAAAACTGATAGAAATCTGATGAAATGGTCACAGGTACTTTGCTCCATTGCAAAATGAACCCGACATGCATATAATGAGTGGAGTCGTCATTCAGACACAGAAAGCGAGGGTTGTGAGGTTACAGTTATACAAGCGCCAGAGCTTGAACCATTGCGCGGGGAGAACGTTGTGCGAGATGTCTTTGGTAAGGCGGATCGATAACGTTCACGGCAATCAAGCTGACGAGGTGGAGGTGTTCGGAATGTTCGGCGGGGACCTCCCGGTGATGCACCAGAGCCGTAAACCGGATTTGCGGAAAATGGATGGGTGACTGTCCACACAACGCGCCGGTAGGTGCAACATGGATTATCAACAAAAAATTCAAGTGAATGTGCGCAGAGAACACGATTCGTGTGCGGACGGGAAATGATGTGCATTCATGATTTCATCCAGAACGATGATAAGGATGACCTATGAACGGGATCGGTCCGTTCAGATCATTGATAATTGAATAGATCACCGTTTTCCATAGGATTACGGGAGAATATTTCCATCATTTCCTCGTACCGCGATGGCTCGTTTCTCATTCATGCGTCCTGCATTCATATATAAACGGAGGAACTAAACTATGTGCGGTATTGTTGGATATATTGGTAACAAAAACACTCAATCGGTATTGATCGAAGGTCTGAAAAAGCTGGAGTATCGCGGGTACGATTCCGCAGGGATCGCCGTATTTACGCCAGAAGGCCTGCAAATCACCAAAGCGCTTGGCCGTCTCGCGAACCTTGAAGCGAAACTGGAAGGCGCACCGCTGGTCGGGAATGCGGGTATCGGTCATACACGTTGGGCAACTCACGGTAAACCATCGGATGAGAATTCCCATCCACACACGGATGAGAGCCAAAAATTCTCCGTTGTACACAACGGGATCATCGAGAACTACCTGGAGCTGAAAGACGAACTGATCGCTCAAGGTCATACGTTCTCTTCCGAAACGGATACTGAGGTTATTTCTCACCTGATTGCACGTGAGTACGAAGGCGATATCGTGAAAGCCGTACAAAAAGTCATCACTTTGATGCGCGGTGCGTTTGCCCTGGGCGTATTGACGGAGTATGAGCCGAATAAATTGGTTGCCGTGCGTCAAGCGAGCCCGCTTATTATCGGTATTGGTGAAGGCGAGAACTTTATCGGTTCGGATATCCCGGCGATTCTGGAGCATACACGCAATGTATACATCCTGAACGATGGCGAGATGGCTGTTTTGACACATGATGCTGTCGAATTGATGACGATTGAAGGCAATTTTATTTCTCGGGAAATGATTCGTGTCGATTGGGATGCCGTAACCGCAGAAAAAGGCGGATTCGAGCACTTCATGCTGAAAGAAATTCATGAGCAGCCAAAAGCATACCGTGATACGATGCTGGGCCGCATCGACAGCGAAGGCAAAAAAGTATTGTTCCCTGAGTTGAAAATGACCGAGGAACAAATTAAAAATATTCGCAACATTCAAATCATTGCTTGCGGAACTGCATACCATGCAGGTCTCGTAGGACGTACCGTAATCGAGCAATTGGTGCGCATTCCGGTAGAAACCGATGTAGCTTCCGAGTACCGCTATCGTTCCCCAATCGTGGGCAAAGATACGCTGGTGATCGTGGTGAGCCAATCCGGCGAAACGGCGGATACGCTGGCTGCACTGCGTGAAGCACAGGCCAATGGTGCACACGTACTGGCCATCACGAACGTAGTGGGCAGCTCCATTGCGCGTGATGCGAATGATGTCATTGCTACTTTGGCAGGACCGGAAATTGCCGTAGCATCGACCAAAGCATACACATCGCAGTTGATCGCGTTCAACCTGTTTGCATTGTATCTGGCGCAAGTGCGCGGTACGCAAACAGCGGAAGAGATCGCGCACACACTCGCTGCAATGCAAGCATTGCCTGAGCAAGTGGAATCCATGCTGGCAAAAGCAGATTCCATCAAGGATTATGCAGAGCAAATTTCCAAACACCAGCACCTGTTCTTCATCGGTCGCGGTCTGGACTTCGCTGTGGCGCAAGAGGGATCTTTGAAGCTGAAAGAGATCTCCTACATCCACTCCGAAGCGTATGCTGCGGGTGAACTGAAACACGGTACGCTGGCGTTGATCGAAGAAGGCATTCCTGTGATTGCTTTGGCAACGCAAGAGAACGTGCTGGAGAAAACCGTGAGCAACATCAAAGAAGTGAAAGCACGCGGCGCTGACGTACTGGCAATCACGTACGAAGAGCATGTGGCTACGCTGTTGAAATCCGTAGACCAAGCGTTTGCGATTCCTAAGACGCTGCCATTGCTGAACCCGGCATTGTCCGTCGTTGTGCTGCAATTGCTGGCTTACTACGCTTCCCTCGCTCTGGGCCACGATGTGGATAAACCACGTAACCTGGCGAAAAGCGTAACGGTGGAGTAAGGAGCAAGAAAACGAGCAAGCTATGCTGCTAAAAAAGTCCTGATGACGTCATGTCATCAGGACTTTTTTGTTTCTGATGCAGCAGTGTTCTATAACAAACCAATGGAATGCTTGCCAGATCTCCATCCGAAGTTCTGCAAATCGTTAAATCAGTGTCAACAAGTCGTTGTTTTTGTCCTTGGAGTAGATTATGTTCTTGTGATACCATACGGTGAAGTAAACGAAAACCAAAAATTGGATGATTGCCATGCATTCAAGACGGATCAGGCCATCCACGGCGGATGAGCTGCGGCATTATCGAAGCAGGGGTCAAACGGCCGTTCGTTGCCGCGCCGGGCTTTATAACGGATGGTTTGGAGATGCTGCAGTAACTTTGGCATGTAGGGGTGGGAACAATTCGCCCAAGGCGGGGTAATCCGGAAGGGTACGGCACGACATTGTGCCTGAACGACGATGCGAGAGGGCTTGATTTTTTGGCGAATTACGCGAAGAGGCAGACGACCGGCTGGTTCGAGGATGTCTGAACTCTTTACAGCAGTTCGTCTTGCAGCAATTTTGGCGAACAAGAAATGACGATCATGCCCATAAAAAACACCGGCTCAATGAACTACGTCCCCGGCAGATCGAGTGATCTACCCAAGGGAATGTCTTTCAAAAGCTGGTGTTTATTTGTTTTGTTATTCCAATATGTTGTGAACCCCAACTATAATTTCAAATCGACCGAATACCGATCGCGAAGCACCGACAAGTGGTGCAGCTCATGGCCAACCAAGACGAAGGCGATGGACCGGGCCGAGGCCGTATTATCGCTGACGATGCCTTTACGGAGCCAGGCTTCCGGTGTGAGGTGACGGAGCATGAGGATCGTTGAGCGTCGCACAGCGGCATATTCTTCGCTTAGATCCGTCAACGTGTACGTGTCGAAAGGATGGCTCTGCATGAGCACGTCCTGATCGTAACCCGGATGGGGCGTGACGTCGCCTCTGGCGATGCGGAGCAAACGGTTGCTCATAATGCGTTCGTTGTCCACAAGGTGGCCGATGACCTCTTTCACGCTCCATTTGCCTTCGGCGTAACGGTAATCACCTTGTTCCTCCGTCAAGGAGGAGAGCAAGGCTTGTACGGTGTTCGCTTGTTTCTCCAGCAACTCGATCACGTCGCCTTCAGGAACAAGTCGGATGTACCCTTCATAAAAAGCGGCATATTCCTCTGTGGTCGGTCTTTCAATCATGTCAAAGCCTCCTTTGAGATTATAACTCTACATTCATTGTAGCATATATTCCCAGGCCAATATTTCATCGTTTTAACGGCAGGGGACATGATACCATTCGGCGGGACGGATAATAGGCTATGGAATAAATATCCTGTTTTCGAAGGGAGAGCTTATGAGTCATCTGAACAACGAGTTTTATCCTTATTATGCTGCGCATTTGTCTTACACCTCTTATCCTTATGGTTACCCTGCCCAAGCTTACTATGGTTACGCCTATTATGGCGATATGCGGCAGGAAACGTCGTCGTCCTACAAAACGTTGGAAGAGGCACTGGCGTTGATCCAAAAAGCGGTCGAGGGTGAGAAAGAGGACGAAATGTTCTACGATTACCTGATCTCGGTTGCTCCTTCGGATGAGGAAAAGGAAATCATCGAGAGCATTCGCGACGACGAACGCAAGCATAACCGCATGTTCCGCCAGATTTATCAGCATTTTACGGGCCGGGTCATCGCCGCGCCTGAAAGCGTGCCGTTCGAGAAGCCGGCGTCGTACATTGACGGGGTCCGCAAGGCGCTCTTTGGAGAGCTGGCCGCGGTGGAACGCTATCGGGATATTCGGGCAGGGCTTCCAGACCGTTACTACAGAGATATGCTGTTTGAGATCATTACGGATGAAATCAAACATGCCACTAAGTACAATTACCTCTTAACCTTGGATACGCGGCGGGCACTACAAAATTAAAACCAAGCAACAAAAGATTAGCTCGCCCGGCGTGACAAAAGTGAAAAAGGATATGCTCAAGGGAGCACATCCTTTAAATACGGTGTCTTTGTATCCTGTTCCCGTTACTGTCATGAGCGATTCAGAGAATTAAGCCTCCTGGAAACGGGCTGCTTCCAGCTTGGCAAGGCGTTTCATCAGCTTTTTGAGCATGACGGAAGCTTTGACGCGAAGCGGCAGATCGTCGGAGATTTCAATCGAATAGGCCCCTGCCAAAATCAGTTCCTTCAGCTCGGCGTTTGAGCCGGCGGGACGTTTCAGCACATTAAATACACTGCCGTATTGCAGGCATTGATGGGTGTCGCTGCCGGCCGTTACCGGTTTGCCAAGCGATTCGGCGAATTGCCCGACTTGATCGCGAGTGGCCTGGATGCCGACTTTGTACATGTCCTTGGCGTTCAGGTCAAAGGCATCCAGGCGTGCAAGCAACGCACGATCCAGTGAATGCAGCGGGGTGGACTCGCGGAACGGATGCGCCCCGATTTTCAGCAGGGGCCGGGCTTCGGCCAGGTCGAGCAGGTCGGCAAAAGGAATGAATGACCCTTTGGCCGTATAGTTTTCCAATGCGCCGCGCACGGCGAGAATATGTTCCTTTTGGCCGATGAGCAGAATATGTCCGGTTTCCGCGATATCCACTTCCATGCCGGGAAAGATGCGCAGCCCGTCTGCATCGTAATACTCCCCATTGTACGGGTAGAGTCGATCCAGGTTTTCGTAGACATCATAGAAATGGCGGGTATTGAAATGCTCGGTCAAGGCGAGCGCGTCAAGTCCGTTCGTTTTGGCTTCATGAATCATTTCCGTGAAATAATCGACGGAGAAATCGGAGTTTTTGGACAATTTGCCGTGAGTGTGCAGGTCAATGCGCATGAGGCAAGGCACTTCCTTTCATACCGTGAATGATTGATGTAATGAATTTTCTAGATTATATAAGTTGAACGAATAATTTTTACACGGAGCCACTACGTGGTCAGAACCATCTTCCGATCACTCTTATCCCTCTGATCCTCTTATTCCAGGGGAAAATCCGGTGATAAGCCTATGCTTACGATGCAGCTTTCTTTCAGAAAGCTTTTAGAACGCTTCGCTTCTCCAGATTCTTTCTGCCCACTCCGTTAACGTGTAACTGTCTAATTCAACCTATATAAAAAATTATAAAATGTCATACTGCCCGCCGGCCCAGAAGAGCAGCGCGACATACAGCGCCGACCCGGTCAGGAACGCAATATCGCGGGGGGCGATGTGCAGGTGGGCCAACTTCAGCCGTTTGGACGCGGGGTTGTTCATCCCGTAGGAGAAACCGCGCGTTTCCAATGCTTCAACGGTCGTGCGCGAACGTTTGGCGGTGGCCAGCATTAATGGGAAAAACGAGAACATCAGCAGTTTCATGTAATAAACGACCGATCTCCAATATAACCAGCCATGTTTCGATGGCGCCCGGCCGCGCAGCTTGTAGGACAACATGATGTTGCGGAACTCCCCGAACAATACGGGCAGGATGCGATAGGCGTACGACATGCTGAAGGAAAACGCGGCCGGCATGCCCAGCGCGAGCAGTCCGTCCCCGATGCGTTCGGGGTCCATGCCCGAGAACACCGTAATGCTGGCGAGCGAAACGATGGACAATTTCAGCGTCAACAGCAATAAAGGAAGCGCCGATTCCAGACTCCCGCCAAAGAACAGTGAAATGACGAACATCCAGCCGACCTGACCAATCAGGCCAAGACATAGAATGATGATGATAAAGATGGCTGCCCTAGACAGAATGGTCGTGGTGACCATCAACAGGAACAATCCGAGCAGCACCGTTCCGTTATGGATGAACCAGGGCGCGATGGCAAAGAAAAGGTACCAGATCAGCATTACCCTCGGGTCAAGCCGCGAAAGGCTCGCATGCCCGCTTCCATATACGGTATTCATTAACTCCAGTTGAATGCGTTCGATTGAAATTTTATCAAGCCAGTTGCGGACAAGCTGCATGATGTGCCTCCTTTTTCAGCGGTTCAGCATGGTTCAATGGCAGCAGCCGGGCAGCAAAAGCCTCTGCCGTTGGACAAAGCCCAGGCATGTTCAGGCGGTGCGACAGCTCCATAATTTGGGTAAGCGCCAGACCGGCCCGGCGAAGCAGCGCTGCATCGGAGAAAATGTCGGCAGGCGTCCCATCCGCTTCGACTCGTCCGTTGTGCAGCACAATGACGCGGCTGGCCCATTGGGTGACCAGCTGCATGTCATGCGTGGCGATGACCGTGGTTCGCACATGCTCATCCAGCTCGGAGAGCACCCCAATCAGTTCCTCGCGTGTAGCCATGTCCAAATTGGCGGTGGGTTCGTCCAGCAGCATCAGGCGGGGGTGCATGGCTGCACCGATGGCCAAGGTGACGCGGCGCTGCTGTCCGCCGCTAAGCAGGCGCGCATCGCGATCCTGCAGATCAATCAGTCGAAACCGATCGAGCATATGGGCAATACGTGAATCGGCATCTTTCATGCCGCGAGCCTTCAAGTAGTAGCCGACCTCCTTGCGGACGCTGTCCTGAATGAACATCTCGGCCGACTGTTGGAAGATGTAAGCCACTTTTCCCGCCAGATGTTCCATGGAAGAGCGATTCGTCTTTTCCCCCAGCACAGTCACGCTGCCTTCCTGGGGCAGATGAATACCCGCAATCAATTTCAGGAGAGAGGATTTCCCTGCACCGTTGTTGCCGATGAGCGCGACCCGTTCTCCTTCATGCAATGAAATATTTATGCCGCGAAGCACCTCATGCTCCTGTTTGCCAAGGCCCCTGTATCGCAAACGAGTGTCGTTAAAGCGAACCAGTGGAGCTATGGACGCATCATACCCTTCACGATCCGCCTTGGGATGGTTGGCCTGCCCGGACAAGTCGGAAGCGGTCGCCTCGTCCGGCGTTGTTCGTGAAGCACGGGCTTCCAGTATGTACCGCTCGGCAAAGTAAATGGCTGCCTCCTCCACGGTGACGGGGAACGGCGCCGTTCCATTCTGCCAGTAGGAAGTTGGTATCGTGCCGACGGTGGCACACGCTGGTGTCCCAACGGGTTCTACGGTCAAGCCAACTTTGGCGGCAGCCATAGCTGCCCGGGTAACATCCGGCGGCTGAATCCCCAGCCGCTCCAAATCGCTTACGCGGTTAAGGCCCTCCTGAACAGGCAGCTTCCATAAGGCACGCCCCTGATCCATCAATACGACATCATGGCAAAAATCCGCGATAAACTCGGTATGATGTTCAATAACGATCAGCGTTTTGCCATAATCGGTGTTCAGCCGTTTCAGGCACTCGTAGATCTGTTTGGCATGCTGCGGATCCAGTTGGGAAACCGGTTCATCCACGATCAGGATTTCCGGGTCCATCGAAAGTGCACCAGCGAGAGCGAGCAGATGCTTTTGCCCGCCGCTCAGTTCCCAGATGTAACGGTCTTGGATTCCTTCGAGCCCGCACATCGCGAGAGCGCGTTCGCCGAGTTCGCGGTAGTTGCGCAAACCGTAATTGAGCGGCGCAAAACAGGCTTCATCCAGTACGGTCGGACGTACGAGTTGATTATCGAAATCCTGATAAACGTAACCGATGCTGCGGGAAAGTTCGGCCACGTTCCGCCCTTCGACCGGCATGCCAAGCACATGGACTTCTCCTGAGAAATCCCCCGTATAGAATTGGGGAATCAGGCCGTTGAACAGCTTGCACATGGTGGACTTGCCGCATCCGTTGCCTCCGATGATAGCCGTGAAGCTGCCCCGTGCCAGTTCAAGTGTCAGTCCGTTCAGGACAGGCTCCGCAGAGCCGGGATAGGTAAAGGTTACGTTCCGAACGTCCACGGCACTGGAGGGAAGGATATCCTCGTGAGAGTGCACCTCCCCCTCATCCAGAAACTCGCTTGGCTCGTTCCGCGGGGCAGTCCTTTCGATGTCGGTATGGATGTTTTGGCCAGAAAGGGGCCCCGTTTTGAAGTGAAGCTCCTCCAGGCGCTCACCGGGTTTCTTTGTGCTCCAGAATGACATGAATTTACGCATAAGGACGATTCTCCGTCCCTGGCGCGACTTTGCTTTTCCCGCGTCTGGCCCGCATGAACAGCAGGGTAATCAGCGCGATGACGGCTGCAGCGCCAATGCTGATCCAGATGGAGGCCGAGCCATACTCGTCCGCGTAATCCGTCTCCCATACCGCGAAGTTGATGTCCATCTCGGATAGCGACTCGGCCCCGAAGGCAAACAGGAACAGCAGCAGCCCGATCAACAGAAGCTTTGGACGGAACAGGCCCAGTCCTTCGTACTTCATGCCGGGATTGCGGGGTTTGATGCCCAGCAGCGGTTCGATTTTGCCATACAGCATCGGAACGAGGTAGAGCGTTGGCAGCAGGGCAAACAGGATGCCCGAAAACAACACGTCATTCAGAAACCCGACGCCTTCAATAACAACGATGCTCTCGGCGAGCCCGGAAACGGCTTCAAGCTGTTCCACGCCGATCCATACCTTTCCGATATCGACCAACGAGCTGAGAAACTGGTGTATGATGACACCCGTCATCGCTGCGACGCCAACCTGTCTGCGGTTACGGGGATCACTCACCATGCGGCCTGCGACGTACATGGCAAACGAGAACGTGATAAACTTCTCCAGCTCGCCCAGTCCCCCGAATTGCCCCAGCATTAATTCTCCAAAGATGACCTCACCCATGGCTGCGCCAACGGCCGCAATCATCGGATGGAACAAAATGCACAGCGTAAGCGGAATGAACGCAAAATATTCTACGGATAATTCGATGGGGCCCAGCTGCAATTTCGGAATCAACTCGGTGAACATGTTGGACAAACCGTACAGCGACATGGACAGCACAAACACCATCATTTTCTGCGAAGACGTCAGCGTATAACGCTCAGTCATCTTCTTCATTGGTCATACCTCCCGAAAAGTTTATCGATCAGTGGATCATAGCCACAGTCTAGAGCCGGAATATTAACGGGGGAGAAGAGATTTGTAAATCAAACGTAATTTTTATTACAACATTACATAATTAATGAAAAAAATATTACAGAAACAAACCGCTTTCGTTTCGCGCTGCTGGTATACTGGTTGCAGAGACCTCAAAGGAGTGCAAGGGATATGAACTTGTTTGCCCATAAAGATCAGCTATCGCCAGGACATCAAAAAATCGCCGATTTCATTGAGCGCCACCCGGAGGACATGTTATTCATGACCGAGCAGGAAATCGCGGACAGGCTTGGAACCAGCATCGCCACGGTATCCCGTTTTTGGCGTGCCGTCGGCTACGACAATGCCAAAGCGTTCAAGATCCGTCTACGGACTTCGGAGGATACCACTCCCGCCCTCAAACTGAATAAAACGATATCCCGCATGGACACCGACAGCCTGCCCGTTCAATTGTTGGAGGCATCCGTCGCGCATTTACAGGAAACGCTCTCTCGCATGAAGAGCGGAGATCTGGAGCAGGCCGCCGTTCTTTTCTCGGAAGCGAGAAGGGTATATGTCTATGCCCCAGGACCTTCGGCAGGATTGGCTGAGCTGCTGTCCTTCCGTTTGTCCAGATTCGGGATGACCGTTGTCCGATTGGCAGGAGGCGGACATGAATTGCTGGAAACGCTGATGCATATGCAGAAGGAGGATGTGGTGCTGCTGCTCTGCTTTACCCGCTTGCTTCCGGAAGCCGAGGTGATTCTCGATTACGCCAGCAATACGGGCAGCCAGGCCGTTTTGGTGACAGACAGGGAAGATTTGTTATACGGGATGGGGGCATCGATTTCGTTCTATGTCAGCCGGGGAGAGCTTGGGGAGTTCCATTCCATGGTCACGCCGCTATTATTGATGGAACAGATGGTGCTCGCTGTCGGATTGAAACAGAAAGAACAGGCGTTAGCCCAGTTGGAGCGGCTTGGCGAACTGCGCAGCCGTTATGCGGACAAGTTGCCTAGAGGATAACGGGGCCTCTAATTAAGATGTCTATGTTTGCATCGACATAAGCCGCGTGCGTTGCGCGGCTTTTTTGTCGTTTAGTTGCAAATATTGTCACATAAGGTCATAGAATAAATGATCCGAATGTTGTATGATCGCTGCATTACAGTATTTAGGCGGAGGGATCCATTACTGTGTTAGAGGCGCTGAAGGAAGATGCGGTCACTGATGATTTGGTTGTTAAGGCCATCGAGAGAAGTTTGGCCATCATTCGTTTTGATTTGAATCGTCAGGTAGTGTATGTCAATGATGTATTTGCATCCACTATGGGTTATACCAAGGAAGAGATGATTGGCATGAGCCATAGGCAGCTATGTTTTGACGAATTTGTAAACCGACCCGAGTACGAAGCGTTCTGGAAGAGCATTTTAAACGGGAACAGCTTCCAGGACAAGATTGAACGCAAACATGCACAGGGGAGTTCTGTCTGGCTGGAAGCGACCTACATGCCGATTTATGATAAAAAGAACGAACGCATTCTAGGGGTCTCCAAAATAGCTACGAATATTACGAAGCGACAGAACAGCATCGCCACCGTTGTTAATGAATTGAAAACGTTATCCCACGGATTGAACGAGCAGGCGGAAGAGGGAACGGCGCGAAGCAAAGAACTGCTCTCCAGCATAGCACTGATCTCCCAGGTGGCTGCTAACAACCAATCCACGCTTGCCCATCTGCAGCAGCAGGCGGCTGACATTCAGGGCGTAGTCAAAACGGTCCGGGACATTGCTTCGCAAACGCAACTATTGGCGCTGAATGCTGCCATTGAGGCGGCGCATGCCGGGGAGTATGGAAGAGGCTTCGATATCGTGGCGAAGGAAGTGAAAAAGCTGTCCGCCATGGTTGAAAACTCCATCAACGAAATCCGCGACAGCGTGCAAGGGATCACCCAGGAAATTCACAACATTTCCAAAGGCACCGAGCAGGTAAGACAGTATGTAGAACAAAGCGAAAAACAGATCGAGGTTACGCTTCGGGACTTTACGAACACGGCGGAATCCGCGCAGCTGCTCGACATCAAGGCAGGGCACGTATCCAAAATGGTATGAACCAGGCGATGGTCAATTCCTGATTTAAAAATACAGGCAGATTCCCGAATACGGAATCTGCCCTTTTGCCGTTGCCGATGCAAGGCAACGTGCGAAAAGCTTGCAAAAACGGGAATTATTGTGAGCCGACGGGGACACAATACTTTGGAAAACTCAAAAGCTTATGGCGATGCCTTGCATTTAAATCATGCCTTTTGTAACAACTGCGGGATTTTCTTTCAGAGGCAAGGAAGTCAGTAGCTATGAGAAGCCATGGTATTGGGGGGAGGAAGATGTGGTCTAAGCTGCTCAGTTATATACCGGAAGGTTCCGTATGGTTTCAAGCCATCGTATTGGTCATCGTTCCCGTCGTCATACTGTACGTTTCCCGTTGGTTGAATGATGCCATTAAGAGAGGCAGCTTCAAAAAGGCAAAACCTTCAAATCTGGAGCGGGCGGGGGGAGCTTCTCCAGGGAGCGCATCGGAGCAAGACCAGCATCCGGAAACGGGGAGATATGCCAACATCAAAATAAGCGGGAAATATTCCACGGACATCGTTAGTATCAGGGAAACGGTGGCCCGGAATGCGGACGTTTACATTCGGGAGCTGACGATCAAGGGGACCGACATCCGAATTGCGGCCGTATTTACCGAAGGATTGATCGATCCCAGTCTCTTCGACCAGTCCCTGATGGCACCGCTTATGACGGATGGTATCCCTGAGGAAGAGCTCGAGCGCTTTTCCCAAGCCGAGGGATCCAGCCTCCTCGAATCGTTTCTGTTGAATCGCTTGCTTATGGTGAGTGTATACGAAGAGACGCAATCGCTGCAGAAGTTCGCTCTGGGCGTCCTCGGGGGTAAAACGGGATTGATTGTGGACGGCGTGCCTAAAGCTTTCATTATCGGGGGACCGCAGGGAAAGACCCGCAGCATCGATGAACCCTTATCAGAGGCGCTTCTCCGTGGACCGCGAATCGGATTCACGGAGCAGTTGAGCGACAACACGGGCATATTGCGTCGATATGGAAGCGATCAAAGCTTATTTATTGAGAAGTATCAGGTAGGCACCCGGGTCAAAAAAGATCTGGCGATTGCGTACATGCAGGATATTGCGGACCCCAAATTGGTCGAGGAAGTCAGAGAACGGGTCAATGCGATGGAAATGGATATTATGCTGGAGTCCGGATATGTGGAGCAGCTGATCGAGGACAACACGTTTAGTCCTTTTCAGCAAGTGCTCAACACCGAAAGGCCTGACCGGGTTATGGGTGCGCTTCTGGAAGGAAGGGTGGCCATATTGCTGGACGGCACGCCTTTTGTACTCGTCGTTCCGGTGACCTTCAGCATGCTGCTTCAGTCCCCCGAGGATTATTACGAACGCTGGATTCCGGGGACTTTCTTGAGAATGCTGAGATTTCTGGCGGCGATGTTGGCACTGCTTGCCCCCGCCTTGTACATTTCGTTTATCTCGTTCCACCCCGGACTGATTCCGACCAAGCTTGTTCTAACGATTATCGAAACCAGGACGGGGGTGCCGTTTCCGTCGATTATCGAGGTGCTCATCATGGAGCTTTCGATCGAGATCCTTCGCGAAGCCGGAATCCGGCTGCCCAAACCGATCGGGCCTGCGATGGGCATCGTTGGCGGTTTGATTATCGGACAGGCTGCCGTGCAGGCAGGGATCATCAGTCAGTTCCTGGTTATTGTCGTTGCCGTGACGGCCATTTCTTCGTTTACCATCCCGGTATACAGCGCGGGATTGACCTTGCGGATATTGCGTTTTGCAGCCATGTTCAGCGCGGCGGTGCTTGGGCTGTTCGGCGTGGTCATGTTTTTCCTGTTGATTTGCACGCATTTGGCCCGTTTGTCGAGCTTCGGTGCGCCTTACGTGGCTCCGGCCGTTCCTTACAGTCTGCGGGACTGGAAAGACTTCATCATTCGCGCTCCTATCCGAATGATGAGATTGCGGCCGAAATTGGCCAATCCGGAGGACGAAGATCGCACAAATAAACAATGAGGCATGGAGGTGAGACAGAATGGAAGGCTCCCAGCAAAAGATTAGTACGGCTCAGGCTGTCGTGGTCATCGTAAACTACATGCTTGGTGCGGGCATATTGACACTGCCCCGCACGACGAGCAAAGCAGTCGGGACACCCGACGTATGGATTTCGATCCTGTTGTCCGGCCTGGTCATCACGGGCGTCGGTCTCATTCTGGTCACCTTGTGCAAGAGATTTCCGGGAAAGACGGTCTTCGAATTCATGGGAGAAATAACCGGCACATGGATTGCCTTCATCTTGGGATTCGCGATGATTGTTTACTTTATCGTGATCTCCGCGTTCGAAATTCGCATCATGGCGGATGTGACGGGCATGTATTTGTTGGAAAGGACCCCTACCTGGGCCATGGTCATGGTATTTATGTGGATCGGTATTTATCTGATCACGGGAGGACTCCAGGTCATCATTCGGGTGCTCGAGATCATTTTGCCCCTGACGTTGGTGATTTTCGTCGTGCAAATTTTGCTGGGGATGCAGTTGTTTGAAATCAGCAATCTGCGTCCTGTGCTTGGCGAAGGAATCATGCCGGTCTTCAAGGGATTACAGCCCTCGCTCCTGTCATTTACAGGGTATGAAGCGATGTTTATTCTGACCGCGTACATGAAAAATCCAAAAACGAGCAATAGGGCGGTTGCTTGGGGAGTCAGCATTTCCACCATCATTTATTTGATTACGGTGGTTATGGTTGTAGGCAGTCTTTCGCTGGATGGCATCCAGACCCGAACGTGGCCGACTCTGGATTTGGTCCGAAGCTTCGAAATCAAGGGACTTGTTTTCGAACGTTTTGAATCCCTGCTTTTGGTTCTCTGGATTATGCAAATGTTCTCCACGTGTACCATTACGCATTATTGTGCTTCGATCGGCATTCGCGAGTTGTTTCGGTCCAAGAAGACCCATTTCATCATGTACCTGCTGCTTCCCGTCATTTATATCGCTGCGCTGATGCCGAAAAATTTGGATGAAACCTTTGCTTTAGGCGACATGCTGGGAACGATCTCGATAGCCCTGTTTGCCGTTCTGCCGCTGCTTCTTTTGCTTCTCAGCATGATTCGCAAGAAAGGAGGAAAACAGGCATGAATCAAGTGCGTTCCTTGTTGCGCATTATGGCTGCACTTGCTGCACTGCTGATTATATCGGGTTGCTGGAGCAGCAGGGAGATCGAGGAATTGAGCGTTTACGTGGGCCTCGGCCTCGACGTCGGCGAGGAGACGGCATTCGAAAAAAACATCGCTTCCCAAGGGGGCAACTACTCGAAGGAAAATAACGTGACAGCGACGGTCCAAATTGCGCCGGGATTTTCCAAACAACAACAGGGCGGAGGATCGGGCTCTCCTTCGTCCGGAAAAACATCGTATTCCAACGAACAGCTCAGCGGGGATTCGCTGCTGCAAATCTTTCGCCAATTTGCCCTTCGGCGGGATCGTCCGTTAATCGGGCATCATTTGAAGGTCATCGTCATATCCAAAGACGTTTTGAAAAAATACAGGATGGACCAACTGCTTGATTTCGTGCTGCGGGATAATGACATTCGGCCTAACACGCTGGTCATCATCAGCCATCGCAGCGCCAGGGAAGTGTTGACTTCCCAAGATCCTACCCGCATCCCTGCATTCTACCTGACCAACACAACCCGCAATGCCTATATGACGACGAAAATTATGGAACCGGTGACGCTCGCCATGGTGGATGCCAAAATGCAGGCCGGTTCCAGCTTTCTGCTGCAGAACGTGCTTTCCTACGATGGAGAGGACAAGTTTTCGGGGGCGAGCATTATCGATGGCAAAACGACCAAATTCATCGGAGAGCTTAGCCAAACCGACCTGGAAGGGTTAGCATGGATCACGGACAGATCCGGCGGGGGAGTGTTGAAAAGCTATAGAAAGAACGGCTTTACCATCGTTTACGAGATGAAAAAGAAAAAAACGAAGGTCATTCCGCATGTCCGCGGCAACGAAATTTCGTTTCATGTGGACGTGAAATCGGAAGGATGGATGATGGAAGACTGGACCGCGCCCGAGAAGGAAGAAAAGGGCGCTTACCTGAAGGAACTGGAAAAGGACTTTGCCGAATTGGCCGAACAGCAGATCAAACAGGTCCTGTACAAGATGCAGCATACCCATAAAGTGGATGTAGGCGATTTCGGGGAGAGCCTGCGCATTCATTATCCAAAGGTTTGGAAAAAGGTAAAAAAGGATTGGGACGAAGTTTTCAGCACAGTGCCCATTACGTATGACGTGAAAGTAAACATCACCAACCCGGGATCGTCGACGCAATAACGAATGAACGCATGAAGGCATGAAAGCAGGCTGATCTTCCAGATAAGAAGGACAGCCTGCTTTCATTTGCGTATAACTGTTCATTCAACGACCAGATCCCGTGGAGAGGCTTCCCTGATCACTCGTGAAGATGCCCACGATCCAAGCGCGGCAGCCGGTATGCTCAAGCTGGAAAACATCAGGATGCCGGATCCGTTCAAAATAAGGGGCAGATCGACAATGCCGTATCCTGAGAGGACCGTTTCAAGCAGAAACGGCAGCAAATATACGCCTACCGCGATTCCGAAAAGGGAACCGATCAACGCCAGGCCCGCGGTAGCAGCGGCAATCGACAGGCGGAGCTGACGCGACGTCATGCCCAAGGATTTGTAGATGCCATACGTCCGCGATTCTTTGCGAATGTTGATTCGGCAAGTGCTGAAAATGATGATGAACGTAACGGCAAGGAACAGCATTCCGATCAGGCTCATCGGATAGATCAGCACGTTGGCGGCCTCGGTATATACAGAATCAAGTAGTACTTTCTGGGTGACGACCGAGGCCGATCCCTGGAATGGCTCATTCAACCGTTTGGCGACCGCAGCGGCATCCGTTTTGTCTCGGACTTGAATGAACGCGACGTCGGCATCGCTGTAATCCGGATCGACGGTTCGCATGGCCTCGGCCGTGATGCGCCCGGATATGGACATGTTGGCAATGGCCTGATACGTGCCAGTGATGATGAACGTACGTTTTTGGCCTTCGATATACAGCTCGATGAGGTCCCCTACATCTTTGTTTAACATGCGGCTAACCCCTACGCCGATCGAAATCTCATTTTTCCGCACAGGGTCATTGCCGTGCAGCGTTTCGAATCCAAGCTCCCGATAGTTTCCGTCCAGCACGCTGAGCGCCAGGCTAACCGAATCGTGCTGATTGGCATGATTCGTTTCGGGTACCGTAATTCCAGTGACATTCCCTTGCCACGCCACGTTCTCGATCTGTGCTTCCTCTTCCAAGGCCCGTTCCATTTCGGCGCGCGGAAAGGCGCCTTTGTCCACGATGACTGCCGCAATATCCGCCTGATCATAACCCCACTTGGCGGCAGTTTGATGAATCTCAGTGATGCTTGTCATTAACCCATACCCGAAGACCAGCACGGAGGAGGCCATGGTGGTAAGCAGCAGCAATAGAAGTGAACTTTTTCCGTATTTCATGATGTTTCGCATGCCGACCGCAGCGCCAACAGGTATCGTGGCAAAACTCATCCAGCGCGTCAGCGATAAATTCATTCTTCGCGCTGCGCGGGCATGGTCCGTTTCCGACATGCCGTACCGGATGGCCTGTACAGGCTGGATGCGGCCTGCTTTTGAGGCATATACGATGACGAACAGGATGACAAGCAGGAAAAGCAGCACGGCCAACATCAGTACCAAGCCTGTTCCCCGAATCGCCAAATCTTCATTGCCTGCAAGAAGGGATGACGTGGAAATGCCGATGATGAACCTGGACATGATGAGGCTCAGCGCAGTTCCGGGAAGGATGGCAGCGAAAGCGAGCAGGGCGTATTGAATCGCATAAGTGCCGATGGTCGAAAGGGATGTGAAGCCGAGGGACTTCAAAATTCCGATCGTTCTATAGTTCGCCAGAATCGAATCCGAAATCGTGAACCCGATGGTCATCAATGCAATAATCAACATGACAATGCCTAGAAAAATCATGATAAAACCGACGATTTGATGGATGATCAGATAAAAGGAAGCGATGCTCTCGAATTCCATCTTCGTTTCGAGGAAGGGGATTCCGTTTTCGTCGGCATAGCGATCCCAGTACCTTGGACTCGTCTCGTAGTCATCGAAATGGAGGCCTATCATGGAATAATCTTTGCCGCTTCCGGAGAATACGTTGCGGTAATCCGCTTCGTTCATCCAGATCCGGGCAGTATTGGTGAACGGGGCGCCATAAGGCACGTCAATCCGAATGCCGCTGACGACCAAATCGATGGTTGCTGCGTCTGCGTTAAAGCTGACAGTATCGCCTAAGGATATGTCGTATGCGTTCGACATGGAGGTTGGAATCCAGATCGTGCCCCGCGCAGGGACATCAGAGGGTGTACCATCCGCAAAAACGGGTTTATCAACGGCCCAAGGCTGCTCCGGCGTATCGATCATATATAGGTATATGTTGGGGAATTGCTCACCATGGAAGGTGATTCCCGACAACGTCCGATATCTGAGCAGTGGAGAGACGTCGACGCCTTTTTGGGAGGTCCACCAGTCGTGGTCGGCCTGGGGATCGTTCAAGCCTTTTTCAAAGGTCAGCACCTGATGCGAGCCGTTGGTGCGGGCATGCATTTCTTCGAACTGGTTGCCCGTGTTGGCCAATACGATGAAAGCCGTGGATACAAGCAGGGTTGAGAGCAGGATGAGCAGGGCAATGAAAACATTTTGAAGCTTGCTTTTGCGCAGACGGGAGAAACTCAGTTTCAGCACGGCCAGCATGTCTATTCCCTCCCCGATACAAAAGCAAAAATGATGGATTCGCGCTCCGGAAGGCGCGTTCCGTCATATTTGTCGAATTCGAGGATGCCGCCGACCTTGCCGTCCTGGATGAAAATGAGCCGGTCCGCCCTGCATGCCGCCTTCATGTCATGCGTAACCATCACGACGGATTGACCTGCCTGGTTTATTTCCGTCAGAATGTCCAGTACGGCCTGACCATGCTCGAAATTCAGGCTGCCCGTCGGTTCGTCGGCAAAAACGACGTCCGGCGAATTGATCAGCGCCCGGGCGATGGCTGCCCTTTGCTGCTGCCCACCCGACGTTTCGGAAGGGAGACGGTTGCGCTGGCCGGCGATATCCATGCGATCCATAAGTTGATCGGCCTTGGCGCGGACTTCGCTTTTTTTTCGGCCCGCGATATAACCGGGCAGCGAAATGTTTTCCCGAATAGGCAGGTCCGGGACGAGATTGCTGCTTTGATAAATGTAGCCGATCCTGCGGGCACGAAACTCGGACATTTTGCGCTCGGAATACCTGTCGATCTGTTCGTCGCGGAAATGGACTTCTCCCGCCGTCACGCGGTCAAGGCCGCTGAGCAGATACAGCAGCGTGGATTTGCCGGAGCCGGAGTTGCCCATAATGACGGTAAAATCCCCTTCATAAATATCGAGATCGATGTTTCGGATCGCATGGAATTGTTCCGTCCCGGTGCTGTAGGTTCTGCAGAGATTGCGTGCCCGGATGAGGGGAACTTTCATTTCTTTGGACAAGCCGATCACTCCCGGTTCGTAAGTTATGCCTTCATTGTAGGCAGGGGATATTGAGAAAGACTTATCGAAATATGAATAAAGTATTACACGATGGGCAGGTCGATCCGAAAGCGGGTGCCTTTGCCCTCTTGGCTGGAGAAAGAGATGTGCCCGTCATGCGCCTCGATAATGTTTTTGCATATAGACAATCCCAGTCCCGTACCTTCATGAACGTGACCGGCTGCCGGCGATGCTTGCCCCTTGAAGTAACGTTCAAACACAAACGGCATGTCTTGGGGACGAATGCCTTTGCCGGTATCTTCGATCGCTATTATGAAACGCCCCGATTCGAGCTCTGTACTGATCCGCAGAGTGTCTCCGGTTTCCGTGTGTTTAAGCGCGTTTGCAACGAGATTGGAGATGACCTGCTCCATCCTTGTCGGGTCCATGCGGATCAGCACGTTGGGAATGCGGGCAGGCCCCTCGTAGTGAAGGCCTTTCAAATGCACCATATGCCCGATGGGGGCGAGCATGGCTTCAAAGACCGGACGGCTGTAAGTCTCGCGTTTTTCCACGGAAATGTGGCCGAGCTCCTGAAGGGCATGCAGAAGCAAATCTTCGACGAGACTTGCCGTTTTATCCGCATTTGTACGCATGACTTGCATGTATTCCATAAGCGTGTCGTGATCGGGGCTTATGCCGTCCATAATGGCCTCGATATATGTTTTCAAGGTTGTAATGGGCGTGCGAAGGTCGTGGGATATATTCGTGATCAGTTCTTTTTGCGCTTGTTCTTGCCGGTTGCGCCGGTGGTGCAGGTGTTCAATTTCCGTGCGCATCAGGTCAAACATGGCATATAAATCACCGATTTCATCCGGGCGAGAATACCGGACTTGCTCGGCATAGTTCCCTTTCAGGATCGACTCTGCGTGCTGCCGCAGTTCCCTGATGGGGGAAATCAGGCGTTTCTTTACCTTTATTCTCATGATGATCAGCATCATGGCCAGCAAGAGGATGAATACGCCGCTGAGCATGAACGTATAAGGAATCGGTGCGGAATGGGCGGAAGAAAGCAACGATACAGGGACGGAAATTACGGCATGGCCGACCTGACGGATCCCGGAGGGATCGTCCATTACGGGAAACGCAACGGTAAACGAATTTCCTTCGTTCGTTGGCAGGAGGGGAAAATCATCACCTTCTCCGTACAGCAGCGTTCGCAGATTGAGATGTTTGCCTTCCGCAGAGGGATTCGAATCCAGCAGGATTTCGCCATCCAGTGCAGCATAGGTCAACGTTATCCCGATTTCGCGGGCCAAGGAACGAAGCTTCTCCCGGAAGGCCGGATTTTTAAGCTGGTGCTGTCGGTTTTCCAATTCAAGCAGCAGTGGATTGGCAATCAATCGAAGCTGCTTGACGTACGGTTCCGTCCCGCCTGCTTCGTTGAGCGAATTCGTTTTTAGCGCCAACGGCAGGCTGCATGCGGCGAGCAGCAATAAAGTAAGCAATGCGCCGATGAGCCATCGTTTGGACCAGGCGTTCAGAGACATGTGCTTTGACTCCAATCCGGGGTTTAATCCACGTTGAATTTATAGCCTACACCCCAGACGGTTTTCAGCAGTTGGGGGTGAGAGGGGTCTGTTTCGATTTTTTCCCTTAATCTTCGGATGTACACCGTAACTGTATTCTCGTCGCCATAGGAGGCATATCCCCAAACGGCATCGAGAATTTGGGCTTTGGAAAAGACCTGGTTTTTATGGCTTGCCAAAACATGAAGCACTTCGAATTCCTTCGCGGAAAGAGGAATCTCCAAGCCGTTCCGCGTGACCTGGTACGCTTTTTTGTCGATCGTTAAGTCGCCGAACCGAAGCACATGCCCTTCCGTTCGTTCGGCTATTAGGCGGTCATAGCGGCGGAAATGGGCATTGATCCGGGCCAGCAGCTCGCTTAGCGAGAACGGTTTGGTCATATAATCATCCGCGCCAAATCCAAGGCCGAGCACTTTGTCCGTATCGCTCCCACGCGCGCTGAGCATCAAAATGGGGATATTGTTCCTGCGCCGGATTTCACGGCATACCTCGATGCCATCCCGGTCGGGAAGCATGATATCCAAAATGATGTAATCCGGCTGCAGCAGCTCCATCATCTGCAGCCCTTCTTCCGCCGTGCCTGCGATGGCGGTCTCATATCGGTTTTTGTTCAGATAGTCCCTTACAATGCGGGCGATATCCTGCTCGTCTTCGATCATTAACACTTTTCGTGCATCATGCATGGTTTTCGCTCCAATTCATGGAAAATCTAATATTACTATACATGGGAATGCGAAGAGAGTCATAGAGAAATTGTTGCCCGTTTGTTGTTAAGGAAGGGAGGCCTGTTCCGTTTCCCTGTATTCCGCCGGGGAGATGCCGAAGTGTGCACGAAATACCCGGTGAAAATAGGAGTAACTCGCGAAGCCGCATGTTTCGGCGATATGCTCCAGCGTCATTTCGCTGTATTTGATGCGTTCCAGCGCGGCGTTCAGCCGGATTTCGATCGCATACTGGATCATCGTTTTGCCGTATTGCTCCTTGAACAGCCGCACGGCGCGCGACAAGCTTAGCCCCGCGTAACGGGCGGCCTCTTCGAGCTTGAACGTAATGGTGGCATGCTCTTCGATGTACCGCTTCAGCTTGAGCGTGGCGGAAATTTTACGATCGGTTTGCAGGTTCTCCTTGATCGCCCGGTCAATGTACAGGCACAATCCCCGGAGCAGGGCATCTTTCAACTCTGCATCCTCCTCCAGCGGGCCGCGGCGTTTCTCCAGCAGCATGTTGCGCCACAGGCCAATCAGTTTGTCATCCAACCCGATTCGGTTGACCGGCGGGCGTTTGAGCCTTTTCCACCATTCGTCGATCCAGGCGCCTTCGCAGAACAGATAATAATCGCCGCTCGACAACCGCCCTTCTTTGTGAGGATCTTCCACGACCAAATGATAGTCGTCCCCGGGTTTGAGCAGCAGGAGATCCCCTCCCGACAATACGAACTCCTCATTCCGGGCGTATACCTTGCAAGAACCTTCTGTTTGTAAACGGAACAGGTAGGACTGCAAGCCGCCCCTCATATTATGGTTAAACGCTTTATAATGATAGGAGTAATCGCAGATCAATACGGCCGTCTCCAAAATAATCCAACCTTTCGCTTTAAAAAATGACCAGATAGTTCATGGTTTGACGATATTGTATATGTTCATTCTAGCCTGTTTTGAGGTAGGATGGTACCAGATAGAGCAATCCCAACAAATTGAATAGCAGAGGTGTACAGTTCATGAAAAAACTTAACATCGGTTTGCAATTGTTTACGCTCCGCAACGAGACAGCGGCAGATTTCCCTGGAACCCTGCGCAAAGTAGCCGAATTGGGCTATGAAGGCGTTGAATTCGCCGGTTACGGAGACATTCCGGCAGAGGAAATGAAAGCGCTTCTCGATGAGCTTGGCTTGAAAGGGTTCAGCAGCCACGTATCGCTGCATGCCATGCGCGAAAATTTGCAAAAAGAAATCGACTACCTCAAAACGATTGGCGCAAAATATATGATCTGCCCTTACCTGATGCCTGAAGATCGCCCGGAGACGGCGGAAGGCTGGAGCAAACTGTTTGCCGAACTGCAGCAATATGGTGCGGAAGCAGCCAAACAGGGACTGATCTTCGGATATCATAACCATGACTTCGAATTCCACGGCCAGGTCGGCAGCGAAAACGCATTCGACGCGATGTTCGCCGAGACTGCGCCAGAGGCCGTACAAGTGG
The DNA here is from genome assembly GCF_057364885.1 of Paenibacillus sp. XP01. NCBI lineage: Bacteria > Bacillati > Bacillota > Bacilli > Caryophanales > Paenibacillaceae > Paenibacillus > Paenibacillus sp. XP01. The sequence goes on along the minus strand of NZ_CP139481.1, from coordinate 6,061,025 downwards.
AAATGGACGTATGCTGGGTACAGTTTGCGGGACAAAATCCGATCGAGTATATTCAGAAATATGCGGGCCGTCTGCCGCTGCTTCACCTGAAGGACTTCAGCAAAGACGAACAAGGCCAGATGAAAACGCTCGAGCTTGGACAAGGCGTTGTCGACCTGAAGGGAGTTATCGAAGCGTCTACGAATGCAGGCGTGGAGTGGCTGATCGTGGAACAGGACGTATGTCAGAATCCACCTCTTGAAAGCGTGACCAACAGCTACAACTGGCTGAAGCAAAACTATTTGAACCAATTCTAATCCATTGCCAAAAGGAGACTTCAAACATATGAGCAAAATCAAGGTTGCCGTATTTGGTTGCGGCGCGATCGCCCAACGCAGACACATTCCGGAGTATGCTGCCAACGAAAACGTGGAGCTTGTCGCTTTTGCCGATCCGATCGTGGAGCGTGCGGAAGAAATGGCCAAAACGTATGGTGGAACGGCCTATTCCAGTTACGAAGAATTGCTTGCCAAAGAAAACGTGGATGCAGTGAGCGTATGCACGCCGAACTACCTGCACGCCCCGATGACGATTGCCGCCGCGAACGCCGGCAAACACGTATTGGTTGAAAAGCCGATGGCCAGCACAGCCGAAGAGGCGGAGCAAATGATCGCGGCAGCAAAGAAAAACAACGTGTACCTGATGGTTGGACACAACCAGCGCCTCATGCCTCCTCACGTGAAAGCCAAAGAAATTTTGGATTCCGGCAAGCTGGGCAGAGTGCTGAACTTCCGTACGTCGTTTGGTCACCCCGGACCGGAAGCATGGAGCGTGGACGGTGCAGGCAGCTGGTTCTTCCGTCAAGAAGAAGCCATTATGGGCGCCATGGGCGACCTGGGCGTGCACAAATCGGATTTCATCCGTTATTTGCTGGGTGATGAAGTCGCTGAAGTGGCTGGATTCATCAGCACGTTGGACAAAAAGGATACCAAAGTCGACGACAACGCTACATGCATCGTACGTATGAAGAGCGGTGCCATCGGCACGCTGGTAGCCAGCTGGACTCAATACAGAGCCGGCGACAACAGCACCGTGCTGTGGTGCGAGAACGGCGTGATGAAGATCGGTACGGTGGACGGCGACGAAGTTATCGTTGAATTGACGAACGGTACGGTAGAAACGTACAAAGTCGGTGCCATGGCGACGAACGAGAAGCAAGTACCGAGCGGCGTCATCGACGCTTTCGTGGAATCGATCGTTACGCAAACACCGCCTTCGATCTCCGGAGAAGAAGGACTGGCTTCGCTGAAGGTCATTCTGGCCGCATTCGAATCCGAGAAAACAGGCCAAATCGTTAAGCTGTAAGACGGAATTATCCAGATCGCTTATATATGTTCTCTTGAGGGTACCTCCAGCGTTTCTCTGGCTGGTGCCCTCTTTATGTTCTTTCTCACTAAAGACGCTTATACAGGGATGTGGGTAAACGGCTGAAAAGGAAGAAGGCCCACCTGCTTGAAAGCATGGTAGACCGTGGTAATATGGCGGTTGATACGGTCGATATGGATTGCTTCGCCCTTCCAGAACCGGATTAAACGCCAGGTTTGACATCGCTCGCAAGATCAAGCCAGGCGATTTCATCCGCTGACAGGGTCAAGCGGGAGCCTTCATCGCAGGACAGCAGCTCTTCGCGATTCTGCGCACCGATCAGCGCACAGGTCGGGAAGGACTGGTTCAATACATAAGCCAGCGCAATCTGAATCGCCGTCGTATGCTTTGTCTCGGCCAATTCTCCGGCACGGCGCAGCCTTTCCCAGTTCCCGTCGCTGTAGAATACGCGCACGAGGTCGGCATTGTCGCGGACTTCGGGCGTGAAGCGGCCTGTAAAGAATCCCCGTGCTTGCGAAGACCAGGAGAGCAGCGGAAGCTGCGTCCGCTCATGCCACGCCAGCGTTTCGGCGTCTGCCGATACGCAGCCGGCCCAGAATGGTTCATTGGCTTTGGCGAGGCTCAGGTTGGGACTGCTGAAGGTGAAGCCCTTCAATCCATGGGAGGCGGCATATTCATTCGCTTCCTCAAGCCGCTGCCACGTCCAGTTGGAAGCGCCGATGGCACCGATTTTTCCGCTTTCCACATGCTCGTTAAGCGCTTCCAGAATGACGCCGACCGGCATGTTTGGGTCGTCTCTGTGCAGGGCATACAACTCGACGTGATCCGTCTGGAGCCTCTCCAGGCTTGTCAGCAGATCGCTGCGGATCGCCTCGGCATTTACGCGAGGGCCTTGGCTGTCGTGATGGGCTCCTTTGGTGAGGATAACAATTTGGTCGCGGTTTCCCTTATCCTGCATGTAGCGGCCCAGTACTTCTTCGCTCTGTCCGCCGCAGTAGATATGAGCCGTATCCACGGTATTTCCGCCGATCGCGAGAAAGGCATCCATGTTGGCAGAAGCCTTTTCGTAGGCATCGTGAACAAAATAATCGGAACCTTTGATCAACCTGGAGATGCGTTTATCCGTACCTGCAATGTTAATGTATTCCATGAGCGTTCAGTCCTCCTTAAAGTGTGATTCGTTGACGCTGCTCTGCCGAGCGAAGACAGGCATCGAGCACTCTCATGTTGGCTACGGCATCCGACGGCGCAAAACGCAGCCGCTTGCCTTGCAGCACGGCCCTTGCCATGTCGTCCCCTTGCAGGGAATAATGGTTGACCTTCGGCACCTCGATTTCCGTGCGTTCACCGTCTTTCGTGACGTAAAAATTGGAGGTGTTGTCCAGACGGCTGATATAAGCGGATGGTACTTCAATGATCCCGTCCGAACCGAGCACTTCAAGCGTATTGCGGAAGGCGGCCCACATGCTGCTGTCGAACGTTACGCCGACATTGTCGCCAAATTCCATCAGACCGGAAGCCATCATATCGACGTGATCATGTTCCGGGGAGAACAGGCCGACGACCGTTACCGCGGTGGGTTCTTTTCCCAGCAATAGCCGTGCCGCGCTGATGGAATAACAGCCGATGTCATACAACGCGCCGCCACCCCATTCTTTGCGGAAACGAACGTTGCCGGACGAACCGGAATTGTTGAACGAAAAGGTGCTGTGAATGCCGCGGATCGTACCGATCTCGCCGCTTTCGATGATGCTGCGAATTTGATCGTATCGCGGATGGTGGCGATACATGAAGGCTTCGGCCAAATGTACGCCGGCTTGTTCGCAAGCTTGAACCATTTCGCTTGCTTCCTGTTCGTTTAGTGCCAATGGTTTCTCGCACAAAATATGTTTGCCCGCTTCTGCGGCGCGAATCGTCCACTCCCGGTGCAGATGGTTGGGGAGCGGGATATATACGGCATCGATGGAATCATCCGCCAGCAGCGCTTCGTAGCTGCCATAGGCTTGCGGAATTCCGAGGCGATCGGCAGTTTCCTTGGCTTTCTCTTCGTCCCGGCTGGCAATGGCGGCGACTTCATTCAATTCGGATTGCTGCAGGCCGGGAATGACGGAGCCTACGGCGATATTGGCGGCGCCAAGAATGCCCCAGCGTAATTTGCGATTGGAATTCATCGTGGGTATCCTCCTTTGGATAAATGTATATTGTGATTATATGAAATAGATGATTGAATGAAAATGATAATATATTGAGATTTGTTAACACGATATTGTTGGTTAGGGGGATAACGTCATGATGAGACAAACCGTGTTGCTGACGCTGCAGGATATTCCGTATTTCTGTTATCCCGAGTCGGTGGGACATTACACAGAACATCCTCAGCACAGCGTTCTGCGCGAGATAGGAGCGCTGGGCAACTTCAATATTCACTATGTGGCCAGCGGCAAAGGATACGTGGAGGAAGACGGCGTCGTCCATGAGCTCAGGGCAGGCCAGGCAGTGCTCTATTTTCCGCAGCAGCGCCAGCATTACTACAGCAGCGAGGACGATCCTTGGGATGTGCGCTGGCTGCATTTCTATGGCGAACGGCTTCATGATTACATGATCGAGAGGGGCTTGCATCGCAACCGATTGTGGACCTTGCGGCAGCGGGATTCATGGGAGGAAGCACACTTGGCATTGCTCGCGGAGGCGGAGGAGAACCGGATGCTGCGCCCGGCGCAGCTGTCCACGTTGACGTATGCCGTGCTGGCTGAATTCATCCAGCATGCGGTACCGCTTAAAAGCATGCGTACGGGCAATCCGGAAGGCCGTATTCTTGCACTGCTGCCAAGAATGCAGCAGGAGGCTTGCCAGCCGTTCCTTCTGCAGGATTGGGCCGATCTGGCGGGCGTGAGCACGTATTATTTTTGCAAGCTGTTCAAAAGCGCCGTTGAAATGACGCCGATGGAATTCATCACGCGGTCCCGCCTGCAAATGGCGAAACAGTGGTTGTTGGAACGACCTACCGCCAATATCGGACAGATTGCCGAGGAGGCCGGTTATCCGAATGCGAGTTATTTCAATCGCCAATTCATGGCACATGAAGGCATGACACCGACGGAGTACCGGGGATTGTACCATAATTAGTCTTTATTTCGGGTTATGGAGCCTGGATAGGGAACAGGGGCGTTTGACAGCATGTTTGATCAGGACTATTATGGATGCATAAAGTCCGTAACAATGAGGTGGTCTCATGAAATATTCCAAAGCAACGAACTATGCCCTGCATACGATCCTCCATCTCGTGGCGACGGAGCCGGAGGAATTGATCAGCGTCCATCAGCTTGCAGAGCTGCAAAAGGTATCGCCAACCTACTTGTCCAAAATTTTGACCAAGCTGGTCAAAGCAGGCATGATCGAGTCGACCTCGGGGGCCAACGGGGGGTATCGCCTCAGCCGGAGGAACCCGGACCCGTCCTTTCTCGACATTATCCAAGCGATCGAAGGACAGGCATCCCTGTTCGAATGCTCTCAGGACCATAACGAGAATTGTCTGATTCAGCAGGTGATGGTTCGCGCCGAAGAGCAGATGGAAAGTTATTTGGGCAATCGCAAAATGTCCGAAATCGCCTCTCAGATGAAAGACTGGAAAGCGGGCTCCCAAGGGACAATGCATTGAATCCAATACAATCGGCATATGACATAATAATGAAAAATCCTTTTCGTCCTCTGTAGGAAAGGATTTTTTGTGCTTTACGAAATGTGGACAACGCTTCTCAGATTGACAGGGAGGAAAGAGAATACGACATTGTACCCATGACAAGCAGGGTGGTACAATAAGGAAGGGCAATTTTAAATACATATTCCAACAAATATCTTACATCGCTGGAGGGACAACACATGAGCCAATCAACCATCACGGGACTGGAACAACTGCTTGCACTGGAAAATATACGCAACACCAAGGCGCGTTATTGCCGACTGATTGATACCAAGCAGTGGGATTCACTGGGTGAAGTGTTCGCTCCGGACGCCGTGGCCGATTTCAGCACGGAAGGCAATCCGATCCCGTTGTTGACGGGTCGCGAAACGATCGTGCAGGTATTTAAGGATCTGGTTGATCCGGCTGTTACCGTGCATCACGTGCACGGCGCGGAAGTGGAATTCATCTCCGACACGGAGGCAAAAGTCATCTCGCCTATGGAGGATCTGGTGACGTTCCCTGAAGGAAACGAGAACAAATCGTTTCACGGATACGGACATTATCATGAAACATACGTGAACATCGACGGACAATGGGTCATCAAGTACACCAGCTTGAAACGCCTTCGTTTCGATCTGGTCGAATAGGATTGAATAAGACAAAGCAAAAAAACACCCCATGCGTGAAACACGCTTGGGGTGTTCGGGTTAGGGAAAAGGCGGCGCGTTTCCCAACTTTGCATCCGGGCAATGCCGGGACTGTGCGACGGCAATGTACAGTTCATTGAGTTTAAGCTTTGGATGCTGCTGTTTTGCGGTTCTGCATCTGCAGATAAGCCCATGAGAAGACGACGGCGCCCAAAGCGATGATTGTCATGCCCCAGAAAATCCAGGCGTACGCGGAGGACAACGAAAGCTGCTGCATGGCCGTCAGTGCCACGCCGGTCACAGCGACGCTGAAGGCTCCGCTGAAGAACTGGCTCAATTGGAACAGACCCATGCCTGCTCCGACTTCATCTTGCGTGAGGCTGTTCGACAGCTCGTTGGACACGCTCGTGGTCAAGGCGGAGAAGCCGACACTAAGCAGCACGTAAACGGCCATGATCGCGTAGAGACTGCTGCCGGCGAAAAGGGCAAAAAGTCCGGCGGCGGCCAGCAGCAGCCATGGCGCGAATTTGAGCAGCAGCGTGTTGCCGTGGCGATCGATCATACGTCCGATCCGGTTGGACATCAGCATGGACACCAGGGCACCCGGGAAAATAACCAGGCCCGATTGGGCAGGCGTCAAATCATACAGATGTGCCAGAACCTGCGGCAGCAGGAATAACGTCGCAAAGTTGTTGATGTAGGACACGATGCCGAGCGAGCTGAGCATCATGTATTTTTTGTTTTTGAACAGCGTTGGCTGCACGAACGGGTCTGCTGCCCGGCGAATGCGGATCCAGAACAGGACCAGCGAAGCAGCACCGATCACGATCGTGATCCAGCTGCGGGTGGTGAGGAACAACAGAATGCCTGTCGTTCCGATCGCCAGCAGCAAGGCGCCCCATACGTCAAAAGAACCTTTTTGCGGCATTTCGCCCGGCAACAGCCGGAAAAATACCGGAATCAAAACAAGGGTCAAGCCAGTAACGATGAACAGGTCATGCCAACCGAGGAACTCGGTGATGCTGCCTCCGATGACGGGGCCAAGCCCGAGGCCAAGCGAACTGGCTGACATGATGACGGCCATCGATTTGCCGCGGCGGTCGCTGGGGATGTAACGCGTAATCAATACGATGGCCAGCCCGGGAACGGATGCGGCGCCCGCAGCCTGAATCAGCCGTGCGCAGAGCAGGATAACGAAATGATCGCTGAAAAAGCCAAGGATCGATGCACTGCCAAGCAGGGTCAGGCCGATCGTAAAGAGCGTGCGGATTGGCACGAAGTCGGACAGGCGCGAAAACGTAATGGACGAAATGGCAAACACGATGGAATACCCGGTAACGATCCAGGATGAGGCGACGGACGACAGACGGAAATCAACCGAAATCCGGGGCAAGGCCAGATTGAACATCATCGTGTTCATCACGACGAGCACAACCGTGAAGCCCAGCAGTCCTACGATTAACCCTTCCTGAATCCCGACGGGCCTTCCTGCCGATGTTGCATTTGCGGTATTGCTCATAAGTAACCTCCTGATCCATAAATAGTTGAATATTAAATAATGCAAAATAATGAACGTTTCAGAAACGAGATGTAATGTTTGCAAAAACGTGCAATCGCAATGAAACCGATTCTGGCAATCAGGGGAAGTTTCATCGATTTAAGTTCGATTGATATCGAACATTAGAAATATATCATGGAATTGTGCTAAAATACAATGGATCTCATGTAAAAAAGGAGACCTTTGCATGAAAATTTTACATCATCCGCAGGCTGAAGATATTGAATTGTCCACGGTCCTGAACGCACTGAGCGATCCTGTGAGGCTTGGCATCGTCGTTGAAGCGTCACGCATCGGGGAACAGCCATGCAGCTATTTCCAGGCGCCTGTTGTGAAATCGACGCTGTCGCACCATATGCGGACACTGCGTGAAGCGGGGGTCATTCGGGTGCGCGTTCAAGGGACGCAGCATTTCATCACGCTGCGATCCGAGGATTTGGAGGCGCGTTTTCCCGGGCTGCTGCAGCCTTTGCTGCGGGCGGCGGCCGAGTCGGTGGATAAGCAATCTTGAACGATGTCCTTTCTTCAGCCGAAGAAGGGGCATTTTTTATGTGTCAGCCAGTGTTTTCACGCCGACTGCTGCGACATTCTATGTCGTACCATGCCCTTTATAATAACGGTGAACGACAAACCAATTTAGAAAAGGGGCACCAGCATTGGCAAAAACGAAAAGAGGACGCGTATTGTGGAACCTGCCTTCCAGGGGAAGGGGAACATGTCCCGTGTGCGGAAGCACGCGCATCAAACTGTTGTACACGCAGACGAAGACGGATGGCACGAGCCTGAAAGTCTGCAAAAAATGCTCAAAAGCCGCCCAGTCCAGAGTCGATCAGGCTTAACGATGACCGGATGCAGGGAGTAGGGGGAAAGAAACCATCTATGCGTACAACCAAGGTCATTGCATGGTTTCTGCAGCGCTGGGAAAGGCAGCAAGGCACGCTGTTTTCCTTACCGTCTGAAGACTATAATAGAACACATCAATGACCAGGGAGGGAAGAACCATGAGCAACATGCACCGAATTCACTGGTTCGACGAACAGATTCGGAGCGGCCGTTATCCGAACAGCAGCCTGCTTGCCCGGGAATTCGAAATTTCCAGGCGTCAGGCTCAACGCGACATTGAATATATGGCAGCCACCCTCCGTGCCCCCTTGGTCTACATGGCGAAATACCGGGGGTACTGTTACGAGGATCAAACTTATCGGTTACCCCAGTTATATATGACGGAAGAAGAACAGCGTGTCCTGAAATATTTGGCGCATCGATACCGCCACTACGATTATGATCGCTCTGATGCGGTGAAGCGCGTAGCCCATTTGTTGGAGCGTTTTACCGTAGAGGATTCGGAAAGTGAGGGCATCAAGGAGGCGTTCCCTTCATTTTCGGCCGCTCCAAGGCAGTTGCAATATAGGGAGCTGTTATCACATGCGATCAAAGAATTCCGCGTAGTGCACATGCACTACCAGGATCATGAGGGAGAGCGCCAATTTCCGTTTTGCCCGCTTGGATTTGTTTCAAGGTTTAATGCGGACTATGTGGCGGGTTACGAAACGGATCCACTTCAAAACATGCTGCTGCGACTGGAAGGGGTGCGCCGCATCCGATTATCTGATGAACGATTTGTCTGCGATGCAGCAGCGAATCAGTCCATCTGGGAAAGGCCGCTGCCCGTCCGCAAGCCGTTCCTGGCTGAAATCCTTCTGCCCGAAATCTGCGACGCGGATATGTGGATGGGATACCGTATTCGGGAACGAAAGGATCGGGTTCATACCATTGAATTTTATGATGCCGATACATTCGAAGAGCATCTGTTCACAAGCGAATGGGAAGAACTGCTTGCCCCAAAATGGCTCAGGCAGCGGCTTCAGAACCATATTGCACGTATGGCGGCCAGATTGGACAGGACGAACGGAAGTTGAATCCGTAGTGAAAGTGAGGGGAGCTCGCATTGGCAGATGTTATATTACAAGGCCTGAGCATGAAGCGGGAATCCAAATCCTACACGGACAGTTTGCATGCCGTATTGACCCATGCGGAATTGTTCCGTGGGCCAAAGTATGCATTATCTGGTTATACAGGCATGGCATTCAAGTTATCCATCCATGAACGACTGCTGCCGATGTCTGTGACGGCATATGGCCAGTGGGGCGATTCCCATAAGCCAGGCATGGATAATTTGGGCATATTTACGGTGTGGGACGCCGGGCGAACAAGGCATTCCACTTTTGAACATTATCAACAAGATGCGGTGAATTGGGTCAGAAAGAGCTTGGACGAGGGGAAAGGCATCATTTATTGGATTCCCGAATTCGGAGTGATTTACGGGTATGACGATACGGATCGCGTATTCTACGTGCAGGATGGGTGGAGCGAAGAGTCCCAGGTCGTGCTGTACGATAACTTTGGACTGAATCATACGGGGTTCTGGTACTGCCAAATCTTCGGTGATCGGGTTCAGATTGCCGAAGATCAACAGATACTTGAATCGTTGAGGCTGGCGATTGAGGACTGGGATACGCCTTATCGTCTGCTGCCGGATAAGACGATTGCTTCTGGCAGGAAGGCGTACGAAGTCTGGAGAAAAGCATTGCTTGGCGGAGAATACGATGAGGCGGGCGCGGCCTATATTCTAGATTCTTACTGCCATTCCCGGATGGAAATTCAGCATTATTTGCGTGACGCACGGCCTGTTTGCAACGGGTTGGACGAAGCGCTTGCGTGTTACGAGCAGCTTGAGGAGCAGATGTCCGAAATGAAGCGCTGCCTCTCTCGTGAACAACAGACCAAGAGCATACCACGGGAGATGGCCCACCATCTCGCGCATTTGCTTCCGCAGGCGCAAGAGCTTGAAGAACGGGCCGTATGCATTTTCCGTCAGATCTCTGCGCGCCACCCGGACCGCAAACGTTCTACCGTACCGCGTTGGGGCATGCATTCGGCAAGATAGGAGGAAGGACCATGGGCAAAAGTAAGCTTGACCTGCCTCCCGTCATACGGGATGGCCCGGAATCGCAAACGAGGGGAACGTACTCGGCTGCATTGCATCGACTCTTAGTCCATCGAGGGTGGACATCGTTTCCACGACATATGATCGCCGGCATGACGGCGAGCGCCTTTCGGCTTGTCACGGATCGGCGTATGAGCGTGGAATCGACCACGGCGTACAACTGGATGGCAGAACAATTCGTCGCGGCAGACTTGATCGGAATTACGGCAAGCCAGTCGGCCGGATTTACGTTCGAGCCTACGTTCCCGCTTTATCGCGCACAGGCTCTGCTCGATATCAAGGCATCGATTGATCGCGGCACGGGGGCGATTCTATGGCACAATCCTTTCGTGATCGTAACCGGATACGACGATGAAGAGCAAACATTGTGGATCTGCGACAGCGACGGGGATGAATACCGCGGTTTGCCTTATGACGCATTCGGGGAGAACGGCACGCCGTACTGGTACTATCAGGTGCTCGAATCCCGAGAAACGGTGGATATGTGGGAGGTGTGCAAGGAATCGCTCATTCAGGCCGTGTTCAAATGGGAGGTGCATGATCCGATGCTGCCCCCGGAAGACTACTTCTGCGGTTCCGCGGCTTATGCCGCCATGGTGGAGGCGCTGGAAACGGGGAATTACGCACCGGAAGAGGCTGCTCTGACGTTGCGTTATTATGCCGGGTCGCGGCAGGATATGGCCAGATATGCCGCCGAACTGGAGCATCTGTCGGAACGGATGCCGTATGTCATTCAGGAATATGAACGGCTGGCCACTATTCATTCGAAAATCGAGGAGGCCATGGAAGACTCGACGGCGGCTTGGCAGGATAAGAAAAAATCTTTCGTTCGCAAGGTCAGCGTACTACTCCAAAGAGCAGCAGAAACTGAACAAAAGGCGGTCGATGCGATCCGGGAGGCGTTTGCAGAGACGATCAGCAACCGTTTCGGCGATATCGGACTCAGGTAAGCAAAAGCGAGGGCAGCATGCCCTGCTGCAAACAGGTTGGGAAATACCGTTTAGGCTGCAAAGCTTTGAACGGTATTTTTTTGCATTTTCCATTTGAACACTCCCACCACTTAGCCTTTGCTTGAAGTGGGGGATTCTTGGGTCATCGAACCTCTTGGTTCGAAGTGGACCAAGCGATCCCTGTGGTCCCCACAGTTCTCGGCCGCTATGACGATCGATATGGCAACATCCTTAATGTTTCGGGCTGCATTGACATCCCGATCATGGAGGGTCTCGCAGGAGGGACACACCCATTGCCGTACCGAAAGATCTTTCACTTCTCGGTGCAGCGCTCCGCATACATGGCAGGTTTGACTTGTCGGAGCAAACGTATTCGCAATCTTGAGGGTGCGCCCATACCATTCCGCTTTATACGTGAGCTGCCTTCTAAACTCACTCCAGGACGCATCGGCAATCGATTTGGCCAGCTTGTGATTCTTGAGCATGTTAGACACCTTTAAGTCCTAGGGTACTGATCGTTTGGTTTTCACGAATCAGCTTGGTGGACAGCTTGTGCAAAAAGTCATGGCGGATATTCACCATTCTCTCGTGGATCAGGGCGATCTTCCGTTTGGCTTTTTGCCAATTGAATCCGTCTTTCGTACGCCGGGCCAGCCTCCGCTGCCAGCTTGCCAACTTCTTTTCATACCGGCTCCAGGCTTTCGGATGAGTATCCCGCATCCCCTCGGAAGATACCGCAAACGTTTTAAGTCCCAGATCGATCCCTACCGACTTCTCGTTATGCGGTAAGGGCTCCATCTCGACTTCACAGACGAGCGAAACAAAATACTTACCTGCGGCATTTCGCCGTACCGTCGCCGAGAGAATGCGTCCTTCACAGGGGCGGGAATTTGCAAACCGCAGCCACCCCAGCTTGGGGAGCTTCAGCTTACTCCCATTCACAGCGATATTTCCATTCGTATATCGGGTGGTGTAGCTTTGCAACGGATGTTTACGGGTTTTGAAACGCGGAGCCTGCGTCTGCTTCTTGAAAAAACGATCAAAGCTATCGGCTACATGCCGAACAGCCGATTGTAGAGCAATACTATCCGTTGTTTTCATCCAAGGATGTTCTTGCTTTAGATCTGGAAGCTGCGTGGCACAAGCATGGTACGACAAGCCCTTACCCGCGGCGGCAAACGTATCCTTCCATTGTCCCAGAAAATAGTTGAACACAAAACGACAACATCCAAACATCTGATGGATTAGCTGCTGCTGTGTACGATTGGGGTAGATCCGATACTTGTATGCTTTATGGAAGAGCATGCCATACACCTCCGTTCCTTGCAGTTATTATAGCACATATGTTCGGTTTCGAATAGAAAAAAATGGCGATTCATCCCACACCTAAAGCTGACGCTTTTGTGGAGGGAGTCTTCTCGCTTTCAATGATAAATTTAATTTTGGGGTAATTATTGGCCCTCTTTGTTCCGAATATTATATTAGATGGTCTTTTTTGGATGAAATATCGGAATGTCAACAGGGGGCGGGAGTATGGTGAAGAATCCGGAAACCATTCAGGAATGCATTGAAAAAGCGAGACGGAAGCTGCATCAGATCGCCAGCGCCCATGCCGAATTATGGCATCCGGATGTCATTCGCCAGTCGATGCTTCTGGATGAGTTGATCAATGAATACAACGAGATGATGTACCGAAAAAAGGCATCCCGCAGCAAGTGAACCGGGCAACTGCCTTCACTTTCCGGGGTGCCTTGGTTTTGCCATGAGGCTGATTTAGGCGAATAAGGTCTTACTCTTTGACCGCTCCGAGAACGATCCCTTTCACGAAGAAACGCTGCAGGAACGGATAAACGAGCAGGATCGGCAGCGCACCAATGAAGATCTGGGCAGCGTTGACCGTCCGTTGTGACATGTTCTGAAGCTGGGTGGCGTCCACATTCATATTGGAGAAATCCTGCTGCACGATAATGGTTTGCATCAACGTGGCGAGCGGATATTTGGACGCATCGTTCATATAGATCAGTCCGTCGAACCAGGAATTCCACTGTCCCACCATCGTGAACAGCGAGATCGTGGCGATGGCCGGCATGGATACCGGCAAGTAAACGCGAAACAGGGTAGTAATATGGTTGGCTCCGTCGATAAACGCAGCTTCCTCCAGTTCCTTCGGCACGTTGCGAAAAAAGTTCATCATGAGAATCAGATTCCATACCGCGACCGCTCCGGGCAGAATAAGTGCCCATAGCGTGTTCGTCAGCCCCAGCTTCTGAATCAGAATGTAGGAAGGAATGAGTCCGCCGCTGAACAGCATCGTGAAGATGAAAAACCATGCGTACAGCGAGCGGCCCTTGAAATGCAGGCTTTCTTTGGACAACGGGTAGGCGGTCAGGATGACCAGCACCATGCTGAGCAGTGTGCCGAGCACGGTCCGCTGAACCGAAATCCAGAGCGCATTCAGGAAGTTGCTGTTGCCGAACGTTTTGGCATAGGCATCGACCGTGAAGTCGATGGGCCAGAACGTGACCAGGTTGGCGGATGCCGCCGCTTTGCCGCTGAAGGACACCGCCAGAATATGGATGAGCGGCAGCACGCACAGGAGCGAGAGCACCGCGATGAAGAACAAGTTGAATCCGTTGAAGATACGGTAGCCGGTCGTTTTGTGGTACACCTTGATTCCTCCTTAGAAAATGCGGTAATTGGCGATTTTGTAAGCCATCCGGTAGGCCGTAATGATCAGGAACATCGCCACGAAGGATTTAAATAATCCGACGGCGGTCGCAAAGCTCATCTTCCCGCTCAAAATCCCCATACGGTACACGAACGTATCGATAATGTCCCCTTTTTCATAGACCAGCGGGTTGTACAGATTGAAAATCTGGTCAAAGCCTGCATTCAGGATGTTGCCCAGCGACAGTGTACCTACTACGATAATCATTGGAACCAGCGCAGGCAGCGTAATGTGCAGCGTCTGCTTGAGCCTCGAAGCCCCATCCACCTCGGAAGCCTCGTAAAGCGCGGGATTGATGCCCGCCAGTGCAGCGAGGAATACAATCGTCCCGAATCCGAACTCTTTCCACACATCACTGATCACCACCGTTACGCGGAACCAGTCGCCGTCGCCCAGAAAAAAGATCGGTTCGATGCCGGCCGCCGCCAGCACCCGGTTCACAAGTCCGCCTTCGGGGGACAGCATGTCGAGCAAGATACCGCCCAACACGACCCAAGACAGGAAGTGCGGCAGGTATACGAGCGTTTGCGAGAAACGTTTAAACGCGGAATGGCGGACTTCGTTCAGCAAAATCGCAAAGACGACCGGAGCGACCAGTCCGGCCACGATTTTCATCGAAGCGATCAGCACGGTGTTCCAGATGACCTGCACGCTGTCGGGATATTCGAACATGAAACGGAAGTTTTCCCAGCCGACCCACTTGGACCCGGTCAAGCCGAGCCAAGGTTTGAAATCCTGGAAAGCGATCACGATGCCGCCCATGGGGACATAGGCGAACAGCAAAGTAAGCAATACGGCAGGCAGCAGCATCAGGTGCAGCGGCCAGGTCCGTTTCCAATTCCAGCGGGTGCGCTTGCGCGGTTGCCCGTTTATCCGGCTTGCCGGAGCAGGGCTTGTTATCGGTTGTTCCATAGCCATCAGGTCCCTCCTTTGATCGTCCAGCCGTGCCAGAAATCAAGGCAGAATCGCCTCTGCACGGGTGGAGCAACTGAATTATAGCAATGGAAACAGGCCGGCTATAGAGCAACTTTTCAAGACGGATGTTGATTTGTTAACCAAAATTCAATATGGATATGTAAGGGGTTTCAATATAAAATAGGACTTCGGTGTTTTCCTATTCTTAACCGGAAGCAGGGTGGAGTCATGAGATTGACGGTGTTCGCCAAAACGGTCGTGCTGCTGGTGTGCCTGCTGGTACCGATTTTGCTGCTCTACAGTTATGCGAATCAGGCGAACGTGGATATGGTCGTGGAGGAGAAGCAGCAGTCCAGCCTGAACCAGTTCAGTTATTTCAGTTCACAGGTGGACAAAAACATAGAGCAGCTCTCGTTATACGCTTTGACCTTGCTGCGCGATCCGAGCATACTGCATTATCGCTACATGAACGATGCAACGAGCCAATACGAAAAAAACAGCATTTATCTCGATATTCTCGACAAATTGTCGTTGTACCAGTCCACCAGCCAGTGGAAAAACGACATCACGATTGTGCTGCCGCAGGCGGAGCTTGTATTATCCACAAAGGCGAATCTTACGGTGTTTAAAGAAAGCATGCTCAAGTATCCGGAGCCGGGTGCGTGGAAGCTGAACGAAGGGAGCTTTACGTATTTTTTCACCGACCATTATGAATGGAGCGACAAACCGGCTGAAACGGGCGTGCGGACGGTCATGGAAATCAGCTTCGACCCGATGAACATTGTGGCCATGCTCGACGATTTCAAGGAGACGCAGGGCGGCGATCCGTTTCTGCTCGTCCCGAATAGCGACCCGTTCGTCAATCGCAGTGCGGAGCCGGAACTGGTGGAAGCCATTCGGCGCGGTATGCCGCTGGATGCGCTGGGGCAGGACGCCGGGAATTGGCAGCTCGAAGCGGACGGCAAGCAATATCTCGTCAGCTACGTCCGCTCCAAACAGCTGGATGCGATATATGTCAACCCGGTCGTGCTGGACGACCTGCTTAATCCGATGGACAAGAGCAGGAACATGTTCGTGACGTCCATCCTGCTGCTGCTTGTACTTAGCATCGGGGCGGCCCTGCTGCTCTACCGCAAGGTACAGATCCCGATCTACCGCCTGATGAGAGGGTTGCAGCAGATTCGCAAGGGACAGCTTTCCACCCGGATTGCGGTCGACCATTCACGGGACGAATTCAGTTATTTGACCCAAAGCTTCAACCATATGGCGGAGCAAATTCAGGAGCTGATCGAGAAGGTGTACGAGGAACGCATTCGTTCGCGGGAAGCGACGCTGAAGCATCTGCAGTCCCAGATCAACCCTCACTTTCTGTACAATTGCCTGTCTTACATCAAAAACATGACCCAGCTCGGCAACCGCGAAGCGGTCGTAGCCATGGCGCTCAGTCTTGGCGATTATTACCGTTACATCACGAAGGACCAGAACGACATGACTACCGTCGAACGGGAAGTGGAGCTGCTGAACAATTATTTGTCCATCCAGCAGATGCGCACGAATCGGCTCTCCTATGAAATCGATGTTCCCGGAGAACTGATGCAGCAGCGCATTCCCCGCTTGCTCATTCAGCCGATCGTGGAGAATGCGGTCATCCACGGCATTGAGCCGATGGAAGGCAGCGGCCATATCGTGGTGACAGGCATGGTTGCCCGCGAGCAGATCGACAGCAAAACCTATGCGCGTTATAGCTTGTTCGTGGACAACGATGGCGTCGCGCTGACGCCGCAGGCGATCGAGCGGCTCGAACGGGAACTGCACGAACCGATGGGCGAAGAGATCGGCACGGGGACGTGGAACGTTCATCAGCGCTTGGTTACGCGATACGGGTTGTCATCAGGGCTTCATTTTGCGGAGATTCCGCAGGGAGGGCTTAGCGTTGAAATACGATGGTTTAAGGAGGAACTTTCCCATGATGAATTTGATGGTCGTGGATGACGAACATTCGGCGGTGGAATCGATTGCTGCGTCCATTCCGTGGAGGGAGCATGGCATTGGCCGGGTATTCAAAGCCTATTCCGTAAAGGAGGCTTTGCAGACGATGGCCGAGCACAGCGTTCATATCATCATCACGGATATTCGCATGCCGGGCTTGTCGGGCCTTGATCTGGTCGGCCATGTCAGGCAGCGGTGGGAGCAGGTCAAGTGCATTATTTTGTCCGGCCACGCCTCTTTCGACTATGCCAAACAGGCGCTCAAGCACGGCACGGTCAGCTATTTGCTCAAACCCGTAAGGGACGAAGAACTTATTGAAGCGGTGCAGCAGGCTTCCGTGCAGATCAGGCTTGAAGGGGAGAAACGCATGATGCATCAGCGCGCCATGTATTCGGTGAGGGAGCATCTGCCGGCGAAGCGGGCGGAACTGATGAAAGACGTATTGTTGGGACGGCGATTTGCCGATGGGGAATTGACGGCGAAGCTGGAACAGCTCGAGATCGGCTTTCGCCCGCAGGATAAAATGCAGGTGCTTATCGTTCGCTACGATGACGCGCAAGAGGCGCACCAAGCGTTCCGCCTGATGAAATACGCCATCTCCAACGTGGTCGAGGAAATCTTCGGCGGCAGCTATCATCTGTGCCATACCGAAGATGCTTACGATGACCTTGTATTCATGGTCAGCCCGAAGCAGGAGGGGGACGATGCCGAGCTGCTGCTCGGCAGGCTGGGGGATCGGCTGATCCACAGCGTGAGGCAGTATCTGAATGCAAGCATTTCGGTGTCTTCGAGCCGAATGGGGCGTTTTCCCGAACATGTCCCCCAGCTGTACCTGCAGGCCGTCAGCGCCCTTCGCAAACAAGCGGATGCCGGAAAGGGCCTGCATCTTCAAGCGACCGCCGAACCTCGGGGAACGGCGCTGAAATCGTTGTCGTCGCTCTATGAACCGCCTGCACTCACCACGCTGTTGGAGGCGGGAAGAGTAGATGAGGCACAGCGTAAAATCGACGGCATCTTTGCGGAGCTGTCAGGCAGCGTATTTCCGGAGCATGTGTATGTCGCTTTTCACTATTTGGCGGCCGCGTTCTCCTATATGGCGCATCGGGAAGGGAGGCAGTTGTCCGAGGTGCTCGGCGAAGAGTATCAGCAGCTGCTGAAGGACGGATACGGCGTATCGCTGCGCAGCCTCGATGCATGGACGAAGAAAGTGATGCTTCAGTGGGAGACAAGCGCGCAGGAAGATCGCCAGGACAACGTTCCGCCATTGATTCGCCAGGTGCAGCAATGGATCGACCGCCATCTGTCCGAGGACTTGTCCCTGCAGGTCATTGCCGGTGAGGTGCATCTGCACCCGGTGTATTTGTCCAAACTGTACAAACAATCCACCGGCGAAGGCATCAGCGATTACATTATGCGTTCCCGGATGGACCGGGCGGTACACCTGTTGAAGCATACCTCGATGAAGATCTATGAGGTCGGCCAGGAGGTGGGTTACAACAACACCCCTTATTTCATTCAAGTGTTCCGCAAGCACTATGGGCTGACGCCGCAGGATTTCCGGAACGGTTAACAAATCGATATGAACATTGAAATTGTGATATTTGTTTGCTTTCCCGGCTGAACTATCCTTTTCATGTAAGGGGATACACAGTCACTGAGGAGGGGTTTTCATGTATAGAAAAATGATGACGGCGCTGCTCGCGCTGACGATGGTCGTCGTGACTGCATGCAGCTCGGGAGCCAAGGAAGAAGCCGCGCCGGAAGCGGCGGCACCGCTTGCCCTGAAGGACGGGAAATATGAGCCGGCGGTGCAGATGAGCTACTTGCGTGCCTGGAACGACGATACCCGGTTCAAAAACGGCGAAACCGCCCAGAGCAACGTGCACACCAAGTGGGCCAAGGAACGGTTAGGCATCGAGCTGAGCACGCCATGGGCGGTATCGGTGACCAACGATGCGTTCTATACCAAGCTGCGTCTGTCGTTGTCGGCCAACGAGGAGCTGCCGGACATCGTTTCGATCCGGGGCGATTATAATCTGGTCCGGGAGTTGATCGAGTCCGGCAAGTTCGCCGATGCTGGCGAGCTGTTCGACAAATACGCTTCGGATACGTGGAAAGAGGCGGCCGCCTCCGCGCCGGAAGAGTGGTACCCTTACATGTACGAAGGTAAAAGGTACGGCATTCCGATTTTCGATTATGCCTACAACGGCGATCCGGTCATGTTCATTCGCGAGGATTGGCTGAAAAAGCTTGGGCTGGAAGAGCCGAAAACGATCGACGAACTGGTGGCCGTCATGGACGCATTCACGAACCAGGACCCGGACGGCAATGGCAAAAAGGATACGTACGGCTTGACCGTCGGCATGAAGAACGCGCTGAATACGTGGATGACGGAATCCGGCTGGATCTTCGGCATGTACGGCACGATGCCCGGACAATGGAACGAAGCCGCGGACGGCACGCTTGAATACGGCTCGATCCAGCCTGGCGTGAAGCAAGGGCTCGCTACGATGAAAGAGTGGCTGGACAAAGGCTACCTGCCGAAGGAAGCCGGCGTTTACGATGAAATCAAAGCTGCCGAGCTGTTTACCGCAGGCAAAGCCGGCATCATCGTCGGGCCGCACTGGATGCCGAACTGGCCGATCGACGATGTGAAGAAAAACGTGGAGGGCGCTGCCTACAAAGCCATTGCGCTGCCGACAGGCCCGACTGGCGAAAGCCACCACCATGGTTCCGGCGCAAGCAATGGCGTAGTATTGATCAACAAGGACATGGCGAATCCCGAAATTTTCTTCACGTATCAAAATTACTTGTTCGATCATTTTGCGAACCCGGAAGTGGGCGGCGAATTCGAGCACGGCTTTGCCCAGGGGTACGACTTCGATATCGTGGACGGCAAAGTCGTCGGCGAAGCCGATCTCAAGGATGGCGTATCGCCGCTCAAGTACACCATTACGTATGACGGCGCGCGCATTCCGAACCTGATGATGGATACGCTCGCGGAACTGGCCACCGGCAAGGAGCCCGAAACGCCGTTCGAGAAAAACACGAGCATGGCCAACAAACCGGAAGTGTTCGCCGCTGCAGAGGTCGTCGTGGCACACAAAGACGATGCGATCAAGAACAAGTTCACCGGTGCGCCGACCGATACGATGAAAATGAAAAAGGATGCTCTCGACAAGCTGGAGAAGGACACGTTCAGCAAAATCATCTACGGCCAAGTCGGCATCGATGAGTTCGACGCATTCGTGGAAAAATGGAAATCGATGGGCGGCGATGACATTACGGTCGAAGTGAACGAATGGTTCAAAACCGTAAATTAAGTGGTTTGAAAGAAGTCGTACTAAAGGATTACAATCAATAATCATTTTCGCAATTGCACCGGAATCGGGCTGGAACAGGCCTTGATTTCGGTGTTTTTTATTCTGCCGGGGGAGTTTAATGAGCGATCTGGAGTTGATCGTCGAAGCGGGCAGGACGGCGGACAACCGTACGTGAGACTTATTGTTTAGGCCTGGCAAGCGATAGTACAATAATAGGCAGGATACGAACGTAGATGCGCATATTTGTGATAGAAGTAGTGGTGCATTTTAAGGGGAACATGTCCATATAAGGAGGAGACGGATCAATGAGCATCATTGTAGAAGAGGCCGTGGAGGAGATGATCGCGGAGATCCATCAATGGTTCGACCAAACGGAGAAACGGGACGATGCCGAGTCAACAGTGAAACGAACGAAGCTGCAATCAGGGATCTATGATGATGTGCTGCTGGATTATCGGCCGGGAAGAACAACCGTGGACAGCCTGGATCTCGGTATGGATGAAGAAGGATTGAGACCCGGAAAGAACGATGTTTTTACGGTGGAGCAGGTTCAGACTGAAATCCGTCCTCGTTTGGCACAGGTGATTCAGGAGAGACTGGAACGTTTGGCAGATACGCCGCTGATTGACTATCGATTTACTTTTCGGGGCAAGTTCCCGACGGACGAAGGTTCTCTGCGGATCACGCTGTTTGAATCAGTCAATGAGGAAAAAAAGCGGTTGCTGCTTGAACAGATACATGCTTATGTCGATCGGAAGCTGACCAATGGGTCTTATCCAACGAAACCGCTGGAAACGTTCTTTTTAGTCCGGCATTTGCTCGATCCCGTGTTGTTCCCGGAGTTGGACGTGCCATGGATCATCGCGCAATACGATCGCATTCAGGCGTTGAACAAGGGGCGCCAGGAAGCGCTCTCGGAGCATCGGAGAAATATTACTCAAAGCTTGAGGAACTGGGCGGAGAATCAGTTTTTGCCCTTGTATTTTGACGTCCAGCGCTCGGCTTACAGATCCAATGAGTATACGCTTAAACCAGGAGCGTCTCTGGGTGAACACGATGCTGATCATCATCCCGTCAGGCTGCTGTTATATGGAGCCGTAATGATTCTAAGGTATGAGCCCAATTACAGCAAATCGACGGGGGTAACCTTCCTTGAGCTTGCCGAGCAGCTTGGAAGCAGTCAGGCCGCGCACATGATGGAAGAGGGCAGCGGCACCTTCGCCAAGGAAGACATTCAAATGCGGAATGAACAGGTGGAATGCACGGCCAATGACGTCTTTTCGACCATCACCATCGTAGTTCGCGAGGAAGCGGCGAAAGCTTACGAACAGGCGCTTGGATACATCATCCGTCTGCTGAAGCAGGGTTTCCCCAAAAGCTACAAAATCAAGCTGAAATCGAAAGCCAAGCACTACTTGCCGGTCAAAGGACTGGCGAAATCGGATACCCACCGTTTTTTTGCGAATGCGCTGGGTTATCCCGAATTGCATCCGCTGTTGGAAGAATACGCACGCGAAGTGATGGAGGAGTTCGAATGGTATGAGGACACGGAGGGAGAGAAAAATTGCATGCCTGGTTCCTACGCCACCTTCGGACTTGGCCTTGCGGACGAGCGTTATTTCCCTCTGGTGGAGACATACATGGGTCTGGTGGATGACGAGCATCAGATGGTGCAGGACAAGTTCACGGCAGCCTTTGTCGAACAACACGGACTGACGCAGCAATCGCTCCTGCCACTCATCGCATGTTTGAAACGTTCCACCGATGGTTTGAAGCTGAAAGCCCTTCAGCCTGTGCTGGAAGATGAGGACAAGCTGGCTTTATGGGTAGAACAGGTGCAAGGATTAGAGGCTTATGAGGTCCAGCGCGTGTTGTATCCGATATGGGGAAAGGTAGAGAAACTGGCTGGTTTGGCACGAAAGGCCGAAGGCCGGCGCAAGGAGCTTCTGCAGGCATTGCTGCATGCAGCGGGCAAGTGACGAGAGTACCATTCAGGGAGAGGGCGGGGGATATGGAATTACAACATTTGAACCGTACAGCGTGGGCTGCTCTTTCATCAGTTGAAAAGGAACAATATTTGCAGGAGCTGACAGAACTTCCGGAAGGCATGGCGTACGAAGGCTTGCGGAAATTTGAACGGTACGGTCGGTGCACGGAGACAGGTGTGTTCTCCTATGAACAACGGGACTTCGCATTTGTTCCAGGTGATCTCGTGACGTTGGGGTGGGACGGTTGGCACGAAGGCATGAACGAGGAGACGGCCATCGATATTCGGGAAACCTTCAGTGGGTACGGCGTACACGATATCGATGCTTATCTTCGCGAATTTTCGTCTCCGGTGAGAGAAGTCCACATTTCTCCGATGCTGGTCGAATGTCAGGCCCGTTCCCTGGGTTGGTTTGAAGTGAGCGAAGAAGAAGCTATGGCTTGGGACGATGGGGAACTCGCGAAAGAATGGGAGAAATTCAAACAATCTGACATCAGCGAGTACGAACGTTACCAGCATTTTCGTTTGGTGCGCCATGAAGGAGGTATACGAATCTTTTGGTTCAACGAAGACCCGACGCTGGAGCGGTTGAAGGAAGAAACCGAGAAAACAGGGTTTTCCTTGCTGACGGAAGAGGAGTGGGAGTACCTTTACGGCGGGGGCTGCCGTACGCTGTTTCCGTGGGGAGATAGCTTTGACTACACGATGAAGCTGAAGCATTTCGGAAGTTTACAGGGCGTTCCAGGCATCGTGGATGAAAATGCGGAGCCGGACCCTTCTATGGTTGAGGACGACGGCCGTGCTTACGATCTGGAGCTGCCCAATTTCTTCGGCATCCGGTTCGAAGGCGATCCCTATCGTTGCGAGCTTACGCTTAGTCAGACTGGAGAGCTTATGCCCAAAGGTGGGGACGGCGGCTCTTTGATCTGCGGGGGGCTTGGTCCTGTGGCCGGTTTTTTGCCCGCTACGGTCGTATATTATCGGGATGCCAACATCGGCGAACTGGAATGGGAGGAACTCATCGATGGCATGTATTATCGGCGAGTCATTCAAATTTCTTCGTCCTGTGCTCCTTCTCAAAAATGACCGATAAAGAGGCTGTGCAGGTGTTTGTGGTCACCCCATTCTTCCGGTTTTTAAGGATTACATGCAAGTACTAAGAGCACAGCCACGTTGCTGTGCTTTTTTGCTGTTTTTTAACTGCTTTTGCGAGCTTAGGGATACCACCTTATTAAAACGGAATGGGGAAGAATGGTCATCTGTCTCAGACAATATCGCGGTCACGTCATAAGATAAAAGAACGACACGTGGCATAGGAGAACAAGACATGGTGAAAAAAAAGGTCAGTGGGCGGGAGAGGCGGCCGAAATCCGGGATGTCCCGGCGTAAATCGGCACTGCCTCCCAAGCAGCGCAAGATCGTCGATGCGGTGATCGGCGAAATGCTTGAACAACTCCAGCCATGGCTAAGCTCGCAGTTTTCACAGTGGATCGCGAACGAAGGACAGTCTTCGCGAACACAATCGACGATACAACCAAAGGTGGAAGAGATAAGCGATCCCTTATTTCAACCGGCCGATCTCAAAAACTTGCGGATTTGCCTGATTTCCGTGCTTCCTGATTGCAGATGGCAAACCGCAGAAGTGATCGTCGAGCATTTAAAAATGGTTGTGGGTGAAGTGACGACTGTCGGGCTGCTACCCTCCATGGCGACGCGTTTGCAGGATTTGAATCCGGATCTTGTACTGCTTCTCGGCAATTCGCGCAAGCTTTCGGAAGAGGAACGGAAAGCCTTGGCCTCATGCCCGGCTCGCAAGGTAATGTGGCTTGACGATGCGGATGGCACGAACGATGCGACTTGGCAACTGGCACATTTGGGTGATGTAGTTCTATCGCAAAATCTGGAACATGTGGCGGTTTATCAGGCTGGGGGCGTTCCCTGTGTGTACTATCACCCTTTTGCTGCCGACCGCAACGTATTTTATCCGCAGGCTGTCTCAAGGGAGTTCCAATCCGATGTGTTAATCATCGGGGATGCGGTACCGGAACGATCCGCATATGTATCCGAGGTGGCAAGACATTTTGCTGGAGGACGGGTGCATGCGATGGGGCAAGGGTGGGAGAACGAACCGATCATTACTTCCATTCATACAGAGGACGATGCAAATTCGTGTTACAACGGCGCGAACGTTATTATTCATTTCGATTCGTGCCGTTGCCCGCAAAAATTGTTCGACATAGCCGCTTGCGGCGCTTTTCAGATGGTTCAGGATCAGCCGCATCTCTATGAGCACTTGAGTCCAGGCGAAAACATTGTCACTTTTCAATCCACGACAGAGCTCCACAACCTCCTTGAATATTATAGGCATCATCCGGACTTGAAGCGCAAAATCGCCAGTAAGGCATTGGAGGGCAGCAAGTACGATTACTCTTATTTTCAAAATATATTACGGCTCCTTAAAAGAATCACCGCCGGGGAATGAACGGGAGGAAGGCCTTTTGAAACTGATTGCCTATTTGCTGCCACAATTTCACCGGATTCCTGAAAATGACGCCGCTTGGGGAGAAGGATTCACCGAGTGGACTAATACGAAGAAATCGGTACCGTTATACCAAGGGCATCGGCAACCAAGGGAGCCTTATAACGATTATTATTATGATCTGACCGATCCGGCTGCAAGGCAATGGCAGGCCGGGTTGGCGAAGAAATTCGGGCTGCACGGCTTCTGTTATTATCATTACTGGTTTAAAGGAAAAAAGCTGTTGGAACAGCCTTTGGAACAGATGCTGAGCTCCGGGAAGCCGGACTTTCCTTTTTGTTTGTCATGGGCGAATGAATCGTGGACCCGCAAATGGGATGGCAGCGACAATGAACTGATCCTTCGGCAGGATTATGGTCAAGAGGAAGATTGGGAGCGGCATTTCGACTATCTGCTGCAGGCATTTAGCGATCCAAGATATATTCGTATCGACAACAAACCGGTATTCCTGATTTATCGTCCCGGAAACATTCCTTGTTGCGAAGAGATGTTGGCCTTCTGGAAGCGACTCGCGTTACGCAGAGGGATGGACGGCCTTTTCGTGGTACGGACGCTGGGTGGCTTTGGGTTGCCTAAACAGGAAGGATTCGATGCCAGCGTAGAGTTCGAGCCCCACTACACCTTCGGACACAGCGGTTCGGAGCGAATTTGGAGCACCATGCGCACGATGGGCGGGGAACATCTTGTGTTTGATTACGACGAAGTGTGGCGGTTGATGTTGAATCGTTCGCCGCGTCGGGAAGGGGAAATGATTTTTCCAGGGGCTTTTGTTGGCTGGGACAATACACCACGTCTCGGTGTGAAGGGGCAGAGCGGGTTTGGCGCGTCGCCTCATAAATTCGAAGAATATTTGAGGAGGCAGCTCAAACGAGCCAGACAGCTGTATCGCAGTGAATTTGTGTTTATTAACGCATGGAACGAGTGGGGAGAAGGAGCGTATTTGGAGCCGGATAAAGACGGGGAATATGCTTATTTGAAGGCTGTGAAGAAGGCGCTGGAATCCTCGGAGAACGAATAAGAGAGGACCGGGGTACCTCTCTTTAAATATGACGCGCATTTTTCGTTGGAAACGGCAGGATGACGTAATCAGACTTTTTGAATTCCAATGGCCAACGTGCCGGAAGAAGCATCAATGAAGAGCACGTAGTTGGATCCGTCGGTCCCTTTGAGCAATAATCCCGGTTGGTTGGGGTTGCCGGAAGGGTACAAGAGAACATTGGCTGCGGTTGAGGCAACGCCTGGAGCGGTAGGAAGAGCGGTTACGTTCAGTCTTTGCCCAGCCGTCAAGCTACCACCGACGCTTGCTTGGCCATTGACACCAAAATTGGAGTTCACTGTCGCACTTCCGTTGACTTGTAAACTTCCCGCGATCGTTTCGTTGGAATTCACCTGCAAGGAGCCTTGCACGGTCTGGTTAGAATTAACCTGTATATTTTGACCAAACGTCGCATTGCCATTGACTTGAAAATCCTGCTGAATTGTGGCATTTCCCGTCACGTTTACGTTATCGAACGTAGGCATGGACACATCATCCTTTATATTTGATGATCTATCTTATGTAACTAGAGGCAAAATAATATGGGTAATATACCTGTTCTATCGAAAACAGGTATATTACCCATGCTCATTTTCAGAGTTTTCGTGCCAATTATTTCAGTTTTTGAACGGCTGCGGCCATTTGCTCCAATTGGGCGTGGGTCAGGGAATGGTCCGGCGAGCTGAGTGTTACATACCGGTCATCCAATTGGAACGTCAGCATGTCCGTTTTGTCGGGATTGTACCATTTGGCGGATACGCCGTTGGGCAGTTTGACGGTTTTGCCGTCATAGTCGAAAGCGTAATCTCTCGGCGAAACATCCACTTTCATGTGGTTAAACACAAAGCTTACACCGTCCCCGCCAGCGGCGACGCTTTTGAATTGGTCACCTGCAACCATATGCTTCGGAGCATAAGCCGTCTCGAAACCTTGGAATTTCGCAAATGCTTTTTGAATCGCGGAGACTTGGGACTTGTTGTAGTTTACATCAGCATAAGCGGCGATACCCTGGTCGGAACCATTATTGCTGTTACTGCCCAATTTGTTGACGTTCACGGCAACCTGCTCCAGTTGGGCTTGGGTCAATTTGTGATCCGGCGAGCTGAGCGTCACATACCGATCATCCAGTTTGAATGTCAGCATGCCTGTATCCGAAGGCGTGTACCATTTGGCGGATACTCCGTTTGCCAATGTAACCGTTTTGCCCTCGTAATCGAAAGAGTAATCTTTGGGAGAGATGGAAACATTCATGTGTGCGAACACAAAGTTCACGCCGTCTCCGCCTGCGCCAACGCTTTTGAATGTATCGCCGGCAATCATTTGCTCAGGAGCATAGGCCGTTTCGAATCCGGCGAATTGTGCAAATGCTTTTTGAATGGCTTGTTTTTGTGCTGCGCTGTAAGAAACGGAGGTCAATTCCGCATTCGCAGCTTCGCCGATGATAACCTGACCTTTTTTGCTATCGTAGGATACAGGTACATGCAGTGCATCGGCAAGCGCTCGAACAGGCAGGTAGGTGGAATTGTTGTAGGTGATCGGTGCCAGTTTGTTGCCGCTGCCGTCCGTTGGAGTGTAGGCCGAGCCGTTTACGTTGAAGCTGATGCCGTGGTTGAGGTATGCCGAGACTTTTTCCAATTGCGTGCCTGCGAATACGCCTGCCGCCCCGGTTAATGTCATGCCAAGCACCATGACGGCTGCTGCGGATTTTTTTATGTTTTTGTTCATGATATAACGCTCCTTTATGGATGTAGTGGATTATGATGTCCGGGCTCGCTGTCCCTTATGGCTATATATTACTCACGGAAGATATCCAGAATAATTCTGAATTATATCCAACTTGTAAACTTCATCATCCATCCGCAGAATGCCAAGGTGTATAATGATCCCTGGAAAGGAATGTCATAAAGATGGGGGAATCCATGTGCTTGAAGATCGGAAGTTATGGAATCAGCGGCAAAAAGAGCTAAAGTCCATGTTGGCGAAGCCCGCACAGTACGAGAATGCGCGGGAATGGTTGCTTTTGCAGCACGGGGCTGTCCATTCGGCTCGAAGCAGAGATGGGGCTGCGTGGTCTTTTGAAGATGAAGTACTGGATCATATGACTGAAAACCGGTTTCGACATGTCCCGGATTCTGGAGCCAACTCGGTTGCATGGCATATCTATCATTCGACCCGGATCGAAGACATGACCATGAATGTGCTGGTGGCCCAAATGAAGCAGGTTATCGATAGTGACTTGTGGATGCAATCCATGCATTTGAACGTCCGCGATACCGGAAATGGAATGTCGCTTGAACAGCTTGTGCACCTGAGTTCCGTAGTGGATATACCCTCTTTGCGCGCGTACCGAGCTGCTGTCGGCCAACGGACGCGCGAGATTGTGATGGAATTGTCGGCAGCAGACTTTAGACGAAAAGTGTCTTCTGCACATTTGAGCCAATTGTCGGAAATGGGGGACGTACTGCCGGAAAACAACTGGTTATTGGATTATTGGGGCAATCTGACCGTAGCCGGATTGTTTATGATGCCGGCGACGCGGCATCATTTTGTACATCTCAACAAATCATCAAGGATACGTGAATGAGGAAATGAGGGAATAATGTGGTTGCTCAACCGGATGTATTGAAGCAATATGATATCGGAAGAGTCAAGTCATGCAAACCGTTGAACAAGGGGAATACCTCTGATGCGATGTTGGTGGATACGGAAGCGGGAGCGTTTGTTTTACGTAAATTGAGCAGCGAACAGCAGGCCTGGAAAGAATATATACTAACGCAGAAGCTTGCGCCGACAAACATTAGTCCGAAAATTCGTTGTGCGAAAAATGGAATGCCGTATGCGACATACCTCGGTGTATATTTTAATATCCAAGAATATAAGGGCCCAGTGAACGAGTCAAGAGCAAAAAAACTGAACTTCCTACAATTGGGGAAGCTTGTCGGCCAGTTTCATCACTTGACTGGGGAAGTGAGATTAGGAGAACAGGAGGATCGTTATGATCTTCTTTTGTTATGGAAGGCTGTGGGGCAGGAGATACGGAATTCGTCTGAATCTAACATTCGAATATTGGGCAATCATATGATGCAATGCAAGTCTTATTCCGTTAATAGAGAGACAGTGATCCACGGTGATTTGGGAATATGGAATTTATTATTTACTGAGCGGCATGTTTTCATTATTGATATGGCGGAAGCAAGGATGGGGGATCGCCATTTTGATTTGGCAGCGGTGATTACTTCGAGCATCCCTTTAACCGCTTCAAGAACAGAGATGGAGAAGTCACTCTCTCTTTTCGAACGAGGATACGCGCAGGAGCACAGGGTGTGGGACAACCGACGTTTATTTGAGCAGTTGCACCTATGGCTGCTGCGCGGAATGCTTGCGCTTGTAATGGAGCAGGGGATAAGTGCCCCTAACGTTTCCTACATTGAACGGCAGTTGAACATATTGGAGGAGTATAAATCGCTATTGGTGTGAAAATACCTTGATGAGATTACCAACGCGGAATCATCCGTTAACGAGATACAGCACCAGCCCGCCTATGCCAAAGACCACGGCACCTATATATACATACGTCAGTCGGCTTAAATTTTGCTTGGTTCTGCGATCATATTCGGGATTGCTCTTCTGATTGGCTTTGGAATTTCCGATCATCAGCGTGGCAATTCCACCGAACAGGGCGATGGTTACGATCAAAATATAGGGAAGCATCGTCATGGCACAACCTCCATTGAAGAACGTATTCTGCCAAGGCGTGAGGCCTTGATATGATTGTACTCCAGGATGGCATGGGATGTAAGATTCATATCCAAAATATTCAAATATTTGGTATACTAATCATGCGTGTGCCGGGATGGACATGCCAAGAATAGCCATGAACGCCGTGATTATTGTATGATTATCCGATAAGAGCACATTTTTGGGGGAGGACAGATTGGATGAGTACACCATCCGCAACCGGGCACTCTGCGAAACATGCGGACAAACGTTTGTTTTTGGCTTGGGCCGTTTCGGTCATTGCGACAGGAGGCAGCCTGTATTTCAGTGAAATCAAAGGATTTATTCCATGTGATCTATGCTGGTTCCAGCGTATTTTTATGTACCCGCTAACGATTGTGCTGGGCATTGCCTACTTCAAGGACGATTTCAAAATCGGAAGATACGTGCTGCCACTAAGCATTATAGGAGGATGCATCTCCTTGTACCATGTCGTGATTCAGCGAGTGTACTCGGCTACAGGCAGCGCCGTGGCTTGCGGACAAATTCCTTGTTATACCGACTATTTGAACTGGTTCGGATTTATCACGATTCCGCTGCTGGCACTCATTGCGTTTATGATCATCACCGTGATGCTGTGGGGCATCGGCAAAACATCGAAATCCGCTTAATTCGGGAAAGGACGGATCATGGATGTTCGGACAAGTCAAATGGGTAGTACCTGTTCTCACGATACTAATCGTATTGGTTACGGGGTGTACCGGTTCGGAAAATGCGGCGACGAACGAGATGCCGGAAATGATCAAGGTCCAGTTTGTGGTGCCTGAGAAAGCAACCGTGCAAAAGCCCGTGGCGCTGCAAATTAAACTGACGCAGGGCGGGCAGCCTGTTGAGGCGGCGGATCACGTCCAGTTCCAGGTATGGAATGAGCTTGACGGTGCTCCCGAGCAAGCCTTGATGACTGCGGAGGACTTGAAAGAACTGGGGGCTCTGGATGCTATGGAAGTGGACAAGGGCTTATATGAAATCCAGCATACATTCGAAGAGCCGGGTACGTATATCGTACAGGTTCATGTCACGCATGGCGCCATGCACAGCATGCCGAAGAAAAAGATTATCGTCGAATGACGATGTACAGCGAATAGGACGAAGATTGGGTTTGTGTGCAAGGATGGTTGTATAATTACATTATGAAATTGCAGTGGAAAAGAGGTTGTTATGGCAACAATTCATGACGTTGCGCTCAAGGCAGGGGTTTCCGTAACGACGGTTTCCCGTGTATTGAACAATCGGGGCTATATCAGTCAGAAGACACGCGACAAGGTGTATCAGTGCATGGACGAGTTGAATTACCGTCCGAACGAGATTGCCCGCTCGCTGCTGCGCAAGCAGTCCAACGTCATAGGTTTGATCATTCCAGACGTCTCGCATCCGTTTTTTGGCGAACTCGCAAGCTTTATTGAGTACCATGCCTACCAGAACGGCTTCAAGATTATGTTGTGCAACTCCCACATGGACCCTGCCAAAGAGCGTGAGTATGTGGAAATGCTCAAAGGAAACCGCGTTGACGGCATTATTATGGGAAGCCATACGCTTGAGGTGGACGAGTATATGAATCTTCATTCGCCCATCGTTACCTTTGACCGGCAAATCGGAGCGCATATCCCCTTCATTTCCTCGGATAACTACCAGGGAGGTGTGATGGCTGCCGAACTGCTGATCTCTAAAGGCAGACGGCATTTGGCCCACATTTGCGGGAATCTGGAGCTGCAGATGCTATCCAATCGACGAACGACGGGATTTCTGGATACCTTGAAGGCCCATGGGATCAACCCAACCATGATTCATCAAACCGATCTCAACGTGTTTAGCCAGCAGCAATACACAAAGCTTGTCGAAGAGCTTCTTGTCGGCCATCCGGAGGTCGATGGGCTGTTTTTTACCAGTGACCTGATGGCTATTCATGCATTGAAACAGATCATGCATCATGGGCGAAAAGTTCCTGAGGACATTGCCATCGTGGGTTACGATAATATTCGGGCAGCGGAGTATGTCGTCCCGGCGATTACGACAGTAAGGCAGCCGATCGAGAGCATGGCGGAGCTTGCGGTTCAATTGATCCAGCAGCAATTGGCCGAGGAAGAGATAGAAATGGAACATATCCTGCCTGTGACTATGGTAGAACGAGAGACAACCTGAGACGAGGTTGTTTTTCTTTTTTTATTTATGTCAAACGATTGACATGTCAAACCTTTGACACTATAATCGGTTTTGTAAGCGGTTCCTTTTTAATTCAACGAACGGGGGCAAAAGACAGATGAAAACACAGCGGACATGGATGAAGTTATCGGTTTTATCATTAATTATGGTGATTTTGCTATCAGCTTGCGGCGGTGGGCAGACAGGAACTGAAAGCAACGATGGTGCTTCCTCCGATAGCTCCGTCAAAATTACCCTGTTGAATTCCAAAGCTGAAATCAACAGCCAATTGGAGCAGGCTGCAAAGGATTTTCATGCAGATCATCCGGAGATTACGTTGGAAATCGTGCCTGTAGGAAACGGCCAATCCCCTTTTGAGAAGGCTTCGGCACTGTATGCTTCAGGCAACCCGACTACGATGATGATGCTGGACACCGGGGATGTCGAGAAATTCAAGGATCGCGTCCTTGACTTAACGAATGAAACGTGGATGAAGGATGCTGTGGAAAATAGCACGGGAACGACGACATTCGATGGCAAAAATTATGCTTTTCCGTTCTCCATCGAAGGATACGGTTTTATTTACAACCAGAACGTGCTTGATCAGGCGGTAGGCGGAACATTCGATCCGCAAACGATCCAGACAACGGCACAGCTTGATGATCTGTTTCAAAAGATCGCGGCTTCCGGGAAATCGCCGCTGATCATTTCGCCAATGGACTGGTCGCTTGGAGCGCATTATCTCGGACTGGCCTACGGAGGCCAATCGCCGGATCAGGCTCAGGTACAGCAGTTCATCGCCAATCTCAAGGCAGGACAGGTCGATCTTGCTTCGAATGCGGTTTTTAACGGACTTATGGATACGTTTGATTTGATGAAAACCTACAATATCGACAAAGCGTCTCCGCTTTCGGGCACATATGAACGCGGACCGGAAGTTTTAGGGAAAGGCGAAGTGGGCCTCTGGTTCCAAGGAAACTGGGCTTGGCCGCAAATCCACAGCTTCGATACCGCGGATGGAAAATACGGTTTCCTCCCTGTTCCTGTAAGCAACAATCCAGGGGATTTCGGCAACACACAAATTTCCGCAGCCGTGTCCAAGCGCATTTTGATTGATAAAGAGAAGAGCACTCCGGCGCAGCAGGACGCCGCCAAGAAGTTCCTTGATTGGATCGTTTATCAGGACAAAGGACAGGATTTTCTGGTCAATCAAGCGAGCGTAATTCCGGCGTTCAAAAATATCACCCTTGAACCCAATGATCCGCTGGGCAAGTCGATTAGCGAATACATCAAAGCAGGCAAGATCGAGGAATCCGTCAGTACGCTGCCGGCAGATCATTGGTCCAAATTAGGGGCATCCATGCAGAAGTATTTGGCGGATGTCATTGATCGGGGCGAACTTGCGAAGGAAATCCAGTCCTATTGGACAAACGTGAAATAACCGTAACAGGGAAGAGTTGTGGTGAGACGAGGCTCTTGAACTGCACTGACTCTGACGCATGCCTAAACATACAGCCGTTAAGCCGGAGTGCCCCAGGCAGAGAATGATGATCCAAACCTGGTTGGCCTCCGGCCGAAAAAACGGCATTCAAAACCGGAAGTGGATGGAGGATGACCATGCTGACCGAAAAAGGAATGTGGGCGCGCTTGCGCACACGACTGGTTTTTACGGGACCCACGCTGCTGGCCTTTGCTACTGTGATGATTGTTCCTTTTTTATACGGTATTTATTTGACGTTTACCAACTGGGACGGCATCGCCGTGGAGCAAAGTTTTGTCGGCTGGGCGAATTACGTTGGCGTATTCAAGGATAAGGTGTTCTGGACTTCGTTTGCCATGACGCTGGAATATGTGTTCATCACCGTATTGCTGACCAACGCCGTCGCGTTTTTGCTGGCCTATGCCGTTACTCGGGGAATGCGGGGACAAGGCTGGTTTCGGGCGGGATTTTTCCTTCCAAATCTGGTCGGCGGCATTGTGTTGGGATTCATATGGCAATTTATCTTCAATCAGGTGCTGGTGTTCGCCGGACAAAAGCTGAACATCGCGCTGTTTGGCGCTTCCTGGCTCGCGGACCCTGACAAAGCCTTTTGGGCACTCGTGATTGTTACGGTGTGGCAGTATGCAGGGTACATGATGGTGATCTATATTGCGGGGCTCATGAATGTGCCCAAGGACGTGATGGAAGCAGCGAGCATTGACGGCGCTGGCAGCCGCAGAATGTTAATGCGCATCGTATTGCCGTTGATGGTTCCCTCTTTTATCGTATGTGTGTTTCTTTCCCTTCAACGAGGTTTTATGGTGTACGACCTTAACGTTTCACTGACGAGCGGAGGCCCCTTCAAAAGCACGGAAATGGTTTCGATGCACGTTTATGAACAGGCTTTTCTGGCGCGTGATTACGGGTTGGGCCAGGCGGAGGCATTTGTACTGTTTATACTTGTTGCCACCGTTACGCTGCTTCAGGTCTACTTTAGCAAAAAACTGGAGGTTGAGGCATAATGGCAGGACAATCACGCATCATCTCCTGGAGCAAATCCTTTTTACTAGTGATCGCCGTTGTTCTGTTTGTGTTTCCTTTTTTGCTGCTGATCATCAATTCGTTCAAGGAAAACCAGGTCATTACGTCCGATCCGCTGGGACTGCCGTCCGCCTTTCGATGGGATAACTATGTAAGTGCGTTCACTAAAATGGGTTATGTATCCGCATTCGGGAACTCGCTGCTGATCACGATAACTGCAGTTGTGCTGATTGCCCTGCTCGCGGCAATGACGGCGCATTTCTTCGTTCGGCATAAAAGCCGGCTTAACCAGTACCTTTTTTTTCTGATGGTTTCTGCGATGATTATCCCTTTCCAGGCGATTATGATCCCCTTGGTGAAAATTTACGGTTCGCTTAACCTGCTGGATAACAAATGGTCCCTCATTTACATGTATATCGGTTTTGGCAGCCCGCTGGCGGTTTTCATCTATCACGGTTTCATCAAAAGCATCCCTCTCGAATTGGAAGAGGCGGCGTTAATGGATGGCTGCGGCAGGATTCAAACGTTTTTCAAAATCGTACTGCCGGTGCTTTTACCAACGAGCGTGACGATTACGGTGCTGAATGTGTTATGGATATGGAATGACTTTTTGCTTCCGTCCCTGGTGCTGACTTCATCCGAGCAGCGGACGCTGCCGTTGTCTACGTTTTACTTCTATGGCACCTACACGGTCGATTACGGGCCACTGATGGCTGGTTTGGTGCTGACGCTGCTGCCCGTGCTGCTCGTGTATATGTTTGCCCAAAAGTATATCATTCAAGGAGTAATGCAAGGCTCCATCAAATAACGATGATCTGTTGATACACATAGAGAGACAGGAGTGGAAGGCTAATGAATCAGGAATCATCTGAAAAGAAAGCGTGGGCTGGCCCATTGCAGGCGAACGAACAACCGAGGTACACGCGGGAGAAAGCCGATGGATATATTGCGGACCAGCACAGCCATATCGACCCAACATACCGGCTCAATTATCATTTGATGCCCGAAGCAGGGTGGATGAACGATCCTAACGGGATGATCTATTACAACGGGTTCTATCATGTTTTCTATCAGCATTACCCATATTCGCCAGTATGGGGGCCGATGCATTGGGGACATGCCGTAAGTAAGGATCTGGTGAAGTGGTCCTATCTGCCGATTGCGCTCGCTCCGGATCAGACATACGACAGCGGAGGGTGCTTCTCTGGAAGCGCCATTGTGAAGGATGGGAATTTG
Organism: Paenibacillus sp. XP01; assembly: GCF_057364885.1. Taxonomy (NCBI): domain Bacteria; kingdom Bacillati; phylum Bacillota; class Bacilli; order Caryophanales; family Paenibacillaceae; genus Paenibacillus; species Paenibacillus sp. XP01. Next base: position 6,025,626 of record NZ_CP139481.1, on the reverse strand, counting down.
GTGCTCCTGTATACCGGACATGTCATAACTGGACCCGACAAAGAGAACGATTATATCCAAACGCAAAATCTGGCTGTATCGGACAATGGCATTGATTTCGTCAAAAGCCCGCTGAACCCGGTCATCCGTGTGGATCAGATTCCGCAGCATACCAGCTCCAAGGATTTCCGGGACCCGAAGGTGTTTATGCGCGATGCCAGCTATTATTGCGTATTGGGCTCGAATGATGGGGCAGGGCAGGGAGTCATTCTGCTGTACCGTTCTGACGATCTCGAGACATGGAGCTATGTGAACGTTTTGGCGCAAAGTGATGGAACGCTTGGGGACAATTGGGAATGTCCCGACCTGTTTTCCCTTGGTGGCAAGGACGTCCTAATCATGTCACCTCAGCGGATGCCGGCCCAGATGGACAACTATCGGAATTTGCATTCCACAGTATATATGGTTGGTTCCCTCGATGTGGAACGAGGCGTGCTTGACTATGAACAATACCATCCGCTGGATTGCGGGTTTGATTTCTACGCCCCCCAAACGATGGTGGATGAGCAAGGACGCCGGATTATGATGGCTTGGATGGAAACTTGGGAGACGGATATACCCACGCAGCAAGGGCACGGATGGGCTGGAGCAATGACCTTGCCGCGCGAGCTTGTCTTGAAGGGCGATCGATTGCATTTTTTGCCCGTCGCGGAGCTTACGCGTTATCGTGCAGAAGGCATGGAGCAGTACCGTGCCTCGCTGGATGGGACATGTGATCCAGGCATGCATGGGAATTGTTACGAACTGCATGCTGTGTTTGAAGCCGGGCAAGCCGAGCAGTTTGGATTAAAGCTGCGCACAGGCCACGGACAGGAAACGGTTATTTCGTATGATGTGGAACGGCAGAGGCTTTCCCTTAATCGGGATCTAGCTGGAAGCGGCCCAGGTGGAGAACGGGCAACGCAGGTTGAATTGCAGCAGGGGCGATTGGAATTGCGAATTTTTGTGGACGTCTCTTCGGTTGAAGTATTTATTCAGGGGGGAGAGCAGGTGATGACGGCGCGCATCTATCCTGGTCCGGATGCCACAGGCATCTCGGCTTTCTCGGTCGGACCCTGCATGCAAATAGAGCTTTGCAAATGGAATCTGGAGTTCAATATCTAAATAGGTATCGCATGTATTCAAAAAACCACCGCTTTCCATAGTTATGGAGACGGTGGTTTTATCGTTGAACAAACGTTACGCTAAAGCGCAGCGGTTTCGCCATGCTTAGATTTAAATCATGCGAGCTTCCTTAAGGAAGTGATGCAGCATTTCCGACTGATATTGGATACGATCCGAACGTTTCAGACTCCAGCACGTTTCAACGGTCACGGAACGTGCCTGAAGGACCAGGTTTGCTGCGGTACGGGCAGACCCCGGCAATTCGTGCTGCTTTAAGTTGAAATGCAGATCACGTCTGGGAATGGTCCGGTTTATTCGCTGAATCGCCCTTCTGCAGGCAGGAATTGCGCTGCTTCCTGGATTGGTGATGAGTGTCTGTCCAAGCACGTTTCGGCTTAATTGGGATAATCCATTCGCTTCATGCAGGTCAAGCCACCAGTCCGGGTGATGTTTTAAAGCAAGCTTGAATAGCGCTGAAGCGAGTGGATGAGTCGCTTTGCCTGATTTTTTTCGCGGAAAAGTGCGATTCAGGTCCGGTTTGCCGCGGATTTTGCGACTGTATGCCTGTTGGTTCACCCGTGGAACGACAATCAACAACCCGCGCCGAATGTAATCGCTTTCCGTATCGCAATCGTTTACCAGTTTCTGCGCGGCCGTCATGCTCGCCGTTTCATTTCCATGAATGCCTGCAGTAATCATCATGACCGGCCCCGGCCTGGCTGCTCTAACTATATAGTAGGGAGTGGCATAGGGGGTAGATGCCGCAAGTCTATGTTTTGTGACCAACATGACGCTTCACCTCCACTACTACAGTACGTCATGTCCCCCATGTTCGAAACGGCAAATGAACAGGCAGGAGCCTAATTTGACCAGATCGGGCTTCCGCCGAACAACGCTTGCGATATAGCTCAGTACACGCGATGGATTATGTCTTCGAAGTCGGGTTCCTTCATCTCGACATCCTCAATCTCTCCCCATTGCTCCAGCTGTTTCAGAATATCCATCGTGCGCCATTCCTTCCGATTGACTTCCACCGTGACAACCCGTTCCTCCACATTGGCGATGTGAATCGAAGCAGGTAACGTATGCGGCCTGCGGAACCCATTGCGATAGGTGACTTGAATCAGCGTAGGCAGGCCAATCGTGTCACGCAGTGCCGGAATGCTGCCGTCATACGTAAGCTGGCCGTGGTTGATGACCATGACACGGCTGCACAGCTGCTCAATATCATCCATATCGTGGGTGGTGAGCAGTATTGTTTTGCCGAATTCTTCATTCAATGTTTTCAGAAACTGACGGATATTTCGTTTGGCGTTGACGTCGAGCCCAATGGTGGGTTCATCGAGAAACAGCAGCTCCGGATCATGCAGCATGGAGGCGGCCAGATCGGCCCGCATGCGTTGTCCGAGTGATAGCTTGCGGACCGGCGTAGCCCAGAAAGATTCCAGATCCAGCAGATCCGCGAACTGGTCCAGCCGCCGTTTTTTGTCGGAAGCACGAACCCCGTACATTTCAGCCAAAATGTCGTATGAATCCTTCACCGGCAGGTCCCACCAGAGCTGGCTGCGCTGACCGAATACAACGCCGAGGCGACGCACGCTTTTGCGGCGCTCGCGATGAGGGTTCATGCCTGCCAGCAAAACTTCCCCCGATGTGGGGTGAAGAATGCCTGTCAGCATTTTGATTGTGGTGGATTTGCCTGCACCGTTGGGCCCGATATACCCTACAAATTCGCCTTGGGCGATCTCAAAGCTGATATCCCGGACAGCCTCTTTGGTGCGATACTGTCTTGAAAACAGGGTGCGCAAGCCGGAGAAGCGGCCTTCGCTCACGACTGGCGTTCGAAACTCCTTTTGCAACTGGTTTGCCGTAATCATGTTCATGGCAGATGTCCTCCTTTAACTTCCCGTGCTTTGGTATTTGGTCATGCCGAATTTCCAGAAGCGGAGGCTGGCAGCCAGACAGATTGCGGCAACGGCAGCGACAGCGGCCAATACCCACGCTCCTCCTTGTCCCCGCAACAGATAGAGCGAAGGAATGTAATTGACGAAACCGACGGGAATGACCGTCAGCAGGAAGCCTGACATCCATTTGGGATACAACGTCAGCGGGTATTGCGCCGCCGTACGTGCGGCATCCTCGGTAATCGTTTGCAGTTCCTCGATGCGTGTCGTCCAGAATCCAAGGGTGGCGGTCGCCAGACCGATGGAAAACAGGATCACGGCCCCGGTAACGATCATAAGCAAAGATAGCGGGATGGCCGTCCATCCAATCTGTCCGTTTTGCATCATGCCGGCGAGCGACCAGCACAGAATGAAACCGCCCTGCAGCACCTCGCCGGCCATAATGCGAAAGTTTTGCGGAAGCAGCGCCAGGAGAACGGGCATGGGCCGGGTTAACAGCTGGTCTAATTCGCCGCCGACCAGGTATTTTTCCAGGTGATGCACTTCGTTTGCGAAGGAGCGGTAGAGCGTTTTGGACAGCGTCATCATGGCGAACAGATATCCGATTTCATGCAGCGACCAGCCGCGAATGGCACCGAATTTGTGCAGGACAAGGGCGACCATGAGAAATTCGCAGATTTGAATCAGCGCGGCCAGGACAGAAGCGAGGATGAAGTTGAATTTGTACTGCATCCGGCTGCGGATGCTTGCCCGAATGAGCATGGTATATAACGAAAACCAGGATGTCTTTTTCATCCGCCTTGCACCTCCACCTTGCGCCGCAGCAAATGGGTGGCAAGCAGACAGGACCCGGTCATAAGTACGCACCAAAACAAGGTTCCCCAGAGCAGGGAGCCGGTTTCATAGCCCAGATAGATTCGGGTGGGTACATATAACAAATAAGGATAAGGCGACAGCCATGCAACACGTTCCAGCCAGTCCGGCAGCCATTCCAGCGGGATGAAAAATCCGGCCAGCAGATTGATCATGGCATGGTTGCCCCATTGCAGCCACGATGATTCGGTCGTCCACAACGCGGTGGCCCCGATCAGGTAATTCATGCAGATCGACAGGTAGGACGCACCGGCGAGAGCCATTGCTGCAGTAAACAGGGTTTCGGCCTGTGAAGGCCATGACAGGGAAAAAACAATGGTGAAGAGTAAGTAGATGGGGATGCTTTTGTACAAAAACTGGTAGGCGATTTGGCCCCATTCCCGAGCCACCAATTGGGTGAACAGGTGAACCGGTCGCATCAGGTCGAGCGCAATCTGCCCTGTCCTGACCGCAGCCGGTATGCCGAGGCCTTGAGTCATGAAACCCGAAATCCAGAGGGAAGCTTGCGTAAACGCAATGTAACTGACCATCCCCTGTGTCCCGTATTCCCCGAGTGAATGATCGGCCCCGATCCCGATCCAGAGGCAGGCATACATGTACCCAAACATGGCGCTTGCCAGGTTGTGAACCATATGGGCCCCGCGGTATTGCAAATTTCGGGCGTAGGCTTTGGAAGCCAACGTAAGATAAAGCATGTGACACCTCCGATAAGTGTATTGAACGGCGTTTCCGTTCACTTCAGTCAAGGCGAAAAAGAGAGAAGGACAACATCATACCAATTTATTCCTTCACGGGCAAGACATTTTTTTAGAAAAATACGGTATTTATGAAGCGCTTCCGCGATGGCCGGCAAGACAGCGGCAGGTCTGTTCTTATATACTGGAAGGGTATGGTCGTAATCGTTTACACCATGAATGATTAACCCCCAAAAATAACAAGCCGGGCATGTCATTGGAGAAAAAATGCAGGATCACCAATCCGGCAAGAGAGAAGGATGTCATGAAGAAAATTGCATGGGTCACCGACAGCACAAGCACGCTCGAACCCGCTTTCGCACGGCAAAACCACGTGTATATTGTGCCGCTGCGCATCGTATTTGGAGAAGAATGTTTCCGCGAGACGGAGGAACTATCGCCGGAGCAGTTTTACGAGAAGCTCGCCGAAGCTTCCCGGGCTAGCACGTCACAGCCGCCCATAGGCGAATTCGTTGCCTTATATGAATCGCTAAAGGGGGAGTATGACGAAATCATCGCCATACATTGCTCAACCGGCCTTAGCGGAACGCTGAACACATCGATGCAAGCGGCGGAAATTGCGGAAGTGGAGGTGACTGCAATTGACTCCATGGCAGGGGCGTACCCTCTTCGGGAAATGATTTTGGCCGGACTGGAATTGCAGAAAAAAGGCTGCACCGCATCCGAGATCAAATCGCACATCGAAGGCATGATCGAACAAATGTCTTTTTATATCATTCCGGCCAGCCTGCAACAGCTTCATCGAAGCGGAAGGGTATCGGGAACGCAATTGCTCCTCAGCCAGCTGCTCAAGATACATCTGCTGCTGCGCTTTGAGGAAGGCAAAGTGGTGGTCAACGATAAAATCCGTACGTTCAAACGCGCCAAGCAGCGCATTCTGGACGTGCTCAAACTGGATATGGAGAAAATAAAGCATGTTTGCATCATGCATGCCGATAATCACGAGGAAGCACTGTCCATCAAACAGCAGATCGCGTCCCTTCTGCCCAAACTGAAAACCGAGATCATGCCGTTCATCTCCGTTGTAGGCATCCATGCAGGTGCGGGAACCATCGGCATGTGCTGGATTCGCAGCGAAAAGGCATAGTGCATAAAGATTAACGATATGAAGTATCCGATTTAAACCCGGTGAATCGCTTCCCGACAAGCGTGCCCCGGGTTTTTGCGTCTTTATTCTGGAGAGCAGAATCGATATGCTGATGTTGTGATGCAGCCGTTCATTGCCAATTTTCGCAAACTGTGCGGTAATTAGAGAAAACGTTTGTTGGGGGGATTTTGTGCCGGCTTATCGATTGCTGCTAGTAGAGGATGATCGCTCGATTAGCGAGATGGTGGGACCTTATTTGGAAAATGAGGGCTATGAGGTGCACTATGCATATGACGGACTGGAGGCGGAGAAGTTGTTTATGGATCGGCAGAAGGATTTCGATCTGGTCATTCTTGACCTCATGCTGCCGCATCAAAACGGGATGGATGTTCTTCAGGCCATCCGCGCCGTTAGTTTGGTACCCGTGTTGATTTTATCTGCCAAGGATGGAGACGTGGACAAGGCGCTTGGTTTGGGATTCGGCGCTGACGATTATGTGGCGAAGCCGTTTTCGCTTATCGAATTGACTGCCCGGATCAAAGCGGCGATTCGCCGGGCCAACTATGCCGGAGCGCAGGCGCCGGCCGCAACCGAAAAATCAAAATCGGAACGCATTTCCATCGGCGGGCTTGTCATTGATCTGGAGACGTATGAAGTAGAACGCGACGGCATACCTGTAAAGCTGACATCCAAGGAATTCGGCATTTTGAAACTGCTCGCTGCCCATCCGGGCAAAGTGTATACAAAGGCGCAAATCTACGCTTCGGTGTGGGAGGACATGTACTATGGCGATGAAAATATCATCAATGTGCACATGCGCCGTTTGCGGGAGAAGGTAGAGGCCGACCCGTCTGAGCCCCAATATATTAAAACGCTGTGGGGCATCGGATACAAACTGGAGGTGGGGCAGGGGTGATCTGGGTGGTATGCGGCTTCAGCGCCGTTCTGGTTCTGGTCGTTGCGATCTTGGCAACCAAACTTCATCAACGATCTCGGCAGTTAACCTACATCCACGACAAAGTGGCATCCATTCTTAACGAAGGCAGTTACGAGAGGGTGCTGCTGTTCAGCAGCGACCCTCAGATCAGGCAAATTCTGACCGACGTCAACTTGCTGCTGGACCACGCACACCGGACAGGCGCGCGTTATGCCAATCAGGAAAAGGAAATACGCCATATGCTCTCCAACATTTCGCATGATTTGAAAACACCTCTTACCGTTGTGCTCGGTTACAGCGAAACGCTGCTTCACCGTACAGAGCTTACCGAAGCCGAACGAGCGGCGATGACCGCCAAGCTGCATGACAAAACGCAAGAGGTGCTGCGCCTGATTCTTTCCTTTTTTAACCTGGCCAAGCTGGAGTCGGGGGATGTGGAGTTAACTATGGACCGGGTCAATGCCAGCGAGCTGTGCCGATTGAAGGTGCTTTCGTTTTACGAGTTGTTGACAAACTTGGAAATGCAGGTCGAGCTGTCCATTCCCGATGAGGACGTGTTCGTCAGAGCCAACGAAGAGGCCCTTGAACGTGTGCTCGATAATCTCGTGACCAATGCCATGAAATACGGGGCAGACGGCAAAGTGCTCGGTCTGTCGGTCGATAAGCAGGAAAACGGAACGGTCGTTATCAGCGTCCGCGATCAGGGAAGGGGTATTCCCGAACGGGAGCACGATCACGTATTTGAGCGAATGTACACGCTGGAAGATTCCCGAAACCGGCTCTATCAGGGAAGCGGCCTCGGCTTGACCATCACCAAACGGCTTGTGGAGCGCATGGGCGGAAGCATCGGTTTGCACAGCGTTCCGTATGAGGAAACCGTATTTTCCGTTTGCTTGCAGGGCGGTTAGATGCCCCGCGGGGTTTTTGTTAGGGAGATATGATGCCGAGCTTAAGATTTTTGTAAGTTTCGAGTAATAGAAATGACGGTTTCTCTCTTTATAATATAGATATAACGACCCGCCGGGGACTGTACCAAAGGAGAATGCGAGAACGATGACATATATTGCGCGCACGATTAGCGTGACCAAAGCTTATGAAGGATCAGAGGCCGTATCCAATGTCAGCCTGAATATCAAACAGGGCGAAATTTACGGGCTGCTGGGTCCGAACGGGGCAGGCAAAACAACACTGATGAAAATGTTGACCAATCTCGTGAAACCGACGGGCGGCGAAATCGAACTGTTCGGGGAAAAGTTGACCCCATCTTCCTATGAAGTTCTCAAACGTATGGGCAGCATCATCGAATATCCTGTTTTCTACGACAAGCTTTCCGCAAGGGAAAACCTGGAGCTGCATTGCGAATACATGGGATTTCACAACAAACAGGTTATTGGCAGCATGATGGAGACGGTGGGCCTGAAAGATACGGGTAATAAGCCGGTCCGGGATTTCTCGCTGGGCATGAAACAACGGCTAGGCATAGCGAGAGCGCTGATCACCACACCTGAACTCCTTATTCTGGACGAACCGATCAACGGTCTTGATCCGATCGGCATCAAGGAACTGCGCGAGTTGTTCAAGATGCTTCGTTCGGAATACCGGATTACGCTGATCATCTCCAGCCACATCCTCGGCGAGATCGAACAGATGGCAGACACGGTCGGCGTCATTCGACGCGGGCGGCTGATCGAGGAAGTGTCGATGGAGGAAATTCGCACCACGCATGGGGAGTACATTGAATTGCAGGTCGTCGATGCCAGCAGGGCGGCTTACGTGATGGAACACGAGTTGAAGCTGAACAATTACAAGCTGTTGAATGAGCGCACTTTGCGCGTGTACGATCCGGGCCTGTCCCCGGCAGACCTGACAACCGGGTTAGTCCGGCATGACGTGGCGATTGAATCGGTCTTCAAACGGGCACACTCTTTGGAGGAGCACTTCATCAACTTGGTAAAGGGGGATGATGACGTTGCTTAAATTGATTTCACTGGAATGGCGCAAACATCGGTTCTCCCGGAACTTTATGTACGCAGCCATTGCGAATTCGATCATTCTCGCTTTTTTAATCATGATTGGAATTGTGGATTGGGGAGCAGAAGACTACGCGTTTTCAACGCATGCTGTTTCCTTCATCCTAATTGATACGTTTTCGAGGGCAGTGTATATCGTATTTGCGGGGGCTTTGCTGTCCAGGATGATCATCAGTGAATACAAAAATAAAACGATGAGCGTGATGTTTACTTATCCGATTAAACGCCATAAGCTGATTGCCGCCAAATTGATCATCGTTTTTGCCTTCACGTTTGCCATGATCCTGTTTACCGACCTGCTGATGGGGGCTGCCTTGATGACGGTCAATCATTATTATCCATTTATCGGCGACTCGGTAACTATGGAAGAGATCGGTCTGCTGTTGGTAAAATACACAATCAGTTCGCTTTCGGCCGCGGCAATGGCCCTCATTCCTTTATTTTTCGGCATGCGCAAACATTCGGCGACATCGACGATCGTTGCTTCCGTCCTGCTTGTTTTCGTCGTGTGCTCGGGCGTTAACGGTCCTTCCGTATCCATCAATACGATCATCGTGATTCCTGTTGCGCTTGGCCTCGTTGGGCTGTGGATTGCTTCGATGTCCATGCATCGCCTGGAGATGAAGGACGTGCATTGAAATCCGGGGAAACCCCTTCTCCAGCGGGCTTCTGAGGCCATTGACATCCGCTCTTACAAGGGATAGGATAAGGTCAACTGAACCACGAAGGAGAATGCGACTATCATGACAATTCCAAAAACATTGACTATTGCCGGCTCGGATACGAGCGGCGGTGCAGGAATACAAGCTGATTTAAAAACATTCCAGGAGCTTGGCGTTTACGGCATGACCGTGCTGACGACGGTTGTAGCTATGGAACCCGAGACATGGGATCACCAGGTTTTCCCGGTGGAGCTGAATGTGGTGGAAGCGCAGCTTCGCACGGTCCTGGACGGCATCGGCTTTGATGCCATGAAAACGGGCATGCTCGGTTCCGTCGATATTATCGAGCTCGTGGCCAAACACGTTCGCCGCAGCGGTTTGCCGCAGATCGTCATTGATCCTGTTATGGTGTGTAAAGGCACGGATGAAGTGCTGCAACCCGAAAATACGGAAGCCATGATCGAATTTTTGCTGCCTGGCGCCGATCTGGTGACGCCGAACCTGTTCGAAGCTTCGCAATTGGCCAAGAGTGGTCCGATCCGTTCCAAAGAGAAAATGGAGGAGGCTGCCGCCGCCATTCACGATCACGGAGCAAAGCACGTCCTGATTAAGGACAGAGGCGTGATCAATCCGGGAAAAGCGATGGACCTTCTTTATGACGGTAAAAACTACGAATGGTTTGAAGCCGATGTCGTGGGCTCCGGTTATACGCATGGCGCGGGCTGCACCACTTCTGCGGCAATAACCGCAGGCCTGGCACGCGGATTGTCCGTGAAGGACGCCGTTCGCGAAGGAAAAGCCTTCGTAACCAAAGCGATTGCCGGAGGATTCCCGCTGAATCGTTTTGTCGGCCCGACGTTGCATATGGCGCACCGTTTGGATAAACAGAACGGATAGACGCCGTAATTAGAAGCAAACCTGAGAAAAAGGGATCGAATGTGGTGGTTGTCAATGGGCAGGCAGGCTCGTTGACAACCTTTTTTTGTGCGGAGCCTTGGTTAAATTAGTAACTTCTTACATGTATTATTCGTATACATCATTATACCTTCCTTCATTGGAGAGGACACATGAACGACACATGGACTCGTTATGTTAATGAAAGAAAGATAAAAGGAGAGTCGGTCATGGTCAGAACAGTGCTTCTGGTGGAAGACGAGAGCCGCATTCGCGAGATTGTGGCCGATTATTTCATAAAAGAACAATGGAACGTGATCGAAGCGGAGAACGGCGTTGAAGCTTCGGAATTGTTTGAACTTCACCAGGTGGACCTTGTCATTCTCGACGTACTGATGCCGGAAATGGACGGTTGGACGTTATGCGGGCATATTCGTTCCAAATCGACCGTACCTATTATCATGCTGACGGCAAAGTCAGAGGATGATGACAAAATTCATGGCTTCCATCTTGGCGTGGACGATTATGTGACTAAACCTTTTAGCCCACGCGTGCTGGTCGCACGGGCAGAGACGCTAATGAAACGGGTGGAAGGCGCGCTCAGCAGGGAGCAGGGCGTCATTCGTTTCGGCGAAGCCGTGTTGGACCCATGGGCAAGAAGGCTGGAGAAGAACGGGGCGGAGATCGAGCTTGCGCCCAAAGAATATGAATTGCTGCTCTACATGGCACGCAATCAAGGCATCGTGTTATCCCGTGACGCTATATTAAATCGGGTATGGGGATTCGATTTCGACGGCGATTCCCGGGTGGTGGATACCCATATCAAGAAGCTGCGCAGCAAGCTTGGGGACGAAGCGAGATGCATCCGGACCGTCATCGGCACCGGATACCGGTTCGAGGCGGAGGTATGAGACGCAACGGCATTACGATCAAGCTGTTTCTGATCATGGCGGGCTTTCTTATTCTTTTATACGGAACGACGATGGTTGCCCAACTGGCCTGGTTTCCCGATTTTTATCAGCATCAGAAGATCAGCAGCGTCAAGAAAAAACTCGCCAACTTCGAACGCCAATATGCAGCGGGCGGATGGAGCGACATGCAGCTGGCAAAGGAAACGGGGAGATTCATGCGACAAAGCCAGTCGCATCTCGTCATCCTGACGAAGACCGGCAAACTGGTAAACGATCCTTTTCACGTTACCCTGCAACTGGAAGACGGGAGCAAGATCAAAGTATCTTTGTCGTTGTTCATCAACAGCGAAAATGCCGGATGGATTGCCACGCACCTGAGATTCGGGAAGCCGTTGAACGTGACGGGTCCGGCGAGTGCCGCCCAGGACGATACGATGGTCTATCCTTTCAAGATCAGGGATGACAGTTCCACCGTGTGGGGGATTGAGGATTTTCAGGAATTGGGGGAGCCCGTTCAAGATTGGAAAGGCGTCATTACGGAAGTGGTTCTTCCGAATCTGTCCACCTGGAGCCAGCGGCAGGGTTTGCTGGTGCAGGCACTGGACAGTCGCTTTCCCTTGTCGACGGAAGATCAGCTCAGCCTGGCAGATGGGAAAATGATCAGTGAGGAATGGACCGACAGCTGGAGCGGCGTGCGCAATGTTATCACCATCGCTGCCGTGCACAGCAGCAACGGTTCCCCAAACCAATTGTTGTTTTCGTTGACCTCTTTGCAGGAAATGAGAGAGGCCGGCGAAGCAACGCAGTTGTTCTATGCCTATTTCGGAATTGCAGCCGTCGTGTTGATTGTGTTCCTGTCCCTGTTATTATCCCGGATTGTTACGAAACCGCTGCTTTCGCTGAACCATGTGGCCAAAAAAATGTCCACGCTGGATTTCACTGTACGGTCGCCCATCCGGCGCAACGATGAAATCGGCAGCCTGTCCGATAGTCTGAACGCGTTGTCGACAACGCTGGACCAGACGCTTAAGGAACTGCGGCAGGCCAACAGCCAAATGCGATCAGACATGGAAATGAAGCAGCGTATCGAAAAGCGGCAGCGGGAATTTTTCGCCGATGCGTCCCATGAGCTCAAAACGCCGCTTAGCATCATCAAAGGGTATTCTGAAGGCCTTAAGGATGGTGTGAGCGAAAGCAAAAAAGAACGCTACATCGAAATCATCGCCGATGAGGCCGCCAAGATGGAGACGATGGTGGAAGAGATGCTTGATCTCGTTCGGCTGGAATCGCAAGCGATCAAGTTAACGATGGGAGCGGTCGACCTTGTGGACATGGTTGAAGATATTGCCGGGCGGCTTGGCCCGCAGCTGAAAGAAAAACATTTGGACGTGGTGCTGGCTGCCACAACGGAACAGACGGTGGAAGGGGATCGCGGCAAACTGGAGCAAGTCATATATAACATGTTAATGAACGCGATCCGCCATGCCGTGCCGAAAACCGATATTATGATTGAAATCAACAGGCTTGAAGGCCGGGTGCGCATTTCCATCGAGAACAAAGGAGAAAGCATTTCGGAAGCCGATCGCCAATATATTTGGGAGAGGTTCTACCGCGTGGAGCGCTCCCGCAATCGCAAAATGGGCGGGACCGGTCTGGGTCTGGCCATTGCGAAGCAAATTCTTGACCTGCACGGATGCAGCTACGGCGTGGAAAACACGCCTGATGGAGTTCGTTTTTATATTATTTTTCCTAATGATTAGTACGAAAGGGAGTTAGTCTATGAAAGCTTTACCGTCCATTTTAACGCTGGGCAATCTGGCTTCGGGCATGCTGGCGATCATCATGGCCATTCATGGCGAATTCGCGCTGGCGGTTACGATGATTTGGGTTGCGATGTTTTTTGACCTGTTTGACGGTTTTGCCGCACGTAAACTGCATTGTGAGGGCGACTTCGGCAAAGCGCTGGATTCTCTGGCGGATGTCGTATCCTTCGGGACAGCCCCGGTGCTGATTTTATATTTGAATTCCATGGGCAGCGTGGGTGTGCTGGGCATGGCACTGACGGCATTGTTCCCGGTATGCGGTGCGCTTCGTTTGGCGCGTTACAATTGCCAGAAGACGGCGACGAACGGTTTTGTCGGCATGCCGATTACGTTTGCGGGCGGGTTGATGTCCTTTTTCGCCCTCTGGAGTCCGTATTTTACGCATGGTGTCGCTTACCTGGTTATTGTCGTTTTATCCGCACTAATGGTTAGCCAAATTCGTTTTCCATCATTGAAACAGGTGTTAGCCCCGCAAGAGAGAAGGATCTCGTGGAATCGAAGCAAGAGGTAAGGAGCGACACAGTATGGAGTTAGCAAAAGAGTTTATCGGCCAGTACGGCTACTTTGCCATTTACGGACTGCTGGCCCTTGGCGTCATCGGCATGCCAATCCCGGATGAGGTGATGATGACCTTTGTCGGTTATCTCGCCTCGATCTCGGTCTTGAATTATTCCGCATCCATCGTTGTCAGCTTTGGAGGGGCCTTTACCGGCGGGCTGCTCAGCTACACCATCGGCAAAAAAGCAGGCAGGCCCTTGGTGGAAAAGTACGGCAAATGGATCGGCGTTAACCCCAAACGTTTGATCAGGGTAGAGACCTGGTTTCAGAAATATGGATACTGGTCGATCATTCTTGGATACTTCATTCCCGGCATTCGCCATTTGATGTGCTGCTTCTCGGGAATAAGCCGTATGGCCTTTGGAAGATATGTTGTCGTATCCGGCATTGGTGCGTTCATATGGTGCGTGGTGTTTATTTCGATCGGATTTTACGTAGGCGTCATTACTTGATATGGACAAGCTGATGTATACGGCAAGGACAAAGACCTCTTTTTATACGGAGTGGTCTTTTTTGTTTTCGGTTTATAGTTGATATAAACCTACCCGTGTGAACGCGAATCAGCTACCCAAACCCTAACGAACATGAGGCGTCTTAATTATATGTTTTAGGGGCGCTAATACTTGTAACGAACCTGAGCGTCGCTATTTGGAGTATTGGGCCAGAGAAATACATTTAACTCCCAAATAACGTGTCTAAAGTTCGTTAGAAAATGAGCCTGCACGAGAAGCAGGGAATAAGGTGTCTCAGGTTCGTAACATATAGGTACGGTACCTTTCCTGGCCGTTGGCTACTTCCAGAACCTGTTGATCCACCATACTGTGCAGAATTCGGCGCGCATGCTGGTCGGTCACTCTCAAATGGGCAGCCAACTCAGCCGGCGTAAAGGGACGCAGCAAACGTCTGGCAAACCGCACGGTTTCTGCTTCGACCCAATTCAGCGCCAAGGGGCCGATAAACGCCAGCACCAGCTGTTGGCACCGTTTAGGTTCGTCCTTAATGGAGAGATACGCAATCGGTAGAAAGGTCCAACCATCTAGTGTGAGTAGACAATGCCTCTAGCATAAATCCTTGAAACGGCGAACGTCCAGATCGCGGGCATGAGGTCCATATCCCTGGATTTCGATGCCCCCTTTGACACCGTTACCGGGCAGGTAGGCCAAATCGAGATATCGATAACTGTTGTGAAAGTCGCGTACCTCCCCTTCAGGCTGCAAGTGTCTGAAGCTTCCAACAGCCGGAAACCAGACATTGCTAAAAACTCCAACGTGTCATGTTCCAGACCGTTTTCAATTCTTGTCCTCCTTCTCGGGTTGGTCTCTCCGGCCAACAACGATTGTAACCATTTCTCATAGGTTTCCTCAAAACCAATGGCCATTGAACTTGTTCAACTCCTTCATATCGTTTGGATCGTATGATGTTCTAATCCACTTTCATCTACCGTCTACGGTTGCGGCGTTCTGCACCATCGAGCGCTCGTGCCAATAAACATGAACGCAAAAAGCCGCTCCGACAATCACCTCACCCATGAAGGTAAGGATATATGTCAAAGCGGCGTGTGCTTCACGACCGGATTATATGATAGATCCAGTATAGCTGTAACAAAGCATATTGACAATAACATCGTCTCTCAGCAGAGTCCAATTGCGAATGCTTAATACGGGGGGAAGAAGCGAAGCAGTCGCTTAAAAGCTTACTGAAAGAAAGCTGCATCGGAAAGCATGGACTGTTCACCGAATATTCCGTTTGGAAAAGTACGGGGATAACACAGATAATTATCCGTGAACACCGGACTGTTTAACGTCTTCTTCAATCCGATCCGTCCCTTTTTTCCTCGCAAACGTCAATTTCAACAGCGGCGGCGTTACCAGAGTGGTCACAATCACCATAATGACGACGCTTGTGAAATACTGGCTGTCCAGCAGTCCGGAGGCAAGCCCCGTCGATGCGATAATCAGGGCAACCTCTCCCCTGGAAATCATGCCTGAACCGATGGCCAGCGCCGACTTCCGATCGAATCCGGTTAATAAGGCGCCTGCACCGCCCCCGAGCAGCTTCGTGACGATGGCGACGAGGCTGATGACGACGATCAGGCCGATTTGCGAACCTACACCTTCAAAAGTAACGTTAAGTCCAATGCTGACAAAGAATACGGGCACGAAGATACTGTAGGCAATGGGCTCGATTTTATGCTCTACCTCTTGTTTGAAGCCGGTTTGCGAGATGGCAATACCTGCCGCAAATGCACCGATAATTCCGGCAACGCCCATCCATTCGGCAAAGTAAGAAAAGCCGAAACAAATAATCAACCCTGCCGTAATGACGGTTTCGGTGACGCGCAGGGGCGCCATCCATTTCATGACGCGCGGGACAAGGAAGACGCTTGCGGCGATGACCACCACGAAAAACAAAAGCTTTTTGCCGATCAATAACGCGATGGATACCTCTTCGGCACCTGTCCCAGTCCCCAATAGGCTCATCATGACGGCAAGCAAAACAACAACAAGCACATCGTCCACCACGGCCGCACCGAGTATCGTCGTTCCTTCGCGAGAGCCGAGCTGATTCATATCCTTCAACGTTTGTACCGAAATGCTGACCGACGTGGCGCAGAAGAGCAAGCCGAAGAACAAGGCATGCGCTTGCGTCATGCCGAAAGCAAGAGCGGAGCCATAACCTCCGATGAACGGAAGGATCACGCCCCCCACCGCAACGGCAAACGCTGCTTTCCAGTTTTTCTTCAATTGTTCGAGGTCTGTTTCAAGACCGGCAATGAACATCAGCAGCAAAACGCCGATTTCGGCCATGTAATGAATGAAGTCGCTGTTCTCTACCCAGCCAAGCAATGCAGGTCCAAGAATCACGCCAACGATCAATTTTCCCAACACAGAGGGCTGGCCAAGACGCACCGATAAATCGCCGGCAAGTTTGGTGAATATTAAAATAAGGGCCAATACCAAAATGAATTCCATGAAATGCTCCTTCCTGCAGCGTTATTAAAATAACCTGTACCAAGGACATGCATTCATTGCGCGTTTCTCTCAAATAAAAAAAGCATGTAAAACGACGCTCAAGTGAGTGCCTCTACATGCCCTGAAAAAGACAAAGAGAAGCCCTTGGTGACAGGCTCCTCCAGTTCTAACGCTCATATGTGATTTATTCAATTATACCATATAACGATGCTAAAGGCAAAACGGCCAGTGCACCTTTGGATGGAATTCGCTAGAAAAGGGCAGATTAAATGCTGGATACCGCCTGGTTTGTTCGAAGTGTTGTCACTTAACAGTCGACAATTGGCAAGATATAATGACATAGAGCATAGATGTAGCATATGAGGAGGATTTTGCATTGGGCAAATATGATCAAGGGGACCCGAGCAAGAAGGCCAATACCCCGGCCCCGACAACGAACAAAAACTTTGCAGGCATCATTATCACGATTTCCATTCTTGCCAATGTCATTATTTTATTGCTGTTTTTTGCGCCGTCGATCGGTTACAAGGGTGACATCAACTTCGATATTACGGTGCTGCCGCGCTTCAATGCGGTGTTTAACAGTTTCACCTTCATTTTCTTGCTTGCGGCGCTGATCGCCATCATCAAGCGGAACGTGAAGCTGCACAAACGTTTTATTCTGGCCGCGTTTTCGACCACGTTATTATTCCTGGTGACGTATCTGAGCTTCCACTATCTCTCTCCAGAGACGTCCAAATATGGTGGAGAGGGTATCATTCGTTCCATTTATTTCTTCATTCTGATCACGCACAGCGTCCTTGCGGCCATTATCGTTCCGCTTGCACTCTTTACGCTGGTGTGGGGCTGGACGAACCAATTGCAGAAGCACCGCAAAATTGCCCGTTGGACGATGCCGATCTGGCTGTACGTCAGTTCCACGGGAGTCGTTGTTTACCTGATGATGGCACCTTACTATTGATGGAGCGATACACTGCCACACCAAAAGTTTAAGTCAATGAAAGATGAGGCTCGGAAGGAGGGAACGCGACGATGCACCGGATCGTTTTAATTCGTCATGGACAGAGCATGTGGAACGTCGAAAACCGGTTTACAGGCTGGACCGACGTGGATTTGACCGAGGATGGTTACGGTGAGGCCCGCAAGGCGGGAAGGATTTTGAAGCAGCAGGGCTTTGATTTCGATTGCGCGTATGCCTCTGTGTTGAAACGTTCCATCCGAACGCTGGATATCGCGCTGGACGAGATGGACCGGATGTGGATTCCGATCACCAAAACGTGGAAGCTCAACGAGCGTCATTATGGCGCTCTCCAAGGGCTCAACAAACAGGAAACCGCGCTCAAATACGGGGAAGATCAGGTTCGGGAATGGAGACGTTCCGTTCATGTTTCCCCGCCGCCCTTGGATGGTAACGATGAGCGTTATTTGCAGGATCAGGACAAATACTCCCGGCTGGGCTGCACCATTCCGCGTACCGAAAACCTGATGGACACGTCCAAGCGGGTACTGGACTATTGGGAAAATGAGATTAAACCGGCAGTGGCATCGGGCAAAAGAGTGCTGGTTTCCGCTCACGGCAATACGCTCCGCTCCTTGGTCATGCATCTGGATCAAATGTCGGAAGCGGACGTCATGGATTTGAACATTCCGACAGGCATTCCGCTCGTATATGAGCTTGATGATGATCTTCATCCGACAGGTCATTTCTACCTGACTGCGGACGGCTCCACTTATAAACACGAAGAAATGACCCATGCAGCCACGCCAACGGATTGATGGAAAACGAACACATAACCGCAGCTTGCCCGGCAATTCGTCGGACAGGCTGCTTTTTCGTTTCGAATGAAGCGATTTTTGCAATGAACAATGTTACAATGGATACCTGTAGAGCAACAAAGTATCCCGCTATATAAACCGCAATAAACATACATACGTTAACGGAGAGGCAGAACCAATCTGGAGAAGCGAAGCGGTCGCCTAAAAGCTTTCTGAAAGAAAGCTGCATCGGAAGCATAGGCTATCACCGGATTTTCCCCTTAGTAAGGGGATTCAAAAAAATCTGGGGATAACAGCGATCGGAAGATGGTACTGCACTCGCAGTGGCCTTGTGTAATTGATTAATGCAGGTTTCTATAGAAATCGAATGGGATCGAATGGTGCAAAATGAGGCAACGTATGGGAGGGAAGAACCATAATGAAGCAAAACCGATTGGGTTCATCAGAGCTGATGGTTGGAGAAATCGGCCTGGGCTGCATGTCGCTCGGAACCGAGATGGGGCCTGCGGTGGCTCTTATCCATGAAGCGTTGGATCGTGGGGTTAACCTGCTGGATACGGCGGATTTGTACGATGCCGGACGGAACGAAGAAATCGTGGGACAGGCCATCCAGGGCCGCCGCGATCGGGTTATCGTCGCTACCAAGGTAGGCAATCGGCGTCACCCCGGGAAAGAAGGTTGGGTTTGGGATCCGTCCAAGGCTTATATCAAGTCTGCGGTTCATGAGAGCTTGAAGCGTTTGAAGACGGATTATATCGATTTGTATCAACTGCACGGAGGAACCCTCGACGATCCAATCGAAGAGACGATCGAGGCGTTCGAGGAGTTGAAGCAGGAAGGCGTAATCCGTTATTACGGCATCTCCTCCATACGTCCCAACGTGATTCGGGAATATGTGCGCAGAGCATCCATTGCGAGCGTAATGAATCAGTACAGCGTGGCAGACCGCCGTGCCGAAGAAGAAGTATTGCCCCTGCTGAAGCAGAACGGGATCAGCGTGATTGCGCGCGGTCCGGTTGCCAGCGGCGTGCTTGCCGATTCTGGGGCAACCAAAGTGGAAAAAGGGTACTTGGACTACACGCCAGCAGAGCTGCTCGCCATTCGCGAAGGACTCGCCCGGTTTGTAAGCGAACAGCGGAGCATGGCCCAGACGGCCATACGGTATGCGCTGGCTCACCCGGCAGTTGCTGCAGTCGTGCCGGGTGCAAGTTCAAGGGAACAGCTGCTGCACAACATTGCGGCAGCGGATGCAGCACCGCTTACGTCGGCCGAAATCGAAGAGATTCAAGCGATTCGTCCGGCGAATCGGTACACGCAGCATCGATGATCAACGCAGGCCTGTTTTCAATTGTAACCAAAAGAGGTACAATGAGAAGGCAGCACCCTAAAATCAGAAAAACCAATCAAGGAGTGAAGAACCTATGGAACGTATTCAAAGCGAACAACAATATCAGGAATTGATTCAAGGAGACGGCCTGACCGTCATCAAATTCGACACGACCTGGTGCCCGGATTGCAAAAACCTCGACCGTTTTATCGGTGACGTCATCGATCAGCATGCAGACAAAACGTTCTATGCCATGGATGCGGAGAAATTCCAGCCGATCGCTGAAGAAAACGGCGTACGGGGCATCCCGAGCCTGCTGGTGTTCAAGGATGGACAAAAGCTTGCTCACCTTCACAGCAAATGGGCAAAAACCCCGGCACAAATTTCCGAGTATTTGGAGACACTGGAATCCAAAGTATAAATCATGCGACAACAAAAACCGCCTGAAAGTTACATTCAGGCGGTTTTTGTTTTTTTATTTTCCGACTCAAAAAGGCAGTTCTCGACAAGAAACGAGCTATGTTGAGATTTTGTTTAGTACGTATCTATATAATGAATAGAGTATAGACAGAATTGTGGAGTGGGAGAGACAATGATGAATAAAGTTTTTTTTCAAGAAATGCATCAGTTGAGCCATGAAGACGATCTGAGATACCGTTTGTTGATTCGAGGCATGAGGCAAATGTTGGAGGAGAGGAAGCGGAACCGCTTTAATCTGCTTCGAAGGTTGGAGTACCGCAAGTCGAGAAAGGAAGTTCAAGCCAAGAAGTGGTCGTAATTTGTCGTATACATATATTTGTAGCTATAGGAGAACAATGAAATAGCGGCCGCGTTCCGAAAGGAACGAAGGCCGCCATTTGCGTTACATCAAGATGAAGAAAAAGACTGCTGCAAGCACGAAGCGATACGCCGCGAATACGGAAAGGCTCAAACGCTTCAGAACGGAAAGGAACGTTTTGATGGCCAGCATGGCTACGATGAATGCGGCGATAAAACCAACGGCAAACACCGGGAAATCCGTCGTGGCCAAATGGTCCATACTCTTGTATAGATCATAACCTGTGGCACCGAACATAATCGGCACGGATACGAGAAAGGTGAATTCGGCTGCGGCGACCCGGCTTATTCCGGCGAACAAACCGCCCGAGATGGTCGATCCGGAGCGGGAAAAGCCCGGCCACAGGGCCAAAATTTGAAATAGGCCTACAACAAATGCCTGGGTATAGGTAATATCATCGACGTCATGCGTCGTAATTCGGCGGCTGCGTTTGCTCCAAAGCTCTGCCACGATCATCAGGATCCCGCCGATAACAAGGCTGTACAAGACCGTTTGCGGTCCAAACAGGTGAGCCTTGATCCAATCCCGGAAGACCAGACCGATCACCACCGCAGGAACCATTGCCAAGAAGATGTGGAGGAGATTCAAACGATTGCCATAACTTCGCTTGCCCCCGGTGAAGCGGAACATATCGATGAATTTGTTCCAATATAACACCACTACAGCAAGCACGGCCCCGAGTTGAACCACCACCTCAAACGTTTTGACTGACTCGTTGTCCTCCGATAAGCCCAACAGGTGGGCAGTCAGAATCATGTGTCCGGTCGAGGACACGGGCAAAAACTCAGTCAAACCTTCGATAATGCCCATAATAATCGATGATAAAATATCCAATGCTCTTCCTCCTTGAAATGCAGACGACGGCATAAAGCCTGTCCTGCTTGACAATGCCAGTCCAGAAATCGCATGCTGAACCAGACTAACATCTATTATGATCAGAAACGCCTCTAACTTCAACATATGCAGGAAATTATGAAATTAAAACCATATTGACAAAAACCCAGTTATCCAATAGGATATTACTATTGACTGACTGATCAATCGGGAGGATTTCAAATGTCCAAAGTCAACCCAATGGAACCGGGCGAAGAACGCCGCGACCAGATTATTCGAATTGCCACGGAGCGTTTTGCCGTACAGGGATACCAACAGACCAAAATATCGGATATTGTGCGCGAAGCCGGCGTCGCTCAAGGAACGTTCTATTGGCATTTCAAGAGCAAGGCAGCCATCGCAGAGGAGATCGTTCTGACCGGGCGGGAGAAACTGCTAGAGGCCATAGGCCAAGGATACCGCAAGGATGCGGGAAGCATCGAAGACATGGTGAAGGCGTCCGAACGTCTGTTCATCGATTTGTTTACGTTTGCCGCAGAAAATCGTTATTTCATGGAACTGCTCTTGCGCGGCATTGTGAGAGAAGAATCGGTCAGCCATCTTGTGGAAGATACACGTGGAGCGGTGGAAAAGGCATTTCGACACAATATGGAACGTGCGATTGAACTCGGCATGCTGCCAAAGACGATGAATGTTCCCGTCAGGGCGGCGCTGCTTGTAAGCATGATTGAAGGCATGATTACACGGTGGTTATTCGGCTCCGATGAACTGCACACAGATGTAGGGCACATTAGCCCGGAAGCTCTTGCTTCCGAGGCGGCAAGTTTTGAGTTCTACGGTTTGCTCGGTTCATAGCGGGACGTATGCTACGTTCCAAGGTTTACATGATTCAGCCGGGCAAGGGGAATAATGCTAATGTCCCGTCCCGTCACCTTTGATGGCCAAATGAACTTGGCCCAAGATCATTAACAACATGAATGAGAGGAAGTTAATCCCATGAATATTCGTACGAAATCCGATGGAATCAAACATCGCAAAGGCTGGACACTGACGACGACCCTGCTGCTGTTGACCGTGCTTGTACTTAGCGCATGTGGCAGCAAAACGTCCAACAGCGGAACCGGCAACGAGGCCAAAGCCGCCAATGAACTGGAGCAGATCAAATCGGCCGGTGTCATGAAGGTAGGCATGATGGGTACATACCCTCCGTACAACTTCTTGAACGATAAAAAGGAAATGGACGGTTTCGACGCGGATATCGCGCGCGAGGTAGCCAAACGCATCGGCGTTAAGGTCGAGTTTGTTTCCCAGGAATTCTCTGGACTGATCCCAAGCCTGCAATCCAAAAAGCTGGATGCCATCGTCAGCCAGATGACGATTACGGATGAACGCAAGAAAGCGCTGGATTTCAGCGATCCATACATCACGAACGAAGTTAAAATCATCGTGAAAAAGACGAACAACGACATCGCCAAGCTGGAGGATTTCAAAGGGAAAACGATCGGCGTCGGACTTGGCACCAACGATGAATCGTATCTGCGCAATGAAGTGCTGCCGAAAGTCGGAGACTTCACGATCAAAACCTACGATGACGTCATCACTTCCTTGAAGGATCTTGATGCAGGCCGAATCGATGCAACCATCAACAACATGTACGCCCTCAAACCGATCGTGGACGAGAACGGATTCCAGATCAAAGCGGTAGGGGAAGCGATTAAAAGCGATCAGGCCGGCATTGCGGTCCGCAAAAACAATCCGGAACTGGTAGCTGCAGTGAACGAAGCTCTGAAAGCCATGAAGGATGACGGCACGTACAAGACCATTTTCAAAAAATGGTTCGGGGAAGAGCCTGCGAAGTAAAAACATGCAGGACGAAGGGAAGTTTGATCCATGGAATTGGTATTTGAAAATATCCCCTTCTTTCTGAAGGGGGCGTATTACACGCTGTACGTCACGGTAATATCGATGTTCTTTGCCTTCTTTATCGGGATATTAGTAGCCATCGCCCGCTTGAAAGGTCCGGTGTGGCTCCGGCTGATCGCCCGCTTCTATGTATCCATCATGCGGGGAACCCCGCTGCTGGTGCAATTATTCGTCATATATTACGGGTTGGTGGATTACGGCGTCACGCTGGGATCACTTACGGCGGCTTGTCTTGCTATCAGTCTGAACGCAGGGGCCTTCCTGTCTGAAACGTTCCGGGGTGCCATTCAGGCTGTCCCTAAAGGGCAAAGCGAGGCGGCTTATGCTACCGGCATGTCGAGATCCCAAACGATGTGGAGGATCGTGTTTCCGCAGGCGGTCCGCATCGCGATCCCGCCGATGGGGAATACCTTCATCGGCATGCTGAAGGAAACGTCGCTCGTGGCCGCCATCGGCGTCACCGAATTGCTTCGCTCCGCGCAGCTGCTCGTATCGCAGTACTATGTGAACATGCCGTTCTATTTGGCGATCGGCGTAATTTATTGGATAATGAGCATCGGTTTCTCGGCCATCTTGGAACAGGTGGAGCGCCGGTTGGCCCGGGCTTACTGAATGGGGGAGTACCGGTGATTAACATAACGGGATTAAGCAAGCACTTTAATCAAAATGAAGTGCTCAAAAATATTAACATGCATGTCAATGCCAAAGACATCGTCGTGCTGCTGGGGCCGAGCGGCTCGGGCAAGAGCACATTGCTGCGCTGCATCAACGGCCTTGAACAGCCGACCGGCGGGCGGGTCGAAGTCAGCGGCATCGTTGTGGACAGCAAGGATGCGCCGAAAACCCAGCGCGCCCGCGTGCAGGATATCCGGCGCCGTACAGGCATGGTGTTTCAGCAATTCAATCTGTACCCGCATAAAACTGTGCTTGGCAACGTCATGGAAGGGCTCGTCACGGTGAAAAAAGTGAAACGCGACGAAGCGGCCGCCCGTGCGCGCATGCTGCTGGATCGGGTAGGCCTGCTTGAGAAGCAGGATGCCTATCCTTCGCGATTGTCCGGCGGGCAGCAGCAGCGCGTGGCGATTGCCCGGGCGCTGGCGATGGAGCCGGAAGTCATGCTGTTCGACGAACCGACCTCGGCGCTTGACCCCGAGCTTGTCGGCGAAGTGTTATCCGTCATGAAGGAGCTGGCGCAGGAAGGCATGACGATGCTTGTCGTGACTCATGAATTGAAGTTCGCCCGCAACGTCGCGAACAAAATCGTGTTCATGGCCGATGGCGTCATTGTGGAAGAAGCGAACCCAAAGGATTTCTTCGAACGTCCGCAGCAGGAGCGCACGCGCCGATTTTTACAACAGATGACGGAATTTTGAATTTATTATAATAGGGAAAGAAGGACAACAACATGAACGTAACAACGGTATGGAAAGGCAAACGCGCCTTCGTCTCGGAAGGACCTTCAGGTTACCCCGTAGGTTTGGATGCCACGGCTGCATACGGCGGCGACGGAAAAGGAGCCACCCCTATGGAATTGCTGCTTGCGGGCCTGGGCGGCTGCATGGGCATCGACATCACGATGATTCTGGATGCCTTCCTCGACAAAATTTCATCCATCGAGATCGAAGCACAAGGCACGCGCAGTGAAGGCATGCCCAAAGGGTTTACGTCGGTCGACCTGATTTTCCGCGTGGATGGAGATATTCCGGACTACCGGATTTGGAAAGCGATCCAAATGGCCGAAGAAAAATATTGCGCGGTCTCCGCGTCCCTCAGCGCGGACATTCATCCCATCCTCATTTTGAACGGCGTGGAAACGCCGCGCCCATAATGTATAGGGGCAATAAATAAATGCATAACGAGGTCGCCATGGCAGTGGCGGCCTCTTTGCTTTCAGGATATGGTATGATAGTTCAGAAGGGCAGGATTGCCGTGATCCTGTACCCTATTTGTAAGCGCTTAGACCAACGAAGAAGGTGCAGAATATGCTGAGAAGGCTGATACGGATCTCCAACAATCTCAAATTGAAGCATAAATTGCTTATATCGTACGTGCTTGTCGTGATGGTTCCCGTTTTAATTATCGGACTGGCGGTGACGGCCTATTTCCGGCAGCAGGCATTGAACAATGCCATCGAGCAGACGGTAAATAACGTGGAGAAAGTGAAGACCCAAACGACGACGCTGCTGCGCGTACCTACGGACATTTCCAACATTCTTATGTTTAACGAGGACCTGAAGGAAATCGTGAACAAACGTTATGAGAGCGTGGTCGAACTGACCAGCGCCTATCTGGCCTACAAGGATTTTCAGGAATACAAGCGCCTTTACCGCGAAGTGGCGGGCATTCGTTTCTATTCCACCAACCCGACGTTGATCAACAATCTGGAGTTTATTCCGGTGGATGAGCAGACCAGGGATAGTTATTGGTACAAAAAGGCGTTGACCTCCACCAGCATCGGCTGGTTTTACATTCCCGACAAGGGAGACAATCCGGTGCACAAGCTCAGCCTGGTTCGAAAAGTACCTTTTCCTGAATATCGTTCGCGAGGGGTGCTGATGATCGAAATCAATCAGGACGAGCTTAATGAGCTGTTACGGCAGGAGCCTTTCGAAACGTTGATTACGGATGAGCAGGGATATGTCATCGCAGCCAAAAATACGAATTGGGTCGGCAAAACGCTCAATGAGCTCGATTTCGGCGTCGATTTGCAGAACCAGGCGAAGGGAACGCTGGAAGCCGACTTTCGGGGTGAACCGTCCAATATCGTCATTGACGAGCTCCGGCCGGGTTCGAGCATAAACAGCCTCAAGATCATTTCGGTTTTCGAAACGAAGGACATTGTGAAAGATGCGAATATGATCAGCATGATCGGCCTTATTTTCATTATCCTTGTGCTTATGATTGCCCTGTTATTGGTATACATTATTTCGTTTCTGACTTCGAATCGGCTTTTGCGGCTGAGCAAACAATTAAACAAGCTTGCGCTGGGCGATTTGAATGTGACCTCGCGCATCGACGGCAATGACGAAATCGGACAGCTGTCCCGCCAGTTCAACTACATGGTGAAGAGCATCAACGAACTGATGGTTCAGGTCGTGGAGACCACGGAGCAGAACAACCAATTGGAAATTGCCCAAAAAGAGATTAAACTTAAAATGATGGCAAGCCAGATCAATCCGCACTTTTTATTCAACGCGCTGGAGTCGATTCGCATGAAAGCGCATATTCAAGGCGAAGCGGAGATTGCCAATATCGTTCGGCTGTTGGGCAAGCTGATGCGGAAAAGCCTAGAGATCGGAAGCGGCAAAACAACCCTTCAGGCCGAGCTTGAAATGGTGCGCTCTTACCTGGAGATTCAGAAATTCAGGTACGTTGACCGCCTGGCGTTCCGGATTCACGTCGATGCGGGCTTGGAAAAGATGTACATTCCGCCATTGATCATTCAGCCTTTGGTTGAAAACGCCATCGTGCATGGCCTGGAAAATAAGGAAGGCACGGTTCATGTCGAAGTAGACATTCGCCCGGTACGGGGCATGGTTCAGGTCCGCGTACGCGATGATGGTGCCGGAATCACGGAAGAACGGTTGGCTGAGGTGATGCAATTCGTCAGCGGGCCGGAGGAACAGGAGAAGAGCAGAATCGGTTTGAGGAACGTGCATCAGCGGCTGACGCTGACCTATGGTGAGGAGCATGGATTACAGATTTCAAGCGAGTATGGGGAAGGGACCGAAATTACGTTTACCTTGCCTGCAGGAGGGGACGAGCATGTATAGAGTGTTTTTGGTGGATGACGAACCGAGCATACGCGAAGGACTCACCACCATTATCGATTGGGAACAATACGGGTTTGAAATTGCGGGCACGGCTGGCAGCGGGAGGGAAGCCATCTCGCTTTTTCCGGAGCTCCGCCCCGATCTGACGATCATCGACATCCGCATGCCCGGCATGACCGGACTAGACGTCATTGAAGAGATCCGCAAGCAGTATCCCGAATCGCATTTCTTGATCCTGAGCGGTTATGCGGATTTCGATTATGCCAAGAAAGCAATCAGCTTCGGCGTAGACGGTTACCTGCTTAAACCGGTTGACGAGGAAGAGATGATTGCTGAATTGCAGCGTATTGCAGGGATGTTTGAACGTGAGCGCGAAGCGTTGACCCGGCATGTCGGCGAAGATACGGCGTACCGTGAACATCAAATCGAAGCATTGCTGTTCGATCATCTCGAGGGCCGCGGGGAAGCGGACACGCTCGGGCTGCGGTGGCCGATGTACCAGATCGTGCTGTTCGAATTGCATGCGGCTCCGGACGTGCAGCGGAGCAATGCAGTGAAACGGAAACTGGTGGATGCCTTTGACCACAAGGACAGGGGGATCGTTTTTTCCTTCCATTCCGGATTGGGATTGCTGTGCAGGGAACCGCTGACGACCGAGGAAGCGGCCAAGGGGCTGTACGAAGAATGGAGCCAACTGCTTGGAGAGTGGGAGATCCGCATGTATGCGGCCGCCGGCCAACCCGTGCATTCCGTCCATGACATGGCGTTGTCCTACGAGCAAGCCAATGCGGTGCTGAACGACCGTTTTCTGTTTGCGGAGAAAAGGGTGATGCTGTGGAGCGACGAGTTGAAACGGGGCACGTCTTTGCCTGCGGAAGAAATGAGCGCGCCCGACGAGTCTGAGCTGGCAGACAAGCTCTACTACGCGCTCGACATTCGCAGCAGCGAATCGGTTATGCGCGTATTGTCGGAGATGGAGGAGCGCATCGTTCCCTATCACCGGTCAGAACAGGCCATCAAAACGGCGTTCTCGCAAATTTTTTCCCTTGCCCTGAACAAGCTTGCTGCAGCGAACGAGCATATGCAGCCGATTATGCAGGAGCATTCCATGTTGATTACGGAAGTATACCATCAGCAAACCTTGTCCGATCTGAAAATCATGGCGGAAGGCCATCTTACCGGATTGATCGGGCGTATGGGCGGCGGCAGCAAAGATACGGTGCTGAAGCAGATGATTGATTTCATCCGGCGTAATCCCGGAGAGAATCTCAAGCTGGAAGTGTTAGCCGAAGTATTTAATTATAACAGCAGCTATTTGGGTAAATTGTTCAAAAACCACACGGGAGAGTATTTCAATGCGTTTTTGGACAAGGTGCGGATGGAAAAGGCGAAGGAATTGCTCGACGAAGGGCTGAAGGTTCATCAGGTGGCGGCCAGAGTCGGTTATGCCAATGTGGACTATTTCCACGGAAAATTCAAAAAATACGTGGGTGAGTCACCTTCGGCCTATAAACAGGCACGTTCGCAATCCAAAGGTCAATCCGGGGAGTCCGGAGGAGAATAATCTGTTGTCGAATTCTCCGGACGATCCACCTTCGTCTTCATAAAATAAAACGTTTTCGGTTATCTTGGTCATGATCTATATAAACATGAAAACCGCCAGCCATAAAAGGGTTGGTGGTTTTTGGTCTTGGTACATGAAATGGGGGAACGACGGATTTTCATGAAATCGTCCATCGAGAACAATGGATAAGCAATGGTGATCTTGGAAGAACCAACGTAAACTGGATGTACTTTGTAGGCCTTGAGCGAGGAGGAGAACATTGATGACCTTTTTGGAAGTGAGGACGGCCCGGCAAACGATGGATTTGAATGGCATATGGCAATTTGCGCTGGATCCTGATTCTGGCGAACAGACTCCAGAACAGACATTGGCTTTACCTGACCTGGATTGGGGGGAGATTCAAGTTCCGGGTTCATGGGAGGAACAGGGGTATGGCGAAGCGCCAACGTACCAGCGAATCGACACATGGACCAAGGTTCGGGAATATGAGGGAGCGGCTTGGTATTCGCGCGAGGTACATATCCCGGCTGATCCTGGCATGCATTATGTGCTTAGGGTTCACGGGGTTCGCTGGACGACCGATCTCTGGATCAATGGCCAGCATGCAGGCCTGCAGGAAAGCCTCGTTTGCAAGCATGCGTGGGACATTACTTCACTGGTCAAACAAGGGACCTCTAACGAAGTGGTGCTGCGCGTAGACAACACGATGAAATATCCGCTTGGCGGCAGTCATATTCATTCCCTGCATACTGCAACGGCGTGGGGCGGCGTGACGGGAGGAATATGGCTGGATGCGATGCCGCCGTACCATATCGAGAGCCTGAAGGCAGACCAGGATCCCGAACGAGGTACGATGGCGCTCCGTGGTTCATTGAACCTTCCTCATCGGCAAGTGTTTGATGAACTTAAGCTGCATGTGCGGGTTCAGCATCCTGATGGCACATGGCTAACGGAAAAAGTACATGATGTGACCACGGATATCTTAAAAGCGAATGACCGGGCGGAGCTTGCTGGTAGTTCTGTTCAGCTTCAGCCATGGGAGCTGGATCTGGGGCGGGAAAAAAAGGTGGCCCTGTGGTCGGATGTTTCTCCACAGTTGTATAAGATGATTGTTCGATTGCAGAACGGAGAACAGGAGTTGGACCGGGTTGAACTGACCTTTGGTATGCGCTCCTTCGAGGCGAGCGGAACCCGGTTTCTTTTGAACGGACAGCCTGTGTTCCTGCGAGGGTACGTGGACTGCTGCATTTTCCCGCTTACAGGGTATCCGGTATGGGACAAGGAGCAATACATTTCACAGTTCCGGACGGCCAAGTCATACGGATTCAATCATGTTCGTTTGCACGGCTGGAGCGCGCCGGAACCGTTCTGGCAAGCCGCGGATGAAGAGGGGATGCTGGTGCAGGCCGAGCTCCCGCATTGGTCGAGATGGTTCGAGAATCGGGAACAGGCCGCTCCGAAAGATGTCCTCTCTTTTCTGAAGCGCGAACTGGACGGGCTGCTTGACGCTTTGCAGAAGCATCCATCGTTCGTGCTCTTTTCGCTGGGCAACGAGCTCATCGGGCCGAATGGCCATCCCGAGCTGAACGAGCTTGTAGAGCATGCCCGCAGCATGGATTCAACGCGGCTGTACACGGACAACACGGGGTTCGGGCAATTGCCGGCCCAAGGCAGAATGGCGGATTTTTATATCCAGTCGTTGAATTGGCACCCGCCGTTGGAGTCGGAATGGTCTGCTGTACCTGACACCACGCTTGATTACCGTGCGGTGACCCGGCTGTCCGATCGTCCGGTCATCGGGCATGAACACGCGCAGTTCACCATGTACGTGCGTCCTCAAGAGAAGGGTAAATACACGGGCGTTCTTCGGCCAAGCTGGCTGGAGCCGATTGAAGAATCGCTATCTCGCCAAGGGATGAAGGGCGACATTCTGGAGCGTTATCAGCAGGCAAGCGGCCGGCATTTGGTCCGTTCGCTCAAGGAGGCCATGGAGCGGGTGCGCCGGACGTCGGATGCAGCAGGCTTGCAGCTGCTTGATATTCGCGATTTTCCCGGGCAGGGACATGCCACGACAGGCATCCTGGATGTGTTCTGGGAGAGCAAAGGCATGATTGAGCCCGAGGAATTCCGGCGGTGCAATGCCGGAATCGTTCTGCTGCTGGGCTGCGATCAGCGCACCTTCTTTGGCGGGGAGGCCATTCAAGCCCAGGTCAGCGTATCGCATTACGGAACGGAGCCCCTTCAGAACGTATCGGTGCAGTGGCGTTTGGTCCGCGATGGCGAAACGATAAGCGAAGGAGGATGGAGCTGCGATGACGTGGCTTGCGGATCTGTCCGATCTCTGGGAACGTTGAACGTAAATGCCCCGCGGGAGGGGGCAACCGGATTTTGCATCGAAGCGGAGATCAGGTCAACCCGTGGAGAGGTAATAGCTGCAAATGTTTGGCACGGGTGGTCATTCCCGCGGTATCAGGTCCATGAACAGAGCCACCGGATCTGGAACAGTATCAGCGAATTGCAGCCTTACCTGCTGGGGGCTCACGAAGGAAAGTTGGATGATCTGAACGGGCATCATTTGCTGCGTGAAGATCGTACCGGCCTGATCATTACGCCATCTTTGACCCCCAATGTACTCGATGTTTTGGTCAATGGGGGAAGTGTTTGGCTCCAGACGAATGCCGAGGGTTTGTATGATGCGGTAGAGACCAAATACCTGCCCGTCTTCTGGAACTATCTTATGTTTGCCACCCAGCATGGCGCAACCATGGGACTATGCCTGCCTGATCGATTGCCATTGCTGGGAAGGTTTCCCCATGATCAAGCGTCCGACTGGCATTGGTATCATCTCATTCAGGGCACGCCAGCGATCTGTTTGGACACATTGGCAGGGGTACAGCCTTTAATTGAAGTGATCGATCACTTTCACAGGGCGAAACGGCTGGCCTACGCTTTTGAGGCCAACGTAGGCAAGGGCAAACTGCTCTTATCGACATTTCCTTTTTCCGATATTGCGATGATGAAACGTCCGGAAGCGAGCTTTCTGTTTCAAGAAATGCTTGCTTATCTGCTGGGGGACGAATTTAGGCCGGAATCGTCCATTTCGGCAGGGCAGCTGCTAGGTCTGGTGAAGCTGCAGCCCATTCGTTTCGCGTTATAGATTGAAGGAGCCTGCAAAGGCTTCTTTTTTTGTTTCTGCTTATATAGAGACGGGAAGGGCTTCCTAATGAAATGTGGAGAGAAATACATGAATACGTGCGTTTGATTTAGCACGGGTAAACGATTTCCAAAAACGTTTTCGTTATTTTCCATTTCGAATTATAATTACCAAAATGTTTCATTTTATTAAATTAAAAGGCTGAATAATGACTGATTTTGCATGCAAAATGTCTCATTGACCTGGTCCATATCTAATTTTTATATGATTTTCTCTAAAATCAAGCTGGTATTTTGAAAACGCTCTATCAGGTATGATTAATCTATAAATTAGAGGAGGGGGAACGGAGATGGAAACGCTGACAAAACAATCCGCTTCCGCGAAAAAGAGCAGTGACCCCAAACCGCCCACAAATCGGCGGAATGCAATTTGGGAGAGTATCAAGCAACAAAAGTTTCTTTATCTCATGTCATTGCCATTCGTAGTTTGGGTTTTTGTATTCAACTATCTGCCACTATGGGGATGGACGATGGCTTTCCAAAATTATAAACCGGCCAGAAGTTTCTCGGAACAGCAGTGGGTTGGTTTCAAGCATTTTGCAGAGCTGTTCAGTGACGAACGATTCTATCTGGTACTTAGAAATACGCTGGCAATGAGTTTTATGGGACTGATTGTCGGTTTCGTTGTGCCGATTTTCCTTGCGATCTTGCTGAACGAACTTAAAGGCAAATTCTTTAAACGTACCGTGCAAACGGTATCATACTTGCCTCACTTTGTATCCTGGGTCGTTGTTGCAGGGATTATTACCAAAATGCTCTCGACGGACGGCGGTATTGTCAACGACATTTTGATGGGCCTGCATTTAATTGATCAACCCATCCAGTTCATGGCGAAAGGCAACTTGTTTTGGTACATTGTAACCGCTTCAGACATGTGGAAAGAAAGCGGCTGGAACGCGATCATTTACTTGGCGGCCATCACGGGGATCGACCAAGAGCTGTACGAAGCTTCCCGGGTTGACGGTGCAAACCGCTGGAGACAGATGTGGCACATTACGCTGCCTGGTATCCGGACAACCATTTCCGTATTGTTTATCATGTCCATCGGTCACTTGGTCAGCAACGGGTTCGAGAAACAGATGCTGCTGGGTAACAGCCTCGTCACCGACTATATGGAAGTCCTTGATCTATATGCGCTGAACTATGGTTTGAACTTGGGACGATTCTCATACGGTACGGCAATCGGGATATTCAACTCCGTCGTAAGTATCATTCTCTTGTTCACGGCGAACGGATTGTTCAAAAAATTCACGAAAGAAAGCATCATGTAGGGAGGGGGAGACCATATGGCGAACAAATCATTCAATGCAACTCGTGGCGATAAACTGTTCGATCTATTCAATGTTCTCGTGCTGGCCCTGGTGCTGATCGTAACGCTGTATCCGTTCCTGAACGTACTCGCGATCTCATTGAACGATTCGATGGACACGGTGCGTGGCGGAATTTACTTATGGCCTCGGGAATTTACGCTGGAAAACTATAAAACGATTTTTCAATATGACAGCTTGCTTCAAGGTTTGCAAATCTCTATTCTCCGTACGATTGTAGGTACATTGCTCGGTTTGATCAGTTCTTCGATGATTGCCTTTACGCTCAGCAGACCTGATTTCAAATTGAGAAAATTCGTTTCTACTACGCTGGCGATTACGATGTATTTCACTGGCGGTCTGATTCCGATATACATCCTGATGCGCGACCTGCACCTGATCGGCACGTTCTGGGTTTACGTATTGCCGGGCATGATCAGTGCGTTCAACGTCTTCGTTATCCGTTCCTTCATCGACGGCCTGCCGTACGCCTTGCAGGAATCCGCGAAGCTGGACGGTGCGAATGACTTCACGATCTACTACAAAATCATCCTGCCGCTCTGTAAGCCGGTACTGGCAACGATCGCATTGTTCCTGGCTGTAGGGCAATGGAACTCATGGCTCGATACGTACCTGTACAACGGTTCGAAAGCGCATCTCACTACGCTCCAGTACGAGCTGATGAAGGTACTGCAAAGTACCCAACAAGGCTCTGGTGCAGGGCGTAATGTCAACGACTTGGCACAGCAGATGGCACAGGTTTCTCCTGAGTCCATCAAAATGGCGATTACCATCGTCGTTACGGTTCCAATCCTGATCGTGTATCCGTTCCTGCAAAGATACTTTGTGGGCGGTATGACGCTGGGTGCTGTAAAATCATAAGACTTGGTCAACACAGATATAAGAAAGTCACAGAAAATACAGAGATAAAGATAACTGTAAAGAGAAACAGTATAATAAAAAAGCTCGGGATGCCCGAAATGCCAACCTCGGTTGGCGTTTCACCGTATAGGGCTGCGGCGACGGCATCCATGAAGCTATAGACAGGGACAAAAAAGTCCCGCACAAGATAGACATATGGATTAGGGAGGAATTACCATCATGGCGAATTTCAAAATGAAAGCCGCACTGGCTCCCGTGCTTGCGATGTCTTTACTCGCAGGCTGCGGTGGCGGAGCCGGTGACAGCAGCAATGGAGCATACGAGGACACAAGCGGGGATACGTCTCCAATTACGTTCAGTTTTTTCAGCGTTGACCCAAGTTCCAACTGGAACAGTATGAAAGACGAAGTAGGCCAGGTGATCACAGAGAAAACCGGGGTTACCCTTAACGGAGAATTCGCGGTAAGCGGCGGCCAGGACAAAATTTCTTTGATGGCAGCAAGCGGAGACTATCCCGACATTGTTTCACCGAAAGGTGAACTCAGCAAGCTTGTGGATGCCGGTGCAATGATAGATCTGACGGATCTGATCGATCAATATGCTCCTAATTTGAAAAAGCTGTATGGTGATTACATGGACCGGCTGAAATACAGCAACGAAGACCAGGCCATTTATGTGCTGCCGTCGTATTACGCGGTAGATCAGCAATATTTTGACGCAGGCGGCGGTTTCGGTATTCAACACCGTGTACTGAAAGAGCTCGGTTACCCTGAAGTGAAGACACTTGAGGATTTTGAGAATGTGTTGAAAGCTTACAAAGAAAAACATCCAACCATTGATGGTCAGCCAACCATCCCGCTGTCGCTGGATGCGGACGACTGGAGAATCATGATTACCGTAACGAATCCGGCTTTCTTGTCCACAGGCGCTCCGGATGATGGAGAATATTACATCAACCCGGAAACGTATGAAGCGATGCTTCATTACAAACGTCCGGAGGAAAGAGAATACTTCCGTTGGTTGAACAAAATGTACAATGAGGGATTGCTTGATCAAGACAGCTTTGTGCAAAAAACGGACCAGTACAAATCGAAAATCGCCAGCGGCCGCGTACTTGGCGTAATCGATCAGGATTGGGGCTATGCTGATGCCAAGAACGCGCTTAAGGCGGCAGGAAAGGATGAAGCAACATATTCCCACTTCCCTGTAACGCTGTCCAGCGACATCAAGGACCATTCTTTCCAAGATCCGGGCTTTGTATCTGGCTGGGGTGTAGGAATCACCACTTCGAATCCCGATCCGGTACGTACGATCAAGTTCTTTGATTATTTGGCGTCCGAGGAAGGCCAAGTATTGATAAACTGGGGAGTTGAAGGTAAACACTATGAAGTGAAGGACGGGAAACGCGTTATCCCTGCAGATGTATTGGACCAAAAAGTAAACAATGCAGCGGCTTTCCAGAAGGAAACAGGGATCGGTCTGTACACCAACATGACGGGTCACTACGGCGATGGCGTGAAGGATTCGACAGGCAACTACTATACAACGAACTTCCCTGAACAAATCGTAGCGTCTTATTCCGATGCCGAGAAGGAAACCCTCAAGGCTTACGGTGCAACAACCTGGAAGGATCTGTTCCCGAAAGAGGATGAGTTCCCGGTTAAAGCGTGGGGCGCAGCCTACAACTTGCCGACTCCTGGCGACTCGGATTATAACGTCATCTACCAGAAGACACAGGACATTATCCGCAAACGCATTCCGGAAGCGATCCTGAGTCCGGTCGACAAGTTTGACAGTGTGTATGATACGATGCTGGCTGATTTGGAGACAGCAGGAGCTACGAAAATGGAACAACAATATACAGAGCTTATTCAAAACCGCGTAAAACTGTGGAATGGCCAGTAAGATCTTCTCGTTTGAGCGGCGAGTCAAGTTTAAAAAAGAAAGGACCCATTGATTTGGGTCTTTTTTTTATGCCTAAAACGTTTTCCCAAAACCGTTTTCATTTTTTAAAATTGGTTATTGACAAGGAGTTATGCAAGGTATTATTATTCAGGTATGAAAGCACTTACATTTCAGTTGAGCATGGATCCTTGTACCGATGTAAACGTCTTTTTGATGGCAACTTGTACTTCAATTGAGGCGAGGATGAATCGTCGAATTCATTTAAGAAAACGCTTTTAATTGCATTTAAGCAAAAAAAGTGCAGGGTTTTTCGCCAGTCCATGGTATCTACAGGCCAGCCTGTTATACACTATAATGCTTCATTATATCCATAAGGGGGATTACACATGAAGGGGAAAACACCAAAAACGTTCGCAATGCTTCTTCTCGCAAGCGCGCTTGCCATTACGGCAGGATGCGGAAGCACAGGAGGAAGTACGGCCTCGGAAAAGCCTGGTGAAACGGATGATACGACAAGTCCGGTAACGTTTACGTTTTTCGGCGCAGATGCAAGTCCAAACTGGAACAAGATGCAGGATGCGGTAGGCAAGAAGATCACCGAAAAAACAGGCGTGACCATTGAAGCCGAGTATGACGTGAATAATGGCGGAGATCAGAAAATACCTTTGATGGCTGCCAGTGGTGATTACCCTGATATCATTTATCCTAAAGGAAACCTGTCCAAACTGGTTGATGCAGGCGCAATGATTGACCTGACCGATTTGATTGAGGAGCACGCTCCCAACCTGAAGAAAATTTACGGCGACCAAATGAACCGCTTGAAATACAGCAAGGAAGACCAGGCGATCTATACCATCCCGACCAACATGGGTGTAGACAATGTAGCGTTTGATGCCACGGGCGGATTCGAAATCCAGCAAAAAGTGCTGAAAGAGCTGGGCTACCCTGAAGTAAAAACGCTTGAGGATTACGAAAACGTATTAAGAGCTTATTATGAGAAACATCCAACGATCGATGGCCAGCCAACGATTCCGCTGACATTGAATGCCGACGACTGGAAGATCATGATTACAGTTACAAACCCGGCTTTCCAAGCAACAGGCGGGCCGGATGACGGGGAATATTATATCAACCCGGAAACGTATGAAGCGATGCTTCACTACAAACGTCCCGAGGAAAAAGAATATTTCCGTTGGCTGAACAAAATGTATAATGAAGGACTGCTTGATAAAGATACCTTTGTACAGAAGGATGACCAGTATAAGGCCAAAATCGCCAGCGGGCGCGTTCTTGGTCTGATCGACCAGGAATGGAACTATGGAGAAGCTGAGAACGCTCTCAAATCAGCCGGTAAGGATGACAGCACGTATGCACACTTCTCGGTATCCTTGAATGACCAGATCGTGGATCATACCTTCCAGCCAACCGGCTTTGACGGTTACGGCATCGGAATCACGACTTCCGCCAAAGACCCGGTTCGCATTATCAAGTTCATGGATTGGCTTGCTTCGGATGAAGGGCAAGTGCTGAGAAACTGGGGGATTGAAGGCGAGCATTACAAAGTGGAAAACGGCAAACGCATCATTCCTGACGAAATTCAGGACCGCAAAACGAATGACAACTCGGCGTTCACCAAAGAAACAGGGATCGGTATGTACAACATCTTCAGTGCAAGATATGGCGATGGCGTGAAGGATTCTACAGGCAACTATTACACCACGAACTTCCCTGAGCAAATCGTAGCGGGCTACACGCCGGCAGAGAAAGAAACATTGAAAGCGTATGGCATCACGACATGGAAGGAATTTTTCCCATCGGAAGATGAACTGCCTATGAAGGATTGGGGAGCAGCATACAACATGCCGGTTCCTTCCGATACGGATTATAATGTAGCTTTCCAAAAAACGCAGGATATCGTTCGCAAACGGATCCCGGAAGCCATTCTTGCCAAACCGGAAAACTTCGACAAAGTGTATGACGACATGCTGGCCGAGCTGGACAAAGCAGGCGCGGTGGAGATGGAAAAACAATACACCGGTTGGATCAAAGACCGCGTATCGCTGTGGACCGGCAAAGACGTTCAATAAAAGAAGGGACAGCGCAATAAGCTGCTGAATTTCTTGAAAAAAGGGTTTCCGTCGGAAGCCCTTTTTTTCTATTGACCGATGGCGAAATATAGCATATAATCTACGTGTAAGCACTTTCAGTAAGCGTTTTAAAGTGAATTTCGAAAACGTTTTATCTTATGTGTAGTGCGAAGTTTCCTGTCCCGGATGGATCGAGGCAGTTACACCTGTATCACGCATAATTTAAAGCGCATTCATTTGCTTTGAATCGTTGATCCAAATGCTTTGGTATTTTCAGGCTTGGCCTGTTATACAGATAAAACCTTCATAAATAGGGGGAACTAGACAATGAAAGGCAAAATGAAAGGTAATACACCCAAGACTTTTGCAATGCTGCTGCTTGCAAGTGCGTTGCTCGTTACTGCTGGTTGCGGAAATTCGGGAAGCAAGGAATCCGCTTCATCCGGTGAATCATCCGGAACAGAGCCGATCACGATTTCGTTCTTTGGGGCCGATCCGAATCCGGTCTGGAACAAAATGCAGGATGCCGTAGGCAAGAAGATTACCGAAAAAACGGGCGTTACCATTGAAGCCGAATTCGACGTCAACAATGGCGGCGAGCAAAAAATTTCCCTGATGGCAGCGAGCGGCGACTACCCGGACATTATTTTCCCGAAAGGAAACTTGTCCAAGCTCGTTGATGCCGGTGCAATGCTTGACCTGACGGATCTGATCGAGGAGCATGCTCCCAACCTGAAGAAAATCTATGGTGATCAGATGAACCGTCTGAAATACAGCAAGGAAGATCCAGCGATTTATACGATCCCAACCAACATGGGTGTAGATAATGTGACGTTTGACGCAACAGGTGGATTCGAGATTCAGCAGAAAGTGCTGAAGGAGCTTGGATATCCTGAAGTGAAAACGCTTGAAGATTTCGAAAACGTGCTGAAAGCATATAAAGAAAAACATCCGACGATCGACGGACAGCCGACGATTCCGCTGACGCTGAATGCCGACGACTGGAAAATCATGATCACCGTAACGAACCCGGCTTTCCAAGCTACGGGAGCACCGGATGACGGCGAGTACTACATCAATCCGGAAACGTACGAAGCGATGCTTCACTACAAACGTCCGGAAGAGAAAGAATATTTCCGTTGGTTGAACAAAATGTACAATGAAGGACTGCTTGATAAAGACACCTTCGTGCAAAAAGACGACCAATACAAATCCAAAATCGCCAGCGGCCGCGTACTTGGTCTGATCGACCAAGAGTGGAACTATCAAGAGGCTGAGAACGCGCTGAAAGCTGCGGGTAAAGACGACAGCACTTATGCTCACTTCTCCGTATCCCTGAACGACCAGATCGTCGACCATTCGTTCCAGCCAACCGGTTTTGACGGTTACGGTATCGGGATTACAACTTCCGCCGAAGATCCGGTTCGCATCATCAAGTTCATGGACTGGCTTGCTTCGGATGAAGGACAAGTGCTCAGAAACTGGGGTATCGAAGGCGAACACTATAAAGTGGAAGATGGCAAACGCGTCATTCCTGACGAAATCCAGGACCGCAAAACGAATGACAACTCTGCCTTCTCCAAAGAAACAGGAATCGGCATGTACAACATTTTCAGCGCAAGATACGGCGATGGCGTGAAAGACTCTACGGGCAACTATTACACTACGAACTTCCCTGAGCAGATCGTGGCAGGTTACACGCCGGCAGAGAAAGAAACATTGAAGGCTTACGGCATTACGACATGGAAAGAATTCTTCCCTGCGGAAGAAGACCTTCCATTGAAAGAATGGGGAGCAGCATACAACATGCCGGTTCCTTCTGATACAGACTATAACGTCACTTTCCAAAAAACACAGGACATCGTACGCAAACGGATTCCAGAGGCTGTTCTGACAACGCCGGAGAACTTCGACAAAGTGTATGACGATTTCCTTGCCGAGCTGGACAAAGCAGGCGCGGTAGAGATGGAAAAACAATATACGACTTGGGTCAAAGACCGCGTGTCGTTGTGGACGGGCAAAGACGTACAATAATACGTTCAGCCATATACGTAAAGATACATGATGAATCGGAGAGGGGTTCCAGCAATGGAGCCTCTTTTTTCGTTATTATATATTTTGCTTCGGTTGTGATGCTTTCCATTGACGCTTTTTTCGAAATCCAATATAATTTTCAGGTGTAAGCACTTTCAGGTGATCGGTATCAGAGACGGTAGGATGAAAGCAAAAAAAGACTTATGGAAAAGTGAGTTTTATATTTTTTTGGATATTACGAAAACGTTTTATATTTAGAACGATACTCAATGAACAGGAGTCGGAATATGGGCCAAACGAATGGAACAACAGGCATGAATCGCTTGTGGTATCGTCAACCGGCGGCAAAATGGGAAGAAGCGCTGCCGATCGGGAACGGTCGCCTTGGCGGCATGGTTTACGGCGGTGCGGCGGAAGAACGCATCCAATTAAATGAAGATACGCTGTGGTCCGGATTCCCGCGTGATACGGTGAACTACAGCAGCCAGAGATATTTGAAACGCACGCGTGAATTGATCGCGGCCGGACAGTACAGCGAAGCCGAAGATTTGCTGAACCGCGAAATGTTGGGGCACGACGTGGAAGCCTATCAACCCATGGGCCATTTATTGCTCCGGCAGAATGGATTGGAACGTGCTGAACTTGAGCATTTCGAACGCGAGCTCGACCTGGAAACGGGAATTGCCGCAACCCGCTATCAATATGAAGGAATTCGCTATACACGCGAAATATATGCAAGTGCGCCTGATGATGTCATCGTACTGTCCCTGTCCGCGGATCGTGCAGGGGCCGTCAACGTCAGTCTGACGTTGGACAGCCCGCATCCCTATACCGTGCAGGCCAGCGGTGACAGCGTCGTGATGTACAGCCGATGTCCGAGCCATGTGGAGTCGAACTATTTCCGCGATCATCCGGAATCGGTCGTTTATGAAGAAGATCGCGGAATGGCATATGCCGCCAAACTGTCTGTACAAGCGTTGGGCGAAAAAGCCGTGATCTCCGCTGACGAAGGCACATTGCTCATTCAGGGCGCTGACCGAGTGCTGTTGTGCTTGACTGCGGCAACAGCATTTGCCGGCTATGATGTGATGCCGGTTAAGGAAGCCGCAGAACTGGAACAAACATGCGATGCCATCCTGCGACAGGCTCTCCAAACCGGGTTGGAGCAGCTTCGTGAGCGGCACGTGTCAGACCATGGCTCGTTGTTCGCACGTATGTCGATCGACCTTGGCTCGTCCGCCAATGCGGAGCTGCCAACCGACGAACGTTTGGCAGCGTATCAAGGGGGCGCCGCCGATCCGGGGCTGGAGGCTTTGTATTTCCAGTACGGAAGATACCTGCTCATGGGCAGTTCCCGTCCTGGCACGCAGCCTGCCAACCTGCAAGGCATATGGAACCATCAGGTGGAGCCGCCATGGTTCAGCGATTATACGACCAATATCAATGTCGAAATGAACTATTGGCCAGCAGAGGTGTGCAACCTGAGCGAATGCCATGACCCCTTGTTTGCCATGCTCGAGGATCTTAGCCATACCGGGCGCAGAGCTGCGCGTATCCTTTACGGTGCACGCGGTTGGACGACGCATCATAACGTGGACATCTGGCGGCAATCGACGCCAACCGGAGGGGATGCCAGCTGGGCATTCTGGCCGATGGGCGGCGTATGGATGACGGCGCATCTTTGGGAGCGCTACAGCTTTACGAGGGATGAGGCGTTTCTGGCGGAGAAAGCTTATCCCATCATGAAGGAGGCCGCTTTGTTCTGCCTGGATTGGCTGGTGGAAGGTCCGGACGGATATTTGGTGACGTCGCCGTCCACGTCGCCTGAAAACAAGTTTGTGGCAGAGGACGGAACGGCCCGCAGCGTATCGATGGCGTCCACGATGGACATGACGCTGATTCGCGAGCTGTTCGACCGCTGCATCGAGGCAGCGGGCGTGCTTGGCGTGGATGACGAGCTGGTGACGGAGCTTCGTGAGTCCCGCAGCAAGCTGTATCCGTTCCTGATCGGCAAAGAAGGCCAGCTGCAGGAATGGTTCAAGGATTTCCCCGAGTCCGAACCGGGACATCGCCATGTATCCCATCTGTATGGCTTATACCCTGGAGACCAGATCAATCGGCTCAGTACGCCTGAACTTGTGGAAGCGGCCCGCGTTACGCTGGAGCGCCGCATCTCCCAAGGGGGCGGGCATACGGGCTGGAGCTGCGCTTGGCTGATCAATCTGCATGCACGTTTGCTGGATGCCGACAATTCATATCGGTTCGTGCGCACGCTGCTGTCCAGATCGACGCATCCGAACCTGTTCGACGATCATCCGCCGTTTCAGATTGACGGCAACTTCGGCGGCACGGCCGGTATTGCGGAAATGCTGCTGCAGAGCCACTTGGGCGAGCTGCATCTGTTGCCTTCGCTCCCGGGAGCCTGGAAAGAAGGCAGCGTGAGCGGCCTGCGTGCGAGAGGCGGCTTTACCGTGGATATGGAATGGGCCGATGGCCGATTGGTCGTGGCCAATATCCGGGCCGATCGCAAGGGAACGCTGACGATCCGCAGCGCAGTACCTCTTTTGGCGGAAGGTTTGCAAGGGGTAGAGGTGGAGCAATCGCCGCAAGGAGATTATGTATTGAATTTAATGGTGGGCGCGGGACAAACGATCCGCGTGTCAGCCGAAGACAGGGAGAGAGTACAATGACCATTTTTCAATTTCCGAAAGACTTTCGCTGGGGGACGGCTACGGCTTCCTACCAAGTAGAGGGTGCAGCACAAGAGGGAGGACGCGGTGTATCCATCTGGGATACGTTTGCGCGTACGCCGGGCAAAGTATTCAACGGGGATAACGGGGATATCGCATGCGACGGTTACCATCGTTATGAAGAAGACATTGAGTTAATGAAGAAACTGGGCATCAATACGTATCGATTCTCCATCGCATGGCCGCGCATCATTCCGGACGGTGATGGAGAGATCAACCGTGAAGGGCTGGACTTCTACCATCGGTTCGTCGATAAATTGCTTGAAGCG
The DNA here is from genome assembly GCF_057364885.1 of Paenibacillus sp. XP01. Lineage (NCBI taxonomy): Bacteria > Bacillati > Bacillota > Bacilli > Caryophanales > Paenibacillaceae > Paenibacillus > Paenibacillus sp. XP01. Next base: position 5,982,595 of record NZ_CP139481.1, on the reverse strand, counting down.
GGAATCGAACCGTTCTGCACCCTCTATCACTGGGATTTGCCGCAAGTGCTCGAAGACATCGGCGGTTGGGGCAACCGCAGAACGGTAGATGCTTTCGTGAAATATGCGGAAGTCATCTTCAAAGAGTTCTCCGGCAAAATCAACTTCTGGCTGACGTTCAACGAGCCATGGTGCATCGCGTTCCTGTCCAATCTGCTGGGCGTGCACGCACCGGGCAACAAAGACCTGCAAACGTCGCTGAACGTTGCCCACGGCCTGCTCGTTGCGCACGGCAAAGCCGTCCAATCGTTCCGTCGTCTCGGCACGACAGGCAAAATCGGGATCGCTCCGAACGTATGCTGGGCTGAGCCTTACAGCAAAACGCCGGAAGACCAGGCTGCCTGCGATCGCTCCATCGCGCTGAACACGGACTGGTTCCTTGACCCGATCTATAAAGGCTCCTACCCGCAATTCATGGTGGACTGGTTCGAGCAAGCCGGGGCGACGGTACCGATCCAGGATGGGGACATGGAGATCATTTCGCAGCCGATTGACCTGCTGGGCATTAATTATTACACCATGGGCATCAATCGGTATAACCCTGAAGCAGGCGTGCTGCAATCGGAAGAACTCAACATGGGTCTGACGCGTACCGATATTGGCTGGCCGATCGAATCGCGCGGCTTGTACGAGTTCATGCACTATTTGCAAAAATACGGAAACGTGGAAGTGTATATCACCGAGAACGGTGCATGCATCAACGATCAGCCCGAGAATGGCATCGTCAACGACGAGCGCCGCATCTCGTATTATGAGCAGCATTTGGCCCAGATTCACCGGATCATCAGCGACGGGATCAACCTCAAAGGGTACATGGCGTGGTCGCTTATGGACAATTTTGAGTGGGCAGAAGGGTATCGCATGCGTTTCGGGCTCATCCATGTGGATTACCGCACATTGAAACGCACGCCCAAAGAGAGCTACTACTGGTACCAGAACGTAATCAAAAACAATTGGCTGGAAATCCGTTAATGCTGGAATTGCGTTAATGGATGTTATACAGCACATGTCTCGCCATGAGGCAGGATCCGGTTCGTCCGCGGTTCTGCCTTTTTTGGCATGCTTGCTCAGCGCTTTTCCATAATTGGACAAGGACCAGGGAACGTAAGTTGTTATGAAGAGATGGTTTTTGGGTTATAAATATTTCAGGGGCTATCTTATTTGTCAATAGTTCGACAAGAAATAAAGTGTCCAAAAAACGAAAATAATTTGAACATTTTATGACTAAAACTCATATTGATGTGGTATATTGATGAAAAGGAAGCACTTACAAAAATGGAAAAGGAAGTGTTTACTATGGCATCGAAGACAGCAATGGTAAGCCAGTTGGAGCGCAAAGACAGAAACATGCGGCGCGCAGTGTTGACGATGACCGTTTTGGCCTGGGTGGCATTGATTGCGGGAGTAGTCATGTGCCTGATCAACTTGAACGAATTTAACGACCGCAACCTTGGCTTGATGGTAGGGATCGGTTTTCTTGTAGGCAGTGTGTTCATTTACGTTATTGCCAAATCGATTGGTTTGGTTCACTCACGAAAAGAAGATGAAGGTGCCGATTGATTATAATTCTTCAATGATTTGAACATAATAAGGCTGGATGAGTCTCCGGAATCCCAGCCCAAATAGCCCTTTGCGGATCCGTTGAATGATTCAACGGGACTGCAAAGGGTTTTATTTTTGTATGGGCTCGTCCTGACCAAGAATGACTCACCCGTGGCGTATTTTTAACTTCGGATGTGAAGTCTTACTGTAAGGAAATATCAAGCATGCAAGCGATTTGTGAGAAAAAATTCACACATTTGGGGTGTAAAATCGACAAATTTGTTAACAAGAACAAAAAACCTGCTCATTTCTGATATCTTTAGAAGGAAGAGAGTAGTATACTAATTTTTTAGTATTAGCGAATTTAAGGAGAGGGGATCAAGATGAACAAGAAACCTAGGTTGCTTACCCGGGTCATCATTCCGATTGTCCTGACGTTGGTTACAATTGCACTGATCGTTTGGCCAATGCTGGCAGGCGGACAGTACGTTGTTCTGGATCCGAAGGGACCTATCGGTGCATCTCAGCGGGATCTGATCGTGATTTCGACCATTCTTTGTGCGATCGTTATCGTTCCTGTACTGATTATGTCTGCTGTAATCGTATGGCGTTACCGCGAGAGACCGGACAACAAAAACGCTTATGAGCCGAACTGGGCTCATAGCACGAAAGCCGAGGTCATTTGGTGGACCATTCCAATCGTTATCATTGGTTTGCTTGCCATCGTAACCGTTCGTTACACGTATGATCTTGAGCCTTCCAAGCCGCTGGCTTCGGAAAAAGCGCCCGTTACTATTCAGGTATCTTCCTTGGATTGGAAATGGTTGTTCATGTATCCGGAGCAGGGGATTGCTACGGTGAACACCGTGAATATTCCGACAGATCGACCTGTGAAATTCGAACTCACTGCGGATTCACCGATGAACTCGTTCTGGATTCCGCAATTGGGCGGACAGATTTACACGATGTCGGGCATGGCGATGACCCTGTATTTGCAGGCCGACCATGAAGGGAAGTACTGGGGCTCCGGCGCCAACTTCACCGGCGAACATTTTGGCAAGATGCGTTTTGACGTCAATGCGACTTCAGACGAAGATTTTGACAAATGGGTAAATGAAGTGAAGCAGCAATCCCAGCCGCTCACTCAAGAAGGATACAATGCTCTGGCAACACCGGGAACAAGCAATGTGGCTTACTATTCCTCCTTCCCAGAAGGATTGTTCCAAGACATCGTAACCAAATATGTCGTCGAAGGCTCTGGCGCCCACAATCATGGAAGTTCGGACGAAGCTGCAGGCGCCGGCGATAATACGACTAAAATGAACCACGAAAGCATGAATACGTCCCTTACACCGGGCAAAAGTGCTAACTAATGATTCGAAAGGAGGCCCCCAATGTTAGACAGAATTAAGGAGTTTGCATCCGAGTTTTTCGTAACCGGCGACCCGCTGATCTATGGTGCGGACGTAGCGATCGGTATTACGACGATCTCGATTGTTGCGGTGCTGACTTATTTCAAAAAATGGGGCTGGCTCTGGCGTAACTGGTTAACAACTGTCGATCATAAAAAGATCGGTATCATGTATATCCTTGCTTCGATCATCATGTTGTTCCGCGGTGGCGTGGACGCGTTGATGATGCGCCTTCAGCTGGCTATGCCAAACATGGATTTCTTGCATCCCGAGCACTATAACCAAGTCTTTACAACACATGGTACGATCATGATCCTCTTCATGGCGATGCCATTTATGTTTGGTTTGTTTAACGTCATCGTTCCGCTCCAGATCGGGGCAAGGGACGTTGCATTTCCGTTCCTGAACGCACTCAGCTTCTGGTTGTTCTTCCTGGGAGCAATGCTGTTCAACCTGTCCTTCGTTATCGGCGGTTCGCCGGACGCAGGATGGCTAAGTTATCCGCCTCTATCGGAGCTTTCACATAGTCCGGGGGTAGGACAGAACTTCTATATATGGGGTATACAGATATCCGGTATCGGTTCCCTGGCGACCGGTATCAACTTCTTGGTTACCATCATTAAAATGCGTGCGCCAGGCATGACTTGGATGAAAATGCCGATGTTTACATGGTCGGTATTCTCCACATGTATCATCATCCTGTTTGCATTCCCGATCCTGACCGTGACCCTTGCGCTGCTCTTCCTGGACCGCTTCGGCGGGGCGCACTTCTTCACGCTTGATCTGGGCGGCAACCCGATGATGTACATCAACTTGATCTGGATGTGGGGTCACCCTGAGGTATACATCGTGGTCCTGCCGGCATTCGGTGTATTCTCCGAGGTCGTAAGCACCTTTGCGAAGAAAAAACTGTTTGGATACAAATCCATGGTATTCGCCATGTTGATTATCGCGTTCCTGTCCTTCTTTACGTGGGCGCATCACTTCTTCACGATGGGTTCGGGCGCCGATGTCAACGCGTTCTTCGCAGTGACAACAATGCTTATTGCGATCCCAACGGGGGTCAAGATTTTCAACTGGCTCTTCACGCTGTACAAAGGAAGAATCAAGATGGCTACCCCGATGTTGTGGACCATCGCATTTATTCCTTGTTTTATCGTCGGCGGTATGACGGGGGTTCTCTTGTCCGTTGCTCCTGCTGACTTCCAGTTCCACAACAGTTATTTCTTGATTGCCCACTTCCACCAAGTGTTGATCGGTGGCGTTGCCTTCGGTTACTTCGCTGGTCTGTACTACTGGTGGCCAAAAATGTTCGGTTTCAAACTCGAAGAGAAACTGGGCAAATGGGCATTCTGGTTCTGGAACATCGGTTTCTACATCTGCTTCATGCCGCAGTATGCTGTCGGTCTGATGGGGATGACACGTCGTCTGAGCACATACGGATGGGATACCGGCTGGTGGGAACTCAACTTCGTTTCCACGATCGGTGCGTTCCTGATGGGTGCAGGCTTCCTGTTCCAGGTTGCTCAAATCGCAGACGGCATTCGCAAATACAAATCGCTCAAAGCTTCCGGCGATCCATGGGATGGCCGTACGCTCGAATGGTCGATTCCATCGCCAGCGCCTGAATATAACTTTGCGGTAACTCCGCAAGTGAATGATCTGGACGAATGGTGGGAAGAGAAGCAACGCCGCGGCAAAGGCATCAATCCGCCAGCGCCTAAGCTTGAGCCGATTCATATGCCTAAAAACTCTGCCATTCCTTTCATCAAATCCGTATTCTGGTTCATCGCCGGTTTCGGTTTTGTATTCGGATGGTTGTGGATGGCGATCCTTGGACTCGCAGGCGTCGGAATCTGCATGATTGCCCGTTCATTCTCCTACGATACGGACTATTACATTCCGGTCGATGAAATTAAGCGTACCGAAGAGGCGTCGTTAAGGGGGTCGGTATAATGGCTCAAGCAGCCGCTAAGAAAGGTCATGACCATGCACATGGTCATGATCACGGTCACCATGACCCGCAAGAATTGAAAGTACTCGGTTTCTGGTTCTTCCTGATTTCCGACGTAATCCTGTTCTCCGTATTGTTCGCAACGTTCATCGTTTTGCGCCACAATACGGCAGGCGGTCCTACGCTGGAAGAATTGATCAAAATGCCAGGGGTTATCGCCGAAACGTTTATCTTGTTAACAAGTTCGTTTACCAGCGGTTTGGCCGTTCTGGCCATGAACCAAGGCAAAGTGAAACAGTTGATCAGCTGGTTGGTCGTTACGGCCCTTCTCGGCGCAGGGTTTATCGCGCTTGAGGTTACCGAGTTTATCGAAATGATCCACGAAGGTTTCAACTACACGACTAGCGCAGCTTCCGGCGCGTTCTTTACCCTTGTGGGTACGCACGGACTTCACGTTTCGCTTGGTCTGATCTGGATGATCGGTTTGATGTTCCAGCTGAAGAAACGCGGCATTACCGACGTTACGCGTGGTAAAGTCAACGTGATCAGCTTGTACTGGCACTTTTTGGACGTCGTATGGATTTTCCTCCTGTCGGTCGTCTACCTGATGGGGGTGATGTAAGATGGCACAGCACAACTCGCATGATGCCCATGGACATGAACAACATGGTTCGCTCAAGTCTTATGTCATCGGTTTTATCCTGTCCATCGTCCTGACAATCATCCCACTGGTGGTTGTACTCAACGACATGATGGGCAAAACCGGAACGTTGGTTGTCGTACTGGTAACGGCAGCACTTCAATTCATCGTGCAGCTCTTCTTCTTCATGCATATCCGTGAAGAGAAGTCGCCTCGTTGGAACGTCATGGGTCTGATCTTCGGATTGCTGATCATGCTGACGATCGTGGTCGGATCCGTTTGGATCATGCTGAACAACGTTGTAGCACATTAATGAATGCAGAAACCCTGTCTACCTCGAAAGAGGAGGCAGGGTTTCTTTTTTTATTTCAACATTCAAAAAAAGGTACACAAACGATACGAAATGAACTAAAATGAACATATACGAACTTATTAATGAGATGAAGGGAATGGTTTTCATGCAAAATCGTTATGCAGCTCATCCGAATGAAGTAAAGCAATACGACACGTCCAGATTGAGAGAAGAGTTTCTGATGGAGCAGCTGTTTGCTGTCGATGAGCTCGTTACGGTGTATTCTCATGTTGATCGTTATATTGTTGGAAGCGCTGTCCCGAAATCAAAAGATATTACGCTTGAAGTTAACCTGAAGGATATTGGTACAGACTTTTTCCTGGAACGCCGCGAGATCGGTATCATCAACGTAGGTGGACATGGCACGGTTACGGCGGATGGCCAGGGTTATGAGATCGGAGCGAAGGAATGCTTGTACATCGGCCGGGGCGTTAAGGAAGTCGTGTTCAAAAGCAACGGGCAAGAAGATGCGGCGCAGTTCTACTTTGTGTCCACGCCTGCACACCATACGTATCCGACCACAAAGGCGACGCAAGAGCAGGCACAGCCGAACCATCTGGGCAGCATCGAGAGTTCCAATGAACGCACAATCTACCGCTACATCCACCAAGGAGAAGGCGGGATCAAAAGCTGTCAGCTGGTGATGGGCATTACGGAACTCGACAAGGGCAACATGTGGAACACAATGCCTGCGCATACCCACAATCGCCGTTCTGAAGTATACTTGTACTTTAACCTGCCGGAAGACGCGGTGGTATTCCACATGATGGGAGAACCGCAAGAGACGCGGCATTTGGTCGTACGGGACCGTCAGGCGATCATTTCTCCAAGCTGGTCCATTCACAGCGGCGTCGGTACGAGCAGCTATACGTTCTGTTGGGCGATGGCCGGCGAGAACCAAACGTTCGAAGACATGGACGGCGTGGCGATGAAAGATCTGAAATAGGACAGCTTCCGCTTCGGCCCGAATCCGAAATTATTATGTTTGCATAGGAAGTTGATCGATATGAACTCATTGAAAAGACATGAAAAAATTATGGAAGCACTGCTGGAGCGCCAGGAAGTGACCGTTAGCGATCTGAGCGACCTGCTGCAGGTGACCGGCAAAACGGTGCGGGAAGACCTGGACAAACTGGAGAGCATGGGCTTGCTTGTGCGGGTGCACGGGGGTGCCATGTTGGCCCAGAATGACCAGTATGGCATTCTCAACATGCGCAGCGTAAACGAAAAGCATCAACCGGAAAAATCGGAGATTGCCGAGCGGGCGCTTGGTTATATCCAGATGGGCGATATCATCGCTCTCGATGGGGGGAGCACAACGCTCGAAATGGCCAAGCGGTTGGACAACCAGCCGCTGACGGTCATCACGAACGATCTGTTCATCATTGCCGAGCTCACCAAGAAGGAACAGATTCGTCTTGTCGTTCCGGGTGGGGCCCGGGTCAGAAACATGCTGGTGGGGGACGATACGGCGGCTTTTATATCGGGGCTTAACATTCATAAAGCGTTTATTTCCACAACGGCAGTTCATCCGGAGTTTGGCCTGTCCATCTATACGGGAGATCTGGTTCCGTTAAAGAAAGCGATGATCTCGGCTTCCCAGCAGGTTTATGGCGTCGTTGACCATCACAAATTCGGGCAGTTCGCCTTGCGCACGTTTGCGCATTGCTCGGAACTGGATTGCATCATCACCGACAGCCGGCTGGATGCCGATACGGCGGCCTTGTATGAGCAGAGCGGCGTCCGCGTGGACAATGGCAGTTGACGATCTCTTTGTTCGAAGCTGCTGCGCGGCATGTTCGCCTGCAGCTAGAACGTTCAACCATTTGATTTGCATCTTATAACATGCGGAGGAATCCATCATGAACCCATTTGATTTGAATGGAAAAGTGGCAATGGTTACCGGTACTACAGGAGGTTTAGGACAAGGGATGGCGATCGGGCTTGCCGAAGCGGGAGCGGACGTCGTGCTGGCCTCCTATTCGTCGTCCGAGGAGACAGCCCGCGCCATAGAGGTGCTTGGACGTAAGGCTTATTTGCTTAAAGCCGATTTGAGCCGTGAGGACGAGCTTGCGGATGTTTTCGAAAAAGCATTGTCCTTTCAAGGCAAGATCGACATTTTGGTCAACAATGCCGGTATCATTCGCCGGACGCCGGCTGCGGACCATGCCAAGCAGGACTGGCATGATGTTATTGGTTTGAACCTGAACACGGTCTTTTTCCTGAGCCAATTGGCAGGCAGACATATGATGGAACGCGGCAGCGGGAAAATCATCAACATCGCGTCGATGCTGTCCTATCAGGGCGGAATCAACGTGCCGGGATACACGGCAAGCAAACATGGCGTAGCGGGCCTGACCAAAGCATTTGCGAATGAATGGGCAGGCAAAGGCGTGCAGGTTAACGCGATTGCGCCTGGATACATGGTGACGGACAATACAAGCCAGATTCGCGCCGATGAGCAGCGCTACAACGACATTACGGCACGTATTCCGGCCGGCCGCTGGGGAACGCCGGAGGATTTGAAAGGTCCGGTCGTATTCCTTGCTTCCGCAGCCTCGGATTACTTGAATGGACATGTGCTTAACGTTGACGGAGGCTGGATGGCCCGCTAGTCCGTACGTTTGGCAATGATTCTGATGCATGAGGAGGACGATACGATGAAGCTCGGCATACTTGCGCATACGTTCGGAAAGCTGCCGACAGCGCAGCTTGCACAAACCGTAGCGGACCATGGCTTCAACTCCGTGCAGCTGGCGCTCGCCAAGGCGCTGTCCGACGTTGATTCGGCTAACGGCAAGCTGAGCCCGGGGCTGGCGAACGAAATCGGGGAACAATTCGACCGGCGGGGCGTCAAGATTGCGGTTCTCGGCTGTTACATTAACCCGATCGATCCCGATCCGGTTCGCCGGAGAGCCGACATTGACCGTTTCAAGGAGCATTTGCGCTATGCGCGCGATTTCGGCTGCAGCATGGTAGCTACGGAGACCGGGGGTCTGGATACGTACCAAACCACACATCCCGATCATTATGAAGAGCATGCGTGGGGAATATTGAAAGCAACGTTGGAAGAACTGACGGAGGAAGCGGAGAAATGGGGCGTGCATGCCGCGATCGAGCCTGTATCCACACACACGCTGCATACGCGGGAGCATATGGTTCGACTTTTCGAGGAGATCCCGTCTTCCAATCTTGGCATGTTATTTGACCCATGCAATCTGATTAAACAGGAGCATGCAGCCGATCAGGCAGGATTTCTGAAAGAAGTCATGGAGACGCTCTATCAGCGCATTATCGTGATCCACGCCAAAGACGTGGCCTTCAATGCACAAGGCGAAAAATTCAATCCGGTGCCTGGCGAAGGCATTCTGGATTATCCTTTGTTCTTCGAATTGCTGAAAACCTATAAGCCGCACATCGACATTTCCCTCGAGGGCGTGACGGCAGAGCAGGCCGTTCCGGCTGCCAAGCATTTACGGGAAGTATGGGGCGGCGTACATGTATAGTGGTTCCGATTCGTTGCCCATATGAAGCCACCGAAAGCCTTTGCCTTCTGCAAAGGCTTTTTTGGTAGCTATGGAATGGTATGTTCATGATCAATGTGTAGCGTCGATAATTGAAAAAATATATTTCTCATCGGAAAAATCGGAAATATCTCTTTCCAAATGCCACATCTTGTGAGAGAATATGAAAAAACAGGCGACACCACGCGAAGACACCATGGATCTCAAGCCTTATGCCAAGGGAGGATTTCGATTATATGTCAAACGAACGTGAACTTTCATTCGAAACATTGGCCATTCATGCCGGTCAGCAGATTGACCCGACCACCAATGCACGCGCAGTACCCCTTTATCAAACAACATCGTATGGATTTCGGGATACGGACCATGCCGCCAACCTGTTTGGCCTGAAAGAGTTTGGCAATATCTATACACGTCTGATGAATCCGACCACCGACGTATTTGAGCAACGCATTGCCGCGTTGGAAGGAGGCGCTGGGGCATTGGCTACCGCCTCTGGTCAGGCAGCCATCACATTTTCGCTGCTGAATATCGCCGGGGCCGGGGACGAGATCGTGTCTTCCGCCAGCTTGTACGGAGGCACGTATAATCTGTTCTCCACCACGCTGCCGAAGCTTGGATTGAACGTGAAATTCGTGGATTCGAGCGATCCCGAAAATTTCCGAGCAGCCATTACGGACAAAACCAAAGCGCTGTATGCCGAGACGATTGGCAATCCGCAAGGCAATGTGCTTGATATCGAAGCCGTGGCCGCCATTGCGCATGAACATCAGATTCCGCTGATCGTTGATAATACGTTCCCGAGTCCGTACCTGCTTCGTCCAATCGAACACGGAGCCGATATCGTGGTGCATTCGGCGACGAAATTCATCGGCGGGCACGGTACCTCCATCGGCGGCGTGATCGTAGACAGCGGGAAATTCGATTGGAAAGCCAGCGGCAAGTTCCCGGGGCTGACCGAGCCGGACCCGAGCTATCACGGAGTCGTGTACACGGAAGCGGTTGGGCCGATTGCATACATTATCAAAGCCCGCGTACAACTGCTTCGCGACCTTGGAGCGACCATTTCTCCGTTTAACTCCTGGTTGCTGCTGCAGGGACTGGAGACGCTGCACCTGCGGGTGGAACGCCACAGCAGCAATGCTTTGGCGGTAGCCGAATATCTGGAGAAACATGAGGACGTGCAGTGGGTGAGCTATGCCGGTTTGCCAAGTCACCCATCCTATGAACTCGCGCAAAAATATTTGCCGAAAGGACAGGGCGCGATCCTCACATTTGGTATCAAGGGCGGCCTTGAAGCAGGCCGCAAGCTGATCGAAAACGTCAAGCTGTTCTCTCACCTGGCGAATGTCGGCGATTCCAAGTCGTTGATCATTCACCCGGCGAGCACGACACACCAGCAACTAAGCGAGGAGGAGCAGCGTGCCGCCGGGGTCAATCCGGAATTGATCCGCCTTTCCATCGGAACCGAGAACATTCAGGATATTCTGCATGACCTGGAACAAGCCATCAAGGCAAGCCAGGGGGCGAGCGTTGGCGCGTAACAGGGATAACGCAGGGCAATCCTTGATATGAAGCTGGCATGGTGTTTGCAACTTCAACGTTTTTGCATATGGAACCGTCATCCGTTGGATGGCGGTTTTTGGTCTGCGCAGGCAGATGTTGGAGTTTTTGCATGGGGACCATTTACAAATGGGGAAGATCAGGCATATAATATAGAAAAGTTGTATTGAGTAAAAATAATTGCATAAGTACAAAAATGATTATCATTCTCATTTTGACCAGCATGCTGCTGCGGGATTCCCGCAGCAGCATGTGTCATTTTAGGGGCAGTAACAATGGCTCTCATTCTCAATACGGCGACACATTTTTTCATACGAAAGGAACGTGATCCTTATGCAAGCTGTACATCAGCCTTTACAAACCAAAGCAAACGAACGTAGACCGGCAAATTCTACCGGACCGAACCGGGGCCGTCGGCCGAACTTCCGGGCCATGCTTCGAAATAAGGAAATGCAGGCTGCACTTGGCAGCGGGTTGTTAATGCTCTTCGCATGGGGAATATCCTCGTGGTCAAGCGTGCTATCCGTGGTTTTATATATCGCGGCTTATGTCATGGGGGGATGGACCAAAGCGAAGGAAGGCGTAGAAACACTGGTCAAGGAGCGGGACTTGGACGTCAATTTGCTTATGATTGCTGCGTCGCTTGGCGCGGCCGCGATTGGTTATTGGAACGAAGGGGCTATGCTCATCTTTATATTTGCCCTGAGCGGTGCATTGGAAAGCTACGCGACGGAACGCAGCCACAAGGATATTTCATCCTTGTTGGCACTCAAACCGGAGACGGCTCTGCGCATGGAAGACGGTCAGTTGAACCGCGTAACCATTGATGAACTTGAACAGGGAGACTTGCTGCTCGTCAAGCCGGGCGAACTTATTCCGGCGGATGGGGTCGTCTGCCGCGGAAGCTCGTTCGTACATCAGGCATCCATTACCGGGGAGCCGATGCCCGTGGATAAATCCCATGGAGACGAAGTGTATGCGGGTACGGTGAACGGGGAAGGAGCCTTATATATAGAAGTTACCCGGTCGGCAGAAGGCTCGGTATTCGGTAAAATCATCAAATTGATAGAGGAAGCGCAGGCTGATGTTCCGGCGTCCCAACGGTTCATTGAACGCTTTGAGGGAATCTACGCCCGCGTTGTCGTCGCGGCCACGCTGCTGGTCATTGGCGGGGCGCCGATCCTGTTAGGCTGGTCGTGGGGAGAGGCGTTTTACAAAGCGATGGTTTTCCTGGTCGTTGCATCGCCGTGCGCTTTGGTATCCTCCATTATGCCCGTCATGTTATCAACGATGTCGAGCAGTGCGCGCAGAGGCATTCTGTTCAAGGGCGGGGCACACGTCGAAAATCTGGCTCAAACCCGTGTCGTTGCTTTCGACAAAACAGGTACGCTGACGATGGGTACGCCGCAAGTTACGGATATGCTGATTGCGGATGGCTATGAACGTGATGAGGTGCTTGCAGCGGCGGCTGCGATCGAAAATCAGTCGATGCACCCCTTGGCGCGCGCGATTGTAGATCATGCCATGATGGAAGGGCTAGCCTTGCCGGATGCCGGGCAGGTGCAGGCTTTGACTGGCTCAGGCATTGAGGGCTGCGTAAATGGAGTGAACTGGAGCGTAGGCAAACTTGAGGCGAATGACCTTCCGGATCTTTCCGGTTGGAAGGATGCCATCCACCGGCTGCAGCAGCAGGGAAAAACGATATCCGTGGTGAATGCGGATGGTCAACCCGCGGGTCTGATCGCCATGCGGGATGAGGTTCGGCCACAGGCTGCCGCCGCAGTACGCAAACTTGAAGCGATGGGTGTCCGAGTGGTGATGCTGACGGGGGACCGTCCTGAAACGGCCGCGGTCATTGCACGGGAGACAGGGGTATGCGATGTCCATGCGGGCTTGCTTCCCGAAGACAAGGTTGCACAGGTGAAGGAGCTTCGTGAACGTTACGGGGCAGTGCTGATGGTGGGGGACGGCGTTAACGATGCCCCTGCATTGGCGGCGGCCACGGTTGGTATGGGCATGGGCATGTCGGGAAGCGGCACGGCACTGGACGTGGCCGACGTGGTGCTGATGAACGACAACATCGAGGAGATCGCCTGGGCGATCCGACAATCGCGCCGTGCGCAGCGCACGATGAAACAAAACATGGCTTTTGCGATTTCGGTCATTGCGGTTCTGATCGGAGCCAATTTTCTGCAGAACGTGGCACTGCCGTTTGGCGTTGTCGGGCATGAGGGCAGCACCATTTTGGTCATTTTGAACGGGCTGCGCCTGCTGCGTTGAGAGGTGGTTTGATTTACCTCCATTTATTTCATGCAATCTTCATATGTGAACAAAAAAAGAACCCGGAAGGCTGCGGCGTGTTCGCCGTCCGTCCGGGTTCTTAAACATACGTTCAGGGGTTCTCCGCCCCTGCTTAGAACAACTCGGTCAATCCAATCATCGTAATCAGTCCGAGCAAAAAGGAGACGGTCGCAACGCGGGCATTGCCGTCGCCATGGCTTTCGGGAATGAGCTCCTTGTAAACGATGAACATCATCGCGCCGGCCGCAAACGCCAGCCCGTAAGGAACCAGGCCCGCAACCAGGCTGCTGAGACTGTATCCGATCATGCTGGTCACAATCTCCACCGCACCGGTTAACGTAGCGATGCCGAGGGCTTTGAAACGCCCGATATTCTGGTTTACGAGAAAGAGGGCAACCAGAAACCCTTCCGGCGCATTCTGCAAACCGATGGAAAAGGCGATCAAGTTGCCGAGGTTCCCATCCGTGCTGGCGTAACTGACGCCGACCGAGAGGCCTTCCGGCAAATTGTGCATCGTGATGGCCGCGATGATCATGAAAGCCTTCGCTTCGATCTTGAAAGGCATTTTCTCCGGATTTTCCAGATCGACGTGCGGAATCTTCATCTCCAACACTAACAGCACCATGCTGCCAAGCAATACGCCAAGCGTTAATACGAATAAGTTCGATTGGCCAAGCGCTTCCGGAATGAGATTGTACATAGAAGCCGAGGTCATGATGCCTGCCGCGTATGCAAGCAAAATATCGCGCAGACGGTGCGTGACTTTGCGCATAAACAAAATGGGTACGGCACCAAGGCCCGTGGACATGGCCGAGATAATGCTGCCTATGAGTGCATCGTTCATGCTTTCATTATTCCCTCCTGATGAAGACTTCTTCATAATCGCTGCCGAGCATTGACACCTTTCAGAAAACAGATCATAATGAACAACAGATTAGAATGATTATAAATTACATTTCCATTTCTGCATAGGGCATTGGTTATCCTATAGGCCGGTTTAGTGGACATGACGGTGGACTTTCCGCTTTAGTGTATGCTGAGTCATTTACATTTGATGCCTTATGGAGCATGACCTTTTTGCAGAAGACAGGGGAGGAACTATACATGTATAAATCCATTATTATCGGAACAGGCCCTGCGGGGCTGACAGCAGCAATTTACCTGGCACGCGCCAACCTGAACCCACTCGTCATCGAAGGCCCGCAGCCAGGCGGCCAGTTGACAACGACAACCGAAGTGGAGAACTTCCCGGGCTTCCCTGAAGGCATCATGGGACCTGAACTGATGGACAACATGCGTAAACAAGCAGAGCGCTTCGGTGCGGAATTCCGCACAGGCTGGGTAAACAGCATCGACCTGAGCGAGCGTCCATTCAAACTGACCGTTGAAGGCATGGGTGAATTGGTATCCGAAACAGTCGTGTTGTCCACAGGCGCTTCCGCGAAATATCTCGGCATTCCTGGCGAGGAAAACAACGTGGGCCGCGGTGTCAGCACATGTGCCACTTGCGATGGATTCTTCTTCCGCAACAAAGAAATCATCGTTGTCGGCGGTGGGGACTCCGCGCTGGAGGAAGCGAACTTCCTGACACGTTTTGCGTCCAAAGTAACGTTGGTACACCGTCGTGACGAACTGCGCGCTTCCAAAATCATGCAGGATCGTGCACGCAGCAACGAAAAAGTGGACTGGGCATTGAACCGCACGCCACTGGAGGTCATTGCCGGAGACGCGGGTGTGACCGGATTGAAAGTCCGCAACAACGAAACAGGCGAAGAGGAAATCATTACGGCGAGCGGCGTGTTTGTGGCTATCGGCCATACGCCTAACACCGGTTTCCTTAATGGACAAGTAACTACGGATGATCATGGATACATCCTGACGACTCCAGGCACTTCCGAAACGAACATTCCGGGTGTATTCGCTTGCGGAGACGTGCAGGATACTCGTTACAAACAAGCGATCACCGCAGCAGGCAGCGGATGTATGGCAGCCATGGACGTGGAGAAATTTATTGAAAGTCTGGAGCACGCTGCAGTAACCAAATAATGATAAAACCCCTCGGAGGCCGGTAACACCGGTCTCCAATGGGATACACATTGAAAACCCAAAAAACAATATGAGGTGACGAGAACATGGAAAACGTAATTGTATATACATCGACCAACTGCCCGAACTGCAAATCGGTTAAAACGTTTTTGGCTGAGAAAGGCATCTCTTACGAAGAGCGCAACATCGAAACCAACGATGAATTCGCGCAACAAGTATGGGATATGGGCGTGCGTGCAGTACCTCTGACAGTGATCGGCGAGCACCGCATCCTGGGCATGAACAAAACGCAATTCGCAAAAGTGCTGGACGCTTAATCCTCCCCTTAACGGGATTGGATCGACAAGCGAACCATGAAACTTTCCGGCCCGCGCGAGCCGTTTGTATATGGAAGAACCGTACCATCGATGGTACGGTTCTTTGTGTATATTACGGGATGTTCACTTGCAAAGGCTAAAATACAACGCTCATAAAGGTCTGAAACACAACGTATACCGCTACGCCTGACAGCATGTACATGAAACCAGCCTTCTTTTTGCTCTGGAACAGGCGCAGGATGCCAAGGCTGAACAAAGGCGCGATGACGATCAGGAACAGGAGTACGGTGACAAACATTTGCGCCGAGATATCTGATGTATCCACGTAGGTCACAGGTGTTCAACTCCGTTTCGTTAGGGGTATAACACAGCAACGATGATGTTGCCATGACAAAAATCACATATTCCCATTATACTCGTCTAATTCTCTGGCAAAAAGGGAGAAAATGGGGCGAAATGTTGTCAATTTTCATCCTGTATTACACAGACACTTTTATTTTTCCTAAAAATTGGGATATCGCCGAGTACGCGGCTCCGATCCGGGTCGAACGGCTGCCAAGCCCGGCCCATTCGATTTGCAGGCTGCGGCGGTGGTACGGCAGCGTGCGCTCCTCCACCACCTGTTTCAAGGAAGATTCGATCCAGGGACCGGCTTCGGACAACGGGCCGCCGATGATGATCCGTTCCGGGTTGAAACTGTTGACGATGTTGGTAATGCCGACGCCAAGCTTGCGTCCGATTCCTTCATAGAGAGCCAGCACGGAGCTGTTCCCCAGTTTGGCGTACTCGATCAGTTCTCGCGTCGTATGGGCAGGCAGGTTAAGTTTCTGCTCGGGGTGATCGTAGGCTTTTTCCGAAGCATATAGCTCCCAGCAACCGCGGTTTCCGCAAGAGCAGGCACGGCCTTCCGCTTCGATGGACATGTGGCCGGTTTCGCCAGCATATCCCCAAGCGCCTTTGTATAGTTCGCCATCGACCATAATGCCTGACCCGATCCCGATGCCTGCGCTGATATAGATCAGGTGGCGCACACCGACGCCCGCTCCGAAATTCAGTTCGCCATGAGCGCCGGCATTGGCTTCGTTGTCGATCGTGACCGGCACGTTGAACGCTTCTTCCAGCATGGAACGGAGCGGAACGCCTTCCCAACCAAGGTTGGGCGCGAACAGAACGGTGCCGTCCTCGTCGACCATACCCGGCACGCCGATTCCGATCCCGATGACGCCGTGGGGCGAGGCGGGAGCAGCTTGAATCAGCTCCGATGCAGCCAGCTTCAGCTGACCGAAGACGGCAGGCACATCATGGGCTTCCAGCTTCGCCGTAGATTCGGCGACGACGTTTCCTTCCAGATCGGTAAGCACACCCTTCAAATGCGAGACGCTCAATTCTAGGCCCACGGCATATCCGGCGGTAGCCCGAAATAACAGCATTAATGGTTTGCGGCCTCCGCTGGACTCGCCGGGACCGATTTCCTGCACCAGCTCATCCTGAATCAGTTCAGCGACGAGGTTGGATACCGTTGCTTTGTTAAGGCCTGTCACTTCGGATACCCGGGCGCGGGAGAGAGGGGCATTGCGCCGAATCGTGTCCAGCACGATGGACTTGTTTATTTTTTTGACCAGCATCTGGTCTCCGGTAATTTTCATATGTAAAGGCACTCCTATTCTTTGGATAAAAGGGTTAACATAACATCCGAGCGCAAGCTATTCGACTATTATAGCGCAAACTTCCAACGAAAAAACATTTTTATTTTTACTTTGTTTAACCAATAGACAAAGTGAATACGATGTGGTAGGATATCGGTGTAAACGATTTCTTTAAAACTACCGAGGAGGCATTTTACATGGCCTATTTTGAATCCGTTAATAAAATTGCATTTGAAGGCAAAGATTCCACGAACCCGTTTGCGTTTAAACACTATAACCCTCAAGAAGTTGTAGCCGGCAAAACGATGGAAGAGCATTTCCGTTTCGGCATGGCATATTGGCATACATTGACTGCAGGCGGCAGCGACCCGTTCGGCGCAGAAACAGCTGTACGTTCCTGGGATAGCTATTCCGGTCTGGACAAAGCGAAAGTTCGCGTAGAAGCGGCTTTCGAATTCATGGAAAAAATGAACCTGCCTTACTACTGCTTCCATGATGTGGATATCGCTCCGGAAGGCGCAACGCTGCGCGAATTCTACAGCAACATCGACACCATCGTTGATTTGCTCGAAGAGCACATGAAGTCCAGCGGCAAGAAACTGCTCTGGAACACGGCGAACATGTTCTCCAACCCACGTTTCATGTTCGGCGCGGCTTCCACATGCAACGCTGACGTGTACGCTCACGCTGCGGCACAAATCAAAAAAGGCCTTGAAGTCGGTAAACGCCTTGGCGCGGAAAACTACGTATTCTGGGGCGGTCGTGAAGGATACGACACATTGCTCAATACAGACATGCAGCTGGAGCAAGACAACATCGCCCGCATGTTCCACATGGCTGTAGATTACGCGAAGGAAATCGGCTTTGACGCCCAATTCCTGATCGAGCCTAAACCAAAAGAGCCAACGAAACACCAATACGACTTTGATGCGGCAACATCCATTGCGTTCCTGCAAAAATACGGTTTGGACAAACATTTCAAACTGAACCTTGAAGCGAACCATGCTACACTGGCAGGCCATACGTTCGATCATGAAATCCGCGTTGCACGCATCAACGGCATGCTCGGTTCCCTGGACGCGAACCAAGGCGACCTGTTGATCGGTTGGGATACAGACGAGTTCCCGGTTGATATGTACGATGCTACACTGACCATGTATGAAGTGCTGAAAAACGGCGGTCTTGGCCGTGGCGGCGTCAACTTCGATGCAAAAGTTCGCCGTGGTTCCTTCGAGCCTGAAGATCTGTTCCTGGCACATATCGCTGGTATGGACACGTATGCCAAAGGTCTGAAAGTCGCTGCAAAATTGATCGAGGATCGTGTATTCGACGACTTCATCGAGCAACGTTACAGCAGCTTCAAAGAAGGCATCGGTGCTGACGTTGTCGCAGGCAAAGCTACGCTTGCTTCCCTGGCTGAATATGCATTGAACAACGAAAGCCCACGCAAAAACCAATCCGGACGTCAAGAATTGCTGAGAGCAAAACTGAACCAGTACATCTTGGCTGACTAATTACAGGACATTCGGACCGTCCCCGACTTTCCCCTGGGAAGGCGGGGACGGTTTTTGGATTAGAGAGGAGCATATCGTAATGAGTTATGTAATTGGTGTCGATCTGGGGACAAGTGCGGTCAAAACCGTGCTGGTCAACCGTGAAGGAAAAGTGGCGTTTGAAGCTTCCGAGGCTTATCCGCTGTACCAGCCAAAAGCCGGATACAGTGAGCAAAATCCGGAGGATTGGGTAGAGCAAACCATTGTATCCCTGCGTAAGCTGCTTGAAGTCTCCGGTGTTCACCCATCCGAAATCGAAGGACTGAGCTTTTCCGGACAGATGCATGGCCTCGTCTTGGTGGATCGCGAAGGCAAACCGCTGCGCAATGCCATCCTGTGGAACGATACGCGCACGACGGCGCAATGCCGCCGCATCGAAAAGGTGCTGGGCGGACAATTGTTAAGCATTGCACGCAACCGTGCCTTGGAAGGTTTTACGCTGCCGAAAATTTTGTGGGTGCAAGAGAATGAGCCGGAGCTGCTGAAGCAGGCAGCGCTGTTCCTGCTGCCAAAGGATTACGTTCGTTATCGCCTCACCGGCGATTACGCCATGGATTACTCGGATGCAGCAGGTACGCTTTTGCTGGACGTTGCGGGCAAACAGTGGAGCAAAGAGATTGCGGACGCTTTTGATTTGCCGTTCTCGCTCTGTCCGCGACTGGTTGAGTCGTTCGAGGAAGTGGGCACATTGCTGCCGGAAATCGCCGACCAGACGGGTCTGCAAGCGAGCACGAAAGTGTTCGGCGGCGGCGCGGACAACGCATGCGGTGCCATTGGCGCAGGCATTCTGAGCGAAGGACAGACCATGTGCAGCATCGGTACGTCCGGGGTAGTGCTTTCCTACGAGGAGCGCAAGGATCTCGATTTCGAGGGCAAAGTCCACTTTTTCAATCACGGCGAGAAAGATGCCTTCTATATTATGGGCGTGACGCTGGCTGCAGGTTACAGCCTTTCTTGGTTTAAAGATACATTTGCTGCGGATAAGTCCTTTGATCTGTTGCTGCAGGGTATTGATGCCATTCCGGCCGGAAGCAACGGGCTGTTGTTCACGCCGTACATCGTCGGAGAGCGCACGCCGCATCCGGATGCCAACATTCGCGGCAGCTTCATCGGCATGGACGCAGGACACAAGCTGGAGCATTTCGGACGCGCGGTGCTGGAGGGCATTACGTTCTCGCTGCGCGAGTCGATCGACATTTTGCGTGGCGCAGGCAAAGACGTCAAAGAAGTCATCTCCATCGGCGGCGGCGCGAAGAACGAAGCTTGGCTGCAAATGCAGGCTGACGTATTCAACGCCAAAGTGGTGAAGCTGGAAAGCGAGCAGGGCCCGGCAATGGGGGCAGCGATGCTTGCGGCTTACGGCTGCGGCTGGTTCCCATCGTTGCAGGAATGCGCGGCAGCATTTATCCGTCCTGCGAAGTCGTATGAGCCGAATCCGGAGACGGTTGCGGTATACGATGAATTGTTTGCGCTGTATCAGGAAGTATACGGCCAAACCCGCAGTCTGAATGATCGTTTGGCGCAATATCGTTGATTCGTGGCTTCGCTATTATACTAAATGAAGAGATTCATGCAGCAGGCTTCCGCCTTGGCGGATGCCTTTTTGCATTTTGCCAATGCCGCGGTTTGACGAAAAATTTCCAATAGGGCAAGCAGATGCTTTACAATGAATCTATACAAGCCGTAATGAACAAATACATGTTAACGGAGAGGCAGAACCAATCTGAAGAAGCGAAGTGTTCGCTTAAAAGCTTTTCTGAAAGAAAGCGGCGTCGGAAGCAATAACTTATCACCGGATTTTCGAAGCATGCATGAATTCTGGTGCCAAATTTACATACTAAGGGGTAGATATGATGAATTTATCAGAGGTATTGATTGAATCCAGGCTTGTAGCGATCGTGCGCGGCATCAGCCGTGAAGAAGCGGTAACCGCTGGAAAAGGAATGGCCGATGGCGGAATCCGCTTGATGGAGGTTACCTTGAACACGCCAGGTGCGCAGCACATCATTGCCGACTGGCGAGCACGCCATGAAGGACAGGCTTACATCGGCGCCGGCACGGTGCTTAATGTGCAGATGGCCAAAGAGGCAGTGGCGGCGGGAGCGCAATTTCTGGTGTCTCCCAATGTCGATCTCTCCGTCATTGAATATGCTGTAGAACAAGGGATAGACATTTGGCCTGGCGCCATGACGCCCACCGAAATCGTCGCGGCGCACGAAGCAGGAGCCCGGGTCGTGAAGCTGTTTCCGATGGCCAGTTTGGGGCTCTCTTACCTGAAAGAGGTCAAAGCTCCTTTGAATCATATTCCACTGTTAGCGACAGGCGGAGCCAATCTGGACAATATCGCCCAGTATTATGAAGCAGGTGCGGCCGCGGTTGGACTTGGCAGTGCATTGCTTCCCAAGCAGGCTTTGACCGCCGGGAACAGCGAGCAGATCGCGAAACAGGCCAAAGCCTTTGTTCGGGCAGCGGCGGGCGATCGAGAGGATTGACATAAAATGATGCTTTGCTTTAAAGAGCGATGATGATACTTTCGTATGCTGAACGTAAGCAATAGACGGAGAGGAGCGTGCCCATGAAGGCCAAAACGATGATTGGCGGAGTGATCGCGGTTGCTGCGGTCACTGCGGGAGGGTTATGGAGAGCAGCGGTGAAAAGCCAGACGCCGAAGAAAATACCCATTACGCTGAAACCACCCATGCCGTTCGAAGACGTCACCTTTAAGAGCGGCGACGGCAACGTGCATGGATGGTTTATACCGGCAGATGCTTCGGTGCCTCAACCTTGGCCATTGGTTATTATTGCTCATGGCTGGGGTTCCAACAGATCGCGGGTGCTGCGCTACGCCCGGCCGATTTGGGAAGCGGGGTATGCGCTGCTCATGTACGATGTGAGAAGCCATGGTGCCAGCGATCCGGTCAAGGCCGCGTCGGCTTATTTGTTCAGGGATGATCTGCTGGCTGCAGTGCGGTATGCCTGCGCCAGAACGGAAATTGATCCCCAAGCCATCGGAGTGCTGGGACATTCGCTCGGAGGCCTTGGAACGATCATGGCCCTCACGGAAGGAATTCCGGTGGCGGCAGTCATTACGGATTCCATGCCTGCCCAGTTCGAGGTCATCGTCAGCTCAGAGCTGCGCAGGCGGAGGTTGCCCCAGTTTCCGCTCGCTCAGGTGATTCCCCGAATCTGGTTTTGGCGGCTCGGCGAATCTCTCAAAACCTACCGTCAGCACGATCCGATTTTGTTGCTGAACGAACGGCGCAGAATGATGCAGCTGCCGATCCTTATGGTGCATTCCAAGGGGGACCGTTTTATTCCGCCAAGCGAGCTGGAGTACTTTCTTTCCAAAGCCGATCCACCCGTCGAGCATCTCTGGGTTAACAGTGACGGGCACAGTTGCTCTGAAGAAGATCCCGCATTTTGGGCAGCGGTAATACCGTTTATTCAAAGCCATGTCCGGGTTCAAAAGGAGTCTGCTTCAGATCCAGTTAACCCACAGGAGATGGAATGTGGGGCTTCGGAACGGCCTGCATTTACATAGTATGAGGCCGAGCGATAGACGCCAACCTGGCTGGTTGGCGTTTTTTTGTTGTGCAGAGCGTTCTCAGAAAATGAACATTTGTAAACTTTTTGGGAAAACGACCTTCTAAAAGGAAGCTTATGGTATCATAGAGTAGACTGTCAATATTCGTGCGAGTTTTTAGGGAGGCATGTCCTGTACTTGCCTGAAATTGAAGGGAGAGGTCCAGCATTGTTTTTGAACGACCGTTTGAGAAGGGGGACGGCCAAAGCAGCTGCCGCAACGATGGCGGCATGGCTATTGGCGACGCAAGCTCCGGGATTTGCCGGCAGCGTGTCTGCAGCTAAAGCGGAACCAGTTACAGACGTTGCCGTACAGGCGACGGTAGGTTCCGATTCAACGAGCAATGAAGTGCCTGAAGGAGCCAAGATTTCCTCGGAACAGGCCAGAAACCATATACTTGAGCTATTCCCTGTGTTGAAAAGGGCAACCATTGCATCCGTGCAATTCGGTTCAAGCCACGTATACCCCCAGCCGGAGTACAAGACATGGGAAATCGGCTTTTCGGTTACGGAGGGTAATCATACGCTGGGCTTCAGTGCTACCGTGCACGCCGTGACAGGCGAAGTACTCAGCGCCCATCTGCCTTCGGAGCTGTTAAGCAGACAGCATGGCGAACCGGGGAACGACCTGACTTCGGACGAGGCGGACAAGTTGGCTGAACAGTTTCTGTACAAAGCCATTCCAGGGCTGAAAGAAACAGATTACGTCCCCGTTCAGGAGAGCTACGTTTCTGTCTCGCCGCAAGCGCTGTTCGGTAGAACCGAATATCATTACAGTTACCAGTTGAAACGCGACGGTTTGCTGTCCGATGCCGAGACGGCCAACGTCAGCGTGGACAGTCGGGGCAGCGTTACCGGATTTTCCAGATCAACGCTCGGCAAGGAATACCCGTCTTCGAAACCGGGAGCAACCGCCGAAGAAGCGAGACGGCAGTTTGAGAAACAATTTGACGTACAGCTTGCATACATTCCGAAAGAACGGTATTCTTCCCGCGCAGGGCAAAAATACGTTCTGGGCTATGTTCCCGCAGGGATGACCCTTACTCCGATGGATGCGAGTACGCTCGAGCACATCAATGCTATGACAGGCAAGGCATCGACCAAGGAATCGACCCGTAAAGACCGGCCTTTGAAAGGCAGCGCCAATGCTTTTGCGGCCCACAGCGGGGAGAAATTGACTGCCAAGCAGGCGGAGGAACGGGTTAGAGAACATTTTGACATTCCTGAAAATTACCAGCTGGAGTACAGCCAACTAAATAAAAGCCAATATATGAATCCAAACGGTCAGGTGTGGAGCTTGAGCTGGAGCAATCGTAATGCGAGCGCGTCTTATATGTTCATGCGGGACATTTCTGCACAGGTGGATGCTGCAACGGGACAGATTTATAGCTACAACGTATACCAGCGTAACATGACGGGCATCAAGGAAGAACAGCAGGCAGAGGAATCGGCGGGCAAGACGATGGATCAGGAGGCAGCCGAGCAGCTGGCGATGAATAAGGTCATCGAGCTTGTTCCGAATGCCGCAAAAGAATTCAAGTTGTCCCAGGTGCTTGAACTGGAGGGAGCGACAACCTTCGTTTTCCAGCGCTACGTAGGAGACATTGTCGTGCAGGATGATATGGTCCAATTGCAGGTTCTGGAGGATGGGACGATCAGCGAATTCTACACCAGAGCGCTGGCTGCTCCGGAGCAATTGCCGACAGACACGAAGCCGGCCATTTCTTATGAAAAGGCCAAGGCAAGCTACCTTGAGCAACTCCATTTAGTTCTGGCTTTCTCCCGATACGGAGGATACTCTTTGGGAGGAGCAGAGTCCGTACCTTTCGGGGTCAAACTTGCTTATGTTCCTTCCAGCAGTGAAACATCCATCTCCCCTCTGATGGATGTTTTGGATGCCAATACGGGTGAGTGGAAGAAACAGTACGGCAGCGATGCTTCCACAGGGAAGGCAGAAGCGAGTGATATCGAGGGACACGCGGCAGAGGCTTCGATCCGGAATATGCTGCAGCATGGAGTGATCATTCCGGATGATCAGGGCCGGGTGATGCCGGACCGTGTGATTACGCGCGGGGAATGGTTCACGGTTTTGGCGCGAGCGCTTCAGCCGAATCTCGATATTTATCATAGCGGAGATGGAAGCAAGCTATTTGCGGATGTCACGCCGGAAAGTCCATATTATCAAGCCATACGTGTACTGATCGACCAACGCTGGATTGCGGGTTCAGATCCGGAAATCAGCTTGAAACCCGACGAGGAGCTGACGCGGGAGGAACTGGCTGTTCTGCTCGTACGCATTTTGCGCTATGAGAAGCTGGCCGGATTTTATACCTTGCCGTCAGACCTTCCGAACATTGCCGATGCGGGATCCATTACCAATAAGGGGGCAGCGTCCCTCAGTCTGAAATTGGGGCTGTTGCCTTCCATCGAGGGCCGTTTCATGCCTGCTCGCAAGGTTACGGTGGCCGAAGCGGCTCAGGTGCTGGAGCGGTTGGCCAAGCTTCAAGGTAAGACGGATACGTTTATGGACGGCAGCCGCCTGTACTGAATTTAGCTGTAATTTCAATATGGTTATGGGACCTTCCGGGGGAGGTCCCTTTCCTGTTTTTCGACAAAACTAGAACCCGGCAATGGACGGCTTTTATGATACAATGAGTCAATAGATATTGGCGAAGAGAGGTGGTATCCTTTCATGGGCAAAAATGGAGGACGCATCATTACCATTCTGCTGGCAGGCTGCCTGATTGCCGTAGCCCTTCCGCGCACGGTTGATTTAAACCAGTTGGTTGCCGCATCGGAAACGTCAATCACGACCACGAATTCGAATTTGCAGCAGACGTTGCTTGACGCGATGGCTGAGCGAACGGAAGAGCTTGATTTTACGTACCGGGGCAATGTGAAGGACCTCAAACAGCAGTTGCAGATCTCCATCGATGCAGCCATGAAAAGCGATCCCTACATCCAATATACCGTCAAAAGCTATGCATTTAACTACAAAGGCTCAAACATCACAGCAAACGTTCATGTCAAACTGACGTATCGGGAGACGAAGGAGCAAACGGAATACGTTAACAGGAAAGCGACCGAGGTGCTGGATCGGATCATTGAACCGGGCATGACGGACCATGAGAAAGTAAAGGCCATTCACGACTGGATCGTGCTCCACCTTTCGTACGATACAACGCTGCAAAAATATACGGCATATGACGGACTCGTTACCGGCAGTACGGTATGTCAGGGATATACGCTGTTGGCTTATCGGATGCTTGAACAAGCGGGCATTGAAAATCGGATCGTGGAAGGCACGGCCGGTGAGCAGCTTCATGCCTGGAATCTGGTGAATTTGGACGGGAAGTGGTACCATCTGGACACGACTTGGGACGATCCCACGCCGGATCGCAAAGGGAAGGTGAGCCATCGATACTATTTGCTTAGCGATGATGAGATGGCGCGGGATCATATTTGGACGAACAACAACAATTACCCGGCTGCGCCCGAACCCTATCGCCAAGCCTTGTTTAATCTGGCGCAATCGGACGGGGGGAAAGCGGAAACATACCGGAAGCTGTACCACTCCCTGGAGTACTCCTTGTATGATGAGAAGGACGCCATCAGCAGCGATAAGGCTTTATTGGAGAAAGTTCAAAACGTGTTGAAAGAGGGCAGCACTACGCTGACGTTCAGGTATAAGGGAACCGAGGAAGGGTTACTGGAGGATTTGCAGGATCTGTACCAGCTCGGGATGAAGACGATCTCCTATTATATTTCCAAGATGGAGGATACGGCCGATCTGCGCGTCAGAATCAATTGGACTTTATAAGCAAAATAAACAGGCAGCATTCTCTCCAGTCAGAGAGGATGCTGCCTGTATTTTATTAGAGCAGCCGTTCAAGCTGCGCTACGATGATCTTAATCGTTGGAAGTGAAGTCGCATTCCTGAAGCGGAACCACTTTGGTTTTCTTGATCCATTTATACCCCAGCCATAGGATCAGGAAAAGCGGCAAGCTCAGGTAAGCCACGAGCGCTCCGTTCCAGTCGATCCGATCACCCGTAAAGGCCTGGTAGTTCTGTCCCAGAATGACGATGATGCACAGCACAAACGCAAAAATCGGACCGAACGGGAACCAGCGCGCACGATATGGCAGGTCATTCAAGTCTCTGCCTTGAGCCACATAAGCCCGCCGGAAGCGGTAATGGCTGATGGCGATACCCAGCCACGTTATGAACCCGCACATGCCCGATGCGTTAAGCAGCCAAGTGTACACGATGCCGTCTCCGAACAGCGAAGCGAGAAAAGCGAGCATTCCGACCGCGGTCGTAACCAGGAGCGCATTCATCGGAATGCCTCTTTTGTTCAACCGGCCCAGAAACTTCGGGGCTTTGCCATCCCGTGCCAAGGCATAAAGCACTCGACTCGAAGCATACATGCCCGAGTTGCCTGCCGACAACACGGAGGTCAATATAACGGCGTTCATCACCGAAGCGGCGATGGCAAGGCCTGCTTTTTCGAACACAAGCGTGAACGGGCTGACTCCGATGTTTTCCAGATCGCTTTTGAGCAGATTGGGATGTGTGTACGGAATGATCAGGCTGATCACGGTGATTGCCAAAATATAAAATATCAAGATGCGCCAGAATACCTGGCGAATGGCGCGGGGCACGTTTTGGCGCGGATTGTCGCTCTCTCCGGCGGCAACCCCGATCAGTTCCGTGCCTTGGAAGGAAAAGCCGGCAGCCATGAACACCCCCAAAACGGCAAAGAAACCGCCGCTAAATGGAGCATCTCCTACGGTGAAGTTGGAAAATCCGACCGCTTCTCCGCCCAGAATGCCGAAAATCATAAGCACGCCTACCGTTAGGAAAATGATAACCGTGGCAACCTTGATGATGGCAAACCAGTACTCGGATTCTCCGTAACCTTTGACCGATAAAACGTTAAGTGCGAAGATCAGGACGAGAAACAACAGGCTCCACAGCATGGAATTGCTGTCCGGGAACCAATATTTAATGAGCACCGTCGCCGCAGCGAGCTCCGCAGCGATCGTGACCGCCCAGTTGTACCAGAAGTTCCATCCCATGGCAAAGCCGAGGGCGGGATCGACGAACTTGGCAGCATACGTATTGAATGAGCCGGAATCCGGCATAAACGTGGCGAGTTCTCCCAGACTGGTCATCAGGAAATACACCATGATGCCCACAGCCGCGTACGCGACTAACGCTCCGCCAGGTCCTGCAGTTGAGATTGCTGTACCGCTGGCCAGGAACAGCCCCGTACCGATAGAGCCCCCAAGGGCGATCATGGTCATATGTCTTGCGCGCAACCCTTTCTTCAAGGAAGAACCGGCCGCACCTTGTTTGTCGCGGTCTTGCAATGAAAACACTCCTTCATTTCGCGTACTGATAATGAACTGAATCAATGGCGCAAATACATGAAAAAAGACCACAGGCTCTGAGCCGGCGGTCTTATATCGTCCAAAATCCACCTTGTCCCTGATGTTTAAGATAGCTCAACACGGAACAATTCATGCCAATGCGGCATAATAATCGTTCCGTGACAGTTCTGTGCCTTTCGGCGACAGCCCCAGCTCTGCCGGATCTCGAACGGAAACGTCCGGCAAGCTTCGGCGGATGCACCTTTCGGCTGAGTTCATCGGCGGTTTCCTGACGCCTCGCTCAGCTTACTGATTGCATCCGCGACCTCTACCTCACCATTCATGGATGAGGCGTATCTACATGTGTATGCAATTATTGACAACAGAACATGACAGACGATGTTCTATAATCCAAACAGACATTCAGTATAACGCTCATCGATTTCGAGCGCAATAACAAAAGTTGGAATGGGCACAAACTATTCGGTTTTCCGGTGGCGTCCGGCCATTTGCTGCCATACGGTGCCTGCGGCCTGTTCTCCCGATTCGATGCGCTCCAGTGCCATTTTGGCTTGCAGGCTGACTTCGAATTCCGGATCATCGGCAGCTTTGCGCAGTGCCTCTTCCGCTTCCTCCGTACCCACTTCATACAGGAAACGGGCGGCGCGCCATCGGACCAGCTTGCTGCTGTCGGTAAGGGTGGCCGTCATGGCCGGAGTCGCCGCAGGGTCGCCGATATCGGATAACGTGTCTCCCGCCGTGCGGCGAACTGCCGGGGAGCTGTCTTTCAGCGCCTTGTACAGCAGTTCCATGGCTTCAGGGGTGCGAATATCGCCGAGATATACGACAGCCAGGCGGCGAATCTGCATTTTGCTGTCCTCAAGTGCCTGTGCGATGAGTGGAAGCCGCTCCGGTGTAGGTTCCATGCCGTCCAATGCAGCATAACGAACGTTCCAGTTTTCGTCGCGCAGCGCTTGTTCAAGTTCTGCGCCCTCGAGCTGCCGGCGACGTTCAACGAACTCCTCCGTTTTGGTGCCATGCTCGATCGCTTGTTTAATGACTTGGTTCAGCCGTTCCGGCGGATATGCCGCTTCAATCTCCTGTTCCACTTCACGGGCAATATCCGGCAGCTCGCCGTAACGAACGCCATAGTCCGTCAATTTTCGTTCTTTGATCAGTGTGGCACTGGCTACTTCGGTCACCGCTTGCACGAATCGGTCAGAGAGCGAGATGCGCTCCTCCTTCGCACCGGCTTTTACGCGGATTTGCATAGGGACTCCCCGGAAAAACTGTACAAATACCTGGGCCTCGCCATAATGTTCGCCGGTTGCGTCTTCGGATTCGATCCATTCCAGATCAAGCCCTTCCTGGCCAAGACGGCTCTGCACTTCGCCCAGAATGGCGGCCCAATCGGCATTGCCTTTACGGTCCAGGGCCACGAAATCAGTTGTATGAAAAACGCTTTTCACGCCGGGAATGTGAAGCATTTGCCGGATGAAGGCAGGCGCCGAGCGCTCATTATCCAGCGTGTACGTTCGGCGGATACCGTCCTCCAGACGTTCGTCCAGACGAAGCATCATTGTATTCGGACTTGGTGTCGGTTCAACAGACACAATATTCATAGGGTATAAACCTCCTGTACCGTGTGGTAATGATTTAAAAATGCCTGTCCCAAAAAAGGGATATCTCTATTTTACATGAATGGGTGCAAACTGCGAAATATGTGAAGATTGCGAATTTTGTTAACACTTCTTTCATGATCATGCACAAACATTTTTAAACCAACCATGACACAATAGTGTAATATCTTTACGGGAGGTTATGAATCGATGGGATCCATTACAGTGCTCTCCGACGAAAGTCGCGGTATTGCGTTTGACGACATCATGGAACAGCTTGAGAACTGGATGGAAGGAGAGGACTCGCATGAGAGCCCTGACTCCGGGTGGGACACGACTCGTTATTGTATCATTGATTATCAGGAGTCGGGTCAGGCCGTTTCGGCATCCAATGCGATCAGGGCCTTCATGCCGGACGTTCCATTGTTGATCGTTACGGATTTTCAATCCATGATTCGCAAGCGCCATCTTCAGCAAATCACGGGTGCGGGACCGATGAAAATGTTTCTTTGGGACGTGCAACATCCTCAGCAAATGGCGTCAGAGATGCGGAAATGGCTTGAATCCGTAAACAGACAGAACCTTTCGCAAGAACATGGGAATGCCAGAGCGAAATGAATCAAACAGGCTCTTTCAACAAACGGGCTATATGACATATTTGTATCCCGTGCCCCACACCGTTTTGATGTAACGGGGTTTTTTGGGATCAGGCTCGATTTTTTTGCGCAGGCTTGAAATGTGGACGTCAATGGTTCGGTCCAGATATGCCCGTTCCGAACCTTTGATCCGGTCCATCAGCTCGTTGCGGGTAAATACTTTGCCAGGATTTTTATACAGCTCTTTCATGATTTCAAACTCGATGTGCGTAACCTCGATTTCTTCTCCGTCCACAAACAGCGTTCGGCTATACTCGTTCACACTGACATGACCGGCATTCGTTGGCGTGTCTTCCTTGCTGTCTTGAACCGTTTTCCCCGAATAAGAGAGAGCAGACCTGCGCAAGAGTGCCTTGATCCGCGCATCCAGCTCTTTAAGGCTGAACGGTTTGCACAGGAAGTCATCGGCACCGTTATGAAGCGCTTTGAGACGGTCATTCAGCATCGTGCTGGCCGAAATCATGAGAATCGGAACAGTCGAATGCTGACGAAACGCATCCACCAGCGCATTTCCGTCCGTTTCGGGCAGCATCAGATCCGTCACGACGATATCCGGCTGGAATCGGGGGAAAAGCTGAAGTGCCTCGCGGGCATGATGAACCCGTTCTGTAATGTATCCTTCCTCCTCAAGAAAGAAAGCAATCATGTCGGCAAGATTTTTTTCATCTTCTATAAGAAGTACTTTGATAGACATAGAGGTCACACTCCTGGTGGAAATTTATAAAGAAACACGGAATCCAATGGATGTAGTTTGTTAGAGATTGCCGAAGCATGGAGTACGGATCGGTTTTGGTCATCCCATGTACATGTATATATGATGACTTGTCCCAATTCCACGCACCGCAAATTCAACATTTTATCATGTATGAAGTTTTTGCAAATCCATCAACATTTACCAAAACTATGCCATGTCATATTTACAGTATAATGGATCAGAACGATTTGGAGAAGAAAAGGGAACCCCGAAAAACACTCGACAAATCAAGCGCAATTCGGAAGCCTAACGTATTTTCGTCAAATAGGGCGTTAATGAAACAGTTTGTTTGCATGGGGAGGAAACGAAGTTGCTAAAAAATAGACGTAAAATGATAGGTTGGGCCAAACATTGCCTATGATTCGCACAAAAATCGGAAAAACGGTGCTGGATTGGACGCTGTCGCGGCTGCGCATTCCTTGGATCGCCACGATGGTGCTCGTTGTGCTGGGTACATTGGGCAGCGTATACGCCATCACGATGTTCTACGGCGTTCAATTGATGCTCGGCGGTGCGGCAGTGCTTGTTGCCTTGCGCCTGCATGGCGGAAAGTATGGCGGCATGGCTTTGGTGGGCATTTTCGGTTTAAAATGTCTCCTCTTAGACATGCCTTACAGCATTTGGGTCGGTGCAGCGATCCATGCTTTGGAATTCATCTGGATGCTGGGGTGGCAAAAGCGTTGGAAAAACGGCAGCATGATGACGGCCAACGCCACGTTTTGGCTAGTATTGTTTTTGCCGATTGTCGGTCTCGGCCACTTTGTCTTTGGTATGGAAATGGATGAGTTGAGATTTGCGTATATGCATGCCGCTCTGGTTGGTATGGTGAATGCGCTATTGGCGGGAATCGTCGTCGACTTCTGGATTACGCACAGCGAGCATCCAATGAAGCGTGCGGGCGCGATTCCTCTTCACAGAATCGCGTTTAAATACGTGGTTGCCTTTGTTGTATCCGTTTCACTTGTACTGTTGTCGGCGGATAGCCGCAGACAGCTGGATCAAATTCGGGATGCCATTGTGACCAGCCTAAGACATGCTACCGATCTGATTGACAAGAAAGTGGGGGTTCCAGTGGTTCCCTCGGGACAATTGCAATCAACCCTGAGGCAATATAGCGAATTTATGGATGTCGGCATCATCATTTTGGGATCAGACGATCGTGTGGTGGGTTCGTCCTCCGAGCTTTACCCGGTTGGTGCAGCATTGCCAGCGAAGCAGGAACACGTTTTGCAGGCAGGGGGCGACCCCTTGTTACTCTCGGATGCCATGGCATCCAGCGATATTTTGGATTACTGGAGGCAGGCGGTTTTCATCAATGAGAAATGGCAGGCGCCGGCCGAGGGGTATCGTCTTATCGTACTGTCAAGCCCTTCCAAGTTTTATCCTCATATTGCATCAATCTATCTGACCACGATCCAATCCCTGTTGGTCATTATTTTGGTATCCATGATCATTGCCGCGCCGATCAGCAAAAAAGTCGTAAGCCCATTGAAACGGATTACGCTTATGACGAGTGCACTCTCCAGACTGCTGATTCGACAAGGGGAAATGAAATGGCCGATAAGCCATGTAACGGAAGTCCAGATTTTGATCGGCAACTTGCGCAAAATGTCCGACGTGCTGCTTGAGCAGTTCGAGCAGATTCGACAGGACAAGTTAACGCTGGAGGACCGTGTAAGGGAGCGTACCAAGGAACTGAGAAACAGCGAAGAAATCAAGCGGGCCATCGTAGATTCATCCATCGAGGGCATCATTGCTGTCGATGCATGCGGAAAAATCATTGAGTTCAATCCCGAGGCCGAGCGCATGTTCGGGCTGCGGAGGGAAGACGTGGTATATCAGAAAAATGCCCCTTCCCTGTTTCAGGGAGCCACTTGCGATGAAATCAAGCAAAAGCTTGAACGTCGCGAGTTTAATACAGGCAAGCGGCATACCCACATCGAGGAAATTTACGGCATCAGGCGCGACGGATCCGTTTTTCCGATCGAATACAAAATCGTCGAAATTCGCTTAGGCAACAAAGAGTCATTATACAATCTGTTTATCAAGGATATTACCGAGCGAACAAGAGCTGAAGAGGACCGCGTGCGCGATGCGCTTGCGCTGGAACAGCTGAACGCCGAATTGATGCGCGAGAAACAGGCCATTCAGGAACAGCGCGACATCAGCGAGCAGTTCATTGAATCGGTCCGCGAAGGCTTGGTCATGTCCGACCGGTCTGGAACGATCACGATCGTCAATCGCCGCATTGAGGAGATGTTCGGTTTGGGGGATTTCCTTGGACGCTCCATCGAAGATCTGGCCCTGTCCATTGAGCGGTCCGTGCTCACGGATAATTTCAACCTGCTCGATCAGACGCGCGCGTTTCTGAAAGGCGAGCAGGCTTTTGCGGAAACCGAATTTGTTCTGGATAATGCGTCCAAAAGTGTTTTTTCTCTATATATGAAACAGATTGACGTACCCGGCAGAAACCATGGCTTCCTGCTGGTGTTCCGGGACAGGACGGAAGAAGAACATCTTAACCGCATGAAGCACGAGCTGATCAGCGTTGTTTCACATGAACTTCGCACGCCAGTCGCCACTATTATGGGGTATGTGGAACTGATGATGCTGTATGATCTTCCCGCCTCGCAGCGCCTTGAATTTTTAGGGAAAATTACGTCCGAGGGGGCCCGGCTCAGCAGTTTGCTGGATGACGTGCTGGATATCCAACGATTGGATAACGGAAGCTTGACCTATCACATGACCTATGTTCCTATGCTGGAACTGGTGGAGGGCGTGGCCGAACAGTGGAACATCAAATCAGTACAACGCATATATGTGCATGCCTTTAACGGGGACTTCTTCGCTTATGCCGATCAGAACCGGATGGCACAGGTGCTGCACAACCTCGTTGGCAATGCGGTCAAATACTCGCCTGGTGCCGATCGCATCGATATTACGTTATGGGAAGAGAAGAAGTGGTTATGCATCGATGTAAGGGATTACGGCATCGGCATTGCCGAAGAGGTGCAGGACATGCTGTTTACGAAGTTTTACCGGGTGGACAATTCGGACCATCGCCAGATTGGCGGAACGGGTCTGGGGTTATATATTTCGCGTAAAATCGTGGAAGATCACCATGGGAAGCTGACGGTGATGTCTGCGCCAGGCAAGGGGAGCACGTTCAAGGTCCGGCTTCCCAAACAAGAGGCGCTCGTATGAATAATTGACGGCTGACGGGATAAAGCCTTAACCCTACTGGATGCATCGCATTCAAGTAGCGGTTAAGGCTTCTTTGTGTCAGTTTTCACATTCGCGGATAAAAGCGGATAAAAAAGGAATCTTTTGCAAACGGTATAGGTAAACGACATTCGCATCCGTTAAAGGGAGGAGGCGTGATATGTTTCGCAAAGAAGAGAAAACGCTTGTGATCGTTTGTCTGGTTGCCGCGGTCGTAGTACTTTACGCCGTGGTGAAGAGCATCATTCGCATCATGAATTATTAGTTGTTCGAAGGAAGAAGGGCGATGCCCGGAACCTATCATTGACTAACAGTGAGGAGTGTCACCCTGATGACAACGCTGGACCCTGTTCTGCTAAGCCGGATATTGACCGGATTAACCCTGTTTGTACATATTATCTTTGCATCGATCGGCGTTGGCGTGCCGCTCATGATCGCTCTTGCGGAGTGGCGTGGATTGCGCAAGAACGACGTGCACTACACCCTGCTTGCCCGCAGGTGGGCGCGAGGCTTTGTCATCACCGTAGCGGTCGGCGTAGTAACCGGCACCTCGATTGGATTGCAGCTCAGCTTGTTATGGCCCATGTTCATGCGGGTGGCGGGACAGGCGATTGCCCTGCCGCTGTTCATGGAGACGTTCGCCTTTTTCATAGAGGCGATATTCCTTGGCATATACCTGTACACCTGGGATCGTTTCAAAAATAAATACACGCACATGCTGCTGCTCATCCCGGTTGCGCTCGGTTCGTCGGCATCGGCCATTTTTATCACTACCGTCAATTCGTTCATGAACCAGCCGCAGGGCTTCACCTTGATCGATGGCATCATGAAGGACATTCATCCTATAGCGGCCATGCTGAATCCCGCTACGCCAACCAAGGTAACCCATGTGCTTGCATCCTCCTATACGCTCAGCGCGGGTTTGCTTGCAGGCATTGCCGCTTTCAGCATGCTGCGGGGCAGGGGCCATGTTTATTATAAAAAGGCATTGAAACTGACGACCGTCAGCGCACTTGTATTTGCCGTCAGCACTATTATGCTCGGGGATTCCTCCGGCAAATTTCTGGCCAAATACCAACCGGAGAAGCTGGCCGCGGCCGAATGGCATTTCAAAACGATGAAAGAAGCGCCGCTCGTATATGGAGGCATATTGGACGAGAACAACGAAGTCAAGTATGCGCTTGAAATTCCCTACGCGCTAAGCATCCTTGCCGGAAATCGGCCGGATACCGAAGTGAAGGGGCTTGAGGAGTATCCGGCCGATCTGAGGCCGCCGCTCTCGATTCACTATATGTTCGATTTGAAGGTGACGACAGGAGTGATCATTTTCCTGATTCCTGTCCTGTACGTGTTTCGGCGCTGGCTTCCGGGACGCAAACCGTATCCGAAATGGCTGCTCATGGGCATCGTGTTTCTGGGACCGCTAGCGATGATTGCGATCGAGCTCGGCTGGATGTTCGCGGAGGTTGGACGCCAACCGTGGATTTTGCGCGGATACATGAAGGTATCCGAGGCTGCCACGACGTCCACTTCCGTAGGCTGGATGCTTGTTCTGTTCATTTTGCTCTATCTGGTCCTTTGTTTCTCTTGCATCCGTGTCCTCAGCAAGCTGTTTCGCAACAAGGAAGCGGAGAAGGAGCTGGAGTCGCTCGGGCTTGAGGGAGGGATCGTGCATTGAGCTTTGAAATTGCGGGCATTGCGATTTTGTGGACGTTTCTGTTCGGATACCTGATCGTCGCGTCGATCGATTTTGGCGCAGGGTTCTTCAGCTTTTACAGTGTGCTCTCCGGGCATGAGAATAAAATCCACAACATCATACAGCGCTATCTCTCGCCGGTGTGGGAAGTGACGAACGTCTTTCTCATCTTTTTCGTGGTCGGATTGGTCGGATTTTATCCGGACAGCGCGTTTTACTATGGAACTGCGCTGCTGGTGCCCGGCTCGCTTGCCATCGTGCTGCTTGCGATTCGCGGCGTATATTACGCCTATAACACCTATGGAAACAACGGCCAGAACAGCCGGATATACATGGCCTTGTATGGGGCGACAGGGCTGCTGATTCCCGCCGTGTTCTCCACCATTTTGGCGATCTCCGAAGGGGGCATTATCGAGCAGTCGGGAGAGAGGGTTTTGTTTAGCTGGGGCGAATTTTTGACCAATCCTTACACATGGTCTGTCGTGCTGTTGGCATTGGTGAGCGTGCTTTATATTTCCGCCATGTTCCTGTCCTACTACGCCAAGAGAGCGGAAGATGAGACAGCGTTTGAAGTATTGAGGGAATATGCCTTGCTATGGAGCCTGCCTACCATCTTTGCCAGCTTTCTGGCGTTTTTGCAAATCAACAAGCAGAACCCGCAGCATTTTCAGAACATGCTGGGCATTTCATGGATGTTTATTGCCTCCTTCGTCTGCTTCGTCATTGCGGTATCACTCGTATGGAAACGCAAGTACATGGGGTGGTGCTTCGTAGCTGTCATGCTGCAGTTTGCTTTTGCCTGGTACGGGTATGGCCGCTCGCATTTGCCCTACATCCTGTATCCGTACGTTAACATTTACGACAGCTTCACGAACCGCACGATGGGAATCGCGCTGATTACCGCGTTCAGTCTGGGGTTGTTGGTGCTGATTCCGTCGCTGGTGCTGATCATGAGACTGTTCCTGTTCGATGCCGATTACGTGCGAGGCCGAGCGGGGAAAAAGAAAGGATGAATACGATGTATGCAGAAGGCGCATCCGGCATTCCGGGCGTAACGGGATTAAGTTTTTTCGAAACGTTCACGATCATGTACGCTCCGCCGCTTATTATCGTCGCAGCGATCGCTTTTTTGTTCATCTATATGGCGGCAAGCGGCAATCCGAAGGACTAGCCTTTTTTCAATTCGGCGAAATATGGGTTAAAATAGGTGAAGGGAGGAGGTCCTTTCATGCCTAAAATCCGCTATAACAATCTGGATAATGTAAGCACAGACAAAACGTTGAAGGAATTCAGGCAGTGGAGGGAGGAACGGCGCAGAAAGTCGAAGGATTATACGTTCAAGGTGCCGCATCACCCGCCTGACCTGGATTTCCTGCATGCCAACCGGGAAGAGACAACGGTGACGTGGGTGGGGCATTCCACCTTTTTCATTCAATATAACGGTCTGAACATCGTCACCGATCCGGTTTGGGCCGAAAAGATGGGGTTCCAGCGTCGGCTTGGGCCTCCGGGCATTCCGATCCGGGACATTCCGCCGCTGGATGTGGTGCTGATCTCCCATTCTCATTATGAT
Organism: Paenibacillus sp. XP01; assembly: GCF_057364885.1. NCBI lineage: Bacteria > Bacillati > Bacillota > Bacilli > Caryophanales > Paenibacillaceae > Paenibacillus > Paenibacillus sp. XP01. Next base: position 5,945,231 of record NZ_CP139481.1, on the reverse strand, counting down.
CACCTGCATTTGGCATCCTTGCGCAAACTGGTGTCCGCCAAAACGCTGCTGATCGTGCCGGACGGACTCAAAAGAAAAATGGTGCGCAAGGGGTTTCACCGCTGCCACGAACTGAAATGGTGGGAGCATCTGTCCGTCGGCGGCGTGAAAATTACGTTTGTGCCTGCCCAGCACTGGACGCGCCGCACGTTGTTCGACACGAATACTTCCCATTGGGGCGGGTATGTTCTGGAGAGCGCTGCGACGGTTTCGCCTGCAGCAGCGGAAAGCGCGATTGCTAAAGCTTCGAATGAGGGGAGCCCTCAAACGTCAGCGGGATCGGGTTCAAGAGAGCACCGGAATAAAGGCGGCATTCGCAAACCGGAAGGCGGAGCGGCCCACCACTTTTCCGTATCTCCGCCCACCGTTTATTTCGTCGGGGATACCGGATATTTCCCCGGTTTTCGAACGATCGGAGAACGTTTCGACATCGACATCACTCTTATGCCGATCGGGGCCTATGAACCCGAATGGTTCATGACGTCCCAGCACGTGACGCCGGAAGAAGCGCTGCAGGGGTTCGTTGAAACGGGTTCCGAACTGATGGTGCCGATGCATTACGGCACGTTCAGGCTGGCAGACGATACGCCGCGGGAGGCGCTGGATCGCCTGGAAGCCGAACGACAGCGCCTTGGTATCGCCGCCGAGCGCATTCAGGTTCTCGGTCACGGCGAGACGCTGCGCATTCGCCATGGCGAGGACGAGCAAACCTGATTTTCTTTCCACATCAACATGGATTTATGGTTCATCTAAACCGGAAACAGTCCCATGCCAAATATTTAATGCGTAAAAAAGCGGCCAATCTTCGAATTAGCCGTTTTTTTGTGTTATAATATGGTGCCGGAATAGGCTTAGGGTTATTGAATCCGTAAGTATACGAGCTGCTATTCATGCAATATGCAGATTAACAAATAAAAAGGATGGTAATGCTTAATGATCAGTACAAGCGGCATCACGCTCCGCTACGGAAAACGTGCACTTTTTGAAGACGTGAACATCAAATTCACGCCAGGCAACTGCTATGGCCTGATCGGCGCCAACGGGGCCGGCAAATCAACGTTCCTCAAAATTTTGTCAGGCGAAATCGAAGCAAACCAGGGAGAGGTGCACATCACCCCAGGCGAGCGCATGGCCGTATTGAAGCAAAACCACTTCGAATACGATGAGTACCCGGTTCTTGAAACGGTAATCATGGGTCATAGCCGTCTGTACTCCATCATGAAGGAAAAAGATGCGCTTTACGCCAAAGCGGACTTCACTGAGGAAGACGGCTTGCGTGCGGGTGAACTGGAAGGTGAATTCGCGGAATTGAACGGCTGGGATGCCGAGCCGGATGCGGCTGCACTCCTGATTGGCCTTGGCATTGACCGCGACATGCATGACAAAAAAATGGCAGAGCTGAGCGGTAACGAAAAAGTCCGTGTCCTGCTGGCTCAGGCGCTGTTCGGCCGTCCGAACAACCTGTTGCTCGATGAGCCTACCAACCACTTGGATCTGGAGTCCATCCAATGGCTCGAGAACTTCCTGATGGATTATGAAGGCACCGTTATCGTCGTATCCCACGATCGTCACTTCCTGAACAAAGTGTGTACGCATATCGCGGATATCGATTTCGGCAAAATCCAGTTGTACGTAGGAAACTATGACTTCTGGTACGAGTCCAGCCAGTTGGCGATCGCCCTGCAACGCGACGCGAACAAGAAGAAAGAAGAAAAAATCAAGGAATTGCAGGCATTCATCCAGCGTTTCTCCGCGAACGCTTCGAAATCGAAGCAGGCCACTTCCCGGAAGAAACAGCTCGATAAAATTACGCTGGACGACATCCGTCCGTCGAACCGTAAATATCCGTTCATCAACTTCAAGCCTGAACGCGAAGCCGGGAAGCAGCTGCTCACCGTCGATCGCATCAGCAAAGCGGTGGAAGGCGAGCCATTGTTGAACGATGTAAGCTTTGTAGTGAACAAAGGCGACAAAATTGCGTTTGTTGGACCCAACGGCCTTCCGAAGTCCCTTCTTTTCGATATCTTGATGGGCGAAACGGAAGCCGACAGCGGCGAGTATACATGGGGCGTTACGACTTCCCAAGCCTATTTCCCGAAAGACAACTCCAAGTATTTCGATGGCGTGGAATTGAGCTTGGTGGACTGGCTGCGTCAGTATTCGAAGGATCAGGATGAAACGTATCTGCGCGGTTTCCTTGGTCGCATGCTGTTCTCCGGCGAAGAGGCGCTGAAAAAAGCAAACGTATTGTCCGGGGGCGAGAAAGTTCGCTGCATGTTGGCGAAAATGATGCAAACCGGCGCAAACGTGCTGATTCTTGATGAGCCTACGAACCACTTGGATCTCGAATCGATCACGGCATTGAACAACGGATTGATCGATTTCGACGGCACGATGCTGTTTACGTCCCATGACCATCAGTTCATTCAGACGATCGCGAACCGCATTATCGAAATTACGCCGAATGGCATTATTGACCGTCAAATGAGCTATGACGAGTATCTGGAAAGCGATGAAATCAAAGAGCTTCGTCAAAAGCTGTACCCTGCCGAAGCGTAAACAATCGGTCTTTCAACGGAATTGATTTCTGTTCTGCCTTATAATAAAAGAAGCGCCAAATCTCCGAAAGGAGAATGGCGCTTCTTTTTGTTTGCCATAAAAGCAACGTTCATTGTGAATTTTGAGGCTAGGACCCGCCTGTCCGGCGGCGCTGATTGTTCGGCTTTTTGTTGTTTTGGCTTTTCAATGTTTTGGTTCCGCCCTCGAAGTAAGCTCCGGCCTGATTGCCGTTCTTGGCCTGCTCCTTTTTTTGTGCCAGCTTTTGGCGTATGGCATCCTGCAAACTGATCTTGCGCGGTTCGTTCGTATTGTCGCTCATGTGAATCCCTCCCGGTCTTGCAATAAGCCGTCCGAATAAGGACGGGATGCTCCCATTTTATACGTTTTGCGAAGCCTGTACAAGGGCAACCTGTTAAAATGCGTGATCATTCGGAACGTGTCCATTTTTCCTTAATGAAACTTTGTTTCTCAAAGCTTACAGCCATGACGCTTTGCAACTTTTTTTCGGTATCCCTACAGCACTGCGGCTTGGCAACACTGTTTCTGTAGACCCACACGAGTTTCGTTTGATAACATGGAACAACGTATTATGAAAGTTAAAGGAGTGTCGTTGAAGTTGAACGCTTATGACGAAATACGCAAGGGAGAGCGGGGAGCCTGGGTTAGCATCGCTGCTTATCTCGTGCTGTCCACTTTCAAGCTGATCTGTGGATATATATTTGCTTCCAGCGCCTTGCTCGCGGACGGTTTCAACAACCTTACCGATATCGTGGCCTCCGTGGCTGTATTGATCGGATTGCGCATATCCCAAAAGCCGCCCGATTCCGACCATGCTTACGGTCATTTTCGCGCAGAAACGGTTGCCGCACTGATTGCTTCCTTCATCATGGCCATGGTCGGCCTGCAAGTACTCTTCGAAGCGGTTCGATCCTGGTATCAGGGGGAGTTCACCGCGCCTAATCTGTGGGCCGCCGGAGTGGCGGCAGTGTGTGCGCTGGTGATGATGGGCGTGTATCGCTACAACTACCGGTTATCCCGGCAAATCAACAGCCAGGCGCTCTTGGCTGCCGCCCAGGATAATCGCTCGGACGCCCTGGTCAGCATCGGGGCCGCCGTGGGCATCGTCGGCGCGCAATTCGGCTTGCCTTGGCTCGATAAGGTCGCCGCCATCGTGGTTGGTTTAATGATATGCAAAACCGCATGGGATATTTTCAGGGATGCGACGCATAGCCTGACCGACGGATTCGATCAAGACCAGCTCACAGACCTTCGCACGACGGTATCGCGCGTGCCAGGCGTGGAATTGATCAAGGACGTCAAGGCGCGCGTTCATGGAAGCCATGTGCTCGTGGATGTCGTCATTGAAGTGGACGGCGGGCTCAGTTTGATCGAAGGCCATCAAATCTGTGACCGGGTCGAGGAACGTCTGAAACACAAGCATAATATCATGCATGTTCACGTGCATGTAGAACCCAAAATGGACAATCTTCCCCAGGGAACCTAACCGACATTCCAAAGCGATGTTTACTATAACTGAAACCCCTTTTTCATGGGGTGCGCATACATGATGAAAAAGAGGATAGCCGCGAATGCGGCTATCCTCTTTTTGACTTATCGTTCCAACGATAATACGATACTATTGAATGGAGACGTGAATCCAGCCTTTTCCTTTCCATGTGTAAATCTGAACCCATTCGCCGCCGTCGAACCCATTCACGACTTCGCCTGTGGTGTCGACAATTTGGGTGCCCAACGCTCCGATCGGCTTGCCATTAGGGGCGTCATAGAACCATGTGCGCTCCAGAAGCTTCAGCAGCATCGTAGGCGCTTGAACCTCGTCGCCGGGTTTAACAAGTGGTTCGTCGAACATTTTGTCTGTCGTAGACGTGGATGCTTCCGTTGTTGTACCCTCCGCAGTTTGGCCGGTTACACCCTCGCTTTCTTCGGAAGCGGTTTGTGAGCCCGGAGCCGTTTCGACGGTGCCTTGGATCGTTTCCACGACAGGGGCATTCACCTCAATCGCAGGGGAAGTCGTTGCTTCGGAACTTGTCGGAGTCGTTGTGCCGGTAACCGCTTCCTCGGCACCCGCAGCGGCAGCCATGGAACCCATCAGCGTCAGGGCAGCAGCGAAACTTACGATTTTTTTCATTTGTTACTCCTCCTCGGTTAGATATGTAGTATGTTGTCTGTGATAAAAGTAACCAAGCAAGGTCACCTGTGAATCACAATTTTAGCAATACTTTCTTTTATTCTCTAGAGTCATTTTGGTCAAATTTGGGTAGAAGTGGGTCCGAATCTTTATCGTACCAGAGAGGCATAAAACCGGGATGGCTATGACAAAAAGGTCCTATTTGCAAATGGGGTCAGCGGCAGCGGAATAGAGCGAAAAGGAGGGAAATACATATGAAGCAGCACAGCAAAAGCCTGCCGCTTTTCCAAGCATGGCAGGCCTTGTGCGTACAATGAACAGCGAGTGAAACGGGTATTCCGTTTAGCTTCGTCGCATGCCGCTTCGTCCCGTAATCAGGGAAATGATGAACAATACCACGAAAACGAAGAACAGGACCTTGGCAATGGAAGCTGCAGCTTCAACGATGCCGAAGAAACCGAAAATGCCTGCAATCAGAGCAATAATCAGAAAAACGACCGACCATTTCAGCATAAGTCATCATCCTTTCATTTTGGAATGGGAAGGGCCGTTTAGTCTCTCCCTGCCCTTGTGTAGTTGTCTTTAACCGGGCCCAGAGCGCTTGAATCACACGACGCGAGCAGCGGCAGGTGTGATAAGAAACGGCCGTATGCCATTGTTTCGCCGCAGAAACGGCCGGGTAACTAAAGCATTAACAAATCGATATGCAATTAGGAAAGAGAGGTTGGATTATGATCTACCAAATTAGCGTGGCGATCATTGCCGTGGCATTTGCTGTGCTTGTGTTTTTTCTGATTCGTACATTGAAGTCCGCTCAGGCTTCGCTTGACAATGTCTCGCAAACGCTGCAAGAGGTACGAACAACGATCGATGAGTTGAGCTACGAGGTAAAACAAACGGTAAGGCATGCCAATGACATCACTGCGGACGTACAGCACAAAATGAAGCAGATCGATCCGGTCATGGAGTCGGTGCAAAACCTGGGAGACGTATTGAATGAAGTCAGTGCTGCGGCAAAGCAGGTGTCGACCACGATGATTTCGCGGTTTCAAACCAAGCGCGCAGAGAAGGAACGGGAACAAAAGTCCGTCGTGCATCCCGCCCACCAGCCATCAACGCCTGTCGACCGGACGGTGAACAGTTATGATGCTACATATAACCAAGGGGCAAAGGGCGGTAAGGAGTGGCTCAAATACGTCGACCTTGCAGCAAGCATATGGCAGCGCATAAGAAAATAAATTTTTGATTTCGGGTAACTCGTCAGGACGGTGAACCAGCGAAACCGATGGAGGGTGAGAATAATGATGAAACTGATGCTTCTGATGTTTGGCGTGATTTCTCCCTTTTCCGTTCAGGTGGCAGCTCTTCCGGTTGCCCCCGAAACGTCATGGACGGCAGTGGAGCCGCAGGTGACAGAGGTTGTTACCGTTGCGGATGAAAGGTCCGGGCAGTTCGGGTCGTTCAGTACGTTGAACGGCATCTCGCTGGATCACGGACTGGCCGACGTCATGGCCCGAAAGGGACAACCGCTGAAACGCTTGGACGATCCTTATCTGGGTTGCCCGGAATTTGATTTTGAGGATGCCCGCATCGGGGTGTGCCAGGACGAGGATGTCATTCAATACATCCATGTCGAAGGCCGCATGAAGCGCTTCATGCTAAATCAACAATGGATTGACATGGATATCGACTCCATTCGGAATGCTCTGGGGCAGCCCTATTCCAAGGCGCAGGACGGCGAGGTGTTTGTGCGGGGAGACCGGGCGTTAAAAGTGTATATGGCTCCCGGAACAGAACGCATCCTGGGCATTGATTTATTTGATGAATCCGTTACCTGATTTTTTGGAATCGAATGATATGTTTCAATACAAGATGGCATGTTTATATACTATATATGTTGAACTAGACATTTACACGTTAACGGAGGGGGCAGAAAGAATCTGGAGAAGCAAAGCGTTCGCATTTATCACCGGATGTTCCCCTTAAATAAGGGGATTCAAAAAATCTGAGGATAACAGCGATCGGAAGATGGTTCTGACCACGTAGTAACTCCGTGTAAAAATCATTGGTTCAACTTAGAGGCCGAAAATGAAGATGTTCAGAGGAGAGTGGAAACGATGAATTCAACCAACGCAAAAGCATATGCCAAAGTGGTGGAAAACGGAGTTCAAGCGGTAGAAGCAGTGAAAGAACTGCAGCGCGCCGGCTACCTTGCTGATCAAATCTTCGTTCTCGCCCATGAAGAGGACCGCACGGACCGCATTGCCGATACGGCGGACGCCAAAGAAATCGGCATGAAGCAAGAAGGTCTGTTTGACTCCATTGCCAATCTGTTCAGATCCCGGGGCGATGAACTTCGAGCGAAAATCGAGTCGATGGGCTTCACCCAAGCAGAGGCCGACTTCTACGAGAGCGAGCTGGACAAAGGCAAGGTGCTCGTCATCGCTAAAAAGGAAGAGTAGGATCGCTCTGCCGCATCGATACGTAAACATAAGTTTGTTAGCGGTATTGCAGCGGACTTTATCAAAAACATAGCTAAGGAATGGGGGTATCCTCATTCCTTAGCTATGTTTTTGCGAGTATATGGGTTGCGGCCCATGATAGCGCAAAATATCATTAATAGAGAGAGAAGAGCTGCTCCATAGAAGCACTCTTTTGACTGGAAAATGTTGATTGGCAACGTTTCACTCCATGCACTTTCCTTCATTTTGGCTTATGGTTATAGTAGGAAATGTTATGTTGACCATCCCGAAAAATGTGGAATCATGCATGTTTTGGACCTTTGCATAACCTGATTCGAAACGACAAATACGGAACGCCACAGATAAGGAGATCCTAATGAGCATACTTATTGTTGACGACAATCCGACAAATATCATCATCATTCGAGAGATTTTGAAAAAAGAGAATTATCGTGACGTCGTTGCCGCAAGTTCCGCCATGGAAATGTTCGACGTGCTGGGAATTGGCGAAGAGAGAGGCGAGATTCGTTCCAAACCATCGGATATCGACCTGATTTTGCTGGATATGATGATGCCCGAGATCGATGGCATCGAGGCATGCCGGATCATGCAAAAATACGATAATCTGAAAGATATTCCGATTATTATGGTCACCGCGATCGGCGATTCCAAAAAGCTGGCCGAAGCGCTTGACGCCGGGGCGTCCGACTATGTAACCAAGCCTATTAACAAAGTCGAATTGATGGCCCGCATCCGGCTTGCGCTGCGGTTGAAGCAGGAGAAGGACTGGCACAAGGAGCGCGATCAGCGAATTCAGGATGAGCTGAAGCTGGCAGCGATGGTCCAGAATGCTGTTTTGAGCCCTGCCATCGAAGATCCTTTATTTCACGTCAATGCGATCTACAAACCTTCGTTCGAGCTGGCGGGAGATTTGTACTCCTGGTACCCGTTGGGAGAAGGACGTTACGGCGTGCTGCTTCTGGACATGATGGGGCACGGCATCTCATCGTCCCTGTTTACGATGTTTATCGCATCCGTGTTAAAAGATACCGTAACGACGTATGTGGATCCGGAAAAAGTCATTCAAGAGCTGAACCGAAGATTCAATCAACTGCATTTGGAAAAACAGCTTGTGCAGTACTATTTTACCGCGATCTATCTGGTTGTAGATACGCGGATGAAGCGGATCGATTACGTGAATGCAGGGCATCCGCCGGCGCTTTTTTTCCGGGAAGACGGGACTGTGGATACGTTCGACAGCGTATGCTGCCCTGTGGGCTTGTTCGACAAGATGGAAATTGACCCGCAGACGGTCCATTACGAGGGGGAAGGGCATATCGCTTTATATACGGACGGGCTGCTGGAGACGGTACAGGGAGACCAGGACACACAGCTTGAGTTTCTCAAAACCCGCCTAAAGGGTGCGCACCAATGGGATGAGCCGGCAATGCAATCCTTGTTTTTCGAAACCGAAGCTCCGCCCGAGCGGGACGACGACAAATGCCTGGTATGGATCACATTGAAAAATAAAGGAGCGGAGACAGAATGAAAATCAGGAACAAATTGCTGATCGGATTCACCGCTCTGATGGCCATTTTGATCGTGTTGACGTTTGTCAGTTATGAACGGTTGCACAACAGCAACCAGCAGTTGGACCAGATGTACCAAGAGCGTTATCTGAAAGTAAGGTATTCGACCGGGATAAGAGGCGAAGTGAACGAAGTGGCCAAAGTGCTGGCGAATTTGCTGCTCAATCCTAGCAATTCGGTTAGTACGGCCAACAATCAGCTGGGTGGAATGGTGGAGGACGCCGAACGGTTTCTTGCGCAAGTGCGTGAACGGGCAGGCAGTGCGTCTGAGCACCAACTGGTCGACCGGGTGGAGGAGGCTTGGAACGCGTTCGAGAAGTACGCCGAAAGGCAGATCAACCTGTTGTCCCAAGGACGGGTGGAGGAAGCGAACCAATATCGCAATACGACCGGGCTGCAGGTCCAGCAAGAAGCAATGGACAGCATGAATGCCCTCTCCCGGTACCAGGATCAGGAGATTGATACGCAAATTACGCAGGCCAATGAACAGTATACCCGCGCGGTCCAGATCACGTCGGGGATTACGATTGCCGGTTTGCTGCTGGCTCTGGGAGTTATCCTTTGGGTGCTGCCCAGCATAACCAAAGGCCTCAATACCGTTAATATGATGATCGCCAGTTTGGGCAAGGGGCATTACCGGACGGTCCGGCGCATTCGGGTGAAATCCAGCGACGAGATCGGCCAGGTCGCCGAAGTGCTCAAGGCCGTATCGGGCGATCTGGAAGAGAAGCTGGAAGTGGAGAAAGCCTATTTACAGGCCCAGAAGGATTTGAACTGGACGAACTCAAACATCGCGAGGGTTCCCGAGCTGCTGCGCGGCATCGGATCCATCCGCCAGATCTCGCAGATGTTTATCAGCGAATTCGCCCCGGTTCTCGGTGCCCAGGCAGGTGCCGTTTATTTGATAGACGAGGAGAAACATCCCGACGAAATCCGGCGTTACGGAGTCTATGCGCTTGAAGAAACGAGCGAAGCAGGCAAAAAAGCGTACCGGATCGGCGAAGGGCTCATTGGTCAGGTGGCTTTGGACGAACGGCCGATCCAGCTTGAAGAAGCCCCGGGGGATTACGTGCGCATCACGTCGGCGACCGGCCATTCCCAGGCAACAAGCATCATGATCCATCCCATCGTGTTTGAGGATGAATTGATCGGGGTGGTGGAACTGGCTTCCTTTAACGGTTTTAGCGACCTTCAAAAAAATCTGTTCACGCAGCTCGTTTCCAATCTGGGAGTTATCCTGAATAACGTTCGCAGACGGCTGCGGGTCGAAGAACTGCTGCGCGAGTCCCAGGCGTTGACCGAGGAACTGCAGGTGCAATCCGAGGAATTGCAGACCCAGCAAGAGGAATTGCGCCGATCGAACGAAAACCTGGAGGAACAGGCGGCCGCGCTGAAACGTTCGGAGGAGCTGCTGCAGCGGCAGCAGGAAGAGCTGGAACACTTTAATACCGAACTGATTGCCAAGACGCGCGCGCTGGAAGAGCAGGTTCGGGAAGTCGAAGAGAAGAACGACGAGATCGAACAGACCAAGGTGCAGCTGGAGCAGCAAGCGATGCAATTGTCGATGACAAGCAAGTACAAATCCGAGTTTTTGGCAAACATGTCGCACGAGCTTCGCACCCCGTTAAACAGTTTGCTCATCTTGTCGCAGTTGTTGTCCGAGAACAAGGACGGCAATCTGACCGAAAAGCAGCGGGAATATGCACATACGATATACATGTCCGGTGCGGACTTGCTCAAGATGATCGATGAAATACTGGATCTGTCCAAAGTGGATGCCGGCAAAATGGATATCAACTACGAGACCGTCCACATGGAGGATTTGGCCCTGTTCACCAAACAAAATTTCGGGCCGGTCGCGAGCAAAAAGGAACTCGGATTGAACGTCGAATTCGACGCCAATCTGCCGGATTGGATTTATACGGACGGCCATCGCGTGAAACAAATTTTGCGGAATCTGCTGTCGAATGCCTTCAAGTTCACCAATCGCGGCCAAGTCAGTCTGATCGCCAAAAAACTGAAAGCCGGAGAAATTCCGGAATATTTGAACGCAAACCAAGATTACGTCAGCTTCACCGTGCAGGATACAGGGATCGGCATCGCGCCGGACAAGACCGATCTGATCTTCGAGGCTTTCCAGCAAGTGGACGGCACTACAAGCCGCAAATACGGCGGCACGGGACTTGGGCTATCCATCAGCCGGGAACTGGCGCGTTTGCTGGGCGGAGCCATCAAGGTGGAATCTGCGGAAGGCGTTGGCAGCGCCTTTACGCTGTATCTTCCCGACAACAATGCAGAGTCGATTGATCATCGGGCATTGGCTGAGGCAGCGCCTTCCGCCGAGAGTGCGTTACAGGAGGCGGGGGAAAGCGAAACAAGGCTTTTCGAGCACCGGACCTCCGCGATGAACAACGTGGACAACCGCCTGATGGGGACACAAGGAAGCCCTGTCATCAGCAGGAACGTTCCACACCCGCCAGCCGAGGCGGCCATCGACGATGATCAACAGCATATCACGGCAGGCGACAAGGTATTGCTGATCATCGAGGATGATGTGAAATTTGCTCATATTTTGATGGATATGGCGAGAGGACGCGGATTCAAGGCGATCGTCGCGCTGCAGGGGGACAAAGGGCTCGAAATGGCCCGTCACTATTTGCCGGACGCCATCATTCTGGACATTCAATTGCCGATTATGGACGGCTGGTCCATTCTGGGAGAGCTGAAAAGCAATTCCGCAACAAGACATATTCCGGTACATGTCATTTCCGTCATCGATGATGTCAAACAAGGTTTAATGATGGGAGCCATTGCTTACCTGCGAAAACCTTCGAGCAAGGAAGCGCTGGATAAAGCTTTTTCTCATATTGAATCCTATACGGAACAACAATTGAAACGATTGCTGATCGTTGAGGACGACGAGGTGCAGCGGAAGTCAATCATCGAGCTGATCGGTCATGACGATGTAGCGATCACGGCCGTTTCCACCGGGCAGGATGCGTTGAATGAACTCCATGGTCAACGGTACGACTGCATGGTGCTTGATTTGATGCTGACCGACATGACCGGCTTTGAGCTGCTGGATCGAATTCGGGACGATGAAGGTCTGAATGACCTGCCGATCATTATTTATACCGGAAAAGATCTGGATACCAAAGAAGAGACGAGACTTCGCAAATACGCCGAATCGATTATTATCAAGGACGTGAAATCGCCGGAACGGCTGTTGGATGAGACAACGCTGTTCTTGCATCGGGTCGAGGCCAATCTGCCGGAAGACAAACGCAAGATTCTGCAGAAGCTGCATAACAAGGAGACATTGTTCGAAGGCAAAAAAATATTGCTGGTCGATGACGATATCCGCAATGTGTTCGCGCTTTCCAGCGTTCTCGAAGGCTATCGGATGGAGGTCATTTTCGCCGAAAACGGACGGGAGGCCTTGGACATTCTGGAAGCCAATCCAGACATCGACCTGGTCCTGATGGACATGATGATGCCGGAAATGGACGGCTATGAAGCGATGACGCGAATCCGCCAGATGCCGAGATTCGAGAAGCTGCCGATCATTGCCCTTACGGCCAAAGCCATGAAGGACGACCGCGGCAAATGCATCGAGGCAGGGGCTTCCGATTATGTGAAAAAACCGATCCAGACCGATCAATTATTGTCATTAATGCGGGTATGGTTGTATTCGTAGGCCTCAGGACGGGGTAATGAAGAAACAACAGTACCATGACGTGCAACCATAAACATAGAAGTGGAGAAAAATTATGACATCGTGGGAATCAAGGGAGAAGGAAACGGGCCCTTCAAATATGCCTCAGGAAGAAGAGCGGGAACTGATCGAAATCCAGCTGCTGCTGGAAGGGATGCACCGATTGTACGGATACGATTTCAGAAATTACGCGCTGCCATCCCTCAAACGAAGAATATGGCATTATGCCCATGCCGAGGGCGTCGGAACGATATCGGGGTTGCAGGAACGCATTCTCCATGACCGTTCCTCGTTCGATCGGTTCGTCCATACCCTGTCCATTCCTGTAACCGAAATGTTTCGAGACCCGTCATTGTTCCGGCTGTTCCGCGAACAGATCATTCCCGTGCTGCGCACGTATCCATATATCCGGATATGGCATGCGGGGTGTTCGACGGGAGAAGAAGTATATTCCATGGCCATCATGCTGCATGAGGAAGGACTGTACGACAAGGCCAGAATTTATGCCACGGACATGAACGACCGCTCCTTGCAGCAGGCTAAGGAAGGAGTATATGGGATTGAAAAAATGAAGCTGTATACGACGAATTATTTGGAGGCCGGCGGGACAGGGGTTTTCTCCGAGTATTATACGGCCAAATACAATTCGGTCATGTTCCACCCGTTCTTGCGGAAAAACATCATATTCGCCGAACACAACTTGGCGACGGACCGCTCGTTTAACGAGTTTAACGTCATTTTTTGCCGGAACGTCATGATCTACTTCAACGATGAATTGCGGAATCGCGTGCACGGGTTGTTTCACGAAAGCCTGAGCCATTTCGGCATTCTTGTTTTGGGTTCCAAGGAGTCCGTGCATTTCACGGAATTCAGCGAGGCCTACGAGCCGTTGGACCGAACAGAAAAAATATATCGGAAGATAAAATAGGGGGTTAGGTTTTGACGATGGGGCTCAAAGAACCAATCCATATCTTATTGGTAGATGACCGCCCCGAGAATTTGCTCGCGCTGGAGGCGGTTCTGGAGTCGGAGCGGTATAGCCTGGTTAAGGCAACTTCCGGAGAAGAAGCCCTTCGCTGCTTGCTAAAGGACGAATTCGCGGTCATCGTGCTCGATGTGCAGATGCCTGGGATGGACGGGATCGAGACGGCCCGGCTGATTAAAGCCAGGGATAAATCCAAGGATGTGCCGATTATTTTCATTTCCGCCAACAGCAGGGAAGCCGAGCATCTGTTTGCAGGGTACTCTGCCGGAGCGATCGATTACATGGTGAAGCCGTTCATCCCGCAAATTTTGAAGTCCAAAATTGACGGATTCGTAGAAATGTTCATTTCGAACAAAAGGTTGAAAACACAGACGATGCTGCTGCACCAGAAAACGATGGAACTCGAACAAATGAACCAAGAGCTGGTTCGCGCCAAAGAGGAGGCTGAAATCGCCGCGAAAGCCAAAACGGAATTCCTCGCGATGATGAGCCATGAAATTCGCACCCCCATGAACGGAGTCATTGGCATGGTGGACCTGTTGATGGAAACCGAGTTGAAGGAAGATCAGAAGGAATATGCGGGGATTATACGGCGCAGCGCCGACACCCTCGTCACCGTCATCAATGACATTCTTGATTTTACGAAAATGGATTCCGGCAAAATGGAGCTGGAGGAGCACCCGTTCGAGCTGCTTTCCTGCGTGCGCGAAGTGTTTGAATTTTTCACTGCGGAAGCCGGCAAAAAAAATCTGGAGCTGGATTACTTCATAGACGACGCCGTACCCAAACTGATTCAAGGCGATATGGCCCGGCTTCGCCAGGTGTTGATGAATCTCATCGCCAATGCGGTCAAATTCACCGATCAAGGCGGCATTTACCTCATCGTGTCAGTCAATGAAGAGTCAGACCAAGGGATTACGCTGGAGTTTGCGGTGAAGGATACCGGAATCGGCATAGCACCGAATAAGGCCGAGCTGCTCTTCCAACCTTTTTCGCAGCTGGATACATCTATGACGCGCAAATATGGGGGGACGGGACTTGGCCTTGCCATTTGCAAAACGCTGGTAGAAATGATGGGCGGCAGCATCCGCTATCTGGACACGGCCGAGAAACGGGGAGCTACGTTCGTATTCACGATTAGCGCGCGTCGTTATGAAGAAGACGAATCGTTCGTGGCAGGCGGCGAAGACCGGATGGAAGATGTACGAAAGGATGAGATGCATCCCGCTGTGCTCATCGTCGACGACCATCCGATCAATTTGAAGTTGATGTCCGTTATGCTCAGTAAAATAGGCCTGCGATCCGAAGTGGCCGAGAATGGGCAAAAGGCGCTGGACATGATTCAGGCTTCTCCCCGATACGACTACGTATTCATGGATCTACAGATGCCTGTTATGGACGGGCTGGAATGCACCCGAAGGATCCGGGAAACGGTGCCACGGGATAAACAGCCGATCATCATTGCCATGACGGCCAACGTGATGGAAGGAGTTCAGCAGCGCTGTTTCAATGCCGGCATGGACGATTATATCAGCAAGCCTGTCAAACTGGGGAGCGTGAGAACGAAGCTGTCCCGATTTCAGGAACAACGTTTGAAGATCGAAACAGCCGCATCGGCGATGAACCAAGCGAATTGAATTGTTTTCCATTGGACAGGTTGTTTCATCCGGCCGCAATTCGGTTATTAGGTAAGGAAACCATTAATCAGGAGAGAGATGTCTAATGAATACAAATAAAAACGAGAAATTTAATGCAAGAACCGAGATACAGGATGGCGTATGCACCGTTTATTTGACGGGTGAACTGGATTTGTCGGTTGCTCCTGAATTTCGCCTGGTGATGGAACCGCTGGTCGTGAACCAGGATCAGGACTTGATCATCAACATGAAAGATTTGAACTACATCGACAGTACGGGGATCGGTATCCTGTTATCGGTATTGAAGGCACGGCACGGCAAAGGTTGTTTCGAGGTACGGGACGTTCCGACGCAGATTCAGAAGCTGTTCGATATGACGGGCATTGCCAAGTTCTTTGTTTCCCAGAAGAATCTCCAATAGGAAAGGATCGAAAAAGGAATGAATGCAGAAGTTCAGAGAATTACTTTAAATTTGCCTGCGACGGCTGAGTATGTTGATATTGTAAGGTTGAATCTTTATGGCGTGGCGTCCAAAATGGGTTTCTCTTACGAGGATATTGAAGATATGAAGGTAGCCGTATCCGAGGCGTGCAACAATTCCGTATTGTATGCCTACGCGCATGAGGGCGGCATGGTCGAAGTTGTGTTTGAAGTGGATCAGGAAAAGCTGGCCATCACGGTCAAAGACGAAGGAGAAAGCTTTACTCACGTAAACCCGGCTGTTTCGCGCGCAGGCCTTCACAACACGCATCTGGAGGATGCTCAGGTAGGGGGCCTCGGCTTTTATTTGATGCAGGCCCTAATGGATGACGTAAGCGTGGAAAGCGAAGCGGGGAAAGGCACCAAGGTCATCCTTGTCAAACGCCTTGCAAGAAGTGAGGAGAAAGTATGAGCGAAAAAGTGACTCCTCCAGAGTCCATGTCTGAATCCGTCGGTTTGATCTGGGAATATCAGCAGACCAAGGATAACGAGATCGCAACCGTCCTTGTCCGCAAATACGAACCGATGGTCAAAATGGCGGCCGGAAAAATCGCGCGAAACCGCCCTGATCTGTATGAGGATCTGTATCAGACGGGACAAATGGCTTTAATTCGGTTGCTGCAGCAATACGATATCAATTTGGGCGTGCCTTTCGAACCGTATGCCATGAAGAGCATGATCGGGCACATGAAAAACTATTTGCGGGACAAGTCGTGGTACATCCAGGTTCCAAGGCGGATTAAGGAGAAAGGTGCCTTGGTCCAACATGCGATCGATGAGTTGACCGTCAAGATGGAGCGATCGCCAAGCGTGGAGGAAATTGCGGAGTATCTCGATTTGTCTCCCGAGGAAACCATCGAAGTGTTGGCAGGCCGGGAATGTTACCACTATGTATCTCTCGATTCCCCGTTGTCCCAAGACGAGAGCGCGGCAACGTTGGGCGAACTGATCAGCACGGATGCCAATGACTTCGATTCCGTGGAGAAACGCATGGACCTGCAGCAGGCACTGGGACAACTGAAAGAGCAGGAGCAGAAAGTATTGATATTGGCATTCCAGGATGGACAGTCGCAGCGGGCCATTGCGCAGAAGCTGGGTGTATCCCAGATGAGCGTCTCTCGGATCCAGAAGAGGGCGACCGAAAAATTAAAACAAATCATGTCCAACACACCGCTGTGACCAGAGCGTTTGCACAGTTGGCGAGATGGAGGCTATAAAAAAGGACACGTCATTCCGCATCATGGAAGCGTGTCCTTTTTGGAGCTGCAAACCGATGAACGAACAGGAATGCGATACGGGAGTGATTGTATGAGCAAAGAGAAGGCAAAGCCGGAATTCAGGCGGGACAGGCAATTTTTTTTGAACAACTGGGAGTGGTGGGATTGGGTTGCTACAGACGAGGACGGCTTGCGGGATGCATTGGACGATCTCATTGAAATATATCCCGAGATGCAGCACTGGCTGCGCAAAATTCCCGAAGTAAAATCCAACTATTTGTCCGTCCGTTTCATGAATGGAACAGTACCGGTCATTTTCGGATCGTTGTTGTATGCGGTCAAGAATGAGAGAGCCAGCGAGCGTCAGGAGTACCAAATGTATTTTTATATGGATCGGGGCAGGCTGTTTACGCTCAATTTGGACGATAACACCAGGGGAATCATGTGCACCGGCGAACGTGCAGCGATGCTGCAGCAAGCCAAGGATGCACGGGAAGGCATGTTCATTTTGTTCAGGGCGATCCTGCATTATTACCATGTCGGGATGGATCAATTCGAAATGAACCTGCGCGGGTTGGAACGCAAAATGGAATCGCGCAACAACCGAACTTTAATGGACCAGATCCTTGCTGCCCGTTTTGAGCTGCTATATTGGAGCAACCATTTTATCCCTTTTGCGGAGTTGATCGCTGCATCCAGGGAGGCCTTTCTGGAGGAACTGGAAGAGAGTCGATTCTTTCGCCAATTGGCATACCGGGTCGAACGAATGGATGGCCTGTTCAAGCATTACGAAAAGGAGATAGACACCTTGATTTCCATCGACAATGCGGCTTCAGGCATACGCGGAAATGAAATTATGAAAACGCTGACGATCGTGACTTCGGTTTGCACGCCGGCAACCGTAGCGGGAGCTGTGTGGGGCATGAACTTTGAAAATTTGCCTTTCATCGATAAAACTTGGGGAGTCGTTCTGATCATTGCGCTCATTTTGGCCAGCATGGCAGGGATGTACGGATGGATGATGATGAGAGGATGGACGGGAGATTTGCTGAAAGGGGAATCCTCCCGGCCCACGGCGGAGGATACCGATAAACGCCGTTAAGGTCGGGAGGAGCAGGAGGTTTGCAATTACTTTTTGTAATCGTCGATGTAACTGAGAAGATCGGCAATGTATTGCCCGATAATCGGCATGTTCACAAACTGGCTCAGGATCAAGCCAAGCAGACCCAGAAACACAAACGTGCCGAGCGTAAGCCCGAGCCCCCGGGATAAACCGGCGGTAAAATTGGTGATGATGCGTTTTTTCGGATTGGAGTAGTTTTCAATGATATCTTTGATCTGGGACTTTTCGAGACTGTCCGCAATTTGGTCCAACCGTGTGTTCAGCTTCTTGACTTCATGTCTCAGCTCAAAGGGGTGATCTGCCGTGTCATACAGCCGTGGCGCGTTGCCTGGCTCCTGATGGCGAGGAGCCTTTCCGTTAATCGTAACTTTGTTCATCGCTAATCCTCCTCATCCTACAACGAATCGTTTCTTCGCATTCCGCAACGGAAATAAGCCAGCTGGAGTCCAGCTGGCTGAGGTAGCTTTCGTTCCAGGATTATTACATGCTGGTCGAATTAAGCTCCTTGCGCGTATCTTCCTTCGCATCCTCCGCAGCGGCTGCCACCTGGCTGGTAGCTTTGGTTGCTTCCTCGGCAACGTCTGCAGAAGCCTTGCGAACGGAGTCCATGACCTCGTCGCGTCCTTGGCTGACCGTTTTGGCCAAGTCCGACGTTTTGGAAGAAACGGTTTTGGCCAGCTCGGTTGCCTTGTCGCTGACAACCGCGGCAACTTCCTTCGTACGGTCGGTCACGATACCGACTTTTTCACTGAGTTCGCCGCGCAGCTCGCGTCCTGGTTTTGGCGCGAACAGGAGCGCAGCCGCCGCGCCCAACAGGCCCCCGATGAACAAACCTTTGGCAAAGGTCGAACCGCTCTGTACAGGATATTGTTCTTCAGCTTTATTCATGTCAATCACTCCTTCTTCGAAATTGAACGATAACGTTAAAGGGACGAACCAATCTTGTCTGACATTGCAACGAATCGTCTATCAACGTTGGCTTACTCGTATATAAACACGGGGAAGGCGGGATGAAACAGCCGGAGGGAGTCTCCTTTACCTGAAATAGGCTTCCTCCGCGAAATGGATTAGGACAGTGACCGCTTGATCCCTTGCGTCATGCACAACATCCATGCCAGTCCGGCAGCATAACCGGCCATGATGTCTGTCGGAAAATGAACACCCAGCATAATCCGGCTACATCCAAGCAATGCAATGAAGGTCGTTCCGCAGGCGATGGGCAGGAGGATGCTTTTGGACTGCCTCTGGCGTTCAATGGCCCAGATGATGAACAGCATGCCGTAAAATCCCATGGCGATCATGGCATGTCCGCTCGGAAAGCTGAATCCGGTTACGGTCGACAGATGTTCAAGCTCCGGCCTGTCTTTCCGAAATATGGACTTGAGCCCCGTATTTAAAATCCACATCATCGCAAAGCTGCCTAACACCGCATATCCATAAATGAGGAACCGGGCTGTGCGTTTTCCAAAGAACAGCAGAAATAACACGATTGCGATCACGGTCGTGATCTTGAATGAACCAAGGGAACTGATCAACGAAATCGTTGGAAGCAGCCGCAGGCGGGATTCCGAATGCAAGTACAAAAGCTGCTGGATGCGATTGTCCCAGCTCATAATGGTTTCGGTTCCCAACAAGGCTCCGATCGCGGCGATCAAGATGACGGACAGCGAGCTGGCAGCAATGGCGTAAACGCCCCATAGAAGCAGCGGAAACGAAGAGCCTGACGGAAATGCATACATTTTGCGGAGCATGGTGACGCCTCCTTTGATGTCGAATGGAGAAATGTTACCCGGCACCGGGGTGCGGTATCGCAAAAAAACTGTAAAAACGGCGCATTTGTACTATACTATCTAAAGATATCCCATGCGGCGTTTAGACGCAAAGCAGAGATGAAACGAAAGCATAAAGGAGAGACTCGCATGGAGAGTGCTTTGTTGATTAAAGAATATCGGGCCGGCGTCATGGAATGCGCCCATTATGGACACATAAGCATCACGGATGAGAATGGCCGGGTCGTTTACTCGGCGGGCGATCCTCATTTCAGAGCATTTACCCGTTCGTCGGCGAAGCCGTTTCAGGCGATTCCGGGAATCCGGGCGGGAATGGCCGAACACTATGGGCTGACTGCCCGCGAGATCGCCATCATGGCATCTTCCCATCGCTCAGAGCCTGAACACATCCAGGTGTTGGGGCAATTGTCGCACAAAATCGGTCTGGGCGAGGAATGCCTGATTTGCGCCCCAAGCTATCCATTGAATGAAGAGAGCCGGAATCAATGGTTGCGGAATCAGGGAGAAAAACGGCGGATTTTGCATAATTGCTCAGGCAAGCATTTGGGAATTCTGGGGTACAGCCAGATGAAACAAGTGGATCTGGGCACCTATGCCGAGCCCGAACATCCTGTGCAGCGCGAAATTTTGCAGACGCTGTCCGAGTTGGCCGGCATTGAACAGCATGACATCAAATTGGGGACGGATGGCTGCGGCTTTCCGGTATTTTCGCTGCCGCTGTCGGCACTCGGCCAAGCATACTTGAAGCTGGCCTGTCCCGACCTGATCAAGGATGAAGCGACCCGGCGCGCCGTGGAAACCATCACGTCGGCCATGCACCAGCATCCATTGATGGTGGGTGGAACCGATCGCGTGGATTCGGTACTGCTGGAAGACGAGAACATCGTAGCCAAGGGCGGATTCAAAGGCGTATTTGGCTTTGCGCTTAAGAAGGAGAGACTGGGCATCACGTTTAAGGTGCTGGACGGCTCCGAGGAAGAATGGGCATGGATTGTCCAGTCCATCCTGCGGCAAATCGGCTATGCCAACACAAAGCTGCTCGACCGTCTGTCAGAAGCATACCCATTAGACATCCGCAATGACGCCGGGACTATCGTTGGCAGAGCGGAAGCCGAGTTTGTGCTGACTGGCCTGAAATAAGGCAAGAATCGAAAGCTGGCTTGGCGGGGAGGGTTGAAACACCGGACGAACGTTCAAATTTTTGCTGATCGCAGCAGCATGCTCCTGCTTTTGAGCACCCCGCTGCATGCCAAGAGGACCTGTTTGCCCATAAAAGGGGCGAACAGGTCCTCATTTTGTGATCGTGTGAGAAAATGGTGCGGTACGATCAGGCTTTGCGGAGTTTTCCGAGCTCGGACGCAACGGCCTCCACTTCGGAGATGCTCAAATGCTCCTTGCCCATGACCATTTCGTACAGGTCAAACAAATCTTCATACTTGTCCAGCGGGAAGGCAGAGGCCTGCATGGCAGCTCCGCTGGCCATCCGCAGTTTGTTTTTGATCGCTTCAATCATATATTCGATATTTTCCGCACTCGCTTGCGTCAGATCCATCGTTATTGTTCATCCCTTCCGTATCGAAAGCTCTTGTCATTGTATCATGACGTGCTGACGGAGGCCAATGCTTTTGCGGCGAATCCGGGCTTCGGTTACAATGGATGGCAGAACAAACATCGCGGAACATGCATGTGCAAAGGAGAGAAGCGTAGTGCCTACGTATAAAAGGGAATGGATTCGCGGACAGGGCCGGAATCCCCGCAAGGGAGTGCCCGGGAACGAGCTGTTCTTCTTTTTCAGCGATATTTATAAGCAGCATCCACCGGATGAGGTCACTTTTGCGTGCATCGGAACCGATCGTTCCACAGGGGATGCTCTCGGGCCGTTGACCGGAACCTATCTCGTCGAACGCGGGATGGCTCATGTCGTGGGAACGTTGGCATCTCCTTGTGATGCCGATACGCTGGAAAAAAGACTGGCTCTGATTCCGGCCAATCATGCCATCGTTGCGATTGACGCCTGCTTGGGACCAAGAGAGGCGATAAACACCTATTTTCTTTCGGATCAACCGCTGCTTCCGGCCGAGTCGGTTGGCGGAAAGCTGCCACCGGTTGGGCAATACAGCATTGCGGCCGTCGTCAATGCGAATGGTCCCAGGCCCTATTCAATTCTGCAGATGACTTCGCTTCACCTGGTCATGGGCATGGCCCAAACGATTGCCAAAGCGGCAGCCGATGCTGCGAGACGGCGTTAGCTGTTTCATCCGTTCCTTCAGGGGCTTAATGATTAACAGCTTGAATACATGGAAATGGGTTATAATGGATGTCATAAACGATACGCGCAGAAGGAGAGGAACGAACATTGGAACAAGTGATATGTCATGGGACAAAGATAAGTTATGCCGATCAGGGAGAAGGCGAGGCTCTTATTTTGCTGCACGGCTTCTGCGGCAGCTCATCCTATTGGGAAGAAGTGGTGCCCGAGCTGGCACGCCAATATCGTTGTATTGTACCCGATCTTCGTGGACATGGCGCAACCGATGCTCCCGAAGGGCCCTATACGATTGAACAAATGGGTAACGATGTACTTGGCCTGATGGACGAGCTGCATATTGAGAAAGCGGTCCTGCTGGGCCATTCCATGGGCGGTTATGTCACCTTGGCCATTGCCGAGCAGCATCCGGAGAGGCTGCAAGCCTTCGGGCTGGTTCATTCCACCGCATATCCGGACGGGGAAGAGGCCAAAGAGAAGCGGCTGCGCGCCGTCTCGACGATTCGGAACGACGGGATTGTAAGCTTCGTGGACGGGCTTGTTCCCGGGCTCTTTGCGCCAGAGCACGTCAAGTCGTTTGCGGAAAAAGTTCAGCGCGTTAAAGAAATCGGTTATCGAACCCCTCCCCAAGGCGCAGCCGGAGCCGCGATGGCGATGAGGGAGCGTCCGGACCGAAGGGATGTGCTGTCGGCTGCGTCGCTTCCGGTATTGCTGGTCGCCGGCGAGAAGGATGCCGTCGTTCCGCCCGAGCGGATGTTTACGAGCGATAAGCCGAATATCGTTCAGCACGTCATTGCCGAAGCCGGGCACATGAGCATGTACGAAGCCCCCGAATCATTGATTCAGGTCATTAAACAATTTATGTCAGGGCTTTCCCGATAAAATAGCAACTATTTGCTTGACTTAGCCCCCGCAGCCCCTTGAAGGGTTTGCGGGGGCTTTGGCTTTTTGGCAAATCATGAATTACAATAATGACCAAGGACCGATCCTGTCGGGTTCGGATTATGAACAAGGGATGGACGAGGGGGCTGCGCGATGTTCAGGAAAGACTATCTGCTCCGTATGATGGAGGAAATGACCGAGGCAATCGGCAAAGCATTTACGCTTAGACAACAGCGCAAACATACGGAGGCATTGACCGAACTGGATGAATTGCTGCGGAGGCAGTTTGGCATGAACTCTTCGCTGCTGAATTCCCTTCCGGTGGATGACGTGATCGAAATGTTCCGCTTTCGCGGTGTCATAGAAGTCGATAATTTGCAACAAGCGGCACGGCTGATCGAAGAAGAAGCCCATATTTTCGGGGAAAAGGCCAAAGTGGAGGGCATCGATGATCAGGAGCGGCGGGATGCGGAGGATGAACAATGGATCCGTTTCATGAAAGTTCTCCATTTTTATCTGTATGCCTTGAATCATGGTGCGGACAAAAAGCTGCTGGACGCACCTGAACGGGTTGAGGCCATTCTGGAGCAAACGAAGGAATATGCACTTCCGCCAAAGACGGAAAAACAGCTGGCATTATATCGGGAACATCAGGGAAAGTTTGATCTGGCCGAGAACAGCTGGTATCGCATTCTTCGTTCCCAGGAACAACTGCCGCAGGATTATCGCGGCGACGTGATCGCATTTTATGAGCGCTTGATTCAGCTTGAGGATGAACAATTGGCGAACGGAGGTTTGCCGCGGGACGAAGTGGAAGAGGGACTCGCCGAGCTGCACAAGTAAGGAAGGTTATGCGGGAGAAATGAACGACTGCCCAAGTTGGATCAAGCGAGCTTGAAACGGGCCGACCCGAGCTATACAACCGTTCATGGCGCCCTGAGCATCCTTGATGAAACGGAATGCTTTGCCATGGCGGGCTGTTAGCGGTCTTCACTTGGAGAGGAAACGGAATTATGGTATGGTAACGGTTGACCAAACCAAACCGAAAGTGAGATGTACCCCGTGGATTCGTTGCGAAATCTAATACATGACATCTTTGAGCAGAATTCGCTGATCACGGCGACCTGGAGCCAGCTGCGCAGACGAGACAACGTGTCGTTTACCAAAGTGCAGGTCAAGCCGGTGTCGATTAAAAATCAGCTGCATTATCAATTCGCATTTCATCATAGCAATAAAGTGCTGCATGAAAATTTGACGCCGGACGAGGCGGAGGAACGCATGATTCAACTGTGCGAGGAGACGTTCCGCCAAGGGATGCTCTGCACGGTGGAGGCGGACTATCAGATTTTGATCAGCAAAAAATATAAGGTATCCATTTTGACCAAATCCCCGTCCAAAACAGCGGCGAACCTGTCGCATAACCGAAAGAAACAGTATGTGCTGGAGGAAGGCATTCCCGTTTCGTTCCTGGTGGAGCTTGGCATCATGAACGAAGAAGGGCGCGTGCTGGCCCGCAAGTATGACAAGTTCCGGCAGATCAACCGTTTTCTCGAAATGGTGCAGGACGTGATCCAGCATCTGCCGGAAGGACGGCCGCTGACGATCGTCGATTTCGGCTGCGGCAAGTCGTACCTGACATTTGCGCTGTACCATTATCTGTCGATTCAGCAGCGCAGGTCGCTGCGCATCATCGGCCTCGACTTGAAAGCGGACGTAATCGAGCACTGCAATGATTTGGCCAAACGTCTGCATTACGGCGATTTGAAGTTTCTGGTGGGCGATATTGCCGACTATGACGAACTGCAGGAAGTCGATATGGTCGTCACGCTCCATGCCTGCGACACGGCTACGGATGCTGCGCTCGAAAAGGCGGTTCGCTGGGGCGCTTCAGTCATTCTGTCGGTGCCTTGCTGCCAGCATGAATTGTTTAACCAGATCGAAGCTCCCGTTATGGAGGCGCTGCTGTCGCATGGCATCCTGAAGGAACGTTTCTCGGCGCTGGCGACTGATGCCATTCGGGCCAAACTGCTCGACCTGCTTGGGTACAAAACGCAGCTGCTCGAATTCATCGATATGGAGCATACGCCGAAAAACATCCTGATTCGCGCCGTCCGCGGACAAGCCGGCCAGACGGAGGCGTTGTGGAGCGAGTATACGGCATTCCGCGATTTCATTCATGCAGACCCGTATTTGGAGCGTGCCTGCGCCGATTTGTTGCCCGGTGACGGTGGGAATAAACCGGGAAAGATTACGGAAGACGCGGAATCCGGCAAGCGCAAACCCGAGGCGGGAAGCTGCGACCACTGTTAGACCATCAAGGCATTCGGCCTATTGGAATCTCATTGGAATGAGCCGGGGCGAGGATGGAGAAGCGGTGAATCTTATCGGCCATCGTCTATCGCGGCGATGATGCGGGCATACTTGGGAAAAGGGTCCTGCGTCGCGAAAAATGGGCATCGTTTGTTGGCCATCTGGCATGTTAAAGCAGACGCGTCTTATGGACGCAGCAACATCTTATCGACATAAGGCGGGAGACCCTGTATCAGGGCTTCCGCCTTTTTGGTTTTGGAGCAGGCGTTGGATGAGGGCAGAAAAGGAGGTGACGGGGATGCGGCCGGGGGCTGGTGAGAGAAGAAGGCTCTTTATGGGACGGGATCGGGGAGTGCTGCAGCATTTTAACCTATGGTTGCTGGGAGGGATGACCTGCGCAATATTGGTGGCTGCCTGCCTGAAGCATGGATTGTTTTTTTCGGCAGATGTGAATGAGCTGTTGATCGTTGCACTTGCCGGTACGATCATTTGCATGGCTGCCACTTCGGTGAACGAAGGCATGATAAAAATGCGACGCTGCGGACAGCGGACTGGACGCAAGCTGAAATGGACTGCATTTGCTCAGCAGTGCATGGCGTGGATGCATTCTGCGGAACTGCGCACTTCTCTCTGGCCGCTGGCGTTGGCGATGCTGTTCGGGCTGCACGCATGGTTAGGCCCCGGAAACAGGCAGGGGAGCGTGGAAGAGATGTTCCGTTGGAGCCTGCTGGCAGCCTTTGCGCTGCTGGCCGCCATGTTGGCCAGACAGCCGCACGGCGCGCGCTGGTTTGCCTGCGGCTGGCAGCTGGCAGGCGGCGTGCTTGTGCTAAGCGGCCTGTTGGCCGTGTGCGGCATGCTGCCGCTGCCCGGCGGGGTCATGCGCACCGCCGACCCCGAACTAAGCTTCGCCGGCGCCCGGCTCGGCGGATTGCTGCAGTACCCGAACGCGTACGGTGCCGTCGTCGGCATGTACGCGCTTGAGCGGCTGGCAGCCGCCGCTGCGGTGCTCGCCCGGCCTGTCCGGGCCGGGCGGCTTCTCGCGGCAGCGCTGCCGCTTATGCCCGCGCTGCTCGCGCTCCTGCTGAGCGAGTCGCGCGGCGCCTGGCTGGCGACCGGCTGCGCCGCGGTCGCCGCCTGGGGGCTGCAGCGGCGCGGTGCCCGCCTGCCGCTGCTGCTGGCCGCAGCCGCGCCCTTCGCGTGCGCGGCCTGGCTGTACCGCCAGCTGGCTGCCGCGCAGCTGGCGCCTGCGCCTTTGCCCGGCCTGCTCGCGCTGGCCGGGGCGTGGACGGCAGCGCTGCTGGGCACGCTGCTGCTGCACCGCCTGCGGCATAGCGGCGCACGGGCGCGCGCTGCCGCCTTGGCGGCCACGGCGCTGGCGTGCGCATCCGCCGCCGCGCTGGCCGCAGGCTCCGTCGCCGGGCGATTCGCCGCCGGCGCGGGCACGGGCTTGTCCCGCCTGGAAATGTGGCGGGATGCCTTGAAACACTGGGCCGCGGCCCCTTGGGCCGGCCACGGCGGAGAGACGTGGCGCGACGGGTATCGCGCCATCCAGACCTCGCCGTACGTGGGCGGCGAGGTGCATAGCGGTCCCCTGGATCTTGCCCTCGACACGGGCTTGATCGGACTGCTGCTCGTGTTCGGCTGGATATGCCTTACCCTGCGCAGCGTTCGGGGCAGCGCGGCCCGTTGGGTGCCGCCCTTCATGGTCTTTATCCTGCATGGAGCCATGGACTTCGACTGGAGTTATGCGCTGCCCTGGATGCTGTTTATTTGGCTTGGGGCTTGGGCGAGTGCAGCTGAACGCAAGAGCGCAGCGCCAGATATGAGAAACAGGCAGTCTCGGAGCGTTAGCGGAAGACCAGGCCCAGGTCAGCCGTTGTTGCCGGCGGTCGCGTCCTTGCTCGCCTTGCTGCTGTGGCTTGGCGGTACGGGCATGCTTGTCGGTCGGCATATCTCGGCCGGGCAGCAGTATCGTCAAGCATGGTCTTCACTGGACCAAGACGATGCGGGGATGCGCCGGGAGGCGCTGCTCTCGGCATTGCGCCTTAACCCGTTCATGCCGGATCTTGCCCTGGAGCTGGCCAGAAGCGTTCCAGTCCGCCAGGCAGAAGATATACTGCAATACAGCCTGTCCCATGCTTCGGGCGACTGGCGGCTGCTTTACGAGTTGGGGAGATGCGCCGCTGTTTCCGGGGAGGGGGAAAGGGCAGCTTCGTTTTTCGCCCGGGCCATTGCAAACAACCGGTACGATTCCGTGCTTCGGACATCCACTTTGCGTTGGATGGATCAGGCCGCAAAGCAGGAACGTGCACTGGGTCTGGAGGATCGTTCAAGGCACAGTGCGGCCATGGGGGTTCGAATGTACGAGCATTATCTATGGCAGGTCGAGAAGGTGAAGGAAAAAGGAGGACGAAACGATCGCTCGTTCGCAGTGACACCAGTCGCGCGGATGTATGGAGAGCAGCTGCGGCAGCTGGCAGCGAATCAATATTCGACTTGGAAAATGGCAGACATGCGCTAGGTATTATCGTCGTTGCCATAAAGAGCATCAGAACGCTGGATCGAACGTTTCCAAATTAGCGAGAGTGGTGCAGTTACTTCTTCCTGAGCCCCTATGGATAGAAATTGAAAGCTTATGTAAGTGTACTCTATCAACGATGCAAGTTTTGTTTTTGACGGCAAAGACATGATCACGAAGTGCTCTCTTGACTTGCGGGAATGCGAAGCGCGGTTCGCACACCCGCAAGTTGTTTTTTTGGCTGTGTGTATCGCTTATAGGCGATATCCTCCGAATGCCTGGCGAAAGGCTTCCTGCAGCGGCGCCTCCTCCGTTTCCCATAGGGCGGCGATCTCCGGGCAGACGTTTTCATTCCACCACTCGCATAACAATTTGCGGTTATCCTTGTTTTCTCCGATCCACAGCAAATTCTCGATGACCTTTTTGTAGTAGAGTTCTTCGGCCTGCTGCATCAGATCGGGAGAGATATATGTTTTCAACCGTTTGGCGGTCCGGTACAGCTCTTTGCTGCATGCTCTGCGGATTCCTCTTGCGGAAGGCAGCTGCTTGCCGGGTGTACGATGTTTGACAGGCGGATGTCCGGGTTTCGTTCTGGCTTGCATCGCTCCACGCTCCTTTCACGATACCATATGCGGATCGTTCCTCATGGGACACAACCGGCAGCCGGCAATATGGCAAGAGGACACGACCCTGTGATAAGATAGGAACGAGTCGTTCATGGTGTCTGAGGCACCGCCATACTGAATAAAGAAAGAGGGTCGAGATGGACGTAATTCATAACATTGTCGGTCAATTATTCGACTGGATTCAAGGTCTTGGATATTTCGGAATCATGCTGGGGCTGATGCTGGAAGTCATCCCGAGCGAAATCGTTCTGGCCTACGGGGGATTCCTCGTGTCGCAGGGGCAAATCAATTTCCTGGGAGCCGTCATTTTTGGCACGGTTGGCGGCGTGGTGGCACAGCTGTTTATCTACTGGATCGGTCGTTATGGCGGTAGACCCGTACTTGAACGCTATGGCAAATACATACTGATTCAGAAAAAACACATCGACCATTCCGAGGAATGGTTCCGCAAGTACGGTACGGGCGTGATCTTTACGGCAAGGTTTGTGCCTGTCGTACGACATGCGATCTCCATTCCGGCAGGCATATCGAAAATGCCGGTCGGCAAATTTATCCTGCTCACCACGCTGGCTGTTATACCTTGGTCCGTACTGTTTATATATTTGGGAATGGTCCTTGGCGACAAATGGAAGGATATCGATGAAACGGCAGCGCCTTATGTGACTCCAATTCTGCTCGTTGCCTTGGGTCTTATGATTGTTTATTTCCTGATCAAATGGATGAATACACGCAAAAAGAAAGGAAGTGTCTAACATGGCAAAACCTAACCTGTCTCACAAGTTTGGCAAAGGCCTGTCACCTCAGGAGTTCATTGACGCAATGACCAAGAATCAAAGCGAATTCCAGGCGAATTACGACCATTTTGCATGGCCGAGCGAGGAGGACCGCGAGTTTTTTGAAAGTCTCAACCATCGGGACGATCTTCGTGTATTGATTTTGGCCGCGGATTGGTGCGGCGACGTCGTTCGCAACATTCCGGTCGTTTTCAGGGCGCTCGAAATTTCCGGCGTGCCGACCGAGGTGCTGATTATGGAAAACCATCCGGAAGTGATGGACGAATTTCTGACGATGGGCGGCCGATCCGTGCCTGTGGTCATTTTTGCCGATACCGGTGGACATGTGCTCGGACAGTGGGGTCCCCGCCCGCAGCATGTTCAAGAAGTGATGGTGGAATTCAAACGCAACAATCCGGATCGCGAAGCGGCGGATTACCAGGAGAAGATGGCCGTGGCCCGTCAGGAAATGGTCAAACGTTACGGGGAAGGATCGGAGTCGCACCCAGCCATTTTGCGTGAGCTGCGTGAACTGATTTCGGGTTTCTGAGCCGATATGTTAAACATCCGTACATTTAACCTTGGTCCGCTCCAGACCAATGCCTATTTGTTGCAGGGAGAAGATCCGCAGAAGGCGGTCATCATTGATCCCGGCATGAATCCTGCTCCCTTGGTCAAAGCGATCAAGGATCTTGAAATTGAAGCCATTTTGCTGACGCATGCACATTTCGACCATATCGGCGGCGTGGAAGAGATTCGCCAAGCGAAGGGCTGCCCGATTTATTTGCACGACTTGGAGAGCGAGTGGCTGACGACTCCGAAATTAAACGGGTCACTGAATTGGCCGCAGGTCACGCCGCCCATTTCTGCAGAGCCTGCTGAATACGCACTGGCTGAAGGCCAGCAATTGAAACTGATTGGCCATACGTTCCGGGTGTATCACACGCCTGGCCATTCGCCCGGCAGTGTCAGCCTGTTGTGCGGTAATGACCTGTTTGCCGGAGACGCGCTCTTCCGAATGGGCGTTGGCAGAACCGACCTGACCGGCGGGCGTGAGAGGGACCTGATCGATTCCATCCAGAACAAGCTGTACACCCTTCCCGATGAGGTTGTCGTATTTCCTGGCCATGGTCCCAAAACGACGATCGGATACGAGAAACAGCATAATCCTTACGTGTCCGCAAGATGAAAGGATTGTTTTGTTCCGTTTGAAAAAAAACGGACAAAATAGGCAAGAAAGTCTGGACAAACGACATGTTTTTCATTAGAATAGCTATTAGTTGTTACAAGCGTTAAGGCATCACTTCACTGAAGTATTTGAATATGCAGCACCCTAACTCGCGAAGCACGCAGACTGTGGTTTTTACCCGGTTTGCGTTCTTTTTTTGTTTATGGCGATTTTTGGGGGAGACTTAGAGTCGGTATTCGGGGCAGCAACCATTTGCATTCATTCAAAAATGAGCAAGGGGAGGGAGCGGGAGGTGGAGATCATACGTTTCATTCCGTCGTCCAATGGAGAAGAACGGTTGGAGTTCAAGGGCAAGCGGCAGACCGTCGATCAAAGGCGTATGGAAAATATCGAGAGACAGGCATATTTAGAAACAACATCCTTACATAACCTTGAGCGTATTCAGAAAGAGAATGAGCATTTTGAATTCAGACATAATATTTGGAAAAGTCGATTGCTGCATAAAGGAACGCACGGCCAGCCGTGGTTCGACAGGCTGCAGCAGCACAGGAGATAGCCGTCTGATTGCCCGGGAAATTGTCGCATGATGACCTTCTTCCGCTTCATTTTGATGCGGCATGGAGGTTTTTTCATTTGAACGTTTTGAGTACGTCCATCGTATTATCTTTCAGATTGAACGGGAAGCAGGTGAAATGCCGGATGAAAACAGCGGAACTGGAGGAAGCGCTCCGAGCCGCAAAAGGCGATGACGCTGCCCTTGCGTCACTATTGCAGCGCCACTATGCATTTGTGTACAAATATATCATCAAAGTGACGATGGATCCGCATGCGGCAGAAGAAGTGGTTCAGGATACGATGATTCGTTGCATGGAAAACATTCATCGTTATGATGGTACGTCAGCCTTTTCATCCTGGATGATTACGATTGCCACCCGGATTTATATCGACAAGGCGAGGCGCAGGGAAAGGGAGAAGAACTGGCTGAAATTGGCCAAAGACCAGGTTGCGAGACAATTGCGATGGCAGTTCGAGAGTCGTAACGAGACGTGGACGGATGTCATGGAAGCGATGACCCGGTTATCGCCGGAGCATCGGATCGCCGTGCTGTTGAAGCACTATTACGGGTACGGATACGATGAAATCGGGGATATGCTGGGTATTCCGTCTGGGACGGCCAAGTCGCGTACAGCTTACGGACTTCGTCAATTGAGGAAGGAGATGGAGGGATCATGAGCAGTGGATCGAGTGAAAAGGAAGAGCTCGAACTGGTGCAGCAGCTGCAGCAGCAGTTGAAAATATTGGATGATGCATATGAGCCTACGAATATTCCCTCAATCGCCTCGTTGGCAGCTCAGGTCAAGGAACGGCGACAAATGAGAAAACGGGCAAACCGGCTGGAGTTGATCATGTTCTGGATCTTGGCATTGCTTGTACTTGCTGCCGGGGTCATGTTGTTCCAATCCGCACCGATTTTCTATCTGGGCATTCAGGCTGTCGGGACGGGTTTGGCTATCGGGATCGTCATCATCTGGGCTGTGCGCCGACAACGGAAGGAGATGCGTCATGAATGATCTGCATTATTCATTGAACGAAGTGCCGCCAATATGGCTTGGCCTGATTGGTTTGGTTTTGCTGCTTCAGGGCACGTGGATGTTCACCGATGCAAGGAAACGGGGACGTTTCCCGTGGCTGTGGGGATTGTGGGGGATTACGGGGATTCCCACCCCGCTTGTTGTTTACTGGTTTGTGGTTGTCCGGAAAGAGAAAACACGTAAAAGATGACATGGTTATGGTTTGCACGGTAACAAAGGAAGCATATTGATTTTACACAAATGATTTGTTTCATGCCGTTAATCGTAGACATCGCTATTCTTTTCTAGTAGACTAGACAGACCACAATATATAAAGATAGACTACCAGGAGGTTAGACGATGCTGCGATTGGGAGAAAAGGTAATCATTGTCGCGGATACGTTTGAGCAAAATCTTCCTGTGGGGGAATATGGATTCATCATCGCTTATGACCGGAACCCGGACAATGCGTTTGACTACGTGCTTCGCGTGCCTCAGGTGAACCGGAACTTTTTCGTTCCTTCCGGCGACGTAGATCTGGAAGAAGTTCTGCTGAAACAGGAAGCGGAGAAGGTTGAGCGTGAAGCGTTGATCGATTACGCCCTTGCGACACACAACGAGAAGCTGTTCCGTTATTTGATGAACGGAGACGTTCAAGCTGTGGAAGAGGAAGAAGAAACCGCGAAGGAAACGATGTCACAGGCGGATTTTATAAAGCAGGTTAACCTGCGTGCATGGATTTAAGGAGCCGGCGAAAGCTGGCTCTTTTTTGATTAGCTCCAAAGTCCGGGCATTTGCATTGAATTGTCGAACCAACTCACCTATAATGAAAAAAGTTATCACGGGACTTTAGCCCGTTAAACGGGCGAGCCGCATCGGCGGTTCCGGAAAGTTGAGCGAATGAAGGAGGCATCCGAAACATGAGTATCTCGAATAACGACGTTCAGCATGTGGCCAGATTGGCCCGGCTTAACTTGACGGCAGAAGAAGAACAGCTGCTGACAGGACAGCTGAATGCCATCTTGAAATATGCGGAGAAGCTGAATGAGTTGGATACGGACAACATTGAACCAACAACCCACGTTCTGCATGTCAGCAATGTGATGCGCGAAGATGAGGTGCAGGGTAGCTTGCCGATCGAGAAGGTTATGCATAACGCACCTGAGGAAGAAGACGGGCAATTCAAAGTGCCTGCCGTGATGGAATAGCGGATAAACCGGAAGGAGGAAAAATGACGTGAGTTTATTTCAACAATCGTTGCCTGAAATACATAACAAGCTGAACGCGAAAGAGTTGTCCGTCAGCGATCTGGTAGAACAGGCTTATCAAAACATCGGTGCCCATGACGAAAAGGTCAAGGCATACCTGACGCTGGACGAAGAGCGCGCTCGCTCCCGTGCACGCCAGCTGGACGATCAACTCGTCAGCGGCGGGGAAAGAGGTCTGCTGTTTGGCTTGCCTGTGGGCATCAAGGACAACATCGTGACGAACGGACTGCGCACGACGTGTGCCAGCCAATTCCTGCGCAATTTCGACCCGGTATATGACGCGACCGTTGTCGAAAAATTGAGAGCGGCCGACACCGTAACGCTCGGAAAATTGAACATGGACGAATTCGCCATGGGAGGTTCCAACGAAAACTCCAGCTTCGCTCCTGTGCGCAATCCGTGGGCGCTGGATCGCGTGCCCGGCGGTTCCAGCGGCGGATCGGCTGCTGCCGTGGCTGCGGGAGAAGCCTACTTTACGCTGGGGTCGGACACCGGCGGCTCCATCCGTCAGCCTGCATCGTATTGCGGCGTGGTCGGATTGAAGCCTACCTATGGGCTGGTATCCCGTTTCGGGCTGGTGGCGTTTGCTTCATCGCTGGACCAGATCGGACCGATCACCAAAAACGTCGAGGATTCCGCTTATGTGCTCCAAGCGATTGCGGGGTATGACCCGAAAGATTCAACCTCCGCGAACGTGGACATTCCCGACTATTTGAGCGCCTTGACCGGTGACGTTAAAGGTTTGCGCATCGCGGTGCCGAAAGAATACATCGGCGAAGGCGTAAGCCCTGACGTCAAGGAACGCGTGCTTGAGGCGTTGAAGGTGCTGGAAGGGCTCGGCGCAACTTGGGAAGAGGTATCGCTGCCTCATACCGAATATGCGGTAGCCACGTATTATTTGCTGGCTTCCTCCGAGGCTTCCTCCAACCTGGCGCGGTTCGACGGCGTTCGCTATGGCGTTCGCGCCGACAATCCGGACAACCTGCTGGACCTGTACCACCAATCCCGCAGCCAAGGCTTCGGTCCGGAAGTGAAGCGCCGGATTATGTTGGGCACGTATGCGCTCAGCTCCGGCTATTACGATGCGTATTATTTGAAGGCGCAAAAGGTGCGTACCCTGATCAAACAGGATTTCGACAACGTGTTCGAAAAATACGACGTCGTGATCGGACCTACGGCTCCTACGCCGGCGTTCAAACTGGGTACCCAGGTGGACGACCCGTTGACCATGTACCTCAACGACATTTTGACCATTCCTGTCAGCCTGGCTGGCGTGCCTGCCGTCAGCATCCCATGCGGCTTCTCCGAGGGGCTGCCTGTTGGATTGCAGATCATCGGCAAAGCGTTTGACGAAACGACCGTTTTGCGCGTTGCACATGCGTTTGAACAACATACGGAATATCACAAACAGCGTCCGCAGCTGTAGACTGACCGGAACGGAGGAATAGAGAAATGCCCGCATCAAAATACGAAACCGTCATTGGACTTGAAGTCCACGTAGAATTGCACACGCAATCCAAAATTTTTTGCGGCTGCTCCACGGAATTCGGGGCTCCGCCGAATACGCACACCTGTCCGGTGTGTCTCGGACATCCAGGCGTATTGCCTGTGCTGAACCGCCAGGCGGTCGACTATGCGATGAAAGCAGCGATGGCGCTGAACTGCACCATTGCCGATGTCAGCAAATTCGACCGCAAAAACTATTTCTATCCCGATTCGCCGAAGGCGTATCAAATTTCCCAATTCGATCAGCCGATCGGCGAGAACGGGTGGATCGATATCGAAGTGAACGGCGAAACGAAACGAATCGGCATCACGCGTCTCCATCTGGAAGAAGATGCAGGCAAATTGACCCACGTGGACGGCGGTTATGCATCGTTGGTCGACTTCAACCGCGTGGGAACCCCGCTCGTCGAGATCGTTTCCGAGCCTGAAATTTCTTCCCCGGAAGAAGCGCGCGCGTATTTGGAGAAACTGCGTGCAATCATGCAATATTGCGAAGTGTCCGACGTGAAAATGGAAGAGGGGTCCATGCGTTGCGACGCCAACATCAGTTTGCGCCCTCACGGTCAGGAAAAATTGGGAACCCGTGCGGAATTGAAAAACATGAACTCCTTCCGAGGCGTGCAGCGCGGGTTGGAGTACGAAGAATACCGCCAGGCGGAAATTTTGGACGATGGCGGCGAAGTGGTGCAGGAGACTCGCCGTTGGGACGAAGCCCAAGGAAAAACGCTGACCATGCGCGGCAAAGAAGAAGCGCATGATTATCGCTACTTCCCGGACCCGGATTTGGTGAAAATACACATCGACGAAGCGTGGAAAGAACGCATCCGGGCTTCGATTCCCGAATTGCCGGACCAACGCAAAGCGCGTTATGCGGCAGATTACGGTTTGCCGAGCTACGATGCTGAGGTCATTACCTCGTCCAAAGCGGTTGCGGACTTGTTCGAAGACAGCCTTAACTACACCAAAGACGCCAAATCCGTTTCGAACTGGATCATGGGCGATCTGCTCGGTTACCTGAACACGAACAATCTGGAGTTATCCCAGGTCCCGCTTACGGGCCAAGGGCTCGGAGAAATGATCGGCTTGCTGGAAAAGGGCACGATCAGCAGCAAAATTGCCAAAACCGTATTCAAGGAAATGCTGGAAAGCGGCAAGCTTCCACAGCAAATCGTTGAAGAGAAAGGGCTCGTGCAGATCAGCGACGAAGGTGCTATTCTTGCCATCGTGGAACAGGTCGTTGCGAATAATCCCCAATCGGTAGAGGACTATAAGGCCGGCAAACAGAAGGCCATCGGCTTCCTGGTCGGACAGGTCATGAAAGAGAGCAAGGGCAAAGCCAACCCTGGCTTGGCGAACAAACTGCTTACAGACGTACTGAACCGTTAATCCTTCGGGAGAGGTCAAACAGAAGGAGGCTCGTCCCTGTGACAGCCTTCTTTTTTTGTATTGCAGGCATCGCTCACTCGTTAATGCGAAAGGAGAAGCTTCACATGACCATCGAATCGATATCATTGAATGACCCGGACAAGTTGGGTCAGTTATGGCGTTTACAGCATGTGGCTTACCGGCTGGAAGCGGAAATGATCGGATTTAAGGAAATTCCGCCGTTAATGGATACGCTTGAAACGCTGCAGCAGTGCGGGGAGAGTTTTTACGGATACATGGATTCCGATGGGGAGTTGATCGGGGCGATCGCTGTGGCCGAGGAGGAAAAAGATGCCCTTACCATTACGCGGATGATGGTTCATCCGGATTATTTTCGCAAAGGAATCGCCTCTGCCCTGATTGCGCATATTTTTGAAACGTATCCGGAATATCCGCGCTACATCGTATCTACCGGAACGTTGAATGAACCTGCGGTGCAGCTGTACAGCAAGTTTGGTTTTGTCCCCGTGGATCGTGTACAGCTTGCCCCAGGCGTGGAATTAAAGACCTTTCACAGGAATAAAGATGAATGACATTAATGACATGGAGGAGGACTATCGCTTTTGGGCAATCCCTGGATTATTGACGAATGGCACATTTTGCTGAGACTGCTGCTTGCCATGCTGCTGGGCGGCCTCGTCGGATTGGAACGCGAGCGCTCCAATCATGCCGCCGGCCTGCGAACTCATATTTTAGTTTGCCTCGGATCGGCGCTGATTATGATGCTTTCCATTTATGGCTTTAAAGATTTTGCGAATGAAATAAACGTGCGCATCGATCCGGCGCGTTTGGCAACGGCCGTGATTACGGGCGTCGGTTTTCTGGGAGCGGGAACGATCCTGTTTACCGGAAAGTCCATTACCGGTCTGACCACGGCAGCTTCGATTTGGGTCGTGGCAGCCATTGGGCTTGCTGCGGGAGCGGGCTTCTTTTTTGCCTCCATCATTTCCACGGTTCTGGTGTTGTTGAACCTTTGGGTATTTAACAAGTTGGAGCTAAGGTATATTCGGGGAAACAAGCTGCATGTCATTACGCTCCATACTTTATCCGAGCCCGGATGCCTCGAGCAGATTTCCTCGTTCTTGGAACAGGAAAAAATCAAAATACGCAAGATCACGGTCAATGAGCAGGAGCTGGCCTTTTCCGAGGTGGTATCGGTGGAGCGCAAAATCGAAATTGTGCTGCATGTTTACATGCCGCATGATTTGGATACGGTGCAGCTGGTGACGAAACTGAGACGGTGGGAACATATGACCAAAGTCTCCGTGGAATAAATAAAATCGAACCCCTTCAGGCCTTATGGGCACAGGGGTTTTTGGGATTCATCCATATTTTTGCCAGTTACTCGAATGTCGGTTTAGGGTACTATCTAACCAAACGCTTGAAAAAAGAAACCGGACACTCCATCGCGAAAGGAGCTAGATCGTTTGAAGAAAAAGCATCGGGCAAAAATGGTGCTTAAAAGACGGCCGACAAGAGCGGTTCGGGTGAGAACCCACAAATTTGTGGCCGGACTGATGAGCGCAATCGTTCCAGGACTGGGCCATTTGTATTTGCGGCTCTATTTAAGGGGACTGACGTATATGATGCTGGTGATGCTTGACCTGTCGGCGCTGGTGTATTTTTCGTCCGTCGGCATACAAATCAATGTTCCTCTGCTGATTCTGCTCGCGCTCTTCATTCCCGTCCTTTACTTCTACAACGTGTTTGACGTGCTGCAGTCTGCGGATCGGGTGATGTTACGCAAGCGCAAGGGAAGTGTCCCGCCGGATTTGGACCAAGCCGGGAGTAAGGAGCGAACCGCAGTCGAAGCATTGATGATGTGGGAAAAAGGCATATCGTTTGGCCTGCTGCTGGTCGTTGGCGGCGCGCTTATGGTCATGTTTTTTCGCAGGCCTCGCTGGTTTCAAGATTTGATTGGCATGTACGGTGGGTATGCATTTGCCGTATTGATGATCGTGACCGGGCTGAATCTGTTTGGGCGCGAGATCTGGACCACGCTGCAGAGAAAGAAATTGTAGCAGGCAGGGCAAGGAGGGAATGAAATGAACCGCAAAATTCGGGTCGGCCGCTATACGGCCGCCGCTTTGCTCATTGTCGTGGGCGTACTGCTGATTATGGATAAACAATCGGGAACGGATTATCTCTACGGCATGGTAGACTGGTGGCCGCTGCTGCTGGTGGCCTTAGGCTTAGAATACATACTGCTGTTTTTGCTTATGCGGGGACGAAGCCGATCCGTGTCGGGCGCGGAGAATGCAGTGAAGGCCAAAATGCGGTTTCGGCCGGATGCGAAGGGTATTTTGTCGTCGCTGCTTTTGGCTGCAGTGGTGTTCATCGTTACCGAGCAGGACCATTACATGCATTTGTGGAACAGGGTCAGCCTGAACCTGGGAGCGGCTTCCATGGATTACAGCGCTGCAGCAGGGTATATGCAGGATAAAGGGACCATCCGGGTCCCGGTAGGCATGGAGACGTCCGATGTCGTCGTTCAAGGCGTGAACGGGGATATTTCGCTGCAGCGGGGCGATACCGATTCGATCGAAATTCGCACGGTAGTTTGGGTCGATCAAACGACGGAGGTACAGGCCAAGGCGGTGGCCGATGCTTCTTTCGTCACGGCGGAAGGTACACAGGTTATTCATATTACGGCAACGGGGAAAGCTTATGGAGAGAACGAAAAGACCCAGCCGCGAATGAACTTGACCGTTACGATTCCGGAAGATCGGAGATTCAATCTGGATATCCGGACATCCAACGGGGCGATATTGTTGAACCGTGCGGAAGCCATCAGCACCATTTCGGCCGAAACGGGGAATGGTCGAATTCGTATTAACAACGCAGTAGGCGATATTTCCGGAAAAACATTGAATGGGGACGTGATCGTGGCAGGAGCCATCGGCAATGTCGATCTGGACAGCAACCGGGGGGACATGAAGGCCCGCGACATTACGGGGGACGTGGACTTGACCACGCAAGTCGGGAGCATTAGCATCACGAATTCAACGGGCAGCTTTATCGCGGATACTCGGAACGGGAACATCACGATGGACGGGGCCAATCTGGGCGTCAAAGCGCAATCGCTGAACGGCAGCATCAATATCGTTTCGACGAAGATCGGCGGGGATTGGGACGTTTACAGCGCGGTGGGGGCCATCAATATTCTGCTGCCTCATCAAGGCGATTACAGCCTTAGCGGATCAAGCAGCTATGGAGAATTACGGACAGACCTGCCGTTCAAGGTGCGGAACAAGACGATTGAAGGGCAGCTTGGCGAAGGGGAATATACGGTCAAAATCGAGGGCAATAGCGACCTCGCCATTAATCGTAACCCTAGTCTTCCATTGCCGGGAGAAGATGAGCCTGATCTCGGAGGAGAGGATACCTCGGATAACGAAGGCCATTCGAACGGGGAAAACGGGCAAAATTCCCAAGGTGATTCGTCCGAAGTTCTGTAACCGTCGCGTTGACAATAAACTTGGTATCGCCGTACAATGAAAATAAGGCAAGTTAACATGGCTGGAGAGATCGTGGCCGTTCAACTGGCCAAGAATCAA
Source organism: Paenibacillus sp. XP01 (assembly GCF_057364885.1). Classification (NCBI taxonomy): domain Bacteria; kingdom Bacillati; phylum Bacillota; class Bacilli; order Caryophanales; family Paenibacillaceae; genus Paenibacillus; species Paenibacillus sp. XP01. The sequence goes on along the minus strand of NZ_CP139481.1, from coordinate 5,905,595 downwards.
CTCTGAATGAGGAAACGGCGAAATTCGTTTCTCTCTGAGAGAACGAAAGGTAAGGCGGTGGGTTTTATGGGAACACGAGTCCAACATGCGTTGGAGCATCTGAAAACGACCGGTGTCCGTATTACACCCCAGCGTCATGCCATATTGAATTATTTGATGGAATCGATGGGGCATCCGACAGCCGATGAAATTTACCGTGCGCTTGAACCCCAATTTCCCAGTATGAGCGTGGCGACTGTATATAATAATTTGAAGATGTTTTTGGAAGCGGGCATGGTCCGAGAGTTGACATACGGCGACAATTCAAGTCGCTTTGATGCCAACGTGACGGATCATTACCATGTCATCTGCGATAAATGCGGCAAGATAGAAGATTTCAGCCATCCATATCTGGACAGTGTCGAGCGTCAGGCTGAAGCCAGCACGGGATTTGAAGTCCACGGGCATCGGCTGGAAGTATATGGGGTTTGTAAGAGTTGCAGGGCACAATAGAGATGAATTACAATATGAACGTGCAGAATTCGATTGGATTCTACACGTTTTTTGTTTGTTCACGGACGATTCATGCATGACATAGGAATGAGTTACACTAACGGAGGTAAACGTTTGAGTAGAAGAAACAGCTATACACGTCGAAAAAGGCGGGGCTCAGCCTTGCCTGTTTTGTTGGGGATTTGTTTGGTCGCTGGAGGCGCATATTGGTTGATTACAAATCTATGGTTAAATCAGCTTCACGAAGATCCGGATTGGGTCGGCATGAAGCAGCCTATATTTGTTGAAGGGCAGCTGATGGATGAAGAGGCTTCGGGTGCGGGAGATCAGCTCAAGCTGCCGCTCACGGTTCTGCAGGAAGCTGTGGATCCGGGCATTCGTTACGAAGCGGACACGGGAGATATCATCATTGCATCGCCAGAACGCGTTCTGCATATGAAGGAAGGCAGCACTCAGGCGGAGCTGAACCACAAAAACTACCCCCTGACGGTTGCTCCGGAGGCGGAAGGTAATGAAGTGTATATTCCGCTAAAACCATTGAAGGAAGTGTACGGCATTGCTGTGCAGGAGGATTCCTCCACTGGTGCGGTACTGCTGATGCGTGGAGGAGAAACGATCCAATATGCCACGATCGATGCAAAGTCGTCCAAGGCAGACCCAACGGTTCCGATGTACAAACGCGATGAAGAGCGATCTCCGATCATTGCGGATCTGCAGAACGGCATTCGCGTGCGCGTATGGCGCGCTGGAACAGAACAGAGCTTTGTACAAACGGATAATGGATATGCCGGATATGTCGATAATGATCATGTCTCGCTAACGGAGAAAAAGACGGTGGATGAGCCGAAGTCAACTCCGACTACGGCGGAGAAAAAGTGGAAGACCAAACCCGTCAATTTGGTGTGGGAAGCAGTGTACAATCGCCAACCTGACGTTGGCTCGATCGGCAGGATGCAGGGGGTTAATGTGGTCAGTCCGACCTGGTTCCATATTACGGATGGCGAAGGCAGCGTAAGCAGCAAAGCGGACAAGACCTATGTCAACTGGGCTCACCGGTCAGGGATGGAAGTATGGGGATTGATGGACAACAGCTTTGACCCCGAGATCACGAAAAAGGCTCTGGCCACGTACGAGACACGCACTCATATCATTAAGCAAATGTTGGAATACGCGCAAACGTATCACCTTGATGGAATCAACATCGATTTTGAAAACGTGCAGACGGTGGACGGACCTAACGTGACCCAGTTCGTAAGGGAAATCAAAGCGATGGCTCGAATTCATGGGTTGATGCTGTCCGTCGACGTAACGCCAAAATCCAATAGCGAAATGTGGTCTGCCTTCCTGGATCGCCGTGCGCTTGGCGCATACGCGGATTACATTGTCGTTATGGCCTATGACGAGCACTGGGCTGCAAGTCCGGAGGCAGGTTCAGTTGCTTCGCTTCCGTGGACGGAAGCCTCGATGCGACGCATTCTTGAAGAAGACGAAGTTCCTTCGAAAAAACTGATTATGGCAGTTCCTTTATATACGCGCATTTGGACCGAGGAGAAGGACGAGAACGGAGAGCTTAAAGTTTCGTCCAAGGCTGTTGGCATGGATACCGTGCAGGAACTGATCAAGGAAAAGAAGCTTAAACCTAAGCTCGACAAAGAGAGCGGGCAGAACTATGTGGAGTATCAAGAAGAGGATGCAACCAAGAAAATATGGATCGAGGATCAAGTCTCCCTTCAGGCCCGGGTGGATTTGATTGCCGAACTGAAGCTTGGCGGCGTGGCTGCATGGAACCGAAGTTTTGCAAATGCATCGGCTTGGGAGACCCTTCAAAAGGCGGGTTATACGAAATAAAGTCTGTTGGAATCATTTATCATTTAATCTGAACCGAGATGTACTGCGCCGCTTGGCAGAGTTGCGGCATGAGAAAAAGGAAGGCCCGGCATAACAGCCGGGCTTTTTGTATGCATATCTAAGTTGTCAGCTGATTGGAAATCGGACGGCTCAGGTGTGTGGCTCCGTGTGGGAATGGCTGCCTGAGCTCATTGTGGAAGGCGCTTTCAGTACTGGGTGAGTATTGGCCTTCGCCGGATCGAGTGTGAGGATGGTGTGGCAAAACATGCACCGATCCGTCTTGCCAAGCATTTTGGTAAGTTTGCCGCATTCGGGACATTCCAATTGAACGGCGCTTGTGGAGAGCATTCCTGCCCAAAAGTAGATGGCCACGCTCGCAACCATCGCAACAAGCCCGATGACGAGACCCACGGCTGCCACGATTTTGCCTGCATGTCCCCAGAATACGATGCCGGCGGTTCCCAGTACCATTAGTCCCATGCCTAACATGGTAAGCAGCAGCCCCCAAGTGCGAAAAGCATTAATTTTAGCCGTTTTAAAAACCATAAAAAATGCTCCCATCGTATGAGTAGTATCGTACCTGGAAAAGAAGGAAACTTCAGTCTGGATGTAGAATTACATTATAACTGACTTGGCGCTAGTCCGCCATGAATGTATGGAGGGAATCGTGGAATTAAAGAACATGGATTTATTGTCCGGTCAATCGGAAGGGACGGCAGCAGTGGGGGCCATCGCCTATTCACGCTCGGGAGAGCGATTCCACGGCTCCCTGATTCAGGATTTCGAATTGGTAGTATTGGTTGTGTGCGATACGGAAGAGATTGCTTCCAGAATCGGCCATTACAAATCGGGGGATCTTCGTTACCAAATCGTATATGCAGGGCTGCATGAACTTAAAAGCAGTATCATTACGGGAGAGAACAACAATCTGCTGAAATGTTTGACCGATGGAGACATCATTTGGGAATCGGACGGTACATTGAGTGCATTAAGGGAGGAATTATTGGCTTTCGGTCCGAAACTACAGGAGCAGAAGCTGCTTCATGAGTTTGCCTGTTTTTTACGGATGTATGTTGAAGCCAAACGGTACATTCAGGAAGGTCATGTGGTTGATGCGTATTATAACGTCCTTGAAGCTCTTGGCAACTGGGCCAGAATCGTGCTGATTGAACAAGGGTTGTATCCGGACCATGCGGTATGGACGCAAGTCCGCAATCTGGATCGGGCTCTTTGGAAACTGTATGAGGAAATGACGGTCAGCTCTGAAACGCTGGAGCAACGCGTGGAGTTGGCTTTGCTGGCGTGCGAATTTTCCGTCATGTCCAAAATGATGGATTGTTCGGCTTTGCTTTTGCGGGTGCTGCGAAGCCGCAGGGAACCCTGGTGCATGGATGAGCTGCTGCATCACCCGGAACTTAAATTTGTAGGTGAGGATCTTCCGTTAATTTTGCGCAAGCTCGTGTTCCGGTCCATGGTCAAAGAGTCGGCCGGATGGCCTTCGATCGTTGAAGGCAATGGTCGCGAGATTCGTTATTGGGTCGAAACTTGATCGTTTACCGGACTGCATAACGTATGAAAAGGAAGGGGAGACCCTTCCTTTTTTGTATGTTTTACACGTGGTTAAATATTTTAATAAAAAGTATTGACTCAAATTAGTCGGATATGATACATTATATCTCGTTCCGCTAAAAGCTTGTATCTGAAAACAAGTGAGCGAAACAGAATCAAAAAACAACTCCTAAAAAAGTTGTTGACAAAAAAACAGAAGATATGATATATTATTTAAGTCGCCGCCGAAAATGAGCGGTGAGGAAAATGAGAAACATATCAATGATTTGATCTTTGAAAACTGAACAACGAGTGAGTAACGTGAAGGTTTTTGGTACATGTCGTATGACTGTATAAAAACCGGAGCGACATTGAGATATTTTATCTCGTCAGATTCAAAATGAGCTAATCGCTCTTTTCAATACCTCAGATGATTTTCATCACGATTAACCTCGTGACCGAAATTCATCTTTATTGGAGAGTTTGATCCTGGCTCAGGACGAACGCTGGCGGCATGCCTAATACATGCAAGTCGAGCGGACTTGATGAGAAGCTTGCTTCTCTGATGGTTAGCGGCGGACGGGTGAGTAACACGTAGGCAACCTGCCCTCAAGCTTGGGACAACTACCGGAAACGGTAGCTAATACCGAATACTTGTTTTCTTCGCCTGAAGAGAACTGGAAAGACGGAGCAATCTGTCACTTGAGGATGGGCCTGCGGCGCATTAGCTAGTTGGTGAGGTAACGGCTCACCAAGGCGACGATGCGTAGCCGACCTGAGAGGGTGATCGGCCACACTGGGACTGAGACACGGCCCAGACTCCTACGGGAGGCAGCAGTAGGGAATCTTCCGCAATGGGCGAAAGCCTGACGGAGCAATGCCGCGTGAGTGATGAAGGTTTTCGGATCGTAAAGCTCTGTTGCCAGGGAAGAACGCTTGGGAGAGTAACTGCTCTCAAGGTGACGGTACCTGAGAAGAAAGCCCCGGCTAACTACGTGCCAGCAGCCGCGGTAATACGTAGGGGGCAAGCGTTGTCCGGAATTATTGGGCGTAAAGCGCGCGCAGGCGGTCATTTAAGTCTGGTGTTTAATCCCGGGGCTCAACCCCGGATCGCACTGGAAACTGGATGACTTGAGTGCAGAAGAGGAGAGTGGAATTCCACGTGTAGCGGTGAAATGCGTAGAGATGTGGAGGAACACCAGTGGCGAAGGCGACTCTCTGGGCTGTAACTGACGCTGAGGCGCGAAAGCGTGGGGAGCAAACAGGATTAGATACCCTGGTAGTCCACGCCGTAAACGATGAATGCTAGGTGTTAGGGGTTTCGATACCCTTGGTGCCGAAGTTAACACATTAAGCATTCCGCCTGGGGAGTACGGTCGCAAGACTGAAACTCAAAGGAATTGACGGGGACCCGCACAAGCAGTGGAGTATGTGGTTTAATTCGAAGCAACGCGAAGAACCTTACCAGGTCTTGACATCCCTCTGACCGGTACAGAGATGTACCTTTCCTTCGGGACAGAGGAGACAGGTGGTGCATGGTTGTCGTCAGCTCGTGTCGTGAGATGTTGGGTTAAGTCCCGCAACGAGCGCAACCCTTGATCTTAGTTGCCAGCACTTCGGGTGGGCACTCTAAGGTGACTGCCGGTGACAAACCGGAGGAAGGTGGGGATGACGTCAAATCATCATGCCCCTTATGACCTGGGCTACACACGTACTACAATGGCCGGTACAACGGGCTGCGAAGCCGCGAGGTGGAGCTAATCCTAAAAAGCCGGTCTCAGTTCGGATTGCAGGCTGCAACTCGCCTGCATGAAGTCGGAATTGCTAGTAATCGCGGATCAGCATGCCGCGGTGAATACGTTCCCGGGTCTTGTACACACCGCCCGTCACACCACGAGAGTTTACAACACCCGAAGTCGGTGGGGTAACCGCAAGGAGCCAGCCGCCGAAGGTGGGGTAGATGATTGGGGTGAAGTCGTAACAAGGTAGCCGTATCGGAAGGTGCGGCTGGATCACCTCCTTTCTATGGAGAATCGTCTTCTGCGATGAAGACATTCAAATAAGCAGCTCAGCTGCAAACTTACTCACTCGTTGCTCAGTTTTGAGAGTTCAAACTCTCATACGTTTGGTGGCGATAGCGAAGGGGTTCCACACGTTCCCATCCCGAACACGACCGTTAAGCCCTTCATCGTCGATGGTACTTGGACCGCAGGGTCCTGGGAGAGTAGAAAGCCGCCAAGCGTAACCCGTTTCGGGTGACAATTCAATATTATTGTGGGCCCTTAGCTCAGTTGGTTAGAGCGCACCTCTGATAAGGGTGAGGTCGGTGGTTCGAGTCCACCAGGGCCCACCATTTAAACTTCATAAGGTTTTTGTATGCGGGGTACCTGAAAAGTAATCGGAATCAATCTCGTAGGCAAACTTCACTTTTTGGAGTAAGGTTTGGGGCCATAGCTCAGCTGGGAGAGCGCCTGCCTTGCAAGCAGGAGGTCAGCGGTTCGATCCCGCTTGGCTCCACCAACAATGATTTTCTAAGCTTGTTCTTTGAAAACTGGATATCGAAACGAAAAATGCGAATTAGAACATTCCTTTTCGGATGAATGCTCATTCGGTTCAAGCAACCGATGAACAATCATCCTAGCTGAACTTGTGTCAACAAGTTTATACATTAGTGAAAACTGCATTGCTCATCCGAGCAATTGGTTAAGCTACTAAGAGCACACGGAGGATGCCTAGGCGCTAGGAGCCGATGAAGGACGTGGCGAACAACGATACTGCCTCGGGGAGCTGTAAGCAAGCTTTGATCCGGGGATGTCCGAATGGGGAAACCCAGCTGGCGTAATACCCAGTTACTCTTGTCTGAATACATAGGGCAGGAGAGGCATACCAGGGGAACTGAAACATCTAAGTACCCTGAGGAAGAGAAAACAATAGTGATTCCGTCAGTAGCGGCGAGCGAACGCGGAACAGCCCAAACCAGGGAGCTTGCTCTCTGGGGTTGTGGGACGTCTCACATGGAGTTACAAAGGAGCCGGTTAAACGAAGAGGTCTGGAAAGGCCCGCCATAGAAGGTAAAAGCCCTGTAATTGAAAGTCTGCTCCCTCCGAGACGGATCCCGAGTAGTGCGGGGCACGTGAAACCCCGTATGAATCCGGCAGGACCATCTGCCAAGGCTAAATACTTCCTAGCGACCGATAGTGAAGCAGTACCGTGAGGGAAAGGTGAAAAGCACCCCGGAAGGGGAGTGAAATAGAACCTGAAACCGTGTGCTTACAAGAAGTCAGAGCCCATTTTAGGGGTGATGGCGTGCCTTTTGTAGAATGAACCGGCGAGTTACGTTCCCGTGCAAGGTTAAGGTGAGAAGCCGGAGCCGCAGCGAAAGCGAGTCTGAATAGGGCGACATAGTACGTGGACGTAGACCCGAAACCGGGTGATCTACCCCTGTCCAGGGTGAAGGTGCGGTAACACGCACTGGAGGCCCGAACCCACGCACGTTGAAAAGTGCGGGGATGAGGTGGGGGTAGCGGAGAAATTCCAATCGAACTCGGAGATAGCTGGTTCTCCCCGAAATAGCTTTAGGGCTAGCCTCGGAAAACAGAGTCGTGGAGGTAGAGCACTGATTGGGTGCGGGGCCCGCAAGGGTTACCAAGCTCAGTCAAACTCCGAATGCCATAGACTTACTTCCGGGAGTCAGACAGTGAGTGCTAAGATCCATTGTCAAAAGGGAAACAGCCCAGACCATCAGCTAAGGTCCCCAAGTGTGTGTTAAGTGGGAAAGGATGTGGAGTTGCACAGACAACCAGGATGTTGGCTTAGAAGCAGCCATCATTGAAAGAGTGCGTAATAGCTCACTGGTCGAGTGACTCTGCGCCGAAAATGTAACGGGGCTAAACACACCACCGAAGCTATGGCTTGATCTTATGATCAGGGGTAGGGGAGCGTTGTATAAGGGTTGAAGGTGTACCGTAAGGAGCGCTGGACATTATACAAGTGAGAATGCCGGTATGAGTAACGAAAAGATCAGTGAGAATCTGATCCGCCGAAAGCCTAAGGGTTCCTGAGGAAGGCTCGTCCGCTCAGGGTAAGTCGGGACCTAAGGCGAGGCCGAAAGGCGTAGTCGAAGGACAACAGGTCGAAATTCCTGTACCACCGTAAATCGTTATGAGCGATGGGGGGACGCAGTAGGGTAGTGACGCAGGCTGATGGATGCCTGTCCAAGCAGTGAGGCTGGTTAGTAGGCAAATCCGCTAACCGCAAGGCTGAGCTGTGATGGGGAGTGAAAATTACAGTAGCGAAGGTCATGATCTCACACTGCCAAGAAAAGCCTCTAGCCAGATGAAGGTGCCCGTACCGCAAACCGACACAGGTAGGCGAGAAGAGAATTCTAAGGCGCGCGGAAGAACTCTCGTTAAGGAACTCGGCAAAATGACCCCGTAACTTCGGGAGAAGGGGTGCCCCGGTAGTGTGAATAGCACGAGGGGGCCGCAGTGAAAAGGCCCAAGCGACTGTTTAGCAAAAACACAGGTCTGTGCGAAGCCGTAAGGCGAAGTATACGGGCTGACGCCTGCCCGGTGCTGGAAGGTTAAGGGGAGCGGTTAGGGAGCAATCCCGAAGCTGTGAACCGAAGCCCCAGTAAACGGCGGCCGTAACTATAACGGTCCTAAGGTAGCGAAATTCCTTGTCAGGTAAATTCTGACCCGCACGAATGGCGTAACGACTTGGGCGCTGTCTCAACGAGAGATCCGGTGAAATTTTAATACCTGTGAAGATGCAGGTTACCCGCGACAAGACGGAAAGACCCCATGGAGCTTTACTGCAGCTTGATATTGAATTTGGGTACGATCTGTACAGGATAGGTGGGAGCCTGAGAAGCATGAGCGCCAGCTTGTGTGGAGGCACCGTTGGGATACCACCCTGATCGTATCTAGGTTCTAACCTGGTGCCCTAATCGGGTACGGGGACAGTGTCAGGTGGGCAGTTTGACTGGGGCGGTCGCCTCCTAAAGAGTAACGGAGGCGCCCAAAGGTTCCCTCAGAATGGTTGGAAATCATTCGAAGAGTGCAAAGGCATAAGGGAGCTTGACTGCGAGACCTACAAGTCGAGCAGGGACGAAAGTCGGGCTTAGTGATCCGGTGGTACCGCATGGAAGGGCCATCGCTCAACGGATAAAAGCTACCCTGGGGATAACAGGCTTATCTCCCCCAAGAGTCCACATCGACGGGGAGGTTTGGCACCTCGATGTCGGCTCATCGCATCCTGGGGCTGAAGTAGGTCCCAAGGGTTGGGCTGTTCGCCCATTAAAGCGGTACGCGAGCTGGGTTCAGAACGTCGTGAGACAGTTCGGTCCCTATCTGTCGTGGGCGTAGGAAATTTGAGAGGAGCTGTCCTTAGTACGAGAGGACCGGGATGGACGTACCGCTGGTGTACCAGTTGTTCCGCCAGGAGCACCGCTGGGTAGCTATGTACGGACGGGATAAGCGCTGAAAGCATCTAAGCGTGAAGCCCCCCTCAAGATGAGATTTCCCAGTATGTAAGACCCCTTGAAGACGACGAGGTAGATAGGCTGGGGGTGGAAGTGCAGCAATGCATGGAGCTGACCAGTACTAATCGGTCGAGGGCTTATCCAAGAAATGCAGGTTCTAAGATCGCAAGTTTCGTTTCGAATCCAGTTTTCAGAGAGCAATCTCTGAGTGAAAAACGGGTACATCAGTTGATGTGCGGATCGTTTTTCAATACAAAACAATATTCCCTGATAGCTCAGTTGGTAGAGCACTCGACTGTTAATCGAGTTGTCACAGGTTCGAGTCCTGTTCGGGGAGCCATATGGAGAGGTGTCCGAGTTGGCCGAAGGAGCACGATTGGAAATCGTGTAGGCGCCAAAAGCGTCTCGAGGGTTCGAATCCCTCTCTCTCCGTTCTGATTTTTAAATGCAAGGCCCGTTGGTCAAGGGGTTAAGACACCTCCCTTTCACGGAGGTAACAGGGGTTCGAATCCCCTACGGGTCATGTTTATCCAAAAGACTTGATTTTATCATCGATTATATGATATGATCATAAATGTCTCGTTCGGAGGCTTAGCTCAGCTGGGAGAGCATCTGCCTTACAAGCAGAGGGTCGGGGGTTCGATCCCCTCAGCCTCCACCATATACTTTTTTAACGACGCGGGGTGGAGCAGCCCGGTAGCTCGTCGGGCTCATAACCCGAAGGCCGCAGGTTCAAATCCTGCCCCCGCAATTGAACTTATTTTAAATAAGGGATCTTGGAACCGTGGTGTAGTTGGCCTAACATGCCTGCCTGTCACGCAGGAGATCGCGGGTTCGAATCCCGTCGGTTCCGCCATTTTCTTTCAAACATTGAGGAAGCTGTTCACTAAATCTGCTGTAAGGCACTGACGCCTGGATAAAGTGCAACGTTTCAAGATTAACTTTATTATGGCTCGGTAGCTCAGTCGGTAGAGCAGAGGACTGAAAATCCTCGTGTCGGCGGTTCGATTCCGTCCCGAGCCACCATTGAATCTAATAATCGAATATGCCGGTGTAGCTCAATTGGTAGAGCAACTGACTTGTAATCAGTAGGTTGGGGGTTCAAGTCCTCTCGCCGGCACCATTGTGGAGGCTTAGCGAAGTGGCCAAACGCATCAGACTGTAAATCTGCTCCCGTACGGGTTCGGTGGTTCGAATCCATCAGCCTCCACCATTGCTTTTAGGGGCATAGTTTAAAGGTAGAACAGCGGTCTCCAAAACCGTTAGTGTGGGTTCAATTCCTGCTGCCCCTGCCAATTCTTTATTAATTATGTATTATGGCGATCGTGGCGAAGTGGTTAACGCACCGGTTTGTGGATCCGGCATTCGGGGGTTCAATTCCCCTCGATCGCCCTCTAGTGGGGATTAGCCAAGCGGTAAGGCAACGGACTTTGACTCCGTCATGCATAGGTTCAAATCCTATATCCCCAGCCATTATTTGCGGACGTGGCTCAGCGGTAGAGCATCGCCTTGCCAAGGCGAGGGTCGCGGGTTCGATTCCCGTCGTCCGCTCCAATAGAATATGGCGCCATAGCCAAGTGGTAAGGCACAGCTCTGCAAAAGCTTTATCCCCAGTTCGAATCTGGGTGGCGCCTCCAGTAAATATGCCGGCGTGGCGGAATGGCAGACGCGCTCGACTCAAAATCGAGTGGGAAACCGTGGAGGTTCGAGTCCTCTCGCCGGTATTCAGTATTAAGAAAACAGTCCAGTAGAGATTACATCTAATGGGCTGTTTTTTTTGTTTATCTATATGCTTACAAAATGAAATGATTAGGTGGGAGTACAGTGCCGGATTTGCATACAGAACACGATTATTCGCAATTATTATTTGACCTATCTCTTTGGGAAGAAGCCTGGAGAAAGAGAAAGGTGTCCATGCCTCCCAGGAAAGGGAGCTATCCGTTCGATACGGAGGAAGCCTTTGAACGGTGGGCCAGAGAATATCACCATCAGTCGTTCACGGAAGAAGGCAAACAACGTTCTGGTCGTATTATGGGCTGGATTGAGAATCAGGGCGTCGAATATAAGGGGTTAACGATACTGGATGTCGGCGCCGCCTCAGGTGCGTTCAGCATACCATTCGCGGAAAAAGGAGCAACGGTTACTGCTGTTGAACCTTCGCATTTTCTGACCGCTTTGATGAAAGAAACCATTCCTGCCGAATTAAGATCCAGGATCGACATTGTGTCGGAACGTTTTGAGGAATTGTCCATTCAGGACAAAGGCTGGGAAAAGAAGTTCGACTTGGTGTTTGCCTCCATGTGTCCAGCCATGTCCGACTGGGAGACGGTGGAACAAGCCATCCTCTGCGCCAGGCAATATGTGTATATCAGCACGATGGCGGCTCCACGCGAGCACACCCTAATGGATGAGTTGAAAGAGGTGTTGGGGGTAAAATCGACATTCAGAGCAGGAGATATGGCATACATCCAACAGCTTCTATATTTGAAGGGGTATTCTTATACGAGCATTATCACCAAAGAAACGACTACGTTGGAGATGCCGTTGGAGGATGTCGTGCATAAGCTGCCGGAATGGCTCAAAACGTACAAGCTGCCAACGGATGAACAGACTCTGCGACTTGCTGAAGTGCACATTAGAAAGACATTTTCGGATGACGTCGTCACGTTTACGCGGGGAGGACGATTCGGAAAAATATTGATTCAACTCGATCAACCTCAGATGAAAACTGTACGGAAATAAGCATGAAGTTACGAACGGTTGTTCATATAATAGTATGATCAGAAAAACCAAGGGGGCAGTGGAAGCTGCCCCTTTTGCATGCATGGTTCCGAGGTATACCTTGTACCCTTTCACGAAATGGATTCTCCCCATAAATAACAGACCAAATCCCTCGTAGTGCTCCTTCAAACAGGTTTTTAGAACGGGCTGAAGCTCATATGATAGAGGAAACCCGAAAATTTTCAAAAATTATCCTTCAGAAAACTGGATTGCAGCTATAGAACAGCGAATGTATTTCATGGCCTGGGCAGCTCATTAGAAATTAAACCTGTCTTTCGGCATGCAGGTTCTGCTGCCGAAGCCGGTATTGGCCCGGGGTTATTCCCTCCCATTTGCGGAAGGAACGGATGAAGTTTTGCGGATTGTTATACTGAAGCCGGTTAGAGATGTCCTTTACGGTCAGATCCGTTTCTTCCAACCATCTTTTGGCGATGGTGAACCGATGTTTGGCCAAATATTCGCTGAATGACGATCCCGTTTCCTTGCGGAACACACTGCTTAAGTAGTTGGCATTATAGTGAAGCCTGGCAGCACACTCCTCTAGCGTGAGATCTCTATCATATTCCTGATGGATGATCGCAATCATTTTGTCCGAAATATGACGGTACTGTGTAACTTGTCTCTCCTTGAAAAGCAAAATGATGGGTTTGATCATCCGCTGACTGAACCAATGCTCCACTTCTGAGGCGTATCGAAGGTTAAATAGTTCCTTGTACAATGAATCATGGCCGGAAGTTGTCGGATCAAGCCGAATCCCGCTCTCATGCAGCATCTGCAGAATACGGGTGAGCAGTCGGGCCAGAGCCAGATGATAATCTTCAGAATGGCATTCCGGATCCAGAACATGCTCGAGCATCTGGGACAGCAGCATTTCCGCTTCACCTTCGTCGCCGGCCTGAATCGCTTGAACGAGAGCGTACTCCAAGGATGAAGGATAACTGATAGATGCTGGGCTGCTGCTATGAATCGGCTGCTCATATTGAATGATAATGCCTGTGCCCAGCCGCAAACGCTGGTGCAGTGCTTTTAAGGCCTCGGAATAGGCACGATGTACTTGCAGGAGAGATGTCCAAGGTTGGCTGAACCCGATGCTCACTGTGAGTTGAAGCACTTGTTCGACCTGCTGCTGCAATTGTCCGGTCATGGCATGCAGATGTGCGGCAAATTTCACCGGATCCGATTCAGCGTCCCCCAATATAGTGACTACAGTTTGTTCCAATACTACAGGGTATAGCTGGTGATGTTCGTCTAACGTTTCCTCCATCATATTTTGCACGGCGAACAACAATAAATCGAGATCGCTCACCGTATACTTGGATTGATGCACAAGATCTGCCTGAATGACAATAACGGCAACATGTTGCCACTGGTCCAGATAGTGACCGTACCCATGCTCAATCAAGCCGCTTTGAAGAGCCGAAGGGGAGCATTTGCCAAGAAGCATGTCCATGACAAAAAAAACACGCATTTGAAGCACGTACTGATTCAGGCGGTTTTCAAGCCGTGAGCTGGAATCCACCATCTGCGTAAAGCGTGCCTGAATCTGCTCGAACTCAGTGGGGAAAGCATTTGCACGCTTCTTAGCCATCGCTTGACGCACGGATGGATGGTAATGAAGGCCGACATGGGCCAACAGTTTGCGAATCGGGACATGCATTCGTTTGGAGCCTAGCCAGGTTAACCCTAAAGAGACCAACAACATGATCAGGCTGACATGCAGGGTATGCTCGGCGATGCGCGTGTATTCCTGGGTCAGCACGTTCATTGGCGTCAAAAGCATGTAGGTCCAGCCTCTTAATGAGGATTGGGTGTAGGACAAAGAGTACCGCGAGTCGCCCAGACGTACTTTGGCTTCTCCCGCTGCATGGGATGATGCCGAAGGCAGCCGTTCAGACATGTTGTTTCCAGACTCTTCTTCCCGCATATCCATTCCCGCAAGCGGCTTGCCGATATAAGCGGGGTTGGGATGGGCCAAAATGCGTTGTTCCCGGTTGACGATAATTAAGCCTGCAGCCGAGGTTTGCTCCATATCGGCCGGGCTTTGCAACGAGCAGGCAGGAATTCCTGCAATGACAGCGGAATGGGTCGGCGCACTCAGGTGCGGAACTGGCCTGGCAAGGGCAATATGATAGATGCAACCGTTATCCGAGATGTGTTCCGGGTTGTTGAACACGCTCGAGGGTATGAGCTGCCAACCGGACGTTAACGTTTTCGAGAGCATTTCTTTCATGGGAAGAGCCAGCGGAAATTCTGTGCTTAAATACATTCCGGCATGATCGATCAGCCAGTCCTGCGTTTGGTTAATGAGCGCGATATCCATGGAAGGCTCCCAGGAACGCATATTTTGAAATTCGGTCTGCAGCCGGTCGGCGCTGGGTGTCTTCGCGTCGAGGCGTGGGGCTGACAGCTGCTCCAGCGTGGCTGGCCAACGTGTTGCTTGATCCAGCATGTAGCTTATAGTACCGAGTTTATGTTCTACGTTGGACTGCATCTGATTCAGCAGCTGTTTGTTCGTCTGAAGCTGATGCAGCTCGCTCTGGTTCGTTGTATAGAAAAAAGCGGCAATTCCGGTTAACAGCATGGGGAGAGTGCTTAACAGCATGCCAAAAATGATCATCCGATGAAGATAACTGTGTGCTCCCATAGTCAACTCCTGACGTTCTGGAATGAAGTTGGTTTCAACTCTATTTTAGTAAACGCTTACATAAAGAACAACAACATTTTGTTTAATTGGATAAAAAAGTAATGTGTTAAAGAAGGATTGCCGTTCATTACCTCATAAAAGAGGGACAGGAAACGTGCACAGTGCTTGCATGTGCTTCGCTGCACCGATTTCATCTTGGATGAAGACGCGTTTGACATGGTTAATGAAGCATAACAGGCCGGGATCCATGCAGAGAATCGAGGTCCAGCGTACGGACAGCCGAAGGTCCAAATCCTTCCCCGACCAGAGTCTAGGATGAAAAACCGTCCGCGGTCTGTTTTGAAAAACGTCGGATTCCCCTAGAATAAGGACATAAGGTTAAACAAGAAATAAACGAACTGAAAGGGCGGTGAACAAGAACATGAGATGGAACAAAGGAAATGGCTGGGCGATCGTCTTTATCGCACTCGGCGTACTGCTTCTCTTCGGGAAATTGACTCCATTGTTGGGACATCTGACAGGTTATCTGATTCCGATTCTGATGATTGCACTTGGATACTACGGCGTGAAGCGAGGCAATGTGGCTCTGGGATGGATCGTTCTCCTCATCGGTATTCTTTCGCTGATGGTCAAACTGTCCTGGTTGATCGGTCCGATCATCGCTATCGGATTAATCATCTTCGGAATCTCCATGCTGAACAACAAACGCGGATATCGTCGGTACTAAGCCATTAACGATTATGAAAAGGAGGGCCAGAGCATAATGAGTGTATTTCGTCGAATGCGGGACATTACCGTAGCAACATTGAATGAGCATTTGGAGCAAAGTCAGGATCCAGTGAAATTGATCGACCAGTTTCTGGTCTCGACCCGCCAGGATATTGGCGAAGCCGAGAAGCTCCGTCACCAGTATGCTTCACACACAAGACAAATGAAACAACAGGCCGATCAGGCCGCCGCCATGGTACACAAACGGGAGGAGCAAGCTTCGATGGCTTTGAAAGCCGGGGAAGAGCACCTTGCCAAGCTAGCCTTGCAGGAAAAAATCATCTACGAAGAAAAGATGGAGCAGTACAACGAACTGTACCAACAAAGCAACTCCGCTTTGCAGGAACTGGATGAGCAAATCAACCAACTGAAGGTTGAATATCAAACCGTATACAGCAAGCGCCAATATTATTACGCCCGGATGCAGACGATTCAACTGCAGCAGCGGATGAATCAGCGCAGCCAGTATAATGGTCAAAATGTTCCTCGCATGTTCAATCGTTTGGATGATCAAGTATCGGATCTTGAATATGAAACCCAGAGTCTTCGGGATTTGCGAAGAATGGGGCAGGGAGACACCTCAAGCGGAATCTCATCCTCCCAGCTCGATAAAGAGCTGGAGCGCCTGAGACAGAAGCTGAATACCGACAGAAAGGAGTAACCAAGCATGAACAGATTATTTCGGTCGACGCGTAATCGTAGGCTGACAGGCCTAATCGGCGGCATTTCCGAAAACCTCGGCGTGAGTTCCGCGCTGCTGCGCATCATCTTTTTCATCAGTATTTTTGCCACGGGCGGCACGTCGCTGCTGATCTATTTCATCGCTTCACTGTTGGTACCAAAGGAAACTTACCCTGGTGAGTCGTACGGATACGGCCCTGATTTCGGAAGAGGATACAAATGACAGAAAGGAGTAACACGACATGAGCAAACTATATCGCTCAACGCGTGACCGGATGCTTACCGGATTAATCGGCGGCATCTCCGAATCGATCGGCATGGATTCTACGCTGCTGCGTATCATCTTTGTCATCAGCATCTTCGTTACGGGCGGCACGTCGTTACTGATCTACTTCATCGCCGCACTGGTTGTGCCGAAGGAACCTTACCCTCCATATGATCCATATGGCCCCGGGCCAGGTCCCGGCCGAGGTTTCCAGGGTCACGATCAACATCCGCCAAGAGGGCCGTTCAACCAAGGTCCATTCAACCAAGGCCCGTTCAACCAGGGTTCCGGCGGTTTCGGACCGGGTCCAGGGTATAACAACAGACCTAATCAGGGAACGCGTTATGACGGCAATTACGCAGGAAACCAGCAGGAAAGCGAACTGGATTCCATGATGAAGGATATCGAGAAAAAAGCATTGCAAAAAGAAGTCGAAGAGCTTCGCCAAAAATTATCTCGTTACGAGAAAGGAGAAAAATAACATGGGAGTATTTAAACGGATTAAGGATATGACAAAGGCGTCGGTGAATGATCTTTTGGATAAAGTAGAAGACCCAATCGTAATGCTCAACCAATATTTGCGCGATATGGAGGCCGAAATTCATGAGGCTGAAGTAACGGTAGCAAAACAAATGGCCAACGAGCGCCGCATGAAGCAGCGTCTGGATGAAGCTGAGCGTACTTCCGTACAACGCGAATCTCAAGCCGAAGCGGCTTTGGCAAACGGTCAGGAAGAGGTAGCGCGCAAGCTGCTGGAAGAAAAAATCTATTTCGATCAAAAGATCACCGAGTACAGCGAGCTGCATGCACAATCTGAAGCACAAGCCAAAGACCTGCTGCAACAGCTGCATGACATGAAAGACGAGTTTTACAAAATGCGCAACAAACGCAATGAGCTTGTATCCCGTGCTCAAATGGCCAAAGCGAAAAAACAAATGTCGCAAATCAACAGCCTGCATACGATCGAGAGCGGAAGTGCATCGCTTGGGTTCCACCGTATGGAAGAAAAAATCATGCAAATGGAAGCAGAGGCTGACGTAATGCGTGCACCGTATCGCAATGCTCATGCGACTAACGCAACGTACACCAACCCAGCGGACGCTGAAAAACAATTCAAAGTCGACCAGCAGCTGCAAGCCCTCAAAAACAAATTGGGCAATGGCGCCAAAAATGATGCAGGTACAACCAAAGAATAACTGTTCGGTCAGCAAACAATATGATATTCTATAAATCGTGAATAGAGAACGGTTTGTAGAGTAAAAGGTAAAGCCATACGGGATGAAAGATGCCTGGTATGGCTTTTCCAACGACAAGGGTTCACCAGCATACAGAGGAGGTGTGGCAGATATGAACAGAAAAGCGCAATGGCTTGCCGTAGTGATCATTGCCATCGGCGTTGTGATGCTGCTGAATCGCCATATTAACGTGCTGACGGCTGCCGCACTCATCCTGTTAACGATCGGGATGCTTCAAGTCCGCAAAGGAGATACGCGCAAAGGTTACCGTTGTCTGGGCATCGGCGCAGGCTTGCTATTGCTGGACAACTTAATGATCGTGTTTTTGATTGTGCTTGGTTCACTCGCTTATTTTTATTCGAATAACAAAAAGATGGATTTGCATCAAAAAGTGATGCGCAAACAAAACTTTATGGCCCGTTATTATTGGGATCGTGCCCCTTGGACGCTGCGCAGCATGAGCCTGTGGCATGTCCTCGGCGAAGTGAATGCCGATCTGTCCCTCTCCCTGCCGGAAGAAAAGCAAACCGTCGTATTGCTCCAGGGTGTCATGGGAAATGTACGTTTGAACTTGCCTGAAGATTACGGCGTCGAAATCGAAGCCTCTGTCTTGTTCGGGCGCATTCAATTTCTGGGCGAGCAGGACAGCGGAATGATGAACAAACTGGTATGGAGAACTCCTGGATATGAATCCAGTGAACATAAAGCAAAATTTGTCATTTCCTATATTGTTGGCGACTTATTTATCAGTAAACCGTAGTAAGTTAATAAATGCAAAGAGGAGGAGACCCTGTTGAAAACGAAACGACATGCCGATATGGTAACCCGAAGCATGGGTGAGGGGATCCTCCTTGTTTTCGTTGTGCTGGCCGTCATTTTGTATGTATTGTATACATATGGTTTTTTGGCTCCTTTTGCAGGCTGGCGGCATTTGCTCCAAGCGGGTCTGCCGCTGCTATTGCTCCTGGTTGCCATCGGGGCAATATTCGGGTTTTACCAAAGCTACCGCGTCAAACGAAGGCTTGAACTGCTGCGGGAGACGCTGCTTCAATGGGAGAAAGGATCGCTTTCCCGTACGGTGCCCGATCTCGGCCCGGATGATGTGGGTCGCCTGAGTGAACAACTCGGACGCATCGGCAAAAAGTGGGAAGAACAGGTGACTTCATTGCAGCGTTTGTCCACCAACAATGCACAGCTTGCGGAACAGGCGCGCATTACGGCGATCGTGGAGGAACGACAGCGCTTGGCTCGCGAACTGCATGATGCCGTATCACAGCAGTTGTTCGCCATTTCCATGACGGCGACGGCAGTCGGGCGCAAAATGGGCCAAGATTTTGATCGGGCACAGAGACAAGTGGCACTCATCGAAGAGATGGCATCCGTCGCGCAATCGGAGATGCGCGCATTATTGCTCCACTTAAGGCCGGTATACTTGGAGGGCAAACAGCTGGAGCAGGGACTTCGCGACCTGGTGATGGAATTGAAAACGAAAGTGCCGATGGAAATCGTGCTTGAAATCGATGACAACATTCACTTGGTGAAGGGCATTGAGAACCATTTGTTCCGGATCATCCAGGAAGCCATGTCCAACACGTTGCGCCATGCGAAGGCGGACAAAATGGAGATTCGGCTGCAGCGCAAAATGGATGCGATTCGGGTGCTCATTCGCGATGACGGGCAAGGCTTTGAGTTGAATGACCAGAAGCAGGCCTCCTATGGGCTCGCGAACATGCGTGAGCGCGTTACGGAAATCGGCGGAGCGATCCAATTTGTCACCGCTCCCGGGAAGGGAACAAGAATTGAGATTACGATACCTTTGATGAACGATGAAAGCGGGGAAGAACATGGCAACGGAAACGGAAATCGAGATGGAATCGGATAACGAAACGTCGATCAAGGTACTGCTCGTGGACGATCATGAAATGGTGCGCATCGGTCTGGCCGCGGTGCTGGATACGGAGGACGGCATTGAAGTCGTGGGCGAAGCCGGCAGCGGAGAAGAAGGCATTCGCCTGGCTCAGGAGTACAAACCGGACGTGGTGCTTATGGATCTCGTGATGGAGGGCATGGACGGCATCGAGGCAACTCGACAACTGCTTAAAATGTATCCGGAATGCAAGGTCATTGTGCTTACGAGTTATTTGGATGACGAGAAGATGTATCCGGTCATTGAGGCGGGCGCGTTCAGTTATTTGCTGAAAACGTCAAGGGCCAACGAAGTTGCCGATGCCATTCGTGCTGCCGCTCGCGGCCAGTCTGTATTGGAGTCCCAGGTGGCCTCCAAAATGATGAACCGTTTCCGTCAACCGCAGGCGACCGCGCCTGCCCATGAAGAGCTTACGGATCGGGAGATGGACGTGCTGAGGCTGTTGGCGCAAGGGAAGTCGAATCAGGACATCGCGGACGACCTCGTGATCGGCATCAAAACCGTCAAATTCCACGTGACCAACATTTTGGCCAAACTCGGCGTGGATGATCGCACGCAAGCAGCGATTTATGCATATAAAAACGGCCTTGCCGAATAAAAGCGAGCTATGCCTTGAGCAGGGCCGAACATATCGAATGAACGGATAACCCGAAAACTGCACTAATTGCAGAAAATGCAATAACTGATCATCAGGTATACCTTCCTGACTCGGTCGGAAGCCCAATTTGCCATCCTCTTTATGGCAGGTTGGGCTTTTTTGTGTTGCTGTGTTTATAGCCGGATCATCCGGGGCATGCTGTTGATAGATTGATAGATTATAGAAAAGGCGGGCTGAACATGAAGGCACATTGGATGAAAGCGGGCATGATGCTTGCATTGGTTATCGTTTTGGTCGGAGTGAGTCGGGTGTACGCGGACAAACAGCCGCTTAAGTCTGAATCCGAAAGAACACAGCTTGAAGCACTTATACATACCGGCCATTTGGCCATGGATAAAGCGGATCGCATGATCGTTAAATGGCAGGGTCAGGGAAAGGGAAATGCGCAGACAGCCGCATCCGTATTGTCCCGGCAGCTTGGGCTACCTGAACCCGAACAAACCATTCAAACGGGACATGAGGTATACCGCAGCGAACGGCAAGGGGGAGAGCTGCAGGCGGGGGTCCTTGTAAACGCAGCCGTCGTTGATGAAGGCGAGTATTATCTCATCGTGCAGTTAACGGGCGATGAGAAATCGGATATGAACGCATTCCTCTCGCTGCATGAGGAGGTCGGGCGGCTGCTGAACGAAGCAGGGCTTCAGGCAGCGTGGAATTTTGCCATGCAGGGCAGTACACCTGCAGAAGCTGCGTCGCTGACAAATGCAGGGGAACAACTGGAGCAGGCCGAACGAGCGATGGCTTCCCGGCTTGATGTTCACGAGGCGGAGCGATATACGGACAACGGCACGGTGGCCGTATCTTACGAAGTACCCGGGCTGCCGCTTTCCATCGCGAGCGCCTCTCGCGAACTGAACATGCAGCTGGCCGTACACACGGACCAAAATCGGGAAGAGAATCGAATTACGGTAGGGTTCCCGATTATAACGATTGAATATTGATAGAAAGCAACAGGAAAATTAATGCAAGTATTCATGCTTTATGCTAAAATGTCATCAACTCTGCAGGCGATGACATATGTTTTGACTAAAACTGGTAACTTCTACGACTTAATCAAAGAAGCGATACGAATCGCTTTTGCGGGAGGAAGAGGAGCTCATGGTCGAAAAACAAATGCAGCACGAAGTTCAGACGCCAGGCGCAATATTTCTCATTTTTGGGGCGACCGGAGACTTGGCGCGCCGGAAACTGTTTCCAGCAATCTATAGTCTTTATCGGGAAGGGAAATTAGGCGAGGATTTCGCCGTTATTGGCGTAGCGCGCCGCCCACGGTCTCCCGAGGAATTCAGAGAAGATCTTCTCGAATCGATCCAGGAATTTTGTCGTTACCCTGTGGAGGAAACAGAGAAGTGGAATCGGTTTACCGAACATTTCGAGTATACCTCGTTGGATATCAATGATGTGGATGGTTTCAGGGAGTTAAACGTCCAGACTGCACGGCTGGAAGAACAATTCAACATTCCGGGCAATCGTTTGTTCTATTTGGCTCTTGCGCCGGAGCTGTTCGGCAGCGTTTCTTACAGTCTCCGTGATGGAGGCATGCTGGACGGCAGCGGATGGAATCGGCTGGTCATCGAGAAACCGTTCGGCTATGATCTGCCCTCGGCGGAGAAGTTGAACGAGCAGATTCGAGAAGTGTTCAAAGAAGAAGAGATTTACCGGATCGACCACTACCTTGGCAAGGAAATGGTGCAGAACATCGAAGTAATCCGGTTTGGCAATGCCTTTTTTGAGCCGCTCTGGAACAACAAGCATATTGCCAATGTACAGATTACGCTCGGGGAAACGGTCGGCGTGGAAGAGCGCGGCGGATATTACGACCACTCGGGTGCACTGCGGGACATGGGGCAAAATCATATGCTGCAAATGTTGGCCATGATTGCGATGGAGCCGCCCAGCCGTTTGTATCCCGAGGATATTCGGGACGAGAAGGTAAAGGTGCTTCGCTCGCTGCGCCCGTTTTCCTCGGATGAAGACGTGCGCCGGAATGTGGTTCGGGCCCAGTACGGGGCAGGAACGTTCCGCGGCGAACCTCTGCCGGGTTACCGCGAAGAGGACAAAGTGGATGCGCAGTCCACGACCGAGACGTATTTTGCAGCAAGGGTCTTCGTGGACAATTTCCGCTGGGCAGGAGTTCCTTTTTATATCCGGACGGGGAAACGGCTGCCGGTCAAAACGACCGAAATCGTCGTGGAGTTCAAATCGATGCCGAGCAACGTGTACCTGGGTCAAAAGTACAAATTGGAGCCGAACCTGCTCGTGATTCGCGTGAATCCGATGGAAGGCATCTATATCAAAATCAATGCCAAAAAACCGGGCTCGGATTCGGAAATCCAACCTTTAGCCATGGATTTCTGCCAGAGCTGCATGATCGGCATCAATTCGCCGGAGGCATACGAACGTTTGCTGCACGATGCGGCGGAAGGGGACTCCACGTATTTCACGCGTTGGGACGAGGTTGCGACGGCTTGGTCCTTCGTTGATCGCATTGCTGCGGCTTGGTCGAACAACATGGGGGAACTGCACACCTACCCGGCAGGAACCTGGGGACCGGAAGCAACGAATGCTTTGCTGGAACAAGACGGATTCCACTGGTGGCCGGTAAACGGGCAGGCTGAAGACGAAGTGGTGTGGCAATTCAATCATTAATCAGGTGAAAAATAGATGAAATACGGCTCAACCTATTTGGTTGAACGTATGGACAGGGGATATGCGAAGCTCGGGAAAGCGCATCATTATGCGTTTTTCGGGCTTTTTTTGCGATGATGATAATAATGGTACAAACATTACTAAAATAAGTTATTGACAAAAAGTAAGTAGATAACATATACTCATTCCAGGACATAAAGAGATTACGCAAAAGAAAAAGTGATGTCGGCACGATGCGGGGATCACCCAAAGATTCATGAGATGAAAAAGACACGGCAGAAGGGGATACAGAGCAGAATCATTCATGAAGGAAATATTTTAGCATAATATCTTTATTCTAAGAATACTATTTTGCATATATTTGATAGGAGGAGAAAAGTATGTTGGATGTAGGATTGTTGTTGCTTCGTTTGGTGATTGGACTGTCGTTTATGGCGCATGGCGCGCAAAAGCTGTTTGGTTGGTTCGGGGGTTACGGCATTAAAGGCACAGGCGGTTGGTTTGAATCGATGGGCATGAAACCGGGTGCGGTGGTTGCCTTGCTAGCAGGACTTGCGGAATTTGGCGGCGGATTGTTGCTGGCCCTGGGATTGCTCACTCCGGTTGGCGGCGTTCTGATTGCGCTCACGATGGTCATTGCCATTGTCAAAGTGCATGGAGCGAACGGTTACTGGTCTACGCAAAACGGATACGAATACAACCTGGCCATTCTGGCCGTCGGGGTTGCATTGGCACTTACAGGCGGCGGTCAATATGCCCTGGATGCATTGATTTTCTAATACGAAGTGTATGCTCAAAAGCAGGATTGAGTACCCATAAGCCTTCACCGGGCCGCGGGTGCTCTTTTTTTGCGAAAAAGGATGAACTCTGCGGCATGGAATCGGTTATTTTCGGCCGGGATTATGGTACAATAGGAAAGTTGAATACACATATTAAGTAACGGCATGCAATAATACAACAGGTCAGGGAGGATGAACTCCGTTGTAAATGCGTAAAATGGTTCAAGCATAGGTTTGAACGCCAGCGGATCACATCAACCGGCAAATGCCGGACTGCATATCGATGAATAACCTTCCGGCGACTGCCGGAGACTGAACTTTAGAATGAACGGACGAAAGGAATAGAGGGAATGAGCAAAGCTGAAGATCAGATTTTACAACAGGAAGTGGACAAACGCCGGACGTTTGCCATCATTTCTCACCCGGATGCGGGTAAAACGACACTAACCGAGAAGCTGTTGCTGTTCGGGGGCGCGATTCGCCTCGCCGGAACGGTCAAAGCACGGAAAGCCAGCAAACACGCGACAAGTGACTGGATGGAAATCGAGAAACAGCGGGGGATCTCGGTAACGTCCTCCGTGATGCAATTCGATTACTTGGGACACCGCGTCAACATTTTGGATACACCGGGTCACCAAGACTTTTCCGAGGATACGTACCGCACGCTGACGGCGGCGGATAGCGCGGTCATGCTGATCGACGTGGCCAAAGGGGTCGAGGCACAGACCATCAAACTGTTCCAGGTTTGCGCGAAACGCGGCATTCCGATCTTTACGTTTATTAACAAATTGGACCGCGAGGGGCAAAGCCCGTTCGATCTGATGGAAGAGCTGGAGAACGTCTTGGGTATCCGTTCCGTGCCAATGAACTGGCCGATCGGATCGGGACGTGATCTGTGCGGCGTGTACGACCGGATGAAAAATCAGGTGGAGCTGTTCCAAGGGGACGACCATTCGACGATCAAGGTGCAAAAAGTGGACGGATATGAAGATCCGGTCATCCGCGAGATGGCGGGCGAGTACCTGCATGATCAACTCTGTCAGGACCTGGAGCTGCTGGATGTGGCGGGAGATCCGTTCGACATGGAAAAAGTACAGCGCGGCGAATTGACGCCGGTATTTTTTGGCAGTGCCATCAACAACTTCGGCGTGCAAACGTTCCTGGAGAACTTCCTGCAGCTCGCGCCGAAACCGGAGCCTCGCCGCAGCACGGCTGGCGAAATTGAACCGACGAACGAGAAATTCAGCGGATACGTATTCAAAATCCAGGCCAACATGAACCCTGCACACCGGGACCGCATTGCGTTCCTGCGCATCGTATCCGGCAAGTTCCAACGCGGCATGAGCGTCAAGCATGTTCGTGTCGGCAAAGAAATCAAGCTGTCGCAGCCGCAGCAATTTTTGGCACAGGACCGGGATATCGTGGAAGAGGCATACGCCGGCGATATCATCGGTTTGTTCGACCCAGGCATCTTCCGCATCGGGGATTCCCTGAGCCAAGGCAGCGAAATCGTCTTTGACGAGCTGCCTACATTCTCTCCTGAGATTTTCGCCAAAGTTACGGTGAAGAACGCGCTCAAGCATAAGCAATATCAAAAAGGGATCGACCAGCTGACCGAAGAAGGCACCATCCAGGTATTCCAGACGGTCAACTTCGATGAAACGCTGCTCGGCGTAGTTGGCCAGCTCCAATTCGAGGTGTTCGAATACCGCATGAAAGGCGAGTATGGCGTGGACGTGCAGCTTCAGCGCATGCCGTATCAGTTCGCCCGTTGGATCATTGACGAGAATCTGGACCCGAGCAAGTTCCGCATCAATTCGGCGTTGGTGAAGGACAAAAAAGGAAATTACGTGGTCCTGTTCGAAAATGAATATGCAATGAGAACGGCCATGGACAAAAACCCAACCGCTCAGTTCCTGGAGACGGCGCCATAAGCCTCGTTTTTCTAGGAGTAGCGTTTAATAAAACAAGTTACGTGTGTTATGCAAAGCAACAAAAGGAAGGCCGAAGCCCCTGTGAAGGGTGTTTCGGTCTTTTTTTAATTCAGTTCGGCCGTCGATAAAGTTGATGGTGCAGTTCATGGGCTTTCATAGGAAACAAGGTACGGCTCATCAAGAGCTGTACCTTGTTTTTGTGATTCGGTAAGCCAAGCCAATCGGCTTTACTGAACAATGCCGCAAGTTAAGAACCGCGGAGCATAATTCGGACCGATCAGGCAAATGCTGTGTGCAGACAGAACAACGTAATAACGGGTGACAGTCTATTCCCGGCCATTCCCGACATTATCGCAGGGGCTTAACGGGAATCGTGTGCAGATGCTGTTGTGCTACCTGGATCAGTTCATCCTGTTTGGCAGGATCGGTGTTCTTCCAGATCATTTCGAAAATGGCACCCAGTCCGGGCAAGGCCGCTTCAGGGCCGTCGACAGAACCTTCAATCATTTCGCGGAGCTGGGCATCGCTTTTGTCATGAACCTTATGAACAATCGCTTCACGCAGGCTTAAAGTAATTGGCATCGCAAGTCCCTCCTCGTATATTCGGCTGCTCTTATACTGTTCCCTGCAGACCGTGAGCGCATTCAAGTTTGTCGGTCTTTGTGGTATACTACGAAGGATGTTGAAGCACGGAGCGGGAGGTTAGACCCTTATGGCAAAAAAGCAATATGCCGTCATTGGCATGGGACGGTTTGGGTCCAGTGTGGCGAATGCGCTCAGCAGCATGGGCTTTGACGTACTCGCCATCGATGCGGACGAACAACGGACTCAAGAGATGTCGAATATCGTAACGCATGCGGTATCGGCCGATTCCACCGACGAAGAAGCGCTGCGGGCGCTGGGCATTCGTAATTTTGACGTCGTGGTGGTTGCGATTGGCGAGGACATTCAAGCGAGCATTCTGACGACGCTAATTTTGAAGGATATGGGCGTTCCGGTGTTGATTGTTAAAGCACAGAACGAGCTTCATGGCAAAGTGCTGCAAAAGATCGGAGCGGACAAGGTCATTTATCCGGAAAGGGATATGGGACTGCGGGTTGCGCATCATTTGACTTCGCCCAACATTTTGGACTATATCGAGTTGTCCGAAGATTACAGCATTCTCGAAATGAAGGCTTCGGAGCAGATGATCGGCAAAAACTTGCTGGAACTGAATATCCGAGCGCGCTTTGGCTGTAACGTCATGGCGATTCGCCAAGGCAGTTCAATGAACATTTCGCCGTATGCCGAGGATCGGATCGAAGAAGGGGACGTGCTCATTATCGTGGGCCACAAGGATCATTTGACCAAGATGGAGCTGGCGTATCCCAAATAAGCCAAAGAAATGACCCGAGAACGGGAAGGATGGAATCATGGATATCGTATCACCTCAAAATAACCGCGTGAAAGAATGGGCACAATTGCTGGAGAAGAAGCATCGTACCCGTCAGCATAAATATATGATTGAAGGCATTCACCTCGTGCAGGAGGCATTGCGCGCAGGCGCGGATCTGGAATGCATCGCTTACGACGGAGAACGAGGCATTCCGAAGGAACTTGCCGGATTGGAAACGCCGCTTCAGCACGTGGAGTGGATTAGCGTCTCCCCAGCGGTCATTGCAAAATGTACGGATACGATGACGCCCCAGCCTGTGTTTGCCGTGGTGCGCAAAAGCAGCGAACCGCTGCAAAACCTGTGGTCAGACGCGAAAGGACTCGTCGTTGTGCTGGATGGCGTGCAGGATCCGGGCAATGTCGGAACGATCATTCGCAGTGCCGACGCCGCCGGAGCGGCAGGCGTAGTGCTGGGAGCCGGCTCTGCCGACGTATATAATCCAAAAACGATTCGATCTACGATGGGCTCTTTGTTCCATTTGCCGATCGTGGAAGGCGATCTGGAAACGATCCTGCCTGAGGCAAAAGCGGCGGGCGTACGACTTGTCAGCACGTCACTGCAGGCAGAGCACTCGTGCTACAGTTACGATTTTACGCAGTCCGTTTGGCTGGTCATCGGCAACGAGGGCAAAGGTATTTCCGATGCCACGGCCCGACGGGTCGACGATGCGATCACCATCCCGATGCAGGGACAAGCCGAGTCGCTGAACGCCGCGATGGCGGCAACGGTCCTGTTGTTTGAGGCGATGAGACAGCGGATGGTGTAAAACGGAAACATTTCCTGCCCGCAACTATAAATGAGCGCGGAGGAAAAATTAGCGTCCATACAAGACAAAAGACTGGAAAATGCCGGGCCTTTCCCCAAGCGTTTCTCCAGTCTTTTTTTAATCCAGAAAAAAGTCGGCTAGTTAGTCTCTTTCCCTTTTACATGAGGAATCTTAAATAAGCGAGATGTTATGTTTTTCCTGTTTTTTGTTGTAAAACTGTTTTAATTACATTAATCTTATTTTTATTGAATATTTTTTAAGAATGACTCTTATTGTTGTTTAATTAAGTAACTTTTAAGAAATGGAGAAAAATTTGTCATGAAATCATCCAATTTGACCCGTCCTTTTTATTTCCTGTGGACGACCCAAACCGCGGCGAATGCAGCTGATGTGCTTTACATAATGGCCCTTACGGTGCTGGTCCTTGATCGGACCGAGTCTCTCGTATCGGCGGCGCTGATGCCGCTGATGCGCAGCGGGGCTCAAATGCTGAGCAGCCTGATTGCGCCTTTGCTGATCCATCGTTTCAAGTTGTCCAACCTTCTTTTATTGTCGCAAGTGGGGCAATTCCTGCTGTTCGTTTGCCTGGCCGTTTATTTACAGCTTCATGGAGAGGCTTCATCGCTTGTATTGGTATTTTCACTCGTATTCGTGATGTCTTTTCTCGACGGATGGACAACCCCGGCCCGAAATGCACTTATACCACGTTTAGTAACGCGTGAGCAAGGTTTGCTTAAAGCCAACGGGCTGATTAGCGTCAGCGATCAGGTCGTACAATTCGCAGGCTGGGGATTAAGCGGCATCGTCGTTGCATTTCTGGGTGCCAGCCCCACGTTGTTGCTGACGGCTGTTATCTATGGTCTTGCCGCGGCATTTACGCTGGGCGTCAAAGAACCAACGAAATCGGGATCTGGAGATAAGGAATTGAACGCGTCCTCTGACGAAATACCGGCACTTGGCACATCCAGATGGCATACGCTGACCGAAGGCTGGAAGATGATATGGAAAACACCTCGCCTGCGGGTGCTTACGTTTATGGACATGATCGACATGCTTGGCGGTTCGATTTGGGTTGGCGCCTTTACCCTTGCGTTCGTTCAAGTCGCACTTGGACAAGGCGAAGAATGGTGGGGATTTATTAATGCCGCTTATTTTGCAGGGACAATAGGTGGTGGAATGCTGGTACTGGCACTGGCAAGAACGATTGGCAACCGCTATTTAGCGGTGATGATGATCGGCATGGCCGGTTATGGCGTTCTAACCGCACTTTACGCGCTCAATACAGAGCCATACGTTGCACTTATTTTGGTTATGTTAATGGGGCCTTTCGCAGAGCTTTCCGTTATTAACCGGCGCACCTTAATTCAGCGCAGCGTAGCCAAACTTTTGCTGCCCAAGGTGTTATCTGCCCAAGCTTCACTTATGCATCTCGTATTTTGCATTTCGCTGCTGGGCATGGCTGGGCTTGCCGAATATATCGGGATCGTGAATCTCTACCTGTTCGCGGCCGGCCTGACCATGCTAGCGCTTTTGGTAGGCTTGCTAAGTCGCCGGGCTTTCCGGGACAAAGCTTCTCAGGCAGAACCATCGATGAAGTCTGAGGAAAGGAACCTTGAAATGGAACAAGCTTAACGAGGTATGGGAAGTATAAATCTGCCTCAAGTCAAAATTGGAATTGAAATTCGAATTAGCGTAACGATCTATGTAACTCATTCCGTTCTAATTGCAGCAGCCAAATATGAAGGGGATAAGCAATGGAAAAAAACTTCATCATCATGGGCGCTGCTATTAAAAACAGGTGGATTGGCAACGGAGGGTGATTACTCTTGGTTTTAACTCATTTTATAACTGTGAAGGGAATGAAATATCATAACGGTATTAGATACGCTTAATCAAGTGGCAGTGATTCTATTACTCATTGGTTCCTTCATTTCTTATCTGCAATTACGAAAGGTTAAAAGACAAAGAAAACTAATGCTTATGGAAAAAGTATTATATATCATTATTCAAGCCGGGTACTTACTTTGGGCGGGGAGCGGGTTGATGATGTTAATCTCGAATTAGCTATTAAAAGCAGTAGTCTCATACTATGTGATCGGGATCAAGAAGGGGCAAAAAAATGACAAAACGCTACTGACACACTGTTGTCAGCAGCGTTTTTTTATGATGAAGGTATAGCAAAACAAGAAGAGGAGTTGTTCGAAAAATGAGAGAAACAGAGAAAGTATTGCAGTCGCTTGAAGAGACGATCGGTCAGTATTTAAGCGAGTTAAATAACCTCGATATGGAGCAATTGCTCCATAAAAGGTGTGAGGAGGAATGGTCCGTCGGGCAAATGTACATGCATTTGATTCAATCCGCGCTATTCATGCATTTGAAGAATGTTGACCAATGTTTAGCAGATCATGATGTTTCATTGAGCACCGTTGGAGAGAAAACGGAGGAGGGGAAGGCAGTATTTAAACTAGGGAGCTTCCCGCAGGTTCGGATACGGGTACCTGCTTCGCCGCAATACACCCCACAGCAACCGCAGAATAAAGAGCAGCTGTCCGATGGTCTTAATCGTGTAATGGAGCGTATGAAAAGTAAGGAACCTGATCTGTACCAAGCTCCCGATCATAAGAAAGTTCTTCACCCGAGACTCGGTGAATTAAACGCTACAGAGTGGTTTTTGTTAATCGAAATGCACTACAGACATCATCTTTTGCAGCTGGAGCGACTAAAAAATGACTTGAAAATGAATGAAGGTCATGAATAAGACAAAACGTACAGCAAATCGCTATTGGATTGATGTTGTTTCTGCTTCTCTTGTGAAAGAGATAGACTGTCGCAAGCCCCTAGAGTCAAAAGCAAAGACAGCAACCTTTGAAGGTTGCTGTGCTGTTGGTTAGCTATAGATTGGGGATGGTGGCATGTGTAAACGCTACTTGTTATTTGAACAAGTTAATCAAGTTGCCACACTGCCGGCAGGAAATTAATGAAACTATGGATTGGGTGAAACAATAGGCCAATCAAGGGACCAATAAACAGCAATATGATCGCTGCGCCGATCCCAACGATAGCATGGAGAATGTCCCAGACAACAAAAGTGAATATTGACATAAAATTTAATCGTTGAAATTAAATTAACCACCCTTTATTATTAAGTTATCTTAATAATAAAGGGTGGTTAATATTGGAGCTTGTTGAGAAAATAAATAGTTTACAAACGCAGTTGAATATACAATTAGCAAGCAAATACGAAAAGCATATCGATAATCAATTAACGGCTAAACAAGTGTTAGTTTTAGAATTAATTCGATCTGGGGTTAATTCAACAAAAGCTTTGGCAGATAACTTAAATGTATCGACGAGTGCAGTCAGTCAATTATTAAATAAACTCGAAGTTAATGCGTATATCACTAGAGCAATAGACCAAGAAAATCGAAGAAAAATAAAACTCCAATTAGCTGAGAAAAGTGAAAAGTATTTTGATCAATTAATATTACTAGAGAAAGAAATGAATGAAAAACTATATGGGATGCTACCGATAAAAGATCTGGAACATTTAGCACGTATACTCGAAAAACTGACAAAGCTAGCAGGGGATGAGCAGAATGACTTGGATTGAGAAAGCAAAATCAATGTGGTTCATGATGCTGGTTTTGATTTTTAGTGGCAACTTTTTGCTATATCAAACTACAATAGGTTCAAAGATATTACTCGAAGAATCCCATAGTATAGTTCTGGGTTCAATGTTAGATTTAATTATTTTATTGCCTTTGTTCCTGATGCTTTATCGAAATAAATTCACGGTTAAATCAGCCATTATCCTTTCAGCATTAGGGTGTATTTTAATTCGATTTCTTATACCAACTTCATTGCTAGAGCCTTATGAAACGATTACTTGGATAGGCATCATAGCAGAAGGTTGTATCATTCTTTTTGAAATTTTGTTAATTTTTACATTTTTCCGTTATATACCGAAGATACTAACTGAAGTAAAGAGAAGTAATCTTCCTATCGTTTTTTCTTTTTCGCAAGCCGTGAGGCTTTACGTTCGAAACAATCCAATTATTCAAATAATTTGTTCTGAATTGCTTATGCTTTATTACGCATTCGGCAGTTGGAAAAATACAGCGCCAATAGGAATCACAATGTATAAAAAATCGAGTTTTATTGCATTCCAAATCATGTTAATCCATGCCATGATATTAGAAACATTAGGAGTACATTACTGGCTGCATGAGATCGCTCCAGTTTTATCGATTTTTTTATTAGTGCTGAACATTTACTCGGTTATTTTTTTCTTAGCGGATATACAAGCGTTGCGTTTAAATCCAATTTATTTCGCTAATGAATCATTTTATCTGTCATTAGGTTTAACGAAACGTGCAAAAATTGATTATTCCAATGTTGAATTAATGATTGAAGATTCAACAATTTTAGAAAGTAAACTCTCCAAGGACACTATTGACTTTGTAATACGTGATTTTGAAAAGGCATGTCCCGATTTAATTTTAAAAATGAAAACTCCTCAAAAAGTGACACTCTTTATGGGAATTGAAAAAGAGTACAACTATGTAGCAGTCAAAACGGACAATCCTATTGAATTGAAAGAACGCATTATAGCTAATATGGACTAGGGTTGTACAGTGCTTGGCTGATTTTGATCTGCCATTTGTAAGTAAAAAGCTGACTATAATCATTAAACTAACGGTAACGTTAATTCAATACATCCAAGAACGCAGCCGATCAACCTGGTCGGCTGCTGTTTTAATTAACGGACAGTTTAGTTTAGTAATAGAGAAAATTTTTAAAATTGTATTGGATATGGGATATGATGTATCAGAGAGCTTATTTGTGATAATAGGGGGATTTATAATGAACATTGTTTTTACAAATGATTCGGATTACGAATGCATTAAAGGCAGAGACCGTCATATTTCAGAGAACCTCATATCCGCAAAAATAAAGGGGAGAGAAATCTAGATCATAAGAAACCTTGATTCAATGATCAACTTTATCTGTCAAAGGGTTCTCCGTCCGATCCAGATGAACGCGCTTTCGATGCCGATCAGTTGCGTTCATGGATAAAGGAAAACATTTCTGCAATTCATTTATTGACATGAAACCAGTTACATATTTTAATCTTGTTTTGTAGCGAGTAGAACATAGATAAGCATGTTACCAAGTCGTTATGATTTTTTTTAGATACTTTTTAAATTACTATTATAAAGTGTCTGAAAAAGTGATTTATGAAATTTCACAGGAGGCGAATACAATGATTAAACTTGTAGTCACGGATTTAGACGGAACATTTCTGAACAATGAAGGTCTGTACGATGTCGAGCTTTTCAAAACAGTTTATGCAGAGATGCAGCAAAAAGGAGTCACATTTGTCGCATGTACCGGCAAACAATGTGAACGTGTTGAGAAATTGTTTGACGAGCATGGCAAAGGCGTTTGGATACTGGGTGACAGTGCTGCTCGAATTAAAAAAGATGGCCAAGTGGTTAAAGAATTTAGTATTGATCGGGATCTCGCCCTACAGGCGATTGATCGAATTCAAGACTTTGACAACAACATGACCCTGATCGTCTGTGCAAGCGACGCTGCTTACGTTCATTCTTCCATTTCAGAGGATATGTACAAGGTGGTTAAAGGCTCTTATGAACGTGTAGTGAAAACAGATTCCTTTGCAAACATAGATACCCGTTTTATCAAAATTACGGTCTTCGATACGGAGGGGCGAAGTACAGCATTAAGAGCGCATGTGGAGAATACGTTGGGTGGACAAATTTACATCGTTGATTCGGAAGCCAGATGGCTGGATATTACGGCATTGCATACGCATAAAGGTGAGACAGTAAAGAAACTGCAAGAAATGTTGGGCGTCACCTACGAGGAAACCATGTCATTTGGTGATGGAGAGAATGACGTGGAGCTTATGGCCATCGCAAAATACAGTTTTGCAGTGAGTAATGCTTGCGAAAATACGAAAAAGGCAGCGAGCTTCATTACGAAGTCAAACGAAGAAAACGGTGTTCTTCTCACGGTTCAAAAATTACTGGACTTGCAGTGATCGTTCCTTATCCATTGGTACTGCATTGACTTGACGGGGCCATAATTGTCCCGTCTTTTTTTGTTTTAGCTAAAGAAATAACATCTTCAAGGGTGCCCCCTATTACCTTGATTCACGTTAAGTCGATATTCGCAACTTGTTTTCGATAGTTTTGCGGAACCATGCCCATCTGTTTACGGAAAATGGACGAAAAATAACTAGCACTTTGAAAACCGCAGGCAAGTGCAATTTCACTTATGGATCTTCTTGTTTCTTTTAACATTTCGCAGCTTTTTTGAAGGCGATATTGAGTGACATAGTTGCCCGGCGTCTGGCCCACATACTTGTTAAATAATGTGCAGCAGCGGCTTCGGCAAACAGCTCCTGCGGAGGCGATGTCCTCGAGAGTTATTTTTTGATCATAATTTTGATGAATGAAACGAGTCATTTCTTGGACATGCGTCAATACTCCAGGTTGCCCAGAAATGGGCTGCAAATGGTCCCCTATTGCTGCACACAAAGATAAAGCTTGTGATGCCAGACGAAGCGGATTGGGAGGAGCATGGTCCTTGTGCATTTCCTGATAGATTTCTTGAATGGACCGTAATATGCTTTGCTGCCAATCAACCTGATCGGTAAGCACAACAAAATCAGCCATCGTTAAACTAAACTTTTCCCCCCAGTATGTTTGAATAAATGAAGTCTTCTCGCCAAGGATCGAGGGATGAACGACGACGACAAGGAATAAACAATCGTTATGGTCTGCAGGAGAATAACCGAAATGCAAACGCTGGCTATTCACAAAAAGCCCATCCCCTTGATGCAATCGAGTGATCTTTCCGTTGACAGAGAAATCCATCGATCCTTGCAATACGTAGATAAACTCGATGTCCAAATGCCAATGCGCGACTGCTGCATAATTGTTAAATTGATGCAGGCTTCCCTTTCGGACATAGAGCGGTAAATCAGGAAGATTATAATTCAAACGTTCCGATAAATCCGAAAATACCTCTAAATTTGTCATCAAAGAGACCATCCTTTAGAAATATACGATTTTTATAAAATTATAGCCAATATTAATGGAAACAACAACGATATTATCCTATCCTTATATTGTGAAGATCAGTGGAGAGGACAGGATATAGGTGGTAAACCGCATACGACTCAAAGGATCTGGCCATCGTGATTTTGATCGGGAGTTAATGACGCTCGTCATTCCCATTGCATTACAAAATTTAATATCGGCAACCGTCATATCCGTTGATGTACTTATGCTGGGTATGATTAGCCAATCTGCAATGTCAGCGGTATCACTCGCAGGGCAAATTACCTTTGCATTAACCTTGTTTTACATGGGGATATCAGCGGGGGCAAGTATCCTCACTGCGCAATACTGGGGGAAGAAGGATACTTCAACCATACAGCGCATTTTTAACATCGCTTGCATGTTCTCCCTTTGTGTCTCTATTTTGTTTGGTTTATCTTCCTTCTTTTTTCCGGATACACTTTTGCGTTTATTCACCAATGATGCAGAACTGATTCAATACGGCTCAAGATTTTTGCAAATGAATTCCGTTTCTTATCTTGTGATGGGAATATCCCAGATGTATCTCAGTGTGATTAGAAGTATGGAAAATGCAAAACTTAGTGCATGGATTAGTTCCTTATGTTTGATTTTAAACATTTTGTTGAATGCCATTTGCCTTTTTGTTTTGTTCCCGTCCAGGCCCGAACTGGCCATTTCAGCCGTAGCTCTTGCCACGGTTTTGGCACGGGTTGTTGAACTCGCATGTTGTATGTTTCACTCCATCACCAAGGGCCCCATTCGTTTTCGTATGATGCCCATATATGACGGCATTCAACGGAATTTATTAAAAGATTTCTTGAAATATACGCTGCCTGTACAGGGGAATTATATCGTTTGGGGAGGAGCTCTTACCGCGACTGCTGCCATTATTGGCCATGTGAACTCCGATATGGTAGCTGCAAATTCCATAGCGTCTGTAGTTAAAAATCTAGCCGTTGTACTCTGTGGAGGCATTGCTACTGGGGGTTCTGTACTTGTTGGAAAGTATTTGGGGCAGGGTGAAATCGAGAAAGCAAAGCATGCGGGCAACAAAATGTGTTTTTATGCTTTGATATTTGGAGTCATTGCAGGCTGCACGATTCTGTTCATTAAACTATTGATATATTCCATCGTCAATTTGAATCCAACGGCTCAAAGTTACCTAGATGGCATGCTGTACATTGGGGCTTATTATTGTATAGCCAAATCGATAAACTCCACAACGATCGCGGGCATATTCACAGCTGGTGGGGATTCTAAATTTGGATTATGGTGTGACACGGTTGTTATGTGGTTCATTATTCTGCCGCTTAGTTACCTATGTGCTTTTGTTTGGCATGTACCACCGATCCTTTTGTATATCGTCATCAACTTAGACGAGGTGATTAAATTACCCATTGCTTTTATGCGATACCGACAGTTTAAGTGGCTTAACAACATCACTAGAAACTTTGTATAAATCCGATCTTAACCAAGACTTATGCAATTGAATCTAAATTTATATACAAAGGAGAAATTTCGAATGAATATCCAGGAACGAATGGCTTGCAAACAATTATTCACCGATGATGATGCCAATTATCCGAAAGAGGCTGAAGCGTTGGCCAAAGCACGCCAGCGAGGTAAGGCGTTATGCTATGAAATTAACCATTTGCATCCGGATGATGTTGAAAAACGCAAAACGTTAATGAAACAACTTTTTGGAAGCATTGGAGAACATGTATGGTTGGAGCCGCCCATTCGCATGTCGTACGGTTCAAATACAACCGTAGGAAATAATGTATATATCAATTTCAATCTCACCGTGGTTGACGACTATAAAGTTACCATCGGTAACGATGTCATGTTTGGCCCGAATGTTACGATTGCTGTAACGAATCATCCTGTACATCCAGAAAAGCGCAAAGAGGGCGGGATGTTTGCATTACCCGTGGTCATCGAGGATGGGGTGTGGATCGGAAGCGGAGCGATTATTGTACCAGGAGTCACCATTGGCAAAGGGAGTGTAATTGGTGCCGGCAGCGTGGTAACCAAGGATATTCCTGCGAATGTAATCGCTGTTGGAAATCCATGCAGAGTTCTTCGGGAGATTACGGATCATGATAAAGAGTTCTACTATAAAGATATGCGTTTTGATCAGGTTGAATGGTAAACCTTCCAGAGAGGAGTATTTTCGATGGAAATCATTTATTTCATGATTACAATAGTCTCCCTTTATTTTGTCATTAGAGCCATTGTGCATTCACGCCACACCCAATTGGTAGCGAATAAAATGGAAAAGCAGTTTGAACATTACTTTAATGAAGATGCCTATCATAATGATCAGCACAAGGTGTCACATTGATAGAATTGCATGATTAGCAAATAAAACGTAGCAAAATGCTAGAATGACCAATCGTTTAATCAGCAAGGTCATTATGCTAACGGGAAAAATAGCACAGTAAGAGCAAGTAGCAGCCGATCATTGTGATCGGCTGCTTTGTTCATTTAACGTTAACGGGCAGGATCGTTTCGACGTGTGGCGTTATCACGCGGAATTGCTAAAATGAAGCGATCTGCACGAATTGGAACTGTGTGGTAAAATATAGAAGGATAATCTTAAAAAATGGGGGAGGATCCAAATATATTATGATCCATAACCTCTACCGGAAACTGGTTCCTCTCTTCTTAAAGAACAATCTAGTTCAGGTAGCAGCTCAGTTTTTTGTTTCAGGGATAATCGGAGTTATATACGGATGTATGTTAATTGACGAAACTATAGGTGGATATATTAATAAAGTCTTGCCGAGTAGTGATGGGCCGGATCTCTATTTATATTTGCCCCTTGTGATTACTGTGTTCATTTACTCGTACTTCATTCAAAAGAAACAAAGAATTCTACTGGAAAAAATCTCATGTAGTTGTCTTCATAGTTTCATTGCCGTACTAAGCTGTATCTTTTCTTGTGTAGTTTTACTTTTGATTTAATCCCATTTAGGTTACGCTAACGGAACACCTATAACCAGACGCGGGCTGGTCGTTTTTCCTGTAATTGAACCCATGTAAAGGAGAGATCCATGTTGAAACGGATGCCTTTTGAACGCCCAGTGGAGCATTATGACGAGCGAATTTATAATATTGATGAACAAATTTGTGAATTATTGAAACTCCGTAAGCAGCTATCCAACAACAATCCTGGTTTCCCTCCCTTTGAATATATCTCTAAATGGGCTGAAACGTTTGAACTTTACGAGGACTTTCTGAAAGCCGTTTTTGGAACTTTTAGCAGTGAAGAGCATTTTAAGCCCATGGTTGAACCGTCGGATTTTAGAAAACATATCCCCCTGCTAAAATCAGTCGAAGAAGGGAACTGCTTTTATACTGTAAACTCAATAAGGCAGTATAGTAATGCTAGTGTAGTGACTTTTAGTATGGATTGGGATGTGACTGAGACACCTCCAACTTCTAACAATCACAGCTATTTTGAATTGAAAATGGGAGAACAGTATGATTGCCGAATGATGAATGGCGGCAGCCACTCAGGTCATGCTTCATTTAACTATGTAATATCTCCGCCATTACCCGATCAAACTTCAGGAATTGAATTAACGTTCATAGAATATAGGAAGCCGTTCAGTGACAATGAGACGGGAACAAAAATAGTCTTCAGAATGGAATAGCTTCAACCGAGAATCCATTAAACGAATGGGTCCCAGCAGGTTCCAGTTGATGAAACGAAGAGGGGGAAGCGCAAATGAAGACGATCAAGTGTATGATGGACCATCTGTACTGGGCGGACGGACGCATCCTGGACGCGCTCGAAGAGAGTGGGACGAAGAACAAAGACCTTCTGAAGCTGGTTAGGCACGTCGCGGTCGCGGAACGAGTTTGGTTATCCCGATTGCAGGGCAAGGGCAGCGCTTCATATTCGCTCTGGGAGGAAACGGAAGACCTGACGGCAATCCGGACGATGTTCGAAGAAAATGCCGCGCAATATCGCGTCTACATCGAAGGACTCGAGGAATCCGAGTTGGACGAGATGATCGATTATGCGAACCAGAGCGGGTTGCCGTTCCGATCATCCGTCCGGGACATCCTGTCGCAGGTTATCCTGCATGGGCAATATCACCGGGGACAGATCAACCGGGCACTTCGAAGCGAATCGGCAGAGCCGGTCCAAGTCGATTACATCACGTTCGCGAGGCTTTAACAGGGCGGGCTTTAAGTAAATAAGGACAGGGGTCAACTCAGACCGAGCTGTCCTTTTTCACTAGATAAGGAAAAACACGTGATAAGTTTAGGATTCGATCATGGTTTACAGATCCACTCTCCAGTTGCCCATCATCCTGGCGACTTCCGGATCGCGGTACGATAAGAAAAGACTTTCCCGCGTATCGAGGGCCGCAATTTGTTCGATATCGTTCGCGCTTAACTCAAAATTGAAAATGTCGAAGTTTTCGATGATCCGCTCTTTTTTCACCGATTTTGGAATGACAACGACTTCACGCTGAACAAGCCAACGCAACACGACCTGGGCGACGGACTTATTGTGTTTTGCCGCGATTGATGTCAGCACTTCGTTGCTGAACATGTTGTTAAGCCCTTCAGCGAACGGCGCCCACGACTGGTGTTGTACTCCCTGTTCTTTCATAAAAGCGGCACTCTCGATTTGCTGATAGAACGGGTGCGTTTCGACCTGGTTGATGGCGGGCACGATTTCATTATGCACAATGAGGTCCATCAGACGGTCGGGCAGGAAGTTGCTGACACCGATCGCCTTGATCTTGCCTTCGCGGTACAGGTCTTCCATTGCACGCCAAGCGCCGTAGTAATCGCCGAACGGCTGGTGAATAAGGTAGAGATCGAGATAGTCGAGCTGCAGCTTCTTCAGGGATTTGGCAAAAGCCAGCTTGGCACTCTCGTATCCGGCATCCTGAACCCAGAGCTTGGTCGTGATGAACAGCTCCTCACGCGGCACGCCGCTGCGCTTAATCGCGCGTCCGACCGCTTCCTCATTCAGATAACCGGCAGCGGTATCAATCAAGCGGTAACCGGCCATCAGCGCTTCGTATACGGCGTTTTCGCATTCTTCTGCATCCGGAATTTGGTAGACACCAAAACCGATCATCGGCATTTTCACGCCATTGTTCAATGTTACAGTTTGCATTGTAATTCCTCCTAGTGTTTAATTGAAAAACGCAAACGGCCACGAAACTCGGAAATCGGGTATCTCAGCTCGCCTTCCGCTTACGGTCGATTTGCATTACAATAAACCTACCACCTTCGTGTTACACGAAGGCAAGCGTCTTTATACATTTATTTTTCAAGGAGGGTTTCACATGCATACGGTCAAAGAAGCCGCCCTCATAACGGGACTCACCGAGCATGCAGTACGCTTTTACACGGATAAAGGTCTGGTGCCAAGCGTACAGCGCAATCAACACAACATTCGCATGTTTGACGAAGAATCGATCAACTGGCTGC
Organism: Paenibacillus sp. XP01; assembly: GCF_057364885.1. Taxonomy (NCBI): domain Bacteria; kingdom Bacillati; phylum Bacillota; class Bacilli; order Caryophanales; family Paenibacillaceae; genus Paenibacillus; species Paenibacillus sp. XP01. The sequence goes on along the minus strand of NZ_CP139481.1, from coordinate 5,865,131 downwards.
ATGGCATCAAATGCCTCAAGCAATCCGGGATGCCGATTGAGGTCATTAAAAAGTACGTCGATCTCTGTCTTGAAGGGGATTCGACCCTCCCGCAGCGCTACGCACTCATGATGAAGCACAAAGAGGAGGCAATCGCCAAGCTTGAAGAAGCCAAATTGCACGTTGCTCATCTGGAACAAAAAACCGACCTGTATCAGGCCATTTTGGAGCACCGCTCTCCAGACACGATGAATCCTGGCAACTGGGACAAAATCAAGCATATGCATAGTGATGTATTTTACTCGCCCTCTGTTCAAAAGGCATGAGTGATATTCGTAAGGTAACCGGTATTATTTTACAGTTATCGTTCCTGCATGGCTGACAAGCTCCAGTGTGTTAGATCCATCCCCAATTGTGCCCTCTATCGATTTTTCCGTGTTCTGCTGCTCCATAAAGCCATCGAAGCCAACACGGATATCCGCCGAGTCACTGCTTGCCATCAGCTTTAATGAAGCAGGAGGTGTAGTATAAGCTACGGTGATATCTCCGGAGTTTGTTTCTACGTGCAGCCATTTTCCTTCCTCAACTTCCGTGACGGATACTTCCCCGGCCGTTGAAGTGATGGTCATATCAGGACTGGTTACACGGGTCAGGGAGCTGTCGCCGCTGCCGGAAGTTACCTTTGATTCGTTTAGTGAGCTGTCTTTCAGCGTGAATTCCCCATCCTTGGATGTGAACTCTCCCTTGTCTGCGGAAAGTCCTTCAATATGCTCAGAGCCTGAATTGTTGGTAAGGAAAATGTTTTGGGTCGCTATGTCCTTCATCTTAATATCGCCTGCGTCGTTGTTGAGTGTAATCGTATCGATTTCATGATCGGGAATGGAGATATAGATCGTGCCATTTTTGCCTAATGAAAATCCCCCTGTGATTCCTCCTTGATCTTGCTGGGTGATGATCATTTTGTTCCCATCCTGATTAATCGTTACCGGATCGCTCTTTCCGTCCAACTGCTTTCCATCGCAAATGACGATGATGTTCGGGGAATCTGTATGCTGGAACTCGATATCCCAAGAATCATTATGAACTTCAATTTCTTCTATGCGTTTTGCCTCAAAGGATGTTTCATGGTGATAACTTGCTTTTCCTATTCCTTGGCAGCCACTTACCAGCACACCAATGGCCATCAGGACAAGCAAAGCGGTTAGCATTTTTCCCATGCTCTATTCCCTCCCCTTATGTACGGAGCACATTATTAGGCCACGTCGTTTTGATCGATTTTGTAAAAAGAAAGATAGCCGAGGAGAAGACCAAGCAGACAGAGTATGATCGGAATGGCAATGAATTGGAACAGGCTGGACGAGCTTCCTCCGTCAGACACCGTGGCGTTAACCAGAAATCCAATGATGACAGCGGATGTAATGGTGGAAGCCGTCGACTTTTTTCTCATGCCAAAAATTAGCGGAATCAGGCTGATTCCTGCGATCATAAAGGCGTTTAGCAGCGTTGACGGAAGGGTGGCAGCCATTTCATCAAGACGAACCGGTGCGTCAAATAACCCTAGGATCGGATTCAGGAAATACGTTAACAGATTAATCATCAACGTCGTTACAAGGATGCTGAAGAAACAGAATACATACACGATCAATAACTTGGCTTGCATTATTTTTTTTCGCTGCTGCGGATAGGTGAACAACACTTGGATCATCTTGCTCTTATATTCTTCAATCACTAAACGGGATAAAATCACGCTTGCGAAAATGATAAAGGTGATCCGGATCAAAATATCCGTTAAAGACATAAATTCGGCATAATCCATAGGTTCGCTCTCGCCCTGGGTACCCAACGTCATAAGGACAACGGCAGCGTAAATGGCCACCATGCAAATGAAGACCCCTTTAAGATTGTGAGATAGATTGTTTTTTTGCCATTCGAGTTGGATAAGTTTAAGCATAACGTTGGCCCCCATGAATGAGATTGATGAAATACTCTTCTAACGATCCCGCATGTTGTTTTCGGATGTCTTCCATCTTGACTTCTTGTAAAAAAGTGCCTTGATGAATAATGCCAACCGTATCGGCGACCGATTCGATTTCCGACACAATATGACTCGAAATTAAAATGGTTGTTTTGTATTTTTTCTTTAATAACAGCAGAAGCTCCCGCATTTCTTTAATCCCGATCGGATCAAGGCCGTTGATCGGTTCGTCGAGGATGAGAATATCCGGCTTCGTCACGATCGCACGTGCAATGCCTAACCGTTGTTTCATGCCCAGCGAGAATTCATGGATCTTTTTCTTCCCTACTCCTTGCAGACCTACGATCTCCAGCGCGTCCTTGATCGCAGGCTTATCGCTGTAGTCCATATACCTGCAGTGAAACTCCAAATTCGTTTCCGCCGTCAGCCGATCGTAAAATACGGGATATTCAATGATGCTGCCGATTCTTTTTAAATATTGATGGGACGTTGGCGTAACGATCTGATTGAATACCCGGATTTCACCGGAAGAGGGTTTGACCAAATTTAATATCATTTTCATAATCGTTGTTTTTCCTGCCCCGTTCGGACCTAAAAAACCGTAAATTTCTCCTCTGTCGATGCTCATATTGACGTTCTTAATGGTATCTATGCCCTGGAACGTCTTACTGACTTGATGGATTTGAATGATGGCTTCCATTCCTGAGTTCCTCCCGATCATTTATGGATGTGTTACCCTAAGCTTAGGGAATGAAAGTAAAAATAAAGTAAACGGTACGGAAAAAACACGTAACATTTTACTTGAATCAACCTCCTGAATTTGTAAATGGAGTAAGATAGAAAGAGAAGATTCAGGACACGTTTGAAATGAGGGAAGATCAACATGGAATCTGCATCCATACTGGCCGTCGATGATGAAATCGGCATTTTGAAGCTGCTGGAGATCACGCTTCGGAAAGAGAATTTCACGCATATGGACACGGCATCATCGGGCAGAGACGCGTTGCAGCGCGTCAGAGAAAAGACGTATGATATGATTTTGCTGGATATCATGCTCCCGGATCTAAGCGGCTTTGAGCTCTGTACGGAGATTCGGAAACATACGAATGCACCGATTATTTTCATAAGCGCCCGCTCCACCGACTTCGACAAATTAACGGGGCTCGGGATCGGCGGAGACGATTATATCACCAAACCTTTTAATCCGTTGGAGGTCGTTGCCCGAATCAAGGCGATCCTTCGCCGGGAAAAGATCCTGAAACGCGCGTATCAACAAAATACGGCATACGATTACGGGTACTTCTCATTTCATCCGGAGTCGGCCACGTTAACCGTGAAGGGCCAAACCGTCGATTGCACGGCGAAGGAGCTGGACCTTCTTCATTTCTTCTGCAAGCACCCCAATCATATCTTTACGACGGGCCAGCTATACGAGTTGGTATGGGGAAATGATGTGTTCGGGGAAGAAAAAACGGTTACGATTCATATTTCCAAGCTGCGCAAGAAGCTCGGCGACGATACCCGAAAACCCAAAATCATCGTGAATTTAAGAGGAATCGGTTATAAATTCATCCCCCCGAATGAGGTACGGCTATGCGAATAAAAACTCGATTCACGATTCACTTGGCATTAGGGCTCGTGCTGTGGCTTCTGGGTACGGGGATATCTATTGCTATTATTGTGGAAGGCCTTCTTCCCTCGCTTGGTTTTCACATCAATATGGATGATGAGGGTCTTATCGTAGGGGGGATTTTCGGGGTTAGCACGCTGCTATGCATCGCTTTGTTCGGCTGGTATTTCGGCGGTCCGATCGGCTTCCTTATGTCCTGGATTCAGCAGCTCTCGCGGGACAATTACATGCAGCCCGGCAATATGGCGAATATATATAACCGAACCGGAAAATTACGCATGCGGTACCGCTTGTATAAGGAGGTGCTCCAGCAGCTTCAATCCTTGGGCAGTATCTTGCAAGCAAACGAAGTGGAGAGAAACCGGATCGAACAAGCCAAGCAGGAATGGATTGCGGGGATATCCCATGATTTGAAAACGCCCTTGACCTATATCAGAGGATATTCGGCTCTCTTATTAAATGAGCAATACGAGTGGTCGAAGGAAGAGGCGATGTCGTTCATCCGGGAAATGGATGGCAAAGGGAAGCATATGGAGGAATTGATACAAGATTTGAGCCTCGTCACACAGCTCCATAGCGCTGAAGGCGCGCTGCCACTGCAGAAGACGATGCAGGATATCGTCGAATTTACCAAAAGGGTAGTTGCGGATATCAGCAATACTCCGCAAGCAAGCAGCTACCGCTTGCATTTTCAAGCAGATCCGTCGGTCATTCACGTCGATTTTGACATGAAATACATGCAGCGTATCCTGCAAAATATTATGATGAACTCCATCATCCATAACCCGGAACATACGGATATCTACGTCGAGATCGAGGAAACAGGAGAGCATGCGACGATTCGCATTGCAGACAACGGCGTAGGCATGCCGCCCCATACGGTAGAACATGTATTCCAGCAATATTTCCGTGGCACTACGACGGATGCTGCTTCCGAGGGCACGGGATTGGGCATGGCCATCGTCTATAAGCTGGTTCAAGCCCATAACGGCACGATCACGGTTAAAAGTGAACTCTCACAAGGGACCTCGTTTACCATTCGATTGTTGAGATCAAATCCACACTAACGGATCGTTTTTAACGAGGACGGAACCATTCTTCAGGCGGAAAATGGCTTCCTGCGGCTTGAATGGGGGCCTTTTGAAGGAAAAGGGGAGAACGTGTATTACTTACAGAAGGCGCGAGCTTGGCTTCATTTACCTTAGAATTAACGGCTTAGCAGGTTCGACCTGCGTAATGAAATAGCAGCTGCTGGACGCCAGCAGCTGCTATTTCATTTGAACATCCGCAGTGCATATTTCGATGTGATTTTTGTAATGCCCTACGTGGGGGCCTGAGTATCTTATACGGAGACGTGTTTCGTACAGCTCTCCGTTGGAATGAGCGGATTCTTCAATGATCAGGATGGTCGGCTGCTGGAGCCTGCTGGGAATGGCTGCGAAATTCGCTTGGCGCAATGCCTGTCCACCGCTTGAACTGCCTGCTGAAATGCGCATTGGTCTTATATCCTAACATCATCGCAATGTGGTCAATGCTCAGGTCGGTTTGCTTTAACAGCCGCTGGGCTTCGTTCAGAAGGGTTTCTGATAGAAACTTGCGCGGTGCTGTGCCATATACCTGCCGAAAAATTCGATTGACCTGCGACGGACTAATGTTCAGCGACTTGGCAATGTCCTGGATCCAGGTTCGCTCGCTATCCCGGATTTCACCATGAAGATGGATATATCTAACGGAATCCTCAATGTGCTCAGCGATTTGATGGGCGATGGCTTCTTTTCTGGATAAGGTCACGGATGCGTTCTGAGATAACTGGCCGACCAGGGAGCCGAGCAATTCGAATACGGCAGCATGCACCTTCATTTGTTTGGAGGAAGACAGCGGGATGGATAAGTGCTCCGTGGCCAGATCATACAGCGTACACAGTGAAGAGGAAAGTCCCAGGGCTAAATTCGAATCTGCCGGATAATAAATATCCTTGGACCGGTTGAGCTCTCTGCAAAAGGAGATATCATGTACGCTGAAATGAACGGAAAAGTAAGAGAAGCCCTGCGGTCCGGCACCGGTGCAGGAATGGGTCATGCCGGGGCGGATGAACAGAAGGTCTCCAGCAGACTGACTGTACAACTGTCCGTTAACCACCATGTCCATCTGACCGTTCAACATCCAGTGGATTTCATACATGGAATGCTCATGGGATGGATACGTCCAGTTGGAATCTACTTTTCTTGCATGCAGCCCCAGTAACTGAAAAGACATGCGAACATCGGGTAGACGGCCTAAATACATGGCTTCCGGGATTTTGGTCACAGCAACCTCCTCTTAATGCTCTGTATTCCAAATACTGATAAATTCATATTAACAGAAAAAAAATGCGTGAAAAGGGTAAGTCGTCGGAGTGATTAGCACATCGTCATGAATCTTAGCTGATGCTATGGTAGTGTTATCACCCCGAAGGGGAGAATGGGGGCAAGCATGAATGAGAATTATTCGATTTCTGGATGGACAACAGAAGTGGCTGGCAGCAGTTACGGATGATGAAAAAGCCTATCGTTTGCCGCAAGCAGATTTCATGACGCTGATCTATCAAGCAAGGGAGCGGGGAATTTCTCCGGTTCAACTGATTGAAAGCGCTTTTAAACCGCTGAACGAGCTGAGCGGCGACTGGACTTCCCTGCACCTGATCACACCCGTGGAAGCTCCGGAAGTATGGGCGGCGGGTGTAACTTATCAGCGGAGCAGGGAAGCGCGAAACTATGAAGCAACGGATGGCAAGCTGGATGCGAACACCTTTTACGACAAGGTATATGATGCAGAACGTCCCGAGATCTTCTTCAAATCCACAGCAGCCCGCACCGTTGGACCGAATGAAGCGGTTACCCTTCGCAGCGATTCCACTTGGCAGATCCCGGAGCCAGAGCTCGGACTGGTGCTTGCCGCAGATGGCACCATTGCGGGATACATCGTGGGCAATGACATGAGCTGCCGGGACATTGAAGGGGATAACCCGCTCTATCTGCCGCAGGCCAAAATATGGCGCAGTTCCTGCTCGATCGGTCCGGCGATTCGTCTGGCGGAAACGGTCCGGAATCCTTATGACCTTAACATCGTCTGCGAAATATTCCGCGATGGGGAATCGGTGGTGAAGAGTGAGGCCAGTACAAGTGAATTAAACCGTAAGCTGGATGAACTGGTTTCCTTTTTAGCAAGAGACAACGATTTGTTTGACGGCACGGTTCTACTGACAGGTACCAATATTGTACCGCCCAATGATTTTACGCTTGAATCCGGAGACCGTATTGAAATATCCATAAGCGGGATTGGGACTCTCGTTAATCCTGTCATTTCAAACTAGTTGACTTAAGGAGGATGAAGGCGATGAGCGTTTTTCAGTTAGAGCAGACCTATAACAATTTTATTAACGGAGAATGGGTGAAGGCAGCGTCCGGAAAGACGGAACCCAGCATGAATCCGGCGAATCGAAAAGAAATCGTAGGGCATGTGCCTGTCTCCGGCGTAGAGGATCTGAACGATGCTGTGGCAGCGGCAAAAGCGGCTGCGAAGACCTGGCGGAGATTAACCGGCGCAGAACGGGGCAATTATCTTTTTCAGGCAGCAAACGTGCTGGAACGCCGGGCCGACGAGGTGGCGGAAGCCATGACGAGAGAAATGGGGAAAACATTTCCTGAAGCCAAAGGAGAGACGATGCGCGGCGTCGCCATCTTGAGGTATTACGCAGGGGAAGGCATGCGCAAAACGGGTGATGTGATTCCGTCGACGGATAGCGAAGCATTAATGTTCACGACCCGTGTACCGCTTGGCGTAGTCGGCGTAATTGCGCCATGGAACTTCCCGGTGGCTATTCCCATCTGGAAAACGGCACCTGCTTTGATCTATGGCAACACGGTTGTATTGAAGCCGGCCCAGGAAACGGCGGTTACGGCAGCCAAAATAATGGAATGTTTTGAGGAAGCCGGCATTCCGGCCGGGGTTCTCAATCTCGTGTGCGGCAAAGGCTCGGTAATCGGTTCCGCACTTGCCGAGCATCCGGATGTGAACGGCATAACGTTTACAGGCTCCAATGAAGTCGGAAAGCGGGTCGGCGCTGCAGCCCTTGCTCGTGGAGCCAAGTACCAGCTTGAAATGGGCGGCAAAAACCCGATCATCATTGCAGCCGACGCTGATCTGGATCTCGCTGTAGAGGGAACGATCAGCGGCGGCCTGAAATCAACGGGTCAAAAATGCACGGCCACCAGCCGCGTTATTATTGAACGCAAAGTTTATGATGCTTTCAAAGAAAAGCTTCTGTCGCAGATACAAGAAATCCGGTTGGGCGACGGCATGTCTGCCGGCAGCTGGATGGGGCCATGTGCAAGCGAAGGACAGCTCAACACCGTACTGAGCTATATTCAAAAAGGACAGGATGAAGGTGCAGTACTGCTCGCTGGGGGAAAAAGACCGGACAGTCCTGAGCTTGCAGAAGGATTCTATGTCGAGCCGACCGTGTTTGAAGGTGTCAAATCACATATGTCCATTGCCCGGGAAGAAATATTCGGCCCGGTACTGGCCTTGATTCCGGTGGATTCCCTTGAAGAGGCTGTAGCGTCGGCAAATGACAGTGATTATGGTTTAAGTGCTTCGATCTACACACAAAATGTCGGGGCTATGCTTTCGTTCATCCGGGATATGGATGCCGGACTTGTAAGAATCAATGCGGAAACGGCCGGTGTAGAGCTGCAGGCTCCGTTTGGCGGGATGAAAATGTCCAGTTCGCATTCCAGAGAGCAGGGACAAGCGGCTGTCGAATTTTTCACCGCCATCAAAACCGTCTTCGTGAAGTCATAAACTGCGGGGAGGGTATCATGTACGAACAGATCATGTCGATTATGGGGGAGAAGGAGTCCGACTTCTTCGGGATTACAGCTCATGCTCCAGGGGCTGCAGGACGTCTGCCTTTGACCGACGATTTGCTGCGAAATGCTCCAAGCGGCGACTTGTTCGGCATGTCCCAGAATGTTGGAATGGGCTGGAAGCCTGGAGAATTAAACGGAAAACAGTTTCTGATCCTGAGTACGCAAGGCGGTATTCGAAACGAGGATGGCAGTCCCGCTGCTCTCGGTTATCATACGGGGCACTGGGAGGTTGGTCTGCTGATGAAGGCGGCGGCAGAAGAACTGTCCAGCCGCGGCGGAATCCCGTTTGCCGGCTATGTCAGCGATCCTTGCGACGGCAGGTCGCAAGGAACAACCGGCATGTTCGACTCGCTGCCTTACCGGAACGATGCCGCTATCGTATTCCGCAGATTGATTCGATCCCTGCCCACGCGAAAAGGCGTGCTCGGCGTTGCAACTTGTGATAAGGGACTGCCCGCCATGATGCTCGCGCTGGCAGGTATGCCGCAGCTGCCAGGAGTGATCGTTCCCGGCGGCGTTACCCTTCCGCCTACGAACGGAGAAGACGCGGGTAAAATTCAAACCATCGGCGCAAGGTACGCCAATGGTGAGCTTTCGCTGGAAATGGCATCGGAATTGGGATGCCGGGCTTGCGCTACACCGGGCGGCGGCTGTCAGTTCCTGGGGACAGCGGCAACAGCCCAGGTGGTAGCCGAGGCCATGGGCATGACGGTGCCTCATGCCGCTCTGGCCCCTTCAGGGCAGCCGATCTGGATCGAGATGGCACGGCAATCCTCGCGTGCACTCATCCATATGGAGACCCAAGGGATGAAGATGGCGGACATTGTCACAGATGCATCGATTCGCAATGCAATGATTGTACATGCCGCGTTCGGCGGATCTACCAATCTGCTTCTTCACATCCCGGCGATCGCTCATGCGGCTGGTTTAACGCTGCCCGGCGTTCAGGACTGGATTCAGGTCAACAAGAATGTTCCGAGACTGGTGAGCGCTCTGCCGAACGGCCCCATCTTTTACCCGACTATTCGTGTTTTCCAGGCCGGAGGTGTCCCCGAGGTCATGCTTCACCTCAGGCAGCTTGGTTTACTTGATGAGTCTGTTCCGACAGTAAGCGGCACATCTTTGGGGCAAGTGCTGGATTGGTGGGAATCGTCAGAACGCCGCCATGTCATGCGGAAACAATTGAAGGAGAAGGACGGCATTGATCCGGACAGCGTCATCATGAATGCAGAACACTCGCAGCGTCTCGGGATTTCCTCCACCGTGACATTCCCGACCGGCAATATTGCCCCCGAAGGCTCGGTTATCAAATCTACCTCCATCGACCCGGATGTACTGGATGAGCACGGGGTATATCGTCATCGGGGTACAGCAAAGGTGTTTACAACGGAGCGTGAAGCGATCCGGGCGATCAAAACAGGCGGAATTCGGGCAGGGGACATCATCGTTCTGCTTGGACGCGGGCCCTCCGGGACCGGGATGGAGGAGACCTATCAGCTTACGTCTGCGCTCAAGCATCTGTCCTTTGGAAAATACGTGTCACTCATTACCGATGCCCGGTTCTCCGGTGTGTCCACCGGTGCGTGTATTGGGCATGTTGGTCCCGAAGCGCTGGCCGGCGGGCCGATCGGTAAACTGCGGAACGGTGACTTGATTGACATTGTGGTGGATCGAAGCACCCTGGATGGAAGCATTAATTTTGTCGGAGAAGAAGGCATGGAGGTTTCCCCCGAAGAAGGAGCACTCATCCTGGCACAGCGGCCTTTTCATCCGGATATGCGGCCAGATGAAGCGCTGCCGGAGGATACACGATTGTGGGCAGCACTGCAATCCGTCAGCGGTGGTACGTGGAGAGGCAATGTGTACGATGTCGAACGGATCATAACGGCTCTGGAGGCTGGCAAAAAAGCGCTGGGGTGGCACTGAAACCAAGCAACTCTGGCATCATGTTCTTACCTGTTTTGTACAGTTACCATTTACTTACCGGAGGTTTCTTTAATGAATACGATCAAAAATAGGATTACCAATCCCGTTCTCCCCGGTTTTCATCCTGATCCCTCCATATGCCGGGCTGGGGAAGATTATTATATCGCTACGTCTACCTTCGAGTGGTTCCCAGGTGTACGCATCCACCACTCCAGGGATCTGGTTCATTGGCGCGCGATGGCTGCTCCGTTGACTCGCATGGCTCAGTTGAACATGGAGGGAAATATTAATTCGGGAGGCGTATGGGCCCCTTGTCTCAGCTACGATAATGGCGTGTTTTATCTGATATACACCGATGTGAAGAGCCGGATAGGCGCTTTTAAAGATACTCATAATTATCTTGTAACAGCAACGGAGATTGAGGGCCCTTGGTCCGATCCGGTATATTTGAACAGCAGTGGCTTTGATCCTTCCTTGTTTCATGACGAAGATGGACGCAAGTGGCTGGTCAATATGATCTGGGATCACCGCAAAGGCAAAAACCGGTTTGCAGGCATCGTCCTGCAGGAATATTCGGTTCAGGAACAAAAGCTGGTCGGACCCGCGGTTAACATTTTTAAGGGAACGGAACTGGGACTGACGGAAGCGCCTCATCTGTATAAACACAACGAATACTATTATTTGATCACAGCTGAAGGCGGAACTGGATACGAGCATGCCGTTACGGTTGCCCGCTCTCGTTCGTTACAAGGTCCTTATGAGGTTGATCCGGCTAATCCGATTCTCACTTCACACGGCAGGACGGATTTACCGCTGCAAAAGGCCGGTCACGGCAGTCTCGTCGAGACGCACACGGGCGAATGGTACATGGCGCACCTAGTGGGAAGACCTGTTCAGGAGAAACACTGCATCCTTGGTCGTGAGACGGCTCTGCAGCGTTGTACTTGGAGTGATGACGGATGGCTAAGGCTTGCAAGCGGGGATCGGTATCCGGAGCTTCAGGTGACAGCACCGATGATCAAGCCGCACCCGTTTGAACCGCCAGGGGAGATGGACCATTTTGATCAGGCCGAGCTTCGCCACGATTGGAATACACTTCGCATCCCGCCGGATGCAACATGGCTTAGTCTGACGGAACGTCCAGGTTATTTACGCTTGCATGGGATGGAATCGATGAGTTCAACGCACAGACAAAGCATGCTTGCCCGCAGGTTGCAGGCTTTTGAGTGCGAAGCCGAGACGTGCCTGGAATTCGCGCCGGACCATCCACAGCAAATGGCAGGACTTATTCTGTATTACGATACTCAGGATTACGTCTACCTACGGGTAACGCATCATGAAGACAAGGGGTTGTGCCTTGGCATCATTCAGTCCAAATACGGGGTATATGATGAAGTTTTGGAGGAGGACATTCCACTGAAATCGGGGCATCGGATTCGCTTAAAAACCGTGGTCGATCATGATCGTGCCTGCTTTTACTATGCGTTAGACGATGATCCGTCATGGGTTCCGGCAGGCGGGTGGACGGATATCACACATCTGTGTGATGAATCCCCGGAATACATCCGGTTCACGGGAACCTATATCGGTCTTTGTGTGCAGGATCTTGGCGGGACCCGGAAACACGCTGATTTTGATTACTTTGTTTACAAGGAAACGAACAACCCAACGGCCTCCGATGAAAAAGGGACCAATTCGATTCACATCTGAACGAACCTCCTTGTTGTATACATTTTTGGAATATTAACTTGAGCTTGCTTCGTAATCGGCAGATGACTCCTATGTTCATTAGGGGTCATCTTTTTTATTGTCATTGAAATCCGACATGCTTGAGATCAAAAAATGAATGAACTATAATTTGTCAGGTTTTGGAGCGGAGAATAATATAGTAATATTTACAAATATAAGTCAAATTCTTTTGCAATTCGAGAGGGTGTGGTACGTACAATTCTATTGGGCACTGAACAAGTTTATAGTATTGAATGCGCTTTCGTATGTATATCCATTTGAGGAAGGTGAACATGTTGAAATTGAACTTAAAAAGATCCGTCCATATTCTGTTAGCCTGTTTGACGGCTCTGCCCCTAATGTTAACTCCGACCCACGTGTCAGCAGCCAGTGATGCCAACATTAATTTATCCTCCGAAAAACAGCTCATCAAGGGTTTTGGGGGAATTAACCATCCGGCCTGGATCGGCGACTTGACGGCAGCTCAGCGTGAAACCGCCTTTGGTAACGGACAAAATCAGCTTGGGTTTTCCATTTTAAGAATCTATGTCGACGAAAATAGAAATAACTGGTACAGAGAGGTTGCTACCGCGAAAAGAGCGATAGAGCAAGGCGCCCTCGTATTCGCTTCACCTTGGAATCCGCCAAGCGACATGGTCGAAACCTTTAATCACAATGGGGATCCGAACGCCAAACGATTGAAATACGACAAATATGCCGCGTACGCGCAGCATCTGAACGACTTTGTCACTTATATGAAAAATAATGGCGTAGACCTGTATGCCATCTCGGTACAAAATGAGCCGGATTATGCCCATGACTGGACCTGGTGGACACCGCAGGAGATGCTTCGTTTCATGAAGGAGAATGCCGGTTCCATTCAAAATACCAAGGTCATGGCACCTGAATCGTTCCAGTATTTGAAAAACATGTCTGACCCGATCCTGAATGATCCTCAGGCACTCGCCAACATGGACATTCTGGGAGCACATACCTATGGAACTCAGTTCAAAGATTTTGCATACCCGCTCTTTAAGCAAAAAGGAGCAGGCAAAGAACTGTGGATGACCGAGGTGTATTACCCGAACAGTGACAACAACTCGTCGGACCGCTGGCCTGAGGCACTGGACGTATCTTACCATATGCATAACGCCATGGTTGAAGGGGATTTCCAGGCTTATGTATGGTGGTACATTCGGAGACAATACGGTCCGATGAATGAGAACGGGACCATTAGCAAACGTGGATATAATATGGCCCATTTCTCGAAATTTGTACGGCCAGGCTACTACAGAGTAGATGCAACCAAAAATCCGGATACCAATACTTTCGTTTCGGCCTATAAAGGAGACAACAAGGTGGTCATTGTGGCGATTAATCGTGGTACCTCGGCTGCAAGCCAAAAATTCGTTCTGCAGAACGGGAACGCCTCTACGGTATCCTCATGGGTTACGGACAGCAGTCGAAACCTGGCAAGCGGAGCACCGATTACGGTGTCCGGTGGAGCCTTTACGGCACAACTGCCAGCCCAAAGCGTAACCACGTTCGTAGCCGATCTCACCGGCGGCGGCGTGAACCCGGGTAGTGGAACCACATACGAGGCAGAGACGGGCACCACACTTACCGATGCTGTCATTGAGACCCTCTATCCTGGATACACAGGGTCTGGATACGTGAACTTCAACGCATTGACGGGATCGGCCATTCAATGGAATGCCATCAATAACGTGATAACAGGTACCAAAAACGTAAAGTTTCGCTATGCGCTGGAAAGCGGAACGCGTAATCTCGACATTTATGTCAACGGGACCAAAGTCATCAGCAACGAACCTTTCCCGGCAACTGGCAGCTGGTCGACTTGGAGTGAAAAAACCATTCAGGTTCCCATGAACGCGGGAACCAATACGATTACAGTGGTAACAACCGGCACGGAAGGGCCGAATGTGGATAATATCACGGTTACAGCCGTGCAATAAATGTGCCGTTCTGCTTATGTAAGACAATAAATATGCTAACCCCCGTTCTGCATTCGATCCGCTAGCCGGTATCCTGCGACGGGGGTTACTCATGATGTTTTAATGGTGTATTAACGTAATGAATTTGGGGACGGATCGTGTTTAAGGATTTGAAAATCTCTCCTGAATTTCATTTAAAAACTGTTCAGCAGCGGCCGAAAAAACCTGATACTTTTTCCATACGATATTTAACCCAGACTCAAGTCTGGGTTCTAGCGGTCTAAAACAAAGGTTACTATCGCTAGATGTAATTCACTATTTTATCAAGGGATAAGGCATAACCAAGGCCTTCTTCAACCATCATAGCAGCATTATAAGCAAGATTGAATGTAGTCACGCTGTTGAGTTTATCAAAATATTCACCAAACCAATCCGAAAATTCATTTTTGGAAAACGTCTGTTTCAAAGCCTGACGTGAACAGATTAGGGGAACATTCAATAAATCCACGGCTTGAATCGTATCTTTGAAAGCCAGCGGACTGTCTTTCCTCATGATAACGCCTCAAACATCTTTGGCGGGGATATTGATATAATTGTATTTTGATAAATCAGCGGGTTGAATTAATATGCCAAAGTCAATCAATCCTTTGTCAAGCCTTTCAGTCACATCGTCTTCGTTTCCGCTGTAGAGGTGATACCGTATATTTGGATATCTTAACTGTACATTTTTTGCTACCTGTGCAATCTGTTTCATGGCGTCGGTTTCTCCACAGCCTATGTAAACATCGCCACTTATGGTTTCTTCCATGCTATTGAATTCTTCCTCTAATTTGTCGACCATATCAACTTCTGCTCTCTTTCGCAGGAGCATAACGGGAGGTTAGCACAATGATTCTGCAATTTCACAGTTGGAGCTTGAAAGCTTTTCTAAGGTGATGGTTGACGTAATTCGCTCGGAAGCACTCTGTTTGAACAAGGAGTTTTTGTGATCTCTTTCTTTTCAAAAACTATTTCATTAAGATAGAGATCACATCGTTCCATCCCGAAGTGAGTTAGATCCATTTATATCCAGAATGTGTATGCGGATTTAATGTGCGTTTACTCGAATATTGTGATGAAGAAGGTAAATTTCGTTACAAGGAATGGGACAAAAACAAAGGTTTAATTTTCCGTTCCAAACGTTTTGATCATAGAAATATTAATGGTAAATTAGGCTTTGTCTCATTGATTATTGATGCTGAGAAGCCTGCCAAGTGATTAAATTAACGGGAAACGATAGCTCGATATAAACATTTAGGTAGCCGATCTCAACATGGTCGGCTGCTTTTGTTCGACTAACGGGCAGGTTAGTTTAACAAATAAGTCGAAGAGTTAAGAGGGATTAACCTTGCTAAAGGAGGAAAGAGATGACGTTGAATTATAAAAACGTTGTTCACGAAATGCGTAGGCTATTGCCGGTATTAAATACTCTATATATAAAAGAGCTAAATGAACTATGGAAAGAAGAGGGGGAGATTCCGCCTCACGTTGCATTTGGCAATATACTGAATCCATATTTAATCAACCGACTCCAAATTAACTATAAATTAACCAAAAGTGAGGAAAATTTACTTGTTATAATTTTTGGGTTTATTGAACAAATGGCTTTAAGTAATGATGTTGATGTTCGAAATGTTGTAAGTGTAACCGTTATGGCTCGGCTAGGCGACGATACAACAGTTTTGACTAACGCCTTGAAATATCTAGGGGAACAAACAAAAGTATTGTCTAAAGAAATTGAGTCGAGTTATGGAAGAAGTGAAAATCTAAAGATTCTAGATTCAACTATCGGGAAATTTTAGTTTAACTAAAAGGTGCCGTTATTAATCTTTATGTATCAATACTTTTGAGCTTACAGGCTGGATAGCAACTGGCGGTGATGAACTTGATCGTTGAAATTGATGGTTATTTTGAAAGTGTACTTATCATCGGCAAAACATGTTCAATTTCGGAATTAAGAAAGAAATATGAAGTAGCCAAAACCCGTTGTACAAACATAAGTGAATTTGCAGATATTTTTTGTAGGATGTTTCAATTTGAGCGTCTACCTTCTTCAGACGAAATAGATGTCAGGCCAGATGTTGTAATTGATACGGATACTGACCGTATTTATGCGCCACGACATTGAACTAACGGGAAACGTAAACTCAATATAACCAAGAGAGCAGCCGATCATAGTGATCAGCTGCTTTAGTGTAAACTTGGAACAATTCATCGTTGTATCGAGCAAATTCATTCGTAAATCCATGCCCATTAGGTAAAACATGAGTACAACCAGTAATAACGAGCCCTACTGCACCCCAATCTCGCTTCTCGATCTTTCCTTATGAAAAATCCCTTTTATATTGGACGGCCATGTAAATTCCACCGGCTAGAAATGCCAGCGTATATTTGAACAAGAAGAAGATGGTCCACATATCGTCTTTAGGAAAAATGATGTCACATAGAATAATGGCCAACAGCATGTAGGAACTGCTTTTCAAAAAGATTTTATTGGTCCGTTCGTCGTCTTGCCCGGTCTTCTTATACAATACATACACTAAGATTGCACTCCCCATAACCAGTAAAAAACCAACTCCAATGAGAATGTTCCAATTTGCCGTAGACTGTTCAGCCCAGGACTTTAAAGGGGAAAAAATAGCATTATGGACATCTGAGAAGAACTTAGTTATCATTTTGATCATTTCCTTTCACATAAGTAAAAATATCGTTTACATCGACATTAAAAAAATCGGCAATTCGAAAAGCTAACAGCAGAGTCGGAACATAATTTCCCTTTTCCATGACGAAGATGGTTTGTTTGGAAACCCCGACTTTCTCTGCTAATTCTTGTTGAGACATTCTGGCAAGTACACGATATTCGTAAACCTTGTTTGATATCGAATCACCAAAATCTTTCTTCACGACCATCACCTCATGGATCGATTATAAACTCAATTTTTATAAAAGTAAAGTAAACTTATACAAAGATATTAAATATATTTATTTTTGCTTAGATTACTTTGTCTTAACAGAGCCAGAATGTAGAAAGTACCGGCTAACGGAGAGGCAGAACCAATCTGGTGAAGCGAAGCGGTCAGCCTAATTCAACGAATGAATTTATAGCTCTGCTAACCAAATTGAAAAGAAACTTCTCTTCTTAACTACGACGTGATTTGTCGTAATTCAGATCTATACTGAAGGTAGATGAATGAAAGGAGATGCAAGGGATGAACCGAAGAGTTATTTTAGATCTAGCCGTTACGTTAGATGGTTTCATTGAAGGGAAAAATGGGGAAGTGGATTGGTGCATCATGGATCCTGATATGGAGTTTAATCACTTTCTGAGTCAAATTGATACGATTTTCTACGGAAGAAAAAGCTATGATTTATGGGGACAATTTACTCCAGAAAACGAATCTACCGATGCTGAGAAAGAGTTTTGGGATCTGGTTCATGCGAAAGAGAAATATGTATTTTCCAGAACTAAAAACGAGACAGGTCCTAAAGCCACCTACATTAATAATAATATGGTTGAAGAAGTCATTAAATTAAAGAATAAACCGGGTAAAGATATTTGGTTATATGGCGGAGCCAATCTGATGACTACGTTTATTCATTTAGGGTTAGTTGACGAATTTAGATTATCCATTCACCCTGTCATATTAGGAGAAGGAAAACCGCTATTTATGGATATGAAACAGAGAATAAACTTGAAAACGGTGGATACAAGAACGTTTGCTTCCGGTGTCGTGCAAGTCATCTACCATTTAGATGAGAAATAAGAAGTACAAGAACCCTTCAAACCCACGTTAATGGTGGTTTTGAAGGGTTCTCCGTTCAACGTTAGGGACTGGCTTGTCCGTCGGTCCCATCGTGATCGGTTTTTTGGTGCAATGAGACTATTCTGCGAAAGTCCATTCTGAAAAGATATTCATCTTTTTATATAATTCCTCTTCATCAATAGACATGTTGTTCTCCATCCACCAATTTAACACACCAAGAACAGCTCCGATGTAGGCCTCCAGTTTAATTTGTATTTCTATGGAATCTACTTCAATGGAGTGATGTTCAACCAAGTATTTCTTCATACCTGCCCCCATATCCCTCCGCAGCAAATTCCTTAAGGAATCTCTTTCCTCAAATAAAAGCTGTGAAAATAATGTTTTATGTTTCGCTGCAACGGAAAACAATTCCCGAAAATTATCGAACGGAGAAAGGGATACCTCGGCAAAGTTCTTGAATTCTTCCTCGGCAATTTGCTGCACGGCACGTGAAAGTAAATCAAATTTATCCTGAAAATGGGTATAGAACGTAGTCCGGTGCACCATCGCCAAATCACAAATTTGCTTCACCGTTATATGTTCAAATGAGTGTTTGCCCATGAGATCAAATAGAGCATTGTACAGGAGCTTATGGGTTCTTCTGACTCTAAGGTCTTCCGTTGTTTTATTTACCATGACAGATTCCTCTCTGTGTATCGTTTTTCGACATATTGGCGTTTTTATCGGTTGATGAGGCCTATTATACATCATATTATTTATTCTACAAACACGTTTTAAATATACACCTGTATAATTCGAAAACAAGGAGCGATATACGAATGGCTAACTTAAGCAGCGACCATCAGCTCACCACACTTGAACGTCAATTACTAAACAACGCTACAGCGTTAGTTCCCTATCTTCAAAAATTCGGAACGATGATTGATGAAGAAAGACATATTCCTGAAGAGGTTATTCAGAAAGTTTCGGATGCGGGTTTGTTTAAGCTTGGCACACCGAAAAAGTACGGAGGTCATGAGGTAAGTATCCGTGCCATGGTTGAAATTATTTCCGAGGTGGCCAAGGGGAACGGCTCTGTTGGCTGGGTCGTTCAAATCATTAACGGCAACAACTATACGGCTTCATTGTCTTTATCTTCCGAAGCATTGGATGCTCTCTTTGGTCAGCAAGAGGAAGTACGTTTTTGTTCCGTCTTGGGAGCACGCAAAGCTGTAGTGAAAAAAGTAGACGGGGGCTATTGGGTAGAGGAGGGCTTTTGGGGATTCGGTTCAGGTTCCAAGCATGCAACCCATGCTTTGTTAAATCTGAATGACGCAAAGTCCATGCAGGAAAGCGAAAATTTGGGGATGATGTTGGCTGTCGTTCCGATGAGTGAAGTTACCATTGTAGATGACTGGTACACGATGAGTTTAAAAGGGTCGGCAAGTAATAGTCTGGAAATCAAAAATGTCTTTATTCCAGAGAAATATGTCGTCAGCCAGGACACGAAACAAATGAGTTCTTTGCCTGTTGAATTAAAAGGGCGTGACAAATACAAACCTTATGTACAGCTTATTACAAGTATTACGACCGGGATCAGCGCGATTCTCGGACTTGCCAGAGGGGCTGTCGAGTATTTTGTTGAAAAAGCGCCTCATCGAGGAATAACGATGACCATCCATCATTCTCAGGCGGAAGTGGGCCATATTCAGTATAAAGTAGGGCTTGCCGCCATGAAAGTCGAATCCGCTCATCTTCATATCAGTCGAGCCATTGATCATCTGGAGCGTCATGTGCAAAATGGAGAAGGATTCAGCCTAAAGGAAGTGGCTCAGCTTCAGACGGATATGACCTATGCAGCGATGTTATGCTGGGAAGCCGTAGATATGCTAATGGCGGAGAGCGGAGGGAGTGTCATTGCCGATTCCAATCGCTTGTCTCAAATCTTCCGTGACATTAGAGGCGGCTCTAATCATGCGCTGACTACGGCATCTACCGGGCTTGAGCTATACGGAAGAGTACTAATGGGCTTACCGCCACAGCATGGGATGACATTAGCTTACGCATCGTCTCTAGGATCAACTACTGGAGCTGAAGCAAATAATGAGTAAAATAGCGATCATTTCTGGAAGCCCCAACAATAGATCTCGGGTAAACGGCGTTATTCAATATGCCAAACTGAAATTGGAGCAGCAAGGCTGCGAAGTAACGATCATCGATGTGTACTCCTTGCCTCCAGCTGATTTGATGCACGCCAATTTCAACAGCAAGCCCATATTAAGCGCACATGCCAAAGTGGAAGAAGCGACAGGAATCATTATTGCAAGCCCGGTGTATAAAACAACCTATACAGGCATCCTTAAAGCTTACGTTGATTTATTACCGCAAAAAGCCTTTAAAGATAAAATCGCAGCTGCCTATTTTGTAGGAGGTACCCTTTCGAACTTGCTTTCCATCGACTATGCGTTGAAGCCCCTTTTAGCCTCGATGGGAACTAAATCTTTTGCGGAAAATGTATTTGCCATCGACAGTCAGATCGAACGTATTGAAGTTCCTAACCAAGACATTCAATTCCAATTAGATCACGAAATCCAGCAGCGTATGGATGCCTCAATATTGGATTTGATTGCCTACACCAAACGCATCTGAGGATAAGATAAAGGGAAACAATAGCTCAATAATATCAAGAAAGCAGCTGATCAATGTGATCGGCTGCTTTTGTTCAACTAAAGGGCAGGTTAACGTACGAAAGTAGATATGGACGTGACTGAAATGGAGCTTATCAATCTATATAGATTGAACTTGATGGAACATCAGTATCAGTCGGGTTTTCATCATTTAAGGTTTTACCTAAGAGCAACGAATCGGGATAATTTTTAGAAAATTCTGCTTCATCTACTTTTAAAAAAAACTCGCCTTCAAAAATTAGTTGATTCGTATTAGGCCCGATTTCATCTATAGTTCTTGCTATCTCTGATTCCTTGAAGATACTTTGTTCATCTGCTCGCACGAACATGCCATGAGGTGTATAGAATTGACTATAATACCCTTTTGCGATTTTTGATTCTACGGATTCTACGTTTTTTACTGATTCTTCGGATTTCACATTATTTGTTGAAAAATTCGTGTTAACAGGATTTTTATCTGTCTTATTTACGGTTTCCATTTCTGGATAGGTGTCTGCTTTTGAATTGGAAATTAATGACACTCCTGAAATAATAGTCACTGCAAAGGCTATTAAATATATTTTCTTAAACATATTATCCCCGCCCTTCTATACCAACAATTATTTCCTACTTTAAAACATTGTATTCACTAAAAAATGGTAAGGGCCTATTTGGTGTTGCAGGACAATTGGTCTCCGAAAGAATCAACTTTGATGGGCTGTTCAACTAACGAGCAGAATACTTACATTACTCTTCAATACAACTTTTCTTTGCAAACTGCGTCTTAATTCAAGCAACAATGGCTAGTTTATACAGTGATTGGAGAGGAATGGTCAGAATGAAGAAATACCTTGCTGGATTATTAATTATTTTTGTCCTATGTTTTGGCTTACCAAGACAGGCTTACATGGAGGCGTTTAACCAACAGCCTTTGGCTTTTGAGGATATCAACCTAGAACAAGCGATTAAGTCATTATTGAATAAAAACGACGATGAATCACTGACAAAAGAGGATTTAGAGTCACTGACCGACGTTAATTTATCGGGTAAAGGAATTAAGAGTTTGCAGGGCTTGGAATATGCCGTCAATGTGACGACTTTGGATTTGAGTGGCAATCAAATTGAGGATGTTAAGCCCCTCAGGAAGTTAACGAAGTTGACAGATTTATCGGTATCTAGGAACCAATTCAATGATCTTTCAGCGCTAGCGGGACTAGTTAATCTGAATACGTTGTCCATAAGTTCTAACAAGATCACAGATCTAAAGCCGCTAGCAGGATTGGTTAATCTTTGGAGACTCGATGCTGCGAATAATAACATCAAAGATCTTGCTCCTTTATCTAAATTAACTAACTTACTTTCTCTGGATTTATCATCTAACCAGATCTATGATTTGGAGCCGCTGAGAAATCTTCAAAGATTGTCTTACCTCTATTTGAAAAATAATCGGGTCTGGGATTTAGAGCCGCTCCAACAACGTGGTTTTTTACCGTATTATGATACGGGTGCATTCATTGAACCACTTGCACTGCAAAATAACTATTTAGATTTAAGCAAGGGATCGAAAACATATAAATTATTTGTGGAAATGGCAGGAAATGAGTTGCCTGGCGGTCAGCGTAAGACACAGCGCTTGGTGATCGGCAGCACGACTGCTTATGTTGGAGAAAGTGCTTATCGTATTACCGCAGCGCCATTTATTCAGACAGGACGTACCTATGTGCCGATCCGTTTCATCTCCGAGAAGCTTGGGGCAGCCGTGAATTGGAAGCAGAGCACCAAAGAGGTAACGATTCAGAAGGATGGTAAAACGATTCGTTGGGTTGTAGGGAACAGGCAGGTAAAAGTAAACCAGCAAACGGTGATGCAAGATGCTCCTTTACTTCTGAAGAACGGCAGTGCGTTCGTTCCTGTTCGTTTTGTGGCGGAGCAGTTAAATACTTCCGTTGAATATATGGGGAGCAAGCATATGGTCGTGATTTTCAAAAATTAAGCAGCATAATGGAGTTACAAAATAATATTTGTAGATAAGGACTCAGTTACCATGCCTCAAAACAAGAGTAAAATATGTAGACCGGCATTAAACTAACGGGAAACGATTGCTCAATAATATCAAGAAAGCAGCTGATCAATGATCGGCTGCTTTTGTTGTGTTTTGGAAATCATTCATAATGTCTGAAGCCGCAATATCGAAGCCGACAGCCTCAATATCCCTACTAAAGATGTAAAGTTTAATTGACCCGTGACATCAAATCTTACCCTGCTCTAAGTGGAAGAAGCTTTACACTAAGCTCTCAGTAGAAAGATTCATTTTCGTATATCCCGATAAATGTTCAGACCCCATTGCTGTTTCCTTGGAGGAATGGCTCCAGTGTGGGATAATGATACTAAATCACAGTGGCTTAAATCTTGGTTCATGGAATGGCACACATATTGAATTGGTATGAAGGGGAGAAAGTTGATGATTCAAAATAATGAAGTTAATAGTTTGTATACCGAAATTGAAAGTAGCACGTAAAAGGAAGATAATCTTATTGTTTTGGGGAGAGAGAATCCATTGAAACGTGTTATCCTTACCCTGTTTGGAATTCTTGTTATCAGCTTTGTTTTATTATTGGGTATTCATTTTATTGGCTTTCCTATACCCATAGTTACAGAGAAATCAATCATCCCCGTAGAGACAGAATTAAAGCATCATGAGGAAGATGGTTCACCGCAAGTCCAATTATTCTGGTGGAGAGAGTAGCTGTATATGATAGGGCGAGTGGTACATAGAAAGATTATCTTTTTTATTTCATTAAGCTAACGGGAAACGATAGCTCAATACTGATAAGAAAGCAGCTGATCAATGTGATCGGCTGCTTTTGTTCAACATACGGGCGGGTTAGTTATAATCAAAAATTACTATCAACAGAATGGATTCATTAGTTATAATATGGAGGAATTATTGAATTATTGGAGGGAATCCCAATGAGGAATATAGATTACAATAATTATTTTTGGCAAGATGAGGTTATAAGACTGCGTGCGATACAGCCAGAAGATTGGGAAGGTCACTATATTAACCGTTTCGATACACCAGCACGACGCTTGTTAGAATGCGCTGTTGAGCTACCACCCACGATTTCAGAAGCAAAAGCTTTTGCAGAGAACTTTTCTGAGTTTTCATCTAATCGACTTATGTTTACAATTGAGAGTTTGGACGGTGAAAATGTTGGAGGAGTTAACTTAAACAGTATCGATGAAAGAAATGGTACCTTTAGCATCGGGATTCAAATCGACAGAGATTATCGAGGAAAAGGTTACGGTACACGGGCTGTACATATACTATTAAAATATGCATTTTTCGAGCGAAGGCTTAATAAATTCAATGATTACGTTCTTGAAGGGAACGAGGCATCGGCTGCAATGCTTAGGAACGTAGGATGTATCCAAGAAGGGGTTCGTCGGCAAGTGTTTTACACTAATGGAAGATACTATGATTCCATATTGTTTGGGCTAACAAAGGACGAATATATAGAACGCTTTTACAAAGGTTCAGTGTAATACTTAACCAGGGATTAAGCTAACGGGAAACGATAGCTCAATACTGATAAGAAAGCAGCTGACCAATGTGATCGGCTGCTTTTGTTCAACATACGGGGAGGGTCGCTTCCAAAATGTGTTAAGATATAACCGTTAGGTGAGTAATATTCAAACAATATATGTTCGAGTACTACAGTAGTTATTCTGTTATGGGCTTATGGTTTCTGCTAGCAAGAGCGTCAATGATGAAATTACGCTTTATTCTGATCAAGATCAAATCAATTTCTTAGGTTACTTTGAACTTATAACCGTGGCAGGTCTAGTTAATCTTCTAAAATATGATATGGACAAAATTGTCGTAAGAACAAGATTATAAACCTCACATATAAGGGAAAAGGATTCAACTATCGGGAAGTGTTCGCTTGAAAAGAAAGGTAATCGACAGTAGCCGGTGGTCAGATAGGGTGGAAAAATAGTTATTTAAAGAAAGGGGGCCTAATTTTGTTTGTTAGATACTTAAGGGGGGCTGGCAGTTCTTTATTGGTAGGTATACTGATTTATTTCCTTTCCGTCCCCATTCATAGTGAATACATCAAATTTCAACTTGGAATGATCACATTATACGTCTACGTTAGTTGTATATTGGGGATCGCCTTATATGCCATTCTCGTTAAATATAATAAAGAATCAAAGTTTTTCCTATGTTCCTTACTATATATACTTTTAGGAGGTATAGCATCTATAGGATACTGGCCGCTATTCTTTATTTTTATGGCAGGTTCTTTTGTGTTTTATTTAGTCCAATTTATACAAAACAAGAAGTTTTCTATAATAATGACACTTTCGGGGCCCATACTTTTAATAATACTCCTTTTCATTTACTGAAAAATAAAGTGTGGGCTGTAGAACTATATCGATTATTCTGACAGGAAAATTGCTCTGCGGCAGCCACGGTAGCAATTCTTATTACGTTGGAACTGTTATAAATTTACCTATAACAATGAATTGGGGATAAGATATGAGTAGAGGAAAAATTGTATTTTTGAACGGAGTAACTAGTTCAGGAAAAACTTCTATAGTAGATGCTATCCAGTTAAACTCAGATGAGTTCTTTTACGTTGTTGCAAACGACCTTTTTGAAAATACAATTGGCGATAACTATCTTCGGGAAGATTACTGGAAATATTTAAGTGATGCCATTATTATGATGTATCATACCGCCAAACTATTTTCTGACCATGGCAAAAATGTACTTATCGATGGCATTTTGGTAGAAAGACCTGAGTTAAAGCCTCATTATGAAAAAGTTAAGGAAATATTTGCTGGTTATCCCTTTCATATTGTTGAAGTGTTTTGTCCATTGGAAATTTGTCGCCAGAGAAATATTGAACGAGGAGATCGAACCGAAGATCAATCAGACTGGCAAAACGAAATTATGGCAAAAGATATACAGTATGACTGTACTGTCAACACACACATACATTCTTCAGAGGAATGTGCGGATTCCATTCTAAAATGTTTGTTTGGTAGATCCGAAGGTTAAGGACTTCAGCTAACGGGAAACGTTAGCTTAGAACGTCATGGAGCAGTTTGCCGGTTGGCAAGCTGCTCCATTTTTCGTTAATCTGTTCAAATAAATCGAACGATATCTGCTTCCCGCGACAATATATAGTAAAGGCTGCAGAGAGGAGAGACTTATGGATGACAATGAACAATTCATAACTTTGATTAAACTGTCGCGTGCGGGGGACCACGAAGCATATGGGGAAATCTATGAAAAGACAGTGCAGGACGTGTATCGCACCGTTCGTTTTTTGGTGAGGCATGCGAGCGATGCGGAGGACTTGGTGCAGGAAGTTTACATTCAGGCGTATCGCTCCCTGGAGAAATTTGATGTCCAGCGTCCGTTTCGCCCGTGGCTGATGGGCATTGCCATGCGTATCGTTCAGAACGATCGGCGAAAAAAACTGCTTCGTCTGCGCTTTAACGAGCGGGTGAACAAAACGGACACAGCGATGGAACAAGACTTTACAGGCGAATTGGTTAGCAAACTGGCCCATCGTCCGTTGCTGGAACAAGTACAGCGATTACCTTACAAACAGCGGCAAGTCATTACTCTCCATTATTTGAGCGAGTATACGCAGGAAGAGATTGCAACGATTCTGGATATTCCGCTTGGAACGGTGAAATCCCGCATCCATGCCGGATTGGGCAAGCTGCGTCAGAAGAAGCGCATTTTACAATTCATCGAAGGCAGAAAGGTGGAGGATTGGGGATGAAGGAATTGGAGAACGAATTACGCGAAGCATTCAAGGATCAAACAGGTCAATGGACCGTGCCGACGGAAAGCAAGGAACGATTAATGAAGCAGATCGAAAAAAGAGTCAGTTCCATAAACAAAAGAAGAAGCAGCAGATGGATGGTTGCGGGCATCATTAGCATCGCCTTGTTAATCCCTACCGGTGCCTATGCAGGTTACACCTATTTGGCAGATGGCATCTATGGCAGTCAACAATCGGTTGCGGCGTTGGGCGTGACGGTAGAAGAGTATGCCCGGCTTGAAGCCAAATTGCAGGGCGCCAAGGCTCATTTTAGCAATGAAGATTACACCGCCTTTATGAGTCTGCTCCAGCAGTGGGGGAAAATTGCACTTGCTCAAGCCGGTCCGGATGGACAGCTGCATCCCGAGCAATGGGATAAAGGAGTCAGACAGCAGTACGAAGCATTGGCCGTGAAGTTAGAACCTTATTTTACTCAACTAGAGCAAGTTAGTTCACATGATATAAGGATGTCACATAACATCATCATGGGTGAAGAGCAGTTTTGGAAAGAACAGTTTGCCCAGGCCAAAGAAATGTTCAGTGCGGAAGACTATGCCGATTTCCAAGCTGTCTACGAGGAAATGAAGCGCATTGAAGGATTGACCGTAACCAGTGATGGCACCGTAAATGAAGAGCAACTGTCCGAGAAACAGCGTTCGGATTTAGACGAACTTACACAGCGCATTAGCGTTTATTTGAAGAGGCTGGGCCTTGAAATACGATAGGAAGGAATATACGGCCAACCCTTTAGTCATCCTGTCGGACTAGAAACGAATACCCCTTTGTGATGAAATGGCGAAGATCCGCAAATGAGTCGGACGCTGCTGTCATGTTCAGACAAAGGGGTTTTGTTGTTGTCTTTATGTTCCATTAGGGAAAAACACTAAACTTTTAGACGGTAAGATGCATCATATTTACCTCTTAGATGCCATGCATTCGTTACAGCCACTTTTCAGCCCACTGCTCCACAGCGCCTAATGCCCGGCCAAGCTCCGTACCCTTGCGCGTTAGCATATATTCGGTACGAACCGGGCGCTCTGTCACCACATGGCGAACGACGATCCCCTCTTCTTCAAGTTCCTTCATTCGGTCATTCAGCACACGCTTGCTCAGATCTGGAATATAAGCGTGTATTTCGCTGAAACGTTTGGGCTCTTCCATCAATGCGTGAATGATGAGGGCGACCCATTTTCGGCCAATGATCAGATAAGACTGTTCCACTTTTCCACATAGCTGATTGGCATTCTTATCATCACTCATAAACGTGCTCCTTTATTCAAAGTTTGGCTCTATATAGCATTAGTATACTTATTGTAACCAAGATGTCCACCGCGGAATGTGTCAAAAATCACATACAATTGTTAGTTTATATTACCAATTTAAGCGTTAACAACACTGAAAACCCTTGCTGGATCTGGGGTTCACAGTTTTGCCACGATTATTGACGAAATGTGACGACGGGTGTATTATGGGTTACGGCAATTCAAGTAGGTTACATTTTATAACCTGATCACTCGGGTTGTGGAGAGAAGGAATGTCAGATGTTTAAATTCAACCAAGGCACGAAACGGAGCGAAGGCGGGGCACATACCCACTAATTCCGTCTTTTGTCATGCTTGGATTTGAACATTTTGCAACATCATATACTATACTGCACAGAACACAGGAGGCACTTCAATGGACGCAATGACATTTGTCTTGTTTGGGGCAACTGGCGATTTGGCCAAGCGCAAAATTTATCCTGCTTTATACAATTTGTTCGTTGATCAGAAAATGCCGAAATCCTTCTCCGTGATCGGATTGGGGCGGCGTGAACTGTCGGATGTCGAGTTCCAGGGCAATGTTGAAAAATCGTTGCACACCTTTTCGCGCCAGACGCCGGAAGAAGAATCCGTCGTACGCGATTTTATCGGGGCGTTCCGTTACTGCTCGCTGAACAATACGAAGCCTGAAGATTATGTGAAGCTTCTGGAGCTTGTGGAGCAGCGTGAGAAGGAATTGAATATTCCGGAAAATCGCATGTTTTATATGTCGGTCGCTCCTGAGTTCTTCGAGCCAATCGCGGAGAACATTCAGCAAAGCGGTTTGGGCAACACCAAAGGCTGGAAGAAATTGATTATCGAAAAACCGTTTGGCCATGATCTGCAATCCGCACGCGAGCTGAACGAGAAATTGAGCAGCACGTTTGCGGAAGAAGAAATTTACCGGATTGACCATTTCCTTGGCAAACCGATGGTGCAGAACATCGAAGTACTCGGTTATGCCAACCCGGTCATTCAGGCCTTGTGGTCGAACCGTTACATCGCGAACGTACAGATTACGGCAAGCGAAACGGTTGGCGTCGAGGAACGCGCAGCGTATTACGATCAAAGCGGCGCAACGCGGGACATGTTCCAAAACCATATGCTGCAAATACTGATGATGACGGCCCTGCACTTGCCGAAGCGCTGCACGCCTGATGAAATCCGCTTCAAAAAACGGAAAATCGTTGAATCGCTGCGTCCGCTGACGAAAGAAAAGATCGCTTCCCAAGTCGTGCGTGCACAATATGCTGCCGGCGAACTTCAAGGCGAATCCGTTGTAGGTTATTTGGACGAGCCTGGCGTTCCTGCCGGTTCCCAAAATGAAACTTACGTTGCCGCAAGATTGTGGATCGACGATCCGTTCTGGAGCGAAGTTCCGTTCTATATTCGCACAGGTAAACGCCTTGCGGAGAAATCGACGCGAATCGTCATTGAATTCAAAGAGCCGCTCAAAACGGGTCATGAATCGGAAAGAACATCCGATCCGAACCTGCTGACAATCGAAATCGGTCCAGGCGAGAGCATTTCCTTGCAGCTCAACGGGAAAAATCCGCTGCATCATGGCGAGGTGGAGCCGATTAACCTGACGTTCTCCTCCGGCAAGCGCAACATTCCTGAAGCTTACGAGAACCTCATTTATGATGCCATGCGCGGTGATTCCACATTCTTTGCGCATTGGAAAGAGGTGGAGCTGTCCTGGCAGTGGGTACAACCGATCCTGGAAGCTTTCCAGGAAGGAAGCATACCGCTGGATACGTATGCGGCAGGATCTCAAGGCCCTGAATCCGCAGATCGCCTGACGGCGGCAGACGGATTCCGTTGGTGGTAAGACGAAAAACCGAACCGTTAGAGGAAATTAGCTTTCATTTTACTGTTATATATTAGAACATGCGTGTGATATAGCGATAAGTGGCCCCAAACGGCGAAAACGGCGAGTTTGTCATTTTTCTTTAATACGTTGGTAATGCCGTTTTCGCTTCCGGGCCCTTTAGATATAGAAAAAAATGTTGATAAAATAGGAGGAGTTTGGAATGAAACTTGGACTTATCGGACTTGGTAAAATGGGCTTGAACCTGGGCAGAAACTTGATCGACCATAAACATGAGGTTGTTGCCTTCGACCTGAACGAACAAGCTGTAGCAGAAATGAAAGAATACGGTGCACAAGGTGTATCTTCTTATGCAGATATGGTGGCATCCCTCGAATCCCCGCGCGTACTGTGGATCATGGTTCCACATAACGTAGTTGACGTTGTATTGAAAGAAGTTGCTCCGTTGCTGTCCAAAGGCGACATCATCATCGAAGCAGGAAACTCCCACTACAAAGAATCCATCCGTCGTTACGAAGAACTGAAACCGCAAGGCATTCACTATATGGACGCAGGAACATCAGGCGGTATGGAAGGCGCACGCAACGGCGCTTGTTACATGATCGGTGGAGATCCGGAAGCTTGGGAAATCGTTGAACCTGCGTTCCGCGACACTGCCGTGGAAAATGGGTACCTGTACGCCGGTAAAGCGGGCAGCGGGCACTTCCTCAAAATGGTGCATAACGGCATCGAGTATGGCATGATGGCTTCCATCGGCGAAGGTTTCGACGTTCTGGAGAAAAGCGACTTCGACTTCGACTTCGAAAAAGTGGCTCGCGTGTGGAACAACGGTTCCGTTATCCGTTCGTGGCTGATGGAATTGACGGAGCGTGCATTCTCCAAAGACGCTAACCTGGACGAAATCAAAGGGGTTATGCATTCTTCCGGTGAAGGCCGCTGGACGGTTGAAACGGCATTCGACCTGCAGACCGCTACCCCGGTTATCGCGTTGTCCCTGTTGATGCGTTATCGTTCCCTGGAAACAGATACGTTTACAGGTAAAGTCGTTGCGGCGCTTCGCAACGAATTCGGCGGACATGCTGTCGAAAAAAAATAATAGCATGAATGGTTCCGTATCCTTGGGCCTATGAGCTGGCCTGTATAAGGGTTCGGACCGTGCGAAAAGGGTCTTGCCGGCAGCGAAGCTGCCCGCGAGGCTTTTTTGCGTTTGCCCGGCCTAGTCCTGTTGCTTGCGGTGAGCTGAGGCATTGTCCTTCTTTTTCGGCCATGTCCTGCATAAGGATAACGTATACATTACAGCTCATCCTGCAGGGGAGGATTGCCCGATGATGAGAAGAAGAATGCGCTGGAGAAGCCGCAGGATAAGGAAACCACGAAAGCTGCCAAGCGGAAAGCGGCGCATATGGCTGATTATTTTGCTGGTATCGGTTTTTTGCGTGCTGCAGGGGTTTGCCTACGTCGAGAAAAAAATGAAGCCGCCAATCATGCATTTGGCCAAGATCCGGGTCAAGCAGATTGCGACGGAGGCGATTAACAGCGCGATCACCGCACAAGTGGCCGAAGGAAAAGCGACGGAAGGGCTGATCGATTGGAAGACGGATCAAACCGGAAAAGTTTCGGGTTTCATGCTGAACTATGACGAACATATGCGCATCACCGCAAGTACGATGAACATCGTGCAGTCCACGCTGCAGAACATCCATATGTTGAAAGAAAAGATCCCTCTCGGCCAGGCGTTGGGAAGCCCCGTTCTGGCATCGTTCGGACCCAGCATTCCGCTCCGGGTAGAGCCTCAAGGCGCGGTCAAAGTCGACCTGAATACCCGCCAACAGAACGCGGGCATCAATATGATACTGGTCGAAGTATACATCCGCATTATTGCGGAAGTCGCGGTCGTTGTCCCGTTTGATATGGAACCCGAAACGGTGGATACGGAAATTCCGATTTCCTACCTGTTAGTCGTAGGGGATGTTCCCATGTACTACTACGATAACCAAGGAAGGCCTGTAGGAGATAACGGTAACGGTGCACCTGCCATTGCCCTGCCGTCGGGCCAAGGCGGCGGCGTATCGGGCAGCGGAAGCCTGAGCACGCCTGTCGTGCCGCAGCAGACTCTGCCTGGTGGACAACACGAGCCGCAGCCCGCGATTCCCGGCATGGAGGAGGAACCGCAGACGGACGCGGCGCATGAAAGCCATTAAAACAAATGACAAACAGAACCTCATGATGGAAAGAAACAAACGGTTTCGTTCCATCGAGGTCCTGTTTGGTCGGTGCCTGCGCATCATTTATTTTTTTTGCCTGCTTTGATTTGGCGGTATTCTTCCTTCTCCCAATGATTCAACAGCGGATAGGGGTCGAACGACCACTCGGCAAGCCCGCTGTCCCTGTAAATGCCATAGTGAAGGTGGGGCGGAAATTTGCCTTGCGTGCCCGGTTTGCCGTAGCCCGAGCTGCCCACCCATCCGACGATTTGGCCTGGAGTAACGATTTGGCCGATATGCGTCTTTTTGTCGAAACCGGACAAGTGCGCGTAATAATGATAATGGTTGTTCAAGTCCCGGATGCCGATCCTCCAGCCCCCGAACGGATTCCAGCCTTTGACTTCCACGATCCCGTAACAGGTGCTGCGAACGGGGAGACCATAAGGCGCGAAAATGTCGGTTCCTTCATGGATTCGGTAGCCGCCCCAACTGCGCTTCGTTCCCCAGGTGCTGCGATAGGAATAATTGGTACCGAGGGGCACGGGAAAGGCGTGCGCAAACAGGTCCAGCGTATCGAAATGCTCATACAGCTTGGCGAATTGCTGGATCCGCTGCACGGCGCGGGAATTGTGGTAATACTCCCATAGGGCGATGTTGAAATCCTCCTGCCGGTTTCCGTGCTTTCGAATAAATTCAGCCATGCTGTACAACACGTCGACATCGTTATTGGCGTCGGCCATACCGTCGCCGGAGCCGTCGCGCCCGTAACCGCCGAAGACCAGGATCGATTGCGGCTTCTGATCCGTTTCATCCGGATTCAGCCAGCCTCTCCAGGCCGGAGACGTCATGAATATGCCTGTCAGCCGCTCCGGGTGTTTGCGGTCCTTCGGATGAGCTCGGGTGAGCGTTCGCTCATACTGATCGATTGCGGCGAGCCTGTACCACGGAATGTCGGTCATTTGGCCGATGCTTTCGTACAAATGCCTTCTTTCGGCAAAAATTTCCGCAGGCTTCAATTCCTTAAGTTGCGGCCTTGGTTCGGGTGCTGCGGGTTTGGCGTAGGTTCGCACGGACAAACCAGGAATTAGCAGCAGGACGGCAAAACCGATGTAGATCCAGCGATGACGGTATAATCGCGCGTTCAAACGCTTTTTCACGGTAGAAGCTTCCTCCTTTCCGTCTGAATCGCACTTTTTCGTAGCGTTCTACAAAAGCGTGAATTTTATCCCATTTGGGGCCGAATCGGACAAGATGTGACAAATGGGAGTTTTTCCAACGCTTTCATGGTATAATATGTTCCGAGAACAGCCTAACTTCAGTAGAAAGAAGGTTTATACATTGGCTAAACGTGTTAAGGAGCCGAAACCGGACTGGATTCGGATCAAATTGACAACCGGCGATAATTATCAGGAAATCAAAAACATGATGCGTTCCAAAACCTTACATACGGTATGTGAGGAAGCGAGGTGCCCGAACATTTACGAATGTTGGGCCAATCGAACGGCCACTTTTATGATTTTGGGCGACATCTGCACACGGGCATGCCGGTTCTGCGCGGTAAATACCGGCTTGCCGACGGAGCTCGATTTGCAGGAACCTGAACGGGTAGCGGAAGCGGCCGAGCAGATGAACCTGCAGCATTGCGTCATCACCAGCGTGGCGCGGGACGACTTGAAGGATGGAGGGGCATCCATTTTTGCAGAAACGGTCAAAGCCGTGCGTCGGCGTCTGCCGCTCTGCAGCGTGGAAGTGCTTATTCCTGACTTTATGGGGGATCGCGACTCCTTGAAAATCGTCATGGATGCGAAGCCGGACATTCTGAATCACAATATTGAAACGGTTGAACGCCTGTCGGATAAGGTCCGGGCAAAGGCGAAATACAAACGGTCTCTGGAGCTGCTGGCACGCGCCAAAGAAATGCAGCCCAACATCCCGACCAAATCAAGCATTATGCTTGGCGTAGGCGAAGAATATGATGAAATTTTGCAAACGATGGACGACCTGCGGGCTGTGGATTGTGATATCATGACGATAGGGCAGTATTTGCAGCCGTCAGAGAAGCATCTGTACGTGGAAAAATACTATCCGCCGGAAGAATTTGCGGCCTTGAAACAGGAAGGCTTGAAGCGCGGTTTCAGCCACGTCGAATCCGGCCCAATGGTGCGCAGCTCCTATCATGCCCATGAGCAAGTCAAATCTGCGACGAAGCATACGGAGCAAGCGGCAACACTCGCATGATGGAGGATACAGGCTTGGAAGAACAGAAAAGCATGGCGCCCGAGCAGGAGCAGATCCAGGATCAAATTCAGGAAAAGCCCGAAGAGCGGCCCAAGGAAAAAGTGATCGTACAGGTCGGCAACAAAAATTACGAGATCGTGCAGAACCATAAAAACGGCTGGAATCCCGAGGTGTTTCGCGATCGTTACAGCGAAGTGCTGGAGCGTTACGACTATATCGTCGGGGACTGGGGATACAGCCAGCTGCGCTTGAAGGGATTTTACCGGGACAACCATCCCAAGGCCAACAAGGACTCTGCCATTTCGCATATGGTCGATTACATTAATGAATACTGCAATTTCGGTTGTGCATATTTCGTGCTGCAAAAGAGCAAGGATCAGCCACCGAAAGCCAAAAGCGGCTCCTGAACAGGGCCGCTTTTTGGTTTGCTTATTATTGGGGGTGCTGTTGTTTCGACAGGTGCCCGAAGTGTTCTGGCAGGGCTAGTCCAAAAATGCAGTACGTACCCGGCTCCAGAACGGATAGGGACGGAAACGCGCAAAGCTTACCTTTTGGCTGGATACTTGACAGCGTACCGAAATCAAATCCTCAACCATCACGTTGACATGATCGATCGTCAGCAGCAAACGCTGTTCTTTTCGCGAAAAAATGTCGCAGTGGTGATGTTTGGGCAAAATGATGGGCGAGCCGAGCGTCCGGTAGACCCTGTTATTGATCGAAGCGATCTCCGCGATTTGAATCGCATCAATGGTGGGATGAACCATAGCGCCTCCAAGCGCCTTGTTGTAGGCCGTACTGCCTGACGGCGTGGATACGCAGATTCCATCACCCCGAAACATCTCGAAGGTAACGTCATTGATGTCCACCTGCGCGACGACCGTGCCGTCCACGCCTTTGAGCGTGAATTCGTTCAAGGCAATGTACGAGGCGTTGCCGGATTTTTTGCGAATTTCGAGCTCGAGCAGCGGATATTGCACAATGCGGGGCTTGAGAAGTTCCGGGTCTCCTTTGCCGCTCATCAAATCAATCAGTTCGCGCAGCTCATCCTTCTTCCAATCGGCATAAAACCCGAGATGGCCTGTATGGACTCCGACAAAGGCGATTTCCGGAATCCGGTCGATAAAGTTGTGAAAGGCCTGCAGCATGGTTCCGTCTCCGCCAATGGAAATGACGATCTGCGGGGATTCTGCATCAAGCTTGAATCCGGCTTCTTTGGCCAGCGCGTGGAACTGCTGACTCAGTTCAATCGATAACTGGTCTCCGCGGTCTTGAACATAGTATCTCAAGATGAAAGCTCCTTTGTGGTCATTATATTACCGATGATAATCAATTCCACGGAAGAACACAACGTTTAGCGGAAACTAAATGACGAAATGGTGACGAAGGGGCCTACCTTTCGATGCGACGAGGCAGGAACCGCGAACACATGAAAGAGATGCTTAGCATAAACAGTATCATGCCTGCAAGCACGCCGATCCCGGAAAACAGGATCAAGGACCAGTCCGCCCTATAGACGCTTTGCTCGGAAATCACGCCCGACGGATGGAACACGGATTGCGTCAAACTTCCCGTGATGGGCGACCATAACAGAAGAACGAGTACGGGTGCAATCAACGCGTGAATAACCCGAGCGAGCAGGAAAGGACCGTACCTGAGCGGAGTGTGGCTGAGCACGCTCATAATCTGGGCATGAACGGATAACCCGCCCCAGGACAGTACAAACGCGGCGGCGGCCACTTTATACGGAAGGGGGACTGCCGAGCCGGCAGCTCCCGCTTCTTTGGCACCCAAGGTGACTTCGAACAATCCGCCGACAAGGCTGTGGGAAACGGCAGAAGGCAGGCCGGCAAGCTGAAGCAAATGTTCGGTAAACCGGTACAATTGACCGAGTGCCCCTGTCTGGACCAGAAGCTCCATGATGACCGAAAAGAATACAACCAGCCCGCCGACGATAATAATAAGGCGGAGGGAAGATGCGACCGCCTGACGCAGCAGTTCCCCCAGCGGTCGCCCATCTGCCAGGCGTGCTTCATGCATGGCCCGAATGGCCCTTGCGACCCTGTTTTTTTGCCGTTCACCGGAGGAGAGGACATGCGCATCCGATGCGGGAGCCGATGGAATCGTGCCTGAGGAGCCGTGAAAGCGCATGAGCACGCCGACAATGAATGCGGAAGCGTAGTGGGCGATTACCAGCACAGGAGCAATGGCCGCGTTGTGGAAAAAACCGACCGATACAGCCCCGATCATAAAGATCGGATCGGATGATGTTGTAAAAGAGACCAGACGTTCGCCCTCTTCGCGCGTAACCAGCTTTTGTTCATACAGCTGTGCCGTAAGTTTGGCTCCTGTCGGATATCCGGAGGCGCAGCTGACTGCAAATACGAATCCTCCGCTTCCCGGCACGCGAAACAGCGGCCGCATCAACGGATTAAGCATCGTGCCAAGAAAATGAACGATGCCGAATCCGAGCAACAGCTCGGACAGCACCAGAAACGGGAATAAGGAAGGGAACAACACGTCCCACCAGATTGAGAGTCCGCGCACTCCCGCATGCCAGGTTTCGGCTGGGAACATGGCCATCAGTCCACACATCAGGAGCAGCGCAAAGGCAATCATTGCGGGAATCCACTTTTGGGTTGCGGCCATAAAGTTCTCCTTTTTTAGTTTGGAATGAAGGCGGAAATCAACAAAAGCTCGTCTCTCCGATAATATGAAACGGCAGGGACAAACAGTACCATTTTCATAAAGAAAACGCTTGCATAAATGGCTGTATTTTTAAACGATGTATGCTAAAATGAACCCAACGCCTATACGTCACCCAATTGTCCAGACGGTGGAATTCAGAACGGATGGAGCAATGATGATGAGCCTTGTCATGGGAATCTTGGTTTGCGCATTTGTGTATGTAATCCGAGCCTCTCTGGTCCCTTCCGAGGAAGAGGACTGGAGAAGCTATTAAATCGAGTGATGCACCAAACTTCGGTTTGGTGCTTTTTTTGTTTACGTTAGGCGGCGTCTATATAAACGCAAAAAACAAACACACGTTAACGGAGAGGCAGAACCAATCTGGAGAAGCGAAGCGGTCGCTTAAAAGCTTTCTGAAAGAAAGCTGCATCGGAAGCATAGGCTTATCACCGGATGTTCCCTTAGAAAAGGGGAATAAAAAAATCTGAGGATAACAGCGATCGGAAGATGGTACTGCACTCGCAGAGGCCTTGTGTGATTGATTCGTGTGGTTTATATAGCG
The DNA here is from genome assembly GCF_057364885.1 of Paenibacillus sp. XP01. Lineage (NCBI taxonomy): Bacteria > Bacillati > Bacillota > Bacilli > Caryophanales > Paenibacillaceae > Paenibacillus > Paenibacillus sp. XP01. The sequence continues at coordinate 5,827,913 of NZ_CP139481.1, read as the reverse complement.
GATAAATTGAAGGAAAGCTATGTCATGTTAGATAGGAGTTTTGGGATTTTTTTGATAGAATGAGGTTTAGGTCAACTGCAGCCTGAGCCTTACGAGTCATGCAGGTATTGTTAAGATTAAGCATAGGAGTGTAATAAATGCCAAAATTCGACACGATCAAAGCAGGTTTTGCCCAATGAACCCAGGACAAAGTATTTATGACAACCTTGGCGGTGAGCAGGGCGTTCGTGCTCTGGTCGAAGCGTTCTATCCCATTGTGCAGCAAAACGAACAGCTGGCCCCTCTGTTTCCTGAGGATATCAGACCGGTCATGGAGAAACAATTTATGTTTTTATCGCAATTTTTTGGCGGGCCTGCTCTGTTTTCCGAAGCATATGGTCATCCGATGATGCGTGCCCGCCATATGGGGTTTGAAGTGACGGTGCAGCGGGCAGAGGCTTGGCTCGCTTGCATGGATCAAGCATTGACACAGATTGGTGTGGAAGAGCCGCTGCATTCCTTTATTCTCCAACGTTTGTCGGGGCCGGCTTACCATTTCGTAAATACGCCTTAGCCTGCTATCAGGCATTCGGAGAGGAGTGGAGAAAGTGGATCTGGAACTGGAACCTCTGTATAAAGTGAAAATCACATGCAATTATTGCGAGCATGTATTCGAAACCTCGCGGGTAAGACCGAGTTTGAAGCGGCCTTACCGTTCAGATTCCGATTTTTGCGCCTATTATAAAAAAGAAAACCCGGATTTCTACGTCGTGCGCATATGCCCGGAGTGCGGATTCGCCTCGACGGAAAATTCCACCGAAAAGCTGAGCGATCTGCAGAAGAAAAACTTTATGGATCAGGTCGGCAGCCGTTGGGAAAAACGCGATTACAGCGGACCGCGCACGCTGGCTAACGCCTTGGAAACGTACAAGCTTGGGTTATTATGTGCTCAGGCCATCAAAGAGAAGGACAGGGTCATTGCCGGGTTGCTCCACCATATCGCCTGGTTATACCGGTATCGGGAAGATCATGAACAGGAGCGCCGTTTTCTGGAATTCAGCCTGGATGCCTACGTCAAGGTGTTCGAAATGGAAGGCGCGGGCAGCAATGAAGCAAGGTTGCTCTACCTGATCGGTGAGCTGAACCGCAGAATAGGCCGTTTTCATGAAGCGGTCAAATGGTTCGGCCGAGTGATCCATGATAAGCGTATCACGGATGCGGCCATGATTCGCGCGTCAAGGGAACAGTGGGCGCTGCTTCGCGAACAGATGATTTCCGGACAGATGGAATTGCCCGAGGAAATGCTCGAAGCAGACAAAGAGGCTGCGAAGCGCAGCCCCTTGTAGGCAAATCTGGATTATGCTTTGCGAAGCGGAGAGCTGGCAAGAAGATAGTCGGCATCATTGTCGACGATGGTCATGCTGCCGTTGCAGCAGGGCAGGACGAGCAGCTTCTTTTTGCCTTCCCGGATGCGAACAAGCTCCTTCGGTTTCAAGGGAAGCAGCACATTGTGCGCGTTGCAGAACGGGCATTGCGGCATATAGATATCGCCCATAACGATGTCGTAGGGCCAGCTGTTTTCGAAAGGAATCATTGCTGATCGCCTTCCGAAGAAGATGGTTTGGGAGTGCTTGCTTCCGTTTTGGCCAATTCCGCGATTTTTTGCAACAGGATATGCTGCGGCATATGCATCAAGTGCTCGAGCGGGACGCCGAGAGATTCCGCTAATTTGACGGCAGTGTCTGCCGATATTTGCAAAGGTTTCATCTAATATAACCTCCTGAGTGTGGCTTGAACTGTCTCTATAGTATAGTGAACGATCATGCATAACACCAGTTTGAATTCATTGATTTCGAATATATAGTGATAAGGGAGAGGTGTCGCGCAATATGAAAATGCCATTACAGCCCGTTTGGGATTTGGAGTCCGTTTTTAGCGGGGGATCCTCCTCCGCAGCATTTGCTGCTTATTTGAAGGATCTGGAACAGGACGTGCGTAAACTGCAGCAGCTTTTGCAGGAAACGCCTGTACCTACCTCTGCCAAGGCTACACATGTATTCGATCCAGTACTGGAGCTGCTGCAAAGCTGTAACGTTCGCATTTCCGAAGGCTCCGCATTCGTGAGCTGTCTGTCCGCGCAAAACCAGGCTGACAAAAAGGCCGCCCAGCTCCAGGGAACCGTCAGCTCTATTGCAGCCATGCTGAATAGCAGCAAAGCGCGTTTTGACAACCTGCTTAGCCAGACCCCAGATGAGGTATGGGAAGCATGGATCGCCAGAGATGAATGGCAGCCGCTAAGCTTTGTTTTGAACGAAAGCCGTCGTCTGGCCCGGGAGAAATTGTCGCCTGAGATGGAGGGGCTTGCTCTGGATCTGGGTGTCGATGGTTACCATGGCTGGGGCAAGTTCTACAACACCATTGTAAGCAAAGTGAACATTCCATTTGAACAAAATGGTGAAACGGTGATGCTGTCTGCAGGCCAAGCTTCCAATAAGCTGAGCGATAGCGACCGGAACGTTCGCGAATCCGTATTCGCCAAATGGGAACAGGCCTGGACCGATGTGGAAGATTTCTGCGCGGATACGCTGAATCATCTGGCCGGTTTCCGGCTGAAGCTGTATGAGAATCGCGGCTGGGAGGATATTTTGAAGGAACCGCTCGCGATCAACCGCATGAGCCGCCAGACCTTGGATACGATGTGGGGCGTTATTAACGATGCCAAACCGGCGCTCGTGCGTTATCTCGAACGAAAAGCCAAGTTGCTGGGCGTAGACAAACTCAGCTGGAGTGACGTGGATGCTCCTGTGGGCACAGCGGGCGGAAAAGTGACTTATGACGAAGCCGCGTTGAATATTGTCGAACAGTTTGCCAAGTTCAGTCCCAAATTGTCCGCATTTGCGGAGATGGCTTTTGAGAAACGGTGGATTGAAGCCGAGGATCGCCCCGGCAAACGTCCTGGAGGGTTCTGTACTTCGCTTCCTTTGAGCAAAGCCACCCGAATCTTCATGACGTTCTCCGGCACGCCTTCCAATGTATCCACGCTTGCACATGAATTGGGCCACGGGTACCACCAGCACATCATGGAGGAGCTGCCTGCCTTGAACCAGCGCTATGCGATGAACGTAGCCGAGACGGCTTCCACCTTTGCGGAGCTGATCGTGGCTGATGCGCTTGTTCAGGCCGCGACGGACGAGCAGGAGAAGCTGGCTTTGCTGGAAGACAAAATTCAGCGCAGTGTCGCGTTCTTTATGAACATTCATGCACGTTTTCTGTTTGAGACCCGTTTCTATGAAAAACGAAAACAAGGGCTGGTCAGCGCCGATGAATTGTGCAAACTCATGGTTGAGGCGCAGGATGAAGCGTTTTGCGGCGTGCTCGCGTCGAACCATCCGCATTTTTGGGCATCCAAACTGCATTTTTATTTGACAGGCGTTCCGTTCTATAACTTTCCCTATACGTTCGGTTATATGTTCAGCGCGGGCATTTACGCCAGAGCGCAACAAGAGGGTACCGCATTTGCAGACAAGTATGATGACTTGCTGCGGGATACCGGACGAATGACCGTTGAGGAACTGGCGCAGAAGCATCTCGGCACCGATTTGACGAAGCCTGATTTCTGGCAGAATGCTGCCCGGCTCGTTACGGATGATATCGAACAGTTCCTTGCCATGACGGAGTAGGCAGCGCCTGCAAGCATCCAGTAATCTTAACCTGCAATGCTGTGTTTCACACAGGGTTGCAGGTTTTTTTGTCGAATACCGATGTCGTAATAGAAAGAAAAAACTCGTATAAAAGTCGGAGAATGGCAATTATTTGCGCAACATATAGTAAGCAATACCCAAATTTGTTTATTATTGTTGAATAGGCCAATATGATGTCATATAATGAGCCGTAAGTCCTGAACTTTCAGGTCTTATTGCATAAAGGAGGAATAGATGTGGTAAAAATTGACCAGATTTCGTTAGCAAGACAATTGGATTTGGTGTTCAAAGAAGTGGATCAGGAGTTAGGCGGGGTGGGGTCAGGAATTTTGTTTGTGCAAATACGAAATAATGTCATTGGGAAGTTTGGTATTCGACATAATCCGATAGCTGGACGCAATGGGCAAATGGAATCCGATCACGAAGGTTTGAACGAGACCCAGCGTGCTTCATTCCGGGCCATGGCCCTAGAGACGCTGAAATTCAAGCGGAATTGGACGCACGGAGAAATTTCTTTTGATTTTACGGTTAGGCAAGGCATGATCATGGTAGACGCTACGATGGAGTCCAACTACAATATGGCCAATCTTATGATCCGCTACCCTAGAACCAATACATACAAGGATTCCGGCTTGGGATCGACTTCATGACGATGAGCATAAAAAGCGGCACTTCCGAAGAAGGCCGCATGTTGCTGTAGGTAATCCAAGCAATTATTCCGAGTGTTAGGAACGACCCGCTAATTGCTGCTCAGCGATTTGAACCAGACGTTTAGTGATATATCCACCCAGGGAACCTGTCTCGCGGGACGTGTAGTTACCGTAGTAACCATCCTGAGGGATTGTCACACCCAGCTCCTGTGCAGCTTCCATTTTCAATTGCTGCAGTGCTGCTGTAGCTTGGGGAACAACGAGGTTGTTGGAAGAACGGTTTCCGCTACCTTGGTTTTGACCTCCGTACATGTGTATCACCTCCTTATGTCTTGGTGATGTTAGTATGGTTGCAGGTGCGAGAAATATACCCGATAGAGGGCGAGGTAACATTTGGAATGAAATGCTCCTAAACGAAGAAAAAGCCGATCCGTTAAGGATCGGCCAAGCAGTTTCATGTGAAACCCGGCAATGGAGCAGAAAGAAGCAGCTATTCTGCGGGCGGAACGACTTCAATGTGCGTGAGCAGCTCGACAGGGTATCCGGGTTCCAGACGAATTAGCCCCGTCTCTTCAGCGGGCAGAGATAAGTTCGGGGCGTCCGACAGCCAGGTATATGGCTCGATGCACAAAAACTGATCGGATTCACCCTTTGTGAATAGTACCCAATGCTTGAAATAGGCTTCATCTGTTGAATATTTAATTTGATAACCATCTTGGCGAATTAAATGGGCAATCGCCGGCTGGCCCGGTGTCGCCTTGAGAATGTTATCCCAGTTGCGTCCTTCCATGTTCATCCCTTCATTAAGGGCTGCCCACTCGCCTGGCGGTTCTATCGCGCCTGTAGGCAGTTGTTCCTCATTGAGGGCATATTCTCCGGAAACGGGGATTTGCAGCGTCCATTCCGCAGGTTTGCCGTCCAGCAAGAACCATGTATGATAACCCATCCCGAACGGGGCGGGAGACGAACCCAGATTGGTCACTTTCAGCTTCTGGCTCAGGACAGCGTTTTGCAGCCTGAATGTCATTTCAAGCTTAAGCGGAATGGGGTATTGCGCCATCCAGTCCTCATCGCTGGAAGTCAGAAATTCGGTGGTGATCGCGCAGCCGTCTTCGTCTTCTTCTATGTCACTGACACACCAGGCTTGAGTGCGGTGGAGTCCATGGATATGATTGTCATGGGCCGTATTTTGAACAAATTGGTAGGGGACGCCTTCGTATTCGAAGGAGCCACGATGGATACGCCCTGGCGGAACCAGCAAAGGTACGCCGAAGTGATAAGGCTTCTGCAGATAAAAGGCAAGCTCGTCTTCCTCTGGACTGCGAACAACATCGCGATTCTGTACCATGTCCCGAATCGAAATGATATTATTCCCCAGACGAGGCAGCAGGGTAATCTCCAGTTCACGGCTATGTAGAATATACGTGTCGTAACCATTCCATTGGCCTTTGGTCACTTGTTTCATATTTGGATGCTCCTTTTCCCACTTGAAATCTGTCTGCGCGGCTCAAAGATAGCATGCCGCCTGCAGGCGTGTCAATTGTGCACAACAGTCTCCCGGAACCGTCGGATCATGATGTGCCTTACCTTCAATGAACAATTCCATCATAACAGATTTTAGGGCCGGGGGTAAAAAAAGCTCTTCCGGTTTTGACAATCCGCCGCTTGCGCATTAATATGAATTAGACAGAAGTTGTTTGAATGAATTTGAAACAGGATAAAGCGATGACAGGGACAAGTAAGCTATGAGAGCTCTCTTCAGAAAGTCGGTGGAGGATGCGAACCGATGAGGGACTTATTGCCGAATGGACTCTGGAGCGCGGGTTTGAACCAGGCCGGCAGCCGAGAAGGCAGGACAGGCCTGCAGTAGGATCTGACGTCTATTCCACGTTACGGAAATGGAAGGCATTTCTTTGAAGGAAGAAATGTGAATTAGGGTGGCACCACGGTCTCACGTCCCTTGCGGATGTGGGATCTTTTTGCGTACAAAAATATAACGATTGTAATTCGACACGATCTAAGGGAGGAAATTTGTCATATGAAAACCGTTTTGTCAGGAATTCAGCCCAGCGGCAAGCTTACGCTGGGCAATTACATTGGCGCGATCAAAAATTTCGTCAAGCTGCAACATGATTATCAGTGCCATTTTATGGTGGTGGATTTGCACGCCATCACGGTTCCGCAGGAGCCGGCAGCGCTTCGCGAGCAATCCGAGGCGGTTGCTGCTCTGTTTATTGCAGCAGGAATCGATCCGACCAAGTCCAACGTCTTCCTGCAATCCCACGTTCCGCAGCATGCCGAGCTTGGATGGCTGCTGACCACACTCACCGCGATGGGCGAGCTGGAACGCATGACGCAATTTAAGGACAAGTCGTCAGGCAAAGAATCGGTCGGAGCCGGTTTGTTCGTGTATCCGTCGTTGATGGCTGCGGACATCCTGCTCTACAATGCCGATCTCGTTCCGGTCGGGGACGACCAGAAGCAGCACCTGGAGCTTACGCGCGATCTCGCCGGACGGTTCAATCATCGTTACGGGGACTACTTCACGATTCCGGAGCCGTATATTCCGAAGGTTGGCGCACGCATCATGTCTTTGGATGACGCATCCAGCAAGATGAGCAAAAGTAACCCGAATCCGGGCAGTTACATCTCGTTGCTGGACACACCGGCCGAAATCCGCAAAAAGATCAGCCGTGCCACGACGGATTCGGGACGCGAGGTCGTGTATGATCCTGCGAACAAACCTGAAGTCAGCAATTTGATGACCATTTATGCGGAATGCGCGGGAATTACGCTGAACGAAGTGGCTGAGCGCTTCGAGGGGCAAATGTACGGTCCTTTCAAAAAGGAATTGGCAGAAGCCGTCGTTTCGGTCATTGAGCCGCTGCAACAGCGGTATCGCGAAATTCGCGAATCGGGCGAACTGACCGAAATCTTGGCGGTTTCGGCAAGCCGTGCCGAAGAAGTGGCCGACAAAACCATTCGCGAAGTTAAGGAACGCATGGGGTTTGTCCCTAAACGCAAGTAGGCTTGAGCCATCTTGCGGAAGGGTTCTGCGAACATGACAAAAAGGAGCGGGATTCGCCGGCAATGGTTGCCTGGGCGATTCGCTCCTTTTGTCATAAAAAATGCCGAATGGCGCTTCTCTTGCAGCCTGAAAAATTCAGCAGGCTTGGGAATACTCAGGATGCGGAATTCGGCGATCCCAAGGATTGGCGCTCTTTTTTGGCGCGAATGACAAAGCCCCAGCCGATATTGCCGATAGATGCCACAAACAGAAGTGCAGCAAGCCAACCGGAATAAGACATCGTAATTGCTGTAACCGTTAACAAAACAATGGACGAAAACGCAAACCATAAAGACAAGCCTTTGCTCATTGGGAAAAACCTCCATCATGATTTTGTTGAAAATTCCGTATAACCTGATACGGGAGAGCCATAATAATCTTGCAAGCTTGCAATACATCACAGACACAGATTGAAAGGAGATTTTAAATATGGCTCAAGGATCTCGTTCTAACAACTTGGTGGTACCTCAAGCAACAGCAGCTCTGCAACAATTGAAAATGGAGGCTGCGCAAGAACTGGGCGTAACAATCCCACAGGATGGTTACTACGGTAACTACACGTCCCGCGAAACAGGTTCTCTGGGTGGATATATCACTAAACGTCTGGTCCAACTGGCTGAGCAGTCTCTGGCTGGGTCTGGCAAATAATCCATCATAATTTTCGCGGTACCAATATCTCCAAAAAAAGCCCGGAGCGGGAAACGCTCCGGGCTTTGCTTTTGCACCGGCTCCTATGTTTGATTTTGCCCTTCCCCGCAACTTTCGTCAAGACCGGGCAGATAAAAGTTTTTTGTTCATCTTCTCTTCGCTTAACCAGCCGACGTACGTATCAATCGTTTCGAAATTTCGATCCATAACGACGACGGCAACGAAAGGATACTGCTTGCGATGCCGATATCTTACGTCCGCCCACCGGACTCTATACCCTGCGGACAGCTCTTCGACTTCAGCGACGGCATAGGACGTGAAATACAGAAACGCAGCCACCTCGGATGATTTCCGTGACGCTTCCACGGCGGCATGGGTCGATGACGTTGCATGGAGATTCCATATCAGTTGAGCGTGCTCCATCTTGCCGATATCATAGGAGCCGTCAGCATACCGTTTCACGATATGCCATTGATTCCACGAAATCGTAGGGATGACCATGTAATGGGCCTTCGTTTTGCCTTTGGCCTGATCCAATTGTTTCACCTTCGCGACGGCTTTGGCATGAGCGGCCACTCGCCAGACGTAATACAATGCGATCACGACGTACAGCGTGATGAACATCGGAGCAGGTGCGACAAGGTCGAAAGCCCATAAGAGAATGGCCACGACATGGGAAGCGAACATGAACGGATCGAAGATGTGAATGACGTTCAAGGCAATCCAGCGTTCCGTGAACGGCCTGCCCGCCTGGGTTCCATACGTATTGAACAGATCGGTAAACACGTGTACGCAGACAGCGATGGCGGTCCAGCCCGCGACATGGCTAATGGGAACATTCGGAAAAAAGAGCGCGATCGCGCCTGTAATAAGCGCTACCCATAACAGCAGGAACGGAGGGGAATGGGAAAGTCCCCGATGGTTCCGGATGTACAGGGAATTGCTTTTGAGGCGCAGCGCAGTGTCGATGTCAGGTGCCTGCGAGCCGACAATCGTGCCGATCATGACAGCTGCGGCAAGCGTGGGGTTCGAAGCTACGACCGGATCGACATAAGCCAGACCGGCCAAACCGACGCCCATGACAAAATGTGTGGAAGTGTCCATAAACGACTCCTTTGAAATCCTTCTTTTTTCTGTACGCAATGACGTGTATCTATCTTAAGGTGATGCCCATATCCAGTGTATAATATCCCCGCGACACGAAGCAAAACATCAGAAAATAGGGGAACTGTACAGGTTCCATGAAGAAATGCGCAAAAGGCATGGGCAATTGCTGGAAAAACAGTTACAATAATGAGAGCTTATTCATAAACAGGTGATTTGTATACATAGACAATGGAAACGACCCGAAAGTTGGGCAAATGAACAGAAGGGACGAATGTGATGCTGAAAAAGTATAAGTGGACCTGGATGCTGCTGGGACTGGCATTGATCATGGCTGTATATCTGACATGGAATACCGTATTCGCCGGCAAAGAGAAACTGCCCGAGATTCGTGAAGTTCAATCCTTCTCCATGGAAAATGTGGACGGGCGAACGATCTCGCTGGATGATACGGCAGGCAAGGTTCGGTTATTTTATTTCTACTTCACGAGCTGTCCGGATGTTTGCCCGATTACGACATTTACCCTTTCGCAGGTGCAGGACCTGCTAAAAGAAGATGATACGTTCGGCAACGATGCTTCATTCGTATCGATCTCGTTTGACCCGAAAGTGGATACGAGGGAAAAGATCAAAACGTTCGCCGACCGCTTCCATGCGGACTATGCGGGTTGGTATTTCCTGCGCGGCGATATGGATCAAACGAAGCAGCTTGCCAGGGATTCGTTTCAGATCCTGATTGAAGGCGAGAGCAAGGACGACTTTGCCCACATGAACATGATCGGTTTGGTTGACAAAAACAACAACCTGCGCAAAGTGTACAACGCCTTCAATACGGAGGACGTCCAACCGGAAGCGATTGCCGCGGACATTCGCGCTTTGATTAAAGAGTAATAAGGAACAGACGACACTGCACAATAAAAGGCTGCAATCAGGGATAACCTGTTTGCAGCCTTTTTATTTTCGGGGCTATATAAACCGAAAAAAACATACACACATAAACGGAGAGGCAGAACCAATCTGGAGAAGCGAAGCGTTCTAAAAGCTTTCTGAAGGATAGCTGCATCGGAAGCATAGGCTTATCACCGGATTTTCCCCTTAGAAAAAGGGAATGAAAAAAATCTGGGGATAACAGCGATCGGAAGATGGTACTGCACTCGCAGTGGCCTTGTGTGATTGATTGTGAGGTAAATATAGAACCATTAAAGCGAAGGCAGTTCGGGATATTGGATATATTCCTCCAAACCTGCCTTTTCGAGTTGGGCGATGATGTATTCGTCCGGAGTGCCTTCGACGCCCGCATAGCCGCGCCGGGTATAGATTTGGACGGCGTCGGGAAAAGCGTCCCGCAGCACACCCCGGATTTTTTTGCCGGAGCTGTCGTTATCCACAAACAGGTACACTTCGTCATATCCGACCTGTTTGCGAAGGGCCTCAAGTTTGACGGTATTCAATGTTCCGAACGTGCATAAGATGTTGATTTCGGGAGAAACGAGGCGTTTCAGTTTACTGCGGTCATTCTTTCCTTCCACAATGACATGAATTGGCATCCTATTCACCCCTTGAACGAGTGCTTGTATCGACATTACCCGGGAAATGTTACAGCGGAAATCGACCGGGAATACCTATAGTGTAGCTGTAAACGGGTGAATAATGCAAAGAAAACCTCGGAACCGGCTCGGGTGCTGTCAAAAGGAAAAAAGAAGCCGATTCGTTGGCAGAAAACCGGGGAAATCAGCTTAATATGCTATGCGGGTCTGAACGGGATGATGACGCTTCATGTCGCGATCTGAAATAGGGAAGCAGCAGTATGCCTAACATCAACAATAGAAATGCAATGAAATAAGGAGAGACCCCGATCCGAAGCTGTCCGGCCGCGATGGGTCCGATAAACGAACCGATTGAGGTGAAGATGGATTGTAACGAGAAGATGCGGCCCAGCTTGCTGCCCCCGCTTAAACGAATGAACAGCGTTGCCATGGCTGGAAAAGTAATTCCTTTGGCCAATCCGAGCACGAACAGAATGCCGGGCAGAGGCCACGCCGGAAATGCAGCCATAGCAAAGAAGCACAGGGACATCAGCAGCACGCCCAACGTCAAGCGGAGCTTCGGGGAATACCGGTTGAGAAACAGCATGCTCAGCGTAAGGAGCGCGCCCAGACTGATGATGGAAAACATAAGCCCTGTGGACATGATGGATGTTGTGCCGCCATTGCGCAGCGGCAATTCAAAAAATAAGATGCCTTGGGCACAAGCAATGAACAGCGGAAGGGCGAAATAACGCCATGAGACAGGCATGAATGCCGCTTTTTCGGAGCTGCTCCCTTTAGTGACGGAGGACGGGCTCGGCGGGACGGTTTCTTTAATTTTTTCTGTTTCGTTGGCTGCATCTACCAATCCCTTGGGCATGGACAAAAAAGCGATGACGCCTGTCAGAATGAGCAGGTAACCCAGGCTGGAGAAGGTGGCCGAGAATCCGATGCTTGCCACAATCAGTGCGCCTGCCGCGGGAGAGACGACCGAAGCCAATGTATGCACAACCCCGTGTCCGGACATATATTTGCCTTGAGTAACGGGATCGCGGGAGAGCTGGGCCAGAAGAGCAAGGCAAGCCGGAGACAAGAAGGCAAGCACAAAGCCGCTGATGGCTCGCAGGGCCAAGAGCTGCCATGGTGTTTGGACGTATGCCTGTAACAGCAAAATGATCCCGGCGCCAAGCAGGCTGAATACGATGTAGCGGCGGCTGCCGTGTTTGTCGATCTGCGTACCGGCAATCAGGTTGCCAGGCAGATGCGTCAGGGAGTAAATGCCCATCATCCATCCAATGAAGGTAGGGGCGGCACCGAGCGAGATGGCGAACGGCGTCAGTATGGGATATTGAGCGTGCAGGTCAAAGACAGCGAGAAACAAAAACAGATAGAGCCAAATGGCCGTTTTCACAAAAGCCCCTCCTTGTTAAGCGATGCCGTTGAAATGTGGAAGATTGCAGACGGGCCATGCCGATCATGCAAAACCGTAGTACTACTTGTACGTGCATTGGGACGAACTTATACCGCTTATTTTTACGGGAATGGGGCTTAGCTGACAGCGGCTCCGGAAATCATGTATAATATTCGGGAAGATTCATTTCTCGACTCTAATTCGGAAGGTGTAATCATGAACATAGAAGTTTGGAAAGAGTTTGTTATGCAGAACTGGCTTGTGATCGTCATTGCGCTGATCATTCTGGTTTTTGTTATGAATGTGCTCCGAACGGTTTTGAAATGGGCGATTGCCATTATCATCGTTGCGGCTCTGGTGATATACAGCGGCATCTCCCTCGATCAGATCAAGCAGACGGTATCTGACGTGCAGAGCAGCACAATGGATACGTTGAAGAAGGAAGCGACGAGCATCATGCTTAAGGAGGCTTCCAAGGCAACCTACAGCCGTGGCGAAGGCGGGGCGTTTACGATCAAGAGTCCTAATGTGGAGATTCAGGGAACCGCTGGCTCGGACAAAGTGGACGTCACGTTTCGCGGCATTTCGCTCGGCGAATGGAAGCTGGACAATGACACGATCCGGACGTTCATCAAACAGGCGGAAGGGAACGTGGGAGCCCCGGCTTCTTAGGCAAAAGGAGGAATGGACAACGTGTTTCAAAGTTGGCTGGACAGCCTGAAGGAATTCAACGGCATCACGATTCTGTTGTTGTTGATTGTTGCGGCGTCTTTGCTGCAAGGGTGGTCCAGGGGAGCTTCTCGTTCGGCAGGGAGGCTGTTTTCCTTTCTGCTGGATGGGATTATGACCGTGGTAGGCATTTTGTTATCCATAGGTTTGACGGTATGGCTTGCACCCTATGTGCAGCAATGGCTGTCCGATCATGCACAGGCGATGCCGGGCCGTGAGTTAAGCCGCATGGAGCAGGTGTATTATACCCTTGTCACGGCAGTGGCGGATTTTCCGCTAATGAGGTTTGCCGTCCTGTTCGTATTGAGTTACGGGATCATTCGAATGTTGTTGGGATGGTTCTCGATGATGTTCTTTAACGTAAGGCATCATCACGCCGAGCCCGGGAACAGGCCGAAAGGGATCGTCAGCCGATTTACCGGCGCGCTGATCGGCACGGTCATCGGTTCGGCACGCGGCATGATCGTTATTGCTGTGCTGTTCATGATCGTGAGTTTGTATCCGGGAAGCCTGTTCAGCAGGTACGTTGAGGCGTCGCCGATCTACATGCAAGGCGCCAAGTCGGTCATTGAACCTTTGTCGGGCAACCTGATCAAGGATCAGCTTCCGGTGTTTACCCAAGCGGTACAGAAGGAGCTTAGCGGCATTCTGCAGCGCAAATATGAGGTCATTGATCATAACATCCCAACGGATATCGAAGCGGCCGCAGCCGAGATCGTGAAGGGCAAATCCACCGAAGAAGCGAAAGCAAGGGCGCTTTATGACTGGGTTGGATCACGCATTCAATATGACTATGGCAAGGTTGAAGATTACGAACAGCGAGGCATTTGGCATGAGCAGACGCCGCAGGACACATTCGACACGCGGAAAGGCGTGTGTATCGATTATGCGAGGTTATATGCGGTCATGGCACGGTCCCAAGGACTGGACGTCAAGGTGGTAACCGGCTTGGGATATAACGGACAGGGCGGTTATGGGCCTCATGCTTGGAATGAAATCTATTTGAGCGATTCGAAGAGCTGGATTCCGCTTGATTCGACATGGGCAGTCAGTGGGGACTGGTTCAATCCGCCGAATTTCTCAGATACCCATCTGAAGGATGAGACAGCATAAAAAGGATATGAAATCAAATGGGCGTAGGACGGATGTTGTAGGACATTGCCTATACTCATAATCACCTCAAAGCCAGAGCGGAAAGCATCAAGTCATGAAAGAGGTAAAACGGATGAACAATCGTTCCAAAGAGAAGGAAGAGCTTACGGACAAACGGCGTTTCAGTTACCGGATGAACGTGTTTTTCTTTGCTTCCTTTATTATTTTTAGCGTAATCATCGTACGATTGGCCTATTTGCAGTTCGTGGAAGGCCCCGAATTAAGCCAGGAGGAAGCGAGCAACATAACGAAGGATGTTCCGCTGGCTCCGGTCAGGGGCACGATTTACGATGCGACGGGCGAAGTGAAATTGGCATACTCCAAGCCGATTCAATCACTTTACCTGACCTTGTACAAAAATTATGGAGACGTGAACGGCGAGCCGAGTCCATATATCGCCGAAATTCAGGACATGGCGACGCGGCTGCATGACGTATTCGAGCAGTATAAGAAAAAGGAATCGCCCTCATTGTCCGTCGACGAAATCATCGAAGAGATGGACCTGAATTCGCGCAAAGCAAACGGGTTCATGCCGCGTTTGATCAAGAGCGATCTTTCGGACGAGGAAGTAGCGTATTTCCTCCAGCACAAGGATGAGTTCAAAGGTATCCAGATCGTGGAGGAAAGCGTTCGTTACTACGATCCGGACACGGTCGCCGTACAGACGATCGGGTATCTCAAGAAGTTCAAAAGTTCCAAAACGCTGGACAAGTACAAAGAGATCGATGCGAAAAATAAAACGCAAACCGACCCTGGACTCGTGTATACCGAGAACGAGTTCGTTGGTTTTGACGGACTTGAGCTCCAGTATCAGGACATTCTGCGCGGCAAAAGCGGGTATAACTCGGTGGACGTAGACCTGCGCAACCTTCCGGAAGGCGTAGCTGGTTCGACCCCTCCCGAGAAAGGATATGACCTGATCACCACCATCAACAAAAACATTCAGGTCAAAACAGAGCAGGCGATCACGGATCAGTTGAGATGGCTGCATACCAATCTGGTGTCCGGCAAGTATCACCAAAATGCCAAAACCGGCTTTGCCGTTGCGATGGAAGTCGACACGGGCAAAGTGGTTGCCATGGCGAGCATGCCGGACTACGATACCAACATTTGGAGAACGGGAAGCATCACCAATCAACAGTATGATGATATCAAGTATATTTATCAGAACGGCACGATTCGAGGGTTTCCGCCGGATGACAGCGGCAAGCGTGCCGAATCCGTCGTGTTGCTCGGTTCAACCATCAAACCGCTCAGTGTGCTGATCGGGTTCAAAGAAGGATTTTTTACGGCCAATACCGTTTATAGCGATAAAGGATACACCACGTTTGGCGGAGACAATCGCAGGGTACAGAATGCGGGCGGACACGTATACGGACCGCTCCGTCCACGCGACGCCATTCGTCATTCCTCAAATCCGTTCATGATTGATGAAATCGGGAAAAAATTGTATGACAGTTACGGAGCAAAAGGAATCGATGTTTGGGATAAATATATGAAACAGTTTGGTCTGGGCGTTTCTACCGGCGTCGATCTTCCAAATGAATATTTAGGCTATCGCGAATACACGAGCAAGACGGAAAGTTCATTGACGAAGCTGGTGTATGGTTCCTTTGGACAACAGGGGAAATATACGACGATGCAGCTTGCGCAATACGTAACGATGCTGGCAAACCGCGGAAAACGGATGGAGCCGCATCTGGTCAGCGAAATTCGCGATTCCGAGGGGAACGTTGTAGAAAAGATCAAACCGAAGGTGTTGGACAAGGTTGATTTCGACTCCTCGTATTGGGACGAAGTGCAGCGCGGGATGGCCACCGAGGTTTCTTCATTTAGTGGTTTCCCATATGACTTTGCTAGGAAGACGGGGACCTCGACACAAGTTGTTGGGGGAAAAAATGTCGATAACGGGGTATTTATCGCATATGCTCCGCGCAACAACCCGAAACTGGCGGTAGCTGTAGTCATCCCGGAAGGGGGATTCGGTTCGACGAGTGCCGCGCCGGTTGCGCGCGCGATTTTCGACGCGTATGACGAAGAGTATGGTTTGGATGGCGTTCCCAAAAAAGACAAAACGGAAAATGCTGACACGCAACAATGAGTCAACTGAATGAATAAGTACCAAGGCGATTTCCCTTCGGATGGATCTGGAGGGAGGTCGTCTTTTTTAGGTCGTACGGAGTATGGATTGGGAAGAGATCCGAAGAAGAAGGCCTTTTTAGTATTTGAGGAAAAATGCCGGTAACGTGCAATGGCCTTTTCACGTTATTTATGTATACCATGCCAACCTCCAGATGACGAAAGTGTAACCAAAATTTGGGCGACATGGGAGTGTGGCTTTGGTAGACTGTTAATATCCAGAGTTGTGCTTTCACTGGGGGAGTTTTATGAAGTATAGACTATTTTGGACAGGGAATGGGTGAGGTACACAGCATGTTCAAGCTTTGGGGAAAGAAAAAGACATCTCAAGAGGATGGACAGATCAATAGGCCTTCAAGCTTAAGGATGAATACATTTTTTTTCGTGGCCTTTGTCATCTTCAGCGTTCTCATATTCAGGCTGGCTTACATTCAATTTGTCGAAGGGCCGGAGCTGACGTACATGGAGACCAGCCGAAATACGAAAGACGTTCCGCTGGCGCCTGTACGCGGCCCCATTTATGACGCAACGGGCAAGATCGCGCTTGCTTATTCCGAGCCCGTGCAGTCGTTATACGTGATGCTTTACGAAGATTACAGCAATGGGGCGAGACAGGAAGAGGCACAGAAGCTCGCAGAAGATCTCGCCGGCATATTCAAGCAGTTTAATCCAGGGGATAAAGAGCAGCCGGACGCGGAAGAAATCATCAAACGCCTTGATCTGGATTACCAGAAGACGCACGGGTACACGCCGCGTTTGGTCAAATCTGATCTGAACACCAAGGAAATCGCATATTTCATGGAAAACAAGGCCCAGCATCCCGGCGTGATGGTGCTTGAGGAAAATGTGCGCAGATACGACCCGGATGGAGTGGCCGTTCAAGTCATCGGGTATACGCGGGAGTACAAGGGGCTGGGATCTCTCAAAAAGTATCAGGAAATCGCCAGCAGCGGAGTCGACCAGCGTGATCCGGGCCTACGTTACGCCCAGGAAGAAATGGTCGGTGCGGACGGGCTGGAATATCAATACCAGGAAGAACTGCGCGGGCGCAGTGGATACCAGTCCATCGACATTAACTCGCGCAACTTGCCGGAGGGTAACATCGTGCAGACGCCTCCCGAAAAGGGATACAGCCTTATTTCCACCATCCACAAAGACATTCAAATGGCGGCGCAGCAGGCTATTACGGATGAACTGCGCAAGCTGCCTAATGCCGTAACCGGTTATGCGGTGGCCATGGAAATCGATACTGGCAACGTGGTGGCGATGGCCAGCATGCCGGATTACGATCCAAATGCCGAATGGGATTACGACAAAATCAAATACGTGTACCGGAACGGGACGATTGCTTCCTTCCCGCCCGACGATTCGCGCAAGCGAGCCGAATCTGTTGTGTTGTTGGGGTCGGTCATCAAGCCGCTCAGCGTGCTGATTGGTCTGAAGGAAGGGCTTTTTACAGCGGGAGAGACGTATCCCGATCTAGGGTACACCACCTTGGGCAAGGATGGAAGACGCATCCAGAACGCAGGCGCCGCTTACAACGGCCACATCAACGCCAGACAGGCCATTCAGAAATCTTCCAACGCCTTCATGATCGATATGGTGGGTAAACGCTTGTATGCGAAGTATGGAGGTGACAAAGGCGTCGACAAATGGGACGAATATATGAAGCAATTCGGGCTGGGCGTATCTACGGGAGTGGATCTGCCTGGTGAGTTTTTGGGCCGACTGGAATACAATGAGTCCTCTGAATCCGGCTTGACCAAATTGGCGTTTGCTTCCTTCGGCCAACAGGCGAAATATACGACGCTGCAATTAGCCCAATACGTGACTACCATTGCGACCAAGGGCAAACGGATGGAGCCGCATCTGGTGAAGGAAATTCGCGATGCCGACGGCAACGTGGTTCGCAAGATCAAACCGAAGGTGCTCAACGAAGTCGAGTTCCCCGATGCCTATTGGGACGAGATTCATCGCGGCATGGCGACCAAGCTCAGCACGTTTGACGGATTTCCTTACGATTTTGCGCGTAAGACAGGCACATCACAGCAGGGCAGCGGGCCAAACAAGAAAGAAAACGGCGTATTTATTGCTTTTGCACCAAGGCAAAACCCGAAACTGGCCGTAGCTGTAGTCGTTCCTGAAGGCGGGTTCGGATCGGTTAGCGCATCTCCGATTGCCCGTAAAATTTTTGAAGCTTATGACGAGGTCTATGGCCTCGACGGTACGCCGAAGAACAAAAAAAAGGAGAATAACAGCGACCAATAGCATGAGTTAATGGATATGCCTGTAAGAGAGCTTGCTGAGTGCAAGCGGCTCTGTACGGGCATATTTTTTTTGTCTATATGTTCCGGAGGTGCATTTCATTTAATTTATATTGACAAAATCGGCGCTCGTCCCTATTCTTAATCCATGATTATGATAATCATTATCATATTTTGCATAATACTGAAAAGGGGTACTGCATCCATGTTCACACATCATCGTAAAACCGCGGCCCTGCTGCTGGCGACCACGCTCTTGCTTCTCTTTGTTGTCGTTGGCTGCAGCAATACAGAGAACGGCGCGGATTCTTCGAACACATCCTCAAACGGATCATCCCAGGCCAAATCGATCACGATGTCCTGGCCTCGCGATATCGGCACGATGAATCCTCACACGTATAACCCTTCGCAATTGTTTGCCCAATCCATGCTGTACGAGCCGCTGGTGAGTTACCAAGAGAACGGAAAGCTGGAGCCGGCTTTGGCCGAATCATGGACCATCTCGGATGATGGGAAAACATACACGTTCAAGCTTCGCCAAGGCGTAAAGTTCTCGGATGGAACGGATTTTAACGCTGGGATCGTCAAAAAGAATTTTGATGCGGTGATGAAACATAAAGACACCCACAGCTGGCTGGGCGTGGTTAATGTCATCGCCAAGACGGAAGCGGTGGATGACCACACGTTTCGCCTGACGCTCACCGAGCCGTATTATCCGGTACTTCAGGATTTGTCTGTCGTCCGTCCGTTTCGCTTCCTTGGCGAGGCAGGCTTTCCCGATAACGGAGACACGTCGGAGGGCATAAAGGAGCCTGTCGGAACAGGTCCATGGATGCTGGCTGAATATAAACAGGACGAGTATGCCGTGTTCAAACGCAACCCGAATTATTGGGGAACCGCGCCGGCCATCGATGAAGTTACCGTGAAAATTATCCCCGATGCAGAAACGCGCGTGGCTGCCTTTGAAAAGGGAGATTTGGACCTGATTTACGGTGAAGGCGTCATCAGTCTCGATGCGTTCAAACAGCTTCGCGAGAACGAAGCGTACACGACTCAATTATCCGATCCGGTGGGAACGCGGAGTTTGCTCCTGAATTCCTCCAATCCAAAGCTGGCCGACGTTCGGGTACGCATGGCGTTACAACAGGGTTTTAACAAACAGGCGATGGTAGAAGGCATTACGTCAGGGCTGGAAGAACCGGCCGACTCGGTGTTGTCCAAAAACTATCCGTATACCAACGTCGATCTGGAGCCGATTCAATACAATGTGCATAAATCGATGGCATTGCTGGACGAAGCGGGCTGGACATTGCCGTCAGGCGGCACAGTGCGGGAAAAAGACGGTCAGCCGCTCGAATTCGAGATGATCTTTGACAAGACGGACCCGATCCAGAAGGCGATGGCCGAAACGATTCAGGCCGAATGGAGCCAGCTTGGCGTAAAGGTCAACCTCACAGGCCTGGAGCTGACGGTACAAATCAAGCGCCTGAAAGCGAACGATTTCGATCTGTATTTCTGGTACAACTACGGCGCTCCATATGACCCGCATTCGTTCGTTAACGTTGTCGCGAATCCCGGCTTCGGCATTTCGGAAACGTTAAGCGCAATCCCGATGAAAAAAGAATTGGACGGCATGATCCGGGAGGTATTGTCTTCGACCGACGAGACGAAGCGCCAGGAGCTGTACGGCTCCATTCTGCAAACATTGCAGGAGCAGTCCGCGATCGTACCAATTTCGTATATCAAGAAGACGGCCGTTTACCAGAAAAAAATTACCCGTTTCGTATTTCCGGCGAATCGTGACGAAAACCCGTTTGCCGGGATGGAAACCGTCACTCCATAATTCAGCCGAACTATGGCATGAGGCAGTTTGATCCAAGGAGGAAAAAAGAGTGATCGGCTATGTCGGTAAACGAATGCTTGCGATCATTCCGATCGTATTCATGGCAACGCTCGTAACCTTTGCATTGATTCATATTTCGCCGGTTGATCCGGCAGAGGCCTATTTGACCGCGGCACACATCTATCCGACGCCCGAGCTGCTGGAACAGAAGCGGCATGAATTTGGCTTGGACCAACCGCTGTTCAACCAATATCTGAATACGTTAAAGCGAATGGCCCGGCTGGACTTCGGTACCTCCTACCTCACGAATCAACCCGTATGGAATGAGGTTAAAACGAGGCTTCCGGCGACTGCGGAGCTTGCATGTTGGAGCATGTTGTTTTCCGCGCTGGTCAGCATTCCGCTCGGGGTTTTCGCCGCAGTATACAAAAACAGCTGGGTTGACATGTTGAGCAGGGCCATCTCCTATTTCGGGGCATCCATTCCCCAGTTTTGGCTGGGATATCTGTTAATCTTCTTTTTCTCGGTCAAGCTTGATTTGCTTCCTGTGGAAGGTCGGGGGACCTGGGAGAACCTGGTGCTCCCGACGATAACGCTGTCGCTGGTCCTGATCGCCGTGTATACGCGGCTGCTTCGTTCCAGCGTACTGGAACAATTGCAGGAAACCTATGTGCGATATGCGCGAACAAGGGGAATTCGGGAAAGTGCCATCATGATGAAGCATGTGCTTAAAATCGCGATAGCGCCATTGATTACAGGGATGGGCATGAACCTGGGGAAATTGCTTACAGGCACGATCATTGTGGAGCAGGTCTTTTCATGGCCCGGGTTCGGGCGCTACTTCGTGGAGGCCATTTTTAACCGCGATATTCCTGTGATCCAATGTTATGTATTTTTGGCGGCTTGTTTGTTCATCGTATGCAATCTGCTCGTCGATCTGATACAGATGTATATGGACCCGCGGATTTCGGCGAAAGGACGGGCAGAGCATTGATGAATAAATGGCGTGCGGCGTTAAAAGGCCGAAGAACAATCATGATGTGTTCTCTGGTGCTTATGATTTTCTTTATCGTTACGCTGCTGGCTCCTTGGATTGCCCCGCATGATCCTGTAAAGGTGGATCTGCTGGACAAACTGAAAGGGCCGTCGGCAGAGCATTGGCTGGGAACCGACCATTTGGGGCGCGACAATCTGTCCCGTCTGATCTATGGAGCCAGAGTATCGCTTGGATTTGCCATCCTCATCTTTTTGTCGTCGTTGTTTCTGGGCGTGATCATCGGTTCCATCTCCGGTTATGTCGGCGGTTGGCTGGACAGTGTGCTCATGCGCTTCTGCGAAGGCATCATGGCCTTCCCGAATCTGGTGCTTGTGCTTGGCATTGTGGGCATTTTCGGGCCAGGTTTGATGCAGGTGCTGCTGGCGCTCATGATGGTGCAGTGGGTATATTATGCACGAATCTGCAGGAACATGGTCGTTACGCTGAAAGAGCGAAATTTTATTGCGGCGGCACGCATCAGCGGCTCGTCCTCATGGAGCATTATTCGCAGACATATCATTCCCAACGTGCAGCGTCCCATCGTCGTTATGGGCACCCTGGAAATGGGCTGGGCGATCATGGACATCTCCGCGCTTTCGTTTCTGGGCTTGGGCATACAGCCGCCGAATGCGGAATGGGGAGCCATGATTCATGAGGGAACCAGTTACATCCGCAGCCATCCGGAGCTGATGATTTACCCGGGTGTGCTGATCCTGGTGGTTGTAATCACGTTTAACGTGCTGGGGGAGGCTCTGTCGGAGCGTTACGGCATTGCGAAACGTTAGTTGTTCTACACAGATTTGGACAGGGGGAACGATACAGTGCATCATCCCAACGTGCTTGAGGTCCGGGGGCTGCAAGTCGAACTGCATATTGGAAAAGAAACCGTTCCGCTGTTAAAGCCGCTGGATTTGACGCTTGGGAAAGGGCAAGTGTTGGGACTCGTCGGGGAGAGCGGCAGCGGAAAATCGATGACGTGCCACGCCATCCTCCGGTTGTTGAACCCGCAAAACATGCGGGTAGAGGGAAGCGTGCGGTTAAACGGTCGTGAGTTGTCTGCACTGCGAGCCGAAGATATGCGGCGTATTCGAGGCAAGGACATCGGGTTTATCATGCAAAATCCGATGAATGCTTTTACGCCCGTATATACGATCGGGTCCCAATTTATTGAAACGCTGCGCACCCACTCGAAGATATCGAAATCTCAAGCCAAAGAACAGGCAGTGGCTGCCCTTGCAGACATGAACCTTCCTGACCCGGGCAGAATCATGCAATGTTATCCTCATCAATTGAGCGGAGGCATGCTGCAGCGGGTCATGATCGCCATTTCCATGTGTTTGCAGCCTTCCTTGCTCATTGCGGACGAGCCGACCACGGCGCTCGATGTCGTCAATCAGCTTCAAGTGCTCCGGGAATTGGAACGGCTTCGCAGGGAGAAGGGGACGTCCATTTTGTTGATTTCTCACGATTTGGGCGTGATCTGCCAACTCGCGGATGAGGTCGCCGTTATGAAAAAGGGAGAGGTCGTAGAGCAGGCCGGCGTGCATGAATTGTTCGATCGGCCGCAGCACGAGTATACTCGGATGCTGCTTCAAGCTCGTCTCCGTGCAAGAAAGGATGCTTAATGTGCTTCAGGTGCTCGGCGTAAGCCATAGTTATGGGAAAAAAAGCTGGTGGAATCGTACAGATACGCGCCCTCCCGTTCTTGAAGACATCTCGATCGAGCTTGAGAAGGGTTGTTGTCTGGGATTGCTGGGGGGGAGCGGGGCAGGAAAGAGTACGCTTGGAAAAATCATCCTTGGACTGCAAAGGCCCAGCAAAGGACAGGTACGGTTTGAAGGATGCCATCTTTATGAGGCAAACGGAGGCATGCCCAAAAGCGTAAGGCGCGATCTGCAGGTTGTGTTCCAGGATTGTTACTCGGCTGTAAACCCGATGATGACGGCGGCGCAGATCATCGGCGAGCCGCTTCGGAATTATGAGCGTCTATCTCCGGCGGAGATGGAGCACCGCATCGGGGAATTGCTCGAACAAGTGGGTCTTCGCGCGGAAGATGGAGCCAAGCGGCCGGAACAATTCAGCGGCGGGCAGCTGCAGCGCGTCAATATTGCGCGGGCGATTGCCCTTAAGCCCAAACTGATAGTGCTTGATGAATGCGTTAGCAGCTTGGATCGGGTGCATCAGGTGCACATTTTGGATTTGCTGGCCGAGTTAAAGGCGAAGCATGGATTATCGTATTTGTTCATAACGCACGATATCCAGGCGGCCATGTCGATCTGTGACCGGATTGCCGTTATGGAGCAAGGCAGGATCGTGCATTACAGCGACGAACCGGAATCCGTGTTTCTTAGCGATCATCCAGCGGTGAAAGCGTTGATTTCAGCCATTTTGCCGGATCACCCATCGCTTCGGATTCCTTTTGCATGAACGGTTTCAGACACGGACACAGATATATCGATAATACAAAGGAAAGCGCCGGGAATGCTCGGGCAAACATAAGTTTGTATAGGAAAGGCAAGGGAAAATATCCCTTGCCTTTTTGTTTGGCATCGCTTAAAATTTGCACAAGGGAAACTTTTTTAGTTATGTTTAAATTTTAATACCTTGTACAACAAAATTAACTCGTCACAATTATTTTAGGAGAGGGAAAGGAGAGTTCACGTTGTTAATGGTCAAGATGAGGAGTATTCACAGAGGGGTTATGACGGCAGCATTGCTGCTGGTTGTCGTATTGACGGCATGTTCGAATGGCACGGAGGCAGGCGGCGAGGGGAAAATGAAAGTGACGGCAACGACCGGCATGATCGCGGATATCGCCCGTGAAGTCGGCGGATCGTATGTGGAAGTCACCGGACTGATGGGACCGGGAGTCGACCCCCATTTATACAAAGCCTCGCAGGGAGATATCCGCAAGCTGGAAGAGGCTGACGTTATTCTATACAACGGGCTTCATCTGGAAGGCAAAATGTCCGAAATTTTTGAAAAAATGTCTGCCGGCAAAAAAGTCGCCGCCGTCGCGGAGAGCATTCCTCCGAAGGAGCTGCGTTCGGGCGAAGAGATGGATACGGAGTATGATCCGCATGTCTGGTTCAACGTCAAACACTGGATGGTGGTGGTGGAAGCCGTGCGGGATACGCTGACCGAAGCAGATCCGGATCATGCAGAACAGTACAAGGAACAGACGGCGGCATATTTGGCGGAGTTGGAGAAGCTTGATAACGAGGTGAGGGAGAAAATCGCGGAAATACCTGAGCCAAGCCGCGTGCTTGTTACGGCACATGATGCTTTCGGATACTTCGGCCAAGCCTATGGCATGAAGGTGATGGGATTGCAGGGCATCAGCACGGCGGCCGAGTACGGGGCCAAGGACGTCAGCGAATTGAGGGACTACCTGGTGGAAAATAACATCAAAGCCGTCTTTGTGGAGTCGAGTGTTCCGGCGAAAGCGATGGAAGCCATCATTGCGGGAGCGGCAGAAAAAGGACATACGGTAAACATCGGCGGAGAACTGTTCTCCGACGCCATGGGCGCCGAGGGCACGGAGGAAGGAACATACATCGGAATGATTCGCCATAATGCCGATACGATTTCCGAGGCGTTGAAATAGCCGTTAACCACATGAAGGAAAACAATGAGAGGAGTGGGCAGCATGAGAGATTCAACGTCATTAACCTATGCAGGCAAAGAAGATCATCCGGGCCAAGGTCTTGGCAGTTTGGAAGCGGCGTCACCCCTGAGCGTTCGCGATTTGGCGGTGGCTTACCATAAAAAGCCTGTGCTCAGCGGCGTATCCTTCGATATTCCGGAAGGTCAGCTCATCGGCATTCTCGGTCCGAACGGGGCGGGCAAGTCGACCTTGATCAAAGCCGTGCTTGGGCTGATCCCGAAAATGAACGGAGAGGTGCGAATATTCGGCCAGTCATACCGGGAGCAGCGCCGTCGCATCGGATACGTGCCCCAGCGCGAATCCGTGGATTGGGATTTTCCGACCCATGCGCTGGATGTGGTTATGATGGGAAGATACGGCCATCTGGGCTGGTTCCGCCGTCCCGGTAAAAAAGAGCGCGATCTCGCCGCACATTGTCTGGAACAGGTAGGCATGGGCGATTTCATGCACCGTCAGATCAGCCAGTTGTCCGGGGGGCAGCAGCAGAGAGTATTTCTGGCTCGCGCCCTGGTGCAGGACGCTGACCTGTACTTCATGGATGAGCCGTTTGCCGGCGTGGACGCCACGACCGAGAAAGCGATTATTTCATTGCTGGAACAGCTGAAGCGGCAAGGGAAAACGGTGCTTGTCGTTCATCATGACCTGGCCACGGTGGAGGAATATTTCGATCATGTGCTGCTGCTGAATGGCCGGTTGGTGGCAGGAGGCCCTACCAGCGAGGTATTTGTGCCGGATATGCTGCAGGAAACCTACGGCGGCCGGATTGCCATGATTGGCAGCCGCTCGGAGAAGGGTCAGGTGTAAATGATGGGAAACTGGATCATGACGATTCTGACCGATCCCAACACGAGATGGATCCTGCTCGGGTGTATGCTGCTTGGATTCAGCAGCGGCATTATCGGTTCGTTTACGTTTTTGCGTCGTCAAAGTTTGATGGGCGATACGCTGGCCCATGCGGCACTGCCCGGCATATGCATAGCGTTCATGCTTGCGGAAACGAAGTCGGTTGGCCTGTTTCTCGTCGGTGCCCTCGTTGCGGGCATTATGGCTACCTTTGGCATCACGTGCATTACGCGCTATTCACGCATTAAGCAGGAAACGGCGATGGGCATCGTGCTGTCGGTCTTTTTCGGCATCGGCATCGTCATGTTGACGCGAATCCAGCATGGAGCAAGCGGCAGCCAGAGCGGACTCGACAAATATTTGTTCGGGCAGGCGGCATCCATGGTGCAGACCGATGTATACGTCATGGGCGGCGTATGCCTGATCCTGCTCCTTGCCAGTGTGGCTTGGTTCAAGGAATTCAAGCTGGTGAGCTTTGATCCGGGATTTGCACGGGGGATGGGTTTGCCCGTAGGCATGCTGGAGCACCTGATTCTGCTGCTTACCGTTATTGCTGTCGTAGCAGGGATTCAGGCCGTCGGCGTGGTGCTGGTTGCGGCTTTGCTGGTCACGCCGGCTGCGGCTGCACGCTGCTGGACCGATTCACTGGCACTGATGGTGCTGCTGGCGGGTCTGTTCGGCGCTCTGAGCGGCGCGGCGGGAACGTTGTTCAGCACGATGGTGCCGAATCTGCCGACAGGGCCTGTGACGGTGCTCGCGGCAACGGTCATTTTTGCCGGATCTGCATTACTGGCTCCGCGGCGCGGGCTGCTGGCCAGACGACTGCGGAGCGCGCAGGCGAGATCGGCCTATTTGCGGGAGGAACGCATGGCCTTATCCGGGCTGCCCGTGCAGCGCGCGCAGCAGGAACGAGGTGAATTGTAATGTCCACGTTTTGGATTATTTTAACGGCCATGCTCGTCTCCTCCGCTTGTGCCATTCTCGGATGTTTTCTGATTCTGCGGAAGATGACGATGGTGGGCGATGCCATCAGCCATGCGGTATTGCCCGGCATCGCGGTTGCCTATCTGTGGAGCGGCTCACGGGATTCGCTCTGGATGCTGCTGGGGGCGACGGCATTTGGCTTGATTACGGTGTTTCTCATCCAGACGCTGCAATCCGGAGGACTCTCCTCGGATGCATCCATAGGGATTGTGTTCACGGCCCTGTTCGCGGTAGGTGTGATTCTAATCAGTCAAAATGCGCAAAACATCGATTTTGATCTCGATCATGTACTATTCGGGGAGATTGCTTATGTTCAGTGGGATACACTGACGCTCTGGGGCATGAATGTCGGACCACGGGCGGTGTGGATGCTCGGCATTACGCTGCTGGTCATTCTGGCCGTGCTGGGCCTGTTCTACAAACAGTTCAAGCTGTGCGCGTTCGATCCGGCCCTTGCCGCCGCCTGCGGCATTCCGGTAGCCCTGTTCCATTACGTACTCATGGGACTTGTGTCCATGGCGTCGGTGGCCTCCTTTGACAGCGTCGGTTCCATTCTCGTCGTCGGTATGCTCATCGTGCCTGCAGCCACGGCTTATCTGCTGACAGACCGACTGGGTCGAATGATCGCGTACAGCGTCGTCATCGGGGCCGCTGCCTCCATCGGAGGATATGTGATGGCGTTCGTATGGGATGCTTCCATTGCCGGATGCATGGTGGCTGCCGCAGGCATATTGTTTGTGCTGGCTTTCCTGCTGTCGCCGAGGCACGGCATCGTTTTTCGCTATGCTCGCCGCAAGTCCGCAGCACAATAAGCGCATAAGGCCGCCTGCATTGCAGGCGGTCTTTTTTCATGAGCAATAAAGGATGCAGCTTCCTTTGTTGCAGGTTGATCATCTGTGGTAAAATGTCGTTAGCCATGACGTCCGAAGCGCCCGCGCATTTGCGGCAGCCGGACGGTCTTTTTGTGAGATCCGATTTCGCATCATAAAAACATCAGAGAGAGAACCAAGGAGGAGTACAACATGGGAGAACCGAAATACAAATTGCTTGCGCTCGACATGGACGGAACGCTGCTGAACGACAACCATGAAATTTCACAAGAAACAGCCAAATGGATCCAGATTGCCATCCGCCGCGGCGTACACGTCTGCCTGTCCACGGGAAGAGCCGTCTTTCACGCTATGCCTTATGCCGTGCAGCTCGGATTGGAAACCCCGATGATCACGGTAAACGGCAGCGAAGTATGGAAAGCGCCGCATGACCTGCATATTCGCCATCTGATGGACCCTGTGCTGATTCGCAAGATGTGGGAGATCGGAGAGAAGTACAATACTTGGTATTGGGCATACTCCGTGGAAGAGCTTTTCAACCGCGACCGCTGGACCCAGGATATCGAAGGAACCCAGTGGCTGAAATTCGGGTTTAACACCGAGGTCGACGAGATTCGCCATCAAATTATGATGGAACTGCAGCAGCTGGGCGGTTTGCAGATGACCAACTCCTCGCCCGTCAATATTGAAGTCAACCCGGCCGGCATTACAAAGGCAAGCGGCGTGGCCGAAGTATGCAAACTGCTTGGACTCGACATGTCCCAGGCCGTAGCGGTGGGCGACAGCTTGAACGATCTGGCCGTGATCGAAGCGGCAGGGCTCGGCGTAGCGATGGGCAACGCCCAGGATCAGGTGAAGGAAGCGGCGGATCTGATCGTCGCGAGCAACAATGAGGATGGCATCGTTGAGGTCATTCGCGATCATATTTTGAAGGGGGAATAAACCTTGCTCGCAACCGTTGGCTGGATTTTGATCGTGCTTCTGTTCGCGGTGGGAATGGCAGGAACGGTCTACCCCGTTCTTCCGGGAGCTATCGCCATTTTGTTCGCGTTTCTGGTCTATGGCTGGTTCTTCAGCTTTGATCCGTTCGGGGTATGGTTCTGGATCTTCCAGATTCTGATCGTCGTGGTGCTGTTCGTCGCGGATTACGTGGTCAGTGCCTGGGGGGTCAAAAAGTTCGGGGGCTCCAAGCTATCCACCACGCTCAGCACAATCGGCGTCATTATCGGCCCGTTTGTGATTCCGGCATTTGGTCTGGTGCTCGGTCCGTTTATCGGAGCGTTTCTGGGTGAGCTGATCGGCGGATCTTCGCCTTCCAAGGCGACCAAGGTCGGCTTCGGCTCGGTCGTTGGCCTGTTCACCAGTACGGTGATGAAAATCATTTTGCAGATCGTTATGATTGTTCTGTTCATTATTTGGGTGGCGAGATTCGCATAGACGTTCGGGCTTGGTGATCCAGGCGGGTGCGGCCCATGTGGGGAAAGAAGGGAAACAGGTTGTCTAAGAAAGAAAGCTTTATCAAAGGAACGCTCATCCTGGCGGCCGCGGCGCTCGTTGCAAGGGTGCTTGGATTGGCTCAGCGCGTGCCGCTGGATCACATTCTCGGCGATATCGGGAATGCATCGTTCACGATTTCCAATACGGTTTATTTAATGCTGTTAACGGTGGCGACGGCGGGCATACCGAGTACACTGAGCAAAATGGTATCTGAACGTTACGCCTTGGGCCGCGGCGGAGAGGCCCGGCAGATTTACCGGGCGGCGCTGATCTTTGCGGCCGCAGCCGGTGTCATCATGTCGACCCTGCTGTGGTTTGCGGCGCCATTCTACGCGACGCACATCTCCAAGGTGCCGGGATCGGTCAGCGCCATCCGCGCGCTGGCCCCTGCATTGCTGCTCTTCCCGGCCATCGCGATGATGCGCGGTTACTTCCAGGGCCGTGGCAATATGACGGCCGGAGGCATATCCCAAATTGTGGAGCAGTTCGCCCGCGTGGGTACCGCGATACTGGTGGCCTTTGTGCTGCTGCAATGGAATTACGATGACCAGACGGTGGCCGCCGGGGCATCGTTCGGGGGCGTATTCGGCAGCATCGGGGCGTTTGCGGTGATGCTGTACTTCACCATCAAGCAGCGGCGCGTGGACAGCGCCGCAGCACTCATCGAGGAGCGTTCAGAAAAGCTGCCGCTGGGCGGAATCTATGGGGACATATTCAAATTGTCGATTCCGATCGTGCTCTCTTCCTTGGCGGTTCCAGCCATCAACTTCATTGACACTTCTCTTGTCGTTCCGCTGCTGAGCGGAAGGATCGGTCTGGAAGAAGCGACGGCCGTTCTGGCGGTGCTTGGTATGAAAGCCCAGAGCATTGCCGGAATTCCTCCGATTTTGGCCATTGCGCTCAGCACGTCGCTGGTGCCGGTCATTTCGGCGGCATTTGCCCGCAAGGATGAAGTTCATCTGCAAAGCCAGATCACGCTGGCCCTGCGCATTTCGATTCTGACAGGCCTGCCGATCGTCATTGCGCTGAGCGCAGCAGCGCATTCGATCAACGGTTTGCTGTTCAGCGATCTGGGCGGCACGTCGATCATTGCGGTATTGACGATCGGGACCATTTTCCAGATCACGATGATGACGACGAATGCCATTCTGCTGGGCGTAGGAAAGCCGCGCATTACGATGATCAGCGTGGCGGCAGGCATTATCGTCAAGTTTGTGGCGAGTTTGATTTTGGCCCCGCTGATGGGGATTTACGGCATCATTATGGCCACGGCACTCTGTTTCCTGGTCATTACGTACCTCAATCTCAGGGTGCTGCGCAAAATCGTTTCCTTCTCCATCATGGGCAACCGTTGGACAGGCCTTGCCGTTACCGTCTTGGTCGCAGCGGCGGTAGGATTCGGCGCGAACTGGGCGGGCAATCAGGTATTCGGTGCTTTCCTGCCGGCGAGAATTTCCTTCCTGCTGACGTGTATGGTAGTAGGCGTTCTGGTCGTTGCGGTTTACCTGCTGCTGCTGGTCGTGATGAATGTGCTACGCAAGGACGAACTGGGCAGCTATCCGCGAATTTTGCAAAAAGTATTGCGTCCGTTGATGCGGTTCCAGCGGGGACAGGCACAACGTGGGTAAGCAAGGGAGAATCGTTGATTGGAACGCGAATGGGCGTTCTCAGATAAAAATAAAAGAAGGTCCTGTCCGCTCTAGAGCTGGCAGGACCTTTTTTCAATATTTGTGATGAAACGTTGGGCTATATAGGCCGAATTGGAAATTTGCTCAAAAACGCAAGGGTCAGAAAGAATCTGGAAAGCGGAGCTAAAAGCTTTCTGTAAGAAAGCTCCATCGAAAGCATACGCTTCGCGTTGATCACTGGATTCTCCAGGATCATCCAACCTAGTGCAGGACTGTCCGGGCATCGTGGGCCAGCGCGGTTTTCAGGATGCCGAATCGATGCTCGTGACTGATCTCGAAGATCCAAGGACGCTTGGGCGTGCTGATGTGAGAGAGGCAGTCGGCGTTCTGCAGCCAATCGTATCTCGGAAGGGGTTCATAAGGCGTCTCATGCCAGACGTCAAGCAGTTTCGGGCTGTACAAGCGCTGTCCTTCCGGAAGCCACTCTTCGTCCATCAGCTCAGCGCTGAATGGTTGGGAGGTGCTATTCCCCGATTCATGCTGAACTGCGGTGAACAGTCCTGGCCAATATTCGGCGCGAGAGCCTTGATGGGGCACGGCTCGTGCAAATTTCAATACCCCGTCCAGCACCTGGTCCATGCCAAATAGCATGGCATACAGGCTTTTGCCAAATGCAATGCGTTCATCCAGCTTGTCGAACCGCTCCAGTACTCGCCCAGCGATGCCCAAGCCCTTTCCGAGAGGAAATACGATCTGGTTCAGCCCTGCCAGGTCGTGCAATCGGAAGGAGGGGCTGGAGATTACGTTTTTGTGGAAATACGGGTGCTGCACGACCCGGCCTTCAATATAGTTTTGCTCATTAATAATTAATGCCGTGCTGAGCAGCGAGCTGCACTTCTCCAGCCAGAAGCGCTCCCAGAAAGGCGTCATGAACGCCGATACGTGAAAATGGGACAATAAATGAAAGCAGCTTCGTCCAAGGCGGCGGCTATGCTGATATAACAACAGTTGCGGATAAGCGTCCTGGAAAATAAGAGCATTGCACCGCTCCAGCAAACGGTACGTCTGCTGCCGGGAGGTTTCGTCTTGCAAATTGCGCATGAGTCCGCTTTGCAGGTCGGTCATGTGGTAGCCGCCATTTCGGGACACCATATGGGCAAGCAGCGCCCAGTGCAATTCGGGGCATTCCTCGTAGCAGGCGAGATAAGCGGCGGTTCGCGTAATGTTGCTCCGGTTGTGTTCCCGGGTTTGACGGGAGACGTCTTCGAGAATGATGCAATCCTCCTCGCATAGGGGAGCGTTTCTGGCAAGGCGGGCTGCGGCATGGTCTGTCCCGGTTTTGCCAGGCAGCAAACGCCGAATCTCGGAACGCAGCGCTGCCGCGGTATCCTCGTTCCAATCGAGGTCACGCGCAGGGTGCCTGAGCCGTGCGGAGGCATGCCACGCGGCCTGTTTGCCGCGCCATGCTTCGCGGGCCGCTTCCGGAAGGGAGCGCATGAACTGAAGCATGGCTCCGAACGGGGCAGAATCGGTGCCAAGGAACATCATGGCGTACTATCCTTTCTACTGATGGTTATCTTAAGTATGTGCCGAAGAGTTGACTTCCACTCGTCAACATGCTTATGTGTATAAAGAAGAGACATGCTGCTAAAAAAGAAAGGAAGATGCTGTGATGCAACAAATAACGTCCAAACCGGAATTCGACGTAGCTATTCAGTCTTCGCGGCTTACCGTTGCCGTATTCAAGGCCGATTGGTGCGGGGATTGCAAATTCATTGACCCGTTCATGCCGGAAGTCGAGGAAAAATATGCAAACGAACTGACTCTGGTCGAGGTAGACGTGGATCAGGTCGGAACGGTAAGCGAAGAGCAGAACATTTTGGGCATTCCGAGCTTCGTCGCTTACACGGATGGCCGGGAACTCGTTCGTTTCGTGAACAAACTGCGCAAATCCAGAGAAGAGATCGAGCAGTTTTTGCAACGTGCGGTTGAAGTGTATAACACGATTCATAAATAAGCTTTTGGTCGAAAGCGCCATTCCCAACTGAGGGAGGCGCTTTTGTTTTGTCATTTTTAGGGAATGCTGAAAGAAGGCCGCTTGCACGTGATCCGCTTGTCCAAATCTCACCCAGACGTTAACATTTTGTCACAAACCGCGCCGTCAATGACTCTTTTATCCGTTATAATGGATTTAGTTGTGAAATAAATGTCAAAGTAACGAACCTCATGAAGGGAGTCATTCCTTCGCAATTTAAAAATTTAACTGCAGGTGAGAAAAATTGAAGCATTTAACCTTGTTTAAATGGTTGACCGTATTAACCTGTCTTGTCATGTTCATGGCCACGTTTGGTGGCGGCGTCGTTACGCGGACCGAGTCCGGACTCGGCTGTGGCGCCGAATGGCCTCTATGCAACGGCAAACTGGTTCCGGCCCATACCGTTGCCTCCTTGATCGAATTTTCCCACCGTGCCGTCAGTGCGTTGGCAGGGCTGTTGTCCATTGCCTCGTTCGTTGCGTTTTTACGGTTCGGCAAGTCCCGCCGAGATCTGCAATTGTTCTCATTGCTGACATTGTTATTTGTCATCATACAGGGGATCATGGGCGCATTCGCCGTCGTCTTTTCCCAGTCATCGGCGGTCATGGCGCTGCATTTCGGGTTTGCGCTGATCGCCTTTGCCAGCTCGCTTATGATGGCTTTGGGCATTCGCCAAGAGGCCAAGCATGGCGGACTGGAACGTTTGAACAAATATCCGCGAGTGAGCAAAAATTTCCGGAATCTCGTGTGGTTCTCCACCATTTACACGTACCTGGTTGTGTACACGGGGGCTTTTGTAAGCCATACGGATTCGGCTGGCGGCTGTTCTGGATTCCCTCTATGTAACGGGCAAATCGTTCCTGAACTGTCCGGCGGCGTTGCCGTAGCCTTCATCCACCGTTTAGCAGCGGTGTCGCTCGTCGTTGTGATTGCGATTCTGGGGCACTATGCATACCGCAAACATCCGGATAATAAGGAGCTTAGAACGCTGGGAGTGGTGTCGGTTGTGCTGGTGTTGCTGCAAGTGTTTATCGGTTTCCTGATGATGCTTACGATGAATCGTCCGGAAGTGTACATGTTTGTTGCCTTGTCGCACATGCTTGATATTGCCATCCTGTTCGGCATATTGACGTACATGAGTTTTCTGGTATACAAACTGCACAAACCGGTTAATCGGTTCTGATCTGCTTTCCCAAGTCCACCTGCCCTCGTGATGCATCGTCACGGATGCGGGTGGATTTTGTTTGATCCGCACCGGATTCGGGTACGCTATGGTGCAATAGCGCTGTGCGTTTACTCGGTCTCCGGTTGGGGTTATGCTTAAGTTGGGTGGTTGAGACAGATTGGACAAGAGGAGGCATGCTCATGCTGCGAACACTACTGGGTGAACCCCCGCGCCGGAATGAAGGCGTTCTGGAAGAAGCGATCGAAGCGATGGTGGAAACGCTGGAGCTCCTGCAGCGACAGTTGGACCTGAATCAGGACCCGACGCATGATTACCGCAAACTGTATGTTTGGACCCAAGGTTTGATATCCTCGCTGGATGAATTGGAGCAAAGCTGTTTTGCGGCTTCCCATTTTCGGAAAAAGGTGAAAGCCGGTTCTACGGAAGACATGACCGCTGCCGAAAAGGCGGAATATGCCCGCTACGTATATTTCTATAAGGACGGCTTCATTCGCTGTTTCGCCATTTTGGACAAAACCGGAACGGTCATCAACGAAATTTTCGACCTGAATACCTCAAAGGTCAAAGCCCACTTTTCCTACTTTACAGTACTCAGGCAGTTCGGCTATGCTAAAGTTCATGCCGATTTGGCCGAAGCGCTGATCCGGATCAAAGAAAAATACCGCGAACCGATGAGCCGATTGCGCAAGCGACGCAACATGGAGATTCATTACATGAACTGGGAGATGCAAGATGACCTGTGGCAGCTGCATCAAACGCTGCAGGGCAAAGTGCAGCTGGAGGATCTGGACCAGCATCTTCATGAGCTCAGGCAAGGAACGGACATGGTGTGCGAAACCATCAAGACGGCTTATGGCTACATTAATGCCTTGTGGCGTGAGCACGGCTTGAATCGCAAAAACAGCACCCATTAGGGTGTAATATTTACCTTTGACAAACCGGAATACTTGGATTATACTGAGTTCCTATATTCAATACTGATTAAAAATCATATATTCTTATCGAGAGCGGCGGAGGGACAGGCCCGATGAAGCCCGGCAACCGATTTATGGGGTGTGACACGATGTCATTCTTTATAGATGTTAGGTGCTAATTCCTACAAAATGGTGCAGAGCACGATTTTGGCAGATGAGAAGGCATAATCTTTCACGCAAAGAGCCCTTTTTTCTGCAGAGGGGCTCTTTTTTGGTTCGGGGAGAATGCAGATCGGAAGGATCTGCTTGCAATACAGGTTTATGATTACTCGCCAAACGATGATCGGTTTGCTCGGGAGATATGACTAAAGTCGTTTTTCTCGGCTCCGAAGGAGTTTTTCCAGCCTTTCGGGTAAAGATACATGTAATGGCGGGAAGGAGAAGCTATTTTGATTGAATTAAAGGCATTAACTAAAACATACGGCAAAGGCGCCAAAGCAACGACAGCGTTAGCCGAACTCGACCTGACCATTCAAAAAGGCGAGATTTTCGGCATTATCGGCCACTCCGGGGCGGGAAAAAGCACGTTGATTCGCTGCATGAACTTGCTGGAACGGCCGACGAGCGGCGAAGTGTGGGTCGACGGCGTCAATTTAACGGAGCTTGGGAAACAGGGGCTTCAGAAGCAACGCCGCAAAATCGGCATGATCTTTCAGCATTTCAACCTCCTGTCATCCGCGACGGTGTACGACAATGTGGCATTTCCGCTCAAGTTGGCCAATGCACCCAAGGCGGAGATCGACCGCAAGGTCAAAGAGATGCTTTCTCTGGTCGGGTTGGAAGACCACAGCGGCAAGTATCCTGCCCAACTCTCAGGCGGACAGAAGCAAAGGGTAGGCATTGCCCGCGCGCTGGCCAGCGATCCGGCGGTCCTGCTTTGCGATGAAGCGACCTCGGCGCTTGATCCGCAGACGACGGCCTCCATTTTGAAGCTGCTGCTGGACATTAACGAGAAGTACAATCTTACGATCGTACTGATTACGCATGAAATGCATGTCATCCAGAGCATATGCGATCGTGTGGCGGTCATTCACCAGGGAGGCATCGTGGAGCAAGGGCCGGTAACGGAAGTATTTCTCAAGCCGCAGCATGAGGTCACCCGCGATTTCATCCAGCGGGACGATGCCTCGGCGGAGCTGTTGGCAGTCAGCGCACCGGTCAAAGGTGACGCATTGGCTAACGGAGCTTCCCAACTGGTGAGAATCTCTTTTCTGGGAGAAAAGACATATGAAGCCATTCTGTCCAGAACGGTCCGCAAAACAGGCGTCGATTTTGCCATTTTGCAAGGCACGATTTCGACCATCAAACAAGTTCCTTACGGACAATTGACGGTAAGGTTTGAGGGCGAGCCTGCTTCCATCAGGCAGACGATGAACGAACTGGTTGAGCAGGGGCTTGATGTGGAGGTGCTACAATAATGGATTTTTCAAGCATTCGATGGGAAGAGATCAGCCAGGCTACCGTTGAAACGTTGCAGATTCTAGGGGCGTCCGGCCTGTTCACGGTTATTATCGGTTTGCCGCTTGGCGTTTTGCTGTTCATGACAGCACGCTCGGCTTCGTCGCAAGTCAAGATTTTATATACCATTCTCTCTATTATCGTTAACATTCTTCGGTCGGTTCCGTTCATTATTTTGATTGTTGCTCTTATTCCGTTCACCCGAGCTTTGGTTGGAACGGCAACCGGCGTGCTGGGCACCATTCCTCCGTTGGTTATTGCGGCTGCCCCGTATTTTGCGCGATTGGTGGAAACGACGCTGCGCGAAGTGGATCGCGGCGTCATTGAAGCCGCTCAGTCCATGGGTGCTTCTACAGGCCAAATCGTCCGTCGGGTATTGCTGCCCGAGGCACTGCCAGGTTTGCTGGCAGGCGTTACGATTACGATCGTGACCCTGGTATCGTACACGGCAATGGCGGGCATGGTTGGCGGCGGCGGGTTGGGTACGCTGGCGATCAACTACGGATACTACCGATATCAAACAGAAATTATGATCGTGGCCGTCATTTTGATGATTATTCTTGTGCAATTGCTGCAAATGGGCGGCGATCGTCTCGTCAAAAAGTTCACCCGGAAATAACACATAGATCAAATTTTAAGGAGAAGGGGTTTTACACATGAAAAAATGGTCCATCGCTTTGCTGAGCCTGATGATGATCGCGGTCCTTGCGGCATGCGGCAACAACAAGGATGCCGACAGCGGCGCAGATAACGCAGGAGGCGCTCCACGTACCGTCGAATTGAAAGTCGGAGCTTCGCCTACGCCGCATGCCGAAATTCTGGAAGCCATCAAACCCGAATTGGAGGCCGAAGGCATCCGTTTGCAAATCGTAACGTTCAACGATTACGTTCTGCCGAACCAACAGCTCGCCGACAAACAACTGGATGCGAACTTCTTCCAGCATCAGCCGTACCTGGATGAGGAGAACAAAGCACGCGGATTCAATCTTGTTTCCGTAACTCCGGTGCACGTTGAGCCGTTTGCGGGATACTCCAAAAAAATCAAATCGCTGGATGAGCTTCAGGACGGAGCGAAAGTAGCGATTCCGAATGATCCGTCCAACGGCGGACGTGCATTGCTGCTGCTGGCCAAAAAAGGCTTGATCACGTTGAAGGACAACAACAACATCTCGTCTACAGTGCAGGATATTACGGCTAATCCGAAAAACCTGGAATTCATCACGCTTGATGCGGCCATGATGCCTCGTCAACTGGATGAAGCCGATCTGGTCTTCATTAATGCCAACTATGCGTTGGAAGCCAACCTGAATCCGGAGAAGGATTCCCTGTTGATCGAAGATTTGCAAGGCAATCCGTATGCCAACATTTTGGTTGCGCGTGAAGATAACAAGGATGCAGATGCCATCAAAAAATTGGCAGCCGCACTGAACTCCGAAACCGTCAAAACATTCATCAAAGAACGTTACAAAGGCGCAGTGGAACCTGCATTCTAAATAGATGCGCCAATCAAACAAGCCGTTCATCGCTGTTCAAGCGACGTCGGCTTGTTTTTGTGCATGGTCATAGAGATGCATTGATGCAATTTATCTTTTTTCCAAATCCGGTTTGGAACGATCGTTCGGTGATGAATCATCCGGATTGGTAGACTGTTGTCCGGCCGCAACTTGTTGATAGGCTTCGTCAGCCGGCGTAAGTTCATCCTGTTGTCCATGTGCATCCGTTGGATTTTTTCTTCCCGTCAATTTGCGGCGAAGCCATCCGAATATACCGACGATGGCGGCCACGATGACGAACCATCCTTTTTTCAGCAATAGCAGCAATCCTAATTTCTTGGCTACGGCAACCCCGGCGCCCCCTAGAATCAGGCCGGTTAACCCCAGCTCGGAAGATTTGTCGACCGACTCGTCGAATTCCTCGTATTTCTCGCCAGCGTTAACATGAAGCTGCCCAAGCACGCTTTCCTCGAACTGCTTGCGATTTTGTTCGAAATGGGCGGTATCCGTAATGAGAATCACGCCGATATATCCTTCGCGTGTCAGTACGTTTACGTTATAGTTGACAATCGGTTGTTGCGCTGCGTCCTTCGCGCCAAGAGAGTAAATCAACTGATGTTTCGCACTCTCGTAAGCAGGCTCGATTTCCCAACCGGTGATGTAGAGCCGATTTTCCGGAGAAGACTTTTCGTTCTGCTCCTCGGTACCGCGTTTGTAGCTGTCGAGAAGCTCTTCGGCATCCAGATTGTCTTTGTCGCTATCATCGATATGTCCCGTGTCGTTGTATTCGAAAATGACATACCAGCTGGACTGCTCGCCTTCGCCGTATAGGCTTCCGATTTCAGTGCCGTTCGGAAATGATTCCGTATCTTCCATAAAACGCTTCGTATTGGTTGCGTCCAAATAAGTCAGGCCGGGTGCGATTTGGAGGGTGGCTTTGTCATCCAGCGATACGGTGGCAGGACCGTCAATCCATTCATAGTCATCTGCGGTGCTGTCGGCAGCACTTTCGGCAGACGCGGTGAGAGCGAGCGGAAATTGCAAAGCGGTCACCAGCATAAGGGCGACAAGGGAGGTCAACCATCTTTTGTTGTTTTTCATTTCGGATTCCTTTCGAGGGCCCCATGCCTGCGCAGGAAAGTGCTGATTCAAGCCTAGCATGAGCGTATGTATTATGTCTTTTTCTGTATAGAAAATAATGACTTATCGAAATTAACATATACCTCATACATTAATCAAGGGATAATTGGAAAATTGGGGTTATATTTCCTTCTAAAGTCCTACACGGTTTTATTTTGTGAATGGACAACATATGAGAATCGTCCCCGCTCCAATGATTTTTTGCAAATATATGCAAGAGCATTTGGAGATGGGGAAGTTGTGAGGGAACGTCAAATCTTTTATACTGAATGAGTGACTGTGTTCTTGGAAGAGGGGGATGGACGTGAAAGGTAAAGTGGCCCTCATAACGGGAAGTGCCAAAGGTCTTGGCAAAATGACGGCACTGCGCCTGGCGGAACAGGGATGCCACATTGCTCTGAATTATGTGCACAGCCAAAGCGAGGCCGAAAGCCTTCAATCCCAGATTATGTCCACAGGCGTGCGCTGTATCGCGGTGCAGGCCGATATTTCACAACCGACAGACATTACCAGGCTGATCGCACGTGTGCAAAATCAGCTGGGCGATATTGATATACTTATAAACAATGCGGGACCGTTTGTCCGGGAACGCAGATGGTTTGCCGATTACTCCGCAGCCGAAATCCAGATGCTTGTGCAAGGCAATTTGCTCGGGCCCATGCTGCTGGACCAGCTCGTGCTCCCGGAGATGCGGCGCAAGAAGTGGGGAAGGATCATTCATTTCGGCTTTAGCCATGCAGGAGAGGCCAGATCATGGCCCCATCGCGCGGTTTATGCAGCGGCCAAGGTAGGCCTGGTTTCGTTTACGAAGACGCTTGCCGTGGAAGAAGCGCCATATGGGATCACGGTGAATATGGTATGCCCTGGCGACATTCGCGGCGCGAACAAAGAAAAGACGATCGATGAAATCCGGGAAATCAAGGATGAAGAAACACCGAGAGGGCGCCCGGGAAGCGGGGAGGATATCGCACGCGTAATCACGTATCTGTGCGAGGATCACTCCGATTTCATTACCGGAAACATTATGGATGTATCCGGCGGCCTGGATCCGATCCGCCCTAATATTTGGCGCGAAGATGCAGAGCAGCATGAGGCCGGGAAAAGCGAGTGATGCGAGCGCAGGCGTTGTAATAAATGTTTCCGCTTGGCTGGTCAGGAGTACAGTTCCGTGACGCAAGGCGAAAAAAGAGCCTCCGCTTCATAAGAAGCGAAAGGCTCTTGAGGTTTATTTCGTGAAGGATTGATTAGAATACTTGGACAACTTCTTCCACACCGTCAACTTCTTCAAGAAGGGCGCGTTCAATCCCGGCTTTCAATGTAATGGTGGAGCTTGGGCAGCTGCCGCAGGCACCGACCAGTTTCAGCTTCACGATGCCGTCCTCCACGTCGACCAGTTCCACGTCACCGCCATCGCGCTGCAGGAACGGACGAAGTTTGTCAAGCACGTCGGATACCTCATCGTACATGGTGCTTTGTGCGTTTTCGCTCATATTTTCAACTCCTTTCCTTCATATATTATATTACAAATGGCCATAAATTCAAATGGTCAAAGCAAGCAGGTGAACAACAAATGAGACCGATTATTGAATTTTGTGCCAATAATATGCATTTCGGTACCGATGAAGTGATGGACATGCTGGAAGAAAATCCTGACTTTGACGTCATCGAGTACGGGTGCCTCAGCAATTGCGGCCAATGTTACATGACTCCTTTTGCTTTGGTGAATGGCGAGCTTGTCATCACGGACAAAGTGGAAGATCTGTATAACGCCATATTGGCCAAAATTGCCGAAGCGGACGCCTGGGACGAGCTGGATCTTGACTAACCGAGATGCCGTTTAGACATCCAGAGCACACCGCTTTTCAAAATACGCGGCACGCGTCCCATCATGGACGTTTTGCCCATCAGCCCAAACCCAGCCTTCTTGCCGAGTGCGCCGAGTGTGCCGCGAAGCTTGAGGGGGTGAAGTTTGGGCTCTTCGCCTTTCCAAAGAGCATGCTGAATATGAGCGATCTGTTCACCCTGAACCTCGGCAGCCTGACCGCTAGGTGCAAATGGCACGCTGGCACAGTCTCCCACCACATATACATCCGTATATTCCGGAATTTGATAATACTCATTCAGGACGACACGGCCCTGCGGGTCTTTGGCGACATTCAGATCCTGCACGACTTTGACCGGCTGAATCCCTGCTGTCCAGACAACGGCATCGGTCATGATCTCTTCGTCGCGATTGTAAATGGCGCCTTGCTCCAGTCTGGAGATGGCCACATGGCGCTGCGATTCGACTTGATGTTCTTTGAACCATTCATGTACGTAAGCGGACAAGCGTTGCGGGAATGCGGACAACACGCGCTCACCCCGATCGAGGATCGTAATATTCAGGTCGGGTCTGCTTTCGCGCAGTTCAGCCGCTACTTCAACACCGCTAAGCCCGCCGCCGACGATGTGCACGTGGCCGTAAGGTTTAACCTCATTCAAGCGCAGGTAAGTTTCCCTTGTTTTGCCGAAGCTTTGAATGGTACAGCTGAATTCCTCGGCTCCGGGCGTATTGTGGAACCGATCCGTACAACCAAGCCCGATGACAAGTCTGTCGTAAGGAAGCGGGTCCTGTCCTTCGAATTCGATCTGACGGGCTTCCAGGTTGATCGACGTCACTTCTCCATACCGATGGGTAAGCTTTTCATGCACGGGAAAATGAATGCGGAGGTCGTAATCCGATACCGTTCCGGCTGCGAGCGCATAATATTCGGTCTTCAGCCCTTGGAATGGATTTCGATCCACCAAAACGATTTGAGTGTCTGCCGGAATTTTGCCTTCCAGAAGTTCTTTAGCAATCGTGAGGCCGCCGTAGCCGCCCCCAAGAATGACGAAATTTTTCATGATTGGCTTCCTTTCTGCACCAGTCCCGCAGGAAGCGGGGCTGTACCCGTGAGGCACAGGGCCATAATGGCGATCTGCCTCATGTGTTGTTTTAGGTTTGAATTAGTATATCTAAATTAGTATATCGAAAATTCAGGTCTTTCAAATTAGGGGCATTATTCCAATGGAAAGCATCGGTTCGGGATCCGCTCCCTTTTCGGTCAAGCGGATCTCGAGCCCGATGCTCGGGTTTACTCGTATACTTGGATTTCGTTGTAGAAGGTATCGCGTTCCACCGGGATTCGTCCGGCACCTTTGATCAGCCAGATGAGCTCTTTGCGGGTCAGCCCTTCGGGTGTCAGGGCACCAGCGGCGTGACTGATTCGTTCACGTACGATCGTACCGTGCGCATCCGATGCTCCGAAGCCGAGCGCGACTTGGGTCAGCTGTGGACCAATATTAATGAAGTAGGCTTTGATGTGGTCGATGTTGTCCAGCATCAGGCGGCTGATCGCGATCGTTTTGAGGTCTTCGTACGCCGAGTTGCGGCGCATGATGCTTGCATTTTTGCTCTTTGGCTGCATGGACAGCGGAATGAATACCATGAATCCGTTTGTTTCGTCTTGAAGTTCCCGGATTTGGGCCATATGGTTCACGCGGTCCTCATAGGATTCGATCGAACCATACAGCATGGTGGTGTGCGTCCGCATGCCGAGCAGGTGAGCCGTGCGGTGAACTTCCAGATAACGATCGACGTTCGCTTTGTCCACGCGCATTTTTTTGCGGTACTCATCGGAGAGAATTTCGGCTCCGCCCCCAGTGAGCGATTTAAGTCCGGCTTTTTGCAGCTCCTCAAGCACTTCCTTAATGCTTAGTCCGCTGATGCGTGTGAAGAAATCGATCTCTGCTGCCGTGTATGCCTTCAGCGTAACGTTCGGATATTTTTCGTTTAATGCACGCAAGGAATCGACATAATATTGAAAAGGAACATGGTTGTTATGTCCGCCTACAATATGGAACTCGCGTACGCCGGGATGAATATGCTGTTCTACGTAATCGATCATTTCCTGTCCCGACAAGGTATAAGAGCCTTCTTCACCCTGATCCTTGCGGAAGTTGCAAAAGGCGCAGTGGGCTTCACACACGTTGGTGAAATACAGGCTCATGTTTTCGATGAAATATACTTTTTTGCCGTTTTTCTTCAGGTTGGCCTCATTGGCCAGCTGGCCCAGAGTTAGCAGGTCATCCGTCTGGTACAGATAAACGCCGTCCTCTACGCTAAGCCTTACTCCGTTCTGTACTTTCTCGACGATTTCAGCCATTCTCTTGTCCGTGAACGGTGTTACCAATGTAGACATGTTGTTTCCTCCTGTTCTTGACCGGATTGGAGTTGCGCGCAGTACTGGCTGGCAGAACTACATAACAAAGATGCGGTCGTTTGCCGCCTTCCGTATAACCAACTCGTATTGACCCGGTTGCAGCGCATGCTGCATTGCGTAGCTGTTTTTTTTCGTGAAATGAGCCCTCCGGCTTTATATGCATTGGGGACTGCAGCACAGTCTCGAAATGTGAAAAAAATTACAACTCTAAATATGACCATCGCTTGAAGAAGTCATGACAAAATATCGACATTTCAAATCGATCACCTATCCATTATAAACCTCGTGTCCCGGGGGTTCAATATGCTGGAAAGAAAAAGGAGGAGCGGAGGCAAGAAAACACGGGCAAACATGACTTGAGCCCCTTGACGCGGTGGAGTATAATTTAGAAAGAGTTCAAATTAAAGGAGAGTGACCTGGCATGATCAGCATCAGCGAAACGGCTGCCGAGCGGCTGAAGGATATGCTGGCTCAGCAAGAGACGCCGGACATGTTCCTGCGTCTTGGCGTAGCACCGGGCGGTTGTACCGGATTTTCGTACGCCATGGGCTTTGACGATAAAGAATCCGAAGACGATATTTATATGAACATTCACGACATGAAGGTTGTTGTGGAGAAGGAAAACCTGAAATACCTGAATGGCCTGGAAATTGATTTTGAAGAATCCGGCATGACGGGCGGCTTCACTATTCATAACCCGAACGCGGTAGCGACATGTGGTTGCGGATCTTCCTTCCGCACACGCGAAGAAGCAGGCGTGCCGGATAAAGATTGCTGATTCGGAAATAGATGTTCCTGGTATATGTATTACCGGTGCAATAAAGGTCTCCGTAGCGCATTAGTTTTTCTCTAATTGCGATATGGGGGCTTTTTTTTGTATTGGAAAGGGATCGAGTGTGATTTCGGCATGCAAGGTTTTGGATGGTCGGATTTGAAAATAACGGAAGATCATGATATATTCAAATGAAAAGGGAACTAATGTTCTTATTTCGCAAATCTGCATCATAAATGCCAAACGGCCCATGCCATGCGCACGAGTGAGATTTGCGTTAGATTACAGTATAATTTTCACAAGTTCAATTTTCCAGCGAGGAGGCGCGTGAAATGCTTCAACTGGCTTCAACCTATATTGATTCACTGGCCCCGAACGCGGCTGCGGCCAAGAACGGACGGGGACTGGTCCAGAAAAACAAATTCGTCAAACTTAACATATCGGAGGAAGGGAACCTGTTGTTTGGTGAATGTGCCGGCAGCGGGAAATCCAATTATGTTTGTTCCGTCGATTTTGTCATGCCGGACAATCCGGTCTCGCGATGCAGCTGCCCAAGCCGTCAGTTTCCATGCAAACATGCGCTTGGACTGATGTATGCCTATGCGGAAGGATTGCCGTTTGAGAACGCTTCTGTGCCTGAAGATATTGCGTCCAAGCGGGAGAAGGCAGAGAAACGCGAAGAGA
Source organism: Paenibacillus sp. XP01 (assembly GCF_057364885.1). Classification (NCBI taxonomy): domain Bacteria; kingdom Bacillati; phylum Bacillota; class Bacilli; order Caryophanales; family Paenibacillaceae; genus Paenibacillus; species Paenibacillus sp. XP01. The sequence goes on along the minus strand of NZ_CP139481.1, from coordinate 5,783,232 downwards.
ACAAAGCCAAGCGTGAAAGCGGTGAGCTGCCTGACAAGCCGAAAAAGGTCAATAAAAGCGCGCTCAAGAAGAAAATCGCCAAGCAGCTTGAAGCGCTGGACGAATTGGAGAAGCTTGTGCTTTCACTGGTTCGTGGTGGGTTGGGCACGGCGGATGCACGAACGGTGAAAAGCCTGAACGAGCATGCCAAGCGGCTCGGAAGCAGTTACCTTACCGGAGCGGAGAACGAATTACGTCGGCTTGCACTGCTGTTGGAAGAGGAAGACCGAGAGAGCGGCTATACATATGCGATGGAGCAGCTGACTTTGCTGCATGCTTTTATTAAAAGAGGCAGGACATATTTACAAGCCAAACAGGAAGATCCGGAACTCAAACCGGATAGCGAATCAACGATTGAAGAATGGCTTGGTCATGCTTGGCAGCTGTCCGAACTTAAGGAAGCCGGACGGGTAAGCGAGAATGTGGAGCTGCTTCAACTTGCTTTCTATTGCCACAAGGATGACGCACGCCGAGAATACATAGACACCGGTTATTGGCTGGAGCTTGGCAGCAAACGCATTCATCGAACCGTACATTATCGACCGTTTAAGGCTTTGAAATTCATGAAGGAAGAAGACAGTTTCTTCAATGTGGCGCAGATTTCCGAATTGTACCTTTATCCGGGCGGCATGAACGCCAGGGTGCGTTTTGAAGGCATGATCCCGCGCGAGACGAAAGCCGTCGATCTTGAGGCTGCCTGCGAATCGGCTTGGTCATCGATACCGGAGGCGGTCAAGGCGGTTAAAAACCAACTGAAAGATCCGCTGGGCGATCGGGCCCCGGTTGCGTTACTGAAGGCCTCCCGCATCGCACGCACGGAAATGGGAGGTTTCGCCCTGGTCGATGAGGCAGGAAATACATTGGAGCTCAGCGATATTTACCGCCTGCCCGGGCAATCGACGCCGCTGTTGTCGCTCGTCGATGCTTCGCTGCTCAGCGACTGCTGCGTATTGGCGATGTTCGAGCATCAGATGGATACAGGGCGGCTGGCTGCACAGCCGTTAACGGTGATTCAGGGAGACCGGATTGCCCGGCTGCTGTACTGATCGCTGTTATCGAAGCTGGAATCAAAACGGGGAATCGGGAGGAGAAGCGAATGAGCACCACTTTATTGCAAGAATTACAGGGCGAACTTCGCCGTTTATATATTGCAGGCAGCGACTTGGCGGGAGACGATTTCCGCCTGAAACGCCTGGAGCCGAAGTTGGCCCAGCTTGGGGATCGGGCCCCGGTATTCGGCAAACTTGCCGAGGGAGTCGCCGCACTGACAGGTCCTTTAGAGGCGGAAGCAAGAGCGGCCCGGCTGCAGGACGTGGCGCTGCTGCTGAATTCGGTGTTGTCGACACAGGGGATCGTGGCTGCAGAAGGAGACGTATGCGCGGAGCATAGGAAGGAGGTCGAATTGTCAGGGTTAACGACCAGCCACTCGTACCGACAGCTGGCCGAGGTGCAGAATGCATTGTCGGATTCGGGAGGCGGACGGTACGAGATTGTGACTTCTGCCTTTGAACAGGGACTGTTCCGTGACTTAAGGTTATTCCCGTTTGCGGTGAGGGCCTTGGGCGATTCATATTCGGAAATTGCGGATTTTGCGGCGCGGAACATCCTACCGGCATATGGACCGGCGATTGTACCTTACTTGCTTGAGGGAATGGACATCAATGGAGGACGTCAAGAGGAACGGCGCCTGCAGGTGGTAAGGTCGCTCGGTGTCGATCCGGAGGATGAACGGTCGCTGGAACGTTTGGTCAAGGCCGCGGAAGAAGGGGGAGACAAAATCCGCTCCGCGGCGATTGCCTGCCTCGGGCCTCATCCAAAGTTCGAAGACCGATTGCTTGAGTGGTCGCAGGACAAAAAGAAACCGGTACGCGAAGGGGCCTATGGTGCATTGGCGGTCCGTAATTCGGAAGGAGCGCGTGAACGGTTATATCAAGCAATCCAGGGAAAAGACGCATTGCTCGTGGCCGAAGCGATCAGTTATGCACCTGCCGAGGAAATGGTCGACATGCTGCTGCCTCTTTTCGAGGAACGGCTTCGCAAGGAGCATGTAGGCGAAGATGACAAAAAAAGCAAGGGAAAGCTATGGAAAGAACTTGAGCCGTTGGCCATTGCGCTCAGAGACGTGCGTCATCCCGAGCTGGAGCGCCTGTATCTGGACGTGGCGGGAAACGAATCTGCTTTCCCTTCCTTGGGCAGGCTCGACTATGGCGATCATGTGCAAATAATGAGACAGGTCGCGGGTTATTTGGCGCAAACGGATTCGCCAGAGGCACTTGCCGTGCTCCAACAATTGGAAGATCAAGACCCGGGGTATCTGCCATATGCATTCCGTGCTGCCAGACGCCAGCTTGCGCCAGCCGAGCTTTACGACAGGTATGTTGCTTCCGGGTGGGGACGCCTCAAAACCGTGGTCTCCAGAAAGTCTCAACTGGCGCAGAAGGCGCTGCTGGATGCACTTCGCGATGAATTGTACGTTTATCATGGGTATATCAGAAGCCGGTTGCCCCAGGAACGGATCGAAGCAGAATGGGATTACCGCTGGCTCGACTGGCTGATGGATCGCGATGAGCTGCAACTGGTGTCCGCGCTGGCAGCCCCCGGAAATGACAGGTTGCTTCCTTATATCGAAAAAGCCATAGAAAAAGCCAACAATCATGACTCGCATTACATTTTCTCCGCCCTGGATGCCAGCGGTGCTGCGGAGGATATAAAAGCCGAACTTCTGGTGCAATGGATGGAGCGAAAAGATTGGAAACGCACATATAGCATGTACTCCGAAGAGAGCGAACGTTTGCTTCGCGTCCCCGATCATCTGGCTGCAGAAGTGGCGGACAGGGTAGAGGCGTTACTCCCGGAAGTGCGCTATGAAGGCCTTAAGGAGCGGCTCGAAGAGATCGTTCATACGCTTCGGCGCCGGGCAGCATCGGTGTAAACCGGTTTTCCATAAACAGAGAATATCCTTTCGATTTCAGGCCGCCCGGCAGCACCGGGCGAAGGGTGATTTGGATTTTGGAACAAGATTGGTGAAAGAAATAGGTCCATCATGGAGAGGGGAATATCGAAATGGCCGCAACGAAAAAACAAGCACAGGATGTCATGCGCCTTCCGGCTGAACTGCTGTATCGCGAAGAGATTGAGGCGCTTAAAAAGGAAGACAAGGGAGCGGTTCCGCCAGGGTGGCAGATGTCCCCGCGTGCCGTACTGACCTACATTACCGGTGGCAAAGCCGGCAAAGTGGATATTACGCCCAAGTACATAGGGAACCGAAGACTGGTCGAAATGGCTATCGCAACGCTGGTTACCGACCGTGCGCTGCTGTTGATCGGCGAGCCGGGAACAGCCAAGTCATGGCTGTCGGAGAACCTGTCTGCCGCGGTTTGCGGCAATTCGGGACTCGTCGTTCAAGGGACGGCGGGCACGACGGAGGAACAAGTGCGCTATTCGTGGAACTACGCGATGCTGCTCGCCAACGGGCCGACACCGGAGGCGCTGGTACGCAGCCCAATCATGCGGGCCATGGAAGACGGCAGCATTGCCCGCTTCGAGGAAATCTCGCGCTGCGCTTCCGAAGTGCAGGACGCTTTGATCTCCATTCTGTCCGAAAAGACCGTCTCGGTGCCGGAGCTTGGCAGCGAGACGAGTGCGCGTAAAGGGTTTTCGATTATCGCAACGGCGAATACGCGCGACCGCGGCGTCAACGAAATGTCCGCGGCCCTCAAGCGCCGATTCAACATCATCGTGCTGCCTGCGCCTTCCGATCTTGAAACCGAGCTTTCCATCGTCAAAAAACGGGTAAGCGAAATCGCTGCTTCGTACCAACTGCACGCAGCTCCGCCGGCGGACGAAGCCTTGTTGAAAGTCGTAACCATATTCCGCGAGCTTCGCAGCGGCATGACGCTCGACCGGAAGGAGAAATTAAAGTCTCCGGGCGGCGTTATTTCCACTGCCGAAGCGATCTCGCTGCTTACCAACAGCATGGCGCTGTCCGCCAGTTTCGGCAATGGCGAGCTGTCGGACGAAGATCTGGCTGCGGGTTTGCAGGGGGCCATCGTCAAAGACGATGACAAGGACAAGCTGGTGTGGAAGGAATACCTCGACAACGTCATGAAGAAGCGGGGATCGGAGTGGCGCGGACTGTACCAGGCGTGCAGGGAGTTGAACGAGTGAAGACGATGGAAGACGCACGCGTCTCCGTCTTCGGCGTCCGGCACCTGTCCCCCGGAGGTGCTCGCCATCTGCTGGAATATCTGGATCGGGTCCGTCCGACGGCGGTATTGATTGAAGGTCCTTCGGATGCGACGGACAGGATCGCCGACCTGGTGCATCCATCGACCGTGCCTCCGGTAGCCCTGCTGGCGTTTACGGATGAAATGCCCGTTCGAACAGCGTTATGGCCATTCGCCGTATACTCTCCGGAACTGCAGGCGATGCGTTGGGCTGCCAAAAATGAGGTGCATTGTGAGTTGATCGACCTGCCATCCGGCGCAGCACTGGCGCTGGAAGAGCTGAAACAGAAATCGCTCTTGTCCCGTGGCAGGAATGGCACGACAGAGCAGGATGAAACGGCAGCATACGAAACGAAGGCAAACGAAGCGACCGATAACGGCGAGGGAGAAATAATAGACGGCGGTACTCGGAATGACAAACAGGCTGGATCCATATACGACCGGATTGCTGATCTGGCAGGCGAGCATGATTACGAAACGTACTGGGAACGCCATTACGAACATAATGCCAACCCGGAAGCATATCGGGATTCGATCCTCGCTTTTTCGGCTGAAATGCGCAGTCTTGGCGAAGAGCGGGAGCGGGCCGAGCAGGCGGAAGAGCACGCGTATAATCATGTGCGCGAAGCATACATGCGGAGGCAAATTCTAAAAACGATCGAAGCAGGACATGATCCCGAGAAGATCGTAGTGGTCTGCGGAGCGTACCATGCATCGGTTTTGGAGCATCCTGCCGGAGGCGCGATGAGTGATGAAGAGCTGGCGGCAATGCCTTCGCGCAGCTCCAAACTGACCCTGATGCCTTATTCATATTATCGGCTTTCCAGTCTGTCGGGGTATGGCGCGGGAAATCATGCTCCGCATTATTTTCAAATGATGTGGGAGGCCATGGAGGCGGGATCGCCGGAAGAGTTGCCGAGGTTGTACCTGTCGACGGCTGCCCGTTTGCTTCGGTCATCAGGCACGCACAGGTCCACCGCCGAAGTGATTGAGGCTGTGCGGTTGGCCGAAGGACTGGCTTCGCTTCACGGCGGCAGCATGCCCACGCTCCTTGAGCTGCGCGATGCGGCACAGACGCTTCTCGGTCGAGGCGAGCTGTCGGTGGTAGCCGAGGCGCTGGCCCGCCTCGACATCGGCACGGATATCGGCAGCTTGGCCGAAGGCGTTAGCCAAACGCCGCTTCAGGATGACTTGAACCGTGAGCTCAAGCGGCTTAAGCTCACCAAATACAAGAGCGCGGTGGCCGCGGATTTATCGCTTGACCTTCGCGAGAATCGCCGGGTTTCCTCGCACGAATCGGCGTTTCTTGATCTGAATCGCTCCGTTCTGTTCCACCGCTTGGAACTGTTGGAGATTCCATTCGCAAGAAACAATACCAATGGTGGCGATCGCGCGGTATGGGCCGAGGACTGGGTCATCCAATGGACGCCTGAGGCCGAAATCAGGGTCGTGGAATCCACGCTGCTCGGCGAAACCGTCGAGATTGCATGTGCGCATCGGCTGCGCGAAAAGCTGGAGGCCTGTACGTCTATTGCCGAAGCATCCCGGCTGATTGGCGTATCTGTCCGCTGCGGCATGACCGCGCAAATGGAAGACGGACGCCGCGTCCTGCAGGCGCTGGCTGCGGACAGCCGTGACGTGGCTCAGATCGCGTCCGCTGCGGCAGAGCTGTCGCGTATCATCGCGTATGGCGATATCCGGCGTACGGAAACGGCACCGCTTGTGCCGCTGCTTGAACAGTTGTTCTACCGCGGCTGCCTGTATTTGTCGGATGCGGCAAACTGCAACGACGAAGCAGCATACGCCATGGTCGCCGCTATGAGTGATTTGAACCGGATTGCCCAAGAACACGACGAAGTCGTTGACGTGCCTATGTGGTCGGCCGAATTGAACGAGCTCTCCGAACGGGATGACCGCAATCCCAAGTTATCGGGCTTCGCCTGCGCCCTGCTGCTCGAAAGAGGCGAGATGGATGCGGAGCAGTGCGCGGCCGAAGTTTCGCGGCGGCTTTCTCCGGGCATTCCGTCCGATCTTGGCGCAGGCTGGTTCGAGGGCTTGTCCATGCGGAACCGATATGCGCTGCTGTCACGCATGAGCCTATGGGAGCAGCTGAACGATTACATCAACTCGTTAAACAACGATGAGTTCAAACGGGCGCTAGTCTTTTTGCGCCGGGCATTCAGCTCCTTTTCGCCGCACGAAAAAACGATGATTGCCGAAACACTGGGCGAGTTGTGGGGCGTGAACGCGGAACAAGCGGCAGAGGTTTTAACCGGGGATCTGAAGGAGGAAGAGGACAAGATGCTGGACGAATTGAACGAATTTGATTTTGGGGACTTTTGACATGACGGATCAGGCGGAAAAAAGACAAGAACACTCCGTTTCCCGCTGGCGGTTGATTCTGGGCGAGGCGGCTCAGGAAAAGCTGGAGGGGTTGACCGGGGAAGAAGCGTTGCAGCTGACCGAAGAAGAAGCGATCATGGATGCCGCCCTGGCCGCCATTTACGATGATACCGATGGCAGTTCACCTGGCAACAGCTCGGGCCGAGGTGCCGGGGGAAGCGGAGCATCGGGCCGCGGGGCAGGCGGCGGCAGGGGGGCGGTTAATCTGTCCCGTTGGCTAGGCGACGTGCGCAGCCTCTTCTCGGAAGACGTTGTCTCGATCATCCAGAATGACGCGATTGAGCGCCGCGGCTGGAAGCAGCTGTTGTTTGAGCCCGAACTGCTTGCAACGGTCAAACCGGACATTCAGATGGTGGGCACATTGATGGCGCTTAAGGGAAAAATACCGGAAAAGACGAAGGAAACGGCACGCCTGCTCGTACAGGCCGTAGTCGAAGACCTGATGGCACGCATGAAGGAAGACATGCGGCGGGCCGTGACAGGCGCACTGAACAAGCGTCAGCATACCCCTCTCCCTTCGCTCAGCGGACTGGACTGGAAAAGGACGATCCAGCGCAACCTGAAGCATTATGACCGTGAACGCAGCATTCTCGTTCCCGAAAAGTTTTATTATTTCGACCGGGCACGACGAAATAAGGAATGGACCGTCATCCTCGACATTGACCAGAGCGGTTCGATGGCCGAATCGGTCATCTGGGCCTCGGTGACGGGAGCGGTTTTTGCAAGCATGCCCGCGCTGGATACCCGGGTCGTTGTATTTGATACGGAAGTGGTCGATCTGACGGAACAGTGCGCCAATGATCCTGTAGATATGTTGTTCGGTATTCAGCTCGGCGGAGGAACCGATATTAACAAATCGGTCGCGTATTGCGAGCCCTTTATTGAGGACCCGAAAAAAACGCTGTTCATTCTGGTCACCGACTTGTATGAGGGCGGCAACCAATCCGCTTTGGTGCGCCGCATGCGTGAAATGCGGGAATCCGGCGTGCGGACGTTGTGCCTGCTGGCACTGTCGGATCGCGGACGGCCATTCTATGACGAACGGCTGGCGAAGCAGCTCTCCCGTGACGGCACACCGTGTTTTGCTTGTACGCCCGGCATGCTTCCTGAACTGGTGGCAGGAGCGTTACAGGGCCGCGATATGAGCGAATTGGCGAAGAAATTGAGCTCGGAAAAAGGTTAAGCGGGATGGTGCATATGGGATCAGCCAGATTATTGGCTGGTCCTTTTTGCTAACGTTTGTTTTGGCTTGTCTCATCCCCTAACTGCATCATCAAATAGAGGACGACGCAGAAAATGAATGATTGACATTTCGTTCCATTTAAAGGTATATTGTTTGTGCAAACGTTTGCAATAATAAGGAGTTTGAAATGTGAGATTGCTTTAGAATTCCTTGGTTCAAGCAGGTTAATGGCACGAAAATTCATTGAAATTTGAACAAACGTTTGCGCAATAACAAAAAAAGGAAAAAGATCATCGCATTTCTTATGAAGGATGAACCGTGATTGCAAAAGGCGACCTAGCTCCATTAGCACGGATTGCGGGGATCGACAGAAAGGAGGGAAGATGGAACAGAACGGTTATGGAGCAAGGGGATAATGACCTGACCGCAAAGGCATATCATGCATATGCCGACTGTAGGACTGTTTAGGGTGAATTTTGCAAAGGATCAGATCAAGGGAGGTAAAACATGAAGTTTGTACGCAAGCTTGGTGCCATTCTTATGACATTACCGCTTGTATTTACAATACAGACATCGGCTGTTTTCGCTGAAATATCCGCAACCCACGTATATCACAATCATATGCCGAATTTCTGGGCTTACTATGACACGTCCACATACCATTCGGCCCCGGTGGGTTCTCCCATCCGTTATACGTATGACGGGCAGGTCGTCGACTTGAAAAACAATCCTCCAGCCAATTATCCGTATCATTTGCCCAGTGGAGCACCCATGCCGCATGATGATCTGGTGGCTTATTACACGCACCATGCCAAAACGGGAGCTTACTTGTCCTGGCCCTGGCAGGTGGCAAGCGACTTGAAAAACCTTTATCCTGCCGCGGGCATGCAGGTTACCATGTCAGGGTCGCTGCTCAATAACGTGAACAGTTTTATGTACACCAATAATGTAAACGGTTACAACAATGTGAATTGGGGCGCTCCCTGGAAAAATGCATACAACAATCTCAAAACAACCAACGGGGAGCGAACGATGGACCTCGTTCATTTCTCCGGGCACCATTCGATGGGACCGCTGGCGGGCAACGAATATTTGCTCAAGGATTTGATTTACCAGAATGCAGTGATGGCACAGCCTTTCTTTCTGGGGGATTCGTTTAAATCCTCGAAAGGATTTTTCCCGACCGAGCTTGGCTTCTCGGAACGGATCATCCCGGTGCTCGACAAACTCGGCATCGAGTGGTCGGTCATCGGCAACAACCATTTCTCCCGTACATTGAAGGATTACCCGCTGTTGAACGATCCCGGCAAAGATACGATGATCTCGCCACCGAACCGGGCCGACCTGCAGAACACCAGTGACGTTGGGTCTTGGGTATCCTCGCCTATGTTTAACGAAAAGCAGGTGGTCTACAACAAATATCCGTTTGCTTCCACGCCGCATTGGGTTCGGCATGTCAATCCGGAGACGGGTGAGGAGAGCCGAGTCGTAGGCATTCCCGTTGCCCAGGCCGAGTCGTGGGAAGAAGGATATCAAGGATCGGCCAAGGCGGATGCGCTTAAACCGTTCGAAGGTTTGGTCGACCAGAAGCAGTTCTTTGTCATCGCCCATGACGGAGACAACTCTTCGGGACGCGCAGGCTCCGAGGAAACATGGAGAAACGCGGCTAACGTGACCTATGCGCAGTCTGGCGTGAAGGGAGAGAGCATTAACGAGTATTTGCGCACAAATACGCCTGACGAGGAAGACGTAGTCCATGTTCAGGACGGCTCATGGATTGATACGCGAGACTCGTCTTCCGATCCGACCTGGTATCACTGGCGTCTACCGTTTGGTATTTGGAAGGGTCAGTTTGATGCTTTTAATCAAGCCACAGGCCTTGATCTGAAGCCTAAAAAGAATCTGGACGGCGTGGAAGAAGGCATGACGGTGTCGTTCGAATATGGATACCACTATCTGGAGCGTAACTTCGCTCTGGAGCAGGCTGCCCTCAATTACGCCAAAACCGCGGAACAGATATGGCTTGACAGCCACCCCAACCATTGGCAGCCAACGACGGCGCTTGATCACGAAATTACGTATGAGGGCAATCAGTTGAATCCATGGATGATGGCATATCCGGTCAAAGGAGACCCGGCCAACGATTACAGCGGCGGTGCCAATCCTGCCGAACTGAGCTGGTATTTTCTGCTGCCCGCGCTGGATTCCGGTTTCGGATATTACGACGAAAATGTCGATGACGGCGTGAAACCGACGCTCTCCTTCAACCAGTCGCTGTTTTTTTCCAAGCCCTATGTGAACAGCCAGCTGGCGGAGGATCGAACCGGCCCTTCGGTCTGGTGGCCGCAGCGTTATCCGTATAACCCGGGCAGCGCAAACGTCAGCAAAGCCGAAGGATGGACGCTGCACTATTTTGACAATACGTTCGGCATCTATACGTACGCTTATGATGTCAGCGGAATCCAGGATATCAAGGTAAAGGTACGCACGCATCGGGACAAAGAGGCGGATGCCCGGGATAATACGTTCCGCGTATACGATCCGGCGGGACTTCAAGCCGAAGGCGTGCCGAACATCGATCCGGACAAAGTCAGCGGGTGGACGGAATACCCGATGAACAAGCGGGATCTACAACCGGATATCAACGGCGTTGCCTGGCAGCCGAGCAGCACCGATATGTTCAAGCGAGTGCCTGCACAAGAAATCGGCGACCTGTACTACACGTATTTTAACGAGTTCCGGGATCAACTGGTGGACTATTACGTCGAAGCCGTGGATGAGAACGGAAACGTGACGCGCAGCGAGATTCAGACCGTTTACGTCGGCACAGGCAAGTACAGCAAGAACGCTGCCGGGAAAATCGTGGAGGATGCCGCAGGAAATATCGAGGGCACACATCCTTTCCTTGTCGTGGACACGACGCCGCCGGCTGCACCAACAGGGATTCACGCGTCCCGGGTTACGGATCGCAGCATTACTCTGGAGTGGGAAGTGCCCGAAGATGACGTCGGCGTGGAGTCATACGATATTTTCCGTGACGGGATCAAGGCCGGCAGTTCCGGAACTGCGAGCTTTACCGACACCGGTCTCACGTCCGAAACGGATTATGAGTACACCGTGAAGGCCATAGACAAGGCCAATAACAGCTCGGAATTCAGCAAACCGTTAAAAGTGAGAACGTTGGAAGCCGACACGCAGCCGCCAACCGCTCCTGCCAACGTGACGGTGAAGGCTGTTACCGCATCGTCCGTAGCGCTGGAATGGGACGCCAGCAGCGACAATTACGGCGTGGCCCGTTACGACATTTACCGTGATGGATTAAAGTGGGAGATAGCGCAAGCACTTCGTTTATGGATGCTGCGCTTTCGCCGGCAACCAGTTACACCTATACGATTCAGGCCGTCGATGCTGCCGGCAACAAGTCTCCCGTCAGTTTACCGGTAACGGCCCAGACGGAGGATGGAAACGTGGTTACGGTTTATTACAAGCAGGGATATGCTACTCCATACATTCATTATCGCCCTGCTGGCGGAACATGGACGTCTCCTCCCGGCGTGCAAATGCCTGCGGCCGAAATCACCGGCTATAACAAAATGACCATCGATGTAGGCTCGGCGGACGGACTGGAGGCCGTATTTAACAATGGCAGCGGCACATGGGACAACAATGGCGGGAAAAACTACATGTTCCCCTTAGGCACAAGCACATACAGCAATGGCAAAATAACGCCCGGTGCCCCTCAGGTGGACGCGACAGCGCCAAGCGTGCCGACAGGGCTCGCAGCTGCCTCTACCACGCCCCATTCCGTGACGCTGTCATGGAATGCGTCGACGGACAATGTCGGCGTGGTCGGTTATGAGATTTTTCGTGACGGAACGAAGGTAGGGAGCAGCGAAGCGACCAGTTACACCGATCAAGGGCTGCAACCTTCAACGACGTACCGATATAAGGTGATTGCCTATGATGCTGCCTCCAATCATTCGGAAGCCAGCGAAGAACAGGGCGTTACGACGGATGAAGCTCCGCAGGGCAATAGCGTAACCATCTATTATAAGCAAGGATACGCGAATCCAAATATTCATTATCGCCCTGCAGGAGGGACGTGGACGACACCTCCCGGTGTAGCCATGACGGCGGCGGAGGTTCCCGGTTACTATAAGATCACGATTGACGTAGGAGCCGCATCGGGATTGGAGGCCGTGTTCAACAACGGCAGCGGCACATGGGACAACAATGGTGGGAAAAACTATATGTTCCCGCTTGGCAATAGTACCTACCATTCGGGGAACATTACTCCGGGTGTGCCGTCCGGAGCACAGACGGCTTACGGGACGATCCCGTTCGAGGAACCCTTGGCTTTGGCAGATCAAACAGAGGTATGGCGTTTGCACAGCCGGAAGAGCGCATAGCAGCTATAAAGGAGCGGTAAAGAAGCAGCGTTTTGAATAAACGAGCCGCTTGTGGTTTCAAGACGCTATATCAAGTAAGAACCTTTGCTCATCGTCAGGGTGAGCAGAGGTTCTTTGTGCCTGTCGGTTGACAAATATTGTTGTAACCGATATAGTTACATTATGAAGTTTGAACATAATATGATTAGTATATTCCATCCCAAACGTTAAAGGAGAGATCATGATGAACATCGGAATTATCGGAGCAACGGGCAAAGCCGGCAACTTCATTTTGGAGGAAGCCAGAGCAAGAGGGCATGAAGTCACCGCAATCGTGCGTGATGCATCCAAGCTGCAGGACAAAAGCGTGAACGCATTGGAGAAGGATGTGTTCAGCCTGACTTCCGAAGATGCCCAACGTTTTGACGTGATCGTCAACGCGTTTGGTGCGCCTGCTGGCAAAGAGCATATGCATGTAGAAGTGGGACAAGCCTTGATTCAAATTTTGAAAGGCGCGCCAAACACCCGGTTGATCGTTGTCGGCGGTGCGGGCAGCCTGTTCACGGACGAGTCCAAGACGCAGCGTCTTGTCGATTCCCCGGGATTCCCGGAAGCATATAAAGCGACCGCGTCGAACCAAACGCAAAACCTCCAGGATCTGCAAGCTTCCACAGGTATCCAATGGACGTTTCTGAGCCCGGCAGGCTTCTTTAATCCGAAAGGCGCTCGCACTGGCAAATACCAGGCAGGCCATGACGTTATCATGGTTAATAGCGAAGGCAACAGCTATATCAGCTATGCTGACTATGCAATCGCTCTGGTGGATGAGATCGAGAATGCGAAACATGTTAACGAGCGCTTCACCGTAGTCGGCGAAGTAAAGTAAAGTAAAGTAAAGTAAAGTAAAGTAAAGTAAAGTAAAGTAAAGTACTTCCAGCTATATATAATCAAACAGCCTTGGTTCGGATATTCGAGCCAAGGCTGTTTGATTCATCGTGAGATCACACAATATGGGGCATCTGCTGTTTAGTCAATGAAGCCTTCCAGCATGATGGTCGGCATCATGTTGGATTGCCATGCTCCCTTGCCGTATCCGCCATTGTAGCCCGGAGTGGCTTGCGGCTCCCAATAAAACACCCCTTTGCCTTTGCCGTTAGGAAGGTTGCGGAATTGGTTTTTCATGGCGGCAACGAAGCTTTTGCCTGCGGCAGGCTGATTGTTGTCCATGCCGATTTCGGAAACGATGATTTCTTTGCCGTAACGGTTGATCAGGTCTTTGGCGTTGTTCACGGCATTGGTTACTGCAGTATTCCAGCCGGAAGCGGATGGGTACAGGGACATGGCGATCATATCGAAGTTGGCGCCATTGCTGATCAGCCCGCCGATGTTCCAGACGTACAAGGCGTTGTCATCCCCGCCGGCGAGGTGAACGATCGTTTTGGTGTTGGCGCTCATGGATTTGACGGCATTATGGCCGGTATTGACAAGCCAGGCGTAGTTTTTCATGTTCACCGACGCTTTGCCGTCTTCCCACAACATGCCATTGCTCGTTTCGTTTCCGATCTGCACCCAGTCGGGTGTCACGCCTTTGCTCTGCATGGCCGTCATGACCTCGCGCGTATAATTCCATACGGCATCCATCAATTGCTGGAACGTGTAGTTTTTCCACGCGGCAGGTTTGGTTTGCTGGCCCGGATCGGCCCATGAATCGCTATAGTGCAGGGTGAGCATCACGCTCATGCCTGCGTTTTTGGCACGTTGGGCCAGCGCTGCGGCGCGATCTTTGTTCAGGTACCCGTTTCCGTAATCATTTGAAGGATTCACGAAAACGCGGATACGAACCGAGTTGATTTGATAGTCGTTTTTGAGGATATCGATAATGTCGCGCTGCACGCCGTTTTTATCTTTCCACTTATACCCTTGTGCTTCCATCCCCGGAACCCAACTGATGTCGGCCCCTTTGGCAAAGCTTGGCGCTGCATCGGCATGCTGGCTGGCAGGCAGCCCGATCGAGGTGAACAGCAAAGCAAAGACCAATACGATGGATATTTTGTAACCCCTTACAAATCTCGGCATTCAAATATTCCTCCCTGAATATTAGGATGAGTTGCACCCTCATTATAGTTGCCTAGGGGCATCTGCCTACAGGGTCCATTTCCAATATTTTGGTTGTTTTTGCAACAAGCTTGCGCTGGCACGCGTTCTCGGACATGAAAAAAGACCGTCCGAAGACGGTCTTTCTACCCGTGGCGCTATGTGAAGCCTTGATCCGTATCCCGCGCCTTCAACCATTCAACTTAATTTGAACGGCTGAATCGGGTAAGGGACACGTTCAACATGGAATAACTAATGTTGACGCACCTCCTTTCCTTGTGAGACGAGTATACATCACGGGCGCTTAAAATGCCAGCACTTTTTTGCTTTTTTTTACAATTGCGCAAAATTTTATTTCTCGGTCTGGAACATCGTCATGTCTCGTGCAAAATGACTCTTCGTGCCGTTGTCGTTGCGAATTCGTACGCTTTCGTCGCTGATGCGTTCCACGATGCCGCGGCCCACCTCGCAATATACGCCTGCGGGATCTTCCTGCCATGCCGTTACCGTACACTGGGAAAGCGCAGCCGCAAAAAATTCTATATTTTTATGCAATGTTCTGGGTTTGTTGGATTTCATGTTAAACTCCTTCTTATATATAGATGCGATATGAATTCGGAGGATTTCCGAACAAAAAAATGCCGGCTCAAGCGATTCTGTACATCACTTTACCTTGTCTGCCTCCCTTTGTAAAGGGATGGAAAAAGTCACCGAGATGCGGTATGATTTACGTAAATTTTACACTGATTTTACACTGCGATGACGCTTGCTGCCAATCACGAATAGTACAATTATAACAAGTACATGTAACATTGATGGATATGCAACACATTCGGAGGCCAGACATGCAAAGAGATATCAAAACAGGCAATTATGTAAACCGCGATTTAAGCTGGGTCGAGTTTAATCGGCGCGTGCTGCAGGAGGCACAGGATCCTGAAACGCCTTTACTGGAACGATTGAGGTTTTTGGGAATCGTCGCCAGCAACCTGGACGAGTTCATGAGTGTCAGGGTAGCGGAAACGAAGGAAAAGATCAAGGCCGGGTTTACGCAAAAGGATTTTACGGGGTATACGCCTTCCGGTCTGTATCGGCGATTGATCAAGCGCATTGGTGGAATGGTATCCGAACAATACAAAACCTATCGTGAATTGATTCGTCTGCTCGCCAAAAAAGGCGTCGTTCTTCAGGAATATGATGACTTGAATGTGACGCAGCAGCGCGCCATGGATCAATATTATCATGACATCATTTTTCCAGTGTTAACCCCAATGGCAGTGGACCAAAGCCGTCCTTTCCCGCTGGTGCATCATAAATCGGTGTATTTGTCGGTGCTTCTTCAGAAGGAAGAGGAGAGTGAGGGCGAGCCCTTATTCGCGATTATTCAGGTTCCTTCCAATCTGCCGAGGGTCATTCAAGTGCCGCTGCGTGCAAACAGCAAAAAGAAAACGTTCATTCTGATCGAAGATCTGATCAAGCATCATATGACGACGCTGTTCAGCGGGTTCATTCCGCTGGCAGTGCAGGAGTTCCGGGTCACCCGCAACGCGGATCTTTCCATTAATGAAGAAGAAGCTGAGGATCTGCTCGAAGCGATTGAGAAAGAATTGCGGCGCAGACGCCGGGGGGCACCCGTCCGACTCGAAATCTGCACGGATTTCCGGCCAGACGCATTGGCCGAGCTGCAGGAGGAGTTTGAGATCGAGGACCCGGTATTCGAAATCGATGGACCGCTCGATCTCAGCTTCCTCTCGGGGTTCGTGGACAGCATTGAGGGCTTTAGCCATCTGAAGTATAGTCCCGTGCAGCCGATCTATCCGCCGGAATTTTTGCCGCGGGAGAGCCATTTCGAGTTGCTGCGCAAGCGGGATGTGCTGGTCTATCACCCGTACGAGTCGTTTGAACCGGTCACCGACTTCGTCGTTGAAGCATCGGAAGATCCAAGAGTGATGGCGATCAAGATGACGCTGTACCGGGTAAACGGCGATTCTCGCCTGATTCCGGCCTTGGCCCATGCTGCAGAGAGCGGCAAACAGGTGACGGTCGTGGTTGAACTGAAGGCACGCTTCGATGAGGAGCGGAACATTGCCTGGGCCCGCAAGTTGGAGAAGGCAGGCTGCCACGTCGTGTACGGGCTTGTCGGTTTGAAAACCCATGCCAAGATCATTCTGGTCGTGCGCAGGGAGCAAAACGGCTTGCGTCGTTACGTGCACGTGGGGACGGGGAATTACAACGAGAGTACGGCGAAAGTATATACGGACGTAGGGCTGTTCACCTCCAACCCGGTCATCGGGGAAGATGCCTCCGAGTTGTTCAACGAGATTACCGGATATTCCGGGCCCAAATCGATGAAAGCTTTCCGCGTGGCACCTGACGGCATGAAAGATGAATTGTTTGCTTTGATCCGCAGGGAGAAGGAGCATGCTCTAAAAGGGCGTCCGGCACGGATCATCGCCAAGATCAACTCGCTGTCGCACCAGGATATGATCGACGAGCTCTATTTGGCCTCCCAGGCCGGCGTGCAGATTGATCTGATCGTCCGAGGCGTATGCTGTCTGCGTCCCGGCGTCGAGGGATTGAGCGAAAACATTCGCGTCATCAGCATTGTGGATCGGTTCCTGGAACACTCCAGATTGTTCTACTTTGAAAATAACCGGAATCCGGATGTGTATATATCCAGCGCCGACTGGATGACGCGCAACCTGCAGCGCCGGATCGAGCTGATGTGTCCCGTATTCGATCCGGATTTGAAGCGGATGCTTGTGGAAATTTTGAATTTGTCGCTCAGAGACAACGTGAAGGCGAGAAAGCTCTTGCCTAGCGGCAATTACGTGTTTGTGCAAAACGAAGAACCCCCGCTGAGAAGTCAGACGGAGGCGATGGGCATCATTCCTTGGAAGCCGGAAGAATCGAATATGCTGACGTGATTTTCCATGCGTCTTCCAGATCCTTCATGGCATCTTCCAAACCTTTCAATTCGAGTAACGGCTCGGCTGTACAGGTGAAATTCATCTGCAGCGAGCCGTTTTTTTGCGTTGCCGTCATGGACGATATACGCCCGGCGCGATGAATGACTTGGGCTGCTTGCACGATGGAGCCAAGATGGTGCGCATGGTGATCGTCCGATGCAAGCAAGATGTCCTTGTGTTTTTGCAGCAGTTGATTCGTTCTTTTCTTCGGATGATAGTCGGCGACCAATGCGGATAACACGGTTTCCCGGTGTGAAAGTCCGTAAATGCCGGCATTCATGATCCAATATGCAGAGTGCTGGCTGTATCGGAAGTAATTGATCTGTTTGCCGGCGCCATGCAGCATCGAGGCCACGTACAAAATGCGGTCATCTTCGGGCGACGGCTCCTTGCCGTATAAAGCACGGTACAGGGTAAGAGAGTCCTCGTATACGCGTTTCAGCCGATCGGTTGGCATAGCTGGACCGAAATGAAGGAAATTGCGGACACTATCTTCCAGTGCCGTCGGCGCCAAGGGATAGAATGGAGCCAGCAAATCGCGTAAAATTCCGTCGCGCAAGCCCGCTCCGCTGACGACGTAACGGTCTCCTTGAATCAGTTCGAATACCGTGCGCAAAATGATGATGCCAGGCACGATGATATCGGCCCGGTCTTTGGCCAATCCCGGGATCTTTTTACGCTGTGCCGAGGTCAGCTGCGGCATGGACTCGTACATGGCATCCATCGCCGCAGCGCTAATCTCGTAATGATGCGTGACCGGCAACGAATATTGCGTCCGCTTCTGCTCCATTTTGGCAAGTGTACGCATGGTACCTCCCAGGCCGATCAGGGGAAGTCCGGCGTATTGGCTTATCCATTCCTGCCCGCTGAGGGCCTGGACGATTTCGCTGCGCAGGCTTTCGATATGGCTTTCCGTCCAGCGGTCTTCATTCCCGTAGCGGGCATGGGAGTTCACGGCACCGATGGGCAAAGAGATGCTATGCAGCCGTTCCCGATTGCGGAAAACAGAAATTTCCGTGCTGCCTCCGCCGATATCGACGACGTACCCGTCGTTCAGGCCAATCGACTGGATCACTCCGAGAAAACCGTAATAAGCTTCACGGTCTCCGGATACGCATTCGATTTCAAGCCCGGTTCCCTCCTCCAGCCACCCGATGATCTGATCGGCGTTAGCTGCATTCCGAATGGCTGCCGTAGCGGCTGCGTGAATTCTGCTCGTGCGAAATGCGTCACACGTTGCCTTGAATTGCTGCAGTACAGTCATGGCGGTGTCCAATGAAGAACGCAAAATCCGTCCATCTTTTTCAACCACGCTGCTTAATCTTGCCGCATATTTATCCTCATGAATGATTCGATAAGCGCCTTCTGCATCCATCTCATAGATGACGAGGCGAATGGAATTGGAGCCGATGTCGATAATGCCGAGAGTTCCTTTTTGATTCATACTTATCTCCTTCTACGCAGGGTGATCTATCCAAACTGCAACAGTGCGGCCATCGCTCCGGACGAATCCGGAAGCGGGGAGAAGGGTGTTGTCAGCATGACAACAACGATGAACGTGATAAAACAAGCGAACAAAATACAGCTTACGGCGAATCCGCGATTCCGCTTTTGGATGAACAGCCGTACTCCCGTAACAAAAAGCAGCACGGTGACAGCCAAGAGCACAATAAACATGGCGACATAGGCGATGCCGTACAATGACTTGAAAAACGATTCCATAATGAACGCTCCTTCGGTCCTCTTATTGATCCTATTACCCATATATTCTTAAGTAGCATATTACAGATTAAAGCGTTTGAAAAGCAACGTGACGCAGGCGGCGAACAAACTGCACTTGACCTTCGGACAAACAAGCCCATAAGGGAACGGCCCCCAAGGAAATGGGTCCTGGCCTTGGACAAACATCCAAGAATGGGAGGTTTCTGCTGAGTATGTATAAGGAAGGACCATTGTTCACGAAAGGAGATCAATCATGTCGAGACAACTTGCAAGCAAATGGTTGAAAACAGAAACGCTGTTGAAGTATCCGGCTGCTGCTGCGCACATCCCCCGGACCGTAGCGTTCAATGCCCCGAATTTGCGACAGATGCTCCGAACGTATGGAATGGTATATGTGAAACCGATCGTGGGGGCAGGGGGCTACGGCGTCATTCGGGTGTCCGCACACGGGGGCGTATACCGTTATAAATATAAGAGAACGACACGTTCTTATTCAAGCTACAAAAGGATGTACCGTTCGCTTTTGCGGGTAAAGGCTAAACGAAAATATTTGATTCAACAGGGTATTCACCTCGCTACCATTCATGGAAGAGCCGTGGACTACAGGGTGAAGGTCGTCAAAACCGAGCGTGGATGGACGTTTCGTTCCATGGTGGGCCGATGGGCCCGGCGCGGCCTGTGCGTGACCAATCTGAGCAGGGGTGGAACTATGCTAAATGGAAGAACGGCTTTGAAGCACTCCTTGCCGCATGTGTCCACTGCACGAAAACGGCGGGAAATGCGCTTGCTTACACTGACCTGTACCCAAATCATGGAGAGCCGCTTTCCAGGAATAGGAGAGCTTGGATTTGACTACGGCCTGGATTATTCAGGGAAAATATGGATTTTGGAAGTGAACACCAGACCCCAATAAAACGCATGAAAAGCTTAAACAAATCCGAATGCCAGCCGATAATAAAAGAAAGCAGGTCAGGATCAGGTCAGGTTTAATCCGCGGTGCATAGGGTAATAAGACGTATCGGCCTGTAAAACTATGAATCATGCAAAAAATATTTTTTAATATATCGCCTATCGTTATATCCACAAATCCTGTGCATAAATTCTGTCCACATTATCCACGTTGGATAGTCAACATTCTTGCCATTTATCAACAAACTATGCACAGGATTTCCACAAATTGTTGTGGATAACAGAACGCTTGTTCTCTTTATGGATCTCTGATATGATAGTTTCGAGGAAAAAAAAGGAAAGGTTGTGGGTGGAAATGGCTATGTTATCCGATGAGATGTTATTGGATTCTTACCATCAAGCGATTGAGCTCAATCTCGAGAGAGATTTCATCGCCCTGCTCTTGGCTGAAATCCATAAGCGCAAACTGGATACCAATGCTTCTGCCATTCTTCACTAAAGAACTCCTCACTGCAGGCAAGGCTACAGGTTTCCGGATATGTCCCATAGAGGTTCGGACCATAACGTACGGGTCTGGCAATGGTCGCAGTACAGCACATGTATGCAACCGCTTCCTGCCTCCTCCGCATCGCCGGTAGAAGTGATGCCGGAAGTATAGGGGCTGTAAGGACCGGTGTAATCGTCCAATTTGCCGCATTCCGACAGCCCCTGAAGGCAGTGGGGACAAGCCTGCGCCGGAACAATAAGGCCATTACAAAGCGGGCATATATAAGACAAGGGTATCCCTCCTGAAGGATAAGATCGTTGTTCAGGAGTAAGATACCCTTTTTTGTGTCTTTTATGAAGGGGCTTGACAGCCGATTAACGCTTCATGTTGCTGCTGTGTCCCGGAGACAATTTCGCATCCGGATCAAAGTATACTTTGGCATTGTTGACGGCGGTAGGCGCTTCTCCGAAACCTACGGCGATCAGCTTCAGCTTGCCCGGGTAGGTCGTAATGTCGCCGGCAGCGAAAATGCCAGGAATGGACGTTTCCATCCGGGAATCCACGACGATGGAATTGTTTTCGATGGTGATTCCCCATTCGGAGATCGGTCCAAGCGAGGAAACGAATCCAAAGTTGACAATGACGTCATCGACTTCAATCTCTTGTGTTTCTTTGGTTTTGACATGGGACAGCGTGACTTTGGTAATGCGGTCGTCACCGTGAATTTCCGAAATTTCGGTCGGCGTCACGACATTGACTTTCGAATTCATCAGGTTTTCGACACTATGCTCATGCGCACGGAATTTATCCCGCCGATGAACGAGCGTCACTTGCTCGGCAATCGGCTCAAGCATCAGCGCCCAGTCTACCGCAGAGTCGCCGCCGCCGCTGATCAGCACTTTTTTGCCGGCAAACGCGTTCAGATCGCTAATGAAATAATGAAGGTTCGTTTTTTCGAACTTGTCCGCGCCTTCGAGTTCCAGACGGCGAGGTTCGAATGCGCCGACGCCCGCAGTAATAATGACGGCTTGGGCATGGTATTCGTTTGCATCGGTTTTGACGATGAAGTGGCGCTCGTCCTTTTTCTCGACCGAAACGACTTTTTCCTCCAGACGAATATTCGGGTTGAAGTGGCTCATCTGCTCGATCAGATTATTTACCAGTTCCTGTGCAGTCACTTTCGGGAATCCGGCAACATCATAGATGTATTTCTCCGGATAGAGTGCGGCCAGCTGTCCGCCCAATTGCGGCATGCTCTCTACCAGCGTAACGGACGCTTGGCGCATTCCGCCATAGAACGCAGCGAACAATCCCGCAGGTCCACCGCCGATAATAAGCAAATCGGTCATCTCATGACCGTTCGTTTGTGCAGTCAACAATCAACAACACCTTTCTAGTTTATATAGGTAGTTACCGAAAAAAAATGGACGGATCGAACCGTATCCGTACGCGTAACTGAATATCCTTCTCAATTATAAACGTTGAAAACGGGGTTGCAAAGTTGCGTATTCGCTGAATATGGGAATAATTGATGAAGATCCGGTGAGAAAAGGATGAAATTGGAAATGAAAGGTTATGAAAAGTGGCAAAAAAGCCTTGATATTTACTAGGATTACAGCTATTCTTGTCCTGTACTATGTGTTTTTTTGTCAGAATCCTTTCCTTTTTGGCGGAGGAGGACAGCATCCATACTTTAGGCATACATGTGTCCAATTTCACAGTTGAATTGCGTTGCAATGAGCGTGCGGCCCTCCAACGGGACAAATATAGATTCGAAACGATTCTTTCATATTATGCATGCGATTCCACCGAACGTTTAACACGGATGCATTCCGCAAGCGGAGTTTGGATGAATGTAGAACGTAAAACGTAAAACGATTTCCTAAAAACCATCAAACTTTTTCGACTTTACATTTGTTGTCATAATGGATAAGACCTGTTCAATAGTTGTAAGTAAATGCAAGTTGCAGCCATTCAGACATATGGTGGATGCAAGCGAAACCGGAAGGGGTAAAGACATGAGCAGCATTCCCAAGATCGTCATCCTCGGGGCAGGGTATGGCGGAGTATTGACGGCCCAGAGGCTGCAGAAAGAACTGAACTATAATGAAGCCGACGTCACTTTGGTGAATCGGCATGATTATCATTATATTACGACTCACCTACATATGCCGGCAGCAGGCACGGATACGATCGAAAATTCGCGGGTGTCGATTTCGAAGCTGATTGACGAGTTCAAAATCGACTTGGTCAAATCTTCCGTCAAGGAAATCAGACTTCAAGATCGCAAGGTCATTCTGGAAGACGGCACACTTTCCTATGATTATTTGATTATCGCGCTTGGCGGGGAACCCGAGACGTTTGGCATTCCGGGCATGCAGGAACATGCGATGACCATTCGCAGCATCAATTCGGTCAGATTGATTCGGGAGCATATCGAATATCAGTTTGCATTATATAAAAGCGACAATAAAGCTAGCCGGATCCAATTTGTCGTCGGCGGGGCAGGATTCAGCGGCGTCGAATTTGTAGCAGAGCTTGCCGATCGCATTCCGAAATTATGCAAGGAGTTCGACGTGAATCCCAAAAAAGTGCGCATCTACAATGTGGAGGCTGCCCCGTCGGCGCTGCCGGGCTTTGATCCCGAACTGGTTGAACATGCCATGGGCGTGCTGAAGAAAAAAGGCGTCACTTTCAAAATCGGCGTTCCGATCAAACAATGTTTGCCGGATGGCGTCATTGTGGGCGAAGGGGAAAAAATCGAAGCTGCAACCGTGGTATGGACCGGCGGCATTCGTGGCAATGGATTGTTGGAGCAGGCCGGACTGGAAGTGATGCGGGGCCGCGTGAAGGTGGACGAATTTTTGCGTGCGCCCGGACATGAGCACGTTTATGTCATCGGCGACAATTCGATCGTATTTAACCCTGAAGGCAGACCGTATCCGCCTACGGCCCAGATCGCAATGCAGCAAGGCGTCAACTGTGCCAAAAACATCGTGGCCGACATTCGCGGCAAAGCGCCGCAGTCTTTTGCATTTGCCAGCAAAGGTACGGTAGCTTCGCTTGGAAAAGGAGAAGCCATCGCCGTGGTCAACGGCAAGAAATACAAGGGCTGGAAGGCGGCTCAGTTGAAAAAGCTGGTGGATCTTCGTTATCTGTTCATTATTGGAGGCATTCCTCTCGTGCTGAAGAAAGGACGGTTTTTTGGATGAGACATTGCAGTGTTCAGGTTCGGGGATTGCTGACGCGTGATGAGCTTGACCGGTACAACGATCTGATGAAGGTCGGCGGCTATCTGGAGGACCAAAATCAGTACGACCTCGCCTACATCGTGCAAAAAGAGGTCGACATTCTTATTTTGCCTGCCATCGAGCGATTGAAGGAGAAGAGCCGGGACAGGGACCGTGCTACAGCCGAATTTTTGGAATCGTTGAAAGCGGTAGACGCCGAAGATGAATAGCATAGAAAGAAAGCACCGATCAGGCATCCGGGGATGGATGTTGCTCGGTGCTTTTTGGTCTTGCTTTGTGCCTTGGATTGGACGAGCGCTGCTACAGCTTCAGCATGTCTTCCATCGAGCTTTCGTTCAGCAAGCTTCCCACATAAAAGGAACCAAACTCGCCGTAGCGGGCGCTGACTTCGTCGAAACGCATTTCGTACACGAGCTTCTTGAATTGGAGCGCATCGTCCGCGAAGAGCGTAACGCCCCATTCCCAGTCGTCGAAACCGACGGAACCCGTGATGATCTGTTTTACTTTGCCGGCATAACTGCGGCCGATCAGGCCGTGGCTGCGCATCAATGAACGGCGCTCGTCCATGGACAGCATGTACCAGTTGTCGGCCAGGTCCCGTTTTTTGTTCATTGGATAGAAGCAAATGTATTGTTTTTGAGGCAATACCGGTTTGAGGCGAGCGACGATTTCCGGATTTTGCATCGGGTCACCACCGTCTTTGCCCAGGTAGTTGCTGAGCTCGACCACGCTTACATAGGAGTAGGCTTTGGTTGTATATTGGGCAAACATCGTTTTGTTGAACGCGTTCTCGACGGCTTTCAGATCTTCCAGCGTCTCGCGCAGATGCATCATGACGAAATCGGCTTTTTGCCCGACGATGGTGTATACCGCGGTGCTTCCTTTGGAGGATTCCTCAACGTCCTTCCACTCTTTCCAAAATTCCTGCAGCTCGTCCAGCGCTACGGCGCGTTCCTCATCGTCGGCTGCTTTCCAGGCTGCCCAGTTAATCGACCGAAAATCGTGCAGGGCATACCAGCCCTCCAGCGTTGATGCTGCTTCGTTCATTGACTTGTTCCTCCTGAGGTTTATATTTTCCGAATCCCGCGAACGGGACGGGTTAGTGACAATACCGTTTTCATTGTATCCCAATCGGAAGCGGAAGGGCAAATGATTCGCGGCAAACAAAAGGGGATTTTATCCAGAAAGTTCGTTGCTTCGCCACATTTTTTACGGTAAACTAACTACGAACCGGAAGAGATGCCCAAGAGCGGAAGGAAGAGGTGAACGTCGCCCGATGCAGTTTATCCCTGTGCTGGTGCTGATGGTTTTGTTTTTTGTAATGATGTTTGGTATCGGTTTCATTTTGAATATGTTAATGAAAACGACATGGTTTCCTTCCTATCTATTCGTGATCGTGATTTTGCCTGTCGTGGTTTATTCGCTATGGGATCATGCGAGCACCCTCATGTCTCATCTGGCTTCATTCCAGATCGTTGACTATCTCACGGGTGTGGCCGGCCTGGCCGGAGCCGTCATCAGCGGCTGGGCTATTCGGAAACTCAGGCTTGGCGGTTACAAAATGTTTTGAAACAGACAGCAGTTGGTTTGATGCAACAGCCGTTAAATAAGGGGAGCCTTGTGCCTTCTTTTCCGCTTTTTGCGGAATGGGGCGAGAACAGGGTTTCTTTTTTTATGTCCAAAAAAGGAATGTTGCTGCAATTAGGCTGCATAGCATAGGGAAACAAGCGTATTTTCCATAAAGATCCTCTATTTCTCAATAGTTTCACTTGTATTTCGGTGCCGCAGCTTTTATAGTATTCTAGCAACTTTGCGAAAACGTGAATGCTGTCGACCTAGGACGAAACGGAGCGAGAACGGACCTTTTTTTCGCCTGTTTTTGGGCATTTGAGGATCGGGCATTTGTGATAGAATAGATAAACAAACTTTTGGGGAGAAGGAGATACTGGCCATGCGCATGAACAATTTGCTGCATTTTACCGAACATCACCGCTATTGCGTATACAGGGAGTTTGGGCTTAGCGCCCTGGACGACCGTATGCTGACAGGGGCTTACCAGCCTATGGTGGGTGCATTTGCGATTGGTCTTTATCGGCTGCTATTCCAGCATCTCCCCGGAGAACAGGTCGGATATTCACCACTGGAGCAGCAGCGCAGGCTGTTTATGACGTTGGGGCTTGAGCCTAGCGAAAAAGGGCGTAAATATTTGGCGGAGCAAGCGTCCAAACTGGAAGCAGTAGGGCTCCTTCAGACTTCGCGCTTGTATATTCCGGAAAACGACGATTACATCTACGAATACGAGCTGCAGGCACCGCTGTCTCCGGCTGAATTTTTCAGGACCCAGCATCTGACGCTGCTGCTTCGCGACAAAATCGGCAAATTCGCCGTTCTGTCCCTTCGTGCCGGTTTTTCTGCCCTGGAGAGCGGCGAGGCGCCATATCCGGCAGCGGCGAACAAGGAAAACATTTCGGTTCCGTTTTACGAGATTTTCGAGCTGAACACCCATGTGATCGATTATGAGCTGGAGCAGGCGCTGTCCGAGGTGTCGACGTCGGCTCAGCGCGGGGTCGCGAAGATTGGCATGGAAGAACCGACATTGAATTATGCCGACATCATTTTGCGTTTTCCGCGCGAGTCGGCGAATCGCCGCCATGTGGAAAAGCTTCGTTTTGACCATGAGCAGCTGGGCAGCGTCAACTACGTGGTGAACAAATTCAATCTCAGCGTGCAGGACGTATGCCGTTTGCTGGACGAAGACGATATCTTTACGCCGCAGGGCGAACTGCTGCTGGACGAGCTGCAGCGCAATGCAAGTCTGTTGTCGCGGCAAACGAAACGGCGCCGGGACCAACAGACCGTGCAGGCGGCGAAAGTGGTTGCGCTAAGGCAGACTATGGATGAATCGGCGCAGCAGGCGGATGCGGAACCGCCCGTGGAGCATGTGGTGCAGATGGAGTATTACGTCGAGGTGCCTCCGCAGTTTGCGAGCAAATGCGACATTCATCAGTACAACATGATGCTGCGCAACGAGCCGTATACCCGGCTGCTGCAGACCTTTTTCCCCGGGGCTGTGCCGGACAACCTGATCGACATCTTCGAGAAAATCGATCTCAGCTACAAATTGCCGGGCGAAGTCATTAACGTGCTCATTCATTATTTGATGGCATTGATGGTTTCCGGCAGCGAGCAGCGGATCAACCGCAATTTCGTCGAAGCGATCGCGTCCAACATGCTGCTCAAACAAGTCAACACGTACGAGAAGGCCGTTCAGTATATACGTGACCAATCCAAGGTCAAAGGCAAGCAGGCTGCCGGTGCAGCCGGAACACGCACGCGTACATACGGCAAGGGCACCAAACCTAAACCGGAAATTCCGATCGTACAGGATGCCGTGGCGGACAGCGACGCCATATCCGAGGAAGAGTTCGAGGAAATGATGCGGTTCGCGCAGCAGATGCAGGCCAGCAAACAGCAAGGGACATCATAGATTGGGAAATGGTTAGGCGAGGGCGTTGTGCAAAGGGGACATAGCGGGCTAAGATTAACGCAAAGGACAGTGCCTGGATGCGAATGCTAAGCGCTGAAGCTTAACGCAGAAAGCTTACGCGGAGGGCTAACGCAAAAACGCTTAACGCTAACAGCTAACGCTAACGCAGAACGTCAACACTTAACGCTAAACGCTTAGCGCACAACGCTTAGCGCTCAACGCTAACGTTTAACCGCATAACGTTTAACGAACATGAGACGTCTTATTTGCAGGTTGTAGTTGCGCTGAAATTTCTAACGAACATGAGCGCCGCTAATTGGCTGTATTTGGCCTCAAAGTAGCGTCGGTTCCCCGAATAACGTGCCTGAGGTTCGTTAGAATCCCAAGACGGTACCATAACCCGGAATAAGGTGTGTGAGGTTCGTTAGCGCCGCAAGGGGAATGAGGGCTGCCAAAGGCAACGTGCCGAGCACAGTATATGAATGTTCCGCCGAGTACCGTTCGTCGCATCGATCGCGTCTTGCACAAAGTGACCTTATGCGAATGCAACCAGCTTATATAAATCAAAGGCGAGCTTCCCTAGTGAAGGGGCTCGCCTTTGTCATGCTATGAACACGCAATTACATCGTAAAATCGAAAATATATAAACCGCAAACAACATACACACGTTAACGAAGAGGCAGAACCAATCTGGAGAAGCGAAGCGTTCGCCGGAAAGCATTCTGAAAGAAAGCTGCATCGGAAGCATAGGCTTATCACCAAATTTTCCCCTTAATAAGGGGAATCCAAAAAAATCTGGGGATAACAGCGATCGGAAGATGGTACTGCACTCGCAGTGGCCTTGTGTGATTGATTCGTGCGGTACAAGCAAGCACGACAAAGCCGGCGTCCACCTCCTTTATAAACGTATGGCTAACATAATATATGAAATCGTTTTCAAATAGGGCCAAATTAAAGATTGGCAGGTACAAACTAAAGAAAATGTTGGTGCGGCACGTTCATGTCAAAGTGCTAATGCTATAATCGAGACAGCAAAACGGCAAGGAGAGGAAGTCTGCGACTTGAAAATTGTTAGCGTTTACAAAAAATTCTTCCACAACAACATGTTCATGAAAATGCTGCTGATTTTTTCGGTCATCTCCATTGTCACGGTGATCACGCTGTCCTACATCATCTACCTTTCCGTATCGGATTCCATCATCCGCCGGGAATTGGATATCCAGAAAGCGGCGATGGAAAGCGTGGACCGTTATCTTCGCCTCAAGGCCGAATCGGTGCAAAACATGGTCAGGGACATCCATCAGAATGAAGCGCTGCTGTCCAATGTCGTTTACTTGATGAACCATGATTATGCCGATTACGTGCAGCATCTGACGAACGGGTATTACGCGAACCAGGATGATTATTCGGCTGACGTGCTGAAGCATTTTCAGAACACGATGGACCGCAATCCGGATATGAAGCAGGTGATCCTTTACAGCGCGGAGCGTCAGGACATGTCCACCTTTGGCAACGGCAGGCCGTTCCGCAAGTTGGACGCCAATTCGGCACATTCGTACATTCCCGACGTGATGGCAATGGAGTCGCCCAGCATCGGAGCGCCGAATCCGTGGATCCGCAAAGCGGTAAACGAGCTTGATCCTGCGCTGTATTCGATCCGCGTACCGCTGAACGACCCGCAAACGTTAAGAAATATGGGACAATTTCTCGTGTTTCTCGACTCGGCGGACATTGCCAGCTCACTGGCAAGCTACGAAGACAACCTTAAGGGCGAAATCGTCGTGTTGTCGGCCAAGGGCAACGTATTGTTTGACTCGAAGAGCGAATTTTACGGAAAATCCTACCCCTACCTGAATGTCGTTGAATCCCTCTTCGAGCAGACCGATCTGGACTCGATGAAGAAAGAACGCAACAGGTATATCAACAAGTTCGTTTCCGCCGACCAGGGATATGTCGTCGTTGGCAGCATTCCCGCGGCGGAGATGGCCGAGGCTTACCAAGGCATTCGCAACACCATCCTGATGATCAGCACGGTCTGTATCTTGTTCGCGGTGCTGGTTCCGGCTTTTTTCATCATCAACTTCGCGAAGCGTGCGCGCAAAATCATCAGGTTCACGCAAATGGTGAAATACGGCAACCTGAAGGCGAGAATCGACGATCCGCGCGACGACGAACTGGGTCAAATCTCGCACAGCTTCAACGACATGCTGGATGAGCTGAACTTGTATATTGAACGCGTTTATAAAGCCGAGATCAGGCAGAAGGAAACGGAGCTGGTGGCATTGCAGGCGCGAATCAATCCGCATTTCCTGTATAACACGCTGGAGGTCATCCGTATGAGAGCCGTGTCGCAGGGGGCGAGAGACGTCGGCGAAATGATTTACAGCCTGTCCGTACTGTTCAAAAGCCTGGTGCAGCAGAAAAAAAACTATACGCTCAGGGACGAGATGGAAGCCTGCCGATTGTATCTGGAGCTGTTTCGCATCCGGTACAAAGACAATTTCATCTATACGATCCAATTGGACCCCGAACTGTACGCACTTCCTGCGGTCAAGCTTTCCCTGCAGCCCATCGTCGAAAATTATGTGGTGCACGGCATGCGGACCGAATGCTCGGACAACAAGCTGTCGATCGTGGTCAAACGGGACAATGACGTCATTCAGGTGGACATTAGGGACAATGGCAAAGGCATCACGCCCGAGCGGTTGACGGAAATTGCGGAGGAATTGGAGCGGCCGGAGGAGTCGGGCCAGATGTTCGGACTGCGCAGCGTGCACAGCCGACTGCGATTCCTGTACGGTCCGAGATTCGGGATTCGGGTGCAGAGCATCGTTGGGGAAGGGACATTCATTCAGGTGCGATATCCTTATACAGAAGGGAAAGGTGCATGATATGTACAACGTGTGCATTGTGGATGACGAGCCGTTTATCATTGAGGGGTTATACGATCTGGTGGATTGGCCCGCATTCGGTCTTCAAATCGTGGGGCATGCAAGTCATGGAAAGGCCGCGCTGGACGTGCTTGCGGAGCAGCGGGTGGATATTCTGGTCACGGACATTTCGATGCCGGTCATGGGCGGGCTTGAGCTGATCCGGGAGGCAAGACGGGTGCAGCCGGAGTTAAAGGTCATCATCCTTAGCGGATTCAACGAATTCGAATATTTAAAAGAAGGCATGAAGCTTGGCATCGAAAATTACTTGCTCAAGCCGATCAATGTGGAAGAACTCGAATCGACGCTGCGGAATGCCGTCTCCAAGCTTCATCACGTTTCGGCGGCGGATACGCCTTACGATGCGTACGGCATGCAAATTTTGAAGGACAACATTTTTCATCGCTGGCTGAACGGGCAGATCGCCATACGGGAGTTCGAGGAACGGACCCGAACGATGAATCTCTCTTTGCCGGCATCGCATTTTGCCGTGGCCATTCTTCGTGCGAAGGGAGAAGAATCCGGCTTGTTCGCTCGAACGGTCGAGCAGCTGGCGAATGAAGAACATCTTCACACGTTTCGCGATCAGGATGGGGATGTCGTTGTCATTGCAAACCTGAACGAGACGCAGGCTGCGCAGCAGGCTTTTGTGAATCGTATGACGGAGCTGTCGGAACGCCTGATTCGCACACATCCCTCGCTGTTGATCGGAGCGGGAAGTCTTGTTGCCGGGTTGGATCAGGCATCTACCAGCTATCAGGAGGCGAAAAGGGCGCTCCAATATGTCATGATCTATCCCGAACTGCGGGTGATTGACCACGCGCAATTGGCAGCCGCACACGTGTCCGCCGAAGGCGGACGCTCTTCTTTTTCGCTCGATTGGAAGGAATACGCCAAACTGATGCTGGCCCGGAATACGATGCAGCTGGCAGATACGATACGCGCCGATTTCGAACATTACAGGGAGAGGGCGACGCCTGCCGTTCTGCGCAGCACCGCTTTGGAGCTGGTCATTCGTTTCAAAATGGAACTGGAGAGCATCCGGCATGCGGAAGAACTGCCCCTCTTCGAACAGGCCCTCCGCCGCATTACGGAGAGTGAGACGTTCGACGACTTGGTAAGTGCCTTGCAGCAGGTCGGAACGGAGGCGATCCGCTGCCTGCAGCAGGACATGAAAAACCCGATCGTTGCGCAAGTGCTGCAGCATATCGACGAACATTATGCAGAGGAGCTGTCGTTGAAGCTTCTGGGTGCCAAATATCATCTTCATCCGGTATATTTGGGACAGCTGTTTCAGAAAGAGACGGGCGAAACGTTTGCCGAATACATCAACAAATACCGGATCGAACGCGCCAAGGAGCAGCTGAGAAGCTCCAACCGGAAAGTGCATGAAATCGCCAGAAACGTAGGGTATTGGGAGACAGGATATTTTTATAAACAGTTCCGCAAATACGTGGGCATATCGCCAACCGATTTCAAAGTGATGGGGTAGCTACAGATGGGCAGGTGACGTCGGCACAGGCATGCAGATGAACAAAGGTCTTCCGGAAAGGAAGCTTCATGTGACGCTGCATGTCTTTTTGCTGTAAGGATTTTGGGCTAAAAGGCATGCCGGATTAGGGGCAATCGGATACATCCATTTAATTTGTACCTCGAAATATTAAGTTTATCTTCTATTTGAAAGTGCTTTCATTCGTTAAGGTTAAAGCAGGTCGAACAACGCAGCACCAATTGCGGGCATCTTACAACGACTCAAAAAGGGAGGATTAGAAATGAGTAAACAAAGAAGACGTTTTTCTCACATCCTTGCATTATTCATGGCCTTTACGCTTGTTCTGACAGCGTGCGGGGTGAGCAACAACGCCGCAGAACCGGGAGATTCGGACAATGCGGATGACAAGCCGGTAGAGCTGATCTGGTACACCATCGGCACGCCGCAAAAAGACGTCGACAAGGTCATGGAGGAAGTCAGCAAATATACCAAAGAAAAAATCAATGCCACGGTAAAGATGAAAATGGTGGACTGGGGCGATTACCCGCAAAAAATGCAGGTTAACGTCGCCTCGGGTGAACCGATGGACATTCTGTTTACCGCTTCGGGCGGATTCGATTACGTGCAAAACGCCAGAAAAGGCGCCTTCTTGGAGCTGGACGATCTGCTTACCGAGTACGGCAAGGACCTGACGGCAACGATCAACCCTGCTTTCCTGGAAGGGTCGAAGGTGGACGGGCACAACTACGGCATTCCGGCGAACAAAGAGCTTCCGCAGCAGGAAGTATGGAGATTCAACCAAACGCTGCTGGACAAATATAACCTGGACATTTCCGGCGTTCGCAGCCTGGAGAGTTTGGAGCCGCTGCTGAAAGTCATCAAGGAAAAGGAACCGAGCATCACACCGTTTGCCATGGACAAAAACTACGTGCCATATGTTCCGTATGACTACGTCATTCAAAACCTGCCGATGGCCGTCAAATTGGATACGACGGATTACAAAATCGTGAATATTCTGGAGACGCCGGAAATGAAGGAAGCGCTCACGACGATGCGCAAATACTACAAGGCTGGTTACGTATCGCCGGAAGCGGCAACCACCGGTTCAACCAATGACCTGACAACGTCGGGCAAATGGTTCCTGGATCGGGCGCAGACGCAGCCGCTTGCCGACAACCTGTGGTCCGCAAGCTACGGTTACCCGGTTGTTTCGACGCCGGCAAGTGACGCGATCATTACGAACACATCCGTTCAAGGTTCGATCATGGCCATCTCCGCGAATTCCGAATATCCGGAGAAAGCGATGGAATTCCTCAACCTGCTGAATACGGACCCTGTTCTGCGCAACATGGTGGATTCCGGCATCGAAGGCGTCCATTACAAAATGGTGGATGACCTGCATATGGAAAATCTGCCTGAGTCCAAAAATTACGACATGCCTTCCTACTCGCTCGGCAACAACATGCTGCTCAACCTGAACAGCAACGATCCGGACGACAAGTGGGATCAATTCAAAAAATTCAACGAAGAAGGGGTCAACTCTCCGATTCTGAGCTTCAACTTCGATGCAAGCAACGTGTCCGCCGAACTGACGGCCGTGCAAAACGTGAAGGAACAATACTGGGCGGCACTGATGACCGGCACGCTCGACCCGGAAACCAACCTGGACCAAGTGATCGAGAAGTTCAATCAGGCTGGGCTGGAGAAGGTGATGGCCGAAGCGCAAACGCAGCTGGACGCGTGGAGAGCGGCGAATCAATAGGATTAACGGAGAAAGGATCGGGCGGCTGCATGCTTGCGTCCGGTCCTTTTCCATTCATGCCTGAAGGGGGAGGATTTTGATGACTGCATTTTTGAAAAACCTGTTCAAAAACCGGGTTTTGCTGTTCATGGTGCTGCCAGGCGCCATCTGGTTTCTATTTTTCTCGTATTTGCCGCTCGTAGGCACCATCGCCGCGTTCAAGGAGTACCGATTCAGCCGCGAAGGCTTTTGGGCAAGCCTGATCAAGAGCAAATGGGTAGGCTGGGACAATTTCAAATTTTTGTTCAGCACCAACGATGCCTGGCTGATCACGCGCAACACGCTGCTGTACAACGTTGCCATCATTTTTCTGGGCCTCGTATTTGCGGTCGGGCTTGCCGTTCTGTTATCCGAGCTTGTGAACAAACGGCTGGCGAAAACGTACCAAACGGCCATGTTCCTGCCATACTTCCTGTCCTGGGTCATCGTCGGTTATTTCGTGTTCAGCTTTCTGAGCATGGACCGCGGCATGCTGAACCAGATTTTGGGCTGGTTTGGAGCCGAACCGGTTCAGTGGTATTCGGAAACGAAATATTGGCCATACATCCTGATTCTCGTCGCTTTATGGAAAACGGTGGGTTACAACAGCATCGTCTACCTGGCCTCGATTCTGGGTATCGACCGTTCGCTCTATGAAGCCGCGATGATCGACGGCGCGAGCAAATGGCAGCAGATTCGGAACATTACGATCCCGATGCTGTCTCCCATCATTATTATCATGACCCTGCTTGCGGTCGGACGTATTTTTTATGCGGACTTCGGGCTGTTCTACCAGGTGCCGCGCGACTCGGGAACGTTATACGCCGTGACCAACGTGATCGACACATACGTGTACCGTGGTCTGAAGGTCAGCGGAGAGATCGGCATGAGCACTGCGGCAGGCTTGTATCAATCCGTCGTCGGTTTCGTGCTTGTCATCATTTCCAACTACGTCGTCCGCAGAATCGACAAGGACAGCAGCCTGTTCTGACGCAAAGGAAAGGGGAGATTCACCTTGGCACAACTCGTTAAAAAACGCGACTTCCACCACGTATCCCGCGGCTGGAACGTCATTTTGAATATTGTGGCCGGCTTGTTCGCTTTGATCTGCGTGTTTCCGTTCGTGTTCGTGGTCATCATCTCGCTTACCGACGAGAAGGTGCTGGCGAGCGAAGGGTACCGGATCATTCCGTCCGAATGGAGCTTTGCTGCATACCGATTTATCTGGCAGAGCGGGGACACATTGCTGCGCGCGTATGGCGTCACCATTCTGGTGACGGTGCTGGGCACGATCATCAGCTTGATTCTGATGTCGCTGTACGCCTACGCCGTTTCCCGCAAAAGCTTCCGATACCGCCGATTTTTTTCCGTGCTCGCCATTTTGACCATGCTGTTCAACGGAGGCATGATCCCGACGTACATGGTCGTGTCCCAATTGCTCGGATTGAAGGATACGATATGGGCGCTGATTTTGCCGCTGGCGATGAATGCCTTTTATATCATGATTTTGCGTACGTTTTATTCCACCAGCGTTCCCGACGCGTTGATCGAATCCGGGAAAATCGACGGTGCGGGCGAATTTTACGTGTTCCTGAAAATCGTGCTTCCGTTGTCCCTGCCGGGACTGGCCACGATCGGGCTGTTCAGCACGCTCGGTTACTGGAACGACTGGTTCAACGCGCTGCTGTATATCGATAACCCCAACCTGGTGCCGCTGCAGTCGATGCTGATGCGAATCGAATCCAGCATTCAGTTCATCCAGCAAAATTCGGCCAACAGCTCGATGAGCCTGGCGGCAATGCAGTCGATTCCGCAAGACACGTCGCGGATGGCCATGGTTGTGCTGGCGACGCTGCCGATCATTTTCGCGTATCCGTTCTTCCAGCGTTATTTCGTGCAGGGACTTACGGTCGGAGCCGTCAAAGAATAGGGTCGAGAGAGAAAGCATAAGAGCTAATCGGGATAATCGATGGAAGGAGCGGTTCACACAATGATGATCTACAAGGATCCCAGCAAACCGGTTGAAGAGCGGGTGAACCACCTGCTGAGCCTGATGACGACGGAAGAAAAGGTAGGCCAGCTTGTCCAGCCTTTCGGCTGGCAAGTGTACAGCCATGAGGCAGGGCGGATCACGCTGACCGAAGCATTCAAGGATCAGATCGCAAGCGGAGGCGTCGGCTCGCTGTACGGCACCCTGCGCGCCGACCCGTGGACAGGAGTGACGTTAGACACCGGATTGTCCGCACGGGAAGGAGCCGAAGCGATCAACCTGATCCAGAAATACGCCGTGGAGCATTCCCGGCTCGGCATTCCGCTGCTCATCGGGGAAGAATGCTCGCACGGCCACATGGCGATTGGCGGTACCGTATTTCCGGTC
Source organism: Paenibacillus sp. XP01 (assembly GCF_057364885.1). Classification (NCBI taxonomy): domain Bacteria; kingdom Bacillati; phylum Bacillota; class Bacilli; order Caryophanales; family Paenibacillaceae; genus Paenibacillus; species Paenibacillus sp. XP01. The sequence continues at coordinate 5,747,495 of NZ_CP139481.1, read as the reverse complement.
CCGCTGCTGCTCGGCAGCACATGGAACGTCGATCTTTACCGGAAGATGTGCCGTGCCGTTGCGAGGGAGACCCGGGCACAGGGGGGAGCCGTAACGTATTCCCCGGTGCTGGACGTGGTTCGCGACCCGCGCTGGGGACGCACGGAGGAATGTTTTGGCGAAGATCCGTTCCTGATCGGGGAAATGGCGGTCGCTTCCGTGGAGGGGCTGCAAGGCGAACGGCTCGACGCGGAAGATGCACTCGCAGCCACGCTTAAGCATTTCGTGGGTTATGGCAGCTCGGAAGGCGGGTGCAATGCCGGACCGGTGCATATGGGGTGGCGCGAGCTGCTGGAGGTTGATTTGTACCCGTTCCGGAAAGCGGTGCAGGCTGGCGCGCAATCGGTGATGCCGGCTTACAACGAAATTGATGGTACGCCTTGCACGGTAAACCGGGAACTGTTGGATGGCGTTCTTCGCGAGCAATGGGGCTTCGACGGTCTGGTCATTACGGACTGCGGCGCCATCGACATGCTTGCCAGCGGTCATGACGTGGCGGCGGACGGCATGGATGCAGCGGTGCAGGCTTTGCGGGCCGGGATCGACATGGAGATGTCCGGCACGATGTTCGGGCAATATCTGGTGCAGGCCGTCCAGGAAGGCAAGCTCGAGCCTCATGAGCTGGACCAGGCCGTAAGCCGGGTGCTGACGCTGAAATTCAGGCTGGGCCTGTTCGAACATCCTTATGTGGATGCGGACCGGGCCGCTGACGTGATCGGCAGCGAAGAACATGTGCGGCTGGCTCGCCAGCTGGCAGCAGAGGGCATCGTTTTGCTCAAAAACGAGCATAAGATGCTGCCGTTGTCCACGGCTTCGGCAGGACGCATCGCAGTGATCGGGCCGAACGCCGATCAGCCTTACAACCAGCTTGGGGACTATACATCGCCCCAGCCAAGATCGCGAGTCGTCACCGTACTGGACGGCATTCGCGCCAAAGTGGCCGCCTCGCACGAGGCGCTGAAAGATGAGCGGGCGAAACAGGACGATGGGGTCCTGTATGCGCCAGGCTGCCGCATCAAAGGGGATGCTGCGGAAGGCTTCGAGCATGCGATTGCCACGGCGGAAGCCGCAGATACGGTCATCATGGTGATGGGCGGCTCCAGCTCGCGCGATTTCGGCGAGGGCACGATCGACCTTCGAACGGGAGCTTCTGTCGTATCAGGCCATTCGTGGAACGACATGGACTGCGGGGAAGGCATCGACCGGATGACGCTGGGACTGGCCGGCGTGCAGCTGCAGTTAATGCAGGAGATCGGCAAGCTGGGCAAAAACCTGATCGTGGTGTATATCAACGGCCGTCCCATCGCGGAGCCATGGGTGGATGAACACGCCGATGCCATCGTGGAGGCCTGGTATCCCGGTCAGGAAGGCGGCCATGCCGTCGCCGACGTGCTGTTCGGCGACGTGAATCCGTCCGGCAGGCTGACGATCTCCATTCCGAAGCATGTCGGCCAGCTGCCGGTCTATTACAACGGCAAACGTTCGCGCGGCAAACGGTATCTGGAGGAAGACCTGGAGCCGCGGTATCCGTTCGGATACGGGCTTAGCTATACCACCTTCGAGTATGGCGTGCCAAAGCTCGATGCCGCATCCATTACGTTGCACGAAACGGTTACGGTATCGATAGAGGTAACCAACGTGGGGCCGCGAAGCGGTGCCGAGGTGGTGCAGATGTACGTCACCGACGTCACCAGCGAGATGACCCGTCCGGCGAAGGAGCTGAAGGGATTCGCAAAGGTCATGCTGGAGCCCGGCGAAACGAAGACGGTTAGCTTTTGCGTCGGGGCGGAGCAGCTGCAATACATCGGGCGGCATCTGCAGCCTGTTGTCGAGCCAGGGCTGTTTCGCGTCCATATCGGCAGAAACGTGAACGATACGCAATATGCGGAACTGCACGTAAGGGAGGGATAGGAAAATGGAACGTATCAAACGATGGATCGCCGAGCTGTCCCGGCATCAATGGCTGGAACAGCGGGAATTGCGCAGCTGGGAGATCCGCCGCGCCAATTATGTTTTGCCGGGACAATACGAGGAAGAGACGGCGTATACCGAGGGCGAAGGCTTGGATGTTTTCCCCAGCGTGCAGGGCACGACGTATTTTTTTCGGACACGACTGGAAATTCCGGAATCATGGAGGGATGCTCCCTTCGGGCTTGTATTCGAGTCTGGAGGAGAAGGGCTGTTAAGGGTTAATGGGGGCTCTTATCAAGGATTGGATCGCAATCATACTTACGTGACGCTGGATGCCTCCCGGATCGGGGATCGTCCCGAGCTGGAAATCGAACTGTTCGATCCTGTGCCGGAGCCCGTCGATCCGCTCAACCATCAAGCGGTGATCCAACCGCCGATTACGTCCGTGACAAGTTTGCTGGTCCGACCGAACGAGGCGGTGCGCAGTCTGATGTACACGGTCACCATCGTGCGTGATTCGGCGGCGCTAATGCCGGAAGCTGAGCTGCGCCGGGTGCGTTTGCTGGAAGCATTGCACCAGGGCATGGATGCTTTCGTGGGCATGACGAAACAGGAGATTGAGCAGGGTGAAGGCATCCGAGCGATTGAGCAGCAATTGCGTACGAACGTGCGCGGCATCGGCGGCAATGCGGAGGGGCTGGAGCATATGATCGGCCAATCCCATATCGACATTGCCTGGTTATGGCCCGTGCGGGAAACGGTGCGCAAGACCAGCCGCACCTTTTCCACCGTCGATGCTCTGATGAACGAATATCCCGATTATATGTATACGCAAAGCCAGCCTTTGCTGTATGCCTTCCTGAAGGAGAACGATCCCGAATTGTACGAACGGGTCAAGGTCCGGATTGCCGAAGGGCGCTGGGAGCTCGTTGGCGGCATGTGGGTGGAGCCTGACCTGAACATTCCGAGCGGCGAATCGCTGATGCGCCAAATGCTGTACGGCCAGCGTTTCTATCAGGAGGAATTCGGCAAGACGTCGCGGATCGAATGGCTGCCGGATACGTTCGGGTATTGCGCTTCATTGCCTCAAATCCTGAAGCATGGCGGCGTGGATTACTTCATGACGACCAAGCTGGGCTGGAACGATACCAATGTGTTTCCGCATGATCTGTTCCATTGGGTAGGGATTGACGGCACGGCTATTTTGTCCTACCTCAATCATGGCGTCAATGAGCACACGCTGCCCAAGGACATTCACGACCATTGGCAGTCGTACCGCCAAAAAGCCGAACATCCCGAGCAGATGCTGCTGTACGGGCATGGAGACGGCGGGGGCGGCGTAACCCGGGAAATGCTGGAGTACGTGCAGCGCACCGAGCTGATGGTCGGCCAGCCGAGCCAGCGTTACAGCACGGCAGCAGCCTTTTTCGCAGGGATCGAACAGCGGGGGCCGGAGCTTCCGGCGTGGCATGGCGACCTGTATCTGGAGCTGCACAGGGGCACGTACACGACGCATGCTCGCAACAAACGCCATAATCGCCGGGCTGAGAATCTGTACCGGGAAGCGGAGCTGTGGCATGTATTGGCTCGGCCGGAACTGGATGAGCAAAGCGATACCTCGCTCCGTTCGAGTTTGCATGATGGCTGGAAGTTGATCCTGCTTAACCAATTCCACGACATCATCCCAGGTTCGGCTATTACCGAGTCTTACGTGACTTCCGAGCAGGAGTATGTGCGCGTTATGGAGCTGGGAGAACAGGGGCTTGCACAAGGACTGCATTGCCTGGCCGCAGGCATGGATGTGAACAGGCCGGGGGACGGCGTGCCATACGCGGTGTTCAACGGCTTCGGCTGGAAACGCAGCCCGGTGGTGAAGCTGCCGGGAACGGACAGCCACGATATAGATGTACAGGCAAAAACAAAAGTCTATGTCGTCACAGACGGTGCCGGACAGGAATTGCCTATGGATGTTGGAGAAGATGGCATTTCTGTACGCGTCGAGGATATTCCGGCCTTCGGATATCGCGTCATCTGGCTAACGGCCTGCGATGTGCAAGCCCATTACGGCACAGATGGCCAGCGGGATGCTGGAACGGTTAACGGCATGAATCAAGATGCGTTGGCGGAAAGTGATTCCCGGCAACAACCTATGGCGGAGTTGGCCGCGTCGATGGAAACACATGCTGAACCGAGAGAAGACAATTCACAGCAAGTGATTGACCCGAGCCCAGGATGCAGCGAATTCGTGGATACCTGGGAAACCCCGTTCTATCAGGTACGCTTCAATGCCAATGGCGAAATCATCCGCTTATGGGACAAAACGGCGAAGCGCAACGTCCTCAAGCCCGGGGAGGGAGGCAATCGGTTTTATTTTTTCCATGACCGTCCGTTGCTCTGGGATGCTTGGGATATCGACAGCCGTTATGAACATCAAGTTGCTGGCGAAGCCGAGCTGCTGGAGCAAAAGTGGGTACTCGCTGGCCGGACGAAGGACGTGCTGCGTTTCCGCTGGCGGCTGCATGATTCGTTCATTACGCAGGACATCGTGTTCTACCATCATGACCGCCGCATCGATTTCAAAACAAAGGTGAACTGGAAGGAAGAGCACAAGCTGCTCAAAGTGGGCTTTCCCATCGACGTGGTGACGTCCAAGGCGACGTACGAAATCCCGTTCGGCGCGCTGGAGCGGCCGACGCATCGCAATACGAGCTGGGAACAAGCCCAGTATGAGGTATGCGGGCACCGTTTTGTGGACGTGTCCGAGTACGGGTACGGCGTCAGTTTGCTGAATGATTGCAAATACGGATACGACGTGCAGGGAAGCACCATCCGGCTTTCATTGCTGCGCGCGCCAAGATGGCCCGACCGAACGGCAGACCTGGGCGAGCATTACTTTACGTATGCGTTGTATCCACATGAAGGGGATTGGCGAAGCGCGCATACGGTGCGCCGGGCATCCGAACTAAACAGTGAAGCAGCCGTAATGCGGATCGAAGGAGAAGACAAGGATGGCGCGGTAAATACAGCGTTAAGTCCATCATCTGACAGGGATGCTTGGATTCGGCTGGACAGCAAACACGTCATTCTGGATACAGTCAAAACGGCTGAGGATGGCAACGGCACGGTGCTCCGGTTTTATGAATCGGCGGGCTCGCGCGAGCGGATCGTCCTGAGATGGCCTCATGCCTTCGGGCAGGCTTATCTCTCCAATGCGTTGGAAGAGGTTGGAGAGCCGCTTGAAGCCAACGACCGGCAGATTGAACTGCATTTCGCACCGTACGAAATCAAAACCGTACTTTTGCGCGATATATAAGAGGAACTGAGATAAGCACATCAACGGAGAGGCAGAACCAATCTGGAGAAGCGGAGCGGTCCTAAAAGCTTTCTGAAAGAAAGCTCCATCGGAAGCGTAGTCTTATCACCGGATTTTCCCCTTGACAAGGGGGTTCAAAAAATTCGGGGATAACGGTGATCGGAAGATGGTACTGCACTCGAAGTGTCCTGGTGCGATTCATTAGTCCGGCTTAAATAACGGAAAAAGATTAAAGGAGAAGCGACCATGGAACAATTCAGATTACCCAAAATACCGATGCCTCCGGTTGCCTTGCCGCAATCGGTTCAAGCGGTACTCGCCGAGGCGGACGACAAGCTGGCTCACAGACCGAAGCTGCTCCAGCTGTTCAAAAACTGCTTCCCGAATACGCTGGAAACGACGACTAAACTGATGAACGATGGCACGACCTTTGTCATCACGGGTGATATTCCTGCCTGCTGGCTGCGCGATTCGGTGGAACAGGTGGTCCATTACGTGCCGTTTGCAAAGGAAGATCCGGAGCTGCAGCGAATCATCGGCGGTCTGATCAAACGCCACATCCGGTACGTGCAGATCGACCCGTATGCCAACGCGTTCAACGAATCGGCCAATGACTGGCATTGGAACACGACGGATGAAACGGAAATGTCCCCCTGGGTGTGGGAGCGCAAGTTCGAGATCGACTCGTTATGCTTCGTGATTCGGCTCGCCTATTTGTATTGGAAAGAAACGGAGCTGACCGACATTTTCGATGCCAGCTTCAAAGCAGCCGTGCGTGTAATCGTGGACCTGTTCAAAACGGAGCAGCGGCATATGGAGCAGTCTCCATATCGCTTCACGAGGGATAATGGCATTCCGACGGACTCTATCCGCAACAACGGGCAAGGCATGCCGGTCAATTACACGGGCATGATCTGGTCCGGTTTCCGTTCCAGCGATGACGCTTGCGATTTCCACTACAACATTCCAGGCAACATGTTCGCCGTCGTAGCGCTGCGCCAGATGCAGGAATTCGCCGAGTGGGTGTTCCGTGACATGGCTTTGCTGAAAGAGCTGAAACAGCTGGAGCAGGAAGTGCGCCATGGCATCGAGCTGTACGGCATTTACCGCCATCCCGAATTCGGCCCGATCTATGCCTACGAAACCGACGGGTTCGGCAATTATTGCCTGATGGACGACGCCGGCACGCCTGGCCTGCTGTCCATTCCGTACCTCGGCTACGTAACTGCGGATGATCCGGTATACCAGAATACGCGGCGCTTTGCCCTCAGTAAAGAAAATCCGTTCTATTATGAAGGCAAAGTGGCGAAGGGCCTCGGCAGCCCGCATACGCCGCCGGATTATATTTGGCATATGGGATTGTCCATGCAAGGACTGACGGCCACCTCGGCCGAAGAGAAGCTGGAGATGATTCGATTGCTGGAAGCGACGGATGCGGATACGGGATATATGCATGAAGGCTTCCATGCCGATGATCCAACGGTGTTTACGCGGAAATGGTTTGCCTGGTCCAACAGCTTGTTCTCCCAGCTGGTCTATAAAGCGATGAAGGATGGGTTGTTATGAGCCTGAACGATGCGCAAAAACGTAAATCCGCCTCGCCGATCGTCATGTTGTGCGATCCCGGCTTTCCGGCCGAGATCGCTCTGCCTGCGCCGGAAGAGCAAAAGAATTGGCCGGAAACGGAGGGCATTTTGGTCGTCCGTGCGGATGAATTAGCAGCTGCCTTGGAATCGATGAATGGGCAAGGTTGTTTGGTGAATCTGCATGCGCCTTATTTTCCGAAGTCAGCCTGGAAGGCGATCTGCGATTTCCTTCATCAAGGAGGAAGCCTGGTCAGCGTCGGCGGCGCACCATTCAAGCGGCCGGTTCGGCGCGAGCATGATGCATGGGTGGCGGAGTCGGAACAGACGGCATATCATCAGGAGCTTTATATCCATGAAACGCTGCGCGTATCGGGGGACAATGTGGCTAGCTTGCAGCCGTCCACGAGCATACCATTGCTGGAGGGACGACAAGGATTGTTTCCTGTTGCGCCGACGTGGAATCTGGTTCCGCATACGACAAAATCAAGCGATTTGCCCCACCAGATGGGTTCCGCCGGTCCGATGAGCACCCAGATTTATCCCCTGCTCAAAGGAATCAGCACGGATGGCCGCAGCGTGTCAGCCCCTGTCGTCTTGTGGGAAAATTCCCGCGGTACGTTTGCCGGCTCGCACTGGCTATTCGTTCATGCACCCTTAACCGATTTATTCTGGCAGCAGGACGGAGTGGAAGAGATCGTAAGGTGGGCGAAGTTTTGCGCCAAAGGTGTGACCGAGCTTTCGCTGAAGCCGAACTATGCTTCGTATGAACCCGGAGAACGGGCGATCCTGACGCTGCAAGGACAAATTTTGCAGCATAGAGCCCGCGGCAGCGTTGGCATGGATACGGCGGAAACATGGACATTTAAACTTGCAGTAGAGCGGGCAGACCCTGAAAATGGTCAGGCTGAACAAGTATGGCATCACCAGTTGGAGCTGGCATTGACGCGGGAACAGCGTTTTGCGCGAATTCCTCTCCCGTTTGAGATTCAAAACGGGCTTTATCGGATCGTGTGCCAGGCTTCGGGACCGGATGGCGAAACACGCATGCTTCGCCAAGGCTTCTGGGGACAGGATGCTGAATTGCTCGCAGCAGGGGAGCTGCTGACTCGCGGCCGGGATTACTTCCTGCAGGGCGGTCGCCCGCTTCCCGTAGTGGGCATGACGTACATGGCATCCGACGTGGCCCGAAAGTTCCTGTTCCTGCCCAACGCCGAGGTATGGGACCGGGACATGGCCCAGATGGCCAAAGCGGGCATCAACTGGATTCGCACCGGCATTTGGACCGCTTACCGCAACATGATGCAGGTGGACGGCCACATGTCGGAAGAGGTGCTGCGATCGATCGACGCCTTCCTGCTCACGGCGAAGCGCCACCGGTTGCGCGTAACGTTTACCTTCTTTTCATTTACGCCAGAGACATGGGAAGGGACGAATCCGTATCTGGACCCGCAAAGCGTTGAAGCCCAGAAACGCTTCATTCGCAGCATCGTCAGTCGTTATACCCATGCGACGCATGTAGATTGGGACCTGATCAACGAACCTTCGATGTTCGATCCGGCGCGCATTTTCTCCAGCGGGCCACGCTCATCTAGGGATCGGTACGAACAGCAGGCGTTTGTGCAATGGCTGCGTGAACGTCATGACACGATCGAGGTGTTGCACGAAGCGTGGAACATGTCTCCGGCGCAGCTGCCGAACTTTGAAGCCGCTCGCATCCCCGAAGCCGAAGAGATCAATTTCGACGTGCAGGACATGCATCAGGCCAAAAAGGGAACCCGCTGGCTGGATTATTGCCTGTTCTCGATGGAGATGCACAACCGTTGGGCGCGGGAACTCGTGCAAACGATCAAGGATCTGGTGCCCGATCACCTCGTGACGGTGGGGCAAGATGAAGCGCTGGGCGCACAGCGGCCCTCTCCGTTTTTCTATGAAAGCGAAGTGGACTACACGACCGTGCATTCGTGGTGGCTCAACGACGATCTCGTATGGGATGGCATTTTTGCGAAAACGCCGCATAAACCGAACCTGATCCAGGAAACGGGCATAATGTACGTCGAAACGCCGGACGGCCGGGCCAAACGCACGGAGGAGGAACTGCGCAGCATCCTGGAACGGAAATACGCGTATGCTTTTTCCACAGGCGGCGCGGGGGCCGTGCAATGGATCTGGAACACGAATTTTTACATGGACAATGCCAACGAATCCCATATCGGTGCGCTCAGGGCGGATGGCACAGAGAAGCCGGAGGCGGACGTATCCTATGATTTCGGCCGTTTCATGGGCGGCATTCGCGATCTTTTCCGGGAACGTGAGCTGGAGGATATCGCGGTGGTATTCCCTTATTCCAACGATTTTTCCAATCGCGCGCTTGCCTATGATGCCACGACCAAGCTTACGAGAGTGTTGGCCTATCAACTGAAACAACCGTTCAGGGCCATGTCCGAGTACCATCTGGCGCATTTGGAAGAACAACCGCCGAAGCTGATCATCGTGCCGAGTCCGCACAATATGGACAGCGGTGCTTTGGAACGATTGCTATCGTTCACGGAGAAGGCAGGGGCCACGCTGCTGTTTACCGGGCCGCTCGGCTTGGATGCCTACTGGAAGAAGACGGATCGTGCAGACCTCCTCGTCGGCGAACGTGAGCAGCGTAACGTGCAGCGCGAAGAAATGTTGGATATCGACGGAACCTCTTATGCGCTTGCCTATGGTCGCCGCCGTATTGCCGAAGTGTGCAAAGAGGTCCTCGTGAACGGGAACGGTCATAATCAAACGGATGGAAGCAAAGCAAAGCTAGACTCCATTACAAAGGTGACGTTGGGTCAAGGAAAGCTGATCTGGTGCCCGCTGCCGCTGGAGCTGAACGAACGGGAAGAAGCGCTCGGGGCCATGTATCGGTATGCCATGCATTCGGCGGGGATCGTTTCCGATATGGAATGGCTGACCGGAGGCGAACTTGCCGGGGTGTATGGCCGTAAGCTGACATTTGCGGAAGGAAGCCTGTATGTGTTTGTTTCCGAGTATGGCCGGGATGCCGAAGTTTGCGTGCGGGATGCCCGCACGGGAGCCACGTATTCCTTCGTGCTGGAGAGCAATCGCAGCGTCCTGTTTGCCGCGGATGCATCCGGTCAGTTACAGGCGGTTTACCGTCCTGAAGAAGTCGAAATTACACAACTTGATGCCGAGGTGAGACAGACCACATGACTACATCCAAAAGAGCCCACATCATTTCCCACACGCACTGGGACCGCGAATGGTATTTGCCTTACGAAAAACATCACATGCGTCTCGTGCGCCTGATGGATTCCCTGTTGGATCGGCTGGACGAAGAGCCGGAGTTCCGCAGCTTTTATTTGGACGGGCAGACGATCATCATCGAGGATTATTTGCAGGTACGCCCAGGACAGAGAGAGCGGCTGGAGCACCATATCCGCAGCGGCCGGATCATCATCGGACCATGGTATATTTTGCAGGATGCCTTTTTGACGAGCGGCGAAGCCCATGTGCGCAATATGCAGACCGGGCATCGTGATGCGAGACGTTACGGGATGCCGGCCAAAATCGGGTATTTCCCCGACACGTTCGGACTGGTCGGCCAGACGCCGCAGCTGATGCAGCAATCCGGCATCGACAACGTTTTTTTCGGGCGAGGCGTCAAACCGACGGGCTTCAACAATACCGTGTCCGACGAAGGGTATGAGTCCAGCTATTCGGAGTTGACGTGGGAGGGTCCGGACGGCTCGCAGGTGCTCGGCATCCTGTTTGCCAACTGGTATTCCAACGGCAACGAGATTCCGGCAGACGAAGCATCGGCCCGCTCGTATTGGCATACCAAGCTTGCCGATGCGGTGAAGTATGCGTCCACCGACGAGCTGTTATACATGAACGGCTGTGACCATCAACCGATCCAGCTGGATTTGCCCGAAGCACTGCGTGTAGCCCGCAAGCTGCACCCTGACGTTGAATTCGTGCATTCCAGCCTGGAGGATTATTTGGATGCGCTGAAGGCATCCTCGACCCGCGAGCTGTCCGTCGTCAAAGGCGAGCTGCGCAGCCAGCGCACCGACGGCTGGGGAACGCTCGTAAACACCGCTTCCGCACGCGTGTATTTGAAGCAAATGAACCAAAAGGGGCAGGCATTGTTGGAAAAGGTAGCCGAGCCGCTGGCATCCATTGCTTACACGTTGGGCCATGCTTACCCGCATGATCAGTTGGACTATGCCTGGAAAATGCTGATGCAGAACCATCCGCACGACAGCATTTGCGGCTGCAGCGTGGACGAAGTGCATCGCGAGATGGTCACGCGTTTTGACAAGAGCCGCCATGCGGCGGAAGCGCTGATTGAAGACAGCTCAAGGGCTATTGCGGAAGCCGTAGACACCCGCCGGTTCGGCGAATACGGAAACGATGCTCGTCCACTGGTCGTGTTCAACACGTCGGGGTGGGTGCGCAGCGGTGTGGTGCAGATGGAAATGGACGCAGCCCGGCTTTATTTCAGGGATGGGCTTGGTCTGGAAGAAAATGCGTCCCGCATGAAATCCATTGATCTGTCCCGATATCTATTGGTAGATGATCAGGGAGGCCAAGTAGACTGCACGCTGGAGGATATGGGGCTGCAATTCGGGTATGACCTGCCCGATGACCGGTTCCGCCAGCCGTACAGCAGCCGGCGCGTCAAATTGACGTTCGAAGCCGGGCAGGTTCCCGCCTTGGGATGGAAAACGTATGCTTTGGTGAAAGCCGACCGAGCAGAACGAGATGAGCGTGGCAGGGCGACGGCAGACCGAAGCCTGAACGGCGAATCCAGCTTGCTGCGCCATGACCGTGGGATGGAAAACGACAAATTCATCGTACGCATTGCGGACAACGGTTCATTTTCGATTCAGGATAAACGCACTGGCCAAGTCTATAACGATCAGGGCATTTTCGAAAATACCGGGGATATCGGCAACGAGTACATGTTCCGCCAGCCGGATGGAGAAGCTCCGCTGACGACTCGGGATCTGCGTGCAGATATTCATGTCGTGGAAGACACCCCTTATCGGGCCGCTTATGAGATCGTTCATCAATGGAGCATACCGGAATCTGCCGATGCCAAATTGGATGAGGAACAGCGAGAATTGGTCTATTACCCTAATCGGAAAGCCAATCGCTCCAACAAGACCACAGTTCTTACGATCCGTACCCGCGTATCGCTTGAACGGAATGGCGAAGGCGTTGAAATGACGGTCAAGTTGGACAATCATGCTCGCGATCATCGGGTTCGCGTGCTTTTCCCGACCGATCTTGAGGCTGACGTGCACCGTGTCGATTCGATTTTCGAAATCGCAACGCGTGACAACATACCGGCTTCCGAATGGCAAAACCCGAGCAATACCCAGCATCAGCAATGTTTTGTCGATGTTGGTGGAGAACAGGCCGGACTTACCGTTGCGAACCTTGGGTTGAACGAGTATGAAGTGCTGCGGGATGAACGCAATACGATTGCCGTGACGTTGCTGCGTGCCGTAGGCGAGCTCGGCGACTGGGGATACTTTCCGACACCGGAGGCGCAGTGCCAAGGAGAGCATGAATTTCATTTATGCTTGATCCCTCATGAGGGGAATGGAGCGACAAACGGTGCGTACAGAACAGCATACCAATTCCAGATTCCGTGGACGGCGGCACAAACCGGGGTTCATCCGGGCACGCTTGCATCTTGCCACGCTCCGTTTGATTGGCATGGAGAAGGGGTGGCTTTTTCTTCATTGAAAGTGAACGAAGAGACGGGTGACCTGATGCTGCGATGGTACAACATGACGGGTGAAGGCACGGCATTGAAGGTGACGCTCCCTAAGGCGGATGCCCAACCCCGAGCAGAACTGTACAAAAGCAACATATTGGAGATCCCGGGCGAGTCAGTGGCTCCAATCGGAGCGCACGCACCGGAGAAGAAGGAAGGCACGTCCATGTTAAGAGAAAGCTGGCTGGTGTCAGCGGGGCCTTGCGAAATCATAACGATCGGGATCCGGCGATAAAAAACGAAGGAAGCATGGTTATGGTTTCCCGAAACCATGCGCATTAAACATCATGGCGGACCGCCGGATCCTGGCGGCTCGCCTCTTCCTCTTCACCTGCAAGAATGCTTCTAAAGAGCGTACTGCGCTGTTAAGCGCCTTCCAGGAACAGGGGGGAAGCTAATATAACAGCCGCGATGAAGATCAATTGGAGCATTAAACGGGGCCAGAACGGCCATACGGGCTTTCCGTGTATGGACATTTTTTTTCGAGCCGCATATGCATTTGCCGGGAACATCAACAGGAGCATTAAGAGCAAACCGCTGGAAGCCAGCCAGGCGGTGCCGGGAATAAGAATGCCGATGGCGCCCGCAATCTCAAGGACTCCCGTCCAAGTCACGATGCCTTCCTTATATGGCAAACCCGGAGGCACCATAAGTACCAAGTCGGGTCTTCGTTTCCCCCAGTGCGCAGAAGCGGTCAGCAGAAACATGCAGGCAACGCCCCCTTGGAGGGCAGGATGCCAATGATCCAGCATAGGTACTCCGATCCAACCAAGTCCGCGAAGCAGCAAAAAAGTGGTACAGAGGGTCAATAAGGGTGCCATGTAATTTCCTCCTTATCGTTGTTTATCTTCAATAATGACGCGCATGGTTTGAATAATATCAGCCGAAAAAAACGATCGCTTTCCGATTAATCCTGCTGCGTCAGCATGCGGGCTATAAATTGGGATACTTCGTTAGAGCCCAAGCTTGATGTGTCTTTCGAACCATACGAGCTTTTTATTCGCATTCCCAAGGAGAGCAGCACGAACAATTCTGCCATCTGTTCCGCATGAACCGATTTAGAGATGACACCATGCTCTTGCCCAAGCTCGATCCATTGCCTTGAATAACTGACCGATTTCTCGTGAAATTGCTGTAGTGCTTCAGAAACCAGAGGGGCATCCTCTTCTTTCCCGAATAAATACAATAAAATTTTGTTGGTGATATTTTCCTTTTCTTCGAGTCCTGTTAGATTCAAACGGATGATATCCATCGGTTCTTGGAATGTTTTTACTTTGGCGTGATGGACGGTGGCGAGGAAGGAAGCGTGTATCTTTTCCAAATGTTCGTTCAGAATCCAGACGAAGATTTCGTCCTTGCTTTTCACATAGTGGAAGATGGCGCCTTTGGAAAGTCCCGATTTTTGCATAATTTCTTTTAAAGTGATGGCATGGCATCCCTTATCCTGCAGCAATTCCTTTGTGGATCCCAGAAGCTGGGCGATGGTCTGTTTTCTGCGGTCTTCATTTTTCAAGAGTTTCTCCTCCTAAGGTTTCTGTGCGGGTCGTTCAAAAGTATATAATAAACCGACAAGCGGTTTGTTTTATAGTTGCAAAGCTTTTTATAATTTAATGAATATGTTTATTTTACAAACAGACCGTTGGTTTGTAAATAGAGTAAACACTTTTTCTTTCGGATGGTTTGACCAGATCAACAACCGAGAAACTCTACATGAGAAGGCATTTTCGCTATTCCACACGTCGAATCGAATGAATAACTGGCAAAAAATTGACGAACGAAGCGGTTGAGTTGTTCCCCGAACTTATTATAGAATGAAGGTTAGGATTTCATTCAATCGAATGCTGCCTTCCGATGTGCCGATCCATGCGCTCGTCGAGGTTTCAATGCGGATGGTCTCAAGGGCAGGCAACATTTATCGTGAATTCCAACAATGCATATACAAGGGGGCTTGAAGCCATGGAATCCTTGGGAGGACTGCTTCAGCAGCTGAACCCTTCCTTTCGCGAGCAGTCCCGGCGGATCGCGGAGCAGTTGATTCAGGACCCGTACGTGCGGGAATTCCGCGCAAAGCATCCCGAATTGCAGGACGCGCACCTGATCACCGACCTGAGCAAACTGTACCAATTTGCGAGGGATTCGAAAAACTGCGCGAATTGCCCGGGATTGGACAACTGTCCGAACGATTTTCAGGGGCACTTTTGCAAGCTGGAAGTAGAGAATTTTAACGGCAAACCCGAAATCATAGATAAAAAGGCGCCTTGCGCCAAACATCTGGCCTGGCAAAACGAACAGAGTATCCGCAAACGGATCCGCAGTTTCTATGTGGACGAGCGTGCGTTGAATGCAGGATACAACGACGTGGAAATCATGGGCAGGGATCGGATGCGTGCGCCTGCGGTCAACCAGGTACTGCGTTATGTCAATGAGGCAAAGGTTAACGGGCTTTCAACGCGAGGTTTATACCTGGAGGGTTCCTTCGGAACGGGGAAAACGTTCTTGATGTGTTACTTGCTGCATGAACTGGCCATTGCGGGTTATACCGGGGTCATCATTTATATGCCGGATTTCGTGGAAGACCTCAAATCCATGATCACCGAGGGCCAGAAGTTGAAGGAAACGACGGAAATCCTCAAAAATTGTGATGTGCTCATCTTTGACGATATCGGCGCGGAAAACCTGAATCCTTGGGTACGGGATCACGTAATGGGATCCATCTTGAACTACCGCATGAACCGCAAGCCTACCTTTTATACGTCCAATTACAACTTGGATGGGTTGGAAAAGCATCTGAGTTTCACGAGCAGGGAAGGCGAGGATACGAACAAGGGGCAGCGATTGATGGACCGTATTCGCCCGTTTGTGGATGTCGTGGCCGTTCGCGGTGAAAACCAACGAGGCAAGCAAGACTAACCTTTAAGGTGGGAATCGGTGCCGATGTGCTTATAGGGGACACAGGACCCCGGATACAGCGATAAGCCCAAAAAGCCTGGTCTTCGCAAGCTGCGAAAACCGGGCTTTTTTGGTCCCTGCGTGCAGACGGCTCTTATTCGGTCAAAAACTTAAAGATCACCATACCGAAAAAGATGACGGTCATCAGGCCAAACATGCCTGTTACGCCCGCAACCAGATCAAACAGGTCGTTGCGGGGCTCCTCATTGACATGTTCGCGCGGGTCGCTGATTCTCACATTGGTGTCCATGTTATTGCCTCCTTTGGGATGAGCAGCCTGCCGCGATGGTGGCTGAGCCCGAAGTGCTTTTAGTATACTTGGAAAAGAAAGCGTTTGTAAAGATTTAGCATTTGGTCCATTTAAGGTGGAAAATGAAGATTTGATGTTCGCGAGATGAACATTTCCAAGTTGGTTTCACAACATTAACGCTCCTGTGTTATAATGGCAGTGTCGTTCACGACGTTACAGGTTATATTAACCGTAAAGCATATATAAGGAGGACAAATATCATGGCTATTGTTAACGTATCCGATCAATCCTTTAACGCCGAAGTCGAAGGCGAAGGAACGGTTCTTGTTGATTTTTGGGCGCCTTGGTGCGGTCCTTGCAAAATGCTCGCTCCAATCCTGGAGGATCTGGCTTCCGAAGTTGGCGATTCCGTCAAAATCGCGAAAGTCAATGTGGATGAAAACCCGGAATCTGCTTCCCGCTTTGGCGTAATGAGCATTCCTACCTTGATCTTCTTCAAAGACGGTCAACCTGTGGATAAAGTGGTTGGTCTGAACTCCAAAGAAGCTCTCAAAGGGATCATTGAAAAACATCAATAATTCATGGGTTACACACATACGCCTCCGGTTATGCGCCGGGGGCGTTTTGCGTCACAATTCATCGGGAGGGAGGACCCGCTGAAGCATGGAACAATTTATCAATACGGTACAAGCACAAGAAGAAGCACTGGAACGGATTCGCCACAAGCTGGCTTTGCTGCCGGATCTGCCAGGCTGTTATTTAATGAAAAATGGCGAAGGAACCATCATCTACGTCGGTAAGGCAAAAGTGTTGAAAAACCGTGTCCGCTCCTATTTTATCGGCAGCCACAACGGGAAAACACAGCGGCTCGTTTCCGAAATCCGCGATTTCGAATATATTGTGACCGGCAGCAACATGGAGGCGCTCATTTTGGAGTGCAACCTGATCAAAAAACATATGCCGCGTTTCAACGTATTGCTCAAGGACGACAAGACGTTTCCTTACCTCAAAATTACGAATGAACAGCATCCGCGTTTGGAGGTCACCCGGCGGGTGCTTAAAGATAAAGCAAAGTACTTTGGCCCATACCCTAACTCATATGCAGCCCATCAAACGAAGAAACTGCTGGACCGGATGTATCCTTTGCGCAAATGCGGCGTGATGCCGAAGGAAGTCTGCCTGTATTATCATATGGGCCAATGTCTGGCGCCTTGCGTGCAGGAAGTGCCGAAGGAGCAGTATGAGCAGATCTCCCAGGAAATGGCGTCCTTTCTGGGCGGCGGACATGAGGAAATCAAAAAAGACCTGCAGCGCAAAATGCAGGAGGCGGCAGAAGACCTTTACTTCGAACGGGCCAAGGAACTGCGCGACCAGATCATTGCCATCGACGCCATTATGGAAAAGCAAAAAATCACGATGGCGGATGCCAGGGACCGGGACGTATTCGGTTTCGCGATCGACAAAGGCTGGATGTGCGTTCAAATTTTGTACGTCCGCCAAGGCAAAATGATCGAACGCCATGTGTCGACGTTCCCGTTTTATGGCGATGCGTACAGCGACTTCATGACTTACGTGACGCAGTACTACAGCGACAACCCTGCATTGCCTCAAGAAATCCTTTTGCCGGAGATGCCGCAGGAATTGCTCGAACTGAACGATGTAGAGGCCGGGGAAACGGATAGCGACACGGCGGCTGCGGTAACGGCCGAAACGGTCGAAACGGAAACGTTTTTCCGTGAATCGGATGCCGGGCAAGAGCTGCTGGTGGCCGAATCCAGAGAAGATTATGCGTCGTCCGGCGATCTCGGGGAAACGGGCGAACCTTCGATGCATCCGCAGGATGAGTCTGCCGCATCGGTAATGGAGCCGGCCGACCAGCCGTTGTCGGGATTGGAAGAGCCGGCACAGGCTGCCGCGGCATTGCAGGAATGGCTGGACATCAAGGTTTATGTGCCGCAGCGCGGACTGAAACGGCAAATGATCAAAATGGCCGTCGACAATGCCAAGGTTGCGCTTGAAGAAAAATTCAGGCTGATCGAACGCAACGAGGAACGGACATCCAAAGCGTCGGAAGGTTTGGGACGTTGGATCGGTCTGGACCAGCTGCGCCGGATCGAGGCGTTCGACAACTCCAACATTCAGGGCACGAACCCGGTTTCGGCCATGATCGTGTTTACCGACGGCAAACCGGACAAAAAGGAATACCGCAAGTACAAAATACGTTCGGTCGAAGGACCGGATGATTACGAAACGATGAGAGAGGTTATCCGGCGGCGTTATGAACGCGTGCTGAAAGAAAACCTGACCATGCCGGACCTGATCGTGGTGGATGGCGGCAAAGGGCAAATTTCGGCAGCCGTGGACGTGCTGGAAAATGAACTCGGGCTGTACATTCCCGTATGCGGCCTGGTCAAGGATGCCAAGCACAAAACGTCGCAGCTCATGATCGGCAATCCGCCGGAAGTCGTGGCTTTGCCGCGCGACAGCCAGGAATTTTACTTGTTGCAGCGCATCCAGGAGGAGGTTCACCGCTTCGCCATTTCGTTTCACCGCGAGCAGCGCGGCAAATCGATGGTTACCTCCAAGCTCGATTCGATTCCGGGTATTGGAGAGAAGCGGCGCAAGCTGCTGCTGAAGCATTTCGGGTCTTTGCGCAAAATCAAAGAGGCCAGCGTCGAAGACTTCCGGCCTCTCTCGATCGGCGACAAGCTCGCCAAACAAATTATTGCAGCGCTTCGTGATGAGGAGTCGTAACATACGGCTTCTCTTTTTTGCGTGGATTGAAACGATAGATCACGTAACCTACGATGGCTGGAAGCACGATCCAGAATATCCCGGCAGAAACGTTCAGTACGTCTCCCATGAATATCAGGCTAAGACCCATCAACAAGCTGTCGAAAATGACGTGGCTGAATACGACCGCGATAAAACCGTGCCGCAGCATAATCAGACTGAACAACAAACCGATGACCGTCAGTTCGATCGGACGCGTAATGACGGGATAAATCGGATACAGGGTGTGTCCGAGCGCCCATATCAGCGTAGGGATCAAGCAGGCGATAAACGTATTGCGCACGATTTTTTGCATCATGCGTATGCCGAACAGGCGATATACCGCTTCTTCGCCGATCCCTGCCATCCATGCCATGATCGGGAAAACCCATGCGTATGTCATATTATACGTGGATTGGTCTGCCGAGGTGGTTGACCAGGTCCCGATGCTGTTTTCCAGAACGAGAAACAAAATGGACTGCACGCCGAGCAGAATGAAGGCCCACAAATAACCGACAACCATGCTGTCCAGCACGTATTTTCCGTAACCGGGTTCTTTGGCACGAGGCCAAGGATTATAACCGATTTTGCGCCACATGCCGTCGCCGGCCACGAGTGACAAGTAGATCGTTGCGCTCATGACCAGATTGACGCCCAGTTGAATGACCATTAGAAACACAAGCATAAAGCTGGACAATCCTTGGGCTTCGAAAAGCGGCATCATATTCAGCGTGCCGATGACGGAAGCGGCGAAGTGCACCAGTGCCAGCACAAAGCCCCGTTTGAACGACGTATGGGACCGGGTCAGGATGCTGTAAATGATGGCGAGCACGCCAAGGACAAATGTTAGAAATCCATAGCCGGCGTACGTCATCCAGTTGGCCTGACGAGTCTGTTGGTTTACATATGCATTGTGCGCGTCAGGTACGGAGAAGACGGCGTCAAACGAACGGACTTCTTCATTTTGGAAGGTAAAGCGGAGTTCAAGCCGGGAATCGCCAATTTGTTTCGTGGGATCGGAGTATACAAGCCCCCCGTCGTTTTCTCCGGTTTCCAGTTCCAATTGCGAAGCATCGTATCCGAACTCTTTTACAATGCCTGCAGCGCTTTGCACTTTTTGCTCCAACGTCATATTGTCTTCAGCCAGCCGCAAGGCGGAGTTGGTTTTGCTCTTGTCCGGTTCCGCTTCGATGGATGCGTATAATGAAGAAGGAAGCTCGTGTTTGAAAGCTACAACTTTACCTGTTCTCATATGTACGTCAACATGCAGATAACCGCCTTTGACTTCATCGGGCAGCCGGACCCGAAACACGTCATAAGGGTATTGTTCTTCCCATTTCCGGTTGTAATCGTTCAGCTGTTTGGTCTTGGCCATATACCCGTACACATCGGAATGGGTCTGGTACGTGACCAGCGCATCGTCCACGTCGACAGGAAGAGAATAGTCTGGCAGGGACGCCGCGAAGGATCGGGCAGATTGCACCGCCTGTGCCTTGGTAATAATAGGTGCAGACTGGATATCCGTCGTTTGTGTTGAGGTGGAAGGGAAAATCTGCAGCACCGCAAATAAAATCAGACCGATCGCCGCAAGCAACCCCAAGCGCTTGAAATTGGTCTTAACCCGCAGAGGCTGCCCTAAGGGATTCATTGAATATGTTTCCTCCTTTAACCATGTGTTATAACAGTAAAGATATCATAGGGTGGATATGGAGCGCCAATCCCGGAACGAAAACGGGTGCAAATCCCTGAAAATGAATGAAAACGATCGAAACAGTTGGTTTCATTCATCCACATATCAGAGTTTTTCCCAATTCGGCGAAATTCGATGCTATTTCCGGGAAAAGCCGTTTTGTTTGCAAGAAGCGGAACGCTTATAATTTTTGATGCCAATGCGTATAAATCGCATGCCTTCGGCCAAACAAGGGAACGAATAAAAATAACCCGCCAAGCACTATATGCGGCGTTACGGGAAATGATACAGAAACACGATATATTCATCATGAGCCGAATAGACGCCTGTTAGCGCATCCACCATGGGTATGCCTTGCGTGACTTCGGACAGGACTCCATCAGATGGAGTCATTTTCATTTCGGCAAAGGGGGTCGATAACCAAGTGAAACCGATGTTTCGATCGCTGCTGCAATCTCCGCCGCGTATTCTCGTTTTGGGTTTTGCGGGCATTATCTTGCTCGGCACGTTCATTCTGATGCTACCGCTATCCGGCAGAAACGGGGAGAGCCTGCCGTTTATCGATGCGCTGTTCACGGCAACCTCCGCAGTATGTGTCACAGGACTGGTCGTCGTGGATACAGGCACGCATTTCTCGGTGTTCGGCCAGGTGATCATTGCCGTGCTGATCCAGATCGGCGGGCTGGGATTCATGACGATGTCAACGCTTGTGGCCATTGCCTTTAAACGGCGTATCTCGCTGCGCGAGCGGTTGATCCTGCAGGAAGCGATGAACCAGAGCACGATGGAAGGCATCGTCCGGTTAATTCGCAAAGTCGTGGCATACTCCCTTATTCTCGAAGCAGCTTGCGGGACCCTTTTCGCCATACGTTGGGCGTTCGACATGCCGCTGGGAAAAGCGGCATATTACGGCTACTGGCATGCAATTTCGATGTTCAACAATGCAGGGTTCGACTTATTCGGGGATTTCCGCAGCCTGACGGGGTATGTGTATGATCCAATGGTGAATTTTACGGCGATGTTCCTGATCGTGTCCGGCGGCATCGGGTTCGTCGTGTTGTCCGATCTGGCGGAATATCGCAAAACGCGCAAGCTTTCGCTTCATACCAAAGTGGTGCTCATGATGACCGGGCTGCTGATCGTGTTCGGCGCGCTTGTCATTTTTATATTTGAATTCAACAATCCACGCACGCTTGGCGGACTGAACTGGGGCGGCAAAATATTGGGATCGTTCTTTCAATCGGTTACCCCGCGTACGGCAGGGGCCAACACGGTGGATATTGCCGGCCTCAGGCAGGCCACGCAATTTTTTATCATTATATTGATGTTTATCGGGGCTTCCCCCGGCTCGACGGGTGGGGGCATTAAAACAACCACGTTTCTCATCATGGCCGGGGCCGTCATCGCGATGATGCGCGGGCGGGAAGATATCGTGTTTTTTCGCTACCGGCTGGTGCAGGAACGGATTTTCAAAGC
Organism: Paenibacillus sp. XP01; assembly: GCF_057364885.1. Lineage (NCBI taxonomy): Bacteria > Bacillati > Bacillota > Bacilli > Caryophanales > Paenibacillaceae > Paenibacillus > Paenibacillus sp. XP01. The sequence continues at coordinate 5,725,727 of NZ_CP139481.1, read as the reverse complement.
GCTGACGATCACGCTGCTGGCCTTGCTGCTTATCATCGGCGTGACGATGGTGCTCAGTACGACGGAGGACAGCAGCTTCCTGATGATCCTGTTCGAAACCACTTCCGCATTCAGCACGGTAGGTCTGTCCATGGGGCTTACGTTGAAGCTGACGACCTTTGGCAAAGTGATGATCTGTCTGACAATGTTTGTAGGAAGATTGGGTCCGGTCACGCTGGCATATGCGCTTACGCAGAAAAAGGGTAAGGAACTGTACAGGTATCCTGAGGGCAAAATGATTATTGGATAAGGGGTTCGTGAAAAACGATGAGAACACAGCAGTTTGCGGTCATCGGGCTCGGGCGTTTCGGCTCAAGCTTGGCGCAGGAATTAATGGAGCTTGGTTATGAGGTGCTGGGCATCGATAAGAACGAAGAGGTTGTGGAGGATATGAGCGAATTGGTCACGCATGCCGTCGTTGCGGATGCCACGGATGAGGAAGTGCTTCGTTCCCTCGGCATCCGCAATTTCGACTGCGGCATCGTGGCGATCGGTGACGATATTCAAACGAGCATTCTCACGGCGATTCTGTTGAAGGAACTGGGCGTGAAAACCGTTGTGGCCAAGGCCATTTCCGTGCTGCACGGACGCGCCCTGGACAAACTGGGCATCGATCGCGTGGTCTATCCCGAGCGTGACATGGGCATTCGTGTGGCACACCAGCTCGTGACTCCGAACCTGATGGATTACATTGAACTTTCCAATAATTACAGCATCGTGGAGATGAAGGTTCCTGCCTGCATGCACAATACGACCTTGTCCACCCTGAATGCGCGCGTCCGCTTCAATATCAGCATCGTGGCGCTGCAGAAGGAAGCCGGGGTCATCATTGCTCCGACTGCGCTGGATACGCTGCAATTGGGAGACATTATGGTCATCATCGGCAATAATGACGACATTGAACGGTTCGAAGAACAGGTCGTCAGTCAGGAAGGCTGATGTATTGCTTCTTAGGCGATCTACATCGCCGTGTATTTTACGTAGGCGTCGTTGTCCTCCTGGAGGATAACGGCGCTTTCGTCGTAAATAAAGCGGCCGTCTCCTTGACCCATTGCCTGGCCGTTTCGCTCAGGAATTCCTTTCCGCCGTAGATCATGCTTGTGGTGCGGCGGGTTTGCTGAAGCTGGGGCAAATAAACGGATACCAAGTCATTGTCGGCTAGCAGTTGGGGGCGAAGATACGATTTGGGCAGCAGTGCCGCCGCTTTTCCCGTAGGAAGGAGCCGAACGATGGCCTCGAACGAGTCGATCTCCATGCGTATGTCAGGCATGACCCCGCAGCGCTGAAACAGGTCATCGGTGAGCTTGCGGTACCAAGTGCCTTTGGAAAAAATGATCATCGGCAAATCCTGCAGGTGCTCCATGCCTGCCTCCTGTCCTGCGAGCGAATGCGTTCGCGGAACAACCAGCTCAAGATGGTCATCGAACAGCGGAATGCAGTTCAGACCCGCTTCATTGATGGAAGATGCAACGATGCCGACATCGGCCTTCCTTTCCCGGACAAAGGAGACGATCTCATGGGTTTTGCCTGTCAGCAGCTTGATTTCCGCATTGGGGTGTTTCTCCATGAAGGCGTTTACGAGCGGCGGAAGCGTCGTTTGGAGCGTCGTGAGACTGGCTCCCAGCGTGATTGAACTCTGTTCTTCTTCTTTATATTGTGCCAGCATGGTCAAAAATTTGTGCTGCTGCTGCTGCTGCTCCACGGCAAAGGTGTAAGCGAGCTGCCCCACGCTGGTCAGCTCCAGACGTTTGCCGCGGCGATGGAAGAGAGTGACCCCGAGCTCGTCTTCCAGTTTGGCAATTTTGCGCGAGAGAGCAGGTTGAGACAGATTCAACAGTTTGGAGGCGCGGTTCAAGCTGGATTGCTCCACAACTGCGGCAAATGCGTTTAATTCCTCGAACATGTCGGCAGACCCCATTTCCAGTGAGAGTGATGATTGTCATAGATGGTGGCGTTCCTTTAAGGTAAGAAAAGATGCATCAGCGTTTATCCCTTATGCATATAGGGTATATCTTTTAATAATTATATTGCAATTCCCTTATAAGAAAAAAAAGAGTAACATGAATTGTGACACAAGTTGTTCACACCTGAATAAAACAGAACAATTTGTTTGAATCCCCCCATTGGGGAGATCAACTCATCGGATGTGTGAACGAATTTATGAAAACGTTGTTATTTCGAAAGGGGAACGACATTTTATGAAAGGGTTTTACTCCAGAAAGCTGCACTCCCTGCTTGGCGTCATCCCGCTCAGTTTGTTTTTCATTGAGCATCTGGTGACAAACTTCTCTGCGGTAGAGGGCGGCAAAGAAGGCTTCAACGGCGCTGTTGCTTTTCTGAACAGCCTGCCGCTCGTGATCGTACTTGAAACGCTCTTGATCTGGTTGCCGCTATTCTATCACGGCGTGTATGGACTGTATATAGCCTATCAGGCGAAGCCCAACGTTGGCCGCTTTGGCAATGAGCGCAACTGGCGTTATACGCTTCAGCGGGTCAGCGGCGTCATTACCTTTGTATTCGTCATCTGGCACGTTTGGGAGACGCGGGTACAGGTTGCGCTCGGCAAGGTCACGCATGAGGAACTTGGAGGCATCATCCATGATGTCGTAACGAATCCCGTGACGTTCATTTTATACCTGATCAGCGTGATCGCGGCTTCCTACCACTTCGCGAACGGTCTGTGGTCGTTCCTCGTCAGCTGGGGCATTACCGTCGGGCCGCGTGCTCAACGCGTATCCTCCTACATTTGCATGAGCTTGTTCGGCATCGTGTCGATCATGTTCATCGCATCGCTGATCGCGTTCCGTAACGTGGATTTCCAAACGACCACTTCAATGATCGAAGCAGTCAAATCGGTTTTCATCTAAGCATTGGGCTCAATGCCGACATATAAGGGAGTGAAAGAAATGGCATCATCTAACGTAATCATCGTGGGCGGAGGTCTCGCAGGTTTGATGGCGACGATCAAATCGGCTGAAGCCGGAGTCCATGTTCATTTATTTTCGCTGGTACCCGTAAAAAGATCCCACTCCGTATGCGCCCAGGGCGGCATCAACGGCGCGGTAAACACCAAGGGGGAAGGCGATTCCCCGTGGGTACACTTTGACGATACGGTGTACGGCGGCGACTTTCTTGCCAATCAGCCTCCGGTCAAAGCGATGTGTGAAGCAGCACCGGGCATTATTCACCTGATGGACCGGATGGGCGTTATGTTTAACCGCACGCCGGAAGGATTGCTCGATTTCCGCCGTTTCGGCGGAACGAAGCATCACCGCACCGCATTTGCGGGTGCAACGACAGGCCAACAGCTGCTGTATGCGCTCGATGAGCAGGTGCGCCGCTGGGAAGCTGCCGGACTCGTCACAAAATACGAGAACTGGGAGTTCCTGCAGGCCGTTATTGACGACGAAGGCATTTGCCGCGGCATCGTAGCGCAGGACCTGAAAACGATGAAGGTGCAGACGTTCCCTGCGGAAGCGGTTATTCTCGCCAGCGGCGGGCCGGGCATCATTTTCGGCAAAACGACGAACTCGGTCATCAACACGGGCACAGCTGCAAGCGCGGTGTATCAACAAGGCGTGAACTATGCCAACGGTGAGTTCATCCAGATTCACCCGACAGCCATCCCGGGGGATGACAAGCTGCGCCTGATGTCCGAATCGGCACGCGGCGAAGGCGGACGGATCTGGACGTACAAAGACGGAAAACCATGGTACTTCCTTGAAGAAAAATATCCGTCCTACGGTAACCTGGTCCCGCGCGACATTGCAACCCGCGAAATCTTCAGCGTGTGCGTGGACATGGGGCTGGGCGTTAACGGCGAAAACATGGTTTATCTGGACCTGTCCCACAAAGACCCGAAAGAACTCGACGTCAAGCTGGGCGGCATCATCGAGATTTACGAAAAATTCATGGGCGACGATCCGCGCAAAATCCCGATGAAAATTTTCCCGGCGGTCCACTACTCGATGGGCGGCATGTGGGTCGATTACAATCAGATGACCAACATTCCGGGATTGTTCGCTGCCGGAGAATGCGAATATCAATACCACGGCGCAAACCGTCTGGGCGCGAACTCGCTCGTGTCCGCCATCTACGGCGGCATGGTCGCAGGCCCCAAAGCGGTTGAATACATCAAAGGACTCAAAAAGTCGTCGGCAGACATCAGTTCCAGCGTGTTTGACGGATACACGAAGCGCCAAACCGACAAATACGAAGGCATCCTGAAAATGCAAGGCAACGAAAATGCCTACGTGATCCATAAAGAGCTGGGCGAGTGGATGACCGCCAACATGACGGTGGTTCGTTACAACGACAAGCTCGAAGCAACGATCGGCAAAATCAAGGAACTGAAAGAGCGTTACCGGAAAATCAACATGTACGACACATCCGGCTGGAACAACCCGGGAGCGGCATTTACCCGTCAGCTGTGGAACATGCTCGAATTGGCCGAAGCGATGACGCTGGGCGCGCTGCTCAGAAACGAGAGCCGCGGCGCACACTACAAGCCTGAATTTGCGAAACGCAACGACGAGGAGTTCCTCAAAACAACGATCGCGACATGGACAGCCGACGGCCCGCAAATCTCGTACGAGCCTGTGGACGTTTCCTTGATCCCGCCGCGGGTACGGGACTATTCTAAAGATTAAGTAGATTATTTACGTTGATGTTTAGCAGGATGAAATGGATTGCACATCAAACGAAGCGTCAAAAGATTACTGAAGAAGCGAAGCGTACAGTAAGCTTTTAAATGCTATATTCCAGCATGAATATTGCAATATTTCAGTAAAACGTTGCAGTGCTGCACGGCGTAGCGGAGGAAGCGGCAATATCCTGTAGAAGCGAAGCTTCCTCTGAATATACCCCAAAGATTATTTACGTTGATGTTTAGCAGGATTAAGTGCATTGCACATCAAACGAAGCGTCAAAAGATTACTGAAGAAGCGAAGCGTTCGCCTTTATCCCCGGATTTTTTCCTTGGAAAAAGGAAATCAGAAAATCCGGGGATAACAGCGATCGGAAGTAACTTTTGCAGCGGAGTGACTGTGTGCTGACACTATCGATCCTAATAACGAGCAACGATCAATCATCGTCACCACAAGGAGGGGACAGCGATATGGCGGAAACAGCAACAGCCAGCAAAACCGTCAAGTTTATCATTACCCGTCAAGACAGTCCGGAGTCATCTCCGTACAATGAAGAATTCGAGCTTCCCTATCGCCCGAACATGAACGTGATTAGCGCCCTGATGGAAATTCAGCGCAATCCCGTCAATAACAAGGGAGAGTCGATTGCCCCTGTATGTTGGGAATCGAACTGTCTCGAAGAGGTTTGCGGCGCCTGTTCGATGGTGATTAACGGTAAGCCGCGTCAGGCTTGTGCCGCTTTGATCGACAAATTGGAACAGCCGATCCGGATCGAGCCGATGAAAACGTTCCCGGTCGTACGGGACCTCGTCATTGACCGGAGCCGCATGTTTAACTCGCTCAAAAAGGTCAAAGCCTGGATTCCGATCGACGGCACATACGATCTTGGGCCAGGACCACGGATGCCCGAGAAAAAACGCCAGTGGGCGTACGAATTGTCCAAATGCATGACCTGCGGCGTATGTCTGGAAGCTTGCCCGAACGTCAATGAGAAGACCAACTTCATGGGACCAGCGCCACTGTCGCAGGTACGGTTGTTCAATGCTCATCCGACAGGTGAAATGAACGCGGAGGAGCGCCTGGACGCCATCATGGAGTCCGGGGGCATCGAAGGTTGCGGAAACTCGCAAAACTGCGTTCGTTCCTGTCCAAAAGGCATACCGCTTACGACATCCATTGCAGAAATGAACAAACAAACAACGAAACACATGTTCAAGCGTTGGTTGGGCATGTAGTTCCGTTTTGCCAAAGGAACAAACCACGAACACGAACAAAGGAGCCGAGGATTCGGCTTCTTTTTTTTCCTCGACTGAACATGTTTCGCTTGAACGCATTCGGCATAAATATAACAAATACATCCCCCGACCCGTAACACAGAAAAGGGGAGCGTGAATGGGTAAAGAATATGATATACTGATGGAATTAATATGAGCGGATGGTGAGACAGGAATGGGAAACTACGGAAACAGAAACAGCCAACCGTCGTCTCGAATCCCGAATCTTCACACAGCCCCTCCGTTATTCCCCGGAGAGGAGAAAAATCATGACGCCTCCCGATGGGGTGATCGGCTCAAAAAAAGGCTGATGTTGGCCATAGCCGCTATTTTCTCTGGAGGGTATGCCTTATGGGAGCCTCGCTTACTCGATGTGGTGAAAGTCGATCTGAGTTTGCCGGGATTCCCCAAGGAATGGAACGGGCTGCGCATCGTCCAGTTCAGTGACGTGCACCTCGGATTCCATACCCATCTGAAGCAGGTACAGAAGCTCGCTTCCGCAATTGGGGAGCTGCAGCCGGATGTGATTTGTTTTACCGGAGATATGGTCGAACGGGAAGCCGCTCCGATGCGTGACTATATTTCCGTGCTGGGCTCCATGCAAGCGAAGTATGGTAAATTCGCAGTGTTGGGGAACCATGATTATCGGGGCAAAGAGCAGAATCAAGTAGCCGCCATGCTTCAGGAGGCCGGATTTATTTTGTTATGCAATAGTCATGCCGTGCTGCAAAACGGTAATTCCCGGATTGCGTTGGTCGGTCTGGATGATGGGCTCACAGGCAATCCGGATCCACAAAAGGCAGTTCAGGGCTTGGACGACGGAATATGGAAGCTGCTGCTGATGCATGAGCCGGATTATGCAGATTTCGCCGCTCCCCTCGGCTTTGGAATGCAGCTATCCGGACACAGCCATGGAGGGCAGGTGCGTTTTCCTTTGCTTGGGGCGATGACGACACCACGGGGTTCCCGCAAGTATATTAAAGGCTTGTATCACGTTGGGCAGCAGCGGATGCCGGTCTACGTTAACCGAGGGTTTGGCATGACACAGCTGCCGATCCGGTTTTTGTGCAGGCCGGAGTTAACGGTATTTCAACTTAAAGGGATGCCTGAAAGAACGGCAGGATCGTCCGCTTCATTGGAGAACATATAAATATGATCTTTGGCAAAGGAGGGCAGCCGGATGGAAAGAATAGCGATCGTTTCGGACATTCATGGTAACATGACGGCGTGGAATGCAGTGCTGGATAATATTCGTCATCGCGGAATCACGCGCATATTTTGTCTCGGCGACCTCGTGGGCAAAGGCCCGGCACCTGCCGAGGCTGTGGATTCCGTGAGAACAACCTGCGAGCAGGTGATCCGCGGCAATTGGGACGAGTTGGTGGCCGTGAACAAGGACAATGAAAATTTCACCTGGCAGGCAGAACGGTTGGGAGCAAACCGCCTGGCCTATTTGGCCAATCTTCCGTTCAGCTATGAGCTTCGGCTTAGCGGGCGTGCCATCCGTCTGGTGCATGCTTCGCCGAAGAGCGTATATCATCGCGTGCAGCCATGGGATGAGCTGGAGCAGAGAATGGCGATGTTCGATGCTCCGGAAGAGGCGACGGGATTCGGAACAGCCGATATCGTCGGGTATGGTGATGTGCACAATGCGTTTTTGCAGCATCTGAACGGCAAGATGCTTTTTAATGTTGGAAGCGTGGGCAATCCTCTGGATATGACTCAAGCGTCCTATTGCATTATCGAAGGCGAAAACAGCAATGATGTTAAAAGTGCCTTTAATCTGCAATTCGTGCGTGTCCCTTATGATATCGAACAAGAGGTGCGCGCGGCGGAGCAGGCCAATGTGCCGTTTCTGGATTTTTATATCCGTGAGCTGCGAACAGGCGTTTATCGCGGTTTGCAGGATCAATAGAGCCGCAGTATAGAAAAGGGCGTTTGAAGGAAAGCTACACTTTGATTTGGATCGTCGATGCATACGGTTGCTGCCGGAATTTCTTGGGAGGTAAGCTTGTCTTATCGGAACCTTATTCGACAGGCAAAAGGAGCGATGATCATGTTGACGCGAGACATGCTGATGGAAGGATTGCCCATGCTGCAGACGGAGCGTCTGGTTTTGCGGACATTGCGCCAGAGCGATTTCGGCATGATCGCCGATTTGCTTTCCGATCCGCAGGTTATCCAGTACGTGAACAGGGGGAGTCAGCCTGCGCCCATTCGTGCGAGAAGACTGCTGAATCAAATCCGCAGCAGCAGCGCCAATCTCGATTCGATTCATTACGGCATTTGCTGGAGGGAGACGGGAAGCGTAATTGGCCTTGCTTCCTTTCAGAATTGGAACGAACATGGGCGAACCGCGCAAGTGGGGTACATTGTGGACAAGTCGATGTGGGGCAAAGGCGTCGCGACGGAAGCTGTACGCCGTTTGCTGCAATTTGGTTTTGGCGAATTGCAGCTCTCCAAAGTGGAGGCACGCTGTTATGAAGCAAACCAAATGTCCCTTCAGGTGCTGCGCAAACTCGGGATGAGCCGGGAACGGACGATTGCGTCATACGGGCCGGCTCGGGCTGATGCAGCTGTGCCAGGCCATGAGCTGGACGTGCACATTTACGGCATTTGCAAGGAACAGCATGAATTCGCTCAAAAACAAGATTTTCTGCATACGTTGCAACCGGTGGCATTCGGCAAACCTGAAGCGCATAATTTATATTAGCCATCAGGATGTAACAAACATCGATCATTTGTTACACAATTGAAATATAGCTGCAATTGAACTCTAACAGACAAGGGGTAAACTTATCTCATGACCCCCTTTTTGATAAATAGATTATGCTGTTGGGACCCGTGCGAACGGGTTCATTTTTTTTGCCTCCAGAATCAGGGTTCCATGAACAAAAAGAAACCCATTGCCTGAAGAGAGCACTGCTCTTGGCAACGGGTTATGGTTACAGTGGCACCACCTGCATCTGCTTCTGTTTGAAATATACCCAGTCGGTAAAACCGATCTGCTTCAGCCTGTCGCGGACCGCTTCCAGTTCGTCTCCTACGCGTGCAGGCTTGTGGGCATCCGATCCGAACGTGACTTTGACCCCGTAAAAACGGGCTCTTTCCAAAATGGCATCCGAAGGATACCAGCCGCCGCTCAGTTTGGTTTTGCCTGAAGTGTTGATTTCGATGGCCACGTTGCATTCGGCAATGACTTTAAGCGTATGATCGATCGCTTGATCCGTCTTGATTTCCGAGAAAGGAGGATAGTTGCCCTTCATGGCGTCGATATGGCCGAGAATCTGGAACATGCCGCTGCGTGCAGATTGGCTGATCAAATCGTAATACTTTTCTTTGACTTCGATCTTTCTTGCATCGCTTAGTCCTTTCCAACGTGTTTTGTTGAAGATGCTGACATCTTCGGTATGGTGGACGGAACCAATCACATAATCAAAAGGATATTGACCAAGCGTGCTTCGGTATAACTCGGCATGGGCTGGGAAAAAGTCGGACTCGATGCCAAGCAGAACGTCGATTTTGCCTGCATATTCGGTTTTCAATGCAAGCACTTCTTCCACGTAATGACGCAATTCCGACTTAGCCATGGCAATTCGGGGGAATGCATGCTCTTCTTCGCTGCCGAAATACGGCGTATGATCGGAGATGCCGATCGCTTGCAGTCCGGCACGGATGCCTGCTTCGATGTAATCGCGAATGTTTCCGTCTGCATGACCGCAGCGAAAATGGTGGGTATGAAGATCGAATTTCATGACTGTTCTTCCTTTCTCGGGCAAATTTCTTATTCCGAACTGATGAACTGCGTTTCAGGCATGCCTTTGAGGTCGCTCAAAAACTGCTGCATGGCCGAGTTGAGATAACGGCTTGCTTTGTAAATGACGCCCACAGGATGGCTGACTTCAAGCTCACCGAGCGGGATCATTTTCAGCGTCCCTTGCCGGAGTTCATGCGCGACCGACTGCTTGGAAATGATCGAGGCTCCGAGGTTGATTTCAACCATCCTTTTGATTTCCTCGCTGCTGGACAGCTCCATGACCACATTCGGTTCGATGCCGTGTTTTTTGAGAATGCCTTCCGTAAACTTGCGGCCAACCGTGTCCGGCGACAGCAGGATCAGCGGGATATCGCGCAGCACGTCCACTGAAGCATGTTTTAGTTTGGCCAAAGGATGGGCAGGAGAAACAATGAGTTCAAACGTATCATAATACAACACGGACGTATTCAGGTTTGGATTGCGCTCCGTCAGATACCCGATGCCGATATCGATTAACCCGCTCTCCACCAGCGTATAAATTTGCGAGGAGGGCATGGATTGAATGCTCGTCTTGATCAAGGGAAATTGATCCTGAAAATAGGACAGCACGCGCGGCAAAATCTGAATGGCAATGGAAGTGGTTGTCCCTAATACGATATGTCCTTGAGGGGTCTCATCCAGGTCGGATAGTTTCTGCTTCAGCTCATCCACGATATCCAGCATGCGCTCTGCATGCTCCAAAAATACTTTCCCCCGGTCCGTGAGGGTAACGGGCTGATTGCGATCCACGAGCACGGTATTGAATTCGTCCTCCAGACTTTTGATCTGGGCGGAAACGGCAGGTTGAGTCAGATTCAAAAGCTCGCCTGCCTTGCGGAAGCTCATCGTTTTGGAAATCGTAATCAGCGTTTCCAGTTGGCTGATATTCATGGTTGGCCTCCTTGCGATCAACTTGTCAACTATATAAGTTGAATAAAAGATTTTACACGGGACCACTGCGCGGTCAGAACCATCTTCCGATCGCTGTTATCCCCAGATTTTTTTGAATTTTGTCTCAAAGAGGGAAATCCGGGGATAAGCCTACGCTTCCGATGCAGCTTTCTTTCAGAAAGCTTTAAGCGAACGCTTCGCTTCTCCAGATTTGTTCTGTCCTCTCCGTTGTTGTGTAAATATATAGTTCAACTTATATAGGGGGGAGAAAAAAAATCCCGCAAACATGTCATCGTTCTGTTACTTTAAATTATATGGGAAACGGGGCAGCACGGCAATGAAGCAGATGGAAGCAACTTTTGCACAATCTGTACAACGGGTTGGTACATATATCACTGGACATGATTCTTCTCTTTCCCCGCCGAAGCTCATCGAAATATAGGTAAAATAGTCCTAAAACCAAAGTTCTACCCCCTGGAATCGCCAATTCTTGCCCGGCAGGGGAGAAAAGCTGTGAGAATTCGCCAATAACAGCTATAAACATTTGATCTATCAATGACGATAAATTATAGAGCACATGCCTTGCCGAATTCATGATGAATTCTTGGACGTGATAAAGTATAATGAAATTATTGAAAATGGGACTTTTGGTGTGTGACCCATAACCCAGTGTAAGGGGGACATTAAACAGTGAAAGCGGAAGTGATTAATCCTTTCCTGGAATCCGCGCGAAACGTATTTGAGCAACTCATTCAGGTTTCACCTTCCACCGGGAATCTGGGCGTGAAGAACGTGGAGTACATTGCTGACCATGTTTGGATCGTGATCGGCATGACAGGGCAGCTGAGCGGAAACATCGTATTTGGCATTCAGGAGCAGGTTGCGCTCAAAATCGTTTCTGCCATGATGGGCGGTTTTGTGATTACGGAGATGGATGATATGAGCAAAAGCGCCATTTCGGAGCTTGGCAACATGATCAGCGGGAATGCAAGCACCATATTATCCAGCCAGGGCGTAGTTGTAGACATTACGCCTCCACAAGTCATGAAGTCGGAACATCTGACGGAGTTCAATGCCTCGAAAGCACTATGCATACCGCTTATGATGGACGGTATCGGTGAGATGGATATTCAAGTCATGATCTCGTAAAATGGAACCAAACGCCTGAAAGGGCATTAGCGTTCATTACGGGAGGATTTCGGATATGTTGAAGGACCAGATCGTTTTCATTACGGGCGCATCGAGCGGCATCGGCGAGCTCTGTGCCCGAATGCTGATTGAAGAAGGTGCCATTCCCGTTTTGGCTGCCCGTTCGCGGGACAGGCTCGAAGGAATCGGAGCTTCGTTAACAGGACGACATGAATTGCTTGAGCTGGATGTCACCGATGATACACAGGTTCAGGCAGCTGTGGACAGCGTGATGAAGAAGTACGGCCAAGTGGACATTTTGGTGAACAATGCAGGCTACGGCAGGTTTGCGGCAATCGCAGACATGACGGTGCAGGAGTTCGAAGAGATGATGAATGTCAACTACATGGGGATTGTGCGCTGTACAAAAGCCGTGCTGCCCCAAATGCTGAAACGTGGCAAGGGCCAGATCGTCAATGTGGCCTCTATGGCCGGAAAGATCGGTACAGCCAAGTCGGCTTCCTACACGGCGACGAAACATGCCGTTCTTGGTTTTAGCAATGCGCTGCGCCAGGAGTTGCGCAAAACGGGCGTGGTGGTGACCACGATTAATCCAGGACCGATCGATACGCCGTTTTTCGACCGTGCCGACCCGTCCGGTAACTATGTCAACAATGTGCGATGGATGATGCTGAAGCCGGAGGATGTTGCCGCGCACATGATCCGGGCGATGAAGAAACGCAAGGAAGAAGTGAATCTGCCCCGACTGGCGTCGGCGGGCATACGCCTGTACCAGCTGTTCCCACGTCTTGCCGACCGTCTGACCCACGGCATGATGAATCAGAAATAAGGTCGCACCCATCGTTTTATCATATGGAACATCCGAAAAAGCTCCGCGAGGGGCTTTATTTTTTTTGAACATGCTACTTTTTGCAAACCGATATTTGGTGTGTGGACTTTTTTCGCATATAATGAAAGGTAATGTGAAGATAGACTGGCGCAACTATTACTTTAAATAAGGATGGACAATCATGACGAATGAAACATTTGCTTCAATTGGCGTGGATCAGGACCTGGAAGCGGTACTGGCCAGCCATGACATTACACAGCCTTCCCCCGTGCAGGCTCAGACGATCCCGGTCATGCTGGAAGGGCGCGACGTAGTGGCCAAATCCCAAACGGGAACAGGCAAAACGCTGGCATATTTGCTGCCGCTGCTGCAAACGGTCAAAAGCGACGTGAAAGGAACGCAGAAGCTGGTCATCGCCCCGACTCAAGAGCTCGCCATGCAAATCGTGCGGGAGGGACAACGGTATGGAGAAGGTCGCGGCATTGGCGTGCTGGGACTCATCGGAGGCGCAGCGGTTAAACGTCAGGTAGAGAAATTGCGTGAACACCCGGAATTGGTCGTAGGTACGCCAGGACGGCTCAAGGAATTGATTACGATGAAAAAGCTGAAAATGCACAACGTATCGACGATCGTGATCGATGAAGCGGATCAGGTGTTCCAGCTTGGCGGAGCCAGCGACGTGGATTTCATTCTGCGAAGCGCGCTGCGGGATCGTCAACTCGTCTTCCTGTCGGCCACGATGGACGAACATACGTCGGCGCTGGCGAAACGCGAAATGAAGGAACCGGTGCATATCGGGATTGCGCCGGACCAAGCTACGGCTTCAGGATTGGAGCATTATTACTTCGTCGGGGAGGAACGGGATAAAATCGACCTGCTGCGTCGTCTGGTAAGACAATATAATCCGGATCGGGCCATCGTTTTTGTCAACGCAACCGAGGACATTGGCGAGGTTGAAGCGAAAATGAACCATCTCGGCTTGTCCGCCGCCGCATTGTACGGGGATGCCGACAAAGTGACGCGCAGCAACGTGCTGTCCAGCTTCCGCAACGGAAAAATCAAATTGCTGATCGCCAGCGAAGTGGCGGCCAGAGGGCTGGACATCGAAGGCTTGCCTATGGTCATCAACTATGACCCGGCCTTCGATTCGGAACATTATGTCCACCGTGCGGGCCGAACGGGGCGAATGGGACGCAGCGGGATCGTGCTGTCGATCGTGGACGAGAAACAGGTGTTTATCATGCGCAAATTTGCGCGTGAACTGGGTATCGACATCAAGGAACGTGCACTATACGGCGGCAAGGTCATCGAATCCGACAAGCATACCGATGCACGCTCAGGCGGCGAACGTGGAGCAGCAGGGGCTGCCGGCTTTTCCAAGGGGCGCAAACCTGGTCAGGCGAGCCGTGGCAGCGGAGCGCGGGCAGCGATATCCAACCAGCGCGGAGGCAGCAAAGCCGCCGGCGGCAGATCCGAGCGCGAACAGGATCGAAAAAACAAAGGAGCGCCGAAATGGAGCAAGGAGAACAAGCCTCGTTCCGAACAATAATCGCTGACGAAAGAGGTGCATGGATGCATGAATAACACTGAACCTGTGTTGCAAATCAGCGGCCTGAGCGGAGGTTACAGTGCCAAGCGCCCTGTATTGCATGGCATCGACCTTCAGGTCGGACGCGGAGAGATGGTTGGACTGATTGGCCTGAACGGCGCGGGCAAGAGCACAACCATGAAGCATATTTTGGGTTTGATGAGCCCGCAGCAGGGCGATGTGCGGGTGATGGGCAAGACGCGGGAAGAGGATGCGCAAATCTATCAGTCTGCGATGGCTTTTGTCCCCGAGTCGCCGGAGTTATATGATGAGATGACCGTCATGGAGCATTTGGAATTCACGGCACGGGCTTATGGCGTATCGGAAGCCGATTTCAAGCAGCGTACGGAGAAGCTGCTGGACTTGTTCCGCATGCGCGAAAAGAGCGCCAGCTTGTCCACGCATCTGTCCAAAGGCATGCGGCAGAAGGTGATGATCATGTGTGCGTTCGTGGCCGGGCCGCCGCTCTATATCATTGACGAACCCTTCCTCGGGCTTGATCCGCTAGGGATACGTTCCCTGCTGGATTTTATGCTTGAGATGAAAGCGGCCGGATCATCCATTTTGCTGAGTTCCCACATTTTGTCGACCATCGAGAATTACTGCGATCGTTTCGTGGTGCTGCATCGCGGGCATGTCATTGCCCAAGGCACGCTGGGCGAGCTTCGGAACCAGTCCGGGCAGCCGGATGCCACGCTGGAGCAAATGTTCTATTCGCTCGTGCAAGGCAGGGATTAGGCATGGATCTGAAACAGCTTTGGAAGCAAAGACGCACAGGGTTCTGGAACAACATCGTTCCGTACATAGGTTACGTGATCCAGAGCGGCGTTGCCATGGTCTTTCTGTTTGTGGTCATTGCATTTTCCGCCTGGTATACCTCTTTCGTACAACATATTCCTGCAGGTTTTCCAATTCGCTGGGTCGCGTTGCTTTTGCTTGCCCCGCTGGCCATTTTTGCGGGATATCGTACGTATTTACAGCCGGCAGACATCGTTTTTCTCAGGCCGCAGGAGCATCGGATGCAAGAGTATTTGAAAAACAGTTTCTCGCGCGGCGTGATCTATAAGTGTATCGGACTACTGATCGTTTACGTGACGTTATGGCCGCTCTATGTGCGCGCCGACGCGGATGCGCGTCCGTTCGGGTGGTTTTTGCTGCTGCTGCTCGCATGGAAAGGATTGTCCAGCTATGGAGCTTGGCAGGAGCTCCGCATGGTCCAATACGGCGCAGCCCGAGGGTACCGGCTGCTGCGCTGGGCTGTGGTCATTCTGGCGGTGGCCGCCTGGTTGTGGCATCCGCCGCAGCGAAGCATCTGGTTCGAATTGCTGCTTGCCGTGCTTTACCTCGTGGCATTGCGAATTCCGCATAAACATCGGGTAGCCTGGGAACGCCTGATTCGAGTGGAGCAATCCCAAAGCGCGAGAGTCATGCAAACGCTGGGATGGTTTGTGGATGTCCCATCTTCAGGGCAGAAGGTCAGCGCACGCCGCTGGTTGAGCAAGTGGGGAAGCGGCTTGCCTTGGAAACCCGAGAAGGCTTACCGGTATTTGATCACCAAAACGTTTATTCGGACCGAAGTATTTCCGATCGTGGTGCGTCTGATTTTGCTGGGCATGTTATTGACGTGGTGGACGGCAGGCACTTACTTTGGCCTCGGCGTGTATTTGTTCTTCCTGCTGATCGCCGGGGTCCAGCTGGGGTCGTTGCGCCGTGCCCATGCCGAATCGTTCTGGATCATGATTTATCCGATTACCGAAGAAAGCCGTCGTTCCCAGGTGCTTGGTTTTATTTTTCACCTCCATGCGGGTTTCGCACTCCTGCTATGGCTGCCGATGCTCACCGCGGGAATGGACGGTTTGGGGATCATCGGGGCAGCATTGGTCCTTGGCGTTGCGGTTGCGTACCTGATGAGAAGATCCCAAAGAAACAAATGGTTGAAGGAAGAAGAGGACATATAGAGCTCATTCGCTATTTGGTTAACGGCATTTGCGACAGTTCTTAGAGTTGAAGAAACGGTTGATCCAGGGGAAGTTCCGGGTCAACCGTTTTTGCGTTAGTTCGGGCCGAAGCGTTTATACCGCGCCGGAGTTATGGTACTAACAACAGAGGAACGATTTCGTAATGATCACAAGCAGGATGAACAGTACAAGAATAGCACCTGTACTTGTGAATCCACCACCACAGTATCCGTAACCGCCTCTTGTTTCTTCAACGCCAGACATGGTCATTCCCCTTTCGGTTCGTTGTTGGCACGCCTTTGCGTACACCGTATATTATGAGCCGTGGGTATAAGTTGATTGGGCAAGTGCCCCGTTTCCAAAGGAAAAAGAAGGTTTGGGCGCCGGATTGCACTTCCGTAAACGCAAGAACACCTCCCTTGTCGCATGCGGGCATGTTTCAAGAGAGGTGTTCGGAATGAGGAGAGCAATGCAGCCCCGTCTCCGTTTTTATGGAATAGGCGTTTTATCCTATATTTAATTGGCTTGCAGTTCCAGAACGCTGCGATGAATGGTATCAAACAGATCCTCAAGCGAGGACTCCTCGATGCAGGAGAAGGCTACGCGCAAATCCGTTTCTCCCAATGCGATGGTACCTACGCCGTATTGCTGCAGCAGATGGTTGCGGAGTGCTTCCGCACTGACATCTTTAAGCTTCAGGCACATGAAATAACCGGAGTTGAACGGATAATATTGCAGTGCATCGCCGTATTTGCCGCTGTCAAGCAGTTCCTTTACTTTGTTGGCACGGCCTTTCATAATTTCGAACTTCTCCCGTTTTTGGGCTTCGAACCCTTCTGCCTTGAGTGCATCCAGCACAAAGGTTTGAGACGGATGCGGACCGCTGGAAATCGTGGCACGGATAATGCCCAGCGTCTTCTGCTCCAGCGCATTCAGAACGCCGGCGTCCTCGTGGGCATACGTGATGAAACCGACGCGGAAGCCCCATACAAATTCTTCCTTGGTCGCGCCGTCGATCTTGACAGCAAGGACGCGCGGGTGAATGCCGGCCAGCTTACCGAACAACGACTCGTGAATGGAATCTTCGAAGAACAAGCCATAGTAGGCATCATCCGTAACAGCAACCACATCGACGCCTGCTTCCGCAGCCTGGCGAATCGTATCCACGATCAGGTCTGCTTCTTCGGCACCCGGCGTGTAACCTGTCGGATTGTTCGGGAAGTTAAGCAGCACGATGGCTTTGCCCTTGTCTTTCTGTGCAAGAAGCGCATTCAGCAGACCTTCGCTGTTGAACGTCAAGTCTTCGTTAAACAGGGGATAATGAACCAACTGGCTGTGACGGCGAATTCCGAAGGTCAGCTCATAATTTTCCCAGTTTTTATCCGGATAAATCACAGCGTCCCCTTCATCGGCAAACAGGTCGGCTACGATGCTGAGTCCGTGCGTCAATGCATTGGTTACAATCGGATTGCCGAAGCTTTTGCCTTCCAGGGAAGGCGTTTCCTTCAGCAACTTCTCTCTCCAAACTTTCCGCAGCTCAGGCTTGCCCGCAGGCGGAGCGTAAGGATACAGATCCTTGGGTTCATATGCGGAGAGCTTCTCCTGAATGACAGGAAGATGCATCGGTACGCCGCCTTCAAGGGCAATACCAATCGTTGCGTTATAGGTTTTGGCCAGGCTTGCCGCTTCGGCAGACTGACTCAGAATGCCTTCTTTCGGGAAATAGATTTCCTTTCCGAGCTGCGACAGCATGGAGTAGACGTGACTGCTGCCTGCCTGAATACTTTCGTTCAACTGTTCAGCCAGTGGATTCATTATTTTCATCCTTCCAAGTCTTTGGGATTCAACTGCCTAACATTATATCACCTTGCATGCAACCCGTCACGGAAATTACGCATAATGACAGTTATTACACTTCACCGCGTTGTTGCAGGAGGAGAATTGGCTTGGAAAGACGAAAAAGCGCTCCCTGTTTTCACATACAATGAACGGTCACTTCTGGTGAAAAGGACAGTACTTTCGCATCATTTCGGCGGTTTCGGCATCCCGGCCTTCGTCTCGGCGCTGCAGTTCGCCGTTAATGTGCTCGAACCGGTCTGCCGCCAGGTTTTGCCCGAATTTGAATTTGGCGCTGAGGCGTTCGGGAACGATGCGGACCACCGCGACCGCTTTGAGGCGGCCTGCATAACGGGAATCATTCGCATCGATGGGAACGTAACCGCCCTGCGGTTGAAGCTTTTCCATGAATCGTTGCAGCGCCTTCCCTTTGGTGTGTAGGTCGGAGACGACTTCGGCTTGTCCGAAAGCCATGACGCTTTTAAAAAACGAGGTTGCCGGGCAAGCGAGCTCGGGATCGCTGAAGTAGGAAGGAATCAAGGAAAACTCCTCGGCGACCGTAAAGCTGATGGAGGAATCCTGTTTGATCTGTTTCATCTTCTCTCCGGCCAGACTGCCATGGAAATAGAAGCATCCCTCCATATAAACAAAGTTCAGCGGCGTTACCCG
Organism: Paenibacillus sp. XP01; assembly: GCF_057364885.1. Lineage (NCBI taxonomy): Bacteria > Bacillati > Bacillota > Bacilli > Caryophanales > Paenibacillaceae > Paenibacillus > Paenibacillus sp. XP01. The sequence continues at coordinate 5,707,052 of NZ_CP139481.1, read as the reverse complement.
AGGCGAGCCGTCCGTGCCAATCGTTCCCAGAAAACCAAATGAAGCCTCGTTCAAAAATGCTTCGATTTCCTGTTCTTCACTTACGCTGAATTCTTTTCTTCTCATCTGCAAGATCCCCCTTGGTTGGTATGGCCTGAATCGTCGTAGAGCGTACTTCTAAGATATAAGCTATATTGACAATAAAATAGATCCAATTTACATTCATTTTTATAGGCCAATCTGAATCGGGTAACGTGGAGGTGATGGTTGTTATGGAGTTTTGGCTCCCCATGGAAAGCTATGAACGCCAGCACCGTTTCAAATATGCCGCATTGTATCACGCGCTCCGCGATGCCATCCATGCGGGAACGCTCGCAAGCGGAACGAGGCTGCCGTCGACGCGCGATCTGGCCCGCCAATACAATCTTTCGCGCGGATCCGTTGCCCAGGTGTACGACATGCTGCTTGCAGACGGATACGTGCGTGCCTACCGTGGGAAAGGGACATATGTTTCAGACACGCTGACGGAAAAGGAGTATACTGGGCGCGAGGCCAAAATCAGCTTGTCCCCTTGGGGGGAGAGGGTAGCCAACCTTCATATGGGGAACGGGGATGTGCCCATCGACGCCGCCCGCCAGCCCGTCATCGATTTCAACATGCAGCGCATGCCTGCCGAGCATTTTCCGCAAGCCGAGTGGAGAAGTGCGCTTGCCGCTGCCCAGCGCAGTGATTGGAGGAAGCAGAGCAGCGTGGGTGGGGATCTGGAACTGCGTGAGGCCATCGCCTCGCATGTGAGATGGACGAGAGGAATACACGCCGAGCCTTCGCAGATTGTGCTGTTCAGCGGGTCGATGCAGGGAATAACGCTGCTGACCCAGCTGCTCGTTTCCGAAGGAGACTCCGTTGTGCTGGAAAATCCAGGTTATCCGGGCATTGCCCAAGCTGTAAAGGCGGGAGGCGGCCGTCTCCTGCCGGCTCCCGTGGATGCGGGCGGAATCATTCCCCAAGCGTGGGAAGCAGGCGTGTTGTTCGTTACGCCGACCAGGCAATATCCTACAGGGGCGGTGCTGGGCCTGGAGCGTCGGAAAAAACTGCTGACCTGGGCTTCGGAGCGGAATGCCGTCATTATTGAGGATGACTATGATAGCGAATTCCGGTGGGGAGGCAGGCCGATTGAACCGCTCAAAGTACTTGATCGCGAACAGCGAGTGATCTATATCGGCTCGTTCTCGCAGACGATGCCGGCGGCGGTTCGGCTGGGGTATGCCGTTTTGCCGCAAAGCCTCGTAGGTCCGGTTTTGGCGGCAAAAACGTTGTATGAACCCGTTTCCCCCGCATTGCTGGAGCAGCGTGCATTGGCCCGATTCATGGCCCGGGGCTGTTATTTGCGGCATGTGAGAAGGTTGACGCGCCTGTACGGGGAGCGGCATGATTTTTTCGTGAACGAGCTGGAGCGGCAGCTGCCGGAAGCTTTTACGGTGCAGCCGGGAGATGCAGGCTTGCACGTTTATGCGACATGGAACGGCAGTTCCGAATCCTTTGAACGGTTCAAACGGTTGGCTGCGCAGGAAGGCGTTCGATTTCGTGATGCGGCCCGGTATCACTTGAAGCCGTTCTCTTCTGCCGTTTGCTTTGGATTTGCCCATCTCGACGAGAAGGCATTGGCCGAAGGCATCGCCATCATGCGGCGTGCGTGGGAGAAGTGCATATTTTCGTTTCGGTGAATTCCGCTGTATAATAGGATAAGGTTGTATGGTTTTATGCTCCGGAGGGAGCTGACATCCATAGATGAGCGTGCCGTGCGTCGTTTTATGTTGGACGAACAGTATGGCACGCATGAAGAGAGATCAACATTCAAGGGGGAGTGGCGACATGCTGCAGGCATCGCCGTCATCTTTTGTTATTTTGCCCGCAGTCGCCAAAATTGTCTGCGAGCCGGGCTGGAAGTGGCAGAAGCGGGAAAAACCGATGCAGAATTACGATTTGTTTTATGTATGGAGCGGTGAAGGTACGGTTGTCCTCAATGATCAGCCGTATGAGGTGGGCAAGGGCAGTTGTTTCCTGTTTCGGCCGGGCGACCATACCAGTGCGACTCATAATCGGCAAAAGCCGCTTGTGCTCACGTACATTCATTTTGATGTGGAAGGGCATGTTACGGAAACTCCGCAGCCCTACCGTACGGTACAGGAAACGGTGGAGTTTGAGCATCTGCTTGCCCGATATGTGAGGCTGTTTTTGTCCGATGTGTACGGACGGGAAGAGGAGAGCAAGCTGATTCTGAAACAGCTTATGATTCATCTGCTGCGGGCCGATACGGAACCGCCTGCCGAACGGAAAGTAAGCAACCAGCTCTCCGATGTGATCCAGGAAGTCGCCAATTATGTCCGGCAGCATCCCGGAATAACCCATCGCGTGGAGGATCTGGCAGCTCGTGCGGGATTATCCCCGCGATATTTTTCCATCAAATTCAAGGAACTTGTCGGTTCCTCCGTGCAATCGTACATTATCCGCATGCGCATTGAGCGTGCTGAGCATCTGCTCGTGCATACAGGCATGAACGTTACCGAGGTGGCCGATGCGCTCGGGTATCGCGACATTTTTTTCTTCAGTCGTCAATTCAAGCAATACACCGGCAAAAGCCCATCCGAGATCCGTTAAGTTAATGACAGTTTACAATCTCAACACCACGTAATGGGAGAAATGCGGCGGACGGGTTTTCCGATCAAACCAAAAAAGGCACAGTACCTGGTTCAGGGGCTGTGCCTTTTTTGCCTGCGTTCAGTCGTTATGGATTGACCCGTTTAAACCGTCCAAGAAGTGTTCCCATTTTGACGGTATCTCCAGGCTGCAAGTCCGTTCGAGGTTCAAATGTCCCGCTTTGCGTTAACAGGACGACGGTTGAACCGAACTCGAAATAAGCCAAATCATCGCCTTGTGCCCAGGCACTTGTTGTTTCATCGGCGTATTGGATGCTGCTTACGTTCATGGCGCCGACCTTGACGACGGCCACTTCGCCAAAATCGTGAGCAATGTAGGTAATCAGCCGTTCATTCCGGCTTAACACCGCTCGCATATGGGTGAGTCCGAAATCGTTCACGGGGTAAACCTTGCCTTTAACGTGCTCCGTCTCGATTTTGTGGCCGCTTACGGGTGCATGAATGCGGTGATAGTCGCGAGGGCTGAGGTAAAGGACAAAGGCATAACCATGTTTGTACTTCTCCTGGTGGGGAGAATGGTTCAACAGCTCGGCAAGTGTATAATTTTGTCCCTTCACGTTAAGGAGCGTGCCCGAAGAGATGGGTCCGGAGGCCGTGATTTTGGCATCGACCGGACTGATCAGAGCATGCTCCGAAAGATCAAGCGGGCGCATGCCAGGCTTTAATTTCCGCGTGAAGAAATCATTCAGTGAACGATAGTCCTTCCAGTCCATTTCGGCTTCATGCAAAGGGATGTCGTATGTTCGAACAAAATAAGGGATAAAGGCCTTGCTTATCCTGCTCTTGGAAAATCCCCCTACGGTTTGAGAGATCCATTTGCGAGAAGAAAGCTCGGTCATTAACCGTAACAGCGTTTTTGCCATGAATATCCCCCTTAATTAATGCAAAACATCAGGATCGGCAATGGCCAACCATTCTGCATAATATTGACACAGAATGCAAGCGAAATCAATACAGGCCCCTATGATACGTTTGGGTTTGGCGGGAAATGCGGGCGTTTTGTTCAAGCAGCAGACGGCCGTAGGCCATCGGTTCCCGATAACTGGCCATCCAGTGTTCATTCATCCCGGCTTTGCGAAAGCCGTATCGTTGGTCTCTTCCGTTGCATTCGATAAAATAGATCCTTCCCTGTTCAGTCACGCCCATGTCCAATCCAAGGTCGGCCAAATGCGGCAGGTTCGCCGAAAGGGTATAGGCCACCTGGAGCGCAATGGAACAAATCGAGTCTTCGAGCTCGGCGCGGGCCAGAGTGGTTGAATCGCTGTCCAGCACGTCTCCGAGCTTCATGACTTTTCCGCCTTGCGCGATGTTGGTGACAAAGGTATGCGCAGGAGCGGCTTTGGCAAACATGCCGGTCACTTGCCACAAACCGTCTTTTCCGCGCTGCACGGATATACGCAGGTCGACGGGCCTTCCCTTGTAACGCAGCAGTGGAATTCGTTCCTCAATCAAATAGGCATGGCGGAATATTCGCCGAAGCGCAGCCGATGGCAGCTGGCCCTTGTGCAGGCGGAAGGTAGCCCATCCCTTTCGTGAAGCCTTGGATTGACAGGTTAAATGCCATTGCCCTTCTTTTTTGAACAAACGCATGATTCCATGGCCGATGCTTCCGCTGCACGGTTTGATAATGAGATCGTCGAATTGGTCCATCATATGAGCCAAAGATTGCTGCGTGGCCCTTTGCGCATGAGGCAGATGTTCACGCAAAACCGGATTTTGAAACAACATGTCATGGATGTAGTCTTTGCGATAACGGTTGCGGACGTTGTAAATCTGGATGCCTTGCAGCAGCAACTGGGCAATTTTGTGCTGTTCCATCCGGCGCAGCTGGAAAGCGCGATTATGAATGACCGCAGGAAGGGGGATCCGCCGCCGGACATAAGTTTCCTCTATGCGGATATAGGCCAAGCAGGTTTTGCTTTCGGGATGGATATCCTCCAGCCGCAGGAAACAGGGCACCAAATTGTAGAGTGCCGCTGCCATCTCATAATTGACGAGTGATTCTTGGCCGGTTTTGCCATTCGGTATGCCGCGGTACATCCGTGTATCGAGCAAAATGCCGATCAGTTCTTGCGGCATTGATTATTCCCCCTTTCGAGTAAATGCGAGAAGTATTACTTACGAAGCCGATATGTTGGCGAACGAATGCAGATTGAATCACGTTTATTTTTGGCAATGCTTACATGCAGCAGTCATGTTTCTTGGGTGTGTGCCAACGGTGTATATAGATATCGTATGACGCCGCCGGACCGATGCTTGGACACCCGCCTGACCGGCATGGAGGGGGACAGCCTATTTCATACGGGACAGGTTGTTTGCTCTTTCTCGTGCAGAGGCTGCTCCTTTCTGCGCCAATGTCTCCAAAGATAGTGGCATATGCCCAAATCAGCGCATATGATGGCGGAGACGAAGGTTAGAGGAAGGAGCAAGCTGCATGAGTAAAAAAGGGAGAAAAAAGGCCCAGACGCCGAAACTTCGTCATCTGAGCCCCACATTTAGGGAGCTGGAGCTGACGGAACGCCGCACTAGTCCGGTTCGTTCAAGCTTTGCTCTCGAGAAGGATGATCGTTTGAATGCCCATGTTCCGTCATCGAAGGAGCCAGACGGACCTCTACAGCCATCCGATCCCGCATTGCCGGAAACCGATGAACCATCTGGAAATGCGCAGCAGCCCGAAATTCATGTTGAAGTCGTTCAACCGCCGCCGGAAACTGCGGTTACGGAAGCTGCGCAGGCAACTGCTCTCGAGAAGGATCAGATGAAAGTCAGCAGCGTAGCCCAATGGTCCGCGGAAGTAGAAGACAACAAGCAGGAAGGACTCACTGCCGGAGAAAGGCTCAAACAGTTGAGGCAAAACCAGATGCCCGGCCAAGTCGGACATTATATTTACACCGATGACTTAAGCGAGCATGCGGTTACGGAGAGCCGGTTGGCCCCGCTGTCCGTGGATGCAAGCAAACTGAAGCCGGGTGCCGTTGGAAGCGAGGCTCTTCAGGACTATGCCGTAACGAGCATTCATATCGCTGACGGAGCGATCCTGTCCGCCAAGCTTGCCGAAAATTCCGTGTCGGAGGAGCATTTGATTGATGGTTCCGTATCGGGCCACAAAATCCGAAACGCCTCGATTTCGGGGGATAAAATCAGGGATGGTAGCATCACGTCGCAGAAGCTCGGCAATCAGGTCATCGATGCCTCCAAAATCGCGGACGGATCAATCAGTGCAAGGCATTTTAATCACATGGTCATTACCGAGGATCTGATTAAAAATCAGGCCATCACCGGAGAAAAGATTGCTGTTAGCAGCATTGATACCCGTCATTTGGTCGGAGGGGCCGTGCATACCTCGAAGCTTGCCGACGATGCGGTTACAACGTCCAAAATCCGTGAAGGCGCGATAACGGGCAGCAAGATCGAAGAACAATCCATTACGTCGGCACACATTCAGACAGGGGCTATTCAACAAAGTCATCTTGCCGAAGGTTTGGTGGGAAGACCTCAACTGGCGGACGAAAGCGTTGGCAGCAAGCAGATTGAAGAAGGCGCGATCGAAATGAGGCATATTGCACCGGGTGCGCTGAACGGCAGACACTTGGCCAGCGGCTCCATCAGCCAAATTCAGATTGGTGCTTATGCGGTGGGGCGGGACCAAATTGGACCAGGGGAAGTGCAAAGCGAGCATTTGGCGGAAGGAGCCGTCATCGGCTCAAAGATCGCGGATCAGTCAATCGGAACGGCAAAGCTTCTGGAACAAGCGGTGACGGCCTCCAAAATCGCGGATCAAAGCATTGTTTCCTCCAAAATCGCCGACGAGGTCATTCAGGGAAAACATCTGGCCCAGGCTTCCATTCGTGCCGAACATATCGCCAACCGGGGAATTACGCCAGTCCACATCGACAATGCCGCGATCCATTCCATTCATATCGCTTCAGGAAGCGTGGAAGCTGTGCATTTGGCAGACGGCAGCGTTTCGGGTGCAGCATTGGCAGAGAATGCGGTGTCTACCGAACATCTGTCCGAAGCATCCGTCGGAACGGATCAAATCCAAGACGGAGCGATCACGGGTAAAAAACTCGCTGAAGGAAGCGTGACATCAGACAAACTGGGGCCGGCATCGGTCAATGGCAAAGTTCTGGCACCAGGCAGCGTTTCGACAGTACACCTTGCCAATGGCGGAGTGACGAGCAGTCACCTGTCTCCAGGCAGTGTAAGTTCAGAGGCGTTACGGCCGTATACGGTAAAATCGGAGCATCTGACCGAGCGTGCTGTAGGAGCCCCTCATCTGCAGCCGGGGAGCGTGCAGACGTCGGCGCTGGCTAAAGGAGCCGTGACGGGAGAAAAGCTTGCACCAGGCAGCGTAGCTTCTGCACAAGTGGCAAATGGCTCGATTTTCCCTCCGCATTTGACGGACCATGCCGTCACTTCGCCAAAGCTGTCTCCGGAAAGTGTGTCCACTGATAAAATTGCCGATCAGGCGGTGACGTCGGCCAAACTGGCGGACGGCAGTGTGAACTCTGCCAAAATAATGGCTGAGAGCATTGCGCCCAAACATATTCCGACAGGTACGATTCACGGATACCATTTGAAACAGCATGTGGTTTCCTTGGAGCATTTGACAGATGAGGTTCGTTCCCCTGATTTGTTCGCCGATGGCAGCATCACCAGCAATAAATTGCAACCGGGTCTGATTCGGGAGGAATATTTGGCTTCAGGTTCCGTATCCGGCACCGCGCTGCAGCCTGGCGCCGTTGGGAAGGAACATCTGCAGGCCTCGGTAGTGGAATCCGCCCATCTTGCCGCGGGCAGCGTGAATTCGGATCATCTGGCCGAACGGATTGTTGGCCCACAGCATTTGCAGGTAGAAAGCATCAATGGCGAGCACATTGCCAGCCATGAGATCAAGGCGCGGCATTTGGCGCCTTCATCGATCAAAGAAGAACACTTGGCACCCCTGTTGATATCGGGAGTCCATTTGCAGCCTGGGCTAATCAGCAGCCTGCATTTGCAGGCGGAATCGACAGGTCCTGTACATCTGCAGCAAGGGGCAGTGAAATCCCGTCATATTGAGGAAGGCGCCGTGCTCTCGCATCACATTTTGGAGCGCAGCATCGGCAATGCCCATCTGGAAGAAGAATCGGTCAGTACAACGACTTTGCAAGATGGAGCAGTGACGGCCTCCAAACTCGCCGATGGCAGCGTGGCTGGGCACAAACTGATCGACGGCAGCATCGACACGGTGCATTTGGCGGACGGTGCGGTGCAAGGCAGCAAGCTCGCAGCAGGATCCGTGGGGTTGGATCATCTCGCAGCAGGTGCGATCGACGGCAGCAAACTTGTTGAAGGAAGCATCGGCAGCGTGCACTTGCAAGCAGAAGCGATCAGTTCGGCAAATTTGCAAGATGAAGCAGTGACGGCTTCCAAGCTTGCCAAGGGCAGCGTGGATGGCAGCAAGCTGGCGGCGGGAACGATCGGCCTGGAGCATTTGTCGGCGGAAGTGTTGGAGGGTAGTAAACCGGCCGAAGGCAGCATCGAAACAGCGCATTTGGTGGACGGAGCGGTTGATGGCAGCAAGCTCGCAGCAGGATCTGTAGGTTCGGATCATCTTGCGGCAGGTGCGATCGACGGCAGCAAACTGGCCAAAGGAAGCATAGGCAGCGAACACTTGCAAGCAGAGGCGATCAGTTCGGTGAACTTGCAAGACGGAGCAGTGACGGCCTCCAAACTTGCCGACAGCAGCGTGGATGGCAGCAAACTGGCGGCGGGAACGGTAGGCCTGAAGCATCTGTCGTTAGAAGTGCTGGAAAGCAACAAACTGGCTGAAGGAAGCATCCGCAGCGTGCACTTGCAAGCAGAAGCGATCAGTTCGGTGAACTTGCAAGATGGAGCAGTGACGGCCTCCAAGCTCGCCAAGGGCAGTGTGTACGGCAGCAAGCTCGCAGCAGGATCCGTGGGTCCGGAGCATCTTGCGGCAGGTGCGATCGACGGCAGCAAACTGGCGGCGGGAACGATAAGTCTGAAGCATTTGTCGGCAGAAGTGCTGGAGAAAAACAAACTGGCCGAAGGCAGCATAGGTAGCGCGCACTTGCAAGCAGAAGCCATCAGTACGGCGAACTTGCAAGATGGAGCAGTAACAGCCTCCAAGCTCGCCAACGGCAGCGTGGATGGCAGCAAGCTGGCGTTGGGAACGATCGGTCTGGAGCATCTGTCGGCAGAAGTGCTGGAAAGCAGCAAACTGGCTGAAGGTAGCATAAACACAGCGCATTTGGCGGACGGGGCGGTGCATGGCAGCAAACTGGCCGAAGGCAGTATCGGCAGCACGCACTTGCAAGCGGAAGCGATCAGTACGGCGAATCTGCAAGATGGAGCAGTAACAGCCTCCAAACTCGCCAATGGCAGCGTGGATGGCAGCAAACTGGCCGAGGACAGCATCAGCAGCGCGCACTTGCAAACAGAAGCGATTAGTTCGGCGAATCTGCAAGATGGAGCAGTGACGGCCTCCAAGCTCGCCAACGGCAGCGTGGATGGCAGCAAGCTGGCGTTGGGAACGATCGGCTTGGAGCATCTGTCGGCAGAAGTGCTGGAAAGCAGCAAACTGGCCGAAGGCAGCATCAGCAGCGCGCACTTGCAAGCGGAAGCGATCAGTACGGCGAATTTGCAAGATGGAGCAGTGGCAGCCTCCAAACTCGCCAATGGCAGCGTGGATGGCAGCAAACTGGCCGAGGGCAGCATCGACACGGCGCATTTGGCGGACGGTGCGGTACAAGGCAGCAAACTGGCGGCAGGAACGATCGGCCTGGAGCATTTGTCGGCAGAAGTGCTGGAGAGCAGCAAGCTGGCCGAAGGCAGCATCAGCAGCGTGCACTTGCAAGTAGAAGCGATCAGCTCGGCGAACTTGCAAGATGGAGCAGTAACAGCCTCCAAACTGGCAAATGGCAGCGTGGATGGCAGCAAACTGGCCGAGGACAGCATCAGCAGCGCGCACTTGCAAACAGAAGCGATTAGTTCGGCGAACCTGAAAGATGGAGCAGTGACAGCCTCCAAACTCGCCAACGGCAGCGTGGATGGCAGCAAACTGGCCGAGGACAGCATCAGCAGCGCGCACTTGCAAACAGAAGCGATCAGTACGGCGAACCTGCAAGATGGAGTAGTGACAGCCTCCAAACTCGCCAACGGCAGCGTGGATGGCAGCAAGCTGGCCGAGGGCAGCATCGACACGGCGCATTTGGCGGACGGTGCGGTACAAGGCAGCAAACTGGCGGCAGGAACGATCGGCCTGGAGCATTTGTCGGCAGAAGTGCTGGAGAGCAGCAAGCTGGCCGAAGGCAGCATCAGCAGCGTGCACTTGCAAGTAGAAGCGATCAGCTCGGCGAACTTGCAAGATGGAGCAGTAACAGCCTCCAAACTGGCAAATGGCAGCGTGGATGGCAGCAAACTGACCGAGGACAGCATCAGCAGCGCGCACTTGCAAACAGAAGCGATCAGTACGGCGAACTTGCAAGACGGAGCAGTGACAGCCTCCAAACTCGCCAACGGCAGCGTGGATGGCAGCAAACTGGCCGAGGACAGCATCAGCAGCGCGCACTTGCAAGCAGAAGTGATCAGTACGGCGAATCTGCAAGATGGAGCAGTGACGGCTTCCAAACTCGCCAATGGCAGCGTGGATGGCAGCAAGCTGGCAGCAGGAACGATCGGCCTGGAGCATTTGTCAGCAGAAGTACTGGAGACCAACAAACTGTCTGAAGGCAGCATCGACACGGTGCATTTGGCGGACGGTGCGGTACAAGGCAGTAAGCTCGCAGCGGGATCTGTGGGTCCGGAGCATCTCAAGTCAGGTGCGATCGATGGCAGCAAACTGGCGGCGGGAACGATCGGTCTGCAGCATTTGTCGGCAGAAGTGCTGGGAAGCGGCAACCTGGCCGCAGGAAGCATCGGATCGGAGCAACTGGCAGATGGCTCCATTGATGAGAACAAACTGGCCGAAGGCGCCGTATTCTCCTATCACATTTCCGATGGCAGCATTGGTCGTGTTCATTTGGAAGAGGAAGCTGTCGGAACGTTGAACTTGCAAGATGGCGCGGTCACGCTTTCCAAGCTGGCTCCAAGCAGCGTGGATGGCAGCAAACTGGCCGAAGGCAGCATCGATACGGTGCATTTGACGAACGGTGCGGTGCAAGGCAGCAAGCTCGCAGCTGGATCCGTCGGTTGGGAGCATCTCGTGGCAGAATCCATTGATGGCAGTAAACTTGTTAAGGGAAGCATCGGCTCGGAGCAACTGGCAGATGGCTCCATTGATGAAAACAAACTGGCCGAAGGCGCCGTATTCTCCTATCACATTTCCGATGGCAGCATTGGTCGTGTTCATTTGGAAGAGGAAGCTGTCGGAACGTTGAACTTGCAAGATGGCGCGGTCACGCTTTCCAAGCTGGCCCCAGGCAGCGTAGACGGCAGCAAACTGGCGGCAGGATCGGTTGGTTTGGCACATCTGGCAGCAGATATCATCGAAAACAGGGAACCTGCAAAAGCGAGCATCAACACAGAGCATTTGGCAGACGGAGCGGTACAAGGCAACAAGCTCGCCGCTGGCTCAGTACGCGCGGAGCACATTGAGCTAGGCTCGATCGACGGCAGCAAACTGGCGGACGGTTCCGTGCAATCGCACCACATTTTGGATGGCAGCATCGGCAGCTTGCACTTGGAAGAAGAAGCGGTCGGCACGCTAAACTTGCAAGACGGATCGGTTACCGGTCCAAAACTGGCAAATGGCAGCGTGGATGGCAGCAAACTTGGCAAACAAAGCATAAGTTCCCTTCACTTAAATGGGGGGATCGTGGGGACGGAGCATTTGAGTGCGGAAGTCTGGGAGGCGATTCGCCAACTCAGCGGAGATACGTTGGAACAATTGGTTGCCGCCAAGCAGCAGGAAGAACAAGAGTCGGCAAAGGCAGCAGCATTTACTCTAAAAGACGAACCGATTCAGGATACGAACCAGGTGGACGTACAACCGAATCCGGAGCCGGCTGCCGACGTAAGGGAAAGCCTCGAAGCTGCAGAACGGATCAGTGAAAATTCCGTTCGGGGGGATCACCTGTGCGAGGATGCGGTGGGTAGCCGGGAGCTGAAGGCAGGGGCCGTAACCCCAAAACATTTATCTTTCCATCCGGTGCGAAGTTCCAGCCGCCAGCCGATCGTTCAACAGTTCGGCATGGAAGCCTTCATCCTGCCTGAAGAAGATTCCTCGGTCGAACTGACGGTAATATTTGAAGAAGCTTTTGCATCGGAGCACTACGTCATTGTGGCGATGTGCAATGACCGGGGATTTCAGGTATCGCTCTTGTCCCAGAGCGAAGACGAAGCAGTGTTGGAAGTTACACGTACAGCAGGATGCAAGCACACGTACGGACTGTTGTCATGGATCGCGGCCGGTCCGTCGTTATAACGGGGATAACAGCCGTTAATGCTGCAAAGGCGGTATCCGGGAAAATCCGGAATGCCGCCTTTTTTACTATCTGTATAAAGATTGTCCTGTCAGAATCGCCAGGGAAGGCCAGGTCAGTATAAAGGGGCATTCCCGTATGTCATGCCCGTATTCCCTGCCCGGAGGCCGACGGCCCGGAACACTTTTTGCAATGGTTGTCACAGCGAATGAGTTGGGTCCATACAAGTCGAGTGCAGGCTGAATGATATCAGTTTTGGCAGCCGGATATTTGGACGTGGCTTCAAAGGGGGGATCACCGAATGGTAAAGCAAGTGGAACGGCTTTGTCGGCTGTTTCCATAAACGATCCATGTCGAAACGGACGGAGCAAGTCATAAGTGAAGAAAACTGCTCAAGGGCGAATGCCGTTTCCACTTCTCCACAGATACATAGAATACTGTGTGCTCCTTTGGCGATGGATGATGAAAGAATACGGGAGGTGACCATATTGCAGAATCGGAGACGGAAGGTTGGTGCTGTCGTAAAGGCAAGTGCAGGACGAAAAAAGAATCGCCGGAGAAGAGACGTCCGAAAGACGGGGATTTCCAACAAATCCAAACGCCGAAGGTATGTTCTGCCCCGTATAGGTCTTCCTAATGCAGGAAACCCGTTGCTTTCGGTCATTATTCCAGCCATGAATGAGGAGAAAACCGTCCGCAGGGCGGTACGCGAAGCGAAGAGAATCAGCCCGAGCACCGAAGTGATCGTTGTCGTCAACGGTTCTACGGACCGTACGGCGGCATTAGCCGCAGGCGCGGGCGCACGAGTACTTGTTCATGACGATGCCCTCGGCCATGACGGAGGACGGCGCGTAGGCGCAACGGAGGCATGCGGCGATATCCTGCTCTTTACCGATGCGGATATCGTTATTCCCGCCGAACAAATGGCGCCTTTCGTGCAAGCGATTGTTGACGGAACGGATGTGGCTCTTAATGATTACACCGGGCCAATAAAGCGCAATCCCGTGCATCCGGTCATAGAGGCTAAGCATGCATTGAACATCATATTGGAAAGACCGGACCTTAAAGGAGCTTCCCTTACTGCCATACCTCACGCGATGAGCCGCAAGGCACTGGAAATCATCGGCGTGGAAGCGCTGGAAACTCCGCCGCTGGCCTTGGCAAAGGCCGTGGATGCGGGACTTCGGGTACGGGCGGTGCATCATGTTCCTGTCGGCAAAATGAACCGGCTGCGCGCCTTGAAGCGATCAGGGCCAGACCCGTTGGAAAAAATCGTGCTGAACGATCATCTGGCCGCGATCCGATGGATTATGGGTCATCGCGGTCCACGAGGAGGATTTCCCGATTTGAACCGTGTCCGCGCTTTGGCAAGATGAGCAGGTCGGAGGTGAAACCATGAAGCAGCAAACGGGGCGACGTAGGCCCGCAATAAATAGAAGAGTGCGTCGGAACCGCAGAATCCATAAAAGGAAACGTCCGGGGACGGCTATCCATCCATACGCCGTAAATTTGGATGTCTTTCGAAGGGCGGGACAACAAGCAGGCCAGGCTGCCCCCGAAGAAAGGGAGGCATTCATCAGGCATGCATTCCAGTCATGGCATGAACACGGCAAGGCGGTCGAGGGAACGTTTCCCACGTACGATAGTGCGATTTTGGCAGGCAAGGCGTTCATGGAAGGATACGCTCATGCCGCCGGCCGCAATCTCGATCTGGTCCCTTTGCTGCTGCGCCGCCCGGCTGCGGCCGTAGTCTGTGCCTGCAATGAAGAGCAGACGCTTCCGCAAGTGCTGAGACAGCTGAAACGTTTGCCTTTGGAGGATATTATCGTTGTGCTGAATGGAACGAAGGATAACAGTTTGGAACGGGTGATTTCCGAGAAAGGCATCACAATTGTTTATGAACCGGAACGGACCGGACATGACGTGGGCCGGGCATTGGGAGCCAAAATGACGATGGCGGATTCCGTGCTGTTCGTGGATGGGGACATGGTGCTTCCTGCCGAACAGCTTGCACCTTTCCTGTACGAAATCGACCGTGGAAGCGATGTTGCGCTGAACGATATCTCCTCGCTGATTCCTCCTTTTGCAAGGCAGGATGAAGTTAGCCGCATCAAGGCCTATCTCAACCGTACATTGGGAAGGCCGGATCTTGGCTCCAACTCCATGACCGCCGTCCCCCATGCAGTATCCCGCCGCATGATCGATACCGTCAAACCGGAATCGCTCGTTGTGCCGCCCAAAGCGCAAACCCTTGCCATCCATCATGGTCTGGCAATAGCTGCTCCCGCACGGGTTGACGTTATCCGGACCAATCGTTTGCGCAAGTCGAATATCGGCAGCGGCAACGAGGTTGCGAAGCTGATCATCGGCGACCATCTTGAAGCGTTGGCGGTTTGGCTGAAATTGTCGGAAGAAAGCGGGAGGACTTCGCCGGGCATTTCGCGTATCGAAGTGGCCTACAGGAGGAACGGCAGATGACATTGACCAGTATCATTATTCCTACCTATAACGGCCTGGAGCTGTTGAAGTCTTGCATCGCGGCCATTCGCCGGCATACCGACGACGCCACGCCGTATGAAATTGTCGTGGCAGATAACGGCTCGACTGACGGAACGGCCTCCTTTTGCGCGAGCGAACGGATTCGTTTCGTTCGTTTGCCGGCCAACCGCGGATTTCCGGCAGCTTGCAATGCGGGCATGCGTGCTGCATCCGGAGATGACCTGCTGCTGCTGAACAACGACGTAACCGTAACGCCCCGCTGGCTTCGCAATCTTCATGCTGCCTTGCATAGCGATGCCGGCATCGGTATCGTTGGTCCGATGACCAATTATGCAAGCGGCATTCAGCAGGTCAACGTGGATTTCCGGGATATGGAGCATTTTCAGGAACTGGCCGCCGTGAATAATCAACCCGATCCGGGCAGATGGAGAGGAGTCCAAAGGATCGTGGGATTATGCATGATGTTTCGGCGAGACATGATGGAGAACGTGGGTCTTTTGGATGAAGCGTATTCCCCGGGGCACTACGAAGATGACGATTATTGCTATAGAGCCCGTCTGGCAGGCTACCGGCTGCTCGCGTGCGGCGATGTGCTGGTCCACCATCAGGGCAGCGCAAGTTTCAAGAAAACGGACCGGGATCAGTGGAACCGGTTGATTGAACGGAACAGAAGGCTTTTTATCCATAAGTGGAAAGTGGATCCGCTTGACTATGTTGACCATCAGACGAAGGAGGGATAAGGAATGAAAGGTGTCATTCTTGCAGGCGGAACGGGAACAAGACTATATCCCTTGACTCGCCTGATCAACAAACACCTGCTTCCGGTCGGCAAACATCCGATGATCGCATACGGACTCGACAGACTCCGCCAGGCGGGAATCGAAGATATCATGATCGTGATGGGCACTCATTCTGCGGGTTTGTACACGGAATTTCTGGGAAGCGGCAAAGAGTACGGCGTCAAGCTCACCTATCGCATTCAGGAGAAGGCCGGGGGGATTGCGGAGGCCTTGAACCTGGCCAAAGGTTTCGTTACACCCGGAGAAAAGTTCGTTGTACTGCTTGGCGATAACCTGTTCAGCGATGACCTCAAGCCTTATGTGGAGCGCTATATGGCACAACCAGCAGGGACAGCACGGGTCCTTTTGAAAGAGGTGGACGATGCCCGGCGTTATGGGGTGCCTGTGTTCGACCCGGCGAACCCGGAGCGGATTGCCCATATCGAAGAGAAACCCAGTCAGCCGAAAACTTCGTATTGTGTCACCGGGATTTATATGTATGATGATCATGTTTTCAATTTCATTGCCGGCATCTCGCCGTCGGCGCGCGGAGAATTGGAAATCACCGACGTGAATAACCATTATGCTGCCGCCGGAAGCTTGGAGTACGATATATTGCAAAATTACTGGACTGATGCAGGCACCTTTGAATCGTTGCAGGAAGCGGCCGTCCGCATGAAAGGACAGCTGCCATAAGTCGATGAGCCACAGTGGCCGCTATGCGGCACCTCGATCGGGTGGATGAACCGCGCTGGAGCCCCAATGCTCCGGCGTTTTGTGCAGTGGCACTTTCTGTGGCCGGCAAGGGGGGAATGGGGTGACAGCAGCGAAAAACACCGGAGCAAGCAGGAGAGAGGGTAAGCTTCCCGAAAGGGACCCATCAACGATGGCAAGTCAGGTTCAACGTCCAGAAGTAGAGGCAGCCAAGCTTAAGAATAAAGCAGCCCGCCGAAGAGCGGTGCAAAACCCATTCGTTAAACGCGTGGGACGTCTTGTTGATGCAAACGAAGACGGGCAGCTTAATGTCGGAATGAACCAGGGCAGTGATGAGCAGATCATCGTCAACGAAAGCGACGAACCTATGGATATAAATTGCAGAAGTGGCGAGATAGCGCCTTGCAAGCAGCGAGTGTTCATTTCTGCACGCCGGGGGAGCTATGGTGCCAGAAAAGGAAAAATGTCTCGGAACTCCGGCTTTGGGCGCAGGAAGCCAGGCAGCCGGGCAGGCAAAAGGGCGGGCGTGAAGCACAGGCGCGCTAAGCTTAATGCCGGAGCGCGCGCGGGCACTGCCCGCGGCCAGAGCGCGGCGCCCGGCCGCCGCCGGGGCAAGCGGGGCAAGGCTGTGCGCCGCACGCACTCGCCGGCACCGCAGGCACTGCCGGCGGGCGCTGTCGGCGCAGCACCGCCGCAAGCGGGCCAGGTGCGGCCCCGCGCCGCTGCGGGGGGTGAAGGCGCTGCCGGTGCTCGGGGCAGCGCGAAGGGCGTGCCGCCGCAGGCTGCGAAGCGGGCGGCACGGGATAGCAGCTACGCCGCCGGTTTTCGCGACGGCGTGTACGCGGGCGGGGAGGCGCTGGTGGAGCAGCGCATTCCGCCCGACCATATTCTGCCGGACGTTGCCGCGGCAGAATTGATCGCGGCGGGGGTCAACCAATATGCCTCCCGCCTTGCCCGGTTGGCCGGCCCGCATGAGGTGGCTGCCCACATTTATGCGGCGCTGGACGCCAGGCGCCCGCTGTCGGTCATTCGCCTCGGCGACGGCGAATTGCTTGCGCTGGCAGCGGACACCGTGCTGTCCAGCAAAGAAGTGCAAGAGCTGGCCCCTTTTCTGCCTTATGCGGGAGTGCCGCGCTCCACGCCGGATGTGCGTGCCTCCTTGGCGGAAGCGATTCGCCGAGCCGATTGGGTCGGGGTGCCCATCTCGCGGGCACCTACGTTCCAAGGCCTGCTGTTTCCGGTGCTTCGTCATTTCGCGATCGATTGGTCGAGCCTGAAGTTGACCGACTCCACAATCAATTACAGCCTGCATCATTCCAGGCTGCTGCCGTCCCTTCTGCAGAACCGGCGCGTGCTTGTGATCGGCGATTTGGCATCCGAACTGGGGGAGCTGCTGCAGAGCCACGGGGTGTATGTCGCCGGCATGATCGCACCGGTTGCCGGATATGCCGACATTCCGCGAGTCATGCAGCGAATTCGGAAGCATGATTTCGATCTGGCGCTGGTGGCGGCGGGCATTCCCGCAATCGTACTGTGCCGTCATATTGCGGATGAACTCGGCAAGGTGGCCATCGATTTTGGTCATCTGGCAAACAAGTTGGTTACGGGAGAACTTCAATATTGACGCGCTTCCAGTTTGATTATGTAAAAACATCAGCGCTTTGGAACAAAAAAGGAGGGAGCGGTATGGGCAGACCGGATCATGAGACAAACGGAGGGCAGCTTTATAGGCAAACAGATGAAACGTACGACGGTGAAGATGCTTTCGCCGGGGGTGTTTCCCGCCGGGCCGAATGCCGTGCGAAGGAGCGAGCGCGGATTTTGGGAAAGACGTCAGGCAAGCAGGCCATCCGACTGCGCTCTTCCGGTAAACCCGGAAAACGACGGAACAGGAATCGGGCGTCGGCCCCATCTGTTTTTTTGCATGCGGCAGCCCGCGGCAAGGGAAGCAAATCCAAAGCAAGCCGGAAGGGACAACAGGCTGTCCGAAGGATGAAGATATACAATCAGGGCTACAAAAGAGGGTATGAGGACGGCGTGCGCCAAGGGAAAAATTCGTTCGGCGCCGTGTTTGACGGGGTAAGCATCGTCATCCCGACTTACAATCAGAAGGATTATGTACTGAAATGCGTATCCAGCATTGAAAAGCACACCCCTGCTCCCTACGAAATCATCGTGGTGGACAATGGATCTCAGGACGGCACCGCCAACGCGCTAAGACGGATCGGGGGCATGGTTCGGGTAGCTGCGCTGGATGGCAATCGCGGATTTGCCGGCGGAGTGAACCATGGCCTCATGATGGCCAAAGGACGACATATCGTCGTGCTGAACAACGACACGCTGGTCACGCCGGGTTGGCTGGACAACATGATGGCATGCCTTCAAAGTCAAGCGGACATCGGGGTCGTTGGTCCGGTGACGAATTATATCGGCGGCGAACAGCAGATTGAAGTGCCATATGATGACATATCGGGGATGTGGGCATTTGCCGCAAACTACAACAGGCCTGATGCGTCCAAACACCGCCTGACGGATCGTCTCGTCGGATTTTGCTGGTTGTTTTCAAGGGAATTGTTCGAACGGGTAGGTTATCTGGACGAAGGTTATGCCATAGGCAATTTCGAAGACGACGATTGGATCGTGCGTGCGAAACTTGCGGGATACAAGCTCGCTGTGGCAGGGGATGCCTTTATCCATCATTTCGGGAGCGTCAGCATGAAGGCGGTGGAAGAGCAGCGATTCGCGGCTCTGAACAAGGACAATGAGCAATTTTATGAGCGAAAATGGGGAGACCCCCACGCCTTGATCGCCGAAGTTGCTCGCATGGCAAAGGAGGCTCCTGCTTCGTTCGACGTCGGCGAGCGCTCGGAAGGAAGCGCTGACGGACGCCAGCCTTTCAGGCGCAGCAGCGATTTCTATCCGGAGGGGAGCTTCTTGACGGATGTGAATGGCGACGTATATCACTTGTCTGGAGGTTGTCGGCGTAAATTGCACATTCCAGTTCCGCGGGGCATCTCTCCCGTTCGGTTGGCAAAGCCCGATCTGCTGGGCATTCCGGTCGGCAATGCCATCGATTCTTCCATGCAGATCGAGGGAAAAGCTTCGGATTCCGGCCAATCATCGGCCCATCTGCTGCAAGGAAGTTCGGCGGAATGGCCGGAAGGCAGCGTTGTTGCGGCCAATGAAGCACCGCAGATATGGTACCAGATTAGCGGCGGAAAGCGGAGAAAATATGCTTCGGCATACGCCGCCGAATGCTGGGGAGTTTACCCTTATGCAGTCATGCGGGTTCCTTACGAAAAGCTGCATGCTCTAGAAGAAGGATGGCCGATCATAGCGCCGCCGAAATTGCTGGGCTGCCAGCTGTAGGAGGGCTTGCATGGAGGTCGGCCGTGGTGCGGAATGAATCGCAGGGAGACCCGCCTTGGGTTTCATTCCGCATTCGCCAATTACATATGCTGCGAGAGATCGAATACATTCTTTCTATGTGCTTATAGGTTTATTCTATTAGCAATTCCATTGACGCTTCCTGGCCCGAGGAGTACATTTAAAGCCATAATTCTTATTTAACAGGTAGGAATTGATGGTCTAAGAATGACAGTTCTTTCGGACCTTTATTATGAAGACAAACAGGAGGTATGTCGATGTCTGCTGCAAGCAAAAAAGTCGTGTTATGGAGCAAAACGGGTTGTCATTTTTGCGGAGAAGTCAAAGCATTCCTGAATGAGCGCAACCAGCCTTTCGAAAACATTGAGGTACAAGGGCATGACGTGTTGAGGGACGTCCTCGAAGCCAAGTACGGCATTCGGCATGTGCCTGTCGTCGAGGTCGGCGTGGACGGAACATTCGAAGCGCTGCTGGAGCCGGACCTGGAAAAGCTGGCAGCCTTGCTGGCACAGCCGGGAGAAACGGCAGCCGTCTGATAGTGGGCCGGAAGCCGTTTGCATAAGCGAAGCCAACGTCTCCCGGTCATTGGCTGCGAGTCTGTCTCCGTTGGAGATGGCCGGGATTCGTTCTTATAGAAAAGTTCTATCGCAGCATGGTTGACCCGTTTCGAGGGCGGTGATAAGATTTGTGGAAATTAAAAACATACCAAACGCATAGGAATAGTTATTATTTGGTGTTAAGGTCAATATCTTATCGCTGTCGTTCCGTTTCATCAGCTTGCTGCCCAAGGTTGGTTCGTTTCATCGTTGATTTCGAAGTTTTTAACTTCAGTTCAATCCCATTCGAGGAAGGCGGAATGCATATGACAACGCAACGAAAATTAAAGCTGGGTGCCATCGTCCATGGCGTGGGAGGCAGCATGACAACCTGGAGGCATCCGGAGGTTTTACCGGACGCCAGTGTTAATTTCGAATTTTACAAACGCCAGACGTTGAAAGCCGAGGAGGGCAAGTTCGACCTCGTGTTTATTGCGGACGGACTCTACATTACCGAGAAATCGATTCCTCACTTTTTGAACCGCTTCGAGCCGATCACCATCCTTTCCGCTCTGGCTGCCGTAACGTCGCGCATCGGGCTGGTCGGCACGCTGTCGACTTCCTACAGCGAACCGTTCACCGTGGCAAGGCAATTCGCGTCGCTGGACAAAATCAGCAACGGACGCGCGGGCTGGAACGTCGTGACTTCCCCTCTGGAAGGTTCGGCCAAAAATTTCAGCAAAAAAGATCATCCGTCTCATCCGGAGCGTTACCGGATCGCCAGCGAATATTTGCAGGTCACAAAGGGGCTATGGGATTCGTGGGAAGACGACGCCTTTGTCAGAGACAAGGAGAGCGGAGTGTTCTTCGATCCTTCCAAACTGCACACCCTGAATCATGAAGGGGAGTTTTTCTCCGTTCAAGGACCGCTCAACATCGATCGCTCGAAACAGGGGCAGCCGGTCATCTTCCAAGCAGGATCGTCGGACGACGGTAAAACGCTGGCTGCCAAAGAAGCCGATGCAGTCTTTACAGGGCATGACAAACTGGAGGATGCGCAGGCTTTCTACAAAGACGTCAAAGAGCGTGCCGTGGCCTACGGCCGTTCCGCGGACGATATCGTCATCATGCCGGGCATCAATCCGATCATCGGACGCACGGAAGAAGAGGCTGAGCGGAAATATAACGAGATTGCGGGTCTGGTGACGATCGAGAAAGCGTTGGATTACCTTGGCCGGTTTTTTGAACATCACGATTTCACCCAATATCCGCTGGATGAGCCGTTCCCCGAGTTGAACGGCATCGGCAGCAACAGCTTCCGCAGCACCACGGACAAAATCAAGAAGGATGCGAAAGAGCAAGGGTTGACCTTGCGCGAGGTTGCCCTTCGAGCTGCAACACCGCGAAGCAAGTTCCTGGGTACGCCCGAGCAGGTCGCGGATCAAATCCAGGCGTGGTTCGAAGCAGAAGGCGCCGACGGCTTCATCATTCATTCCGAGCTTCCGAGCGGGCTGAGCGATTTCGTCGAATTGGTCGTGCCGATTCTGCAGGAGCGCGGCATCTATCGAACCGATTACGAGCATGATACGCTGCGCGGCAATCTTGGATTGAACATTCCCGTTAACCGATACACGGCTGCCCGTCAAGAAGTTGGTATCTGACAAGGTATCGAAACTTCCTAGGGCTGCGCATGTTTCTAAAACCAAGTTAACTCATAGGAAATATATATTTAAACATTGATGACTGCTGTATACACAGAGGGGGAAGCGATATGATCAGGTCCATTTCGTGGTTTAAATATGTGGCGCTTGCGTCGGCCTTAATGCTGGTATTGTCCGGTTGCGGTGCAGGCCATCAGGCGAGCAGCCCGGCTCAGGCGTCGGGCGGGGAACAAGCGAAGGCAGAAGGCGGCAATTTGACCTATGCCCTCGCCACTTCTCCCGATACGCTTGATCCTCATCGCAGCGGCCTGGCCGTGGCCGTGCGGGCCATCCGAACATTGTACGACAATTTGGTCGTGCAGCTCCCGGACGGTTCCATCAAGCCGTGGCTGGCCAAGGAGTGGACGGTGTCGGACGACGGCAAAAGTTATACGTTCAAGCTGCGTGAGGACGTGAAGTTCCATGACGGCACGCCGTTCAACGCCGAAGCGGTCAAATACAACCTGGACCGGGTCATCGATCCGGCGACCAAAGCCGCCAACGCCCTTGCCCTGATCAGACCCTACAGCTCCTCCGAGGTCATTGATGAGTACACGATCAAGGTTAACCTGTCCCAACCATCTGAAGCATTCCTCGGTAACCTGAGTCAGGCACTGCTCGGCATCGTGTCCCCTACGGCGGCGAAAAAGTACGGCGATCAGCTGGGCAAAAATCCGGTAGGTACCGGGCCGTATACCTTTGTCAGCTGGTCCGAAAATGCCGACATCGTCGTTGCCAAAAACAAGGACTATCATTGGGCACCGGAGACGGTCGACAATGACGGTGCGCCTCATTTGGATCAGATTACGTTCAAAATCGTTCCCGAAGAAGCCACGCGGATCGGAAGCGTGCAGAGCGGCCAGGTGCTTGCGGCCGAGACGGTTCCTCCGCAAAACGTCGCTGCGCTCCAAAGCGATCCGAACCAGCAATTGCTGCAAGCCAACACGGTAGGGCTGCCATATACGCTCTTTTTCAACGAACGCAGGGCACCGTGGAATGACGCAAAGCTCCGTCAGGCCGTGCAAGCCGCAGTGGACGTGGATGCCATCGTTAAAACGTTGTATCTGGGCACTTACGACAGAGCATGGTCCGCCTTGTCCCCGGGCATCCTCGGCTACGACAGCTCGCTGGAAGGCAGCATCAAGCCGGATATTGCCAAAGCCAACCAATTGCTGGATGAGCAAGGATGGACTAAGGGAGCGGACGGAATCCGGGAGAAGGACGGCAAACGGCTGACCTTGCGGTACGTAGACGGTTCGCCTAACCGGGAGAAGCGCAACGATATCGCGGCGATGATTCAGCAGCAGTTGAAACAAGTGGGGATCGAGGTGCAGGTGGAGATTACGAAGGACGTTGCCACGGTCATTTACCAGAATTGGGACTATGATTTGTACGGCAACAGCCAGGTTAATTCCGATCCCCATGCGCTGTATGCCTTTTACCACACGCCTGCCGAAGGCGAACGCCCAACGTTGTCGGGCCTGTCGGACCCGGAGATCGACAAGCTTCTTGAGCAGGGTGCGGTAGAGAGCGATAAGGAGAAACGGGTGGAAATCTACAAACAAATTCAGCAGTATTTGATCGATCAGGCTGTGATCCTGCCCATTTACGTGTTCCCTTACACGGTGGCGGCATCGAAAACCGTGCAGGACATCAAATTCGATTCGCTCGGTTATCCGCTGTTCAATGATGCGCGGATCCAGCAGTGACGCCGCTTGATGCATTTTGACGATGCATGAATTTACATTCAGGAAGGAGATGTCCCGGCATGGCACAAACGATACTGACCCGGATCGCGACCTCATTGTTCGTCATTTTTGGAGCTTCGGTGCTGGTGTACTGCATCATGTACCTTCTGCCGGGGGATCCGGTCCTGCTCATGCTGGACCCTTCCTCGGCCACGCCGGAAATGATCGCAAACCTGCGGGCACAGCTTGGGCTGGATCAGCCTTTCTATATCCAGTTTGCCAACTATTTCGGCGATATGCTGCGCGGCGATTTCGGCAAGTCCATGCTGAATTCCGACCCGGTGCTGCCGAAAATACTGGAGCATTTCCCGGCTACGCTTGCCTTGACGGCGCTCAGCGCCATTATCGCGATCGTCGTTGGCATTACGCTCGGCGTATTGTCCGCCATTCATCGCAATGGCGTCATTGACATTGTCGCCAGACTGGTCGGGTTGTTCGGCATCTCGATGCCGACGTTTTGGACCGGAATCTTGTTGATCCTGTTATTTTCGGTACAGTTGGGCTGGTTTCCGGCCATGGGGTCGGAGGGCTTCAGTTCCCTGGTGCTTCCGGCGGCAACCCTTGGGCTGGTAGGTGCAGGATTTATCGTGCGCATGGTGCGCAACAGTATGCTGGAAGTGATCAACGAACCGTTTGTCGTTGCGCTGCGAGCCAAAGGGCTGACGCAGCGAACGATCATGTACGGGCATGCTTTACGCAATGCGCTGATCCCCGCCGTCACCGTCATCGGCATGATGATTGCCGACTTGCTGGCAGGAACCGTGGTGGTAGAAACGGTGTTCTCCAGACAAGGCATCGGGCGAATCATCGCGGATGCGCTGATGGCCAAGGATTTGCCTGTCGTGCAGGGCGTCGTCTTTTTTACGGCCATCATTTACGTGGTCCTGAATTTGCTGGTCGACATCTCCTACGCGTACATCGATCCAAGGATCAGGCGTGCGGTGAAGGCATGACGATGGCAGATATGCGGAATATCGAAGGGCATTTGCACGAAGCAGGGGGGAGAAGCAGATGAGCATGAAGCCGCTGGCTCAGGAAAAGAAAGCATGGAACCGAACCGCTGGGCGCATTCGTTGGCGGGGCGGCATTCGCAAACGCATCAAAGCATCGTTTGCGATATCGCGGTGGTTTTATTATTCGGCACTGATCGTGGTTGCTTTTATCGTGGCCTGTGCCATCGTGCCGGGATGGATCGCTCCGTATTCTCCGACGGAAATGATGACGGACGCGATTTTGCAGGCTCCTTCAGCAGCGCACTGGTTCGGCACCGATTATTTCGGACGCGACATTTTTAGCGTCGTTGTGCATGGCAGCCGGGATTCCCTGCTCATCGGTCTCGTCTCCGTTCTGGTGGGGGGACTGGTGGGGAGCGCGCTTGGCATCGTTTCGGGGTACGCGGGCGGAATGGTGGATACCGTCATTATGCGTTCCGTCGATATTCTGATGGCCGTTCCCGGGATTCTGCTGGCACTGTCTGTTGCGGCGGCGCTTGGCCCCGGACTGATGAACATCGCGCTCGCCGTGGCCGTCGCAGCCATTCCGGGATATGCGCGTGTGCTTCGCGGGCAGGTCATGTCGGTAAAGGGGCTGCCGTTCATTACGGCTACCCGTTCCTTGGGCGGTTCGAACGCGCGGATTTTTTGGAGGCATGTCCTGCCGCATTCGTTGTCTCCGCTGCTCGTTATGGCTACGCTTGGCGTAGGTACCTCCATCCTGACGGGATCGGGGCTCAGCTTTCTCGGGCTCGGCGTGCTCAAGGAAGTTCCGGATTGGGGCATGCTGCTCTCACAGGGCAGGGGCTACCTGACCGTGGCATGGTGGATTTGCACATTCCCGGGACTCGTCATTACGCTGTTTGTGCTCGCGGTCAATCTGATCGGCGACGTGCTGCGCGACCGATTGGACCCGCAAACCAAAGGAACGGCTTAACACATACCAAGATCGCTTGAGGAGGGATTGTTAATGTCAAACGTCGTAATTATCGCGGGATCGCCATCCAAGCGTTCCCGCCTGACAGGACTGATTGATTACAGTGCAGGAAAATTGGGTGAAGCAGGCACTACGGTAAATATCATCCATGTCGCCGATCTGCCGGCAGAAGATGTGGTTCAGGCCAAGTTCGACAGTCCTGCCATTCAGGACGCGCTTGCGCTTGTGCAGGCAGCGGATGCGGTGATTGTGTCCACTCCGGTATACAAAGCTGCCTATTCCGGCGTACTGAAGTTGTTTCTGGATCTGATCCCGCAGGAGGGATTGAAAGGAAAGCTTGCGCTTCCGCTCGTCATCGGCGGTTCCATTGCGCATTTGCTGGCGATCGATTACGCGCTGAAACCTGTGTTGGCCGCCCTCGGCGGAAGACATATCCTTGGCGGCGTATATGCCGTGGATCAGGGCATTGAACGTCTGGAAGACGGGACCTATGCCCTCTCGGCGGAGATCGCCGCACGTTTGGATCGCGCTTTGGAAGAATTGGTATTGACATTAAGCAGGGAGAGCATTACGATCTCCTAAAACCAAGTAAATTAATGGGTTAAATCAATATTGACGTTATCGTCAATGGATAAGGATACGGAGGCGCTTATGAACATTGAGAACATTGAAGCATTTGTATATATCAATCATTACGGAAGCTTCAATAAAGCTGCCGAAGTGCTTTTTTTGTCCCAGCCTTCCGTAACGGCACGCATTCAGTCGCTGGAACGCGAGCTCGGCTGCAAGCTGTTCGACCGGCTTGGCAAACAGATCGTGCTCACGGAGGAAGGCAGGAAATTCCTGCCGTACGCCCAGCAGGTGCTGCAGGTGATCCAGAAGGGAAAACAGAAGCTGCAGCAGCGGCGCACGACGCCGAATGCGCTGCGACTCGGCAGTACCATCTCGGTGTCCACCTATGTCCTCCCCGATTTCCTGCCGAAGGTCAGGGAAGCCTATCCGGATGTAACGGTCAAATTGACGACGGCGACGACGGACCAACTGGTTGCCAAGCTGTTGAACCAGGAAATTGATCTGGCGTTTGTGCGCAAGGTCATGCATCCGGCCATTCGCACGGTCGCTTTTTACGAAGATCCCATTCAACTTTACGTGTACAAAGGACATCCGTTCATTGAAAAAGGACATGTCAGCATGGAAGCGCTGCGGGATGAGCTGCTTGTGTTCTTCGAATGTGGATCGCTCGACTGGCTGCGGATTCACCGGGCATTCGACTCGCTGGAGCAACCGCCGGATATCGCCTACCATGTGGATCAGTCGGAAACCGCGAAGAAGCTTGTGCTTCAGAAGGCGGGCATCGCATTTTTGCCCGGATTGACGGTGCAGAAGGAAGTTGGGGAACAGGAATTGTTTCCGATCCAGGTGCATGAAGTCGCGGGTGTGTCGTTACAGATCAGCGTCGTGACATTGAAAGAACAACATTCGCCGTTTGCGGAGCCTTTCGGGGAGCTGTTGCGGAAGTTATAGATGAGGCAAGGCAGGTTGGCATGCGAAGGAGGAAAAAGGATGAGTATTCGTATTGGTATTTTGGATCAGACCCCGATCTATGAAGGAGAAACGTCGGTACAGGCTTTCCGGCATACGATCGAGCTTGCCAAGGCGGCGGAGCGGCTTGGATTCCATCGGTTGTGGGTATCGGAACATCACGATTCGGAGCATGTCGCCGGCTCGTCGCCCGAGGTATTGATTTCGCACCTGCTTGCCCATACGGAGCGGATTCGTTTGGGTTCCGGCGGAGTGATGCTGCAGCATTACAGTCCGTATAAGGTGGCCGAGAACTTCAACGTGCTTGCCGCCCTTGGTCAGGGACGGGTGGATCTGGGCATCGGTCGCGCGCCGGGAGGTTTGCCGCGCTCCACGCAAGCCCTGCAGGAGGGAGTGAGCGATGCGGCTCCACTAAAAGAAAAGATACTGCAAGTGAAGCGGTATATTCACAATGAACCGCATGCGGACGAGACGCATCCTCTGGCAGGCTTGCGTGCCGCACCGGTCGTCGATGCGCCTGCCGAGCTCTACGTGCTTGGAGCCAGCGTGGATAGCGCGGCGATGGCCGCCGAGTTAGGATTGCCTTATGTATTTTCTCTGTTCATTAACGGCAATACGGAGGTGGCGCAGGAGGCCTTCCGCGTGTATCGCGAACAATTCGACCGTTCCGGCGGTTCCGAGCCTTACGTGGCATTGGCAGCGGCGCTCATCGTCGCGGAGACGGAGGAAGAGGCCAAGGAACTGACCAGCGAGCACAAACTCGTTAAAATTCACCTGGAAGGCGGCAAAACGCTGACGGTCGGTTCGATTGAACAAGCGGAACAGTTTGGCGAGCAATCGAATGAAAAATACCGGATCGAGGTGCTTGAACCAAGCACAATCAAGGGAAACAAGGAGAGCGTGGGCAGGGTTGTGGCCAAGCTGCAGCGGGATTTTGCCTTTGATGAACTGATCGTAACAACGGCAACCCGCGATTTCGGCAAAAGACTGCGTTCCTTCGAGCTGCTGCGCGAGGCGTTGGTAGAGCAAGGGCTGGATGCATTTGAGGCAGAGCATGAAGCTATCCAGACCGTTGTCGGCTAACCTCTGTTGTGCCAAAATTAAATTACCGCGAATCGGATCACGACCAGAGAAGTTGCAGCTTTGATGGTGAAATGACGTGTTCCATAACGATCTGATGGATCGGAAATTGAACCAAGGGGGCCATTTCATGAAAAGCGAATTGGAGCAGCGAGAGGCGCTGGATGCGAAGAATGCGCCTAAAGAACCAACGTCCTTATCGGATGCGGCGGATCGCGGTCAGGATCTTTCCTTCGCGGAGCGATTGACGGCCATCCGTCGTCATTTGCATCGTCATCCGGAATTGTCGGGCGAGGAATGGGAAACGACGGAATCCATCCGGGGCTGGCTGGAGGAACAAGGTATTCGCATTGCCGAGGAATACTCGCTTCGCACCGGACTGGTTGCGGAAATCGGGGAAGGCGAAGGTCCGGTTGTTGCGTTAAGGGCCGACATTGATGCACTGCCGATCCAGGAAGAAACGAAACTGGAGTATGCGTCACAGGTGTCCGGAAAGATGCATGCCTGCGGACATGACGCTCATACGGCCATACTGATCGGCGCTGCCGAATTGTTAAAGCAACGCGAATCGCGGCTGCCGGGCAGGGTTCGCCTTCTGTTCCAGCCTTCGGAAGAAAAAGCGACGGGGGCCAAACAAGTGATTCAAACCGGTGCGCTGCAGGATGTTCAAGCCATCTTCGGGCTGCATAACAAACCTGACTTGCAGGTAGGCAGCGTTGGCATCCGCGAAGGTGCACTCATGGCCGCCGCGGACGGCTTTGTCGTTAAGGTGCAGGGCAAAGGAAGCCACGCGGCCGTACCTGAGGCAGGCATTGATCCGATCGTGGTGGCATCCCATATCGTCACGGCCTTGCAGTCCATCGTGAGCCGAAATGTCGGAGCACAGGAAAGCGCCGTGATCAGCGTGACCAAAATCCATAGCGGCACGGCCTGGAACGTCATTCCGGAGGAAGCGGTGCTCGACGGCACGGTTCGTACGTTTGAAGAGAAGGTGCGGGCACGCATCAGGGAGCGCTTCAACCAGGTGGTGGCTGGCGTAGCCGCGGCATACGGCACCACCGCCACGGTCCGTTGGATTCAGGGACCTCCTGCCGTGGTCAATGACCCTTCGCTTGCAGCCTTGGCGGAACAGACCGCCGCAGCTGTAGGATTGAATGGCGTCAGGCCGCTGCCGTCACCGGCAGGCGAGGATTTTTCTTTTTATCAAAGGGAGGTTCCGGGCCTGTTTCTTTTCTTAGGTACTTCCGGGTCGCACGAATGGCATCATCCTGCTTTTGATTTGGATGAACGGGCGCTGCCGCTGGGGGCTGAACTGCTTGCATCTCTCGCGGAGAACGCACTGAGACAAGCACGGAAAGAACACTTCGGAAATGAAAAATAAATGAAGCAAGGGCTGGCACATTGGTGTCAGTCTTTTTTTGTATGTACAACATAGATTGAATTACATATAATGATAGAAAATGTGACAGGGAAATAAAGGAATTCTCCGATAGTGTGAAAATTACTGTCTTAATAGCGTTGATTGCGGTTTTAAGAGAAGCAGAAGGAAGGATTGACCATTCATTGAAAAACAAAAAGCGAGTGTTGTGTAAAAAATGGTTGTTATTGACGCTAAAGGTGCTTGCCTCGGCAATGATATTGTCTTCATGCAGCGCAAAGGCAGGTGGCGGGTCTGGTGAAGGAACCTCTACGGGCTCCGCCTCCCAAAGCGAATCGGTGGTAAAAAAGGTGACCTTGCTGTTCCATTTTAGAAGCAGTACGCTTGACCCTTCCAATGACCTCGTGGCGGTACGGGCAGGAATTACGGAAACCCTTGTCAGGTTAGACGAGAATCTGGCCGTACAGCCTTGGCTTGCCACCCGTTGGGAAGCACAGGGAGATGATACATGGATCTTTGAGATCAGGAATGGCGTGACTTTCCAAGATGGTGCTCCGCTCAATGCGGCGGCGGTCCAAGCTTCGCTGGAGCGTGCCGTTAGCGTGAATGGGGCATTGAAAAATGCACTCGATATCAAAAGCATGCAGGCTCAAGGGCAGCAGTTGACCATTGTGACCAACAAACCGAATCCTGCCCTCGTATCGGAGCTGATCAACCCTTATGCTTCGATCATTAACGTTGAAGCGGAAAAAGCAATGGGTACGAAAAATTTCAATCTGGCGCCCGTGGGTACGGGCCCCTTTAAGGTAACGAGCTTTTCGCCAGGTATCCAAATTCAATTGGAACGTTATGACGGGTATTGGGATGGCGCTTCCCCGCTGCAGCAGGTCGATTTCAAATTCAACGAGGATGGTAACGTGCGATCATTGGCGCTGCAATCGGGCGAGGTCGACATTGCCACGCAGTTGCCTGCTGAATCCGTGGAACCGATCGAGCAGTCTTCCGATTTGCATGTGGAATCACTTCCGGGATTGCGCGTGCACTTCCTGTTGTTTAACCCGGCGGGGGAGGCAACGAAGGAATTGAAAGTAAGACAAGCTCTGAATTTACTGCTGGATCGCCAAAGCATTGCGAATGACGTCATGTTGGGGTATGCCGCTCCAGCCAACGGTCCGTTTAATGCGAGCCTTCCGTTCGGCAGCACAGATCCCGTTCAACCGGAAAACGTCGAGCAGGCCAAAGCGCTGTTGCAGGAGGCCGGTTATGTGCTCGAGAACGGGAAAATGGTGAAAGACGGACAACCGTTAACGCTGGAATTGTTGACGTACAAGGCACGTCCGGAGCTGCCGCTTATTGCCCAGGTGTTGCAATCTGAAGCGCAGAAAGCCGGTGTAACGATCAACATCCGAACGGTGGAAAATGTAGACACGGCCATCCGTGACAATAACAACTGGGATATCGTGACGTACAGCAATCTGTCCGCGCCTCGCGGCGATGGTGGATATTTCCTTAATTCGGCATTGATGCCCGGCGGGGCACTGAACGCAGCCGATATCGAGATCGATGAGCTGTCGGGCGCGGTTAACACGTTGAATGCCGCAAGCGATATGGACAAGCGAATCCGTCTGACGCAGGAAGCAGTGGAAATTTCCAAGCAGTACATGCCGCATGCTTATATCGTCTATCCGAATATCATCGTGGGTATGAGCGACCGTGTCACAGGTTGGAAACCGGGCGCCGAGGACTACTACTTTATGACGAATAAGATGGACGTGAACTGACGTGTTGAAATGGATAGGGCGACGGCTGACTCAACTGGTCATCGTGTTGTTTGTTTTATCGATTGTCGTTTTTGTGCTGATGAAGCTTGCTCCCGGCGATCCGGTGATGAGTTTGCTGCGAGCGGATGAAATGCAGGCAACCCGGGCACAGGCAGAGGCGCTGCGCGAGGAGCTTGGTTTCAACCGGCCTTTGGCCGTTCAATACTGGAGCTGGATGACGAATGTGATGACGCTTGACTTCGGCGATTCGCTGTTGAAGAACAAACCGGTCCTTGACGAATTGCTGGATCGTTTGCCAGCCACGTTACAGCTTGCGATGGGCGGCATAACCGTGATGGTGCTGATTTCCGTCCCGCTGGGTTTGCTGGCTGCGCGTTTTCCGGGAAGATTGCCTGATCATTTTGGCAAAATGTTTGCTTTGCTGGGGGCATCCATGCCGACGTTCTGGATCGGTCTGATTCTGATCTACCTGTTTTCAACCAAAATGCACTGGCTGCCCACGATGGGCAAGGGCGAATTTAAACATCTGGTGCTGCCATCCATTACGCTTGGTTTCGGTCTGGCGGCGGTCCACACACAGTTGCTCAAAACCGGCATGCTTGAAAGCTTGTCCACGGAATACGTCCGTTCTGCAAGGGCGCGAGGCATCGGCGAATTCAAAATCGTCCTGCAATATGCGCTGCGTGCGGCGTGTATCCCGGTGCTGACGGTGTTTGGCATGACCTTTGGCAGTTTGATTGCCGGCTCGGTCGTTGTTGAAACGCTGTTCTCCTGGCCCGGATTGGGCAGCATGGCGGTGGAGGCTATTTTCCAGCGGGATTATCCGCTCATACAGGGATATCTCATGATGACAGGTGCGTTTACCATTTTGGTGAATCTGCTCGTAGACCTGCTCTATGGCTGGATCGACCCGAGAATTCGTTTGCGCAAAGGGGGAGTCTCCTCGTGAGAATGGCTACAGCTCGTGGGAAGAGCTCTCTGAGTTCTGGCAAATCTCCTTCTTTCAAAAGGTTGCTGCGCAGACCAGGCATCGTGGCTGGTTTGTCCATACTTGCGTTGATGGTATTGCTGATTGTGCTCGGACCGTTGTTTGTTCGGAATGATCCCGATCTTGTCAATATGGCGATCAGACTGCAGGGGCCGAGCCTGGCATATCCGCTCGGTACGGATCAGCTGGGCAGATGCTTGTTTTCCCGCTTGGTAGAGGGTGCGGGTTCGACTCTTGGCATTTCGTCGATGGTCATCGTTATGGTCATGTTGATCGGCATTCCGCTGGGTTTGCTTTCAGGATATATTGGCGGCAAGGTGGATACGTTCCTTATGCGCATTGTGGATGGGCTTAGCGTGCTGCCTGATTTTCTGTTGGTCATTGCCATCTCCGGCTTTTTGGGGCCAAGCAGGGAAAACATGGTGGTGTCCATCGTATTGATCAACTGGCTTGGATATGCACGCATTGTACGTGGGATCGTGCTGTCCGAGCGGGAAAAAGACTACATTACGGCGGCTGAGATCGCCGGTGGAAACACATGGACCGTCCTGTGGCGACACTTATTGCCCGCGGTTCTCCCTCCGGTGCTCGTCTATGCCGCACTCGATATCGGCAAAACGATTTTGGTCATCTCGTCCCTGTCCTATCTTGGACTGGGGGCACAGCCGCCCTCCCCTGAATGGGGAGCGATGCTGAACGATGGCCGGCCGTTTTTCCAAACCCAACCGGAACTTATGATTTATCCCGGAGTGGCCATTATGCTGGTGGTCATTGCTTTTAATTTGATCGGGGAAGGTCTGAGAGATGGGTTGGACGTTCGTGGCAAACAAGGATGACTTTGATCATGAATTGGTTAAGTTGAGGTGATACTCATGGATTCAGGCACGGTGCCCATTTTAAGCGTACGGAATCTATCCGTTCGTTCGGCTGACGGGGGGCGGATGATCCTGAAGGACTTTTCTTTTGACATTCGTTCCGGAGAAATATTGGCGCTGGTTGGCGAGAGCGGAAGCGGAAAGAGCATGACGGCCAATGCCATTATTGGTCTGATGCCGCCGGGAATAAAGGTCGTTCAGGGACAACTGATTTTCCAGGGGCAGGACCTGTTGCAGCAGCACGGTAAACAGCGCAGAAAACTGGCGGGCCGATCCATCGGTTGCGTATTCCAGGATTATCGGGGCAGCTTCGCTCCGTTCAGAACGATCGGAAGCCAGCTGATGGATGCGATTCGTGCTCACCGAGCATTCACGCGCAAAGCATGCAAAAAAATGGTGTTGGAGCATCTGGACAAGGTAGGTCTGCCGGCAGAACGAATCTTTTCCAGTTATTCCTTTCAGCTGAGTGGGGGACAATTGCAGCGTGCAGCGCTTTCGGCGGTGTTGATGCTGGAGCCGGAGCTGCTGATCGCGGATGAACCAACGACGGCATTGGATGTCATTAGCGGAGAGACCGTGCTTGATCTGATGCAGGACATTCAAGGGCAGACAGGATGCGCCATTTTGCTCATTTCCCATGATTTGCAGATGGTCCTTAAACGTGCCAACCATGTAACCGTAATGAAGGAGGGGCAGATCGTTGAACAGAAAACGGCATCGGATATTCGCATGAAAGCGAAGCATCCATATACGCTGAAACTGTTGGAAAGCTGCCCAAAAATGCCGGTAAAGGATGATGTGGAGGATGATAAGTCCGCTGGTGATGCTGAGGAGCAGGGGCGTGGAGAAACCATAGAAAGTTCGGATCGGGAGTTGGTGAAGCATGGTTAGCTCTGTTCGTTTAGGTGAGCGCTTAGCGGTTCAGGATTTTTCACGACCTGTATTGGCCGAGCTTCGGGGCGTGTGCAAAAGCTACCGCCATGCCGGACACTTGGTGACAGCACTGCAGGATGTTTCTTTGCAGATTAGGCAGGGCGAGTGTTTGGGGATTGTTGGCGAGAGCGGCAGCGGCAAAAGCACGATTGGGCGCATCCTGCTCTGTCTGGAACGTCCGGATGCAGGCGAGGTCGTCTTTGGTGGCACATCTTTGGTTGGTTTGAAAGGAAAAGCGCTTCGACAAATGCGTAAAAATATGCAAGTAGTGTTTCAAGATCCCTCATCGTCGTTAAGCCCGCGGCTTCCCGCATGGCGTTCGGTCATGGAGCCGCTGGACAACTTTCCGGAGATCGTTCCACCGTTTTTGAGCGAAGTTCGGGGTTCACGCCGGGCATGTGCCGAGAAACTGTTCGATATGGTCGGGCTTTCACCGGAGTATCTGGACCGTTACCCGCATGAACTGAGCGGCGGACAGAAGCAGCGGGTGGCGATTGCGCGCGGCATTGCGCTGAATCCCCGACTGCTGATCTGCGATGAACCGACGTCCAGCTTGGACGTGACGGTACAGGCCGAAATTTTGCGTATGCTGAAGGGGCTCGGCCGGGAACTGGGCATCAGTTGCCTGTTTATATCGCATGACATTGCTTCGGTAGCCTCCATTAGCCATCGCATCTTGGTCATGAAGAAAGGGCGACGTGTTGACCTGTTTGAAACTGAACGAATTTATGATGCAGAACGCCATGATTATACCCGCCTACTTGTCTCCAAAGTCAAATGATTGTATCGTTGGGTGAAGCCGGGGATGAGAAGCTCTCGGTTTCATCAAGATGGGATAGGGATTTGAAAGAGAGAAAGTAGGGCGTACTGTTGAATAAAGTTGCACAGAAATCTGGAAAACTGACTCCGGGTTCCTTATCGTTTATCCGGTTTTATATATTGGCTTTTTTGTTTTTTGCCGCCAATTCGGCATTGACGATCATCCTTCCGCTCCGCAGCGAGGCGGCCGGCTTGAGCCAGTCCGAAATCGGTCTGATGATGGGCGCGTACATGTTCACTTGCATGCTGCTGCGTCCTTTCGCAGCCCAGCTTCTTGGACGCTGCGGGCCGCTTCGCGTTATGAAGGGGCTGCTTGTTTTGCATGCAGCGACGCTGCTGTTGTTCATGGTGGGCGGCGTGGGGAGTTACCTGTGGCTGCGGGCGTTGCAGGGCGTGGCTACGGCCTTTTTCTCGATGACGATGCAGGCGGGAATCGTGGAGAGGCTGGAGGACAAGGATCGGGCGCAAGGACTGTCAATGTACACGTTGTTTACGATGGTTCCTTCGCTGGTCATTCCCGTGCTGGCGATCCAAATCTGGGAACAAGCTAGCGGCTTCTGGTTTGTGCTGATGCTTGCTGCTCTGGCCGGATTACCGCTATTGTTCGGATTTCGTCTGGATTTGCCGGAGAGCACGGTGCAAAACAAATCGTATACGCTAACGGATATGTTCCGTTCCCTTGGCGGCGTTTGGAAGAGCACTCCTTTGCTGGTGAGCACGGTGGTCATGCTGTTTGCTTCGTGCGTGTTTGGCGCGACTGCGACTTTTTTGCCTTTGTACATGGTAGCAAACGATGGAGCCAGTGCAGGGTTGTTCTTGGCCTTACAGGGGCTGGTGGTGATCGTTTGCCGCTTCGTGCTGCGTAAAAAAATCCCTTCGGACGGCAGTTGGAATACGTGGCTGATGGCCGGATTGTTGCTGTCTGCGGCGCTGGGCACCCAGCTGCTCTCGATGATGGAAATGATCGGCCCGCTGGTTTATTTGTCTGCGGTGTGCAGCGGGTTTGCGGTGGCGCTGCTTTATCCGACGCTCACGACGTTTTTGTCATTTGTGCTTCCGGCAGAATCAAGATACGTGCTTATGGGCATTTTCATGTCCTCGTACGATCTTGGATTCTCATTAGGCGGGCTTGTTATGGGAGTGATTGTGCAGGCTGCGTCATATTCCGCGATGTTTATGATTTGTACGTTGCTGTCGGTGTTGGCAGTGATTCCGGTTATCGTTTGCAGGAAGCGGATGGAGGCGGCGAAAGCGTCGTTTTAATGGGTTGAGTCATTGATACGGGACGATTTAGATGAAATATTTTCCTGTTGCCCTCTGTTCAAAGACCGAGAAATCGGTTATGCTTGATTGCAAGCATGAAATATGATCGACGACGACCTTAAAGCATAAGGCTATGAATCTGCGGATTCGTGGCCTTTTTTTTGTTGTTTGACAGGAGGTGAGGTAGGTCTTTGGGAGGAGGGAATGCGTTTTTAGTCGGATGGAATTAATGAAAAATAATCCCAATCTCCCATGTTGCATGGTAGAATATAGGTGATTCTGACAAAATTAGATTTTTCGAATGGTGAGGACAGCGTGGTGGAGTAAGTGGAGCAAGGGAGTATGTCTGCTTTCAGGTACATAGGAACATGCGGCAATATAGAAAACCAGGCTGAGGGTAGACGAGGAAGTAAAGCATGGAGTTAGAAAAAATGGGTCAAGACGCTTCGGGTATCGATTCGAAAAATTCAATTGAAGGAGAGTGCATGTCATGAAAAAGAGGTTATTTTCCGGATTGATGGCATTATCTTTGTTAGCTGGCGTTATGGGAACGGGTGGGTCCTCTTCGGAGGCTGCTTCCTCGGTAAAATTTAAAGATGTGCCGGCAACGCATTGGGCATCGGAAGCCATTAATGCTGCAGTGGAACAGGGATATTTAAAAGGATACACCGATGGAACGTTTAAACCCGGTTCGCCTGTAACGAAGGCAGAAATGGCAAGCATTTTGGGAAGGCTGAGCGACCAGCCGAACTCGGCAATCCATCAAACCAATACATTTACAGACATTCCCGCATGGGCGAAAGACGGGGTGGACTTGGCTATTCAAAAAGGGTTCATTGATCCATCCGATTACAAAGGAAAACTGGATGCCGGTGCTTCCCTTAAAAGAGGGGAAATGGCAGTTTGGCTTACTCAAGGTTTGGCAACTGTTGATGCCGATTACAAGCAAGCGCTGTCTGACGTTACCAATACCGTTGTACCAGCTAAAGAATATTTTACAGGTAAACTCGCGGCTTCCGAAAAAAATGCGGTGGCAGTAGCGATGGGCACGGGGCTGATGAGCGTTGCGAATGATAAAATGTTCGGAACTGATCGCACAACCACACGCGCTGAGGTAGCGGTCCTCATTGAACGCTATTCTTCGGTGGCAAAGGCGAAACCGTCCGATTTTAAAGGTTTGAATGAGTTGCGCCAGGTAGGTTTAACGGGGACGAACTTGAGTATTATTGCGCCGTCGTATAAGAAAACGCCAGAGAGTAAGGTCTCCCCGACTGTTGATTATAGTATGGTAACGGATGATTTTTCAAAAGTGCGGAATAAAGAGATTGTTACCCGAACCAATTATGCGGATCTTAAAATTAGAAATTGGATCGTCGTGAGTCCTTATGCCAAAGAGGATGATCGGAGTATTTACTATCCTGTATTTGTGGACGAGGGTGTAATTACTACTTTACGAGGATCATATCACTCTTTTACTGAGTTTGAGCTCAGTATTCCCAACACTATTACACACCTACAAGCAGGGGGCTTAATTCAATCTCCAACATTTAATGCCCTACTGTCTCCTACATCCAAGTCTTTTGCAGCATATGGTGCTCCGAAGGTCAACGACTATATTAATAATAAAAGAGCTTTCTCAGATAAAGAGCCTGTTTATTGGGGGGCAGGACTATTGCATTTTGATAAAACTTTAACGACTCAAGTGAGACTTGAAACGAAAGAAGGTACTGAATTTAATGTCTCAATATATTGATGTCTTGGGGGGCTTGGTGTGTATTCGAATCTAAAGAAAGTAGCTTTTGTTCTATCAATAGTATCAATAGTAAACTTCTTTTATTTCCCTAATTCTTATGTAATAGCAGGAGGTGGACCAGGAGTCAAGCCGCCATTGGTAGCCCCTTATTTTGAGCCCTCAACACCTGCAAAATCACAAAAAAAAGTGAGTGAAGTTGAGGGGAAGGGAACTAGTAATATTGGTATCTACATTTACCAAATTGACGATCTACGTTGGAAGGTAGATGGTGAGTGTAATAGGGAAGCGCTCTTACAAAATGATCCCGACACTAATAAGCCGAAGTCATCTATAGTTTGTGTTAACTTGCCGTTGGATGCACCCAAATACAAACCAACAGACTACAAAGATAGCTTAGGTCAGTCACATCCAGATTCTGAGTTTACAATCCAGTCTGTGAAACCGATGTATATGGATAATACGGATCACTATGTTGTAGGTCTTCCTATTCTATTAGATGTAGATTCTTTTGATGGAGATTGGGTTAAATTCCGAATGCAAATAGGTGGAGCCATAGAGCCGTTTGATTACAGGCCTTATAATTCTCCTAAATACTCTGCAGATTACGTCTTCAACACTGACATTTACTGGAGAGCAAGAGCCGAGGTCACCAAAGAAATAAACCTTACTAATGGTGGGTCTCTTAACAAGAATGATACAAAACAACTGAATGCAACAGTAAAGACCAAAACCGGCGATGGCAGTTTTGGCCCAGAAACGAATGTAAACAGTGGAAATGGAGATATCACATGGACTTCCTCCAATCCAACTGTGGCTACTGTTAGCAGTTCAGGGGTTGTTCATGCCTTAACCGAAGGAACGACGACGATTACGGTATTATGGGTAAAAGATGGCTATCATTTGACAACCTCAACAAATATTGTGGTCGGACAAGGTACTGATGATGGAGGTGGCAATCCAGGCGGGGGCGACGTGGTGTGTGCTCCCACCATCGGTCCGCCTTCTGCGGGCACAACGATGATCATGAGCGATCTCGATCCCAATGCGACGGGAGTCATTCGCGCGGACCAGCGGGATGCTGAGAAATTTGATGTGACGAAGGGAATCCCGACCTCGGAATCGCTCTATACCAATGCGTTGACGGATAATTACCTGTTTAAGCAAGCCTGGGCAAAAATGAGCGGAAAAGTGACCTACAATTGCAGTGGTTCCATTACGTATGAGAGAGAATGGACGGTTCCAGGTCCGGAAGTATGTGATGAAGAGGGCAACTGTACGGATGGAGATCCTGTACCGGAGCGGGACACCGTTACGAAATCGTACCAATTTCAAATGACCCGCGACTACTCGTACTGGAAAATCAACAATCTGGAAGTGTACAAGCTCGCCAAAGCAACGATGAGCAATTATGCGCTGCCTGGCGGCACGGTCACGATGATGCCAGCGGGGTACACCGCACCAACGCTGGAATCGAGACATGAAGAAGCCGTCGATCGCCACGTGCGTCCTGGGCAAACGGCAGCGATATCGTATACACCGCCCAAATTAACCGGGGGGCTCAACGCTCCACCTGATGTTCGTGATGACACCGAACTGCTTAGGGGGATGGCCGAGACCAATACACCGCAAAGCAAAGTGAATAACGATCTGGTCAAGTTTAACAACCAGACGATCATGGACGGGGCCGAATATACGAAAGATGGACCGAACCCATCGAATATTCCGAATCCAACAAAGGTTGGGCGGGATGTACTATACAAACCTGGAAACATGATCAGCAGCACGCTGCTGAACAGAGAAAACACGGGCAGTTCCGGAAACGTTTCTTATGAATTGCTTCCAGGCAATGTGAGTGGAGGGGCCAATCAAGAGCATCCGATTCAGGGGATTAATACGGTAACGGTGCATACACCGACCGTTATGTATTCCGATGCTTCCGATGACCGGGAGCACAATCAGAGAACGACGCCGGATTATGCGCGCAGAGCTTTTATTCTGGACCGACCTTTTACCGTATCGCTGCCCACCAATGGACAGCATCGCAATATTCCCGGCTACGGGGACAGAGATTATGCAAAGTATATCAAGCGCAAACAGGTGTTATTCCCGTTTGACGTGTATACGGCGAATAAAGTCACGTTTTATCCGGCAAATACGTGGATCGATATTCCGGTTTCACAGACGGAGACCACCTTTTATTTGCCGACCTGGGTGGATGAGGGGGATTATTCGGTTTCTTATCGCTCATTTGCAGAGAACTCGCCCGAATCAGGCTTTACTTACGAGGATCAGGCAAACTTGAACTTGGCAAAACATGTCGCCGTGAACACCGTTCCTGTGCAAGTCATAGGGCGCGTGTATGATTTTAAAATAACGGATATTGCCGATTACCATTGGGAAAATGTATTTCGAAAACAAATCGGACGTCCTGAAACAACGGGAAATAACTATTGGGTGGGTCCCTTCGGTATTGATGGCGATCCGCGTGGGAACCTGACGCCTTATATGCTGCCAATCCGTCCAGGGAGTCATCCGGTGCAGGGCTTTGGCAACGTAGCGGTAAAAACGGGTTACCTTTTCCGGTTCGACTTGAAAACCAAAGGCAACATGTTTGGAGGGCAGGATGGCATCCGAATCACGCCGAGCTTCTACGTGGTGAGCCGGGACGGCAAGTCGAGGCAAGAGGTGGACTTGTATTACCATCGCGGGCAGGAGCGTTTAATTCGGATCGGCTCCGAACAGGACCTGGAGAAACGGTACGTCGTGCTTAACGAACGGCTGCGCAATGTCCCCGGAACCGAGCTTGGGGATACGGCCCGCTATCGATATGCCAACGAACTCACGGCCGAGGAACGAGGGCGGCGGACGTTGGCCGAGTATATGGTCCAGCAAACCGAACAAGAATCGCGGCGAAAGACGTGGGTCGGCCGTTACGACTGGATGATACTGCCTGACACCATCCGGACGTTGATCGGGCCCAAGACAGATCTGCCAGCCAGCGTAAATGCCGACCGGGCCTTAGCCTCTGTCCAGCGTTGGTATGGAGAGTACAGCCTGCCGGCCGATGTATATGCCGTTCCCAAAGGCACCGATCTGGAGGCCGTTGCGAGACAGCAGTCATTGGATGAAAAGTCGCCCGTGTTTCTGCGAGACGGGTATATCGTGGTTAATTTTAATATCGAGACATTGCGTAACGGCAATGTGAACGAGCCTTATCTGCAATATATCCACGCTCCGCTGATGAATCAGTGGAAGTTGGAGGGTTTTGATACACGCCCTTTGAACGGCCAAGGAAACACATGGCCTTTGATGGATGGGGATGTGGTCTTTTACGATGCGGGTCGATCCAGCCGGGACGATTTTCAGTCACAGGTACCGCATTAAAGATGTAGCGTGGTAGGAAAAGTGAGCCAAAGAGCCATGAATCGGCAGATTCATGGCTCTTCTCACAATATTTTTATGGAATGTTGCCCGCACGTTTACATGAAAAAGGGATTTGACATCTTAAAGCAAGCAGAGTATAGTCATTGTTGTTAATCGTAATAATTACTATTAAACAAAAAAAGATAAAACAATTCATTACTCGTTTCAAAAGGAGAAGAATTTCATGGTACAAAAACAAGTCCCGGTAACGGTTCTTAGCGGTTACCTCGGATCAGGCAAAACAACGGTCCTCAATCATGTGTTGCATAATCGGCAAGGGCTTAAAGTAGCCGTCATCGTCAACGACATGAGCGAGGTCAATATCGATGCGGCGCTGGTAAAGGGAGAAGCAGCCTTGTCCCGTACGGAAGAAAAGCTGGTTGAGCTGTCGAACGGCTGCATCTGCTGCACCCTGCGCAACGATTTGATGCAGGAGATCGAAAAGTTGGTCAATGAGGGTGATTTCGATTATATCCTGATTGAGTCGACCGGGATTAGCGAACCGGTACCTGTGGCGCAGACGTTCACTTATGCGGATGAGGAAACCGGCATCGACCTGACAGGGCTGGCGCGACTGGACTGTCTGGTGACGGTAGTGGATGCCCACCGTTTCTGGCATGACTTTGCCTCGGGCGAAAGCTTGCTGGACCGGGATCAAGCAACGGATGAAGGCGATACCCGCGATGTGGTGGATCTGCTGATCGATCAGATCGAGACTTGCGATGTACTTCTGCTAAACAAATGTGATCTGGTGGACGAGGCCGAATTGCTGAAGCTGGAACATGTTATCCGCAAATTGCAGCCCAATGCCAAATTGATCCGTACCGTGAAGGGGCAGATCGACCCGTCCGAAATTTTGAATACCGGTTTATTTGATTTTGAAAAAGCAAGCCTGTCGGCCGGTTGGATCCAGGAACTGGCACGGGAATCCCACACGCCGGAAACCGAAGAATACGGCATCAGCTCTTTTGTGTACCGTCGCCGCAAACCGTTCCATCCGGCCCGTTTGGCCGCATTCATGAGCCATTGGCCGGAAGAAGTGGTACGAGCCAAAGGGTTGGTGTGGCTCGCCGCACAGGGAGATCTCGCCGCAAGCCTCAGTCAAGCAGGGCCATCCATTCAATTCGGACCGGCAGGGTACTGGACGGCGGCTTTGCCCGAAGCGGACAGGGAAGCCATTTTGCAAACCGAACCGGAGATCATGGAGCAGTGGCATGCAGAGTGGGGAGACCGCCAAACCGAACTGGTCATGATCGGCATTGAGATGGAACGTGCGCAGATCGAAGAAGAGTTGGATCAATGTTTGTTGAACGACGAAGAAATGCAAGCGGACTGGGCACGGTTTGATAATCCGCTGCCATGGCCGATCGAAGCCGCACAGCCCCTGTTGCAATAAAACCATGCATATAAACTGCAAAAAACATACACACGTCAATGGAGAGGCAGAACCAATCTGGAGAAGCGAAGCGTTCGCCAAAAGCTTTCTGAAAGAAAGCTGCATCGGAAGCATAGGCTTATCACCGGACTTTCTCCTTAAAAAAGGGGAAACAAAAAATCTGGGAATAACAGGCGATCGGAAAAAGGTACTGCACTCGCAGTGGCCTTGTGTGATTGATAGTGCGGTTTAAATATAACAGAAAGGAATGTACAACCATGGCCAAAAAATCGAAAATCGTCCGTGAACAAAAACGACAGGCAACCGTTGCCAAATACGCTGAACTCCGCCGGGAGCTGAAGGAAAAAGGAGATTATGAAGCACTGCAAAAATTGCCCCGCAACGCTTCTCCGACCCGGTTGAAAAACCGCTGCGAGCTGACCGGCAGACCGAGAGGATATCTGCGCAAATTCAAAGTATCCCGGATTGCGTTTCGCGAGCTTGCCCACAAAGGGCAAATTCCCGGGGTAACCAAATCGAGCTGGTGAGGCCA
The DNA here is from genome assembly GCF_057364885.1 of Paenibacillus sp. XP01. Taxonomy (NCBI): domain Bacteria; kingdom Bacillati; phylum Bacillota; class Bacilli; order Caryophanales; family Paenibacillaceae; genus Paenibacillus; species Paenibacillus sp. XP01. The sequence goes on along the minus strand of NZ_CP139481.1, from coordinate 5,663,870 downwards.
TGTTTTGTTAAAGCCTGTTCATGTATGAAACGGGCAGCGAGGAACGTGCGATGAGATGAAGCATATGTTGCAACCTAAAAACGATCATGAATCGTTAAAATTTGGACTGCTGCGGGAGATGAGACCAATCGTGGATGACTTCACCCTCTACAATATCCAGGCACTATTGAACGGGTACATTGACGCCAAAATTCCCGCATCGCTTCGAACGATGGTCAAGCTGACATATGAGCTCAACAATGACGAATTGATTCTGACGGAAGAACGTCCCGTAGACAGGCAGACCCCTTGGGAGAAACAGCATATTGCACGCTTTTGTTGGGAATCGGAGCAGTGGAAGGTGTATGCGCCTGCGGAAGGCGGGTGCACATGGCATACGGTAGATGGAATTGGACCCCAAGCCTGCTTCGAGGATTTGCTTGAACAAGTGGAGCGGGATGAAGCAGGCCTGTTTTGGCGATAACAATAGAGCCCTGCGAATTTGCAATGACGGCGGGAAGACGCTGGATGGCGACAAATGTTACGACATCATGATGCCCGCAAAGAAGAAAACGCCGCGCAGCGAGAAGCTGCAGCGGCGTTTTTTGCATGTTTGGAGGCGAGCAGGGGACCAAACTTCCAGACGGACGGTTCTTGCTCCAATCATCCGAGCCATAGTATGGGTTCGAGATGAAGCATAAGAAAGATCACGTGGCTTCCGTTTGCCTCGCCGCCCTATGCTTCAAATAAAATTTCGCCGGTCCGGGAGACGTCGTAACCTTCAAAGGCCTGAAGTTCCTGCCTGAATTCCGGGGACTGCAGGATGCGGAGCACCGATTCCGTCCAGGCTTCGTTACCTTTCGTGTTGAGCATGACGAGATCGTATCGTTCCCGCACCAATGGGACGAAGTCGACCCCGCTTACGATCCGCGCAGCCTTCTCGATGCCGACTCCGACATCGGCTTCGCCGGAGCTTACTTTGGCCGCTACGCCCATATGGCTGGTTTCTTCCTGGTCGTAGCCCCAGAGGCTGGAGGCGGGGATGCCGTGCAAACGAAGCTGCTCATCGAGCAGCACCCTGGCCCCGGAGCCTTTTTCCCGGTTAGCGAGCCTGAGCCCCTGCTGTTCAAGGTCTGTCCAGTTCCGGAGCCCTCGGGGATTGCCGCGCTGCACGTACAAGCCGGCAGGGCGTGACAATAGGTTTACCACGAAGTAAGACCTGCCGGTCAAAATTTTGCGGATATAAGGCAAGTTGTACTCCCCCGTATCTCCGTCGAGCAAATGGGTGCTGACCAGATCGGATTCTCCCCGATACATCGAGACGAGACCGTCCAGACTGCCCATAAAGGAGCGCAAGGGACGAAGGTTTCCGGTGTGTTTCTCCATATGCCGCATGAGAATGTCCAAGCTAACGTCCTGTCCTGTTATGACAAGATGCCTTGCCGCTCCCGCCCCGGGCAAATGACCCTGCTCCGGGCGGGAAGGGGCAAGTGGCGCCGAAAACGCTAGGTCCCCGGATGCCGCCGCCGCAGGATGGGCAGCAATCTCGGCATGTTCGTGAATGAGCCTCGAAGCGGACGGGGCTGCAGCTCCGGTGTCCTGTCCCCGTTGCCCCGGAGATTGCAGCTGTTTGGCGCGACGTTTATAGGCTTCCAGGTCCGTGGCATCGACACGCATCTGTTTGCCGACGCGGTAGGCGACCAGTTCCCCTTTTTTAATCAGATCGTATACGGTCAATTTGGATATTTTCAACAGCTTGGAGATTTCCTCCGTGGTATAGGACTGCTCCTCTGTCATGGTGAAGCGCCTCCTTCAAAAAGGTACATGTATGTCATCTATGGTTCGTTGCTGCGATTCCGCTTCCGGTTGGGGCGTGTTCAATTTACCGTGCCTCTTGTACTATACCATTCCTGCCGGGCGCGATAAACCAAAAGGGACGCAGCGAGCCATAAAGAAAGCCAAAAATAGGGCAAGTGTGCTTTATGTCACCTTTTCATTTGATCGATCTTATGTATAATGAATTATAATTAATTATAACTAGTTATAACGAAACATAACATTGGGGGAGACCGGATGAAAAAGAAATTGGGTTACATATTGGGAAGCATGACATTGGGATTGGCGTTGGTGCTGAGCGGCTGCGGAGCAAACAGCAATGCTGCAGAATCGGCCACCACGGGTGACCAAGCGGCTTCGACGACGGCAACGACTGGCGATAACGCTTCTGCAGGCAGTACGGAGCCTCAGGAAAAAGTAACATTGACCATCTCGGCGGCGGCAAGTCTTACGGATGCCATGGGCGAGATTGAAGAAGGATTTGAGAGCGAAAATCCAAACATCGATTTAAGCTTTAATTTCGGAGCATCCGGAGCGCTGCAGCAGCAAATTGAACAAGGAGCGCCGGCCGATGTGTTCGTGTCCGCTGCGACCAAAAACATGAACGCACTGGTCGATGAACAGCTGATCGCTTCGGCAGACCAGAAAAACCTGCTGCAAAACGCACTCGTTGCCATCGTGCCCGCAGATAGCCAAAACAACATCGCGAGCGAAAAGGATCTGACATCTGATGCGATCCGTACCGTAGCCATCGGCATTCCGGAAAGCGTGCCTGCAGGTACATATGCCAAGGAAGCCCTGATTTACTCCAAACTGTGGGACCAGTTGGAAAGCAAGCTGGTGCAGGGCAAGGATGTTAGACAGGTGCTGCAATATGTGGAGACAGGCAATGCCGATGCAGGATTCGTGTACAAAACGGATGCTTTGACATCCGACCAGGTAAAGATTGCCTTTGAAGTGGACAAGGCCAGCTATACGCCAGCCAACTACCCGGCAGGTATTATCACAGCTACGAAGCATCGTGCGGAAGCCGAAAAATTCTATGCCTATTTGCAAACGCCCGAGGTGCTGGACGTGTTCACCAAATACGGTTTCGCCATCGCGGAATGAGCGGAACGACCATCGATTGGGGGGCATTCTGGCCTCCCGTTCGCTTATCGTTGCAGGTCGCGTTATTATCCAGCATCGTTGCAGCCGTTGTGGGCATTGCCGTAGCCTGGTTCATGTCCCGCCGTTCGTTTCGGGGCAAAGTGTTGCTGGAGACGGCATTTATGCTCCCTTTGGTGCTGCCGCCAACGGTCGTCGGATTTTTGCTGCTGGTGCTGCTCGGACGCAAAAGCTTGCTCGGACGATGGATTGAAGCGATTTTCTCCGCTCCGGTCATTTTTACCTGGTGGGCTGCGGTCATCGCCTCGGTTGTGGTGGCTTTTCCTTTGGTCTATCAGACGATGAAGTCCGGTTTTGCGGGAATCGACCGCGATCTGGAGGATGCCGGGAGATCTATCGGTGCGAACGAGTGGCAAGTATTTCGATATATCTCGTTGCCACTCGCCGGGAGGGCGCTCATGACGGCCTTTATCCTGGGCTTTGCCCGGGCGCTTGGGGAGTTCGGAGCTACGTTAATGATTGCGGGAAACATTCCGGGCAAAACGCAAACGGTGCCTACCGCGATCTATGTAGCTGTGGATTCGGGAAATCAGCCCATGGCCTGGGCATGGACGGGAGCCGTCATCGTCATTTCGTTTTTAATGCTGTTATGTACGAGGCAGTCTCATCGAGACGGCTCTTGAACTGTGCAGACAGGTCTGAAAGGGTACGTTGTATCGATTCCAAAATAACCCGCACCAAGGGAAGATGTCCTTGAGGCGGGTTATTTGGTGTGAGATTGCGCGAATATGTTCGCATAGGGTGTAGGGGGAATCAAACTATGTCTATATGTTCATTGAAAGCTTCTATGCATCCGGCAAGCCCGCGATCCAATTGTGGCAAATCACCATCTGATTAAACAAAAAATTTACAACTTTTCTTCTGCAAACTATCGCCTAAACGAACCTTCATCCTGTAAAATAGAAGAGACTGACTCCAACCAAAGCACTGAACTAAGGAGAGACGACTATGAGAACGAAACCTGATTGCGGCGTATCATTGCAAATCGACGACTATCTGGATCTTTTGCATTTTGCCATCCAAATTCAGGATCAGGAATGGCAGCAGTCCCTTATCCATCAGCTCAAAATTTTTCAGCCCGGGGTGGAGCGGCAGGAATCGCCTGAAGATGAATTATGGACGAGATTTACGACAATCAACAGTCGACTGACTGGGTTGCTGGGCCAGCTCCCAGTGGCTCAATCGAATGATGAGCGGGAGAAATGGGAGGAACGGATCGGACTGCTGCAGGTGCAGCGGGAAGAGATCGCCCGCAAAATCAAATGGGCCAGTCGCAGATAGCATAGCATCATGAATGAAAGAAGCCGTTTCCCGGACGAGTCCAAGGGGAGCGGCTTTTTTGGCGAGGGGCTACCGTCAGGAATAGAGAAATTCTATAACGATATCAACATCTCCTATTGCCTGGCATATTGCCTGGACATGGGCACGATGATATTCTTGGTTCAATCTAATTCCGACTATACAAGTAAGAATGGTTGTTAATATAAATCGGAAGAGGGGAATGGGAGGACACATCATATTTGGCGCCAAAGCCATTGGAGGAGATCGGGAATGGGTAAGCAAAAGGGGATCAAAAAGATGCGGACAGCGATGCTGTTCATCACCATGCTGGCGGTGCTTGCAGGCTGCAGTGCCGGAGGAGGAGCGGATGAGGCCAGCTCTGGGACAAATTCCAGTCAGGGCACGGTAAAGAAAATTATCGTCGGGACCGGCACGCAGTTTCCCAACGTTTGCTTCATTGACGAAAACGGCAAGCTGACGGGTTATGACGTGGAATTGATTCGCGAAATCGACAAACGTTTGCCGGAATACGAATTCGAATTCAGCACGATGGAGTTCAAAAACCTGCTGCTCAGTCTCGAAACGAAAAAAATAGATGTCATCGCCCATCAGATGGAAGTGAATGAGGAAAGACAGGCCAAGTTCCTGTTCAATGACGAAGCATATAACATTTTCCCTAATAAAGTGGTCGTGAGCGAGAAAAACCAGGACGTCAAATCCATCGACGACCTGAAAGGAAAAAAATTGATCGTAGGCGCCACAAGCAATGCGGCGGTATTGGCTGAAAAGTGGAATGCGGAGCACGACAACGCCATCGACATCGTTTACTCCGGTGCCGGTGAAGACACAATAACCCAGATCAAAACAGGCCGGGTGGACGCAACGATCAGCACGCCGTTTGCCATCGATTATCAGAACAAGGCCGTGGATGCGCAATTGAAAACGGTGGGGGATACCCTATCCAATTCCAAGGTGTATTTCATCCTGAACAAGGATGAGGTAGAACTGAAGAGCAAAATCGACGAAGCGCTCAAATCCATTAAAGAGGATGGCACGTTGAGCAAGCTAAGCACCGAATGGCTTGGCGCGGATTATACGGTTGAGGAGTAGACCTAAAGGAGCGTAGGGAAGACATGGGAAAATCGTTCGATCTGTCGCTTGTTCTGGACTTTGTGCCGGAACTGCTGCGATATTTGCATATTACGCTCATCGTGCTCGGCGGCTCCATCGTGCTAGGATTGATCGGTGGACTGCTGCTGGCTGTCCCCAGGCTGTATCGGGTTCCGGTGCTGAGCCAGCTGGCCACCCTATATGTCTCTTTTATGCGGGGCACGCCGATTCTAATCAAGCTGTTTCTGGTGTACTACGGCTTGCCAGAACTGTTGAAGCCGCTAGGCATTGACCTTTCGCGGGCAGATCCGCTGCTGTTCGTCATCGTGACTTATGCGCTGAGCGACGCGGCATCCTTTGCGGAGATTTTCCGCGGCGCGGTGCGCAGCGTGGACAAAGGACAGACCGAGGCAGCCTATGCTGCGGGCATGACGGCATTTCAATCTTTTCGCCGGATCGTAGTACCGCAGGCGTTGGTCGTCGCTTTTCCCAACATGGCCAATACGCTGATCGGTTCGCTCAAGGATACATCGCTGGCTTTTTCCATCGGCGTCATGGATATGGTGGGCAGAGGCCAAACGCTGATTTCGGCAACCTCCCACGCGTTGGAGGTTTACATCAGCCTGTCGATCATTTATTACATCATCGTCATTGTGCTGGAAAAAGGCTTCGCGCGCACGGAACGCAGGTTGCAGCGCCATGAGCGCAAAAACGAAGCGGGCCTGCCGCCAGCCAGCGCCAAATGGCTGAAACGGATTGCGGGGTGAACCTATGTCGATTGATTTCCATTTTATATTCACGTCTTTTTTCCAGATCCTGAAGGCATTGCCGCTGACGCTTGTCATTACGATTGTTCCGCTCGTCGCCGGTTTGGGCATCGGGCTCGCCACCGCGCTGATCCGTATCTACCGGGTGCGATGGATTCATCGGGCGGCCGGGTTCTATGTATCGTTCTTCCGCGGCACGCCGATGCTGATGCATTTGTTTCTCATTTATTACGGCATCCCGATGATTATCGACAAATTGTCGGAGCGTTACGGCTGGGGGTTTCATTCGGCATCGATTCCGATTCTAGTTTTCGTGCTGCTGGCCTTCTCTCTCACGGCGGGAGCTTACATGTCCGAAATCATCCGCTCCGGCATTCTTGCGGTGGACCCGGGACAGATGGAAGCGGCACGCGCCGTAGGAATGACCACGCTCCAGGCATTGCGGAGGATCATTATTCCGCAGGCTATCGGGGCAGTGCTGCCGAATCTGTGCAGCATGTTTGTCGGTTTTTTGCACGGCTCGACGCTGGCCTTTACCGTATCCCAGATGGATATTTTGGGCAAGGCGGACGTCGTGGCCTCGGTCAGCCTGAAGTTTCTGGAGGCCTTTATCGCCGCGGCTTTCATTTACTGGGGATTGACCATCATTGCCGAGCGGATCACGGCGCTGCTTGAGCGCAGGGTTGCAAGGTACAGCAAAGGAGGGGTCTCATGATTACGTTGACCAACATACGCAAATCGTTTGCCAAACAGGAGGTACTGAAAGGCATAGACCTCACCGTGGAGCAAGGGGACGTCGTGGCGATTCTCGGCCCGAGCGGTTCAGGCAAAACCACGCTGCTGCGGTGCGTCAATTTTTTGGAACGGGCAGATGAGGGGCAAGTCGATATCAGCGGATTAACCGTCGATTGCAAACATGCAAAGAAGCAGGATATATTGCAGCTTCGGCGCAAGACGGCAATGGTGTTTCAGCATTATAACCTGTTCAAACACAAAACGGTGCTGGAGAACGTGACGGAAGGACTCATCGTGGCCCAAAGGGTCCCTAAAGAGGAGGCTCGCCAGCGTGCCCTTCGCGTCCTGGATCAGGTGGGCTTATCGGACAAAATCGCATCCTATCCCAGCATGCTTTCGGGTGGACAGCAGCAGCGGGTGGGTATTGCCCGGGCGCTGGCGCTCAATCCGGAAGTCATCCTGTTCGACGAGCCGACATCCGCCCTCGATCCGGAGTTGGTAGGCGAGGTGTTGTCCGTCATCCGCTCCATTGCCCAGGAAGGGATCACAATGATTGTGGTTACGCATGAGATGGGTTTTGCCCGCGAGGTGGCGAATCACGTCGTTTTCATGGATGGAGGCAGCATTGTTGAAGAAGGCGCGCCCGAGGAAATTTTTGTGAGGCCCAAGCAGGAACGAACTCGCCAGTTCCTCAGCCGGTATTCGCCGGATTGGAGTTATGTGATTTGACGATATATAGGCGCAAGCTGGAGTAACTGACGATCCCGGCCCGGCATATGCTGTAGCAGGCAAATGCTGATAGGCCGGGTTTTTCGTATGGATTGAACAGGCCGCATCGGTTAGGAGGAGAACCATGCAGAGCAAGATCGATGAAATATTCTCGCACATTGCACAATCCCACCAACAGCTTGCACGCGTGCTGGACGCCAAGCGCCAAGTCGCTGTGCGCATGGCTGAAATCATCAATCATTTGCCGGATATCGAGCCGGAGCTCGATGGCGTTGAGGGTCTGTTGGGCAGCTCGGGAAACATCAACAAAAGCATCATCTCCTACTTGGGAGGCTTGGCGGATCTGGAGGAGGCGGTAGCCGAAACATTGACCCAGGTTATGCGTGAAATGGCGGATCAAGAAGAAGAAGAATAGGGCCCGGAAGGCGGGTGAAGGGGCATGAGCAAAGAGAAGAGCTTGATTCAGATGTTGGATGCGGCAGCGAAGATGCAGTGGAATATTGCGCTTATTCTGGAGGCCAAGGCGATCGAGGCCGAAAAGGTGAGGACATGGATGTTGAATCATCTGAACGGCGACACGTTTCTGACCCACGGTGATCAGGTGGCAGAGCCGCTCAAAGTACATGATCAGCTCATTGAAGTGCTGGAAGGCTTAACACGGATGGAGACCGGCCTGTGCAACAACCTGAAAGCACTGATGGTCAAGGATGAGAATGAGCAAGAAGGCGGCATGGACGGAGGCATGTTTGGCGGTATGGACATGGGGGACATGGGAAAATGAATCTGTTGAGGCGTGAACAGGAAGTCAAGCTGGCTCTCATTGAATCCATTGCGCACAGCCAGGAGGCGTTAGCCCGTATTCTGGACAGCGTAGCCAGCGTATCCGCCATTTCGGAGCTGTCCGCTCGCAGTATTGCCGAGAATATTCGTTTGCTGAGCCGGTATCAGGAAGAAATGTCCTGTATGGTGACGGGAATCAGGCTGGCCCGCATTCAGCAGGGAGAGCCAAGCGTGCCGTGGCTCAAAGAACCCGGATATGCAGTACGCATCGTTCCGGGCATACAGGAGGAATGTTGAGATGTTGAAGAAGAAAAAAGTAGGGTTGAAAAAAAGAGCGCTCGTAGCTCGCGGTGCACGTCTGCGCAAAGTTCGCAAGCCGCGAGCCGCCAAAAGCAAACCCGTGCTTCGCAAACGCACGCTTCGGGGACGCAAAGCGTGGCTTAGAAAAAAGAAACGTACGGCCGTACGGCGCCAAGATCCCGTACAATCGGTCGCGCCGGCTACGCCCACCGATCCCAATCCGGACAATGCGTACGGCCAGGGATACAACGAAGCGTACAACGAGGGATTCAACGCGGGTTTCGCGAAGGGATTCGAGGACGGACATCAACTGGCGTACAAGGCGCAGTAGCAGACTAATGGAGTCATTTTCCAGACCGTCTCATTCATCCGGACCAGCGGCATGATGTTGCCCGGCGGGATATTTCCCCCGGGTTTTTTTGCGTCCCCGCAGGAGCGGACATGCCCGTACAGGCTATTGGCTCGGGCATGCGCCAATTTTGCGCTCAGCAGGACAGCCGTCCATGATGCATCTGACCCTAGGGCATATCCTTTAGAGGGAAGATCAAATCTCGGGGAGAATCCAATTCGGGTTCTCCTGCAGGAAGTCAGGGTGAAGGATGTGACAAAAAAAAGGCACCGGCCATTGACGGAATCGGAAGCGGCATATCGCTGCGGATACGCGGAAGGCCGCAGATTCGGTGGTTGTCAGGCCGTGATGGCAAGAGTGGAGGGGTTCAAGCCGCCATTGCGCGATATAAAGGTGCTTTACATTCCTCAGGGGTTCGATGCCATCGATGCTGGCGTCATTGGAGCATTGAAGCAATTGGTACGCGAATGCATCGTCGGTTCCCCTGCAGCGATGCTGCAGGAAGCGGCTCAGCATAGGCCGGATGTTGTGTTGGTCATGAATGGGTTGCATGTATTTCCTGCGGACCACCTGGAGCAGGTAAACGGCATACGTGGGTTGGGGATCAAAACGGCGGTGTGGTTTGTGGATGATCCTTATTTTACCGAGGACACGCTGGAAATTTGCCGTCATTACGACGTGGTATTCACACATGAGGAAGCGACGGTCGCTTTTTATCATCAACACGGAGCCAGTCGGGTCATCTATCTTCCGCTTGCGGTTAATCCGGAAATGTTTCAGCCGCGGCGGGCCGAGCCTCAGCACCAGTATGACGTGTGTTTTATTGGAACGGGCTTCTGGAACCGAATCGCACTGTTCGACGAGTTGGCTCCTTTTCTTGCCGGAAAAAAGGTATTCATCGCAGGAGGTCTGTGGAATCGCCTGAAGCGCTCGGATCTGTTGGGACGTTTTCTGCATGAAGGTTGGATCGATCCCAACGCGACGGTGGATTATTACAATGGAGCCAAAATCGTTATCAATGTTCATCGCACGGATAAGTCCGGGGAGGACAATCGCAATGTGCACCAGATCGAAGGCCGGTCCATCAACCCGCGCACCTATGAAATCAGTGCGTGTGGAACGATGCAAATTACGGACCTGCGCGCCGATCTCCCGCTATATTACCGGCCAGGATACGATATCGAAACGTTCGCTTCCGCGTCCGAACTTCGGTACAAGATCCAATACTACCTCGAGAACGAGGATAAGCGCCTGGCTATAGCGATGCGCGGACTGATCACCACGATGAGTCGCCATACTTTTGCGAGACGCATGTCTCAGCTTCTGGAACATCTGTAGGTTCTTATTCAGGGATCGGAATGATCCCCATACAAAGGAGTGGCAATATGCCTATCAAACACCGTAAACACAGACAGTCTCATGTCCCGGTGCTCGGTTTGGCTGACCAGGCACGCAAAAACGGGCAGCGTGCCGGATACGAAGCTGGCAAGGAGGAAGGCTATCTGCGCGGACGCGCAAACTATATTGTCAATTGTGCTAAGGAGCCGCTTCCTTTTCGCCCCGTGCATATCATGTATATTTCATCGGGCAAAGGCTTCCCGTATTCCCCATTGGATGAAGCGATCGCCGCAACCTTGCAGAGTATGGTGGCTAAAGTCACTTTATCCGATCCGCGTCAACCCATTGCCGAAACTGCATTGGCGACCCGTCCGAACCTTGTGCTTGCCCTGGACGGCATGGACCTGCCGCTGGACCAAATCGATGCTATCCGTCAGGCAGGCATACCGACAGCCATCTGGTTGACCGACGATCCTTATTACACCGACATGACGCTGGAAGTATCGAAGCATTTCGATCATGTCTTTACATTAGAACTAAATTGCGTGGAGCTTTACCGTCAGAACGGTTGCGCTTCGGTGCATTACCTGCCATTTGCGGCTTATACGTCGCATTACTTTCCGATTACTACCCCGTCCCCGCTTAAACGTGACGTCAGCTTCATTGGCTCGGCCTATTGGAACCGGGTGTATTTCTTCAATCCGATCATGGCCCAATTAATGTCCCACAACACGGTATTCAACGGGATTTGGTGGGATCGCCTGCCCGGCTACGAGGCTTACGGCGAAAAAATAGAGCTTGGCCGCTGGATGAATCCCCAGGAAACCAACGACGTATACAACGGCACCAAACTCGTCATTAACCTGCACCGTTCGCATGAAGACGATTCGGTCAACAACAACCATTTGCGGATACCTCCGGCCTCGCCGAACCCAAGAACGTTCGAAATTGCGGCGTGTGCGACGCTCCAACTCACGGATGCGCGCGATGACTTAACGAGATTTTACCAGCCGGGAGTGGAGATCGAAACGTATGCCTCTCCGCAGGAATTGATCGAAAAGGTCGAATATTATCTGACCCACGAGAAGGAGCGCCGAGAGATCGCGCTGCGCGGGCTCGAACGGACCTTGAAGGATCACACGTACGGCAAACGGATCAATGAATTGCTGTCCGTCGTCTTCTCTTAAATTCAGGTTAGAGGAGGTGTGCATAGGGCTCTGCATGCCGACATGCACGGGCCCGTGCGGCCATGGAGACTAGACCGAAATTGATGTTGTTCTCCCATGTATGCAATACCCGCAGCATTACGGGAGCGGAAAAGCTCCTGCTTCATTTCATGAGGGAGATGGGCACCATTTTCGACTGCGTGCTGGTCGTTCCCCGTGAAGGGAAGCTTGCCGGGCTTGCCCAAAGATCGGGGATCCGGGTCAAGGTCTGCGAGTTCCCGCTGTTATATGGCGTTTATACGCCATATAAGGGCATTGGGGACGATGCTGAACAACTGCGCCATAAACCTGAATTCCAGGCCGTGGTTTCCCTGATCAGGGAAACCGGCCCTGATCTCGTCCTGACCAATACCTGCGTCAACGTTCTGCCTGCAATTGCGGCGAAATCATTGCAAATCCCCGTCATCTGGAAGATCACCGAGATTATGCAGTCCACGGATCATCTGCAGGACGCCATTCGCTTGATCGCCAGCTACTCCGATTGGATCATTACGATCTCCAATGCAGCGGCCTTGCCTTTTCGAGAAGCCGGGATCGAAGACAAACTCACGGTTCTGCCTCCTACGTGGGATTCCTCTCTGCCTGCCCCGGACCGATGGCTGTACTTCAGGGAACGGAAGCGGAAGGAACTCGGCTTCAAATCATCGCATGTCTGCATAGGTTATATATCCTCTTTCATCCATGATGCCAAGGGACTGAAACCTTTCGTGGATATGTGCCTGCGAATCTGCGAAACGCATCCGCGGGCCCGTTTCTGGATCATCGGCACGCCGGCGGACAAAAAGTATTACGATGCATGCATATCGCGGGTCAAAAAATCGGGTTACCAGCGTCGATTCGAGATGACCCCATTCGTGGAAAACGTTTCGATGGCCTATCCTGCCATGGATATTCTGGTCATTCCAAGCATGGTGAAGGAAGGTTTCGGCATGACCGCGCTGGAGGGCATGCACTTTGCCAAACCGGTCATCGCTTTCACGCAGGGCGGGCTGGCTGAACTGATGGAGGGCGTCGGCAGCGGCGAGTTTCTTGCGCCGCCAGGGGACAGCGCGGCGCTCGCGGAGCTGGCCGCCCGTCTGATCGACAATGAGGAATTAGCTTCCGATACGGGGTGGAGAAACCGGGCGGAGGCCGAACGGCTGTATGGAAACGATGCGTACAGAACCTCGCTGCACGCGATGGTGACCCGGTGGTTGTTGCGTTTTCCCGGATGGTTCCCGTATATTCAGTCGCCCACGGGTCCTGTATATGGATGGGGAGAAGGAGGGCTTCGTACCGTATTGGTATCTGAACGGAACGGAATGAGTGCAAAGCGGTTCCCGCTATCCGTCATCGAGGCCCTGCCCAAATCTCCTCTTCCCCCGCTTGCCATTGAGGGAGGGAGCGGGGGAGGGGATGGCCCGCTCATGTATCCCGCGGCCGTCAAGCGAGGCAAGAAAAGAAGAAAGCGCAGGGAAAGCGGCAACCGTTTGGCCAAACGGAGGATGCTGGGCCGCAAAGTAAGGACCGGAGGCAGAAAAGGGCGGGCGAGCAAAAGGAAGCGCCCCTCGCGAGCCGTAAAAGTTAAAACCCGTAAGCGAAGGCTGGCTTGACAGCCGACATCCATTTTACGACGAAGGCAGGGATAGCGATGAAAATCATGACGGTGCTGGGCACAAGACCGGAGATCATTCGTCTCAGCCTCATCATCTCCAAGCTGGACCAGTATGCAGCCGAACATGTTTTGGTCCATACCGGACAGAATTTCACGGAAAGCCTGAGCGGCCTGTTTTTCAAGGAGTTGGGTCTGCGTGCGCCGGATTACGTGCTTCAGGATGAGGCAGCTTCGCTTGGGAGACAGTTATCCTCAATGTTTACCCAAATGGAGGATATCCTGCGCCAAGAGAAGCCAGACAAGGTGCTGCTCCTCGGCGATACCAACAGCGCGCTTTGCGCCGTGTTGGCAGAACGCATGGGCATTCCCGTCGTTCATATGGAAGCAGGCAACCGCTGCTTCGATCTCGACGTTCCCGAAGAAAAAAATCGCAGGGTGATCGATGCCATATCGACCATCAACATGCCTTATACGGAGCAGAGCAAGAAACATCTCGTCAGGGAAGGCGTGCCGAGCCGCCGCATCGTGCTGACGGGCAATCCGATATATGAAGTGATGCAACATTATGATCGGCAGGTGAGCGCGAGCAATATTCTAAACAAGCTAAAACTCAAACCCGGCCAATACTTTCTGGTTACCGCCCATCGAGCCGAAAACGTGGACCATCCTCCGCATTTGCTGGAGATCATGAAGGGGTTGAACCGCGTAGCCAAAGAACAAGGGCAGCGCATCATTTGCAGCATTCACCCTCGCACGGCGATCCGGATCGCCGAGCATTTGGAATTGGAGATGCATCCCTTGGTGGAATTCCATGAGCCTTTCGGGTTTTTCGACTTTGTCATGCTGGAACGGCACGCCCGGTGCGCGCTGACCGATAGCGGGACGGTGCAGGAAGAATGCTGCATTATGGGCGTGCCAACCGTCACCATGCGCCGCACGACGGAGCGTCCCGAAACCGTGGATTGCGGCAGCAATGTGGTATCCGGACTCGATGCAGACCGCATTGCCGATTGCGTCAAAGTCATGACCGCTCTTCCAGCCGATTGGGAATGTCCCGACGGCTATAAAGCAAAGAATGTATCCGGCATTGTGGTCAAATTTCTGCTTGGGGGGAAATTGAATGTTTGAAAATAAGCGTATACTCGTGACTGGCGGGACCGGATCGTGGGGGTATGAGCTGGTCGCCCAGCTGCTTCCCCAGCGGCCGAAACAAATCGTCGTATACTCCCGCAACGAATCAAGCCAGGTTGCGATGAGCCGCGAATTCGAGGATTCCCGTCTTCATTTCCGGATCGGGGACATTCGCGACAAGGAAGCGATCAGCGCGGCGTGCCAGAACGTGGATTATGTGTTCCACCTCGCAGCCCTCAAACACGTGCCGGTCTGCGAGGACCAGCCATATGAGGCGTTGAAAACGAACGTGATCGGTACGCAAAACGTCATTGAGGCGGCCATTGAAAACCATGTTAAGAAAGTGATCTATATTTCGACAGACAAAGCGGCCAATCCGTCCAACTTTTACGGCATGACCAAGGCGATCGGCGAGAAGCTGATCGTGTATGCCAATCTGCTGAACAGCAATACCAAATTCGTTACGGTCCGCGGCGGCAATGTGCTCGGTACCAACGGCAGCGTGGTGCACCTGTTCAAAAACCAGATTCGCCAAAAGGGCGAGGTGTCCATCACCGACTTGAAAATGACCCGCTTCTTCCTTACCTTGAAGGATGCCATCTCGCTGCTGTTCAAAGCATCCGTGGAGAGCGTGGGCGGCGAAATTTTCGTGATGACGATGCCGACATGCAAAATCGTGGATCTGGCTGAAGTGCTGATCGAGGATTCGGGCGTGGCGGACGTATCGATCGTGGAAAGTGGCACGCGTCCAGGAGAGAAAATCCACGAAATATTGATGAGCGAGTTCGAGAGCATGACCACCGTTGTTTATGACGAGCAGTACTTGGTCATCTTGCCTACGGTCGGCATTCCGGGACTTCGGGAGCATTACAGCCACTGCCGCCCGGTATCCTTCAGCAGCTTCAGTTCGGAGCATCAGTTGATGACGAAGGACGAAATTCGCGATATTCTGAAGCGCGGAGGATTCTTATCATGAAGCTGCTTGTCCTTGGAGGAAACGGCATGGCCGGCCATATGCTGGTCGAATATTTCCGCCGTCAGGGGCGGCACCATCTGTTCTACACGACACGGGATGCAGCAGACCCGGGTGGTTTGCTGCTCGACGTGAACGACAGCTTCATGGTCGACCGGATCGTCGAAGCGGTCCATCCGGACGTCATCATTAATGCGGTGGGCGTGCTGAACAGCTTTGCGGATATAGATAAGATCGCGGCATACCATATCAACGGTTTCCTGCCGCATCGCTTGCGCCGCGTCGCGGATACGATCGGCGCGCGCCTGATCCACATCAGCACGGATTGCGTATTCAGCGGGGACCGGGGAGCCTACCGGGAGGATGACGCCACGGACGGGACGTCCGCCTACGCAATCACCAAAGCGCTTGGAGAAGTGCACGATGCCGGGCATCTGACGATCCGGACGTCCATCATCGGACCTGAAATCCGAAAGAGCGGCATTGGCCTCATGCACTGGTTCATGTCGACCAAAGGGGAGGTCGGGGGGTATACCCGTGTCTTCTGGAACGGGGTAACAACGCTCGAACTGGCAAAGTGGGTGGATCATTACCTGGCTTCGCCGGTGAGCGGCCTCATCCATCTCGCACACCCCAAGCCGATCAGCAAGCATGACCTGCTTGTACTGTTTCAGAAGACCTGGGACAAACGGGACGTCAACATCGTTCCGGATGACCGGGTGGTGCAGGACCGTACGTTGGTATGCACGCGTGCGGACGTGCAGACGAACTTCCCGGACTATCCTACGATGCTGAAGGAGCTAGCGTTATGGATGGAACGGAGCTGAAAGGCAGGAAAGTGCTCATTACGGGTGCCACCGGTTTCACCGGTCGGCACGCCGTAGCCTATTTTCAATCCATGGGCGCCAGAGTGGCCGCCGTGGTCAGGAAAGCAGGATCGCACTCGTTCGGGGAAGGCGTAGCCGTGCATGTATGCGATTTGAACGACAAAGAACAGGTATGCCGGCTTGTCACCAAAGTGCAGCCGGACGACGTATTGCATCTGGCGGGGAAAAACTCCGTTCCGGACTCCTGGGCCAATCCGATCCTTGCTATAGAAAGCAATGTCATGGCCGCCTTGTATTTGCTCGATGCTCTTCGCAATTTCAAGGCGGCAAGAATCGTGATCGTGGGCTCCCGGCTGAAATATGTTCCAATGCCGGGCTTGCCTCCCCAGCCGTCTCACCCGTACAGTCTAAGCAAAGCGCTGGAGGAGACGGTATCCCTGGCCTGGATGTCCCTGTTCGGTCAACAAATCATGCTTGCCGAACCGGGAAACCTCATTGGCGCAGGACCTTCCACGGGCATATGTTCTCTGCTGGCACGCCATATAGCGGCTTGCGAAATCGCGGGCAAGACGGAAGCTTTCGGACTGTCCGGCAGGGAAAGCACCCGTGACTATCTGGATGTGCGGGATGCCGTACGTGCTTACGCCACCTTGTTGATTAAAGGAACGTCCGGCGTTGTATACCCCGTTGTTTCCGGCAAGGAACGAAGCCTGGGAGAGATCGCAGATGCGCTGTTAGGAATGTCCGACGCTGAAATTCCCGTGCGTTGGGATCATGCCTCTTCCGGTCCGGATGGAGCGGGGGACCAGGAAGGTGCCTCGTTGCTCCGGAACCTTGGTTGGAAACCGATGATTTCTTTTTCGCAGTCGCTTCGGGATATTCTAGAGGATGCCCGGTCAGGGCTGGGGAGGTTGAGCAGGTGAATCCCAGGGTTTCGATTATCATCCCTTTTTACAATTGCCCCTATGTGCCTCAGGCGATTCAAAGTGCTTTGGACCAAACCTACAGCGATGTGGAGGTTATCGTGGTGAATGACGGCTCCACCGCGCATGCCGAACGGCTCCAGCCCTATCTGCCGCATATCAATGTGCTGGGGAAAAGCAACGGAGGAACGGCATCTGCTCTCAATCACGGCATTCGCCATGCTTCGGGAGAATACGTCGCTTGGCTCAGTTCGGACGATTTCTTATATCCGGACAAAATCCGCCTTCAGGTGGGGTTGATGCGCGAACAGGGGACGTTGATATCACATACCAACTTCCATTATATCAATGGGCAATCGGCGGTAACGCGCATGAACTGCGGGATCGAACCGGTAGACGAAATCGGGCTGCTGCGCCGCTTCGTGGAAAGCAATCCGGTGAATGGGTGCACGGTCATGATCCGTAAAGATTTATTTTCCGCCGTGGGGCTCTTTGATGAGCATTTGCCCTATACGCATGATCTGGACTTATGGCTGCGAATCGTCCTGAACGGATATCGTTTTTCGTATCTGAACGTGCCGCTAACCGCTTATCGATGGCATGAAGGAATGGGATCGCTGCGGCATGCGGAAAAGATCGGAAGAGAAGCTTCCATGGTATGGAACAGATATCGGGGAGCGCTGCTGCATCGTATCGCGGTATTGGGAGGTTAAGCATCCGGGGGATGGCTGACTTAAGGCAGCCTCCCTTTTTTGTTTTCTCGCATTGCGACGGTTCCTGAGCTTATTCCCACACGGCAAAAATCTCGCTGGTTTCTTCGTCTACGAGCGCATGCCACCTTCCGATCAGTCTAGCCCCATATTTGAGTTGAGCAGGAAGAAGGATTGCGTTAAAAGGCATTAAACTCCTCCACGTCAGCCGACGCAACGATGCAGGTTTTGCGGCGGTAGATCAGAAGGGTGCCTCTTTTCGCGCAGGTTCAGAAGCGGAATCGTAGTTCATTGAAGGCCTCTTTTCATACAAATTGGCGGACCAGTTGTTCTTGTCCAATTCCATTCTTCTGACCCATTGGAACCCGTGGCTCCTATAATACTGGTTCAGTCTCGGATTGTCCGCCATGCAATCCAGCCTGGCATAGCGTTTTCCTTTTTGATAGATCTGCGCCTCGGCCGACTGCAAAAGACTGCTTCCGATTCCTCTGGCCCGGTGATTCCTCTCTACCGCGAAGCGATGAATGTACCCCGCATCCGTGGTATCGAGCCCTTGCCATATAACGGGATCGGACCAAGTCAGCACATACGTGCCCACAATTTCGCCTTGAAGTTCGGCCAGATAAACATCAGAGCCGTCATCCATGAAGTCCAACACTTGTTTCAGATTGAAATACTCGGGTCGCCACTGATTTATGCCTTTGGCATTCAGCCACCTTGCAGAGCCCAACCAAAGGGATAATACCGTCTCCGCTTCCTCCGGCGATGCCAGCCGCGTTCGCAGGTGTGCTTGAATCTCCTCCATATCGATCCTCCACCTTCCATCCAATCAATCGTTTGTTGCAAAATACTTCACGCGGTTCGTGACAAGAAAGCAGGCTCTTGAAAGACGTGTGGTCTCAAAATGAATTATAACGCATTTTTCCGATTCCTTGGCCCGTAATATGGAAAATAATCGCAATTTCTCCGGCGATAATAGTGCTGAAATTTTTACATAAAAATACCTTGACAGCAAAGGTATTTTCATTAGAATTAAACCAGTGCTAAAACGAAGGTTTAAAACAAATGTTTTAAAATTATAGGCCAATGAACGGGGGATGTACCCGCAGGCCGGAAAGAGTGTGAACTATTGGAACAGCAAAATCAAGCACGGCAGCACCCGGAGGCATTTTCGATCAAATCGATCCTCCTGCCGCTTCTCTCCATCATTGTCGGCATGATTATGGTCATTCTGGATAGCACAGTCGTTAACGTTGCCATTCCGAACCTGGTCGAATACTTCAAAACGGATCTCCAAACGATCCAATGGACCGTCACGGGGTATACGCTGGCCCTGTCTGCCGTTATTCCGCTGGCGGGGTGGTTAACGGACCGTTTCGGAGCCAAGCGGGTGTTTTTATTCACGATTGCCATGTTTACCTTGGGCTCGGTGTTGTGTTCCATTGCGCAGTCGCCCGAACAACTGATCGTTTTCCGCGTGATTCAGGGCCTCGGCGGAGGCATGGTTGCACCGATCGGTATGGCGATGGTATTTCGTCTGGCCCCGCCCGATAAAAGAGGTTCAATCATGGGCATGCTCGGCATTCCGATGCTGCTTGCGCCTGCGCTTGGGCCGGTATTGTCGGGTTGGTTCATTCAATCCTGGAGCTGGCACTGGATTTTCCTGATCAACCTGCCTATCGGCATTGCCGCTTTCCTGCTGTGCATTCGATTTTTGCCGGACACGGATCGCGGACGCGCGCCGGGTCTAGACCTGCTCGGCATGATTCTCGCGCCGATCGCGTTCTCCATGCTGGCTTACGGTGTCAGCGAAGGAGGTACCGACTGGACGTCCGCTTCCAGCTTAACGGGCATCATCGTTGGCGGCGTTGCCTTGATCTTGTTCGTGATCGTGGAGCTTCGTCGCCAAAATCCGCTGTTGGAGCTCAGGGTATTCGGATCCTCGGACTTCACGCGCGGTATTATTCTGGCTTGGGTTGCGCAAGTTGCGCTATTCGGGTCCATGCTTCTGATTCCGTTGTACTTGCAGCAGATCAAAGGGTATACAGCACTTGAAACCGGGCTTATCCTCTTGCCGCAAGCTTTGGCTTCCGGTGTGGGAATGCCGCTTGGCGGAAGACTGTTCGACAAGGTTGGGGCAAGGCCGCTCGCTTTTGCAGGTCTCGGAATTATATCGGTAGCGCTTTTCATTCTGTCGACGATTACGGCAGATACAGGCCTTGCCTTGATTATTGTTGCGTTGGCTATGATGGGCCTGGGCATGGGCTTCTCGATGATGCCGCTTAACACGCATGTACTGAATGCTGCTCCGCGTCATTTGGTGGCTAGGGTGACTCCGCTTACGGCGGCAGCCCAGCAAGTCGTAGTTTCGTTTGCGGTAGCAGGGTTAACGGGGTTCCTGACGTCGCGCACCGAGATTCATACGACCGGCAGCGCACCCTCGGACATGATGTCGGGAATCATTGCCGGCTTCAACGATACGTTTCTGCTGGCAGCATGCATCGCGCTGTTTGGATGTCTACTGAGCCTGATTTTGCGTAAGCCAAAACAGGATCGCAAGGAAGAGACACAGACAGAAGAGCAAGTGGATCCAGCCATGATGATGGGCCATTGAGGCATCGTCGGAGCAAGGCAGTTCGGAGTATTTTCTCCGGACTGCCTTTTTTTGCGGGGAAGTGCAAACGAATCTGGAGAAGATGCTTAGCGCGCCATCATTTCTCGAAAGGATATGGCGTAACGGTCTGACGAGAAGGCTTTGGACATGCGGTTTTATGCGATTCTTGCAAACCCGTTCCGGCAGCTTTTGGTTGTTCATCAGTGAGCAAATGATGTTTGTTCACGTTTTAGACACATTTTTTTAAGCAATCTTTTAAGTAGCACTAAGCTGGGTTTAGGATACAATTCGTAAGATACAGGAGACTTCCCGTGCACACCGTCTGCAGCAATCGATGGCGCACGGGTATTTTAACGGTTAACGGGAAAGGATGAAGCATGTGCTCGAAGTGAAGCAGGTCAGCAAAGTTTATGATGGACGCCGTGGCGTGCATCAACTGAATTTCACCATGGAGCGCGGAGAGATTGTTGGTTTTCTTGGCCCGAACGGTGCCGGAAAAACGACAACGATGCGCATGATCACCGGGTATCTGCATCCCACGGAAGGCTCCATCATGGTCGATGGCATATCCGTGCACGATCACGGACGAAGCATTCGTTCCAAAATCGGCTATTTGCCGGAAACGCCGCCCCTGTATCCAGACATGACGGTTCAGACCTATCTCAAATTTGTTGCCAAGCTGAGGGATGTGCCGGCACGAGAGGTCAAGCTGAGAGTTAGCGAAATGGTCAGCCGCCTCGGTTTGCAGGATCGGGAAAAACAATTGGTACGAGGACTCTCCAAAGGGTACAAGCAGCGTCTTGGCTTGGCCGGGGCCATCATTCACAAACCGGACCTGCTCGTTCTGGATGAGCCAACCTCAGGGCTGGATCCGAACCAAATTATCGAAATCCGTGACCTGATCCGGGAATTGGGCGAGAATCACACGGTGCTTCTCAGCACGCACATTTTGCCTGAGGTTAGCACGCTCTGCAATCGGATGCTGATTATCAATCAGGGCCAACTCGTCATGGATGGATCGCCGCAGCAGTTCAGTTCATCGATGGAGGACCGGTTCAAGGTGTCCATTGAGGTCAAGGCGACCGAGGAAGAGCTGAAGAACGTGCTTCAGCCTTGGGAAAAGGTACAGCATGAAACGGTGCGGGAGCCAGGAGCGGCAGCCGGCCATGGCCATGCGGAAGGAGAAACCGTAAAAATGCTGCTGACCGGGCAATCTCCGGAAGATTTCCGGGAAGAACTGTTCTACCTTTTATCCGGTGCGGGACTGCCCATCCTGGAAATGAAGAAGGAAAATCTCAGTCTGGAACAGGTCTTCCTTAAACTCACGACAACCGAAAGCGGTGGGGAGGGGTCTGAAACAACGGAAGCGAATGCGTTTACATACGCAAATGATGAAAACCCCGAACGGCCTGGGCCTGATATCAAGGATGACCCCTCGGCAGCGGTCGATGAGACCGAGCAACCACCGGGTGCCAAATCCGACGGCGGTACAGGGGAGGGTTCCCGATGAGAAGAATGATGGCGGTATGCAATAAAGAGCTGCAGGCGTACTTTTTGTCGCCCACATCGTATTTTGCTTTTGCCATTTATGTTTTGTTAACGAGTCTTTTGTTCTATTCCAGCTTTGTGTATTACCAGCCGAGCATTGTGGACTACCGCCTGGTTCTTGGCGATACGTTATCGATGCTGCTGTTCGTGGTGCCTCTGTTAACCATGCGGCTTGTCGCCGAGGAGTTCAGGCAGGGAACGGACGAACTGCTGCTTACCTCGCCGGCGCGGGTAACCGAGATTATTTTCGGGAAATATTTGGCCTCGCTCGCGATTTTGCTCGTACTGATCCTATGCAGTCTGGTTTACCCATTCATCATGTCCTTTTTCGGCACGCTGAACCTGACGACGGTGTGGCTGTCTGCATTGGGATTAATTTTCATGGGGGGAAGCATGATGGCCATCGGTCTGTTTGCCTCGACCTTGTCCCAGCATCAGATGGTGTCTGCGGTAGCCGGCTTCATTATTTTGCTCGTTCTGTGGATGCTTGATTCATTCGGGGGCAACACGGGTTCGGCATTGCAGGAATGGCTCGCGCCGTTTGCATTGACCAGCCGCTTCGAGAGCTTTACCAAAGGCGTGTTGAACGGGCCGGACGTTCTCTATTACGTTACGCTCACAGGGGTATTTCTGCTGTTAAGCATTCAAATCGTCGAACGGAAGCGGTGGAGGTGAGAACATGAAAAAATGGTTGAGTCACACCAACAGCACCGTGCTGTCTGTCGCTGTAATCGGCATATTCGTTTTGGTAACCCTGTTCTTGAATTCACTCAGCGGCTTTCAGCTGGATCTGACTTCAAACAAACAATATACCTTATCCGATCAGTCCCTTAGCGCGATCCAAAACGTAAAAGAAGACGTCAACGTATTGGTGCTCATCGTGGAAAATGCCAACAATACGGTATTGAACCGGGAAGTCACCGACATGGTACAGGAATATGCGAAACGAAACAGCAAGCTGAAGGTGAAACAGTACAATCTCTCGCAAGAGCCAGCCCTGGCTTCGAAATACGGCATCACCGGCAGCTCCATCGTGCTTGAGCGGGGCGATCAATACAAGGTTATCGATATTGGAAGCCTGTTTACGGCAGCTGGAGACGGCGCGGATGGTTCATACCAGTTTACGGGTGAAGAGAAATTTACCCAAGCGCTAATTAACCTGACGTCTACGGAAAAACACAAGATGGTCTTCCTTTCCGGTCATGAAGAGCTTGGACTGGATCAGCTTTCCACATTGCGTTCCTCGCTCGAGCAGAGCAATGTGACCACGGAGGAACTGCAGCTGAATCAGGCCGGAAAAGTTCCCGATGACGCGGATGTGCTGGCGATCATTGGACCGCAGCGAGACATTAGCGATACTGAGCTTAAGGAAATTCGGGCATATCTGGAGAATGGCGGCAAACTGCTGCTATCGCTCGGATTCAGCGAAGATATGAAGTCCTCATGGAAGAACATCGATGCGTTAATGGCCGATTATGGCGTCGTGGATAAACATGCAGTGATGGTGGATCATCAACAAGCGAGCACCATGGGTCCGCTGTGGGTTGTGCCGGAGTATGGAAGTCATGCCATCACGGACAAACTTTCGGAAAGCAAGCTGTACCCTATGCTGTCGTTGTCCATCGCATTGACAAGCAAGGGGCAGGACAAATATACGTTGTCGCCGCTGCTGCGTTCCAGCGTGGAAAGTTATGGCGAAACGAACATCGAGGGCCTGCTGCAAAACGAAACGACCAATGACAAGGATCAGGACGTGCAAGGGCCGGTCGAAATCGGGTATGCAGCAGATACAACGGACGGCAAACCCAAGGCAGTCATTCTGGGTTCATCCATCTTTATGCAGGATTCGCAGATCGCCAACGGCGGCAACCGTGATTTTATTTTAAACATTGCCAACTATCTGAGCGAAAAGCAGGATGGCGTAACGATCCGGGCCCGGGTGAATCCGGGTTACGAAGTCGCTTACCTTAGCGGTGAGCAGGCCAGAATCATTTTCTTTGCCGCTATTGTCGGATTCCCGCTGTTCTTTGTATTGATCGGTGTGCTGTTGTGGTGGAGGCGCAGACGCGTATGAAGAAATGGATGCCTACGATATTGGTCGTTTTGGTGCTGATCGTTGGCTGGATCTATGCCGCGAACCAGAATTACTTTCGGGAAGAAGAAGCACAGAAAGCAAAGCTGCTGGACATTGCAGCAGGCGACATTCAGTCGCTGTCCATTGAACGTGAAAACACGGAAACGGCGGCGGATGCTGCCTCCGCGTCTATGTCTGGCAGCAGTTCATCCCCAGCCTCCAAGCTTGAGCTTAAAGAAGGGGTATGGACCATGACGGAACCCGAATCTTATCCCCTGAACGGCTACGCGGTAAGCAGCTGGCTGGATTCGCTTAGCGCTGCCGAACAGGAGATGGTCGTAGAGGAACAACCGCAGGACCTGGAGAAATACGGACTTGGACAAAGTGCAAGCCGGATCGGCATCGGTTTGAAAGACGGTAAGCAATTGACGGTGACCATCGGTGGCCAGCTTCCGGCGGATAATGCTCGTTATGTACGTGTTAACGACGGTCCTGTCGTTGCCGTCCAAACCGATACGGTGACCGGCATCGATCTTACCCGCCGGGAATTGTTGGATACAACGCCGTTTAACCTGGATGAAGCCAATGTACAGTCTGCCGATTGGGAAGGCGAGGCAGCGACATGGCTGTTGAAGACGAATTCGGAAGCAGGGGCAGCGGACCGAACGTGGACTTTGAACGGTAAGGAAGCCAAGGCTGATGATGCCGTGTCTTTGCTGGGCAAAATCAAAAATTTGGCGACCGCGGACGACGTGCGCAAGGCATCGGAACTGAAAAATACCGTGCCGCGTTTCACATTGTCCATTGAACAAACGGTCAATGGAACAACGGTTACAGATGTGTATCGCGGCCTTGTCGAGAAATCGCAGCCCGATACGATCTGGGTGATCACAACGGATGGCAAGTGGGCGTATGCTTTGCAAGCAGATGCACTTAAAGAAGCGGAAAACTTCCCTGAAACGCTGAAACAGGCAAATGATTCGTCAGCGGACAGTCAAAAATCGGATTCCACTTCTTCCACTTCTACTTCAAATAACTAAAATTCAGAAAGCGGTGCTGCACTCCGGTGCATGCGCCGCTTTTATATTTTTCAGCCTGCTGTTCCATATCCTTTCAGCATATCGCAAAGGCCTAGGGCGCATCCTATTTTCGTGACCAAAATACCCACATTGGAGGATGAGCTAATGCCAGCAGCCAAAAAAGCAAAAGCCATTACTTTATCTTTGTCTACCGCAATTTTTGTTATGGCAGGGTTAACGGGTTGCGGCACCAGCCGGGATGCCGGCAATGTGCAAACGAAAAGCGTGCGTCACGAAGCAAGAGGGATCAATCGTTATGGCGTCGAAACCAACGGCCTGGATGGGATCCGTGCTCGGAACTACCGCGCCCATAACGTGACCAGCCTGAAGACGAGCGACGAGCTGGCCAAACACATTGCCGACATGAAAGAAGTGAAATCGGCGAATGTTTTGTTGACCGATCGCAATGCATATGTTGCTGTTCGACTTACCGATGGTCACGCGGGCAAGTTGAACACGAATTCATACCGTGCTCGCAGTTATTCCGGCTACGCGGATGATACGATGCGCAGCCGTACCTTGTCCCCTGACATGGGAGGACTTCGCGTAAATGACGGTGCGGGAGCGAGGTCCCCATACAGCGTTGACCGGGTTACCCCAGGATTAAACACGGGAACCGCAACGGATCGCAGCCATCTGAGCAATGATCGCGGACTTTACGGTACGATGGGCACCGGTTCGTACGGCATGATGCGCGGATTGACCGGGAGCGACAGAATTCCCATCAACGAAAATACGGGGGATTATGGCGTAAAGCGCGAAAACCGGGTAAACAGCTCGGACGACAATACGCCTGCCGAAATCAAGGGCAAAATCGCAGCCAGAGTCAAGCAGTTTGCGCCTAACGTAGAGAATGTCTATGTGTCGTCTAACCCGGAATTCGTGGAACATGCCGAGAAATATTCGACGGATCTTCGCAACGGCAAACCTGTCAGCGGCATGCTGGATACCTTCTCAAGCATGGTAGAACGTATCTTCCCGACGAATGCGATGAATCATCATCGTGATGGCGTACTTGATCATGGCGTAACAGAACGTTCCAACGGTCGCATGAACAATCTTCGGTAAGAAGCAGCAAGTATGGAAAATATGCCTTTGCGCAGATGAATACATCGGACGCAAAGGCATATTTTTATTGTAGCGGCAGCAATGGAAAAGGTCCAAGAAGCAAAAAAGCCTCTCCCCATTCTTTTCGTAGTTGAAGAATAGGAAAAGACTTTCATGCTTTTTTAACAACTGTGTACGCTCGCGTCAGATCTTTAGTTCTCCAAGCTTGATCAGCTCAACGACGGCTTGCGAACGACCCTTAACATTGAGTTTCTGCATCACATTCGAAATATGGTTACGCACCGTTTTTTCGCTGATGAATAACTGCCCTGCAATGTCGCGAGTTGTTTTGTCCTGAACCAACAATTCGAAAACTTCGCGTTCACGGTGGGTCAACAGAAATTTGCTTTTATGATCGATACCCTTCAATGTTCACCCCTCCTTGCTCGGGTTTGGTTGGTGTAACAAGGTTAAGGGGATACAGTCAACTCATATTATGTAAGGTCAAGCGCGATGGTTCAGTTTTAACTTAAAAATGGGCAGCATAATATGCGCCTAAGATTCTTAATAAGATTGACGTCATGATTTAGGGTACAACGAAGGCGGATCAACAGATTACATACGGGTGCTCATGCCTGTTTCGGGCTTGAAAACAGCGTTGCTATTATGCCGCTCAATGTAGCCGGAAGGCTAATTCTTGCAGTTGTTTGACGAAGTCCTGTTTTAAGGTTGGAGGCTGTATATCCAGCAAAGTCGTTCCGAACCGGTGACAGTACTGCAGCAAGAAATGCCTCTCCGCCGGTTCAATCCAACCGGTAATGCAAAAATGTCCGTCTTTTTCGGAAAGGGACATGTTGGGGTAGTGGTGCCGTTCGAAAATGGCTAGACCCTCAGCGGTAATTTCAATTGCATACTCAATGGCTTGTTTGCTTTGGTTAACCAGTTGAAAGCGATTGTCCAAATCCATTTCTTTGATCAGATCCAAGGGCTGTTCGTCGTCCAGTACTGTGACGTTTACAATCCTGTCGCAGCGAAAAACTCTGTACTCCCCTTGATCCAGATCATAGGACGGACAGTACCAATGGCCGTGATTGGCATAAATGCCGATCGGCTGAACACGTCGTTCCGTTTGCTTGTTCGGGGATTGGTAAACGATACGAATAATGGCTGGCTCCATGACCGCCTGAAGAAGGTCTTCCAGCAAGGGGGCGTTGTCTGTCATTTTGACCGTTCCAAAGGAAACGCGGGTTTGAATAAGCGCTAACGTGTTTTGGATTTTCGGCGATACAGTCTCCAGAAATTTGGAGCGGATCGTGCCGTATTCGGCGCGAAAGGGCATGGAGCCCAAGAGTTCAATTCCCTTTAACGCAAAAAACAGCGCATAGGTTTCCTGAGGCGTAAAGGTCACGGGAGGCACTTTGTACGTATCGAGTATGCGATAGCCGCCATATCGGCCCATCTCGGAATACAAAGGTACGCCGATGTCTTCCAACGCTTTGATGTAACGAAGCGCGGTGCTTTTGGAAATGCCGAACTCTTGCCGCAGCTCCTGAAGCGTAAAGCGATCCTTTTTGTATACGTAGTTCATCATTTTATAGAGGGATTCGTATTTTTTCATCATTGTAAAGGGTCCTCCAGTGCAGCGGTTGGTTTATTGTGAAGGCTGCGTCGCGCTTGATTTTTGCCGGGAACGTGCATTGGTTGAAGTTATTTCTATGATGCCCGCCAATGGTATCCATTTCTGAAACCTTTGAATTGTATAGTATACATTGTTCAATGGAACACAGCAAAATAATCAGGAGGCGAATGGAATGAGTTATGAAGTGGTTACGTTTTTGTCGATGAATGGAAGAGGGGCGGAAGCCATTGCGTTTTATACCGAGCATTTGCAGGCCAACGTTGTATTTAAGGTCACGTACGAGGATATGAAGAAAATGGACCCGGCGATGGTGATTGAACCGGGACGGGAGCAATGGATATCTCATTCCATCCTGGAAGTCGGGGTGCACAAAATCATGCTGGCGGAAGAATCGATGGTGCCGAAACTGGACTACATTGTGGGCAATAACACGTCGCTTTGCATCCAATCGGTGGACAAACAGGAGATCGAACGGATATACCACTCGTTGGTCGGGGACCCACGAACCGAAGTGATCACGCCGCTTGGTCCGATCGTGTTTAGCGAGGCATACGGTATTGTGCGCGATCCGTTCGGGGTGTATATGCAATTGATGTATGATAAGAGATTGGCAAAGGCATAAAAGCACTGATGTATAAGGGTTTTTGTCGACTTATCGACGTAAACCCTTTAATATATTTACTAACAGGAAGAATTATAAGTCGTTCTGGACAAAAGTGATACTCTCAGGGAGTTGTTTGCTTTTTACTTTCCATCCAGCTAAAATTTCCTCAATTTCTTCTAAAGTCAGGGATGTAACCATAGGAAGGAGATCGGCTGAGTTAAAGGCGGTCTTTCCATATCGCGGTAATTAACCCCTTGTGCTAGGATTAACCATATACATACATGGAGGATTGAGTGTGCGTAATAGTGAGAGACTAATTATAATGGCCGGATGTATTTCTTTGTCTGTAGCATTAATAGGTTGTAGTGAATCGGGCTATGAAAATGTAAACACCAATGAGGTAGTAAAAGAGGCTACAAGCCCTGTGACTGAACCGGCTGCGGAACAAAATAGAATAAATAAAGAAAATAGCAACACCTTAGTAAGCGAAAGTCCAACAATTGAGCCTTTAATTACGAAAGATGGAGGGCTTGGTGATACGAAGAAGGCTATTGAACAACTTCGCGGAGCAGATGAAAGGGGAGAGGATGCAGCGATCAGCACTTATCAAAATGATAAGCTTCTGGTTTTATATTCGGAAGATGAAGTAACCAAGAACAAAACAGCTTTCAATGTGACTTTGCAGTTTGAATCAACGGATAGTCCAAGGCTTTCAAAAAAGGAAGCTTTACTTGAAGCCGCTTCGGTACTTCCAAGTGATGCTGTAAAAATCAAAGAATATAAGGCCGATGAGAATCGGGATGTTATCCAGTACGAGAGTAAGTTGCTAGCAAAACGTTTAAAGAGTTTTTATGATATGCAACAAGATGATCCTGAATTTAATCCAGGCACCTTTATCGTTATACTGAAGCATGACAAACAGGGGATTTATTCAGTTGTAGCTGGTGCGGGGAACAAGCCATAACCCCATTGGAAAAGCTTTGTTTAACTAAACCATTCGTTCATTAATCCATAACGGTAAGAAGAGTGCACAGAAGAATATGTACATTCGCATAGTTCCTTCACTGCAGGCATACAAAATGCCCTGGTCTTTATGACCGAGGCATCATTTGGAATAATCTGGTTTTTGAAACTCGCAATGAGGCACTCGAAACATTTAACTTAGAAGCCCCGACCTCTAAGCGTTTAGCGTAGGTGGAGGGTAGTTCACGCAAGCTCTCCTACGTTTTTTTTCTGAAAAATAGAAGGGAAATCAGAATAATAACCACGATCGCCGAGATATTATAGACCGTCTGGAATGTCTCGCTTTGTGTACGGGCAATAATAAAGGCTGCAATAGCAATAACCAGGACTAGCAGACCCCAGATTATCTTTTTGTTCAAATTTACACCTTCCTTTGTATATAGCTGGTTGAATCCCCCGGAGCTCCAGGGGAAGGTGCGAAAACAAGAATAAGATCATGCCCTTCATTGTCTATTATGGAAATTAACCAACTCTTGAAGCTCATGGTTGAAGGATAATGTCCTCTTCTTTGTCTGTTAATCAGCCCATACAAGTACCTGTTCTTCACAGCGGCAAATCTTCGCCAGATCTGACCTGGAGTAACCAAGCCGGGATGTTTTGCGGGTGCACCACCAGCATGAGCAGTGGACTTTGCCTTTGGCAAACATGCCCTTATACTTATAGGCCCAGCCTCGTAATTGAGCGATCCTCATCTTGCGCTGGATCACACGTTGTCTTTGGTGCCGGATGTAAGCTTGATTTCGATTTGTTTTGTACTGTTTCATTATCATCACGCTCCCTTGGGAAAGACCCAGCCTGCAGAGGTTCCAAGGGGACAAGCATCTACAGGCTGAGCGTGATGGTGTTCTTATAGCAACAAAGCATAATATAATCATCCTGTTCGTCGTTAGATTTTAATGAAAGAAATTCACTCTCTTATTGAGAGTACATAATTGTCCGATCATATCTGGTGCGTAACCACATTACGAATGAGATGCAGAAACTCAAATTACCGATATCATAGCCATCCATCTGCCTGATGCATCCTCACAAATGCTTTCCAAGCTTTACGTGAAAACTTCCGATAAAACAACCGCTCCAATTCTGCGTGGCTTGCTTCGTTTAACCGAAGATGCCGCGCTTTTTTGGCTATTTTGGCGCAAGGCTCCGTCGTCGTTCGTGTGCTTCCAACTTTGCGCCGAATCGGCACATGGAACTGAAGCAGTTCCTCCAGACGCTCCCAGCCCTCCCAACTCAAGCGGCCGCCACGTTTCCAATCCACCGCGTACAGCGAAAAGAAAGGATGTTCCCCGGATCGTACCTCCACAATGATCCATAGGGACGGAATGATCTTTTGGCGTTGTCGCCCGTTCATGCGCAGTTCCTCCATATCGGGAATGAACCCGTCTCTTTGTTTTCCACTATAAAACACGCAGCTTCTTCCATCAAGCTGGCCTTACTTGGATCAATCCACATCTCTAAATTTTTATCTCTAAAGCAGTGTAAGCTTCTTGATTTGCCTCGTGTGAATGTTTACAATGAAATTAACGAATGAAAATAATTTTCTGACATACGAAATATATAATAAAAATAATTTTCAAAAGAGGAATTCATATGGCAGCCATATTGCATGCATTACGACAGGAACTGGACAGCTTGCCGTCGCAAGAGCGGCGTATTGCCGAGGTTATTCTCGCCTCTCCCTCCGACGTTCCGGGCTGGACGATTAATCAGCTGGCTCAGAAGAGTGGAACGAGTCCGGCGACCGTTACCCGGTTCTGCAAATCCTTTCACTTCAAAGGTTTCCCCGACTTCAAAATGAAGCTGGCCGCCGAAATATCCCAGCCTGCCCAGGAGTCGGCGTATCAGGATATCGTGGCAGGCAACCCGTTGTCCAAAATCGTGGCCGCCATCGAGGCGAACCATTTGGCTTCCATCTCGGACACCACTAGGCTGCTTGACCTGGGCAGGGTGGAGCAGGCCATTCGGCTGCTTTGCAACGCCCGGCGTATCGACTTATACGGGGTGGCCACCTCGTCGATCGTGACGCAGGACTTTTATCAGAAGCTGGTCCGTATCGGCAAAAGCTGCACGGCCTTCTCGGATTCCCATATGCAGATTACGTCCGCGTCTTCGCTGACCGAGGGTGATGTGGCGATGGCCGTATCGTATTCGGGCGAAACGCCGGAGACGATCGATGCTCTGCATTGCGCACGGCAGGCGGGTGCGGCGACGATTTCGCTGACGTCCTACGGGAGCAACAAGCTGGCCAATGAGGCCGACATTCCGCTGTTCACTTCATCGCTGGAAGAAGGCATGCGGCGTGGAGACATGGCTTCCCGCATCGCGCTGCTGCATGTCATCGACATTTTGTTCACCGGCATGGTCAGCGCGGATTTCGACCGTTTCATTCCCAAGCTGGAGCAATCGTATCACAACGTGCAGTCTTATCGAGTTCATCACAACGGAGGTGCCTGACGACATGAACATTCGCATTTTTGAGCATGAAGAAGATTTGAACGCTACCGGGGCCGGACTGATCGCGAGCCTGCTGCAAACGAAGCCGCGAGCCGTGCTGGGACTGGCTACAGGTAGCTCACCGGTCGGCATTTATAAACATTTGATCGCTCTGTACGAGAAAGGGCTGGTGAGCTTCGCCCAGGCGTCCTCCTTCAATTTGGACGAATATGTCGGGCTCCCGAAAAATCATCCGGAGAGTTACCGTCATTTCATGAACGAGCAGTTATTCCATCATATCGACATCGATGCAGAGCGGACGCATGTGCCGAACGGCAGTGCCGCCGATCTGGACGAGGAATGCCAGGCGTATGAGCAAATGCTCGAAGAGCGCGGTCCAGTCGATCTGCAGTTGCTGGGCATCGGGCATAACGGGCATATCGGCTTCAACGAACCGGGCAGCGCATTGACAGGCCGCACCCATGTCGTGGATTTGAAAGAAGAAACGCGTCAAGCCAACGCCCGCTTCTTCGATCATATCGATGAGGTACCAAGGCAGGCCATTACGATGGGTGTCGGCAGCATTCTGAAGGCGAAGCAGATTTTGCTGATCGCGCGCGGCGAGGAAAAGGCGGACATCATCCGCGAGGCGTTCATGGGACCGATCACGACGGCGTGCCCGGCTTCTTTGCTGCAATGCCATCCGAACGTGGTGGTGCTGCTGGATAGCGCAGCGGGGAGGTTGGTTAAATGAGTGACACACGAGCACAAGCCCAAGGAACAGCATACGGAAAAGAGAGCGGCAGCCCCATTTACCTTCTGCGCGGCAAAATGGTGCTGCCAGACGGTCTGGCGGAGGACGGCCTCCTCGCCTGGACCGATAGCACAATCCTTTATGCCGGACGGCCCGAAGGGCTTCCGGCGTCGATCCGCCGCGATGCGGTCACCCTGCCCGTGCCGGAGCAGGGCGTAATCGTGCCCGGGTTCATTGACATTCACGTGCACGGCGGCAATGGCGAAGACTTCATGGACGCCAGTCCGAAGGTGCTGGACAAAATCACGTCGTTCCATGCGACACAAGGTACGACGGCGATGCTGGCGACCACGATGACCGCGCCGAAAGAACGCCTGGATCAGGTGCTGAGCGAAGTGCACAGCTATCGTTCTGGCGAAATGCCGTACGCACAGCTGGAAGGCGTGCACCTGGAGGGACCGTTTTTCAGCCCGAAATGGCCGGGCGCGCAAAATCCGGACCATATCGTGCTGCCCAACGTATCCTGGCTGAAGGACTGGGAAGCGCAATATCCAGGACTGATTCGCCAGGTGACTTTGGCGCCGGAACGCGATGGCGCTCTGGAAGTCATTTCGTGGCTGCGCAGCCGGCACATTACGGCGGCTCTGGGGCACACGGACGCCACGTATGAAGACGTGCAGCGCGCCGTGCAGGCAGGCCTGCATCAT
The DNA here is from genome assembly GCF_057364885.1 of Paenibacillus sp. XP01. Lineage (NCBI taxonomy): Bacteria > Bacillati > Bacillota > Bacilli > Caryophanales > Paenibacillaceae > Paenibacillus > Paenibacillus sp. XP01. The sequence goes on along the minus strand of NZ_CP139481.1, from coordinate 5,630,590 downwards.
GCGGTGCACACCTTCAACGCGATGACGCCGCTGCATCACCGCAATCCCGGGGCGGCCGGAGCCGTGCTGAGCGATCCGCGCATCAGCGCCGAGGTGATCGCCGACGGCATCCATGTGCACCCGGCGGCGATTTCCGTCCTGGCGCAGCTGAAGCAGGCTGCCGATCAGCTCGTGCTGATCACCGATGCGATGTCCGCCGCCGGGCTGGACGACGGCGAATACAAAATCGGCGATCTGCCGGTCATCGTCAAGGAGGGCGTGGCCCGCCTGAAAGAAGGCGGGGCCTTGGCCGGCAGCACCCTGACCATGGTGCGCGGATTCCGCTATCTCGTGCAGGAGGTCGGCCTTGACCTGAATGCCGCTTCACGCGCGGCAAGCCTGACGCCCGCACGGCTGCTGGGCATCGATTATCGCACAGGTTCATTCGCGCCGGGCAAACAGGCAGATATCGTGCTGCTGAATGAGGCATTGGAAATCGAGGGCGTCTGGGTGAAAGGGAAGAGGCTTTCTCGCATCTCAATATGAGGAGCCTTGGGCTTAGTATCCGTCGTTTTATGAATTCATTCACACTGAGAGTTTGATTCTATATGTCAGTTAATAAAAGAGGAACAAGCGTTGATCGGCAATAAGTGGCATGTGCCGTAACACTTGTTTCTTTTTGATACATATGACGAGTCCGGCCCATAAATAAAACATTAAATTTTCCGATAAATAAAGTATCAATGAAAGTTTATTTAGCAGACTGTTAATAGAAATTGATTAATATTAAACGGAGAGTGAGATATGCAAAAGCTAGAGGATTTTTTGTATGACTTTATTGGAATTTTTATTCCAGGATTTGTATTGGCAGCTCTATTAACCGGAACGACTATTTTTTTTCTGAGAATCGAGGATTTCAATTGGATTTATCAACTGATTGTGTCACAATCGACATTGATTAGCCAGCCAAGCTATCCGTTAATCCAATTCATTTTTAAACACAACGTAATTATGTATTTGCTTTTGCTGGTCATTTGTTACGTTCTTGGTTCATTATTATCTCATTGGTCAGCGAGGCATATCAAGTTTAAAGATGCAAAGTTCAGGAAACAAACCAAAAATAAAGTGGTATATGATGAGAATGTACATATTCTTTCGGAAGTTGAAAAAGAGCTTGTAGAGAGGTACAACATCAAAAATGAAGTCTTTAAAGATGAGAGCACCGATGCTGAAAGTATAAAAAGGAATAATTGGATCATCTATTTCAGGTGGGCCAACTCGTTATCAGGAACAGAAGATCGAACTAATCTGCAAATTCTACTATCAAAAATGATTATGATTCGCTCTCTCTTTTTAGCAAGTTTGCTTGTAATGGTTTATGGTACTATTTTGATTTTTGTTTCATCCGATTGGGTGATTCGGTTGTTCTTGTTTGTCCATATCGTCGTATTTTGGGTGTTGTCACGTTTTTTTGAGAAAGAGTTTTACGCCAAAAAAGTGATCCTAAGCAATGCATCCGTAATTATGTTACATAAGCTGTTCGTGGACAAGAAAAAGCCAGATATTACAGCCTAGCGTTACGGTAATTATTTCAAATAGAAAAGAAGAAGAGGAGAATCAGAGATGTCCACAAATGAAACGAAGCAGGTACAGGATGTAGAGGTGTTTATCGGTGCAAGAAATCTGAAGGATCAAATTGGCTTGATCATGCCCACATATGACCTAATGCTTGAGCATATTGAAACTATTCGGCAAGCCGCAACGAAGACCAAAGTGAAAGAGAATTGTGATGATACAGAGATTGAACTTGAATACAGTAGAGAGATTAATAACACCATAGGGGTTTTCGGAGCAAGGGGAACGGGAAAATCTTCGGCAATCCATACGGTAAGAGCTTATCTAAATGATAGGGTAAGACGAGATTTGAATGTTATTTTACCTATTATTGAGCCTGATAATTTTGGACAAAACACAAAAATCATGGGCTCGATTATTGGATTATTAGAGCAGAAAGTAAACAAGTTACTCAACAAGATCGAGAAGAAGACAACGCGTGAAGATAAGGAGGAGAAACTATCTGAGTTTTTTAACAACTGTGTGTATAGACAGAATAATCCATTGCGAAGCAAGATGAATGAATTAATTGAGTATCATTTATACACGGAGAGCGAATATAGGACGTTGTTAACACAAAATTATGCCGACTTAGCTACACATATCAGAAAATCATCCAGAATGCTGATCCCGGATATCGAATTTAAGCGAAAGTTACATATGCTCGTGAATGAGCTGATCAAAACGCAAAAAGCTTTTGGTAGCTCTAAATTGGACGAGGAGATTCTTATCTTTATCTTCATCGATGATATTGATCTCAAGACAATCAAAACAAGAGAGTTAATTGAATCCATTTTGCAATACGCTAACCATCCTAACATTGTTACCGTGCTGTCGGGTGATTATGACATATTCGCTGAGTCGTTGACTACAGCCTTGTTGCAGGATGAGAACTTGCAACAGAGCAACTTACGTCCTGGCATGCGCTTTAGGGATGGAGGTTTAGAAAGTCTTGAAGGGCGAGAGCTTAGCCAAGAAGAGGAGGAGCGAAATCCAACGATTTTACAACGAAAATGGAACTTGTCACATGAATACTTGAAAAAATTGATTCCTCCTGCTCGTCGTCATCAGTTGGTGAACTGGAATAACAATACCATTCCGCTATTTTCATTTGGTGATCTGAAATTTATGACTCAGTTAAGTCAATTAATGGGGGACGACAGTCTGTTTTCTTATGAAGTTCAATTCTCGGAAGGTAAACAATCTGTAGAACGTCCTATTAAAAGCAGCTATGTTATTTTTGACAAGAAACCAAGAGGTCTTGTGAATGTTTATTATCACGTGCATCAAATTAATAAACTCAAAGCGAGCGCCGAATATCAGCAATTACCGACCGCAGAACAGCAACAAAAACTATTTCAGTCCGTTAAGGCTCTCATCGATACGATTATTATGTCTTCTACTCATTTGGCGGCCAAACAACGTGAATTTATGGATCAGATCTTTCGGTGGGGAGATCAGGCTCAGAGTACATTTATCGAATATGGGAAAGTACAGTCGGATAATAGATTGCCTGTTCTAATATTGGGCGAGTTAATTCGCTCTTTATTAGAGGATGTTCGTTACTCCGAATCTGAATATCAAACAATGAAGCAACAAGTTTTTGAAGAAATGGGCAAACATAAGGCAGATGTCCCTATATCAGACCAAAACATAAACAGGTATCAAGGGTATTATTTGTATTATGTTGTACTGGGCATTACTGCGCATAGCAAATTGCAGTCAGGTTTTCTTTTACTTGATGAACTTTTCTCTCAAAATGCTCAAAATGAAGAGGATATCTACTATACGAAACAAGCATTTTCTCCAAAGGCCATCGAAAAAGAACGAATTGTATTTATGTCCATTGTCCACGTAATGCGTCAGAATAAAACCCTGATCAGTGATTTGTTTAGCAAAGGATATTATGAGGAGAATATGGACGTGAAGCGGAGTTTGAATTTTTTGCAAGAACTCAGCTCTACTTCATCACAATTTGACTTCGTTGAGAAGCTCTTTCACGAGCTTATTTCAGGAGAAGAGCAAATTGTAAAATTAGTGGAAGAATTAAAAAAGGTGCCATTATGTTCAATTGATAATGAGGTATACCATACAATTATTGTTAATACATTGTCGAAGATTATGTTAACCGATAGTCTTAAAGAAAATTTTACATCCAACAAGGATTATCGTGCTCTTCAGAAAATCAATCAGAGCAAGGATGGGGAAAAGTATAGTAGTAAAACGGTTGGACAGTTGTTGCAAAGAATATACAAAAAGATAAAGGGGTATTTAGCAACACAATTAGTCAACTCAGAAATAGACAGCTTGCGTCTTTCTCCGAAATTCTATCGCGGATATGATGCATTTATGAACGAGGTGAGAGATGGAGAGAACACAATATATAGAAGAGTAAGAGGTGTAGTAGGCAGGATTACGCAGTATCGACACAAAGATAAATTAAGTATAGATGATTACAAGGAAATTTTCTCTGAGGTAAAAAAATTATCACAGAATAGTTATGTATGGTTTGGTCGTGTAGAAGCAACACATTTTTTAGCGACGTTAAAGAATGAAGTTTCTTTTGATCTGGACGTTTTGTTTACAGAAAGCTCGGAGTACCCGTACCCACACTTAATCAGAGAGATTTCCTTTTATCTACAAGAGGCCAATCCTGCGATTCAACAAGACCAACAATATCAGGAAGCAAAGAGGCTTATGCGTAAGGAGCTTGAACAAGCGTTAGAAGCGGTGAAGTACGGGGTCTCCCAAGAATTGGAGCAGCTTGGACAATCCTTAGAAGACATAGAACCATCTGGAGATGAGTATGATCAGGAAAATTAACCTTCTCTTGCATGTAGCGTTGTTCCCCTTTAAAGACTTGGCATTTTATATGCAGAGTGGGAACCCTGTACTGAAACTTGCAGAAGTTACGCCCGTTAATTCCGGTTTAATTGAAGGCCAAGTGATTGCAAAGCAAAGAAAGAAATTATCTCATATTTTACATAGAAATATCTTGTTAAAATGTTCACCAGACAGCCTTGATGAAATCAATCTGATGCTCGAAATATTTTATCCGTTTTTTGTATCTTCGAATCATGCATGGAATCAAAGTATATATAAACACTATTTAGGCATCATGGAATCTTTTGCGAAGGCCTTTATTTCACACCGTGATGGAGAGATTGTGTTCAAATACTGGAAAAATGGCCGTAATGAAAGTGAAAGCAACAAATATGATCGATTTTGGTCTGAGTATAAAGAATTGGATAAGGTTCATTTCTTTCATACACTTAGTCGACTGATGCCGATGGATCTTTTTGTCGCAATTCACTACTCTATGAATGGAATTACGGATCCCGAGCAATTGAACGGAGTCTACCAGCATATTAACCTCGCAGATGCATCATTACATGATGTGATGCAGCGAGGGGTTGCCGAGAATCACATTCATGCTTCTGCTGCTTTTAATTTCTCTCATTTATGGCAATTAGTTATGAATAACGCGGAGGCTGAGCATTTCCTGACATGTTTTGAAACAAACCATTTGGCGGAATCAAGCCAAGTCTATTGTTACATTCTGGTTGCCCGAATTCTAAGGCTTGTTATGGGGAAATATTTATCGGAGCTTGAGCAGGTACCTCATCTTCCCAATCTAGTTAGTTGGCTTGCCCAAATACTTGATTCAGAAAAGTCCACCTTTGTGATAACTATATTGACGGATCAGTCCATTGCAGATTATGATGCCTCTGATCTTCTGGCCGTATTGGATGAATTGAAACAGAACTTTGGTTTAGATGATGGAGATCGTAGACATGATATCATGTTCTCTGTGTTTCCATCATCATCCCATATTAAAACGTATGCAGAGAATTTGTTTTTGCATAAGGCGATGATTTATAAAAAGACAGCCTATCATCAACCTGATCAATTTCAATCCTTTTTTTCAGTGTTTTTCAAGTATATTTCTATTAAAAACGAATTCTATCAGCAAATTACACAATCGACTTCAATCAAAGGATTGGATTTCTTTAGGCCCTACTTCAGTAGGGCCACCCGAGGAATACGTAAGAATCAGGATGATTATTACACCCATCTGCTTAGAACGTTGTTTCAAAATTCATACTTGAACAAGGCAGAGATCCGTATTCCCATTCATGATCAGGAACATCGGATTAAGCAAGAGGTCGTAAGAATTCTCGGAGCGTATAAAAACATACTGGAAAAAGACTATGGAATTCGAAGTAATACAAATACTATCTTTCCTAGAATAGGCATCGTATATCATCTTTTGAAAAGAGATGACGACACGGACAAGTGTTGGAGTAGCTATGAAGGTGACAATGAAACGACGATCAGGCATCTATATTATGGTAGGATACAACAAGCCTATTTAAATCAGATTCATTTGATGACTAATTTGCGAAAAAGGATCCCATATCTTTCTAACTTTATTGTTGGTCTTGATGCCGCTAGTTTGGAGAATAGCACCCCGGTTCAGGTATTTGCACCCGTTTTTGAAAAAGCGAGGAACAGTGATCACGACTCTATTCGAGTGATTGATCGGGATGGATATGTTCTGAAAGATCAGAGCCTGTTTTTCACATTTCATGCAGGAGAGGATTTTAGACATATCAATTCAGGCTTGAGACGGATGGATGAGGTGATTGATTATTGCAAACTTCATTCTGGAGACCGAATAGGTCACGGTATTGCTTTGGGAGTGGATATATGCAATTGGGTTCAACAGAACAAGGTAGTCATTTTGCCAAGAGGAGAATACCTGGATAATATGTTATGGATCTGGGGGGTCTATAGTAAAATGTCGCACCTTGATTCGAAAACATTTATTTATCTCGAACAGAAGATTCTGGCGCTGGCTGAGGATATTTTTCAAGTCACTACGGGTTTAACTGTTCGGCTCCTGTACGAGGTGTACCAGAAAAGGTTTAATCACATCGGTGATTCTGTATTGAAAGCTATGCAACGTGTCCAATATGATACTAAGATGGTACATCAATCCGCACAATGTGTTCGTGAAATGCATACTGTCCGTACATGGGACAAAGACCAGTTGTTACTGGCATATCACTGTAGAGGTTATCTGCGTTTAATGCGAGAGCCTGTCCATATGAATACAACAGGGGTTGAGGAAGTTATGGCACAGGATATGCAAAAATACCTCATTGAGAAAATTTCAAGACAAGGAATCGTGATTGAAGTTAATCCTTCTTCAAACGAAGCCATTGGAGAAATTGATTCAATCTTTGGTAATCAGTTGTTTAAACTGCAAACACCTACGAATCATGAATTATCTAATATTCAGGTGAACATCAATTCTGATGATCCGATGGTGTTTAATACGAATGTAAGTAACGAAATTGCGTATCTGTACTATGGTATGCTGGAGCGTGGTATAGGCAGAGAGGCAGCGTTGAGTTGGATTGAAAAGTTGAGGAAATCTGGTGTGAATACATCGTTTATTCGCGGCAATGTAAGTAATGAAGAATACATCAGAATGCTTGATTCTGTAATAGCAGCATTGGATGATCCTAGTTATTGTTAGAAGCTTATAAAGGACTCCTGTATGATAACCATGTTTTTATGCTACAATAAGTGCAAAAAAACGGGATCAACTGGATCGCGGAAAACATGGAGGCACGACAATGGAACGAAACGCGATGCTCGGATCGGACCCATTCATCGCGAAGCTTACGGAGAAGCTGCACGTGCACGGGTATTATGCCTTTTACGGCGAGCATTACAGGGAAGCGGACATGGAACATTACCGGAGGCATTTGTTTGCAATATTCAGCCATATCGTATGGGTTGAACTGGATGCGCGCAAAAAGTACATGATCGTGGACCATCGCGGCCGGAATGCGGTATTGAAGCTGATTGACGGCATGCTGAACACCCGCCGGACGCTGCGGGCCAATCAGGCGATGAACGGGGACAGCACGGAACAGGTGCAGCGGGATATAGACCATCTGAAACAGCTGACCCATCAGTTGAATTTTACGGTTTTTCGAACATAAGTCGGTATGTGTTACAGAAAAAACGGAACTCCCTTACCACAAACAGCGCAAGTTAAACCATCTAGAATGGAATGCGTGTGCTGTCTAAGTAAGGGAGTTTTTTCGTGTTGTAGGAACGTGTGAAATTGCTGGAGCGTTTATTTTGCCGCGGGCGATAATCTCACTTCGAGATGGAGAATCGTCAATCGACGTGTTCCCTGACGGAAATAAATTAACGAGTGACGTGAATCGGCAATGAAGTCAACATCTGTCCCGCCGCGGACGGGCTTAGGTGATCTTCGAATTTATAACCTGCAACAGGCTCGATTTTTGAGTAATGGTCCATGAACAGTCCGATGCCCAGGTTGGCTTCCAGCCTTGCCAGCGGAGCTCCGAGACAGAAGTGAGGACCGTTGCCAAAGGTCAGATGCTGTTTGTTGTTGGCCCGGTGGATATCCAGCGTGAACGGATTGGCAAATACGGCTTCATCCATGTTCGCTGCGCTCATCCAGGTGACGACGACGTCGCCCTTTTTGACGGGCACGCCGAGCAGTTCATTGTCCTGTTTTACGGTCCGGTCCATTTTGGCGATGTGGAAGCGGTAACGCAGCATTTCCTCGACCGTATTGGGCAGCAGTCCCCGCTGGGCCCGTACCTCGCCATAGATCTCGGGCTTATCGTACAGGAAAGCGTAGAACGTATTGGCGAGCAAGTGGCTGGTCGTTTCAATGCCGGCTCCGAGGATGAACATCGTCATGCGTACGATTTCGTCGTCGGTGAGACGTTCTCCGTCCACCTCGGCCTGAATCAGATCGGAAATGATATCGTCGGTCAGATGGGTTCTTTTGTGCATGACATGGGGCAGAAGATAGCTGTAATAGGCAGTAGCCGCATTGCGTTTGCGTTCGTTGACGTCTTCCGCGTGATCTTGCGGCAAAGGCAGGAACAGGTCATAAACCCACTGCTGGAAGAGCAAGCGGTCAGTGGATGGCACGCCGAGCAGATCGGCAATGACGATCGTTGGCAGCGCGCTGGTGAAATCTTTGACCACATCGATGGTCGGCGCATCCTGCATGTCCTTCAGCAGCCCGTCTACGATTTGGCGAATGCGCGGCTCCCACAGCTTCAGGCTGCGCGGCGTAAACGCGGCAGATAGCAGGGCACGGCTCTTGCGGTGCTCCGGCGGATCGGTCATGAAATCGATTCGGCCCGCATGCTTGCCTTCATCGTTGTCGGCGCCAGCGCTGATCGTGGTGCGTTCCCTGACGCTGGAGAAGTGCTCGTAGTCGCTCAGCACCCGTTTCACGTCTGCATAGCGAAATACGTTCCAGGTTCGGGTCACTTCATGGTAACTGACCGGTTCATGCTCCAGCTTTTGCTTGTACCATTCATAAGGACTGAATTCTTCCACAGGCGAACGAAATTGCGTAATGGCTTCCAAGGAGATAATTTCATGATTCATGCACGAGTCCTCCCCATCCTTTGGATAATGAAAAGCATAAGTAATTGTGTGTTAGTTTAACATATGTTATTTTAACATATCAATAAATGGAATAACACATCCCTGCGACCCATGTTACTGGAATTTCATTCTTTTCCCGGGGATTAATCGATTGAACGAAACGGCGCTAATTGATAATCTGATACTAAACATGTACTCCAAGGCAAATCACACGACGAGAGGTACGAAACCATGTACATAGAGCTGCTAATATTGATTCAGATCGAGAAAGGTCCGCGGCACGGCTACGAAATCAAAAAACAAATCCAGCACGACATCGGTTACCTGACGGACATCAATCACAACATGCTGTATCCGACGCTGCGGCGTTTTGCGGAAGAGGGGCTGGTAACCAAACGATTGAACGAGCAGGCCGGAAGGCCTAATCAAACCATTTATGAATTGACGAAATTGGGCGAAAAAAAGATTACGGAACTGGTCAATCGCTTTTCCGAAAAGGAGGCCAAAAGCCAGGTGGAATTCCTGATCCGGGTATCCCTGTTCCACCACATTACCGCCGAGAATCGGCTGCGCATCCTTTCTCTGAGGCGGCAGCAGCTCGATACGCTTGAAGCGGATCTGCTGCAAAGGCAAGAGCAGCGCGAGCCGGACACGTTTCGCGAAGAAGTGCTTAACTTGTCCTTGGCCCAGATCACGGGCGAGAAAACGTGGATCGACCAGTTGATGGGACAGGTTAAAGGGGAATAGGTGACTGGACAACAGGTGCGCTACAGTGGTAGTACGTGCTGGGTTGCCCAATAAAAGTGATACAAGATAACGTATCTTGGGGAGCTGTGGAGAGTACAAAAAGAAGGGAGGCAAGCGGAAGGAGACGGGGAATTCAATTCTAACGAACATCAGAACGCTTATTTGGCTGAAAATAGCTGTCTAGAAATGTTAACGAACTTCAGCGTCGTTATTTTGCCGAAATTGGCCCCGAACGAGCCGATCTGGTACGAATAACGTGTCTGATGTTCGTTACATTTGGAATACACCGTCTGTCGAGCCAATAAGATGTGTCAGATTCGTAAGAGTTTAAGCGATACGGGGCAACACGCCCTGCCCTTGGTAGCGTACAGCAACTTGGGGATCAAGCGAGTCACGTAACATAGTTGTGTGGCTAACCACCATTGTCGTGAAGCGGTGTACCGTGTGCTTGCGAGAGAGTGCCCGTGCACGCCTATGCTCGCAGCCATCGCACCAAATCCCCTCACGCCAAACCTTCGGCCTTAACCCGCAATGTTTTTCTCCAATCACCATACGCCGTAAAAACACCGCGCGCCAACAAAGGCACGCGGTGTTTCGTCAATTATCCATTTCAATTCAACCTATAAGTCGGGGGTCACCGTCCGTATCCCAGGGTCAAATCTCATTCTTCATACAGAGGTGCAGGCTCGCCATGCAAGCATAGAATCGGCCATAAACAGTAACCAACCCATCAAATTAATAACAATCGAACCATATCAAGGACAAATCGTTTGCTTACAGGCTTTTCAGGAATTGCACGATGGTGAGCAGCCCTTTATCGAAGTTCTCCAGGTTGAAGTGCTCGTTCGGGGCATGCAGGTTTTCGTCCGGCAAGCCGAAGCCCATCATGACGGCCGGAACGCCCAGCACGCGGGACAGCTTCTCGACGATCGGGATGGAGCCGCCGTCCTTCGTGAACAACGCGCGCACACCGTAGACTTGCTCGTAGGCGTCTGCCGCTTTTTGCAGGATCGGATTGGAAGGATCGGTATTGAATGCAAAAGCGCGTTCGATTTGCTTCACTTGAATCGTTGCGCCAGGCTGCACATGTGCGTGCAGGTGGGCTTCGATGCGGTCCAGCACATGCTGCGGGTCCTGATCGGCCACGAGGCGGCACGTGATTTTGGCATGGGCTTCCTTTGGAATGACGGTTTTGGTGCCTTCTCCCTGGAAGCCGCCCCAAACGCCGTTCAGCTCCAAGGTCGGACGCGCTCCGACTCGCTCCACGAAGGAGTAGCCTTCTTCGCCGTACAATTGTTCCAGTCCCAGGTCCTGGCGAAGCTGTTCTTCGTTGAAGCCTTGCTTCACGAATTCTTCTCTCATCTCGGCAGACAATGGCAGCACGCCATCGTAGAATCCGTCGACGCTCACGCGGCCTTGCTCGTCATGCAGCGAAGCGAGCAGCGATACGAGCGCATGCAGCGCATTTGGCACGCCGCCGCCGAAGCTGCCGGAATGCAGGTCCGTGTTGGCCGTGTACAGATCGACTTCGAGCGAGCACAAGCCGCGCAGGCCCGTGGAGATGGCCGGTTTTCCTTTTTCCAGCAACGACGTATCGGAGATCAGCACCATGTCTGCGCGCAGCTTCTCCGTGTTGTCGTTCAAATAAATCGGCAAATTCGGGCTGGAGATTTCCTCCTCGCCCTCGATGCAGAATTTCACGTTGACGGGCAGCTCTTTGTTTTCGGCGAGCAAGGCTTCAACCGCTTTAATATGTAAGAAAATTTGGCCTTTGTCGTCCGTTGCCCCGCGAGCGTACAGTTTGCCATCGCGCACTGTCGGTTCGAACGGAGGCGTCTCCCACAGATTTAGCGGATCGACGGGCTGTACGTCATAGTGACCGTAAATCAGGGCCGTCGGTTTGCCTGGTGCATGCAAATGGTCGGCGTATACGATCGGGTGTCCAGCGGTCTGAATGATTTCCACGTTTTCCATGCCTGCGCGCGTGAGCGCATCCGCTGCCCATTTCGCGGCACGTTGTACATCCTCTTTATACGTGGAAATGGCAGAAATGCTCGGAATGGACAACCATTCGTTCAACTCTGCCAGGTGTTTTTCTCTATTTTCCTGAAAATAAGCTTGTTCTTTCATCGTTCAAGAGCCTCCTTCATGTCTGCTTAACTCCATTGTAATCCATTTTGCCCGCGTAATAAAACATCGGTTAAAAAATGTTCGTTTTTGCACCATTTCTTTCGGCTATGGAATGAGCTTATAATACAGGAAAGGGTTTACAATCCATCAAGGTTGATGGGAAAATAAGAAACTACGAAGATGCAGGAATACGATTGCGCATGGATCGCATCATACCCTTCCGTCCCTCGGTTCCATGAACGAAAAAAGCAAGGCGGAAAGCCGGAGGGCAGATCATGTTACAAGGGAGATGAGGAACTTCCATGACATGGAGTACATATGCAGACAGGCAGGTGGGGCTCGATGGAACCGATTAGAAGAGCAGGCATGTCCGCCGGACGCTGGCTGCGCACGAACCGTTGGGGATCAGGGCGGCAGCGGGGCCGCTTTTACCGGAACAGCTTGATGTTGATTTTGCTCATTGCCAGCATTCCGGGATTGATTACCGGCGGCGTCATGTATCGGATGGTCGTAGGACAGATGGAGAGTGAATTCAACCGCATGCATCAGAGCCAGATCGAGAACCGGGCCCGCAACGTGGACGACCAATTGGCTTATCTGGAAATGAACCTGTCCCATTGGGCGTTCGAACCTCGGTTCGGGAGTGCTCTGCGCACGTTGGATTTCGTCTATTATTTCAAGGAAACGCAGGAGATCGTGACCACGCTTTACGTCCTTCAGGGTTCCCATCCGCTGATCCAATCCGTGCAGATGTATTTGAGGGAACCGCAGCCGATTTTGTTTAACCACGAATACAACGAATTGAAAAATGAAGCAGAGATCCGGGCGTACGACCGCTACCTCTCGATGGGCAACCATGTTTACTGGACCGACTGGACGGCCGGCCAATCCGTCTCCGAATCTGAATCCAAGCCTTCCGGCAGCAGCCTGCTGAATATGGGGAAAGGGGAAGGGCTGGTACTGGTACACAAAATACCTGGGGAGAGCGTCAATCCCTTTGGCGCCTTGATCATCACGGTGGATAACGATAAAATCGCCAGTTTGCTGAAAACGCTTACTCCATATGACGAAGGTTTCACGTTCCTGATGGATGGGGAAGGAAACACGCTGGTCACCGGAAACCCGGGAGCAAGCGAACAGGAGAAGGATTTTGAGCTTCGGCTTAAGGAAGCGTTGGCCGAGCATGCAGACAATCCGTCCTTTCTGTATAAATATGGGGATGAGACCTACTCGGTTTCCTATGGATCACTGAGCCGGATCGATTCGGATTGGACGTACGTATCGGCCGCGCCGTTATCGTCCGTGACGTCTCCGGTCAAGCTGGTATCCAAAATCATCGTGATCGCCAGCGCAGGCAGCTTGCTGCTGGGGCTGCTTCTGTCGTGGTTCGCCTCCCATCGAATCTATTCTCCGGTCGCCAGGATGCTTCATTTGTTGTCGCCGAACAGAAACGAAACGCTTCCCGGCATGGGACTGGACGAATTCGAGCTGCTGGAACAGCAGTGGCATGAACTGACTTCGCAGAGTTTGTCTGCTCACCGCCAACTGCAGGAACAGCTTCCGCATTTGCGCGACAGCTTTGTGCTGCAGTTGGTACAGGGTCACTTGCTTGCCTACAACGAGCAGGATCTGAGACAACGGATGCGTAATCTGGGCTTTGATGTCGAAGCGCATCGCTATTTGCTGATGCAAATGTACTTCACCGGGTACTCCCGGCTGGAGGGCCGGTTCGAAACGAAGGATACCGGACTCGTTACCTTTGCGGCAGTCAATATTATCGAAGAGGTCGCGAGGGAACATTTTACCCAGGTCAGCGTCATGAATTTCCATGATCTGTCGGCAGCGATGCTGGTGGTCACGCCAAACGTGCTGGACGCCAAACAACAAGCCATGGCCTGGGCGCAGGAATTTATAGACGTCATGAACCGCACGCTTAAAATGAACGTGACGCTGATGATCGGCCGGGCGGCAGCAGAGCTCAAGGAGCTGCCGGGCATTTATGTGGAAATGGAGCAAGCCGTCGCTTACCGAAGCGTGGAGGAAGGGAACCAGGTGCTCGATTTGGAGGACGAGCAATGTTTCCGGCGCCGCATGGACGAGGCAACATATCCTCTTGGTCTGGAGCGGGAGATCATCCAGGCGATTCGCATGGGCAAACAGGACGAGGCGCAGCAAGGGCTTGAACGCTTCATGGCCGAGATTATGCACAGCGGAAGCACCGAATTCCGCCTGCAGCAGATGATGCTGCAGCTTCTCGGAAGCATACAGCATACGATGCTGCAGACCGGGGTAACGCCTTACAGGCTGTTCGAAGGCATCAATATGTATGAGCGTTTATCGGCGATTCGCGAACCGGAACAGATGGCGCAGTGGATGATTCGCGAGGTGATCCGGCCGTATGCAGTGGAAATCGAACAGCGCGCCCAAGAACCGCTGAAGCAGGTCGTTGAGCGTACGATGCGTTATATCGAGGAGAACTATCGCAGCGAACTTTCGCTCGAAAGCTGTGCGGATGCGGAGCAAATGACCGCTTATGCGTTAAGCAAAGCATTCAAACAGGTATCAGGCATGAACTTTATCGATTACCTGACCCGTGTCCGCATGGATGCCGCCAAGAAACTGCTCCGCGAGACCACGATGAAAATTAACGATATCGCAGGCGAGGTGGGGTACCAGCATAGTTATTTCAATCGCATTTTCAAAAAACAGGAAGGCATCACGCCGAGTCAATATCGCGATCAATGGGGTGGCAAATAATCACCGGAATCCGGCTTCACGGATTCCGGTTTTGTTTATCCGCAAAGCTTAGAACTGCTCTCAAAGCAAAGATGTAGCAAGTTGCAAAAATGTGCAATGCATTAAGTCCAAAAAGGTGCAAGCCGCTTTGGAAATGGCGCTATAGCGGGCTTGGTGCGGCCCTGCGGTCCCTTTGCAAAAAATGAAGGTTGCCGGAAAAATACCGGATGTATACTGTGGTTAACAGGCATGTTGGTAACGCTTTCAATCGAGAGAGGGGAGAGAGCTATGAGCGGGAAGAATGGGAATGCCGCCGCCGCGATCCAGACCGAAGGCTCCGGACTGCAGACGAAACAGGAGGCGAACTGGAAAAGGCAGATCAGACGCAATAAATGGTTATACGTGCTTGTGCTTCCCGGATTTTTGTACTTCGTCATCTTTAAATATTTGCCCATGTGGGGGATCGTCATTGCTTTTCAGGATTACCAGCCGTTTCTGGGCATTCGCAATTCGGAGTGGGTAGGCTTCGAGAATTTCACGACCTTCTTCTCCAATCCGGATTTTTTCCGGCTGCTTCGCAATACGTTGATCCTTGCCATCTATGATCTGATCTTCTTTTTCCCGGCACCGATCATCATCGCTTTATTGTTGAATGAAATCCGAATGGCCTTTTTCAAAAGAACGATTCAAACGCTGGTCTACGTGCCCCACTTTGTGTCGATGGTCATCATCGCCAGCATCACATATGTATTCCTGACGCCTCAAGGCGGCATTCTGTATGAACTGATCGCCTGGATCACGGGCAAACCGATTGATGTGCTTTCCAGTCCGGACGCCTTCCGTCCGCTCATCATCATTCAGATGATGTGGAAGGAGATGGGGTGGGGCACGATCATCTTCCTCGCGGCACTGGCCGGTGTGGATACTGAACAATATGAAGCTTCTATTGTGGACGGTGCAGGCAGGCTGCGGCGCATGTGGCATGTGACGCTTCCGGCGATCCGCACGACCATCGTCATTTTGCTCATTTTGAGGCTGGGCAACTTTCTGGACACCGGGTTCGAGCAAATCTACCTGATGACCAATTCGCTCAATCGCGATGTGGCGGATGTCTTCGATACTTACGTGTATACCGTCGGGATCACGCAAGGAGCATTCAGTTACAGTACCGCGGTAGGCCTGTTCAAATCGGTCGTCGGCATCATTCTGGTGCTCGGCAGCAACAAGCTTGCCAAAAAATTCGGCCATCCGGGCATTTACTAGCACTAGCCATCACGGTATTGTCCCGGTCCCCGTATTTGTCATGCAGGCTCGGTCTGCACGCAATGTAACCCATTCTTCAAAAGGAGGCACCGCCCATGAACAGCCGTTTGTTCAACAGCCCTGCGGGCAGGGTATTCGACGTATTCAACTACATCCTGCTCGGCATACTGGGCATCCTGACCGTCCTGCCGTTCCTGTACATTATCGGTAATTCGTTTGCCACCGAGGCTGAAATTACCGAACGAAGCTTTTTCCTGGTCCCCAAGGTGTTCTCGCTTAGCGCGTATGAATACATTTTTTCTTCATCCACCATCTTCCGCAGCATCGGCGTCTCCATCTTCATTACCGTTGCGGGCACGCTGGTGAACCTGTTTTTCACGATGACGATGGCTTATCCGCTGTCGCGCAGCGATTTCTGGGGACGCAATTTGATCATGAACATGGTCATTTTCTCCATGCTGTTCGGGGGCGGCATGATTCCGACCTACCTTGTCATTCGTGGACTTGGACTGCTCGATTCCTACTGGGCCCTGATGCTTCCTGGCGCGATCAGCGCTTTCAACCTGATTGTGGTCAAAAACTTTTTTCAGCAAATGCCGCCTGGGCTGGAGGAAGCGGCCCGGATCGACGGCTGTTCCGATCTTGGGGTATTGTGGCGGATCATCCTGCCTCTATCCAAACCGGTCATTGCCACGTTTGCGCTGTTTTACGCGGTAGGACACTGGAACAACTTTTTCTCGGCATTGCTGTACATTTCGGACAGCAGCAAATGGCCCTTGCAGGTCATGCTGAGACAGATTGTGCTGCTATCGCAGGCCAGCGTGGGCGATATGGCCAACATGGACCCCAATTTCGTCAAACCGCCGGAGCAGTCGGTGAAAATGGCGGTCATCGTCGTCGGCACCATTCCGATTTTGCTGGTGTATCCGTTTTTGCAGAAGCATTTTGCCAAAGGTGTCATGTTAGGTTCAATCAAAGGTTAAAGCCAAGGGGGAGAACGTATGGGACAAAAAACGGGTTTGAAAAAGGTGGCGCTTGTAATTTGCGCATCCATGTTATTGGGAACGATTCTGGCGGCGTGCTCGACCGATAAACCGGCCGAAGGCGGGGGAAGCGCTGAGGGCAAGGAGCAGCTGACCATTATGCTGCCGAACTTCGAAGCGGAAAATCCGCCGGAGAACAGCCCTGTCGTGCAAAAGTTAGAGGAGCTGACGGGCGTGGATGTCAATCTGCAGTGGGTGCCGAGCAGCTCGTATGACGACAAATTCAACATTACGCTTGCATCGGGCAAGCTGCCGGACATTATGGTCGTGCTGGGCAAAACGCCGAGTTTCATCAATGCGGCACGGACAGGGGCATTCTGGGAGCTTGGCCCTTACCTGAAGGATTATCCGAACCTGAGCCAAATGAACGAGATCATCACGAACAACGCCTCCATCGACGGCAAAACGTACGGCATTTACCGTGCTCGCCCGCTCGGCCGCAACGGGGTGACCATCCGCAAGGATTGGCTGGAGAATCTCGGACTGAAGGAACCAAAGACGATCGACGAGTTCTACAATGTGCTCAAAGCGTTCACGCATGACGACCCTGACGGCAACGGAAAGGACGATACGTACGGCCTGGTTGCCAGCAAGTTTACCGGTCCGTGGGACAACATGCAGATCTGGTTCGGCGCACCGAACAAATGGGGCGAGGACGAGAGCGGCAAGCTCGTTCCGGCTCACGAAACGCAGGAATACATGGACGCATTGAACTTTTTCCGCAAAATATACAGCGAAGGTTTGGTCAACAAGGACTTTGCCGTCATGGATGCGACCAAGCTGTCCGATCCGTTCGTGAACGGGCAAGCCGGAGTGATGGTCGACGTGGCCGACAATGCCCAGCGCATGGATCAGAAAATATTGGAGAAGGACCCGGCGGCGACCGGACGCGTCGACGTGCTGCAGGCGATGGAGGGCCCGAAGGGGCTTCGCGATATGCCGACGTCGGGATACAACGGCCTCATTGCCGTGTCGAAGAGCAGCGTCAAAACCGAAGAAGATTTGAAAAAAGTACTCACGTTCCTGGATAAATTGAACGACCAGGAGCTGCAGGCGCTATTGTCCAACGGCTTGGAAGGCCAGCAGTACGAGAAAAAAGGAGATTATATCGTTCCGACGACCGATAAGCTCAAGCTGCGCGATCTGCAGGGCTTGAACCAAATTCTGATGTTCGTGCCGGAGGACCGGGCTTTCCGCATCGAGCCGACGCCAGTGCGCGAGAAAGTCATTGAAGTACAGAAAGCCAACGAAGAGATCGTCGTTCCCAATCCGGGCGAACCGTTGATCTCCGATGTGTACGCTCAGAAGGGACCTCAGCTCGACAATATCATTAACGATGCACGCATCAAATACATCGTCGGCCAAATCGACGAGAAGGGCTTCCAGGATGCGGTTGCCTTGTGGAAAAGCAGCGGCGGAGACGAGTACGTGAAGGAAGTCAACGAGCTGTATGCTGCACTGAAGTAGAAATGACATGACGGAGCCCGGCGGCCTTGCGTTCCCTAACGAGGGCAGCCGGGCCGTTTCCCTAGGACGAATCGGACAGTATTGTTGAAAAAACAGGCCAATGAACGCTGATTTCACGTTTCCATCGTTGGGAATTGATGTATAATCAAAGAAAAACAAACGCATTCAAACTTAAACGCACTGAAAAGGCAAGCGGAGATCATTCATGAACATGCGGGGAGGAAGGCGAACATGTGGAACTCGGAGACGTTTCTGAATCCCGAGGCGCAGTACCGGATACACCCTTTCTGGTTTTGGAACGGGGACATGGAGGAAGGGCAAATCCGCAGGCAGATCGCCGAAATGCACAGGCAGGGTGTCGGCGGATTTTTTATCTGCCCGCGTCAGGGCCTGCAGGTTCCTTATCTGTCGGCAGCCTGGTTCGACAAGGTCCGCATCGCGGTTGAGGCTGCAGCGGAGTGCGGCATGCAGGTGTGGCTGTATGACGAGTATCCTTATCCCAGCGGCATGGCCGGAGGGGAAGTGACGCTTGATTATCCCGAGGCGAAGCAGCGCCAACTCGTTCACCATCAGATTGCCGTCCAAGGCGGAGATCATGTGGACAAGGAACTGTCATGGGGACGGATACTGTATGCCCGGGCGATTCCGAAAAATGACGAGGGGCAGAGGGTATGGAAGGATGCCCTTGACGTGCGCGGATTCATCGGCAACATTCAGACCGAGCAAGTGTACCAGGAGACCGGCCTGACGTCCTACAACCGCAAACGGTTTTTTACATATCAAACGGCCTTTCGGCTGCTGTGGGATGCTCCGCCGGGAGAGTGGGACGTCATCGTGTTTCAGGAACGGGAGATCGACGATTTCAAGTACTACGGCACGTTTGTCGACCCCTGTCACCGGGAGGCGATGTCCCGATTTATCGAACTGACGCATGACCGTTACCGTGAAGCGGTGGGAGAGCACTTTGAAAGCGTCATCAAGGGCATGTTTACCGACGAAATCGCGCCGCTTGGTGCCATCCCATGGTCGCCGCAGCTCCCCCGACATTTTGCCGAACGCTGCGGTTACAGTCTTACAGAGGCGTTGCCAGCGCTGTTATACGCCGATGTGCCGGGAGCCGAGCGCATTCGCTACGACTATTACCAAACGCTGCATTTGCTGCTGCGGTCCTCGTATCATGAGCAAGTGCACGACTGGTGCGAAAAGGCAGGCATTCAATATGCGGCAGAAGTGCCCGGCGTACGCATGACGACCCAATTGTTCAGCCATATGCCGGGAGGCGATTCCGCACACGAGAAAATCGGGCGTTCCCTTTCCTGGATTCTGGAGCGTTACGGCCGAAGGCTGCGCGAGAATCCGAAAATGGTCAGCTCGCTCGCAAGACAGCTCGGACGGGATCGCAACCTGATTGAATGTTTTCACAGCGTCGGCTGGTCAATGACGCTGCAGGACGCCAAATGGATGATCGACCGCATGGCGGCGATGGGCACGAATTTCTATAACTTCCACGCCTTTTTCTATACGATCGGAGGTTTGGCGAAGCACGACGCTCCGCCGTCGCAGTTCCTGCAGAACCCGTATTGGCGGCATTTTCGCCAGTTGGCGGATTATGCGGGACGTCTCGGTTATCTGATGAGCACAGGCACGGCCCATATCCGCATCGCCCTGCTTGATCCGACAACCACGTTTTGGAGCCTGATGGGCAATCCGCTGCATGGTTTTGAATACGGCGGTCAGGACGAGCACGAACGCGCCAAGCTGGAACGGCTTACGAACGATTGGATGCGCATCGGCGTTCATCTGCTGGAGAATCGGCGGGATTATGACCATCTGGATCCGGAACTGCTGGCTGAAGCAGATGTCGAGAGCGGCGTCATCCGGATTGGGGTCGCACGTTATGAGGTACTGATCCTGCCGCCGATGCTGAATTTGGAGGCAGCCGCCTGGGAACAGGTGAAGCGGTTCGTGGAGCAAGGCGGAACGGCCGTTTCGGTCGGCTTGCCGCCGCATGTTCCGATTCAACCCGGCAGTCCGGCAGGCGATGAGGCAGGCTGCTTCTTCGGTGCAACGGAGGTGGCCCAGGAAGAGTATTGGGGCTTGCACGGCGATGCAGGGGCCTACGACACGGAAGCCATGTGGCATCAGGGACAGGGTAATGGACCAAGTGACGGAGGCGGCAGCAAAGGGGGTGCCTACTTTCTTCCCGCCGGGACCGGAAGCGGAGATGATGCTTCCCTGGAGCTGATCTCCCTGCTGCTTGATCAGGTGCTGCCCGAGGCAGTCAGCTGGAGCATGGAGGAAGAAAGTTCCTCCATGCTGATGCAAACGAGGGAGCTATCCGAAGGCGAGCATATGGTGTTTCTGACCAACCAGGAGGGACAGCGGCTGAAAGGGCAGCTGCATATCGTGCCCGAAAGGCTTTGGCAGGATGCAAAGTCGGTGCCTGAATCGTTGCTGGTTGCCGAACGGCTTGATCTGGAGACAGGTGCCTTGGAAGCGTTGTTTTGTTCCAGACATGGCGCGGAATGGTGCATTTCGCTTGAACTCGCCCCTTATGGTGCCCATGCCATTAAATTGTCGTTGGTGCAAGCGGATACGTCCGAATCCTTGGTGAAAACCGGTGCAGGTAACGAGAAACAGAGAAAAGAGCCGACGCGGATCACGCTGTCTGCGGAAGGGCCTTGGAGCGTGCAGGCCATGCAGTCCAACGTGCTGCGGATAAGCCATTTCCGGTTGACAGCATCCGATGCGCAAGGCGAGTTCATCACCGGAGAGCAGGTCGAGGTCAAGCCGTTTATCGATCAGGCCGCCGGATTGTCCGAGCGCCATCGTTTGCCGCTTCGGTTCGCGCAGGTGTTCGGCACCCCGAAAAAAGCAAGCCTGTCCTATCCGGTAGAGTGCCGCTATCAAACTTCATTCGAATGGGACGTATCATCGTCCGAGTGCACGTTGTTTATGGACCGGGCTGCAGTGACGGGCCAGTGGGTCATGGAACTCAATGGACAGGAGATACGTCCCGAGCAGTTCCGCAAGGTCGAAATTACGGATCACGATAATGTAGCCTGCGATATTTCAACGCTGATCCGGCATGGCCTGAACGAATTGACCGTGACCGTACAGGTAACCAAGGATGAGCATGGCATCGTCGATCCGATTTATTTGCAAGGGCGTTTCGGGGTGGAGTATGGGGTCAGGCCCATTCCATCTTTGGTGCGGGAACCGGATACGGCAGATCGCATAACGCCAGAGCCGCAAGCATTATATCCTCACTATGCCGGGGAAATGAGTTATAGAAAAAGCGTCGAACTGGACCTCGGCGACTTGAAAGAATCCTCATTCGAACTGGAATTTAGCGATTGGAACGTACAGGATGCCGCCGAAGTGAAAGTGAACGGGCACAGTCTTGGCGTGAGATGCTGGTCCCCTTATGAATGGACGGGCGCAGCCGAATGGCTTCGACCAGGGAAGAACGTAATTGAAGTTTGCGTTACGAATACGCTGATCGGCCTGCTTGAAGGCACATATTTTGATCTCGTCAGCCACAGCTTGCGTGAGACAACGAGTTCTCCACGAGCCGGCGAGTAACACAAGGATGTTTCATCGGCATGGGAGATGTACGCTGCAAATGGAAAGATGGCTGCCGCAAAAGTTTTGGTGGAATTCAATTCTGGGGAGGGCTATTCAATGGTACATCGCATTCAGTTCGATCGCTTTCCGGGCGGCGTGATGAAAGCCGTGACGCTTAGCTATGACGATGGCGTGATTCACGACCGCAGGCTGGTTGACATCTTGAACCGGCATGGGCTGCGGGGCACGTTTAACCTGAACTCGGGCTTGCTCGGCAAAGAAGGGAAAGTCGCCAAGGAAGAAGTGGCAGAGCTATATGCGGGACACGAGGTTGCCGTGCATACGGTGACGCATCCTACGCTGACGTATGTTCCCGATGAAGTGTTGGTCGAAGAAATTACGGAGGATCGCAAGGCGCTTGAACAGCTCGTCGGTTATCCGGTCAGAGGCATGGCGTACCCCAACGGAGGTTATGATCGGGCGCTTAGCACGAAATTGGAGTGGCTCGGCATCGATTATGCCCGCACGGTTCGATCGCATGGGCAATTCACCTTGCCTGAGAGACCGCTGGAATGGCATCCGACTTGCCACCACAGCCACGATCTGGCCGCGCAGACGGATCGTTTCATCCGGCATACCAAGACAGGAACGCCGCTGCTGCTGTATGTGTGGGGACATAGTTACGAATTCAACGACAACGACGATTGGGAAATCATCGAAACCTTTGCGGAAACCATCGGCGGACGGGACGACATGTGGTATGCCACCAATCGGGAGGTGCTTGCTTACTGGAAAGCCGTCAAACGTCTCGAATGCTCGGCAGACCGCACGATCGTGCATAATCCGTCAGCCATGTCCGTTTGGTTTACGCTGGACCAGCAAGTGGTCGAAGTGAAGGCAGGGGAGACGCGCAAGTTCGCGGAACAAATCCTGGTCGGGGAAGGGAGCTGACGATCATTCGTTATTTTCATGAAACTGAAGCGATAGCAGGCAAGGTACATGATTCGATTCCGGACATTTTGACGACGGTGGCCCAGCGTTACATTGGCGATCATCCCAAGCATTCCTTTTTATTCAGGGCCTATCATCGCGGCGGATTCCGCCGTTTGGGCGATTACCGTTACGATCTGAATTTGGCCGACAAGTGGGCAGATGCGAAGGTTGGGCAGTACGTGTACGTATGGGGCAAGCTGTGGAGCCAGCAGGAAACAACGCTGAATACGGGGCTTAACTGCTACAGCCCGGTCACGGTGTACGTGAATGGCGAGGAAATTTTCAAATCAGAGCTGCTGCAGGAGCTGTTTCCCGAGAGAAGGACGTCCATTCCGATCGGGGTCAATGCTGGATGGAACGACGTATTGCTTTGTTTTGTGAAAACGAAGGTCGGTTTCGGCGGCATTTACGGAACGGGTTCGTTCAAAAACTTTCCGCTGCACTTCCTCACGCCAGGGCTTGATCGTGCCGGACAAGAGGGCTGGCTTTACTCCGAGCCGCTGGATGAACCTCTCTCCTCGCTTCCCCGCGACGGCATGAGCGAGGAAGATACCGGTTTGACATGGTATCCTCGCCGTGAATGGAGTGCAGAGGAGCTGAATTCGGGTTCATTTGCCCGGATTTTCGGGATGGACCAGCCGGGAGTGGCTTATGCCTGGACGAAGCTGGACGTCACAGAGCCTGGAACGTCGCCCGTGGTGCTGGAAGGTCAGCATATCGGTGCATTGACGTTGTATGTTGATGGCAGGCAGGCATACGTCTCATCGGAGAGCGGCACATATCGGGTGGAGCTGGATCGCCGTTACGGCCCGGCAGATCTCGTCGCCAGGGGCGAATGGAAGCAGGGCGAGAACGACTGGGGATTTACTTTGGAAGAGCCGCAGGGTCGCGGTTGGAGGTTAAGGCCGCCTCATCCGGTCTGCGGATGTTCCGACCCATGGCTGTACACGGGAACTTTTGCTGCCGGAAGCGAGCCGGGACCGGATGAAATCACGGTTACGGACACCGTGTTCGACGATGGCGACAAAGGCGTATACTGGCAGGTGGACCTGCCAGATACCAGCGTGCGGCCGTACTTGGAGAACACGCATTACGGCAAATGGAACTACCCGCTCGGCGTAACGCTGCTTGGGCTGCTGCGCACCGGGCAGGAGCTCGGTCGGAGCGATTACGTGCAGTACGTGCGCGACCATATCGGGCTCAGCACCTCGTTTGATCGCTATGCACTCTGGGACAGGGCCAATTACGGGGCAGCCGGGATCAACAATCAGCTGTCCGCAATCGACAGCCTTGACGATTGCGGCTCGTTCGGTTCTACGCTGCTTGCGGCGATGGAGCTGGGCGAAATACGGGGAGGGCTCGATACGGCTCACCGGATTGCGCGTTATATGACGGACGACCAGGAACGTCTGGAAGACGGGGCCTTTTACCGGGTCCGCGGCAGCGGAGAGATGCGCCAGGAAACGATGTGGTGCGACGATCTGTACATGAGCACGCCGTTTCTGATGCGTTACGGACGGTGGGTGGATGATTCGTCGTATTGGGACGATGCGGTCAACCAATTTTTCATGTTCCGCAAGTACCTGTACATCCCGGAGCTGAAGATCATGTCCCACGTCTACGATTTCGTGCGCGGCAGCGCCACGGGCATTCCTTGGGGACGCGGGAATGGCTGGGTATTGTTCTCGTTGACGGAACTGTTGTCCATTCTGCCAGAAGAGCACCCTAAACGTGCGGACTTGCTCGATTTCTATTGCGATCTATGCGAAGGTTATCTTGCGCTTCAAGGCAGCAGCGGGCTTTGGCATCAGGTGCTGAACCGTCCGGATTCCTATGAGGAAACCTCTTGCACGTCCATGTTCATTTATGCCTTCGCCCGCGGCATTCGCGAGGGCTGGCTGAAGCAGCCGCAGCCTTACTTGGAGGCCGTACGTAAAGGATGGGAAGGCATGACCCGTCTGTCCATCGACACAAAAGGCAACGTTTACGGTGTATGCCGCGGCTCGGGCTATTCGTTTACCGCTTTATACTACCGTGATGATCTGGGATGGATTCTGAACGACACCCACGGCATCGGCATCGTGCTGCTGGCCGGGGTAGAGGCTCATAAACTGAACCAGGAGCTTGCGGGGCGCGTATCGTCCGCAGACTCGGATGCCGCGCTGCAACGATAGGGATGAACGTCCGGCAACCCATGCAACCCATGAACTAGACACCTTGGCACAAGTTAAGATTGATAGGTAACCGAAAGCGATGCTACTACGCATAGAAAGAGCCAACCCAACGCAAAAAGTAAAGGAGCAAAACCCAGCGGAATAGAATATCCGGTTGGGATTTGCTCCTTTTTTTCTTAAGTTTAAACCAGCGGTGCCGGGACTAACGAATCTTGAACACCTTATTTTGGGAGTATGAACGCAAGATGGATGCTTACGAACATCAGCGGTCTTATGGAAGGCCAATTTGGTGAAAAAGGCTGATTTTACGTACAATAGCGTGTCTGTGGTTCGTTAGCCACCCAAACCTGCGATAAAGTGCCGAATAAGACTTCCTGGGTTCGTTAGAATGATTTGACTCAAAACAGCTCCAGCTGCTCAGGGCCTTCTTCTTCCTCCGGCTCTGTCCGGTCGGGGAACGGCTTAACAGGCTGATCCAGCAGCTCCATCATCATCTGGGCATTGGCTGCGGCATCGCCGCCGGAGTTGTTGTTGAAAATGACGAACACGTCCTTGCTCTGCTGCTGAAGCTCCTCCAGATAAACTTTCCACTCGCTGAGCTCTTCCTTGCTGTAGCGGTACAAATACCGCGTTTCGCGCCAATTCGGTGCGCCGTTCTGATGCCAGCCGGAAACGTTGCGCCCGTGCATGCGCACCAGCGTCATCTCTGGATCAGTTGCCCTTGCAACGATGGGGATGGAGCCTTGCCCGGCTTGCGGCTCGTCGCACACGCTATGGATCCAGCCTTGCTCTTGCAGGAAAGCGAGCGTCCGCTCACGCATGTCTCCCTCGTACCAGCTGCGATGCCGGAATTCGATGGCGCACGGAATGCCTTCCATGCGCAGCTTGACCTCGCGCAGTTCCCGGACGCTGTCTTTGTTGCAGTCGAACCATGGCGGATATTGGAACAGCGCTGCCTGCATTTTTCCCGCTTCCATGACGGGTTCGAGCGAATCGCGAAATGCTTTGTACATTTCCCCGGTGCTGTTGAAATAGGGCTTGCCGCGCAAATGGCCGGTCATGCCCTGATAGGCCTTGACGATAAAAGAAAATCCGTCCGGCGTTTCCGACGCCCAGCGCGCCATGCGGTCCCTGGGCTGAACGGCATAAAAGGTGCTATCCACTTCGACGGTGGAAAAGTAATGCCCGTACAGGGAAAGCTTGTCCTTGGCTTTGGTACGAAGCGGATAGAGGTCATCTTGATCTCCCCAGCCCGTTAGTCCGATTCGAATCATGAGTTTCCACCTCCTGCGGCATGATATGTATGTTATCTTTTACCCGTTTGAAGGCATGCGATCATGTTTACCATTATATTGTTGCGTATATGGGTGTTCAACACGAAGATACGGAATGCTTTGAGTTTGGGTGGTGAAGGAGATACAATGACTAGAGCATTGGAGAAACGCTCCTGGCCTGTACCACATACAGCACATGCAATGTAAGCACACTCAAACAGGCACAAGCTATTGACCATGTTGGAGGGCGAACTGCAATGACGGAATGGTATGAAGAGAGCTTTGGAGAGGATTACCTGCTTGTCTATAAACACCGGGATGTGCAAGGTGCGGAGCATGAAGTGCATGACATGATTAACTGGCTGCGGCTCAAACCGGGATCCAAAGTGCTTGATCTTTGCTGCGGGATGGGGCGGCATTCGCTTGCGCTTGCTGAGGCCGGATTCCGTGTCACGGGAATCGACCTGTCGGAAGTGCTGCTTCGTGAAGCGCGCAGGATGGATCCCGGGCAGCGTGTACGGTGGGCTCAGGCGGACATGCGCAATCTGCCGCAGGAAAACGATTATGATGCAGTGGTTAATCTGTTTACTTCATTCGGCTATTTCCGTGAAGATGCGGAACAGCTCAAGGTATTGCGCCAAATCCGGCGGGTGCTGAAGCCGGGGGGCCGTTATATCATCGATTTTCTGAACCCGGCCTATGTAAAGCGGCATCTTGTTGCCCGATCCGAACGCGAGGATGAAGGACAACGGATTCAAGAAGAGCGCAATATTCGGGACGGGTACGTACATAAACACATTCGGATTACCGATGTTGAAACAGGGGGAGATCCCCGAAACTATGAAGAACGAGTCAAACTGTATACACGCGATGAAATGCTAGATCTCCTCGCCCAAGCGGGGCTTGAGGTGGACCAGGTCCATGGCGGTTACGATGAAGAAATCTATGATGCCACGTCGTCGCCGCGCATGATTTTTGTGGGCCATCGGCCAGAGGAGTAAGCCGGGAGGAGAAACCAATGAAACGATCAGAAACGATACCTTTGCCGGAAGGCATGCATCGAATACAGATCAGCATGTCTTATCCGTTACGCTGGGTGAACAGCTATGTTCTGCTCGAGGCGGATGGAGGAGCGACCATTATCGATCCGGGACCGCGCACGTCCGAAACGGAGCAAGAGTGGGCTGAAGCATTGGAAGGGCTGGGCATTTCCTTTGCGGACATTCGTCAGGTTGTGCTGACGCATCATCATCCTGATCACTTGGG
Source organism: Paenibacillus sp. XP01 (assembly GCF_057364885.1). Taxonomy (NCBI): domain Bacteria; kingdom Bacillati; phylum Bacillota; class Bacilli; order Caryophanales; family Paenibacillaceae; genus Paenibacillus; species Paenibacillus sp. XP01. The sequence goes on along the minus strand of NZ_CP139481.1, from coordinate 5,602,879 downwards.
TCTATCCGGATGGATGCAGGCAAAGTCGGGTGCGCCTGTACGCATGTCCAAGCGATCTTATCAGGAGGCGCAAACGATGTGGGGGGAGGACGCAACGATAGATGAGGTGCTCCCTGCCTATTTCGGAAGTCATGGCATGCCTGCGGACAAAGTGGAGCAGCTTGGATTGCATATGAAAAGTTTTCACACCCAGGTTGCCCCACTGCCTGAAGTAACGTATGTTGCCGATGGGGAATGGCTGGACATGGGGAATAAACGCTGGACGGCTGTTGAGACGGGGGGACATGCCCCGGGGCATCTTTCATTTTACGCGCCGGAAACCAAAGAGCTGTTGTGCGGGGATGCCGTTCTTCCGCAAATTTCGCCGAACGTCAGCCTGCAGCCAGGGAGTGATCCCGAACCACTCGCCACGTATATCGCCGGCCTGCACCGTATCGGCACCTTGGATGTGGCCGTTGCCTATCCTGGCCATCGAAATCCGTTTGCCGCTTTTGCCGAACGAGTCTCCTATTTGCTGACGCATCATGAAGAACGGCTGAATAAGATGGCGGAACGGATTCGTGAGGCGGATACGCACGCATATGACCTTTGCATTTGGATGTTTAGCGATCGTCTTGGTACGCAGCAGCTTCGATTTGCCATGGGGGAAACGCTGGCCCACCTGCAGGAGCTTGTAAGTCGGGGCATCGTCAAGCAGGAGCAGCGTTCCGAAGGGGAATTCGTTTTTGTCGCCAATGGAACCGCCTGAAGCAGCCTGCACTAAACGTTTCAGCAAAGGTTGAAGCGGTTGTCCGGGTTCAAAGGCCCGCAAGCGGAAGTATGCCCGCTTGCGGGCTTTTTTGGGTTCATGGCCGTCTTTTGCGCAAGCTTTAGCCTGCCTTAACGGTTCATTCATGTTGTTTTAAGCCAATGGGCATAACATGGGACCATAAACTTTGATGAATAAGGCAGGGGAACACGATGACCAAAACCAGGCAAGATCCATGGACAAAATGGAAAATATCGGCGATTGCCACATTGGCTGTCGCTGGGCTCTTTCAATATGTAAGATCGTCCGATGCCTTTGATGCCGCCTATGCGGCAGCGAATGGCTCGGATGCCACGGATGTTTCTTCCAGCGCTGGCCAGAATCGGGACGATGTGATGGACGAATGGCACGACGATTTTAGAGCGGGGCAACGAAGCGGGATGCAAGACGGGCGCAATGCGGTTCCCGAACGTTCGTACACGGACGGTTCCGATGCGGATCGATCTTCCTCGCAAGGCAGTCAGGGTACGGGTTCGGGCTCCGGTTATGACAGTGGCAGCTACCAGTCACGCACAGGTGCCTCATGAGCCGTACGGAGCACGGCGTACGTCCTGTCCGTTTCCGTTTCCGTGCGATGAATACGGATGTGGAGGTGCAGCTGGCAGCCGGATTGGAAGAAGCGATGCAGGCCGAAGCGCTGATCAGAAACTGGTTCGAGACGCAGGAACGGCGCTTTAGCCGGTTTTTGCCGGATAGCGAATTGAGCCGCCTGAATCGCTCAACAGGCTGGGTGCCGGTATCCGCTGCCATGGATGAAGTGCTGAGCCTGGCTTACGGATACATGGGCCAGACGGAAGGCATGTTTCAACCCGGCATTTTGCCAGCCTTGCGCGAGCAAGGGTATGAGGCAAGCTTTGGGCAAGAAATGAATGGATTTGCACCGCAGCCGTCGATGACGGATCAGAGTCGGATTACTGAGATAATGCGAACCCATGAGCGGTCCGTGCATTCGACGACAGAGCCGTACGATTACAGCCGTCCCCGCTGGATACAGCGCGAGGGCAGCCGCATGGTGCACATTGACCCTGGAACTCAGCTGGACCTGGGCGGCATCGTCAAGGGCTGGACCGTAGAACGCATTGCCGAGTGGCTGCGGCGGACGCTGCACATACCGGCAGGCATGATCAATGCAGGCGGCGATATGCAGACATGGGGGACGTCAGATCATCCGGCGTGGACGATTTATGTGACCGATCCTTTTCTCGAGAAGCGGAATTTGACCGGAAGCATCCAATTGCGGTGCGGGGCTGTGGCGACCTCCGGTATTTGGCGCAGGCGCTGGAGGCTGGCGGATGGAAGCATCGGCCATCACCTCATTGACCCGCGCACGATGGCATCGGCAGAGACGGATGTGCTCCAATGCACCGTTCTTGGCAAACACGCTTCGCAATGCGAAATCATCGCCAAGACCGTCTGCATTTTGGGAAGCGAGGACGCTTTGCGCTGGCTGAACCGGCATCATGATCCCCATGATGTCCTGTGGATTACCAAGGAAGGAAACATAATATTCAGGGGGGATACGGAGCTGCTGGAGGAACGCTGGCCCGGCATCGATCCCGATCACCGTTTTCATTTGCTGTAAAGAAAAGATGATTAGATATGGGGGAGCCGATATGGCACAATGGATCGTGAATTACCTGCCGACGTGGGGCATTATTCGAATAACGGGCATCGCCGCTTATCTGATGCTCTTTGCAAGCGTGTTTCTGGGAATTGCCCAGGGAATGCCGGCAGCCAAAGGAAAACCGAAAGCGCTAATGTACAAATGGCATACCAAAACAACCTGGCTGGCCTTCGGAATCGGCCTGGTTCATGCATTAACGCTGTATATCGATTATTACAGCCCGTTCAGCTGGGGGGAATTGCTGATCCCGTTCACGGCTTCGGTGCATCCGGTTGGCAGCGGACTGGGCACGCTGGCCTTTTACGGCCTGATCGTCGTACTTTTATCCAGCGATCTGCGGAACAAGCTGGGCCGCAAGTGGTGGTTCATGATCCATTTGTTATCATACCCCGTGTTCATCGGCTTGTTGTTCCATGGATTAATGACCGGCACGGATTCGGATCACGTGATCGTTCGCTTGATGTATGTGTTTACCGGGCTCTGCATCATCGGCATGACGGTGCTGCGCGCAATGATGCGGGAACGCAAAGGCCCTCAGATCACCATCGGATCAAACCATACACCGCCAAGGCCATCGGCCGACGGCATGCCTTTGCGAGAGTTGACGGGACGGAACGGCTGAAGGAGCATGCGGGGGGAGTTTAACCCGGCGGAAACGCAAAAAAACGGAAGCGAAAAAAGCGGCCTTGGGCCGCTTTTTTCAGTTTACCCCATCGTGTGGAAATGACAAGGTTGAAGGGAGATGGATCAGATGCCGTCATCCCTGACGGGTTGCTGCCCCATCGCTTCTTCGCGTTCAGACTGTTTGCGATGGGCGATCCGGCTGCTGGCCGCTGCCGCAACGGCACCAACGATGTCATCGAGGAAGGTGTTGACAGGTCCGAGGCTTTTATCGTTAAGACGATCAAGTATGCCGGGTTTCAGCTTGTCCACATAACCATAGTTAGTGAAGCCGATGCTGCCGTATACGTTCACGATGGAAAACGCAAGAATCTCGTCCACGCCGTACAAACTTTCGTCGTTCTCGATCATTTCCTGCAGCGGACTGATCAGTTTGCCTTCCTCTGCGAGCAAGTCCAACTGAATGCCGGTCAGCACCGCGTTCTGGACCTCGCGTTTGCGAAGCACCATTTCCACGTTTTCGATGCATTCCTCCATGGTTAGACCCGGATAATATCTCTTTTGCAAAAGCATGACAAGTTCGGCGATCTCGGGGATCGTGACGCCGCGCTTATGAAGCCATTCCCTCGTAGCCTCAGCCACTTTGCGGCTGTTCAGGCTGTAGGGGATTTTTTCGTGTTCGGGATGTGTCATGGGCGATGCCTCCTCTGAGATTAGCAATGTCCTTACCCTAGTCTCCTAATACGTCATCCGGCGGATTTGGTTTCCTTGTCTGTTTCGCCCAAGTACCAATCATTACCATGTAGAGTTTGTTCAGAGCAGGGCTTGTTTGAAAAAGTAGTTATTTTTTGAACAGAGGCTCGTATACATGGTAGTACAAACTGTAAAAATGATGAGGGGGAACGTGATCATGAGAAAGATCCGTCATTTGCGTGCCGCATCGGCAGCAGCGCTGCTGGGAATTCCCGTTGTTCTGTCCGGTTGCGGCATGTTGGGGGCACAGTCATCCGAGGCCATCGATCCGCCGCCGCCGATCCAGGAGGCGGCCATGATCCAGGCTGCCGAGAGCAACGGCAAGATGGCGACTCTTCCGCTCACGACCGTCTACCTGCAGGATCAACAGGGGCTGCTTGCTCCGGTATCCTTCAATCTGCCGGCAAGCGTGGATGCAAGCAATCCCAAAACGGCGCTGGATGCGATGGTATTGGGCGGGGCTTATGCCGGCATGCTGCCTGAAGGATTTCAGGGCGTGCTCCCGCAGGGGACCGTGGTGCAGAACGTAACGGTTCATCCGGATGACAAGCTGGCCGTGGTGGAGTTTTCGGGCAACTTTGCCAAATACGAAGCCAAAAACGAGCGGCAGATCCTGGAGGCCATTACCTGGACATTGACGGGTTTGCCGGACGTGGAAAACGTACAGATTTGGGTGGACGGCAAAAAGCTGTCCCAGATGCCGGTCAACGGCACGCCGTTGTCCGAACGGCTGAACCGCACCGTGGGCATCAACCTTGATCTTGGCGACAGTTTTGCAACAAACAGCAGTCCGGTAACCGTCTACTTTTCCGCAGCCTCTCCGTCAGGAATACAATATTATGTTCCCGTCACGAGATTTGTCGCTCCGGGCGGGGACAAGGTACAAGCCGCGCTGACTGAGCTGATTAAAGGACCTGCGAAGAATACCGAGCTTCAAGAGGTCATGACGGGCGGCACGCAATTGCAATCGGTCAAAACGGAGGAAGACGGCACCGTGACGGTGGCGCTCAAGGACGACATGTTCACCGGAGGGGATCCGGTGCCGAGCGAACTGCTGCAATCGGTCGTGCTGACGACGACGGAAAACGCATCCGGCAAGGACGCCAAAGTGCAGATTGAATGGAACGGGGAGAAAGCGGTCATGGCCGATGATAATCAGGATTACAGCGCTCCGGTTTCCAAACCCGAGCACATCAACGAAATTCCGATTTAATATAGGACTCCGTTTAGGGTGCTTTTGGAAGAACTCTTTGGTAAAATATAAGGGATGCTTAATGTGCAATACATGCTCGACATTACAGGATGCTTAAGTCGTAGGAGGCAGAAATGATGAGATCTAACGGACGAAACAGCGAACAGCTGCGGCCGATGAATTTGACAATTAATACGAACAAATACGCCGAGGGCTCTGTATTGATTGAAGTCGGAGATACGAAAGTCATATGTACCGCAACGGTAGAAGAAAGGGTTCCTCCTTTCATGAAAGGACAAGGCAAGGGTTGGGTTACGGCGGAATATTCGATGCTGCCGCGCGCAACCCATACGCGCAACCAGCGGGAAGCGAGCCGGGGCAAGCTGACCGGGCGCACGATGGAAATCCAGCGTTTGATCGGCCGTGCCCTGCGCTCGGTCGTCAACTTGCAAGCCCTTGGCGAACGGACGATTACGCTCGATTGCGACGTCATCCAAGCGGATGGCGGGACACGCACCACGTCCATTACCGGTTCCTTCGTCGCGCTGGCGCTGGCCGTAAACAAAATTGCCCAGCAGCACAAATTGCAGGTGTTCCCGATTACGGATTTCATCGCAGCGGTCAGCGTTGGCGTTGTAGGCGAGCAGCCTGTGCTCGATTTGAATTACGACGAAGATTCCAAGGCCAAAGTGGACATGAACCTGGTCATGACCGGCAGCGGAAAATACGTTGAGCTCCAAGGCACGGGCGAAGAAGCCCCATTCGACCGTCGCGAGTTGAACACGATGCTGGAGCTTGGCGAGAGCGGCATTCTGGAGATGATCGAACGCCAGAAAGAAGTGCTCGGACCGATTGCGCTCAAGATCGGCGCCAAAGGTTTGGGAGAGGCTTGAGATGAGACTGGACAGCCCAACGATCATCGTTGCTACTCGCAATCAGGGAAAGGTCAGGGAGTTTGCCCATGCCTTCGCGCCCCTTGGCAAAGAGGTCAAAAGCATGTTCGATTATCCGGAACTGCCGGACGTCGTTGAGGATGGCACTACTTTTGCCGAGAACGCCTGGAAGAAAGCGAAAGCGGTAGGGGATGCGCTTGGCATGCCTGTGCTCGCGGACGATTCCGGTCTCTGCGTCGATCTGCTGGACGGCGAGCCGGGGGTGTATTCGGCCCGTTACGCTGGAGAAGGCGCCACCGACGAACGTAACAATACGAAGCTTCTGGCCGCGCTGGAATCGCTCAAATCCGGCGAGGACACGCAGCAGCCGCTGCTCAGCACGGCACGGTTTGTCTGCGCATTGGTGTTGTACGATCCCGCTACCGGAGACAAATACGAGACAGAAGGAACCGTGGAAGGCTGGATTACGAGCGATGCCGCCGGCGAAGGCGGCTTCGGCTACGATCCGCTGTTTTACGTGCCCGAATACGAAAAAACGATGGCCGAACTTTCGTTGGAGCAAAAGCAGGCCATCAGCCATCGGGGTCATGCGCTTCGAGCGCTCGTAGACAGAATCAAGGCCTAGCATTCGGGGACCGAAAGCGATAAAACGGACGGATTATAAGAGATGAATTACTGCTGCTCCCGTGTGAATACGGCTTGAAGGAACTAAAGCGTTTATTGCAGGAATGGTCATTTTCTACGTTTTTACGGGGAGGACCACCTGTTATTAACGCTTTTTTTCGTTTTGGCATTAGCCTTCCGTAATTGTAATTCCACCCAAATACCTATTGGCAAGAGGGTAATCCATATTTTAGAATGGAAACATATGTTCCTGTTTTTTCAGGGGTTGAATTAGCAGTTTCATGTTTCTGCATTCGTCTAGGGCTGCGGTTGGAAGAAGTTGCAAGCCTTGGGCGATATGGGGTACCATTTCAGGGTGACGGACCATTTATGAACTCAAATGGAGGGGAATAGCGCATGCAGGAAGTTAAGCTTACGGTCTCTTACGACGATTATGAGGAAGGCATTCGCATGGAGGGTTTGTTGAAGGAACTCGCGGGCAAGCCGGAAAGCAAAACGTTGGAAAGCCTCATCATCGGCGACTGGGGGCAGGCTTACGAAAATTCGCCGGAGGAATTCATCGACACGCTGGTCGGACTGGCTCCGAATTTTCCGGCACTGAGGAAATTGTACATAGGAGAAATGGACAGTGAGGAATGCGAGGTGTCGTGGATCGTCCAGACGGATTTGACGCCTTTGCTCGGAGCATTTCCGGAGCTTACATCGTTCACGGTACAGGGGAGCAATGAGCTTAGCCTGGAACCGCTGCGGCATGCCAAACTGGAGGAACTCGTCATTGTCTGCGGAGGTCTCCCGAAAGGGGTGCTGGCTTCCATCGCCAAAGCGGTATTGCCTGAACTGCGCAAGCTGGAAGTGTATCTTGGCGTGGAGGATTACGGATTTGACGGTTCGCTGGAGGATGTGCTGCCTTTGATGGATAAGGAGCGTTTTCCGAAACTGGTATACCTCGGATTGAAGGATAGCGAAATCCAGGACGAAATCGCCAAAGCGGTGGTGCAGGCACCGATCATGGATCAGCTTGAGGTGCTGGACCTTTCCGAAGGCACGTTATCCGATGAAGGCGCGGAAGCGCTGCTGGCCAGCGATAAAATCAAGGGGCTGAAGCATCTTGATCTTCATTACCACTACATGACGGATGAAATGCTGATTCGCTGGAAGCGCTCGGGGTTACCTGTAAACGTCAGCGATCAACAGGACGGCGATGAGGATGATTGGCGTTATCCGGCCTTAACGGAATAATGATGCTTGATCATGCCAATGCGGATTTCGGCAGAAGCTTGCCGGATCATCGGTGTAAGACGTGGGGAGACGTGCCCATGATGGTCATCGGCAACCCGGATAACCGCCGCACGGAGGACATGCAGCAGGCCAGGCGCCGATGCGGTTTAAAACCTGCGATCGTGCTGCCCTACGCCCGCTTGCTTCAGACCTGGCGTTCAGGCGGTTCGCTCGCCGATGCTGCCGGACAGGAATGGCGGGAGCCGAGGGGGGACGGCCCCGTGTTGGTCCGGCTTGATGCGCCGGGCGAGGACTGGACGGTGGAACGTGAGTTGATCGCGCTTGGTGCGGCAGAGGGACCTGGTCAAGAGAAGGACTCCAATCGTGATCCTGCCGGGTCGATGTTTATTGCTGCCGAAGATGCGCTGAGTATGGAGTACGTGTGGGGACGCATTTACGCTCCAAGTCAGTGGTTTCGTGGCTGGAAGGCATGTTTGCAGCGGCTTGATGAAGAGGTGCAGGAGTTGTGGCCGAGTGCTCGTTTCTTGAACGATCCGAAGGATATCGCCATCATGTTTGACAAAAGAAAATGCCAGCGGCATTTGGGCGATCATGGCATATCCGTACCTCCAGTGCTGCCGCAATCGGAACATGTAAGGAGTTACGCCGGCTTGCGGGCGGCGATGCTGGACTCGGGCATGCATCGCGTCTTTGTGAAATTGGCCAGCGGGTCGGGTGCTTCGGGCGTGGTCGCTTATCAGCTGAACCCGCGTACGGGCGCGGAAATCGCGGTGACGACTGTAGGCATGGAGCGCAGCGCAGGCGAAACGTTTTTCTATAATGAGGGACGACTCCGCCGGTATACGTCCGGGGAAGACATCGAAACGCTGTTGGACTGGCTGTGTGCGGAGGGGGCGCGGATCGAGCGCTGGATGCCCAAGGCTACCCTGGAGGGTCGCAGCTATGACGTACGGCAGCTGGTGGCCGGTGGTCTTGCCGGACACGCGATCGTCCGGCTGAGCCGTACCCCGATCACAAATTTGCACCTGCGAAACGAGCGCATGCTGCCGAAGGCGGCGGGCTTGTCCGAAGCGCGGATGGAACGCGTGCGGACGGCCGCGATGGCGACGATGTCCGCCTTTCCGAATTCCTGGTCTGCAGGCATCGACGTCATGCTGAGCGGATCGGAACCGCGCGCTTACGTGCTTGACGTGAACCCTTTTGGCGATTTGCTGTACAGGGTAGAATGGAACGGACTCGGAACTTACGAATGGGAAATGGAACTATTGCGAAAGGAGCCTTTGCACCAATGCCTGATATGAACACCATCGTGGGCTCCCATGATTTGTTGATGATTACGCTGGATACGCTTCGTTACGACGCAGCCAAGCTGGAGGAAGAGAATTGTCCCAACCTGTGCGGCACTGGCGGGTGGGAGAAACGTCATACGCCTGGCAGCTTTACTTATGCGGCCCACCATGCTTTTTTCGGCGGGTTCATGCCGACGCCCGCCAATACGGACAAAGCATCTCATGTGCGCCTGTTCCATTCCCGGAATACCGGGCTAAAGACGCACCCCCATACTTGGCTTTTTGACACCCCCGACATCGTATCCGGCCTTGCGGCGGAAGGGTACCGGACGATCTGCATCGGCGGCGTCATTTTCTTTACCAAAAAGAACCCGCTGGCCAAAGTGCTGCCCGGCTATTTCCAGCAAAGTTACTGGCGCATGAACTTTGGCGTCACGAACCCGCGTTCCACGGAACATCAGGTCCGGCATGCCTTGAAATTACTTGAACAGGCAGCGCCGGACGAAAAGTTGTTTCTGTTTCTGAACGTATCTGCCATACATGGCCCGAATCGGTATTTCGTGGAGGGGGCCCGGGAGGATTCCGTCGAAACGCAGCGGGCTGCGCTAAGGTACGTGGACAAGGCGCTCGGACCGTTGTTTGATGCGATGAGGAAGCGTTCGCGGCCGACGTTCTGTCTGGCTTTTTCCGATCACGGCACCTGTTATGGCGAGGATGGTTATCAGGGGCACCGGTTAGCGCATGAAGCAGTCTGGAACGTGCCTTACCGGGAATTTTTTTTGTAAAGGGGAGCACAGGATGGACGACTTGATTCAAAAGGTGACGCCGGGCAATTCCGTACAGCCCGACTCCGGTTTCGGACTCGGGTCCGGACCTCATATCGGACTTAGGGAAGCCCTTTCTATACCCTACCGCTCGTATTTGTACTCGTATCCTCACAAGACGGCATATCGCGAACTGGACCCGCCGATTCCGCTTGGGCCGCTCTGGGAGCGGGAAGAGACGGAGACGTATTTTTTGTACATGCATATTCCGTTTTGCGCTGCGCGCTGCGGATTTTGCAATTTGTTCACGCTGCCTGACCGGCGTGACGATACCCATGAGCGCTATGTGGATGCTCTGGAACGCCAGGCCAGGCAGTGGGCGCCGCTTACGTCGCGCAGGCCGTATTCGCGTTTTGCGATTGGCGGAGGCACCCCCACGCTCTTGAATGAAGGGCAGTTGAACCGACTGTTCGATATCGCGGAAAACATAATGGGACTTGATGCGCATCAGGCTTCCATTTCGGTCGAGACATCCCCGGATACCGTGACCGACGGAAAGTTATCCATACTGAAGGAGCGCAGGGTGGATCGTGTCAGCATGGGCATCCAGAGTTTTATCGAGGCAGAAGCGGCAGCGATCTATCGCCCGCAAAAACCGATGGAGGTTGAGCGCGCGTTGGAGAAGCTTGCCCGTTATTCGTTTCCGCTGCTCAATCTGGATCTGATCTACGGCCTGCCGGGGCAAACCGTTGAATCATGGTTATACTCCCTGGAGCGTGCACTCTCCTATGGACCTGGAGAGATTTTCATTTATCCGCTGTACACGCGCGAGAATACGATCGTAAAGCCCGATGACATTGAGCGGCAGGGGCCTGACATTCGGATGGAGTTATACAAGGCTGCTCGGGAAGTATTGAAAAGCCGGGGGTACGTGCAGCATTCCATGCGTCGGTTTGCCAAAGAGCCATCTGTTTCTGACAAGCGGCTTCTGCCCTACAGCTGTCAGGAGGAAGGCATGGTCGGCCTTGGTTGCGGTGCCCGCTCGTATACGCGCGAGGTGCATTATGCTTCCAAGTATGGCGTGAGCTACAAAGAAACCCAAAGCATCATCGCCGATTATGTGGCCGCCGAACGATATGATGAAGCGGATTACGGGATCGTGCTGACCCGGGATGAACAGCAACGGCGCTTTATGCTGAAGGCTCTCCTGCATCGTGAAGGACTCGCCTTGATCGATTACAAGAACAGGTTTGGGACAGACGTTATGAGCGATTATTCATGGTTATCCGAGCTCATGACGGAAGGCATGGCGAGTTTGGAGCAGGAGAACGGCCAAACGATTTTAAGGCTGAACGAGGACGGGCTCGGTTATTCGGATGCGATCGGAGACTGGCTGATCTCGGCACAAATCCGTTCTCGGATGGAAGGATTTGTGTTCTCATGAAGGCTACAATCTATTATCGCGGCAAATTGTCGTCTTGCAATTACGATTGCCCATATTGTCCTTTCAGCAAAACGGTGGACTCGAAGGAAACGCTGGAACTCGATAAACAACAGCTGCGCCGGTTTGTGGATTGGGTGAAAGAACAGTCCGCCGCGGGTCACCGGTTGTCCCTTTTCTTTAATCCGTATGGCGAAGCGCTCATAAGAAGCTGGTACCGTGAGGCAATGGTGGAGCTTTCGCAAATGGAGCATGTGGAGAAAGTGGCCGTGCAGACCAATCTGTCTGTCAAGTTGGACTGGGCCGGGGAATTGAATCGGGAAACGGCAGCCTTCTGGGCGACGTATCATCCGCGGGAAACCAAAGAGGAAAACTTTGTTAGGCAGTGTCTGACTTTGCGTGAGTTGGGACTTGATTTCAGTGTGGGAACTGTGGGGCTGCGAAGCGCCTTTCCAGCGATCGAATCGATGCGGCAGGCATTGCCGGAGGACGTATATTTGTGGGTAAATGCATTTAAGGATAAGCCCAATTATTATTCTGTTGAAGAGATTCGTTTTCTGCAATCGATCGATCCGTTGTTCGAGGGGAATTTGCGCGACTATCCGAGTCTGGGCAAAGCCTGTGCCGCTGGTTCGACGGTGTTTTATGTCCAAGGCTCCGGTCATGTCAGACGCTGCTACAAGGATCGGCGCATCATCGGTCATCTGTACCGTGACGGCTTGGAATCGCTGGCGGCTGACCGGCCATGCGGCATGAACAAGTGCGGTTGTTACATCGGTTATATTCATATGGCCGATTCTCCGTTTGCAGAGGTCTTCGGCAAAGGTTTGCTTGAACGTAATGCGATCACAGCCATGCAGCGATAAAGATTTGCCCGAATGGAAGCACCCTTTTCAGTTAAACGCTACTGAAGAAGGGTGCTTTTTTGAACTTAACGAATGCTTACTTTATATGTGCTCAACCACGAATTGATTTGCGATAAATAGGCGAACAATTGCGGACCCGACATTAACTGGCCAAACCACGGAAGATTGGAAGAAGCATCCGGTGAGGAGGCCAGATTGCGAATTTTTTCTTTATCGATTAGGGGCAGTATTGGAGAGGACGAGTCGTCCAGTATATCCAGCACCTGTTTTTTGACCTCGGCCAAGTATTGTGGGTTATGCGTTTTGGGATACGGGGTTTTTTTGCGGTACAGTACATCATCCGGCAATACACCTTCCAGTGCTTTACGGAGAATGCCTTTTTCCCGTCCTCCCGTTATTTTCATTTCCCAAGGAATATTGAATACATACTGAATCAATCGATGATCGCAATAAGGCACGCGTACTTCCAAACCGGCACCCATGCTCATCCTGTCTTTGCGATCCAGCAGAGTAGGCATGAAACGTGTAATGTTCAGGTAGGACATGACCCTCATTTGTGCCGTTTTTCCCTTTTCGCCCGGAAGGACGGGTACTTCAGCTACAGCGTCTGCATATCGGTCTGCGAGATAGTCCAGTGGACGAATCCATTCCCGGACGTCAGGGGATAACAAGCTGGCTCGCATGTCAGGCGCAACGGACCAGGGGAACGTTCCCGAATTCAGCATTTCTTCCCGATGAAACCATGGGTATCCGCCGAACACTTCATCGGCTGCTTCGCCCGAAATGGCGACGGTAGCTCCTTTTTTAATTTCCTTGCAAAACAAGTATAAGGAAGAATCTACATCCGCCATGCCTGGAAGATCGCGTACCAGCATCGCTTGTGTCAGGGCCTTGACCAGGTCGCCATTCTCGATTTCGATCCAGTGATGGTCCGTCTTCAATTCGTCGACCATGCGTTGAATCCAAGGTCCGTCCGCACCCGGCTGAAAGGAATGGGCCTGAAAATGCTTGGCATTGTCCACGTAATCTACGGAATAGGTACTCACCTGCCCCTGCCCCGTCCGGTTATAGTAGTCCACGGCGAGTGCGGACAAGGCGCTGGAGTCCAGTCCGCCGGACAACAGCGAGCATACGGGAACGTCGGAAGCGAGCTGCCGCTCCAGCGTATCTTGCAGAAGCAGACGAATCTGGGCGGCTGTTTCGTCCAGATTGTGCTCATGCTCCGCACTTTCAAGCTTCCAATACGGATAGATCTGAACACCATCCCTGTTATAAATGAGCGCATGTGCAGGCTTGAGCTCATGCATGGAGGAGTATACGCCATGGCCGGGCGTTCGTGCCGGACCGATGATGAAAACTTCTGCCAATCCTTCAGGGCCTACGGCTGCATCCACGTCCGGATGCAGAAGAAGTGCTTTGGGCTCCGAACCAAAAACGAGCGTGTCCTTTACGTGGCTGTAGAACAGGGGTTTGACACCCAGGCGGTCACGCGCCATGAATACCTGCTCCCGTGCCCCATCCCATATCGCAAAAGCATAAATGCCGTTAAAGCGTTCCACGCAGGCTGGTCCCCACTCGATATAAGCAGTCAACAGCACTTCGGTGTCGCATTGCGTGCGGAAATGATATCCTCGCTGAAGAAGTTCCTTCTTCAACTCGGGCGCATTGTATAATTCTCCGTTATACACGATGGTATAAGAGGTATCTCCCTGAAACGCATGCATCGGTTGGGCTCCGTTCTCCGGATCCATGACACTGAGCCGGCGATGACCAAAAGCGCATGGGTTGGAAATCCATGTACCTGAAGCGTCGGGCCCCCGGTTCGACAAACTGTCCGTCATTCGGACAAGCAGCTCCGATTCCTGGGTCAAATCCCGATTCCATTGTATGAAGCCGGTTATACCGCACATGGTTTGTTCATCCTTTCTTAGTCGAGTGTTGATCTGTATAGATGTTTTCTTATCTTGTAATCACGGCCAGCAAATACGGTTTTTTCGTCGGAAGTGTAACAAATATATGCCGAAAGTAGGCATAAAATGTCTGTCCGCTTCGGAAACTATATCTGAGGACCAGGTTCGAAGCATGCCACGCAAAGGAGAATTTCTAAATATGGGAAAGCCCATTTACTACGTTTCGGTGGCTGGCCGTTCCGTGTTACCGGACCAACATGCTGCATCGTACGAATGGACCATCCAAGCCACACCGGATGAAGCCCTGCAGCTGCAGAGACTGCTTGATGTAATGCAGGAGAAGGAAGAGGAGGCTTTTCCGGGAATGGTATTGCCCTGGCCAGATACACCGGAGGAATCCGTAAATCGTGCCTACGAAATAGCGCTGCAAAACGTATACGGAGAGATCTACCGTTTGGGGACTTCCGAGACGAGACGTGAAATCGAGCAAACGACATGAATGGAGAAGGAGCGCGATATAACATGTATGCTATTCAGGATGCCAAAATTCGCAGATTAACCGAAGTGGATGGTTTGTCTTGCGCCGAAGTTGAGGTCCAGCCTGCCAATGCCGGAGATCCGTCGTTGCTGGTCTATGTGGCAGCAAGCCAGCCGCAAAATACGCTGCAAATCACTCGGATCGTGCGCAATCATTCGGATTCCACCCTCGACTGGTACAACAATAACCTGCACACCGCTTTTGAGGAAGCGACCGAAACGGCGTTTCAGAACAGTGAGGGCATTACCTCAGGAGAGGACAAAGCACGTTTCGAACAGGAGCTTTTCGGCTTTGGTTTGCTTGGTCCGACTTTGCAACGGTATTTGCTTGGTCAACGCTGAGATTGGGCGAGTTGATGGCTCCATCAACTACCTGCCAGCTTCGAGAGTAAGCTTGTTCCCCCGGAGCATACTATAGACAGTTCCGGGGAGGTGACTGCAATGGCTTCCAAGTACAAGAAAAACAAAGGGAACCAATACGCGCATCATACCGAGTTTGCCGAGGAAGTGCTGGCGAAAAACAGCAAGCATGCCGCCCAGAAAAATCCGTGGCGTCAGGGAAACAAGTAACCGGAATGCAAGGCCCGTCGTTCTTTGTAACGACGGGTTTTACTGCTTTATGTTTTAACGGTCTTGGCCTATTTCTCCATATCGGTCTGAAGCATGAAGATGATGGAGAAGGATTATTAATTTTTTAAAAAAAGTATTGAAAATTATAGAAATTGGAGTATAATAGAGAACGTTCCGAAAAAAATAATACATACTTGTCCCAGTAGCTCAGCTGGATAGAGCAACGGCCTTCTAAGCCGTCGGTCGGGGGTTCGAATCCCTCCTGGGACGTAAAAAGAAAAGCTCTGGCAAGAGCTTTTTTTGCGTCCGGGGATGAGAACCCCAAAGGTTCGTCGGAGCGAAGCTTCGGGAGGAATACATCGCAGTCTCGACTAGAAGGAGAGTATCCCTCCTGGGACGTAAAAAGAAAAGCTCTGAGAAGAGCTTTTTTTGCGTTCTGGGGATGAGAACCCCAAGGGTTCGTCGGAGCGTAAGCTTCGGGAGGAATACATCGCAGTCTCGACTAGAAGGAGAGTATCCCTCCTGGGACGTAAAATAAGCTCTCTTAATATAAACCCGAAAAAATATTCACACGTTAACGGAGAGGCAGAACCAATCTGAAGAAGCGAAGCGGGCGCGTTTATCACCGGATTTTTCCTTTGGGAAAAGGAATCGGAAAAAATCTGGGGATAACAGCGATCGGAAGATGGTACTGCACTCGTAGTGGCCTAGTGTGATTTATTGTTAAGGCTTCCATTAGGGGATGAGAACCCCAAAGGTTCGTGGGAGCAGCACTTTCTGCGGGCGTTTGTCAAAAGGAGCTTCCTGAGATAAGCTTTGGTGGCATCCGTTGATAAGGGGGAAAACAGATCTTGAACAAAATGATCCAAATCAGAGCTTTGAAATATCCGGATATTCCGCACTATGAATGGGAGGGGCAGCTGATTGAAAGTACACCCGATCATGTGATCGTCTTTTGCAAACCGGGCAGGCAGCTGATCCATCATACCAAAAACAAGGTGTTTACCATGGAACATGCGTCCATCGAATATTTTTCCCTGAAGGAATGGTTTACGGCTGCCATGGCTGTTGTCGATGGGGAGGTTTCGTTCACGTATTGCAATGTGGCCATGCCCTCTGTTTGGACTGATAAGGGGCTTCAATTTACGGATTTGGATCTGGATTTGATCCGGGAAAAGGATAAGGAATGGGTCGTCGTGGATGAGGACGAGTTCGAGTCTAACAGCATGATGTACCGATACCCAGTGGAGTTAAAGTCTGAAGCCATCGATGCGCTTGAACGCTTGAAAAACAAAGCCATGCACAAAACGTTTCCGTTTAACCTCGATTTCATCCGCAAATACGCTTTTCATGATTCATTGTATGAGTAAATGGTCTTTGAAAGACAGCTTTTGGTGCTCCTGTTCAAAGGGAGGCCATTCGCCTTTTGTATAGGTAATTCCTATCAACAAAATTAGTTTTATATATTTCATCTATAAATAAATTTGTGCCACAATATAGATATCTTATCGAAAGCGCAGGTGGTGTTTATGCAATCCATCAACCAATGGAAGGCAGCGGATTATGATGACAAGCTGGCCTTTGTATCGGAATATGGGAAGACGCTAATTTCATGCTTACAGCCGCAGAAGGGGGAACGCATTCTCGATCTGGGCTGCGGGACGGGGGATCTAACATTCGAAATTTCGCAATCGGGAGCGGAAGTTGTTGGCTTGGACGCATCTTCTGACATGATTCACCGCGCGAAGGAGAAGTTCCCTGAGCTTGAATTTATCCAAGGCGATGCACATCACTTTGAAATGCGCGGACGTTATGATGCCGTTTTCTCGAATGCAGCCCTTCATTGGATGCGAGGCCCAGAGCTTGTTGCCGGCCGGGTATGGGACGTGTTGAAACCCGGAGGTCGCTTTGTGGCCGAGTTCGGAGGAAAGGGAAATGTGCAAACGATCGTGAAGTCGCTGGAAGAAGTGATTGAGCGCAAAACGGGCATCAACGCCGCCGAACGCAATCCGTGGTATTTTCCGACGATCGGGGATTACACCTCTCTGTTGGAAAAACAAGGCTTTATGGTTCGTCAGGCCTACCACTATGACCGTCCGACCAAATTGGCCGACGGAGAATCGGGTATTGAAGGGTGGCTCGCCAACTTTGGCGGGGATTATTTTCAAGGCATGAATGATGATATGGTTAACGCAATCTGTCAGGAAGTCAGCGAGATTGTGGTGCCGCAGTTATGGAACGGCGATGCCGTCTATGCCGATTATAAACGCATTCGGATTGAAGCGATCAAACCAGAGTGTTTTTAAATCGAAGTTACGGTTTTGGTTGGTAAAGTATACCGAGCATGTATGTGAACCGAAGGATCAGGAACGTTCTCTTCAACGAGAAGCCTGGTCCCTTTTTTATGGCATGGACTTTTGGCACGGGCGATAGCATCGACAAAATAAGCAGTTTGTCACATTTCTATTTAAAAGGACCCATATCACCAATTTTTATATAAAAAATGTAATTATTTAGAAGGTTTACGTGGTGTTCTGCTCGAATAATTTACCAAGGGTCAAACTCTGGTTGAAGGAGGGATCGTTGATCGGGAGAGATGCTGTGTCGTTGCTTGGTGACCCGAACCGTTTTAGCGAATTAGCGAAAAAACCATGAGAAGGAGGGCTTGGCCATGAGTAAACGATTGTTGTCCGCATTTTTAAGCGCATTGTTGATGAGTACTGCCATCTTGCCGGCGGCTGGAGCCGCTCCAGCCGATCCGGCCGTTTCGCTCGAAGCGCCTGATGCAGCCGAATTTAAGCAGTGGAAGGAAATTTTGGAGCAGCGGGAAGAACGACTGGGTGCCGAACCCTATCTGGATCAAAGCCTTGAAGGCCTTGGTGGACAGACAACCAAAGTCATCGTGGAGCTTTCCGATAAACCCGTGGCTGTAGCGCAAGGGGAAGCGACCCTTTCCGGCCGATCATTCACCTCCTCTATGGAAACAAATGCTGTCGCGCGAGTAGAACAACAACAACAGACATTTGTACATAACCTCACAAAGAACAACATCAGCCACGAGGTCGTGGAAAACTATGAATATGCACTTAATGGAATTGCCCTTGAGGTAAAAGGAAACCAGTTGGGGCAATTGATTCGTATGCCAGGGGTGGTCAGCGTTTATCCCGATACGGAAATATCTCTGGCACCAGAGAACGAAGAAGTCAATCCTTATATGAAGGATTCGGCGCCTTTCATTGGAGCCCCTGAAGTTTGGGAGCTTGGATACACGGGCGAGGGCGTCAAAGTCGGTGTCATTGATACGGGGATCGATTACGAGCATCCCAACCTCAAGGACGCCTATAAAGGCGGATGGGATTTTGTCGACAACGACGATGATCCGTACGAAACGACGCATGAAGAGTGGAAAGGTTCGGGGCAACCCGAATTTAACGAAAACGGCAGTGCATACTACACCTCTCACGGAACGCATGTTGCCGGTACCATCGCTGCCCGCGAAGCAGGCGATTTTGGCGTAAAAGGAGTAGCGCCTGAGGCCGAAATCTATGCCTACCGAGTGCTGGGCCCTTACGGCAGCGGCCAAACCTCCTGGGTTTTGGGCGGGATTGACCGTTCGGTGGAAGACAATATGGATATCATCAACCTTTCATTGGGCAATAAGTCGAACGATCCTAGTTATGTGACCTCTGTGGCGTTGAACAACGCGATGCTGGCTGGCGTCACCTCGGTCGTTGCAAGCGGCAATGATGGGCCTAATCGCTATACGTTGGGCTCGCCGGGTGCCTCGGCCATGGCGATCACGGTAGGGAATTCCACGGGACCGAGCCAGACGATTGCGGCAGATACGCATTTTTGGATCGGCACGGAGGGCAAAGGGGAACTGCCTGAGGAACAACCCGTACCTGATGCAGAGCAAACACCCGAGTTGGGTCTTGTGCCAGAGGTAAACGATGAGGATGTCTCTGCTCAGGGCATGCCCGAGAATGGGGCAATATCCGATGATTCTTCGTTGAGCGCCCCCAAAGAGGAGCCTGCTGTTTCGGAAGAAGCCGCAGAGCACACCGAGCCTGAACAGGGAGCCGATGCTGATGGAGAATCGGGTCTTGAGGAACGTGTTGCTAATGAAGAACGTCCTGTAAATGTACCTTCTGCGCCTTCAGAAGAAGACTCCAATTCAACGCCTGCAGTGGAAGCAGGTCTTCCTGCGCTTGATGCAGCGGCTGCTGATTCTTCGTCGGTAACAGAGTCCGTTTATCATCTGGATTTGATGGGATGGAATCTTGCGGAAGACCCGGAGGCGGTCTTGAATGGAAAATACGAATTGGTGTACACCGGTTTGGGCAAACCGACCGATTTCGAAGGTAAAGAGATAAACGGTAAAATTGCGCTTATCCAACGCGGCGAGCTGGCGTTCGTGGAGAAGATCGCCAATGCCAAAGCGGCGGGCGCGGTAGCGGTCATTGTGTTTAACAATATTCCTGGCCCGATTGGGGTAAGCCTGGGGGATGATTTCGAATTCATTCCCGCCCTGAGCATGAGCAAGGAAGATGGAGAAGCCATCAAGGCTCAACTGGATGCCGGCCTTAAGGTCGAGGTCAGCTTCAGCGATTTTGTCAAAGACATGGCACCAGGCGACGAAGTATATTCTTCAAGCTCCCGCGGACCTGCCAAAGTAACGCTAGACATTAAGCCGGATGTAGTGGCGCCGGGAACAAGCATCTTGTCCACGATTCCTGCTTATGGCAAAGATGAGCCGGGAGCGGATTATACGCAGGCCTATGGCCGCAAAACGGGGACAAGCATGGCTACCCCGCATGTGGCGGGACTAACTGCTTTGCTCATCGAGAAACATCCCGATTGGACTCCTTTTGACATTAAAGCTGCGCTCATGAACAACACCAAGGTTCTGGATACTGCCAGCTATGACGTATTCGATCAAGGGGCTGGCCGCGTTCAGGCGGTTGAAGCATTCGATCCCGAGGCTTTCGTGAAAGTCATGGACGTGACGAAATATACGGTCAGCGGCGAAGAGATCGAAAAAGAAAACATAACGGGCAGCATCAACTTTGGCAATTTCTTGAGCACGGACGAAAAAACGGTCAGCAAAACGATCAAGGTACAGGCGCTTAAGGGAGAAGGCGGCGATTATGCCGTATCCGTCAATCCGACGCGCACCGTGAACGGTGTTTCGGTATCCGTGGACAAGGCGTCCTTCACGCTGAACGGGGAGGAAGAAGTACAGGTTACGATTACAGTTCCAAAAGGCGTGACCACTGTAGGAGAAGCCCAAGGTTACCTTAAATTCAGCCATGGAACGAAAACGTACAGCGTGCCGTACGTAGCCCACTTCAATCTGACACAATCCGGCGTCAAGTATATCGAAACGAAATATGGCAATGAAACGAATCCGTTCCATTATCCGCTCAAGGCGGACGGTACGTTGGATACGTTGAACGTGGCGATGGAATTCCACAATCCGATGAATTTTGCGTTGATCGAAATTTTCAACGGCCTGGATCCGGAAGGTGGCCCTTACCAGGATGGATACATCGGGTACATTTTCGGAAATTATTATAACTTCAATGCAAATACGAGATACAATTTGGCTTGGACCGGGAATTATTTGGACTATGCGACAGAAGCAGCAATGGATATCCCGGACGGATTGTACACCGTGGATATTACGTCGATCGGAACGGACGGCAAAACGTATGTCGAAGACACGCCTCCGTTTTTGGTAAAGAAGACAGCTCCGGTCGTGACGGCTCCAGAGAAGCTTGAATTCGAACATGATGAAACGGTTGTCGTTGACGGCAGCGTGAAAGATTTGTACTTTCAGGTTGCCCCAGCGCTCCAAAGCGGCTGGAACATCGAGTTTGACCCTGCAGGCTCGTTGGACGCTGCGTATGTTGTGAAAAAGGAGGATGGATCCGTCTATGCGGAAGGCAAGTTAGACGTGCAGAACGACGGTACCTTCAGCCTTCCTTTGGAGGGCATCGAAGCCGGCGAATATGTCGTCGAGTTCAGCGTAAAAGATCAACAGGGGCTTGCCGGTACCGCCAGAACGGCGCTCAGCTTGAAGTTCACGGAGCCTGAGCCGGAAACACCGGCAACCCGGGCGCCAGGAACCCCTGTATTGTCCCACAACAACGGTCATGCCAATGGCCTGCTCGGAGGCTCGTATACCGTTAGCATGAACATGTGGTGGGGGGAGAATGCCACAAGCTACAAGCTTTATGAAGACGGCGTGTTAATCGATACCCAGAAGCTGACCTATAATGCGCCTATGGCACAATTTGCCCAAACGAAGATTACGGGCAAAACAAATGGCACCTATACGTATGTAGCAGAACTGACAAACGACAAGGGCACAACGCGCAGTCAAACGCTGACTGTCCGGGTTACCGATGCATCGCCAGGCAAGGCTGTACTTTCCCACGATAACTGGGATGGAGATGGAAACTACAAGATCACCATGAACTTGTGGTGGGGAACCAATGCGACGGAGTATCGTCTTTACGAAAATGATCAGTTGATCGATACTCAAGCACTGGGCGCAGCTACGCCTTCTGCTCAACGTGCGGTTAGCGAGCTGTCGGGTCGTGCTTCCGGTACGTATACGTACAGGGCAGAGTTAATCAACGAAGCTGGAGTGACCAGCACCGATAAAATTACGGTAAAAGTGAAGTAGAATATAGGACAACATCAAAACGGCCTTCATCCTTGATTTCAAGGGATGAAGGCCGTTTTGATTGGATTCGTATTTTCGTTTCGGCGGTGTGAAATTTACCCGATTACGCGATCCTTGCTTGCCTGGATGCCTGCGATTAATAAAACAATGGCAAGGATAACCTGAACCAACAGGGGAATGGTCCATCCTTTCGTCCAATCATGCAGCACGCCGAATAACAAAGGACCACCTGCTGCCAGCATATAACCAAAAGACTGGGCCATGCCCGACATGCTCGCAGCCTGCCTCGCGTCACTTGTGCGAAGAACAAAGAACATGGTTACTACGCCGAATGAAGCGCCTGCTCCGATGCCTGCCAAAATGACGCCCGTGGTCACGAGGGAAGAAATGCCGCTTAACAAGAAGGAATACCCAATAATCAAAGACGAGCAAGTCATGATGGTAAGAACACGTTGATCTCTGGTTCTTCCGGCAAGAATGGGAACGATGAAGCTCGCTGGCACACTAACCATTTGCATGAGAGAAAGAATCCAGCCTGCAGAGGTGGCACTAAAGCCTTGTTCGGCAAGAATCTCCGGAAGCCAGGTAATCGTGGTATAAAATATTAAAGACTGCAGCCCCATAAACATGGTAATGGCCCATGCGAGCGAAGAATTGCGAAGCCGTACGGTCGCTCCCTGTACATGGCCTGAGACTTGAAGCTTCTGCCGGCGTCCTGCCGCGACGTGCGGAAACCACAACACAAGCGCCAAGATGGATAATAAAGCCCACATGCCTAATGAGGCGCGCCATCCCATGGAAGTTGCCCCCGACGCCGGCACGCTGATCCCGGAAGCGATGGCGCCGAATATGTTCATCGATACGGAATATAGTCCGGTTACGATGCCTACCCTTAAAGGGAAGTCCCGTTTGATCAAGCTTGGAAGCAGCACATTGCTTAACGCTATGCCGCATCCCAGAATGGCCGTTCCCGCATATAAAGCAAAAACGGAGGGCAGCAATCTTAAGGCCACCCCAAGGGTCACGATCATAATGGCCATAAACAAGGCAATTTCTAATCCCCAACGTTTGGCCAGGCGCGGTGCGAAGGGAGAGACCGCGGCAAAGGCAAGCAGAGGGAGCGATGTTAAGAGCCCTGCCATCGTATGGCCGATTCCCGTGTCTGCACGGATCATTTCCACGACGGGACCGGTGGCCGTAATCGGTGAACGCATGGTGGCCGCGATAACGATAATGCCTGCCAATAACAGGCCGAATTTCTTCGATGCAGCCGAATGCTCTTCTGCAGAAGAAGGGGAAGAAGCGTGTTGCTGTATTGATAATGACATGGCAAAGTCTCCTGTGTTCTATGAAGTGAATATGTATGCATTGATACATACACATCTGCAAGCATAACACTACATGTCAATGCCTTCAATGGGAGGGCAAAAGATACGATGCTTAAGATGTATCGGTTTAAATATGTAATTATAAACGCATATAAAATGGAGGGGCGTAGTAGTCAGAGTGGATAAAAAGTGGAGTGCGTCGAATCTGGCGCAAGTTATTTGGAGATTCTTCAATGGGATTCTCATCCCCGGAACGCAAAAAAAGCTCTTATTCAGAGCTTTTTCATTACGTCCCAGGAGGGATACTCTCCTTACAGTCGAGACTGCGATGTAATCCTCCCGAAGCCTATGCTCCGACGAACCAATGGGGTTCTCATCCCCGGAACGCAAAAAAAGCTCTTCTCAGAGCTTTTCTTTTTACGTCCCAGGAGGGATACTCTCCTTACAGTCGAGACTGCGATGTAATCCTCCCGAAGCTTATGCTCCGACGAACCATTGGGATTCTCATCCCCGGAACGCAAAAAAAGCTCTTAACAGAGCTTTTTCATTACGTCCCAGGAGGGATTCGAACCCCCGACCGACGGCTTAGAAGGCCGTTGCTCTATCCAGCTGAGCTACTGGGACATATTTTTTTCGCGCAAAAATGATTATATCACAATGAATTCGGGAGATCAAGTGTTTTGTTTATGTTGGTCAATTGCCACGATGTTCGGCAGGATTGAGCTCGTTCCCCTCTTTTATTTTGAAATTAAAGATCTGTATGATTTCTTGCAGAGTTGACCAAACTGAGGAATTGGGATTTAAGGGTGCCTAAATATATGACTGATATTTTTCTTCCAAATACCAGATCGGAAAATTCCCTCAGTCTTCAAGCTCTAACGAACATAAGAAGTCTTATATGCTGATTTTAAGGGGGCAGAAACTTCTAACGAACCTGAGCACTGCTATTTGGTGGTGTTTAGCCTGTTCATACCATATACCGTCTGAATAGCGTGTCTAAAGTTCGCTAGAAAATGAACATGCCCGAAAAGCAGTAAATGAGGTGTCTCAGATTCGTAAGAGGTAGGTTCGGTACAGGTGCTGACCGTTGGCGACTTCCAGCACCTGTTGATCCGACAAAATGGAGGCACTTCTGATATTGCAAGAAAAACAACCGATGAACGCGGTCTGTCTTCATTGGTGATACATCGATTGAAGTTTTTCTTATAATATCAAACTGAGATCCATCAAGACACACATCTGGATATTGCAAGAAAAACAACAGTTAAACGCGGTCTGTCTTCATTGGTGATACATCGATTGAAGTTTTTCTTATAATATCAAACTGAGATCCATCAAGACACACATCTGGATATTGCAAGAAAAACAACAGTTAAACGCGGTCTGTCTTCTTTGACGAATACACCGATTGAAGTTTTTCTTATATTTGGCATTATGTTAGAATATCAGGTGAACTCGGGAAATGGACGCGTTTTTCGTTTAATATACATCGAATCGGGGTTTGATGCCACTGATGATTCAGGACATATGAGGAGGTGCTCCTTATCAAGGAATCCAATAATCGGGAAACCGGTAAGGACAATAATTTAATTCTTTTTCCGAAAACGCTGGACTATTACCAAATTCAGTTGACGGTTATGCTGGAGAACGAACGGTATGGCGAAGCGATGAATATGCTGCGATTCTTGTTGCAGTGCCAAGGGGAAGAGGAACGGCATCATGAGGAATGGAGAGCGCTGCTCGAATGGCTTGAGGCTGCTTTTCCCGAATACGAGCAGATGGCGGAGACCGATCAGGAGGATCAGGACGAAGAAATCAGCGAACAAGACATGGCTCGCGAGCATGCCCGACTTAAGCTTGAGCAGGATAGCGGTTATGCAGACAAACTGCTTCGCACGGTAAAGGAAGAGCCGTTATCCGAACAAACGATGCTGGCTCTGGAGCAGCTGGCTTACCTGGAGCTGCCTGAAATCGATGACGCGCTTATAAATTGGTTAAGGGAAAAGGCGCTTCATCCTTTGCTTCAATTCCGCGTGCTTCAGACACTGAGGCGCAGAGGCGTGCAGCAGGTCGTGTCTTTTACACGGGGAGAAGAACGGATCGAGGTGGATGTAGAAACGGTTCCGCTTAGTCCGGAGGATTTTCCGATCCAGATTGTTCACATTTTGGAAAGGGTCGCCGATCAAACGGAAGTGCACGAGCCAACGCTTTTTTATTTTGCACAGGAATTATGGGTGCAGTTTGTCATGGCCGTGTACGGAACGCGTGATTACCAAACGATGCTTGAAGATGATGATTTGATGACCGACATCTGGGCAGCCGCCCTGCACATGACCGTGGCTGACAGTTTGGGCGGGGCACATGACGAGGAAGAAATTCGTTCCATGTATGCCGTTTCGGGGCCTTTGCGCTTCCGATTGGAGCAGGCATATCGTTCCATGAAACAATTTGTTTCGACAGGTTTGGAGGGCGGGTAGGGGGCGGAAACGTTTTCCTTAACCTGCCTCAAGGGATTCCCCTTGAAAAAGAATGTAAACTTGTTTATACTAAAATGGTTATTTTGTGATCGCCTACGTGAACATGTGAATTTTGGAGGGGACAGTTTATAATGAAAGCAACTTGGGAAAAGATAGAGAAGAACGTTGGGGTTCTTGAAGTTGAAGTGGATGCAGAACGTGTAGCTGCAGCTCTCGACAAAGCTTTTAATAAAGTGGTAAAACAAGCGAACGTGCCTGGATTCCGTAAAGGTAGAGTGCCACGTCCGATTTTTGAAGCGCGCTTCGGCGTGGAAAGCCTGTATCAGGATGCAATCGACATTCTGCTGCCAGAGGTTTACACTGAAGCGATCGATCAAACGGATATTTTCCCGGTAGATCGTCCTGACGTGGACATCGAGCAATTTGGCAAAGGACAAGCTTTCAAATTCAAAGCAAAAGTAACCGTTAAGCCTGAAGTAACGCTGGGCGACTACAAAGGTGTGGAAGTTGCTGTAGCAAAAGCTGAAGTAACTGAAGCAGACGTAAATGAAGAGCTCGAGCGTCTTCAACAACGTCATGCAGAACTCGTTGTGATCGACGAAGGCGCTGCACAAAATGGCGATATCGCTGTAATCGACTTCGACGGCTCCGTTGACGGTGTTCCTTTCGAAGGCGGCAAAGCGGAGCGTTACTCCTTGGAGCTGGGCTCCAACACATTCATTCCAGGTTTTGAAGAGCAAGTTGTGGGTCTGTCCACAGGCGACTTCAAAGACGTGGAAGTGACTTTCCCTGAAACGTACCATGCTGCCGAACTGGCTGGCAAACAAGCCGTATTCAAAGTGAAAGTTCACGAAATCAAACGCAAACAACTTCCTGAGCTGGATGACGAGTTTGCTAAAGACGTCAGCGAATTCGATACTCTGGAAGAGTACAAGGCTGACCTGAAAACACAACTGGAATCCCGCAAAGCGGACGAGTTCAAAGGCGCTCAAGAGAATGCCGTTGTGGAAAAAGTGGCCGAAAACGCCGAAGTGGAAATCCCTTCTGCGATGATCGACAGCGAAGTTCAAAACATGATGCGCGATTTCGACAACCGTCTGCGCAGCCAAGGCATGAACCTCGAAATGTTCCTGAGCTTCTCCGGTCAAACGCAAGCTGACCTGAGAGGACAAATGAAAGACGATGCAGCGAAGCGCGTTCGCAACAACCTCGTGTTGGAAGCTGTAGGTAAAGCGGAAAACATCGAAGTTTCCGACGAAGAAGTGAATCAAGAGCTTGAAAAAATGGCCGAGTCCTACAAGCGTTCCGCTGAAGAGATCCGCGGCATTCTGGAAAGCAACGGTTCCCTTGACAGCCTTCGCGAAGAAGTGAAACTGCGCAAAACCATCGACGTTCTCGTGGAGAACAGCACTGTGGTTGAGCCGGTTGAAGCTCCAGCGGAAGAAGCTGCTGCAGAAGCTGACGAAAAATAAGACAAGCTGTTGGATAACAGCTGAATAACGATAAGGCACGTGATTCATTGCGTGCCTTATTTTTAAATTACGACATCCATTTTATGCATAAATGATTCACGAAATGGATGGTTTTTTACCGGCTGCAGATTCCGATTCCCGGCGGAGCGAATTAAAAAGGGATAAGGGCATAGGATGCCTCCGATTTGCACATACATAGAAAACATGGTTAAATATGATCAGGCTAAAAAGCAAACCAACTTTTACTTGACACATTCCTGGAAAAATGACATTGTCATCGGAACGTGTTAGAATAAAATTTGGGGTATGCTTTAATGGTGGCCCGATGTCCAATTACATGTAGAAAAGAGGTTGGTCTCATGAGTCTGGTGCCAATGGTTGTGGAACAAACCAATCGAGGCGAACGGTCTTACGATATATATTCGCGTTTGCTGAAGGATCGCATTATCTTTCTGACCAGTGCGATTGATGACGATGTAGCCAATCTTGTCATAGCACAGCTTTTGTTCTTGGCGGCCGAGGATCCCGAGAAGGATATCAGCTTGTACATTAATTCGCCGGGTGGCTCTGTCACCGCAGGAATGGGTATATACGATACGATGCAATATATTAAGCCAGATGTTTCTACCATCTGCGTAGGGATGGCGGCAAGTATGGGATCGTTGCTGCTGACAGCCGGCGCGCCTGGCAAAAGATATGCGCTGTCCAATAGCGAAGTGATGATCCACCAGCCGCTCGGCGGCATACAAGGACAGGCTGCGGACATTAAAATCCATGCAGACTGGATCATCAAGACGCGCCAAAAATTGAACCAAATTTACGTCGAACGTACAGGTCAGCCCCTTGATAAAATTGAGCGGGATACGGACCGTGATTTTTTCATGAGCGCTGAAGAAGCCAAGGCTTACGGCATTATTGACCAGGTGCTCACCAGACCGATCAATTCCTAAAGGGGTGGTTTCACATGTTTAAATTCAACGATGAGAAAGGGCAGCTGAAATGCTCTTTTTGCGGTAAATCTCAGGAGCAAGTTCGCAAGCTTGTTGCGGGACCCGGTGTTTACATTTGTGATGAATGCATCGAGTTGTGCACCGAAATCGTGGAGGAAGAGCTCGGACATGATGAAGAGCTTGATCTGAAAGATATTCCGAAACCGAAAGAAATCCGCGACATTCTCGACCAATACGTCATTGGACAAGATTTTGCGAAAAAATCTCTTTCCGTAGCGGTGTATAACCACTATAAACGGATCAACACACAAAACAAAATTGAGGATGTCGAGCTGCAAAAGAGTAATATCCTGCTGCTCGGTCCAACCGGTTCCGGTAAAACGTTGCTCGCGCAAACGATGGCCAAAATCCTTAACGTTCCTTTTGCCATTGCGGATGCCACTTCCTTGACGGAAGCAGGTTACGTAGGTGAGGACGTTGAGAACATTTTGCTCAAATTGATTCAAGCTGCGGACTACGATGTGGAAAAAGCGGAACGCGGAATTATTTATATTGATGAGATTGATAAAGTGGCGCGCAAATCCGAGAATCCGTCTATTACACGCGACGTATCGGGTGAAGGTGTGCAGCAAGCATTGCTTAAAATTTTGGAGGGTACGGTTGCTTCGGTTCCGCCGCAAGGTGGCCGCAAGCATCCGCATCAAGAGTTTATCCAGATCGATACGACGAACATTTTGTTCATCTGCGGCGGAGCCTTCGATGGTCTGGAGCAAATGATCAAACGCCGGATCGGCAAAAAAGTGATCGGTTTCAACACCGTATCCGAGCAAAAGGACCTGAAGCCAGGCGAATACCTGGGCATGGTTCTGCCGGAAGACCTGTTGAAATTCGGTTTGATTCCGGAGTTCGTAGGTCGTCTTCCAGTAATCTCCACGTTGGAGCCGCTGGATGAAGACACGCTGGTACGGATTTTGTCCGAGCCGAAAAATGCGTTGACCAAACAATATCAGAAGCTGCTTGAGATGGACAATGTTAATCTGTCCTTCGAACCGGCTGCTTTGCTTGCCATCGCCAAAGAAGCGATTAAACGTAACACGGGTGCACGCGGATTGCGTGCGATCATCGAGGGCATCATGCTGGATATCATGTATGAAGTGCCTTCGCGCGAAGATGTTACGAACTGCGTGATTACCGAAGAGGTCGTAGAGAAAAAAGTCGTGCCTGAACTTGGCCAATCGAAGGACGACAAGCAGGAGGAGAGTGCCTGAATTAGGCGCTTTTCCGTCCGGCTCTGAAATATAGACTTGTCAGTTCTCCACCTTGGCAGAAGGCGTAAGGCATTCTGTTAAGGTGGAGCTTTGACGTTATGGGGAGAGAAATCACTCATGTATTTAAGACAAGATACACGTCCTGTCAAGGTCGGGAACTTAACGATCGGCGGCAACAACGAAGTCATTATCCAAAGCATGTGTACAACCAAGACGGCAGACGTTGAGGCAACCGTAGCAGAGATTTTACGACTTGAGGAAGCAGGATGCCAGATCGTGCGTGTAACAGTGAATAATGAGGAAGCTGCCGCAGCCATCAAGGAGATCAAAAAACGCATTCATATTCCACTGGTGGCGGATATTCATTTCAACTACAAGCTTGCTCTTCTGGCGATCGAGAACGGGATCGATAAAGTGCGGATCAATCCGGGCAACATCGGTAAACGTGCGAAAGTCGAAGAGGTCGTCAAAGCCTGCAAAGAACGTGGCATTCCGATTCGGATCGGGGTCAATGCCGGGTCGCTTGAGAATCATTTGCTTGAAAAATACGGATATCCTACAGCCGATGCTATGGTAGAAAGTGCCCTTTATCACATAGGCATTCTGGAAGAACTCGATTTCCACGACATTATCGTATCGCTCAAAGCTTCAGATGTGCCGATGGCCATTGCGGCGTACTCCAAGGCAGCCGAGCTAATCAGGTATCCGTTGCATCTGGGTATTACGGAAGCGGGGACGCTGTTCTCGGGTACGATCAAAAGTTCTGCCGGCATGGGCGCGCTGTTGTCGATGGGCATCGGTTCCACGATGCGTATTTCGCTCAGCGCGGACCCGGTGGAAGAAATCAAGGTTGCCCGCGATTTGCTCAAAACCTTTGGATTGATTTCCAATGCAGCGACGCTGATTTCCTGTCCGACATGCGGACGTCTGGATATCGACCTGTTCTCGATTGCCAACGAGGTCGAGGAATACATTTCGAAGCTGAAAGTGCCGATCAAGGTCTCCGTGCTTGGTTGTGCCGTTAACGGTCCGGGAGAGGCGAAGGAAGCGGATATCGGCATTGCGGGAGCGCGCGGCGAAGGACTGCTGTTCCGTCACGGCCAAATGATTCGCAAGGTACCGGAAGAAATTATGGTCGACGAACTCAAAAAGGAAATTGATCAAATCGTCGAAGCCTATGAGAAAACAGGAGTTATTCCTGGTCGATCGCACTGATTGCTCGATCATTCATATGCAAAATACAAGAAAACCCGTCAGCGATGGCGGGTTTTCTTGTGTTTGCAAGCCGACCAACCGTCGAGCTGTAACGTTAATCCACATAATTTCATTCCTGCCCGTTTACGTCTTAGGGAAAAGGCTATACTACCAAGTATTAGCATGGTCTCAGAATAATGAATACTGGACAGGAGGATGTGGAGACATGGGTGAATTAGGTATGGTATTCATGTTGATTCAGCTATTTTTCGGCGTGGTGATCGGCTTATACTTCTGGAATCTGCTTCGGAGCCAGAAAACAAACCGCGGTGCGGTTGAGCGCGAATCCCGCAAGGAGCTGGAGAAGCTGCGCAAGCTGCGCTCCATCTCGCTGACAAAGCCGCTGGCGGAAAAGACGCGGCCGATGACGATAAACGATATTGTTGGACAAAAGGACGGGTTGCGCGCTCTGAAAGCGGCATTATGCAGTGCCAACCCGCAGCACGTCATCATTTATGGGCCTCCGGGCGTCGGAAAAACGGCTGCGGCAAGGGTAGTGTTGGAGGAAGCGAAAAAAAATCCGTCGTCCCCGTTTAAGCCGGATGCCAAGTTTACGGAGCTGGACGCCACGACCGCCCGGTTCGACGAGCGCGGAATTGCTGACCCGTTGATCGGATCGGTACATGATCCCATTTATCAGGGAGCTGGGGCCATGGGTGTTGCCGGCATTCCGCAGCCGAAACCCGGGGCGGTGACGAAGGCCCACGGAGGCATGCTTTTTATTGACGAGATTGGCGAATTGCACTCCATTCAGATGAACAAATTACTAAAAGTGCTGGAAGACCGCAAAGTCTTTTTGGAAAGTGCGTACTATAATTCAGAGGACACACATACTCCTGCTTATATCCACGATATTTTCCAAAACGGTCTACCTGCTGATTTTCGTCTGGTTGGTGCGACCACGCGTTCGCCGCATGAGCTTCCGCCTGCATTGCGTTCGCGCTGTATGGAAGTATATTTCCGTCCACTGCTGCCGGAGGAGATTGGGCGGATCGCCGAGGACGCAATTCAAAAGATTGGCTTCAACCCCTGCCCCGAGGCAGTGGACGTTGTGAAGCGCTATGCGACCAATGGACGCGAAGCGGTAAACATCGTTCAGCTTGCCGCCGGGCTTGCGTTGACAGAGAAGCGCGAGATGCTGCAGGCATCTGACGTGGAATGGGTAGCTGGCAGCAGCCAGATTCAACCACGCCCGGAGCGCAAAATTCCCCAGCATCCGCAGGTCGGTTTCGTAAACGGTTTGGCCGTATATGGGCCGAACATGGGCACCATTCTCGAAATTGAAGTATCGGCTGTGCCGGCGGCAAAAGAACAAGGACGCATCAACATTACGGGTGTAGTGGATGAAGAAGAAATCGGCGGCGGATCCCGCACGCTTCGGCGCAAGAGCATGGCCAAAGGCTCGGTGGAAAACGTGCTCACCGTACTGAAGTCGATGGGACTTCGCCCATATGATTATGATTTGCATATCAACTTTCCGGGAGGTACGCCCATTGACGGCCCGTCTGCGGGGATTGCGATGGCAACTGCGATCGCTTCGGCCATACAGGAGCGCCCGGTAGACCACGAAATGGCCATGACGGGCGAGATCAGCATCCATGGCCGCGTGAAGCCGATCGGCGGCGTGTTGGCCAAAGTGGAGGCAGCCTTCCAGGCGGGGGCCAAAAAGGTCATCATCCCGGCTGAAAATTGGCAGTCCATTTTTGAAAACCTGGACGGTGTGCGGGTGGTGCCTGTGAGTACGGTGCAGGAGGTATTCCAAGAGGTTTTCTCATGGGTGCCGGATGCCCAGCAGGCCAAGGAGCAGCGAATGGTGGAGGAACCGGCTGCGCCGGCCTCAGACATTTTTCCGCCGGCCTCTGCCTCCATTTTGCGCGCGGATCTGCCGCGCCCGGGACAGGTTAGCGATTCGGGAAGCTGCTAAGAGCTTCCCTTCATTGGTTTTTTATGTGAACATTTGATAAAATAATATGGATTACAACCTGAGAGCCATTGGAGGTGCGAAAGCGATGGGACCGAGCAAAACGAAAGGTCGTCGTTTTCCTTTACTGCCTTTAAGAGGACTTCTCGTCTACCCGAGTATGGTACTGCATCTCGATGTGGGCCGGGAGAAATCGGTCAAGGCTTTAGAAAAAGCGATGGTAGAAGAACATTTGATTCTCCTGTGTTCCCAAGCCGAAGTCAATATTGAGGAACCTACCCCTGAGGATATTTTCAAAATCGGAACGGTAGCCAAGGTCAGACAAATGCTGAAGCTGCCTAACGGAACGATTCGTGTGCTGGTGGAAGGCCTGGAACGGGCTGAAATCATTGAATATACGGATAACGAGGAATTTTACGAGGTGCTCGCGCAGGAGCTGCCTGAAGAGGACAACGTTCATCCGGAGACGGATGCGCTTATGCGGACGGTGCTTAACCAGTTCGAAACCTATATTAATTTATCTAAAAAAGTAACTCCCGAGACGCTTGCGGCTGTGTCGGACATTGAAGAGCCGGGACGTCTTGCCGACGTGATTACAAGCCACCTGTCCCTTAAAATCAAGGACAAACAGGAGATTTTGGAAACGATCGACGTGCGTGAGCGGCTGGAGAAGCTGCTTGACATTTTGAATAACGAACGCGAAGTGCTCGAACTGGAACGAAAGATCAGCCAGCGCGTGAAAAAACAGATGGAAAAAACACAAAAGGAATATTACTTGCGCGAACAGATGAAAGCAATCCAGAAGGAGCTCGGCGAAAAAGAAGGCCGTGCCGGCGAAGTGGAAGAGCTGCGGAGCCAGATGGAAGCACTGAATCTGCCTGAGCAGGTCAAGGAAAAAATCGAGAAGGAAATCGATCGCCTTGAAAAAATGCCCGCAAGCTCCGCCGAAGGCGGGGTTATTCGCAACTATGTGGATTGGCTGCTGGCTCTGCCGTGGAGCCATATGACCGAGGACGATCTCGATATCCAGAAGGCCGAGGACGTGCTGAATGCCGATCATTATGGCCTGGAGAAACCGAAGGAACGCGTGCTTGAGTATTTGGCCGTTCAGAAGCTGGTGAAAAAGCTTAAAGGACCGATTCTATGCCTGGTGGGACCGCCAGGGGTCGGCAAAACGTCGCTGGCCCGTTCCATTGCCAGATCGCTCGGTCGGGAATTTGTGCGCATTTCCTTGGGCGGCGTGCGGGATGAAGCCGAAATTCGCGGTCATCGGCGCACCTATGTAGGGGCAATGCCGGGGCGCGTTATTCAAGGCATGAAGACGGCAGGTTCGTTGAATCCTGTTTTCCTGCTGGACGAGATCGACAAAATGGCTTCGGACTTCCGGGGCGATCCGTCAGCTGCGCTGCTCGAAGTGCTCGATCCGGAGCAAAACAATACGTTCAGCGACCATTTCGTGGAGCTGCCATTTGACTTATCCAACGTCATGTTTGTAACGACGGCCAATACGGTGCACAACATTCCGCGTCCGCTTCTGGATCGCATGGAAATGCTGAACATCCCGGGTTATACGGAGCTGGAGAAGCTGCAGATTGCCAAAAACTATCTGCTTCCGAAGCAGAAACGCGATCATGGCCTGGAAGAAAACCAACTGCATGTGGGCGACGATAGCTTGCTGCGCGTCATTCGTGAATACACCCGCGAATCCGGCGTACGCAACCTGGAACAACAGATGGCTTCGCTCTGCCGCAAAGCGGCGAAAAATATCGTTTCAGGCGCGGAAACGCCAATTAACATCGAGCCGGATGACGTTAAGGAATATTTGGGCCCAGGCAAATTCCGTTACGGGATGGCCGAATTGGAAGATCAAATCGGTACGGTGACGGGGCTGGCATGGACCGAGGTCGGCGGGGACACGCTTGTGATTGAGGTCACCGTGGTGCCAGGTACGGGCAAGCTGACGTTGACGGGCAAGCTCGGTGATGTCATGAAGGAATCCGCCCAGGCGGCATTCAGCTATACCCGTTCCAAAGCGGCTCAGCTGGGCATTCCGGCCGATTTTCACGAGAAAAACGACATTCACATTCACGTACCGGAGGGAGCGATTCCGAAGGATGGTCCGTCGGCGGGAATCACGATGGCGACGGCTCTCATCTCGGCGCTGACCAACAAACACGTCTCCAAAGACATCGCCATGACAGGCGAAATCACGCTGCGTGGACGCGTTTTGCCGATTGGCGGCCTGAAGGAGAAGTCCCTCGCTGCCCATCGCGCGGGTTACAAAAAAATATTATTGCCCAAGGACAATGAGCGGGATTTGCGGGACATTCCGGACAGCATCAAGGAAGATGTGGAATTTGTGCCCGTAGCCCACATGGATCAAGTGCTGCAGCATGCACTGGTAGAGCAAACGGGAATCCAATTGTAGCGCGCCATCCGAGGGAGCGTATGAAGAATAAACCGTTCTGCGGAGGCTTCGGCGTCCGCTGGAACGGTTTTTTTGGTATGATGGTGATGATGAACGACCTGCCCTCATCGATTCTCGTTGAGTGGGCAGGGGTAAAGAGAGGATCGAGCAGACATGAAAGTAAAGCATTCCGAATTTGTAATCAGCGCCGTGAGGCCTGAGCAGTATCCAGCCGACGGCTTGCCGGAAATCGCCTTGGCGGGGCGTTCCAATGTGGGCAAGTCATCCCTGATCAACCGCATGATCAGCCGCAAAAACCTGGCCCGTACAAGCGCAACGCCGGGGAAAACGCAGCAATTGAACTATTACCGGATCAACCAGGATCTTTATTTCGTCGATTTTCCGGGATACGGTTATGCAAAGGTGTCGAAGCAGCAGCGTTTTGCCTGGGGAAAAATGATGGAAAAGTACTTGCTGGAGCGTGATGAGCTCAAACTGGTCATGCAAATGGTGGACATGCGTCACGAGCCTTCCAAGGATGACGTCATGATGCATGAATGGCTGCGGCATCACGGCTTGCCCGTCGTGGTCGTGGCGACGAAGATGGACAAGATCCCCAAAACGCGCCGCCCCAAACACCTGAAGGTGATCAAGGAAGCGTTGGGCCTTCGTGCCGATGATCCGTTCGTGCCGTTTTCCTCTGAAGAAGGATGGGGAAAAGAAGAACTGTGGGCGATCATTGAAAGTTATGCCGGCATCGGCGAAACGCCGGCATCGGAGGAACAAACCGATCAACCGCAGGACGAAACCGAAGCTTGACACCTGAACGTGATGGGTCGACCTGCCATGATGCGAGCTTAATGACAAGGCTGCTTGATTTCAATGGATTTCAAGGAGAGTCGAATGCCAAAATGGCCATGGATTCTTCCGTGGCTATTGGCTTAAGCATGTTAAATAGGATGTGCGCGCATAACGCTGAAGATTTGTGAAACACTACCATTATTGGCATTGCAAGCGAAGCATGCTCATGGGGATTTCATAAACATTTCATAAAAACGCCCCTGTCAAGTCCATGATATGTGATATAATTAACTATGTTGATCCAAGATGGATGAAGATATGAAGAAAACACTATGATTGGAAATTTATTAGGCAGGTGAACTTGCAATGCACATCGTTGTCGTTGGTTTGAATTATCGCACGGCGCCTGTAGAGGTAAGGGAACGGTTCACGTTTGCAGAAAAAGATCTGTCCGAAGCGCTGAAGCAGCTCAAGCTGACCAAGAGTGTGTTGGAAGGTGTAATCGTGGCCACTTGCAACCGTACAGAGTTGTATGTCGTGGTAGACCGTCTTCACATGTGCGGTTATTTCATTCGCACTTTTATGGAACAGTGGTTCGGCGTTCCGCGCGAGGAATTTACGCAGCATTTATATATATATGAGGATGACCAGGCGATCCGCCATTTGTTCCGGGTCATTTGCGGCCTGGACTCCATGGTCATCGGAGAAACGCAAATTTTGGGTCAGGTCAAGCAAGCCTTCTTCAAAGCGCAAGAGGAGAAAGCGACGGGGACCTGGTTCAACATGCTGTTCAAACAGGCGGTTACGCTCGGCAAACGTGCGCATTCCGAAACGTCGATCGGCGAAAGCGCCGTTTCCGTCAGTTATGCGGCCGTTGAATTGGGCAAGCGGATTTTTGGCATGTTTACGGACAAGAAGGTGCTTATTCTCGGGGCCGGTAAAATGAGCGAGCTGACCGTGAAGCATTTGTACGCGAGTGGAGCTTCCGAGGTGATTGTCGCTAACCGGACGCTGGCGCGGGCCGAGGAGCTCGCAGCCAAATTCCGGGGGACGCCGTGCACCGTGGAAGAGGCGCTGGACAGGTTGCATGAAGTGGACATCGTGATCAGTTCGACAGGAGCTGATCGCTACGTTTTGGACGCATCAGTCGTGAGGGAGAGCATGAAACACCGTCAATCCCGTCCGTTGTTCCTGATCGACATTGCGGTTCCCCGCGATATCGATCCGGCCATTGGAGAGCTGTCCAACGTATTTTTGTACGATATCGACGACCTTGAAGGGATCGTGGAAAGCAATCTGGAGATGCGTAAAGCGGAAGCGGCGAAGATCGAGAAAATGATCGAGTTGGACATGGAAGATTATTATCACTGGCTCAAAACGTTGGGTGTTCGTCCGGTCATTCGTGCGCTGCAGGAGAAGGGGGCTTCCATCCATGAAGAAACGATGGAGAGCCTGTTCAACAAGCTGCCCGAGCTGGATGAGCACCAGCGCAAGGTCATTCGCCGACTGACCAAAAGCATCGTCAACCAGATGACCACGGATCCGATTAACCGGATCAAGGAAATGGCGGGGACAAAGCAGGGCGATGACGCCTTGCGCATGTTCACCCAAATTTTTGCCTTGGAAGATGCCGTGGAGACTGCTGCTGAGAAGGTGAATCAAAGCGACGCCTCCGCATTGCGCAAATCGGGTTCTGTACGCATGAACGACTCGCGGCAAGGCGCAATGACAACATATGCTCCGGCAAGTGTATAAGGCGGGTGGACGGCTTGACCCTTGCTGAACAAATTTATGAAGCTCTGATTTACATGTATGCCCTGAGCCTTCTGTTCTATTTCTCGGATTGCATTCGACGCAATGTGGGGGCGAAGCGGACGGGCTTGGGGTTTCTTATCGTTGTATGGTTGCTCCAGGTAACGCATATCGTGATGCGTATGTGGACCGAGGGGCATTTTCCCATTTATACGACCTTTGATTTTCTTTGCATCTTTTCGTTCAGCCTTGTATTGATGTCTTTGGCGATGACCCGGATTCCGCGTTCGGAATTTGCGATCCTGCTGCTGAACATCGTTGGGTTTGCGGTCACCGTGCTGAACAGATTGTGGTTTACGGCCGGCGAAATTTCGCTCCATAATTGGCAAACGGTACACGGTCTGTTGATTATGCACATTACGCTTGCCAA
The DNA here is from genome assembly GCF_057364885.1 of Paenibacillus sp. XP01. Classification (NCBI taxonomy): domain Bacteria; kingdom Bacillati; phylum Bacillota; class Bacilli; order Caryophanales; family Paenibacillaceae; genus Paenibacillus; species Paenibacillus sp. XP01. The sequence continues at coordinate 5,564,997 of NZ_CP139481.1, read as the reverse complement.
TCTGGGGTTTGCGGCTTTGACTGTAGCTGCCGTGTTTGCGTTGCTTTACATGTTCCTGCATCGCAAGCTGAAAAGCAAAAAATGGAATGAAACGATGCGTCGATTGCCCAGTCTTGAAGTGATCAGCAAAACCATGGATGGAGCCACACTGATCGGAACGCCGCTCTTAGGTGTATCGGTCGTGCTGGCCGTGTTGTCCATCGTGGCGGAAACCCGCTGGATGCTGCTGCTGGATTTGAAGGTGTTGGCCACCGGCCTGGCCATCGCGATCTATATCGGGTATTTTATCTCCAAAAGAAGAAAGCAGTTCTCCGCGATCGTTATGGCAAGATGGACGCTGATCGGTTATGGTTTGGTCATCATAAGCTTTTTATCCAATGCATACTCGGCATTTCATCGTTGGACGGGAGAGTGAATCATGGAGTGTTACACGCCGCTCTTTGTAGATGCAGCCGGGAAGACCTGCTGCGTAATCGGCGGAGGCCGCGTTGCTGAGCGGAAGGTCAGAGGACTTCTGAATACGGGGGCCAAAATTAAAGTCATTAGTCCGGACGCGACGCCGGAATTGAAACAATTGCATCAGGATTCCCGAATCGAATGGATGGCCCGGGCCTACCGCAACGGAGATTTGCGGGGGGCCTTTCTCGTATATGCGGCTACAGACCGGGAAGACGTCAACTTGTCCGTGGTCAAGGAGGCAATGGCTGAAAATATTCTGGTCAACGATGCGATGTCATCCGAACGGAGTACATTCACCACCCCGAGCGTGGTCAGACGGGGGAGAATGAGCATTGCGATTTCTACTGCCGGAGCAGGTCCGGCCGCAGCTGCGGCAATCCGTGCCGCGTTGGAAGAGCAGTTCGGCGATGAATACGAAACATATATCGAATTCCTTCATCGGATGCGCAAGGAAGTGAAGGCGCGTGTGCCATCTCCCCGGAAACGGGCGATCTTGCTGCGAAGCTTGACCGAGATGAATCTACTGGAGGACATTCGTTCCGGCCGGTTCAAGTGGTGGACGGAAGAAGAAATCGGGAGCTGGATATCCCGTAATTCAGGAGGGGACGTAGAACATGAGAACCATTAAAGTGGGAAGCAGGCAAAGTGCCTTGGCATTGACCCAAACGGGTCACGTCATCGACGATTTGCGCAGCATAAGCAAACGCGAGGGGCTGGAGTTCGATTTTGAGGTCCATAAGATCGTCACCAAAGGGGACCTTATTCTGGATGTAACGCTCTCCAAGGTTGGCGGCAAAGGCCTCTTCGTCAAAGAAATCGAACAGGCCATGCTGGATCATACGATCGACATGGCGGTGCACAGCATGAAAGACATGCCGTCAGAATTGCCGGAAGGACTCATCAACGGGGCGGTTCCCCGTCGCGTCGATCCCCGGGATGCGCTGATTTCAGGCAAAGGTCTTACACTGGATCAGCTGCCCGAAGGCGCGCGGGTCGGCACAAGCAGCCTGCGGCGTTCCAGCCAGATCAAAGCCTACCGTCCTGACCTTCAGCTGGAATCGCTGCGCGGAAATATCGATTCCCGCCTGCGCAAGCTGGAGACCGAAGGTTTGGATGCCATCATTTTGGCGGCGGCAGGATTGCACCGGATGGGCTGGCAGGATCGCATTACCGAATATCTGAACGAGGGGCAGTCGCTTCCGGCTGTAGGACAAGGTGCGCTGGGCATCGAATGCCGTGAGGACGACGCGGAGCTTCGCCACTTGCTGAGCCTTTATAACGATCAGGAGACAGCGCTGCCGGTAATGGCCGAGCGACGGTTTCTCAGCGTGCTGAACGGTGGATGCCAGGTTCCGATCGGTGCACATGCCGTCTGGACGAAACAAGAAGTGGATTCCCCCGATGGACAAAACACGTTACAATTAACGGGAATGGTCGGTACGCCGGATGGCGGACTGATTTTGAAGGAGACTCTTACCGGCAAGGACCCGGTTCGCCTCGGAGAAGAAGTGGCCTGGAGACTGATTGAACGGGGAGCAGAGCAGATACTGGCAGAAGTTAGGGGATGAGGACATGGTGGGAAAGGTGTTTTTGGTTGGTGCTGGTCCAGGGGACGCAAAGCTGATCACGGTAAAAGGATGGGAATCCATCGGCAAGGCGGATGCGGTTGTTTATGATCGTTTGGCCAGTCCGCGATTGCTCAAGCTGATGAAGCCTGGCGCAGTTAAAATATATGTGGGCAAACGGCCGGACAGACACACGATGAAGCAGGAAGAGATCAATCAGCTGCTTGTCGATCTTGCACTTGAAGGCAAAGTTGTGGTCCGTCTTAAAGGCGGAGATCCCACAATATTCGGACGGGTAGGCGAAGAAGCGGATTTGCTGCGCAAAAACGGTGTTCCTTACGAAATCGTACCTGGCGTAACCGCAGCGATTAGCGTGCCTGCGTATGCAGGCATTCCTGTGACCCATCGCGATTACGCCTCATCCATCTCCATCATTACGGGCCATGAAAGCCCGGACAAGCTGGACCGGAGCATTCATTGGGATAAAGTGACGAACGCTACGGGTACCCTGGTATTTATGATGGGCGTAGCGAAAATCGGTTATATCAGCGAGCAGCTCATCAAACACGGCAGACCGCCGGAAACGCCGGTAGCGCTGGTGCGTTGGGGGACAAGGGCCGAGCAGGACACGCTCACGGGTACGCTGGCGGACATTGAGGCCAAAGTGCTCGCTGCCGATTTCCAGCCGCCGGCAGTCATCGTCGTTGGTGATGTCGTCAAGCAGCGGGAACAATTGAAGTGGGCGGAATTCATGCCGCTCTTTGGCAAGCGGATTCTGGTAACCCGGGCGCGCAGCCAGGCGAGCGAACTGGTGAACCGCATCGAAGAGCTTGGCGGGGAGCCTTATGAGTTCCCGGTCATCGAAACGGTGATGCCAACGAATGAGGCTGCTTTACATGGCGTAGAGCAAGCCTTTCATCAGCTGGATGCTTATGATTGGGTGTTTTTTACGAGTGTTAACGGCGTCGAATTTTTCTTCCGCCATTTGGAGCAGCAGGGCAAAGACATTCGTTCCATGTACAAAGCGAGAATTGCTGCGGTAGGCCCGTCCACGGCGGAAGCCTTGCGCAAACGCGGCATTGCTGCCGAGCTGATTCCCGGACCGTTCCAGGCCGAAGGCATGCTTGACGCCTATGAAAACGAACTGATTCAGGGGCAAAAAGTACTGCTTCCGCACGGCGACCTCGCCAGGTCGTGGCTGCCCGAACAGCTGCGGGAACGTGGGCTTGAGGTCACCGAGGCGATTATCTACGATACGGTGCTTGCGGGCGAGAACGACGACGAGCTGCTGAAGCTGCTTGAAGAGGGCGGGATTCATGCGGTGACGTTCACCAGTTCTTCCACCGTGACGAACTTTATGGAAATGTTAAAGCGCATGGGGTTGTCCGATCCGCTGCCGCTGCTGAAAAACGTGGAAATTGCGTGCATTGGGCCGGTTACAGGCAAAACGGCCGAGAAGGCCGGATTGCATGTAACGATGATGGCGAAAGAAGCGACGATGGAGAGCCTGATTTCGGCACTGTGCGAGTGGCAAAGAAAGCCTGTACTTGCAGGCAAGGATTCACGTTGATCGGGTGTTAATGAACTGAACCGAAGAGTGCGATCATTGCAAGGTTGCGCTTACGACAGAAGCGTGCTGATTTCGATATGAACCCGGCGCGCTTCCCTTTTTGCATGAACATATTTTAAGGGAGGCATTACGTTATGAGTTTTCCGATTGTACGTCATCGCCGTTTGCGCCAGTCAGCGGGCATTCGCAATATGGTGAGAGAAACACATCTGTCGGTCGATGATTTCATCCAGCCGATTTACGTTATTTATGGAGAGAACGTCAAATCCGAGATCAAATCGATGCCCGGCGTATTTCGGTTCTCGTTGGACCGACTTAAGGAAGAGGTCACCGAAATTGTTGAACTTGGAATCCCGGCCGTCTTATTGTTCGGCATTCCGGAAACGAAGGATAGTGTAGGCACTTCCGGTTTCGCCGATGACGGCATCGTGCAGGAAGCGACGCGTTTGATCAAATCCTGGTATCCCGAACTGATCGTTGTAGCGGATACCTGCCTGTGCGAATATACCGATCACGGCCACTGCGGCATGGTGCATACCACCGAAGTGGACGGGCATGTATGCGGCGATGTGATGAATGATGAATCGCTGGAGCTGTTGGTCAAAACCGCGGTATCCCAAGCGAAGGCGGGGGCGGATATCATCGCACCTTCCAACATGATGGACGGTTTCGTGCAAGCCATCCGGGCGGGACTGGACGAAAATGGCTTCAGCCATATTCCGATTATGTCCTATTCCGTCAAATACGCCTCCGCCTTCTACGGTCCGTTCCGTGAGGCTGCCGATTCCACGCCGCAATTCGGGGACCGCAAATCATATCAGATGGACCCGGCTAACGTTCGGGAAGCCATTCGCGAAGCGGAGACAGATGTACTCGAAGGCGCTGATATGCTGATGGTGAAGCCATCCCTTTCCTACCTGGACGTCATGCGCACGATCAAGGATCAATTCGACTTGCCGCTGGTTGCTTATAATGTGAGCGGTGAATACGCGATGGTCAAAGCGGCTGCGATGCAAGGTTGGATCGATGAGAAAAAAGTGGCCATGGAAATCCTGCTCAGCATGAAACGTGCCGGCGCGGACATGATCATAACGTATCATGGCAAGGACGCTTGCCGCTGGCTTGCCGAGAAATAAACGGTTAGACCATATAAGCATCATGGACATGGCACCCGAGCCATTACTCCATCGTTAAATAGCAAATTGATGTTGAAGTTTCCATCCGGCTGTCGGTACTTGATTGTATGGACAGCCGGAGGATAATCCAAAGGAGGATGTTCAATGACCGCACAACAAGGAAGCCGTCGGAACGACGAGCGCTCCCGCAGCGCATTCGAGGAAGCCAAGCAGTACATACCCGGTGGAGTGAACAGTCCGGTTCGCGCATTCAAATCGGTTGGATTGACGCCAATCTATGCAGAGCGCGGCGAAGGCTCCAAAATCTACGATATCGACGGGAACGAATTCATTGATTATGTCGCTTCCTGGGGACCGCTGATTATGGGGCATGCCCATCCCGATGTTGTTGAAGCTTTGCGCGAGACTGCCCTGAAAGGGACGAGCTTTGGGGCTCCAACGCTCATCGAGACGGAAATGGCCAAGCTCGTGTGCGAGCGCGTACCTTCGATCGACATCGTGCGCATGGTCAATTCGGGTACGGAAGCGACGATGAGTGCGATCCGCTTGGCTCGCGGCGTGACCGGCCGCAGCAAAATTTTGAAATTCGAGGGCTCCTATCACGGACATGCGGACAGCCTGCTGATCAAAGCCGGATCGGGCGTGGCCACGCTTGGATTGCCGGATAGCCCTGGCGTGCCTGAAGGTGTAGCAAGCAATACGATTACGGTTCCGTACAATGATCTGGAATCCGTAAGCCTGGCATTCGAGCGTTATGGTGAGGAGCTTGCCGCCGTGATCGTGGAGCCCGTGGCCGGAAACATGGGTGTTGTGCCGCCGCTACCTGGATTTCTTGAAGGGCTGCGCAGCCTGACGGAACAATACGGCAGTTTGCTTATTTTCGATGAAGTGATGACAGGCTTCCGGGTTGGCCTGAACTGTGCCCAAGGACGCTTTGGGGTAACGCCTGACCTGACTTGTCTCGGCAAAGTGATTGGCGGCGGTTTGCCTGTTGGTGCCTACGGCGGCAGACGGGACCTGATGGAGCAGATCGCGCCGACCGGACCGATCTACCAGGCCGGAACGCTTAGCGGCAATCCGCTTGCGATGACTGCCGGATATACAACTTTGAAGCTGCTTACGCCCGAAGTTTATGATCGGCTTGAAACGCTATCTGCACGCCTGCAGTCCGGATTCGAGCAAAATGCGGCGGAAGCCGGCATTCCGGTCACGATCAACCGGGTCGGCTCCATGGTCTGCCCGTTCTTTACGGGGACTCCGGTGACGAGCTATGACATAGCCAAAGAAAGCAATCTGGATCATTTCCGTCGCTATTTTGCATCCATGATCGATCAAGGTGTCAGTGTGGCACCGTCCCAGTTTGAGGGCATGTTCGTATCGGGCGTCCACACGGAACAAGACATCGACGACACGATCGAGGCAAACCGCAAGGCATTGCAATCGCTATGAGCATAACAAGTTGGAAACGCCGCGGGGATTGGCTTGAGCTGACTCCGGGAAAAAAAGTAACGGGCAGTGCTGACAGACAAGCTGCAGCCGAGCAGTGGCTGCTCTCGGAGCTTGGCATGCCCGACAAAATGCTCCGCCAGCTCAAGGCGACAGGCGGCATACAACTGGCAGGGGACCGGCTAAGGCTGGCCCTTTTTGCTTCTCTTCCCCTGGACGTGGAGCCGCGCTGGGCAGATATTGACGTATTATACGAGGATGATTTTTGCCTTGTGGTACACAAGCCGGCAGGCATGAAGCTGCATTCGGACGGCAGCCGCGAGGACCGGGCGGTCACTCTGGATCATGCCGTGGCAGCTTACTATGAGATGAACGGGATACAAACCCGCGTGCGCCACATTCATCGTTTGGACGAGGATACGACAGGTCCGGTTTTGTACGCCAAAAACGCATTTGCTTTAGCCAAGCTGGACGAAGCCATGCGACGCAAGGAGATCGACCGGCAATATGTTGCCATTGCAGGAGGCAAGATTCCGGGGCGGCTGAAAATCATTGATGCGCCGATCGGCAAAGACAGGCATCACAAACAGCGCAGGCGCGTGTCCGATGGGGGACAGGAGGCGATTACCCGTGTGCAGGTTGTAGAGGTATGGGAAAACGCAACGCTTGTGCGGTTAAAGCTGGAAACGGGACGCACCCACCAGATTCGGGTGCACATGGCTCACGTCGGTCATCCCCTTGTCGGGGACGTGTTATACGGAGGCCGGAAAGAACAGATCGGCCGACAAGCGCTTCACGGGGAAAGGCTGACTTTTGCGCACCCGCTGACGGGAGCTAAGGTGGAGGTCGCCGATCCGTGGCCGTCCGATTTCGAACAGTTGGCCAAGCGGGAGGGCCAGGACCATTAAAACATAAGGTTTGAGGAAAAGGTGGCATGCTTATCTCATGCAGGGCATATAGATGGGGTAATGAAACATTTGGACCATGCATCAGTCCCATGAGAAGGATTATGGTGAACATATGCCGAAAGGAGGACGCCACCTTTGCTGAATCAACCATATGGTTTGCGGTTCGATATTTATGAGCGCGTTCATTTGTCAGAGGGAGTCCCTGCGATTGAGGAACTGGAGGAAATTGAGCTTTTTCCGCGCATTCAGGTGATCGGTCAGGAAGATTACGCGACACTTAGGGGGCATTTGCTGCTAACGGGGGCTTATAGGGGAGAGAATGACTATTCCGAAGAGTTGAAACATTTCATTCCTGTTGAAATCACGGTTCCGCTCAACCGGGTTCGGTCCCTTGATGATATTTCGATCGAAATTGAAAACTTTGATGTTGATCTGTTATCGGAGCGAAGCTTGAACATTACCGGCGTGTTGTCGCTTCGGGGCATTCAGGGTTTTGCGGCGGAGGAGAACCAAGGGTGGCCGGCAGACGAGTTCACAGTCGTTCATTCGCCGGAGCTGCCGCAGGATGGCTTCGAAACGGAACCGGAGCAACCTGATAGCGAAATAAACGTTCACGCCCAGGAATATCTGCTGCAGCGAAGCGAAGAGGAAAGGCTTATTGGAGCGCCCAAACTGGACGAGGCGGCCAGGGGTCTTCTATACCAGCCTGAAGCGGACAATGCCTTACGTTTGGACGATTCGTTAAAGCCTGAAACGATCAACGGTCCTGTTTCCGGGCAGGTTCCGGCGGAGCAACCCCAACTCCTTGCGCAGGAGGCAGCCGAGCGTGAGCCGGGAGTGGTGGAAGAGGCGGAAGCAAACGAGGCGGCTGAAGCGAACGGAGCAGCCCATCTATCCTTCTTTGGAGCGGCATATTCCGAGCCGGTCGATACGGCTTCGGACCCGGACGCTAATACGGATGTCGAAGAAAGAACCGCTGCGGATGCCGCGAAGGTACCGGCTCCACCGGAACCTGAACCAAGCTTGCCTGCATGGCATGCACTTTCGGCATCGTCATTGCCGGAACATGCAAACCAGGAGCGGGAAGCTCAGGAATCTCGTCAATCCCGTGAAGCCTTTGCGAACCCATGGACCCTTGGAGAAACAAGATCCGCTCCAACGCAGGAAGAACAGAAAGAAGAGTCGGCAGGAGGGGAAAACTGGCAGGACGTGTTTGCCGCTTCTGAAGCGGTTGTTCCTGCAAAGGAACGCGAGTCTAATGAGGTGCAGCTGGCTGATCCCCCGGCAGAAACTCCATCGGCGATTCCCGAACCCGTGGCCGAAACGGAAGACAAGCCGGAACTCAAGGTGGCTTTTGGCAGCAAACGGGAGACGCGTCCGCCCCAGGAGGATGGGTTTGGCATTTCATCTTTGATTTCGGGCAAAGGCACGAGAGAGGCAGAGGAGGAGCGCCCCAATGAGGCGGCTGCAGAAACGTCGCGGGAACCGTCTGCTGCTTCGGAAGAGGTGCAGTGGAAAAACCTGTTTTTGGGTTCGCTCGTAGAGCAGACGCCTTTCCGAAAGGTGAAAATGTGCATCGTTCAACGGGAAGAAACGCTGGATACCATCGCCGACCGCTATCAATTGACGACGAGGGAATTGCAATTGTATAACCGCCTCTCCGAACAGGTCGTCGAAGAGGGTCAGGTCCTTTACATTCCTTGAATGGCAATGCCGTTAAGGGTTTGTTCTGGAATCAAAACAAGCGCTGTTTCACCCGTGATCCGTTTGGATTGCGGGTTTTTGCCATTGGTATGCCGCAAAACGCATGGCAGGGACGTGAATCAGCGGTTGCCAGGTTGACTATCGGGCACGGGCAAGGTATGATGTGTTTAGGTTTTTTCCTAACATCCGCGAATGGCGGGCGTTTGGTTATTTCATTAGCCTCATGGGAATTTTAAGGAAAGACGAAGATCGGGAGTAGTAGACAGTATGACCTTTCAGAGAGCGGGATTGCAGCGCTGAAAAATTCCGCAGGAACCAGCTGATCGAAGTCGCCCGGGAGTTGCCTTTTTGAACGCGGGAGTTCGTGAAGCGGTATGAGCTTCATCCCTGCTTGGTAGAATGGGCCGGTAGCAGCCGTTATCTGCTTAAAGTGTCACGCGAAGCCTCAAGGATGCTCTGTCTTGGTCTGTGCTTGCGTGAAACAAAGGTGGTACCGCGAAAGCTAACCTTTCGTCCTTTGAGGGATGAAAGGTTTTTTTGTTTTTTGGCGAAGATGATGAGTAACGGAGGAATGACAAATGACGGAACAAAACAAGTCAGCCGCAACCGAAATGCCGACGACATATGACCCGAAGGCTGCGGAGCAAAAATGGTATCAGACCTGGATCGAGCGAGGATATTTTCAAGCAGGACAGCGCAAAGACGCTGAGCCTTTTACCATCGTAATTCCGCCGCCGAACGTAACCGGCATGCTGCATATCGGGCACGCGCTCGACTTTACGCTGCAGGACATCCTGATCCGTACCAAACGGATGCAAGGTTACGATGCGCTGTGGCTGCCGGGATCGGACCATGCCGGAATCGCGACTCAGACCAAAGTGGAACAAAAGCTTCGGGAAGAAGGACTGACCCGCTACGATCTCGGCCGTGAGAAATTCCTGGATCGCGTTTGGGACTGGAAGGAACAATATGCAACGACGATTCGCGAGCAATGGGGCAAAATGGGCCTGTCGCTGGACTACTCCCGCGAGCGTTTTACACTGGACGAAGGTTTGTCCAAAGCGGTGCGCAAAGTGTTTGTGCAGCTGTACGAGAAAGGTCTGATTTACCGCGGCAAAAAGATCATTAACTGGGATCCGGTGAACCGGACGGCGTTGTCCGACATCGAGGTTGAATATAAAGAGGTTCAGGGCCACCTGTACCATTTGCAATACCCGCTCAAGGACGGAAGCGGCCATATTACCGTGGCAACGACGCGTCCGGAAACGATGCTTGGCGACACGGCCGTAGCCGTGCATCCCAAAGACGAACGTTATGCCGACATGATTGGCAAAACGCTCGTGCTGCCGATCATCGGCCGCGAAATCCCGATTATTGCGGACGAGTACGTCGACAAAGAGTTCGGAAGCGGTGCCGTTAAAATTACGCCTGCGCATGACCCGAACGACTTCGAAGTCGGTTTGCGCCACGATCTGCCGCAAATTATCGTCATGGATGAAACGGGAACGATGAATGCCGAAGCAGGCAAGTATCAAGGCATGGATCGCAGCGACTGCCGCAAACAAATTGTTGCAGACCTGAAAGAGCTGGGCGTGCTGATCAACATTGAGGACCATGTCCATCAGGTTGGCCACAGCGAACGTACGGGGGCCGTAATCGAGCCTTATCTGTCCACGCAGTGGTTCGTTGAAATGAAGCCGCTCGCCGAAAGAGCCATCAAGAAACAGCAAGAAGGCGACGGCGTACGCTTTGTGCCGGAACGTTTCGAGAAAACCTATTTGAACTGGATCGAGAACGTTCGCGATTGGTGTATTTCCCGCCAACTGTGGTGGGGTCACCGGATTCCTGCCTGGTATGACGACGAAACTGGGGAAATTATCGTCTCCGCCGAAGATCCGACAACGCTCCCTGAATATGCGGGCCGCAACCTGAGACAAGACGAGGATGTGCTCGATACGTGGTTCAGCTCCGCGCTGTGGCCGTTCTCCACGCTCGGATGGCCGGAAGATACGGACGACCTGAAACGTTACTACCCGACCAGCGTGCTTGTAACGGGTTATGACATCATTTATTTCTGGGTTGCGCGCATGATTTTCACCGCGCTGGAATTCACGGACGAAATTCCGTTCAAGGACGTACTCATGCACGGATTGGTGCGTGACTCGGAAGGACGCAAAATGTCCAAGTCGCTTGGCAACGGGGTTGATCCGCTCGACGTTATCGAGAAATACGGCGCGGATGCCATGCGTTACATGATCTCGACGAGCAGCACGCCGGGGCAAGATTTGCGTTTCCGCTGGGAACGCGTGGAGCAGGCCCGCAACTTTGCGAACAAAATCTGGAATGCATCCCGCTTTGCCCTGATGAACCTGGAAGGCTTCACTATCGAGGATCGCGACATTTCCGGCGAGCTTGGGACCGCGGATTATTGGATTTTGCACCGTCTGAACGAAACTTCCCGTGACATTACGCGTCTAATCGAAGCGTATGAATTTGGCGAAACCGGTCGTCTCCTCTACAACTTCATCTGGGACGATCTGTGCGACTGGTACATCGAATTTGCAAAATTGTCCTTTTACGGCGAAGATCCTGTGGCGAAAAAGAAAACCCAATCCGTATTGGCTTATGTGCTCGATCAGACCATGCGCCTGATTCATCCGTTCATGCCTTACATCTCCGAAGAGATTTGGCAGCATCTGCCGCATGAAGGCGAGACGATTACGCTGGCTGCTTGGCCGACGTATGACCCGGCCATGGAAAACCCGGAAGCCGTTGCCGAAATGAACCTGCTGATGGATACGATCCGTGCGGTACGGAACATTCGCGCCGAAGTCAACGTGCCGATGAGCAAAAAAGTCGAATTGCTGATCAAAGCCAATAGCGCCGAGGCCAACAGCATCATCGAACGCAACAGCCATTTCATCAAACGTTTCTGCAACACGTCCGAATTCGACAGCGGTCTGAACCTCAGCTCTCCGGACAAAGCGATGACGGCAGTCATCACAGGCGCCGAATTGTATTTGCCGCTGGCGGGACTGATCGATATCGAGCAGGAAGTTGCCCGTTTGGAGAAAGAACTGCAGAATCTGGAAAACGAAGTGTCGCGCGTAGAGAAAAAGCTGGCGAACGAAGGCTTCGTATCCAAGGCTCCTGCCAAGGTTATTGAAGAAGAACGCGCCAAAATGGCCGATTATTCGGACAAACGGGATAAAGTCATTGCCCGGATCAATGAACTGAAGGCGTAAGGCATTTCTGGGTCGGATGGCGGCTGTTCGCCATCCGGCCGATTTTTTCAATTACATTGGGACCGAAGGTGAAATCAGATGACGGAAATCAATGGAGCAGGCGAAAAGGCACCTTTGCAGACATATGTCGAGGCGGTAGACTGGATCAATGGTCTTATTCCTTTTGGCATCAGACCGGGGCTGGAGCGTATCGAAGCGCTGATGGCACGGCTGGGGAATCCGCATCGGCGTCTCAAATTCATCCATGTCGCGGGAACGAACGGAAAAGGTTCGACTTGCGCTTTTTTGACGTCGGTACTTCTTCAGGCAGGGTATGACGTAGGTACGTTCACGTCGCCCTACATCACCAAATTCACGAACCGTTTTCAATACAACGGAGAGGATATCCCTGAGGAGACGCTGCTGAAAATTGCCAATCGGCTGCATCCGCTCGTGCGGGAGATGGCTTCGACTCCGCTCGGTTCTCCAACCATGTTCGAAGTGTCGACGACGCTTGCGCTTCTCTATTATGCGGAGGAGTGCTACCCCGACGTGGTAGTATGGGAGACTGGGCTTGGGGGAAGGATGGACGTAACCAACATCGTTACTCCAGTCGTTTCGGTCATTACCAACATCGGCATGGACCATACGGATGTGCTTGGGGATACGGTCGAGGCCATTGCGTGGGAAAAGGCGGGCATTATCAAGCCGGGGGTACCTGTGGTCACCTGTGCGTCGCAGCCTGAAGCCATCAAGGTCATCACGGATCGGGCCCAAGAACTTCGTTCGACGGCTTATGTGGCAGGGCAGCAGTTTTCTTATCGCAGAGTGGATCGCGACGAAAACAGTCAGACCATTCATTTTGCCGGACCTTTCCGCGAACTGGACATTCGCATTTGCATGAAGGGTACATACCAATGCGACAACGCCGCGGGCGCGCTTATGGCACTTGAAGTGCTGCGGCAATACATGGCGTTTGTATTGGAAGACAAGGATCTCGTGCAAGGATTTGAACATGCATTTTGGGCGGGGCGCTTCGAAAAAGTGGTTGATGATCCGCGGATCGTTCTGGATGGAGCACATAATCCGGAAGGGGCGGAATCGCTGGCCCAAAGCATTAAGGAGGTCTACCCCCACAAAAGGTTAAATTTGATGATGGGCATGCTGGAGAATAAGCATCATGAAGCATATTTGCAGCATATACTGCCACTAGTGGATACGCTGATCCTGACCGAGCCGGACTTTAGGCGCAAAATGGATGCAGCCAAGCTGCAGGACGTTGTAGCACAGGTGCGTCCCGGTTTCGCGAAGAAGGAACTTGAAATCATCGTCGAGCCCGATTGGGTGAAGGCGCTTGAATTATTGAAATCACGGACGGAAGCGGAAGATCTGGGGGTAGTCTCCGGCACATTGTACTTGATTGCGGATGTGCGGGCAGCCCTTTTGCATCAAACCGATTCTGAAAAAGGTTGGTGAAGGTTTTGTTAAATACATCGGAACACGTTCATTTTATAGGGATTGGCGGTTATGGCATGAGTGCCATTGCCAGAGTTATGCTTGAAATGGGATACACCGTGACCGGATCGGATGTCGCTTCCCAGGAGTTGACCGAGAAGTTGGCAGCCAAAGGGGCGAAAATATACATCGGACATACTGCGGAGCATGTAAACGGGGCCGACTTGGTCGTCTATTCGACGGCAGCTCCGGCGGACAATGTGGAGCGTGTGGCTGCTCAGCAGCTGAACATTCCTATATTGCACCGGGCCCAGATGCTGGCACGGTTACTTAATGAACGCAAGGGCGTGGCGGTTGCGGGAGCACACGGCAAAACGACAACCTCCTCGATGATCGCGCTCGTCATGGATAAATGCGGAACGGATCCGACATACATCATCGGCGGGGAAATCATGAACCTGGGCACCAACGCGAAAGCGGGTCAAGGCGATTGGGTCGTTGCGGAGGCTGACGAGAGCGACGGCTCGTTTTTGCAATACCATCCATGGCTTGGCATCGTAACCAACATTGAAGCCGATCACCTCGAAAATTACAATAGCGACTTTGAAGAGCTCAAAAAGGCATACGTGCAGTTCCTTAGCCAGATTCGTCCGGAAGGCACGGCTATCGTATGCGCCGACGACGAGAACATTCAAAGTATTTTGCCACAGCTGCAGGCACGCGTTACTACGTACGGCATTGATCGGGATGCGGATTACACTGCAACGGATATCCAATTGGGAGACCGCCAAATCTCCTTTACGATGAACCACCAGGGCAAAACGCTCGGAACCGTTGAACTTTCCGTACCAGGCAAGCACAATGTATACAACGCGATGGCAACGGTCATTACGTGTTTGGAAGCAGGAATTTCATTCGATAAAATCGTCGAAGCTATCATTGAGTTCCATGGAGCCAAACGCAGATTCCAGGTGCTGGGCGAAGCCAACGACATGTTGATTATCGATGATTACGCACATCACCCGACCGAGATCGAGGCCACGATCAGTGCGGCGAAAGCAACGGGAAAACGCATCATCGCGGTGTTCCAGCCGCAGCGGTACACGCGCACGTTTTTCCTGTTGGACGCATTTAGCCGTGCATTTGCCGAAGCCGATGAGGTGTTGATTACCGACATTTATTCTCCGGCAGGGGAAAAACAGATCGAAGGCGTGCATTCCGCCAAATTGGTGGAACTGATCGTGCAGAACAGCAATGCATCGGCTCGTTACTTGCCTACGAAGGAGGACGTGGTTGCCGATCTGCAGAGCCGTTTGCAGCCGGGTGATCTTGTTCTTACCATGGGCGCAGGCGACATCTGGAAGGTGGGCGACACGCTCGCCAAATTGATCAAAGCATAGAATCGGAACACAAGGGGAAACCCGTCTCCCGTATTAGGGAAGAGACGGGTTTTTCGTTGTTTCAGGAATGAATGGCTGCTCTCCCGCATATAGCTTGTATAAATGGGACAAAGGGAGAGGGTACGGGGTGAACAATGCTAGAATGACGTTTCGCTTCGGGGAGCACGATGCTGTCAAGCCGCAAAACGAAGGGCGGCTCGCGCCTGCAACGCTCCAAGCGGCGAACGAGGAGATAACGCATGCTCCAGCGAGCATAGACAGTGCTCCGCAATGGTCTGCGGAGGAGATACCGGGAGATTGGGGGGAAACGCTGCCGATACTTACCGAGGGTCTCAAACCCGGGAAAGGAATGGACAAGCATGCTTCTGAACGCGAGTACCCGCAGGCAGGGTATGCCAATGAGCGCCGGGACCTTCCGGAAGCGAGCGAAGCCGTTGATCCATGGAACGAGGAGTACGCGGACCACAACTGGGTAAGCGAGCACAATCACTATTCCTATCAGCGAAACCGGGCCCCGCGGGGGTGGAAAATGATTGGTTCCGTAACGGGAGCAATCGTCACCGGAGCATTGTTCGGCCTCGTCATCCTTTCGTTTTTCAACAAAGACGGGGCAGCTCCAAACGTCGTACCTCAAAAGAATACGGCCAATGTATCGGTCTCGGCAGGGCAGCAGGCCCAGGCCACATTGGCTGGCGGCAATTACTATGCGCTGCAGTACGGCGTTTTCAGTTCCCCGGAGCGTGCTGAACAGGCCAAACTTGAATTGACTCAGGCCGGGATTGCTGCAGAGGCGGACCCGGAGGACGGCAACCGGGTCTATGCCGGCATATCCCCTGATCGCGAAGAGGCCAAACTGCTCAGCACGCGCCTAAAGGCCCAGGGCGTGGAACTTTACGTTAAAGAGATACCGTATCCGGAAGTCGGTGTGACGGCGTTGGGCGTTAACCAGGCAACCGCGACACAGTTCTTTAACGATAGCGAAACGTTGATCGGGCTGCTCTCGACGTTGTCCATCGGAGAACTGGGCAAGGCAGCGCCCCAAGCGGTATCCGCCGAAACGATGACCTCCATTCAGAATCGGCATGAATCGTGGCTGCGCGGCTTCAACGACCTGTCCGCAAACACGAACGGGGAGGCAGCGCCTTATGCGGCGGCGATGGCCAAAGCGATGAACAGCGCCATCACGGCGGTTGCCGAATATAACAAAAAACCTTCTGCCGCACATATGTGGTCGGTGCAGACGAATTTGATGGACTACGTGCTGCAGCAAAAAAAATGGCTTGATACGCTGCAGGAGCAGTAATCGTTGGATCTCCTAACACAGTCTTGAAATGCTTGTCCGGCAGGGAACTGGAAATAGTTCCCCTTGCCGGATTTGTGTTTGTATTGACGTACAAAACCCCGTATAATAATGTGGGTGTCAAAAAATGGCGAGGGACGATAACGGATGAAAAAAAACTTCGGCATGTTATTACTTTTCCTGCTGCTCGGCTGGTTGGCCGGAGCATGGATCGCCAAGGCACTGCAGCCGGTCAAGGCTGTAGCTTTTTTAACCAAAGCCACGACCATTCGCTGGTCGCCACAGGCTGATCTTGACATTTTCAGTTATGACATTTCACTTCAATTTCAAATGAGCCTCCTCAGTCTGATCGGCATCATCGCCGCTGTATGGCTATACCGCAGATTGTAGGAGAATGACGAATTATGATGAATTGAACAACAACGAACGCTGCAGAACCGCAAGAAGTGTATGCAAGGACGAGGACACCACTGGAATGTGAGGAGCCGTTGATATTGGATAAAACAGGACAACGCCGCATTATTTTGGCGTCTACATCGCCACGTCGCAAAGAACTGCTGGCCGGACTGATGTTGGATTTTGAAGTAATCCCAAGCCGTGCTGACGAAGATACGCCCCCTTCATGGACTCCTGAACAAACGGTGCAGGAGCTTGCGATGCGCAAAGCGCTTGCCGTCTTTCGCAGCATCGAAGGCCAGCAGCGGGATGCCGTCATCGTTGGGAGCGACACGATCGTTGTTCTGGATGGAGATATTTTGGGCAAGCCGGCAGATGAGAAGGATGCGGAGAACATGCTTGCGAGGCTGCAAGGACGAACCCACCGCGTGTTTACAGGCGTAGCTTGTATCGATGCCATTAGCGGTCAGTCTTCGGTTCATTATCGGCAAACGGATGTAACGATGAAAGCATTGTCTGAAGCCACGATCCGTGCTTATGTACGTACGGGAGAACCTATGGACAAGGCAGGATCGTACGCCATACAAGGCATTGGTGCTTCTCTGGTTGATCGCATCGAAGGATGTTATTTCAATGTCGTAGGTCTGCCTTTATCCTTGCTCAGCGATATGCTGGACGGATTCGGGGTACATGTATTGCCGCGTGAATGAGCCCCGGCCCATGAATAATTCGAATGGATGACGTGAAAAGAGGGAGTATATGGAGTCGCCGCAGTATATGATGCGCGACATCCCCCATGAAGAACGCCCGAGAGAACGCATGATGGAATATGGGGCGGGCGCCTTGAGCCATGCCGAACTGCTGGCCATTCTGCTTCGAACCGGTACAAGAAAAGAATCCGCCGTTCACATGGCGCAGCGAATTCTCGCAGAGACGGGCGGGATCCGCTCGCTAATGGACTTGACGCTTGAGGAACTGACGGCAATGAAGGGCATCGGCAAAGCCAAAGCCGTGCAGTTGAAGGCGGGCATCGAGCTGGGCCACCGGATTGCCAAGAGCAAACTGGCACAGTCTCCTTCGATTCGCACTCCGCGCGATGCGGCTGATATTTTGGTCGAGCAGTTGCGTTATCTGCAAAAAGAACATTTTGTTTGTCTCTTTTTGAACAGCAAAAACCACATTATTGCCCAGGAAACACTCTCCATGGGCAGCCTGAACGCTTCCATTGTCCACCCGCGCGAAGTGTTCCGTGCTGCCATCAAATGCAGCAGCGCATCGATTGTGTGCGCTCACAACCATCCAAGCGGTGATCCTACACCGAGCCCAGAGGATATCCAAATCACGAAGCGATTGATCGAAGCCGGCACGATTGTTGGCATAGATGTGCTGGATCACCTAGTTATTGGCGATGGAACCTATGTAAGTTTGAAGGAGAAGGGCTTGGTATAATATAATGGGTGGCGTTGAACTAATTTTTGATCAATACTAATCTCCCTGCAGATTGCCGGGAAATGAAAACGATGATGAAAAATGGCATGTGAAATCAAAAAGCATTCTAAAAAAATGAAAATGTTCTGAAAATTCAGGACGGCTATATAAGGCAGAAAAGGAGATTACGTCATGTTTGGAAGTAAGGATTTAGGGATTGATTTGGGGACAGCAAATACGTTGGTTTATGTTCGTGGGAAAGGGATTGCGGTGCGTGAACCTTCGGTTGTTGCTCTTCGCACGGATACCAAAAGCATTGAGGCCGTGGGTGAATCGGCGAAAAAAATGATCGGCCGGACACCTGGCAACATTCGTGCCATTCGTCCCATGAAGGATGGCGTTATTGCCGATTTCGACACGACGGCAACGATGATCAAATATTTTATCCGTCAGGCACAGAAGCAGCGTTCCATGTTCCAGCGTCATCCAAACGTGATGGTGTGCGTACCATCCGGGATCACTGCGGTGGAGCAACGCGCGGTTGAAGATGCAACGAAGCAAGCCGGCGCACGCGAAGCTTACACGATCGAGGAGCCGTTTGCAGCCGCAATCGGTGCCGATCTGCCGGTATGGGAGCCGACCGGAAGCATGGTTGTGGATATCGGCGGCGGTACGACTGAAGTGGCCGTTATTTCCCTCGGAGGAATCGTAACCAGCCGTTCCGTTCGCGTTGCGGGCGATGAAATGGATGAGTCCATCATTCAGTACATCAAACGCCAGTACAATCTGATGATCGGTGAGCGTACGTCCGAACAGTTGAAAATGGAGATCGGTTCCGCGATGCCGCTCGAGTCCGTGGAAACGATGGAAATTCGCGGCCGGGACCTCGTTACAGGCCTGCCTAAAACGATCACCATCACTTCCGATGAAATCAGCGAAGCTTTGGCGGATACGGTGAACGCCATCGTTGAAGCGGTTAAAGTGACGCTTGAAAAATGCCCGCCGGAACTGGCGGCCGACATCATGGACCGCGGGATCGTACTGACTGGCGGCGGCGCATTGCTTCGCAACCTGGACAAGCTGCTGGCGGGCGAGACCGGTATGCCAGTCATTGTCGCGGAGAATCCGCTGGATTGCGTAGCGATCGGTACCGGTAAAGCGTTGGAAAACATCCATTTGTTCAAAAGCAGAAGCAGCTCGGCAGTTCGCTCCAAACGTTAATTGAAAGATAAGCACATTCTGGTTCCCTGTGAACCGGAATATGTATAAACAGCGAAAATAATCCCGGCGGATGGCCGGGAGAGCTAAACCCGCGTATTCGGGGAGATGGCGAATATTCTCAAAGGGACTATAGACCTGACAGTCTCCCCGCCGGGCCAGGCTCGGAAGAGAATAATGGATGT
This sequence comes from Paenibacillus sp. XP01, assembly GCF_057364885.1. Classification (NCBI taxonomy): domain Bacteria; kingdom Bacillati; phylum Bacillota; class Bacilli; order Caryophanales; family Paenibacillaceae; genus Paenibacillus; species Paenibacillus sp. XP01. The sequence goes on along the minus strand of NZ_CP139481.1, from coordinate 5,545,603 downwards.
TAGAGGGTGTTCGAACTGTTTAAGCTGCTGGGCAACAAAAGACTTTTTGTTTTGCTGGTGGGCCTTGTTACATTTATCGCGTTAATGGGCTTTACGCTCGGTCCGCGGACGGCGTTATCCTGGCCGGAAAAATTCCTGAAGGATTCCGTCGGTTTCGTACAATACGTATTTTACAAGCCCGCTTCCTATGTAGCGGGCTTTTTTAAGGATATAGCGAACATGAGTTCCGTTTATGAAGAGAATGAACGGCTTCGTATTGCCATGGGTCACTATACGCGGGATCGATTGAAATACAATGAGATGGAGCAGGTTAACGCAAGATACAAAGAACTTTTTCATTTCACGGAAGAACAAAGAAACCGTTATAACTACGATTATCGAATCGCACAGGTCATCAGTGCCAATGCCGATCCAAACAGCAGGACGATCAATATCGACATCGGAGAAAATGCAAACATCAAACCGGGAATGGCTGTGACCTCACAAGAAGGTCTCGTTGGTGTAATTAGTCATGTTAGTGCATACACGTCGACCGTCAATCTGTTGACTTCCCTGGATGCCAACGATCCCAACTCCAATGCCATCGCCGCTACGGCCGTGGGCAAGGAAGACAACGTATTCGGCATGATCGAAAGTTATGATCCCAAAACAGGCATGTTCAAGATGACCAAAATATCGGAAGAATCCAAAATTAAAGAAGGCGATGAAATCATTTCGTCCGGGATTATCAACAACTTCCCGAAATACATGCGTATCGGTAAAGTGAAAAGCATTGAAGTCGGGGAGTATGGACTGACGCGGACTGCAATGATTGAGCCTTATGCCAGCTTTCTGGATTGGAAAGAGCTGATGGTGGTTGTCCCTCCAGAGGTGAAAAAATAGTGGGCGCTCGCAAACAGGTTCTGTTTCTGTTGTTGTTCATTCTCTTCATTTTGGAAGGAACCGTGCTGCCGCTTCTGATTCCCTCTGCCTGGCAGATGCGGATTTCGGCTAATCTTGTGTATATCGTTATCCTTTTCTTCGCTGTCTATTACCACCGTCATACGGCGCTGGTGCTCGGGATATTATTCGGCTTGCTGCACGATGTCGTATTCTATGGCGAGATGATCGGCCCTTACGGATTCTCCATGGGATTGTCCGCCTATATGATGGGCCTCATTTTCCAGGCACCGCGCGCACCGCTTCCGGTAATGGTTACGGTCGTTTTTTTGGGAAGCCTTCTTAACGATACGATGCTGTTTTTCCTGTACAAGCTTTTTCGTCTGAATCATGTTACGTTTGATTGGGCGCTGATCGAGTACATGATTCCGAATTTGTTTGTTCATTTTGTGTTTGCTTTGATCATTTACGTGCCGCTTCGCAAGCAGCTGGAGAAGATTGCGAAGAAGCGCAGCAAACCAAAGGAAGCTTCTTAAACCATTTCTGGATAGGGAAGCAGGAACTTGAGGCGTCGGGCACGAAATGTAATGAGATGGGAGGGACAGGCTTATGACGGTCAAATCGAATCACGTGACGATAAAAGGCATCCGAGACGGCCTGGTTTTCTTGCTGGACGATCAATGTGAATTCGAGGATCTGCTCGTTGAGCTCCGCTATAAGCTGGAACATAGCCATCAAAATATTCTGACGGGTCCCATCGTTCATGTCGACGTCAAATTGGGCAAACGTGAGGTTACCCAGGACCAGAAAGAATCAATACTGAATATTTTGAGTCAAAAGGGCAACCTGCTCATTCGTTCCATCGACTCGCCCGACCTAAAACCAGAGGTGATAGGACCGCCGCCAATCGTAACGATGTGCGGCATGGTTCGTTCGGGCCAAGTGCTGCACCATGAAGGAAATCTGCTGTTTTTGGGAGATATCAATCCGGGAGGAACGGTTACGTGTACCGGTGATATATACATAATGGGTTCTCTTCGGGGCATGGCTCACGCGGGGATCGGCGGGGATGAGGAATCCATTATTGCGGCCTCGTTTTTTGCGCCGACGCAGTTGCGGATCGCTGACATCATCAGCCGTCCTCCCGATGAATGGGAGAGCCGCGAAGCCGGGATGGAATTTGCTTATTTGCAGGACAATCAGATGCAGATCGACAAAATGAGCAATATCGTTCGGTTACGCCGTGATTTTAATGTGTTTAAAGGAGTGTAGCTCATGGGAGAGGCGATCGTGATCACTTCGGGTAAAGGTGGCGTTGGCAAAACGACGACCTCGGCAAACATCGGAACGGCGCTGGCGCTGCTCGGGAAAAAGGTTTGTCTGGTCGATACGGATATCGGCCTTCGCAATCTGGATGTCGTAATGGGACTCGAAAACCGGATCATTTACGATTTGTGTGACGTTGCCGACGGCCGCTGCCGGCTGAATCAGGCTCTGGTTAAAGATAAACGCTTCGAACAATTATACATGCTGCCTGCAGCACAAACGAGAGATAAAAATTCCGTATCGCCTGAACAGGTGAAGGATATCATCCTTGAACTGAAAAAAGATTTTGAGTACGTTATTATTGATTGCCCGGCCGGGATTGAACAGGGATTCAAAAATGCGGTTGCCGGCGCAGACCAGGCTATCGTTGTTACGACGCCCGAGAATGCTGCCGTTCGCGATGCAGACCGGGTCATCGGATTGCTCGAAAGTTCCCATGTACAATCACCGAAGCTTGTGGTGAACCGTATACGCAACAATATGGTCAAGTCGGGGGATATGCTGGATATCGATGGTATTTTGCAGGTGCTTAACATTGATCTAATCGGGATCGTGCCCGATGACGAGCTGGTGATCAAGTCCGCCAATTCCGGCGAACCGACGGTCATGAACCCGGATTCGAATGCAGCGATTGCCTATCGCAATATTGCGCGTCGTATTCTCGGAGATACCGTTCCCTTGATGCAGATGGATCAAAAAAAGGGAGCATTCTCACGCTTTAAAAAGTTTTTCGGTATGGGTTAAGCGACAGATTTAGCTTGCCGATTCATGATTCCCTCAGACGAACAGCCGTGGCGGTAAGCGCGGCTTTTTCGGCTTCTCTTCTTTCTTTATTTACGCCGTTATTGTTGTGTCCCGAATTTGCTTTTCCTCCGAACATGCCTGCTCATATTATGGACAGACCCTTCATAGAATGTACCAAAGAAATGCGTTTGTGAATTGATCATCGCAAGCAGACAAGCCGTCTGTCATATGACGGAGGTTTTCTGGCGAAATCACAGGATGCGAATGGCGGTTAACGCAGAATCGCGGCATCCTGAACAAGCCTTGGCGGGAGGACATTCCATGGATACCAAACTGAGGGTGAAGCAGAGAAGGGAAGAGCGGATCAGGCGGCTGCTGGACGGAGCTGCGAAGGAGATCATGCAGGAGGAGCGGCCGGGATTCGTTCATAAGGAAGACAAAGCCAATCAGCGGCGCATACCGTCGATGTCTGATGATATACAGGACAAGCCTGGAGACCTTGCATCGTCGATGCAGGAACGGGAGCGCGATCCTGAGCTGTTATGGAAGCAGGAGAATGGGCGGTACGGACCGAATGGACACGTCCGCTTCCATTTTTTTAAATCATTGATGAAGCGAACGCTTGTCAGTGCAGTGCTGTTTGGAGCAGTCTGGGGAATGTTTCAATGGAATGCTTCCTGGACGGTATCTCCCAAAACGGCAGTAGCCGATGCATTGCATCGGGAGATGGATTTTGAGGCTGCAACGGCTTGGTATGAGAAGCACTTTGGGGGACACCCCTCATTTTTGCCGGTATTCGGGCATGCCGCGGATGCTGTCAACGGCGGGGAGGGAGTGCATTCGCTGCTGGGCAAGCCGATATCCGGAACCGTTGTGCAGCCTTTTGCGATGAGCATGAAAGGGATTGAGATCGTTCCTGATCTGGCCGGAGAAGATTCCGTGCGGGTGGTCAGCTCGGATGCAGGCAGGGTTCTGCAGGTGCTGGGGGACCCGGAGAGCGGCATTACGGTTGTTGTTCAGCATACGGGTGGCCTCACGGCCATTTACGGACGACTCGGAGAGAGCGATGTAGCGGTAAATGACTGGTTGGAAGCCGGAGGCGTCGTAGGAAGCTTGCCCGCAAGCCGGGGCGAACAGCCTGCATCGTTGTATTTTGCCATTAAGGAAGGCGACCAATATGTAGATCCGGCAGAAGTGGTTGCCCTTGATTAGGTTTTGGGGCGTGCGCATCACGATGCATCCGTTCTTTGTCATCATTATGCTGGCTTCCGTGCTGACAGGGCATTTTATCGAGCTGGTGACCTTGTTCGCCATCGTATTCATTCATGAATGCGGGCATGCGGCTGCAGCGGGCCTGCTGGGCTGCCGAGTCCTTTCGATTCAGATGCTTCCGTTCGGGGGCGTGGCTGTCATCGAGGATCGGGGGAATCTTACGGCGGGAAAGGAAATTCTGATCGCGCTCGCCGGTCCAATGCAGAATATGCTGATGGTAGGAGCTGCACTGCTAATACTGCAGTTGGGTGTGGGCGATCCTGAATTTATCCGGTACATCATCCAGGGAAACATGCTCATCGCTTTGTTCAACCTTCTACCCGTAATGCCGCTGGATGGCGGCAAAATCGTGCAGGCGCTTGTCAGCCTGTTTGCTCCTTATTACAGCACATTGATGTGGACGTATCGTATAGGCATCTTGTGCAGCCTGGGCATTAGTGGATATGCAATTAGCCGTTGGCTGGCTGCAGGAGACGGATTGCCTTTAAACCTGCTGCTGATCGGGGTGTTCCTGCTGTATTCGAATGTAACCGATTTTAGGAATGTTCCCTATCGATTTATCCGCTTTCTGATGAATAGGGAAGAAGTGTTTGTTCGTCATGCGACCGCTGGCAGTCTTGTGCAGCCGATAATCTCATTTCCGGCGAAACCTTTGGATACCATTTTGCGTCTATTAAAGAGAGAAAGATATCATATGATATACGTCATGAACAAAGAGGGCCGCATTATGGCCGTTCTGCCGGAACAGCGGCTTATCGGTTCTTATTTCAAGCAAAATACCGAAAAAAAATAGTTTTCGCTGGTTAACCGGCCGAAATCAAGGTTATACGGTTCATGTATGCATGCGTGCATGCATTGCTAACATACAGAAACGGATGTGGAAGAATTGAATGCTCTTCTTGAGGTGCAGCCATGAAACAAATGATCATACATAATGAACACAACCTCGTGCAAATGGCGCTACTGGAAGAAGGAAGGGTTGTAGAATTCGCGGCAGAGCATACCAATGACCGGGGACTGCTCGGCTCCTTTTTCAAGGGACGGATCGTGAATGTATTGCCGGGAATGCAGGCTGCTTTCGTCGATATCGGGCAGAAAAAAAACGCATTTCTGTACGTGGATGACCTGCTTCATCCACACCTGGAGAAACAGCCCAAGGTGAAGCCCTCCATCTCGGAGTTGGTCAAACCTGGACAGGATATTATTGTTCAGGTACTGAAAGAGCCGGTGGGCGGAAAAGGAGCGAGGGTGACGACGCATTATTCTTTGCCGGGACGCTGGTTAGTGTACATGCCCATGGCAGATTATGTGGCCGTATCCAAAAAGATTGCCCGCGAAGGGGACCGCTCCCGACTCAAGGCACTCGGTGAACAACTTCGGAACGGCGAAGAAGGGTTGATTATTCGTACCGTATCTGCCGAGAAGCATCAGGAGGCCATCCAGGCAGACCTTGAAGTTCTGCGCCAACAATGGCTAAATATTCTCCGAAAGGCCGAGGGGATGCCTTCTCCGAAACTTCTGCATCGTGATATTGGGCTGGTGCAGCGCATTATCCGGGATGTGTACACGCCTGGAAGCGATGAGGTCATTACCGACAGCCAGCCGAATGCCGATGCGATCGCCGCCCTGCTGGAAGAAATCGGACCGGGACATCGGCCTAAAGTGCAGGTTTACAGAGGGCAAGATCCGATTTTTGCGGCATACGGCGTGCAGGAGCAGCTGAAGCTTGATTTTGCGCGCAAAGTTTGGCTGCCGGGCGGAGGATATATCGTGATCGACCACACGGAAGCACTAACTGTGGTGGATGTAAATACCGGCAAATATACCGGTGCTGGCGGAGACCGACTGGAAGACACCGTCACTGAAACCAACATGCAGGCTGCAGTAGAAATTGCCCGCTTAATGCGGCTTCGTGACATTGGCGGCATGATTATCGTGGACTTCATCGATATGGAGGAAGAGGCGAATCGGCAGGAAGTGGCGGCCACGCTGGAGGCCCAGCTCAAAAAAGACAGAACGAAAGCATTCGTGATAGGTTGGACCAAGCTTGGCCTGCTTGAAATGACCCGCAAAAAGGTGCGTGAGGAAAGCACGCTCCCTTACGTGGAGGCATGCTCTTCCTGTCATGGAACGGGGAAAAGATATATTTCGCCGTTGCATTGATTTTTGCCGTGAGTAGTGCTATAATGTTCAGGTATGTGTTGAGCCGGTAGGTCTTGCACATGCTGTAACCGCACTGGCCGGGTACAAGAACAGCCCCGCGAGGTGGCTGACACCCGAGATCGGGCGAGTCTGAGACATGAGGAGGTGCAAGGCAAATGTACGCAATTATTGAAACAGGCGGCAAACAGTACAAAGTTCAAGAGGGCGATGTTCTGTTCATCGAGAAATTGGCTGCGAACGACGGCGAAAGCGTAACGTTCGATCGTGTCCTGGCTGTATCCAGCGAGCAAGGTCTGACTGCAGGAACTCCAGTTGTATCCGGAGCAACTGTAACAGCTAAGGTGGAGAAGCATGGTAAAGGTCAAAAGGTTGTTGTATACAAATACAAACCGAAAAAGAACTACCATGTGAAGCAAGGTCACCGTCAACCGTACACTAAAGTAATCATTGAGAAAATCAACGCGTAAGAAGGTGCGATAATTGATTATCGTTCAAATCTTTCGCAATGGTGAAGGCAGTATAGAGAAATTTTCGATCCAAGGGCATGCCAATTATGCCAAGCGGGGAGAAGATATCGTTTGTGCCGGAGTTTCTGCCGTTACGGTAGGTACGGTCAATTCCATTGAAGCGTTGACGGGTGTCGAAATGAATTCCAAGATGAAAAACGGTTTTCTGAGCGCCTCCATGCCAACGTTGAATAAGGATGAAGACGGGTCTCAGGTGCAATTATTGCTCGAATCCATGGTGATTATGCTCACTAGTATTGCAGAGTCATACGGGAAGTATATTAAAATAGAGCAGTTCAATAATTAAAGAAGGAGGTCAACCATCATGTTGAAATTAAATCTTCAGTTGTTCGCATCGAAAAAAGGTGTGGGTTCCACGAAGAACGGACGCGACAGCCGCTCCAAACGCCTTGGCGCTAAACGTGCTGACGGTCAAGCCGTGACTGGTGGAAGCATCCTGGTTCGTCAACGCGGAACCAAGATCCACCCAGGAACTAACGTGGGAATCGGCAAAGACGACACTTTGTTCGCCAAAGTGGACGGCGTTGTTAAATTCGAACGTTGGGGCCGTGACCGCAAAAAAGTTAGCGTCTATCCTGTAGATGTTGCTCCAGTAGCAGCTGCAGTAGAGGCGTAATATCGGCATTCTTCGCCAGAAAGCCTTCGGCATTTTTGCCGGAGGCTTTTTTGCGTGGATGTGCATTCGGTAATGAACTGGCAGATCAGACATGATATACTTGGTAACGGTGGGATAAACCAACCGAGTTTGGTAGAACGGGGAGAAGCCATGAAATCTTGGAAAAGAGTGCCGTGGATTGCGGCATGTTCACTTCTGATTCCTTTGGTTTTCATCATGCTGTATCCGGCGGCCGTATCGATCGTTGCATATGCATTGTGGTCCGTCGTTGTGCTGCTGGTTTCGCTAGCTGCGATGAGAAAGCAGGCGGATGCGGAGCGCAGAGCCATTATACAATCGTTGGAAGAAAGAGCGATATCGTCGCTGAATCATCACCGGCATGATTGGATGAACGACCTTCAGGTATTGTATGGATACCTTCGAATGGGCAAGCTTGATAAATCATTGCAATGTGTGGAAAGAATAAAAGAACGGGTTCAGGAGGAAAGCCGGATTTCCAAACTGGGCATTCCTTCACTCGTATTTTACCTTCAATCCTTCCGCGCGAGCGGGGCTGCGCTCGATTTGCACGTGGAAGTGGAGGAAAACCTGCAGCTTGGTGCTCTGGTCTCTCCCGAGGATGGCGAGTCACTAACATGCGCAATTGCGGATGCCATCCGTGCCTATCAGTATGGCGGCGGCCGGTCGTCTTGGGGAGAGGTTCGCAAACTGACCTTGAGCTTTGGACAGGATCACGGGGATGTCGTTGTGCGGCTGGACGGGGATCAGACGCCCGACCCGGAAACGATAAAACAGCTTGATGCCGTACTCAAAGGAAAGAAAGTCAGAACGGAGCAACTTCCGTCTGAAGATACGTTTATCCAATTCAGAATGTCGTGTGAGGTATAGGAAGGGGTAGCCATGTTTGTAGATAAAGCGAAGATATATGTCAAAGGCGGAGACGGTGGAGACGGGATTGTTTCCTTCCGCCGGGAAAAGTACGTACCTGAAGGAGGACCTGCAGGCGGTGACGGGGGAAAGGGCGGCGATGTGATCTTCCGCGTGGATGAAGGGCTTCGTACCCTGATGGACTTCCGTTACCAGCGCCATTTCAAAGCGAAACGCGGAGAAAAGGGCCGCAACAAAAGCCAGCATGGAGCCAATGCGGAAAATATGGTCGTGCGCATACCACCAGGTACAATCGTAATGGATGAAGATACCGGAGAAGTGCTTGCGGACCTTACACGTCATGGTCAGCAAGTTATCGTGGCTAAAGGTGGACGGGGAGGACGCGGCAACATTCGCTTCGCTACGCCGAACAACCCTGCGCCCGAACTTGCGGAAAATGGCGAGGAAGGCGAAGAGCGCTATATTGTGCTGGAACTGAAAGTGATGGCGGATGTTGGCCTGGTCGGTTTCCCGAGCGTGGGCAAATCGACGTTGTTGTCCGTCGTCTCGGCGGCGAAGCCGAAAATCGGGGCATATCATTTCACAACCATCACGCCAAATCTGGGCGTTGTAGCCGTGGATGAGGGCCGCAGCTTCGTGATGGCCGATTTGCCTGGACTCATTGAAGGAGCGCATGAGGGCATCGGGCTGGGGCATGAGTTTTTACGCCATGTCGAGCGTACCCGCATCATCATTCATGTGGTGGACATGTCCGGTTCCGAAGGACGCGATCCGTTTGAAGATTGGCAGAAGATCAACGAAGAATTGAAACAGTACAACCCGCTGCTTGCGGAAAGACCGCAGATCGTCGCGGCAAACAAAATGGATATGCCTGATTCGGAAGAAAATCTGGAACAATTCCTGAAACAGGTTCGCGAGGTCCAACCGGATATTGAAGTTATGGCGATATCTTCCCTCACGCGGAAGGGCATTTCAGAGTTGCTTTACCGTGCCGCCGATCTGCTGGATCAAGTGCCGGAAGAAGTCACGGTGGACGAAGTGGCCGAGGTATCCGAACGCAAGGTATACAGCTTGGACAAAAAAGAAGACGAAGGGTTCCGCATCGTGCGGGAAAACGATATCTTCGTTGTGCATAGCGCCAAGATTGATCGCATGATGAAGCGCATGCAATTGAATTCGCATGAAGCGATCCTCAAGCTTGCACGAACGCTGCGCCATATGGGCGTAGACGACGAACTGCGCAAGCGCGGGGCCGAAGAAGGCACCATTGTGCGCATTGGCGATTTCGAGTTCGAATTCGTGGAAAGCAGCAGTTATTATTAAAAGCTGTCTTTGCCGGAAGAAAGATGTAAAAAAACGCAGCGTGGCGGGATGTTCCCGCTGCCTGCGTTTTTTATGTTCTTGGGCGTGTATTGAATGAACATAGTCATTTTTAGTACATTACATACTTTGGGCCAACGTGCATACGGGGAGACGGTCGTTTTGAAAATGTGCGTGTTATGTATTGCCCTTTTTTCACATATCCGATATAATGTCCACTAAATAAAAACATGAGTCTTTGAGGAGAGGACGTTCATGAATGAACGCTATTACTTAGTACGAGAAGACATTTTGCCCGAGGCAGTCGTGAAGACGATGCAAGTGAAGGAACTGCTCGCTTCAGGGGATGTCAAAACGGTGCATGAGGCCGTGGAACAGGTAGGATTGAGCCGTAGTGCGTTTTATAAATACAAAGATGGAATTCATTTGATCAACCAACTCGAGCGCGAGAGAATCGTGACCATATCCATTGATCTGGAGCATCAGTCGGGCATCCTGTCCAAAGTATTGGGGCATGTGGCCGGCTATGGAGCCAATGTGCTTACCATTAACCAGAGTATCCCCCTCCAGGGAAGGGCCAACGTGGTGATTTCAGTCGAAACGTCGCATCTGCATGGCGAAATCGGGGAGATGCTGGAACGGATGCAGGAACTGCCTGGTGTTCGTCGTACGCGGATTGTAGGCCAAGGTTGATTGTATTACGGACTGCACGGGGCAACATGCAAAACTAGATTCGAAGGCAACGGATTCATCGCAGGTGGTTGGCAACCATCAACAGACATTAGGGGGAGATCGTTCGTGAAACCGGTAAAAGTGGGACTATTGGGTCTCGGAACAGTAGGGACAGGGGTTGTTCGTATTGTGGAAGGCAATCAGGAGGATCTCAGCAGCCAAGTGGGATCACCGATTGTCATTGAGAAAATCGCGGTGAAAAATACGGAAAAGGACCGTGTCATTCCTATTGACCGTGCCAAGCTGACGGAAAATCCCTGGGATGTCATCCGCCACCCGGATATCGATGTGATCGTAGAAGTGATGGGGGGGATCGATCGGACGAAAGAGTATATTCTGGAAGCTTTGGAGAGAGGCAAACATATCGTTACGGCCAATAAAGACCTGATGGCTCTGCATGGATCGGAAATTTTGGCAAAGGCACAGGAGAAGCAGTGCGACGTGTTCTATGAAGCGAGCGTGGCCGGAGGAATCCCGATTATCCGCACGCTGATCGAAGGCTTTTCTTCCGATCGGATTACCCGCATCATGGGGATCGTGAACGGAACGACGAACTATATTTTGAGCAAAATGAGCCAGGAAGGCGCTTCTTATGAGGAAGTGTTGGCCGAGGCGCAAGCGTTGGGATACGCTGAATCCGATCCTACGTCAGATGTCGAAGGACTGGATGCCGCACGCAAAATGGCCATCTTGGCAACGCTTGGATTTCGGACAAACGTGGAGCTCAAGGATGTCGCCGTAAAAGGCATTTCGTCGGTGACCCGTGAAGACATCATTTACGCCAAACGTTTGGGCTATGAAATGAAACTGCTCGGCATTGCCGACCGCGAGGGCGACGAGATCAGCATTAGCGTACAGCCGACGATGGTCAGACAGAATCATCCGATTGCCTCGGTCAACGGCGTATTCAATGCGGTTTATGTCCATGGCGAAGCCGTGGGTGAAACGATGTTTTACGGGGCGGGCGCAGGCGAATTGCCAACGGCAACTTCCGTTGTGGCTGACCTTGTGGCTGTGATCAAAAACTTGAAGCTGGGTGTCAACGGCCTTAAAGCTATCGTTCCCTATAAGCAGAAACGTTTGCAAAGCGACGAACAGATCGTATCCAAAAACTTTATTCTGCTGCATGTGGATGACAAAGCAGGTGTGTTGGCACAGATTACGCAAGTCTTTGCTGAATACAACGTTAGCCTTGCTTCGGTTGTTCAACAGCCGAATGAGCACAATCCGGATGCAGAGATCATTATCGTGACGCATAATGCAAGCAAGGCAAGCATGGATAAGGTGCTTAAGCATTTTGAATCCTTGAGTGTTATACGCCGAATCAAGAGCGTATATCGCGTAGAAGGTTAACGCGCGCGAATCACGAGGAACGGCGGTTGCTGCCGATGTAGAGCCTGATGGATCAGTGGACAACGGAATGGATATACGATTTTGAAAGCGTATCGGACCTTGCTGTGCGTTAAAGCATATTTGCTGAGCGCGCTTCAACCTTTTGGGCATCGTGAGTATACGAGCTGAAGCTCGAAAAGGCATTTTAAAGGCGGAGAGTCCGCGGTAGAGGCGTCCTGATCCATCATGGCTGCAAGATCCCAACGTTGCGATCCGGACGGTGGCATCCGAACCGTTGGTTGTTAAAGATAGCGAGAAAGCCGTAATGGCGGCAATCGAACGATTGGAGATGCAAACCGAATGAGCATGAATCAAAAAGTTGTTGTAAAGGTGCCTGCAAGCACGGCCAATCTGGGTCCCGGGTTTGATACTCTAGGCATGGCATTGTCATTATATGCATGGCTGGAAATGAAGCCGGCGGATAAGACCGTTTTCCATTTGCATGGGGATAATCTGAACGGTTTGCCATCCGACAAGACCAATTTGATCTATGAGGTTGCCCAAATGGTGTTCCGCGAAGCCGGGGTGCCTGTTCCGGAGCTGGAAGTCTCCATGTTCTCGGACATTCCGCTTACCCGCGGGTTAGGCAGCAGCGCTTCCGCCATCGTTGGCGCGCTTGCTGCGGCGAACGCTTTGATTGGGTCCCCCCTGACGGACGCTAAATTGTTTGATATGGCGACGTCGTTGGAGAAACATCCCGATAATGTTGGAGCCTCCCTGTATGGAGGGGTTGTTGTTGCAGCTTGGGACGGAACGCGGGTAGAACATATCCGAATCGAGCCTCATCAGGATCTGCAGGCACTTGTCGTTGTGCCCGATTTCCAGTTGTCCACCTCGAAAGCCCGTGATGTAGTTCCTGATCAATTCAGCAAAGGGGATCTGGTGTACAATGTGAGCCGATCTTCGCTGCTTGTTGCCGCTTTGGCCGGCGGACGTCTGGACATGATCCACGCAGCAATGAAGGATCGGGTGCATCAGCCTTACAGGGCATCGCTTGTGCCGGGCATGGCTGAGATTTTGGAGCATGCTGCGGATCACGGGGCTTTGGGCGCTGCGTTGAGCGGAGCCGGACCGACGGTACTGACGTTGGTGGACCGACATGATCCTCGCAAGACCGGTTTGGAGCAATATTTGTTGGATACAATGAAGCGCGAGGGCATTGCTGCTTCCGCGTTGTGGCTTGATCCTGACCTGGACGGGGTGACCGTGCTTTCAGATCAAGAAAACAGTCCTTTTCTGGACATCGTCAGAGGAGAAATCAACGCATGAAAAGAATCGCCGTGTTACCTGAAGGATCGGTTTCCCACGAGGCTATTGAATTTCTGTTTAATGGAGAACCGCTGGAATTGTACCATTCCAAATTGATTTCCGATGTGTTCCGCGCAACAGACAACGGAAAGACCCAATATAGCGTGATCCCTATCGAAAATACGATCGAAGGCTCGGTCAGCCTCCACATGGATTGGTTAGTCAATGAAGTCGATATCCCCATGCAAGCAGAATGGGTCTATCCTTCCATACAAAACGTGATCGGGCACGGGTCTGAATTTGCAACAGGCGACGGAGGGTATGATTTCGGCAAAATCACCAAAATCATGTCACACCCCGTTGCGATTCCGCAATGCCAAAACTTCATCCGTACTTATTCCCCTGAAGCAGATCTTGAAGGGGTGAACAGTACGGCCGAAGCGGTGGAATTGGTCAAAAAAAATCCGGGCAAAGGCTGGGCGGCCATCGGCACAAAGCTTGCGGCGAAGAAACACGGCCTGGACATCATGGCGGAACGGGTTACGGACCATGACAACAACTATACTCGCTTTGTGCTCATCGGCCATGAGCCGGTGCAAATTCCGCGGGAACCGGACCATGTCAAGACAAGTTTGCTCGTCACGCTTCCGGAGGATGCTCCAGGGGCGCTGCATCAGGTGTTATCGGCATTTGCATGGCGGAAGTTGAACCTTACCAGGCTGGAATCGCGTCCGACGAAAAAAAGGCTGGGGAGTTACTACTTTTACATTGATGTAGAAGAGACGGTAGACTCCGTGCTATTAACGGCGGCCATGGCCGAAATCGAGGCTTTGAATTGCCAGGTGCGTGTTCTTGGAAGCTACCCTTGTTATACCTATCCTTCGTTGAAGACGACCTGAGGGCCGGGTTGAGATTTGTTGAAGGTTGTCATGCGTATGGGTGAAAATTCACGTCCTGACTGCTTTTTGTTGTACAATAGAGGAGTTGGACGGAGTATTCGGAGCAGTGATTTTGAAATATAACGGAGGTGCAATGATTATGTCAGAGCAGTGGATTTATTTGGACGGTCAATTTGTAACCAAGGAGAATGCAACCATATCCGTGTACGATCACGGTTTTTTATACGGGGATGGCATTTTTGAAGGAATCCGCATTTACAATGGCAATATTTTCAGATGCAAGGCCCATTTGGACCGTTTGTACGATTCCGCCAAATCCATTGCGTTGAACATTCCGTTGTCGTATGACGAAATGCTTGATGCTGTGGCTGAAACCGTGCGCCGCAACGAGATGCGCAATGGATATATCCGTTTGATTGTATCGCGTGGAGCAGGTAATTTGGGGTTGGATCCGACGCGTTGTCCGAAAGCTTCCGTGATTATCATCGTGGAGCAGCTCGCAATTTATCCGGAGGAAGCTTATTTGACGGGGTTAAAGGCCGTGTCCGTATCACAACGACGCAATATCCCGGACGCGCTGAATCCGAAAATCAAATCCCTGAACTACCTGAACAACGTATTGGTTAAAATCCAATCCAATTATGCGGGTGTTGACGAAGCGATTATGTTGAACTCCCAGGGGTACGTGACCGAGGGATCGAGTGACAACATTTTTATCGTGAAAAACAGTGTTGTTTACACGCCTCCTTGTTATCTGGGAGCTCTGGAGGGGATTACACGTCAAGCTATTATCGACCTTTGCGGCGAACTTGGATTCGAGTTGAAAGAGACTCCGTTCACGCTGCATGACGTGTATGTTGCGGACGAGGTGTTCTTCACGGGGACTGCTGCTGAAGTCATTGCGGCATACGAAGTGGATGGAAGAACCATCGGTGCAGGTGTAGCCGGCCCTGTGACACTGAGGCTGCTTGAAGCGTTCCGTCAAATCGTTGACAAAGACGGCCATAAAGTGTGGGAAGCTTAAGTTTTAATATCTGATTTTGTAGTAAGAGATCCTTTTTGCCTAATGACAGAATGGGTATGCAAATGCATGCCGATTCCGGGGCGGGAAGGATTTTTTTTGCGTTATTGATGTCATCAGGGCGGTTGCTGCATAGGATGTATTAACAATATGGGCGATTGTACAGCCCAAGTATCGCCTAGGAGGTTTGTTTCTAGTGAAAATACACATGGTGAAAAAGGGCGACACCCTGTATTTGCTTTCCAAAAAGTATAATGTGTCGCTTGAAAAAATTATTGCGGCGAATCCGCAAATCGCTGATCCTGACAAATTGGACGTTGGCATGAAGGTCAAAATTCCTGCTGAGCCCGTGACGCCAAATCTGGATGGGGTGCTGCATAGTCACAAGGTGCAGCAGGGGGATACGTTATGGAAGCTCTCGCAAGCTTGGGGAGTTCCATTGAAGAGTATGCTCGAAGCAAATCCGCAGCTTAAAAATCCCAATGCACTCCTTGTCGGTGAAACGGTGTATATTCCTTCGGTACAAGGTCAAGGAGGGGCTGCGACTGGCAACAATGCATCCAATAGTGCAGCCGA
>NZ_CP139481.1:405000-677500 GCF_057364885.1 Paenibacillus sp. XP01 | reverse complement strand
TTAATGATGTTCAATTTAGTGAAAATATCAATGGTTTGTTTGGCCCAATGATTTTCTATATCAACCGGCTTAAAAGCGTTGCCTTGACTTTTAAGAGCATCGTTAATTTTTGATTCCAGTACCTGAGTAGCACTGATGCCAGGCTTAAATACGTCTTTTCTAAAAGCGTTATCCGTTGTCGTTGGCGCAGGTAATGGAGTCGGTGTTGGCACTGGCGTCGGTGTTGGCACTGGCGTCAGTGCTGGCTCTGGCGTCGGTGCTGGTACTGGCGTTGGTGTTGGCTCTGGCGTCGGTGTTGGCGCTGGCGTTGGTGCTGGCTCTGGCGTCGGTGTTGGCGCTGGCGTTGGTGTTGACGCTGGCGTCGGTGTTGGCGTTGGCGTTGGTGCTGGCTCTGGCGTCGGTGTTGGCGCTGGCGTCGGTGCTGTGGATCCGCCTGTAAATACCAACTTGTAGTGTACAGGATTCAGCATTTCATCAGTAGCAGTGACACTGTAATCTTTAACGAAGAACGGATAAATGTTGTATACCCCACTAGTCATCATAATCCCATTATCGAGAACCTGTAATGCTTTTGCAGTATAAGTAACAATCATGGATTTGTCAGATGCACCCCTAGGTATGTTGAACGTGATTGTTTTGTTATCTTCATCTATAACTCCAACATGGTCATCAAGAGCAAACGAAGTAATTATTTTATCTCTATTTATATGTTTAACGTTAAGGATGAAGTCACGAGTTTCAAACACCCCATCCACATATACTCTTGCAGTCAATTTAACGACATGATCCGTATCGTCTAACGTCCGGTACACCCTACCATTGGAAGTAATTATCTCCGGGTCGCTTGATACCCATGATATGGACGATCCATATTTCCCTCCAATAGGCAACCGAACAACTGAACTTCTAACCCCATCGGCCGTGTCTCCATTATAATAACCGATCTGCAACTCATCCAAGGCTTCACGAAGCTTATCCTCTGGGGTAGGTTCTGCTCTAACAACGTTAAGAGTAAACACCTTCGTTACTGGAGCTTCACTTCCAGCTTGAAGTGTAGCCGTGAGCGTAACTTGTTTATCCCCACCAATGTATGGAGGACGTTTAACGTTACCATTGTTTGCAATAATCGTTGTGTCAGATGAAGACCAGGACAAAAATACATTCTCCATCTGAGTAGGTAAATCGATACTTGAGGTGACATTATCCTTAGTTTGACCACCGGTGAATGGTAATTCTAATGAGTCCTTGGTTTCTTGTAGCTTTTGGTATGTTGCCCAAGTTACTGTGACAGGGAACGTATCAGAGATTTTCCCATCACGTGATGCGGTAATATTGGCGGTCCCCTCCGTTACCCCCGTTACAATTCCTCCAGGAGACACTGTTGCAACAGCTTCGTTGTCGGAATTCCAAGTAGCGGTTGAACTGATATCTGTAATTGTGCCATTATTCATCGTGCCGCTCGCAGTCAGTTGTAACTCACGATTAGGCGAAAATACACCTGGTCCTGTAATGGTAATTGAATTAGCCTGCGGTTCAGCCGCAAAGGCGATGTTACCTGATCCATTAAAATTGTAGATGCTAGTCGGTGACAGTACCATAGGTGATAACAGAAGAACAGATAAAAGTAATGAAGCTTTTTTGGGCAATTTCAAGCAGATGACCTCCATAAGATGTTATAATGCCACGCTTCTGTTTAAAGCAAAGTTAGGTAGCATATATATATCGGTTGCCCTGCTTTTCTTTTGTAGATCAAGCGAATTTTTAAAAGTCAGCTCAAATCTAGCCCTCATATAGCCCTCCGTTGCATCTTCCAAAATGGATAACTATCGCGAGATGCCCTCTTCAATCACTTTCTTGTTCCTTCAAGGGTATCCACGTAAAATCCTTTGCACCAACATTTCCGATTCCCATACCGATACTTTAGATGCACATGTCGATCAAATATCAATTAAGCTACTTTTTCCTCATAAGTTGCAATGCTTCCGCTCTTGAGGCTGTGCCTTTAGCATCGAAGTCCCCATTACTGATTCCTTCAATTGAGGTATTTGAGTATCGGTTTTAACGGAAGAAGGACAGCCCCAATCTGTACTGAAGCTGTTGGAACCGGCCCCCCAATGGAACGCAAAGACTCATCCACCTTACTCGTGAGGTGGGTCTATGCTTGGAATCGCTCTCTCGGCGGATTCATAATAAAATTCCAGCCGCCAGTTTTATTTTCCCAGTTTAATCGTCATTATGGTGTCTCTTCCTGCTGTTACGCCACTGCCCTCATGAACCTGAACGGCTTGAACCGCATCGATTCCGTCAGGAACAATTACGGGAGTAATGACCGGCAGACCCGCTTTACGGATCATATCCATATCAAATTCCATCATCAACTGGCCCTGCTTCACTTTATCCCCTGTTTGAACGGCCGGGGAGAATGCAGACCCTTTCAAAGAAACAGTGTCGATTCCCACATGAATAAGCACCTGCGCCCCGGACTCATGCTCCAGAATGATAGCATGCTTGGATTTAATAAGCTGCGCAATTTTTCCGTCAAACGGAGCATACATTTTACCTTCCACCGGTGCAATGGCCGCTCCCTCACCCATCATTTTGCCGGCAAAGGCTGGGTCAGGCACCTGTTCAAGGCCGACAACCTGTCCTGTAATAGGAGCCATTACAGCAAGCTCCTTGATTGTTTTATCCTTTTTGAAAAATGACAGCATCTGTATCTCCTCCTTGTAGTCGTCCGGGAAATAAAAAAAACCCAAAATTCAGTGCGGAAAGTTGTCCGTACCAAATTTTAGGTCTTGCCTGCTAAACAGTCACAATCCCGCATCATTAATTTATGCCACTATACTAATTAATTTCTGCCTGCCTGTCAATGATTGCAGATATAGTGCAACGAACTCAAAAAATTTTGAGGATGACTTCACGTAGAAGTATTGATACAATCAGAACCACAAAATTTTAAGTTTCAGAGCTGTGAAAGTGGATTGGAGAAATGATATGAAAATCAACCGTGTTTTAAACAACAATGCCGTTGTGGTGAAGGAAGGTGATGAAGAAAAGATCATCATGGGTCCGGGCATCGCGTTCCAAAAAGGCAAGAATGACTTGATCGACCCGGCTAAAATTGAGAAAACCTTTGTGCTGAAGGAAGAAAGCAAAAAATTTCAGCAGTTGTTAAGCTCTGTACCCGAATCCCATATCGCCATGGGAGAAAAAATTATCTCACACGCCGAACAGGTGTTGGGCATGAGTCTGAATAACCATATTCATATTGCGCTGACTGACCATCTGTCCTTCGCCATTGAACGTTCCAGGAATGGCATTCAGGTGAGGAACAAGCTGCTGAACGAGATCAGGCTGCTGTACGGTACGGAGTACAAAATCGGACTGTGGTCCTTGGAACAGATTAAAGACGCCTTTGGTATTGAATTCCCGGAGGATGAGGCCGCCTATATCGCCCTGCATATCCATACGGCCAAGATGGAAAACTCGCATATTGAAAAATCCATCAAGAAAACGATCATCATCCAGGAGACAGTCGGAATCATGCTGGAGGAACTGGGCGCGGATATTGATCAAGACAGCATCTCATACCATCGCCTACTCACTCACCTGGAATTGGCACTCAGCCGTTTTTATGACCAAAAGCCCTTTCACACCCTGGATAAGGACATGCTGAAAATGATCAAAAAAACGTACAAGCATGGCTTTAAAGCAGCCAAAAAGGCAGCTGAATATTTGCAGCAAAAGTATCGTATCGAGTTTCCGGAATCGGAAATGGCATACATCGCCCTGCATCTGCAGAGAATTCTTGAAGATGTATAAAATTTGTTGACGAATGAAAATAAACCGTTTACAATGGGCTCATTCAAACGTCAATCACATACAGGGGATTGTGACTGGTTATGCAGGCAAGACCTAGAATGCTTATAAGGTACAGGTATACCTTCGGCATTTTAGGTCTTTTTTTGTTGCCCAAAAGCATGGAATCAGAAACTAATCCCCAGAATGAAAAGAGGGGGATATTATGTTTAAAAATCTGTTCAGCCGGTTCCAGGTTTTTGGCAAGGCCATAATGCTACCTATCGCTGTTCTGCCAGCAGCCGGACTGCTGCTGGGTATCGGGGGAGCCTTCTCCAATCCGAACACGATCAGCAATTATCCGTTTCTGGATCAAGTGTGGCTGCAGGCGATTTTTGTCATCATGAGCTATGCCGGCCAAATCATTTTCAGCAACCTGCCGATCATCTTCGCTGTCGGCATTGCCGTAGGGCTGGCGAAAAGCGACAAAGGCGTTGCGGGGCTGGCAGCAGTGCTCTCTTATCTCGTCATGAACGCTTCCATGAACGCCCTGCTCGTCATTTCCGGGACATTGGCAAAAGAAAAGCTGGCCGACGTCGGGCAGGCGATGATTCTGGGGATTCAAACACTCCAGACCGGTGTGTTCGGCGGTGTCATTGTCGGCCTGTTAACTTATGTTCTGCACAAAAGATTCGGCAAGGTCAAACTGCCGCAGTGGCTGGGATTTTTCAGCGGGTCAAGATTTGTGCCCATTATCACCTCTTTCTCCGCCGTATTGCTCGGTCTCCTGATGTTCTTCATTTGGCCGCCGATCCAATCGGGCATTGCCGGGCTTGGCGGTCTCGTGGACCGCACAGGTTATTTCGGAACATTTCTGTTCGGCTTTATTGTCAAGCTGCTCGGCCCCTTGGGGCTTCACCACATTTTTTACCTCCCATTCTGGCAGACAGCGCTTGGCGGCTCCATGATGGTTAACGGAACCCAGGTGCAGGGAGCGCAAAACATCTTCTTCGCCCAGTTGGCAGATCCGGCCACACAGCACTATTTTGTCGGCACTGCGCGCTTTATGAGCGGCAAATATCTGACCATGATGTTTGGCATGCTGGGTGCGGCACTGGCCATGTATCACTGCGCCAAACCGGAAAACAAGAAAAAAGTGTTCGGCCTGCTGCTTACCGGTGCGATCACATCCTTTTTGACAGGCATCACCGAACCTTTGGAGTTTGCATTTCTCTTTGTCGCTCCGATCCTGTTCGTAATCCATGCCGCATATTGGGGTCTTGCGTATATGGTTGCTCACATGCTGAACATTACCATTGGCATGACGTTCTCTGCGGGACTCATTGACTTTACGCTATTCGGTATTCTTCAGGGCGATGAAAAAACGAACTGGGTTCTCATTCCGATTGCGGGCATAGCTTTCTTCTTCCTGTACTACTTTACGTTCCGTATCCTCATTAAAAAGTTGGATTTAAAAACACCTGGGAGAGAAGATGCTGGAAACGCAGCGGATCAGGAAGAACCTACGAATGCGGGTGCTTCCACCGACAATCAGGCCGGCCGCATCCTGGCCGCACTGGGCGGCAATAGCAACATCGAAGATCTGGACTGCTGTGCAACCCGCCTGCGCGTTACCGTACATCAAGAGGGACAGGTATCGGAAGAGCAGCTAAAACAAACCGGAGCCAGTGGAGTCATTATCCGCGGTAAAGGGGTACAGGTGATTTACGGCCCGCATGTGGCCGTGATCAAAACGGAAATTGAGGAATTAATGGGAGAATAAAGATAAAGAAAAAAGGAGCTTGTTAAGATGAGTAAACCTAATATTGTTTTCATGATATCTCATGATACCGGTCGTTATCTCAGCTGTTACGGACATCAGGTCCCAACCCCGGAGCTGGACCGTCTCGCTGCGGAAGGGGTTAAATTTGACGAGTACTACTGCCCTGCTCCACAGTGCAGTCCCAGCAGAGGCAGCATTCTGACAGGCAAATATCCGCATAACAACGGCCTGATCGGCTTGGCTCATTTAAATTTTCATATCGGGGAAGATCAAACTACACTGCCGATGGCCATGAATGAGGCCGGGTATGACACAACGCTTATCGGCTTCAGCCATGAAACTATAGGTGAAGAGGAAAAAGGAACGTACAGCTCCACTTACAAGCTGGGTTATCAAAACTATCTGGGGATCGAGGGTTCCAGAGCTCCTCAGGTGGCCGAAACGGCCATTGAATTTTTACAGAAAAAAGCAAACGAACCGGAGGGACAGCCCTTTTTCGCCAATATCGGCTTTTGGGAGACTCACCGCTCCTTTGACGAGTACGACAATGTCAAGGACGATATCAGCCAGGTTCAGGTTCCTCCCTATCTTCCGGACACGGAAAATATCCGCAAGGATTTGGCACAGTTTCACGGTTCCGTTAAAGTGCTGGATGAAGCGGTGGGCCGCATAATGCGCACCTTAAAAGAGACAGGGCTAGAGGATAACACAATTGTCGTATACACCACAGACCACGGAATCGCATTCCCGCGTGCCAAAGGCACGATGAAGGATGCCGGACTGGAAACGGCGCTTATTATGTACAGCCCCAAGCTCATCGAAGGAGGCCGGGTCATTAATGAGCTGTTATGCAATATCGATATCATGCCGACCCTGCTGGAGCTGGCGGACGCCGGAATCCCTGCAGACATTGACGGCAGAAGCTTTGCTTCGTTGCTGCGAGAAGAAAAGAAACCTGTGCGTAACGATTTCTTCTGCGAGCTGACCTGGCACGATAAATACCATCCGATGCGCGGCATCCGAACAAGTCGTTATAAATATGTAAAAAACTTCGAGGACGGGCCGAAAATCTATATGCCTGTCGATATTCACCGCAGCATCTCAGGGCCGGATGTCCGTGAAGAGTTCTATGTCCCCAACGAGCCTGAGGAGCTGTATGATCTGGAGAAGGACCCGCTTGAATATACCAATTTGATCGACGACCCCGATTATGCTGAGATAGCCCGGGAACTTCGTACCAAAGTGGAACAATGGATGTCCTCTACTGACGACCCGCTGCTTCACGGTCCGGTTGAAGGCATCGAATCGGCAAAATGGGCGGAGGAAGCCCGTTACGGCAGAGCATATATTCCAGGAAACAAATAATAAGAAAAACGTCTATCGACTCGACGTACTTTCCAAGAAGACAGACCGTCTTTATTACGGAGGACTTCATGATCAATACCTAAGGATTTCGCAATGCTTTTAATCCCTTCATTCCTGATAAATATTGATGAATAGCTTCTATCTTCAAGTCTAAATTAAATTTGGACAAAAAAACTGCACCTTCGATTGTTAGATGGTGTCTAAACAATTGGGGTGCAGTTCACGAATTAACCGGCTGTCTTCTTAAAATATCATTCTCAGGTCTGACGGTGCATCGGATACTCCGATAAACTTATATTGATAAAGGTCGTTTTAATGGTCTCGCCTTCTTTGACGACAAAGGTCGGCGTATGCTGATAAACTTCCCCGTTGACGATCCACTGGTTTCGAACAATGCGTCTCTTTCTCTCTACAGGCAGGGGTTACTTGCTGAGTTTCGTAAATATTTTTTGCATAAGGCCCGGACCCGAAATTCGACTATTCTGGAAAGAGGCTATTTTCCACTCGCCGTTTTGTTTAACGGCGACATTCGTGTTAATGGAGTCTCTTTTCTTCGGCGCTGTCTTTTGCCATCTAAGTTTGACCGTACCCAATCCATGAAAAATGGCGAACTCCGGCGTAATGAAATGAATCTTCTTAATCTCGCCTTCCAAAGTCGATCCTCTCAGCACGCTGTTCCAAAGCTGCTGATGCGTATCGGCAATCGCTTTTCTCCCTTGCAGATGCTCCCCCTGAAACGTGACATAGTCGGCATCTTCCGTGAAACAGGCCCCATATGCCTCTCCATCCCCTCTGTCCCAGGCCAGCTTCAGCTTCTCAAACAAATATTCGATCTCGCTTACACCCTGTACATTGCGATTTTCCATCATTATGCACGCACCTCATTGTTATTTTCCGCCGGTAACGCGGATTTCTTCACCATTGACAAAACTGTTCGCGGCGTCCCAGATAAAGGATCAGATTCGCGACGTCATCGGGGTGCCCGATCGTCCTGTCGGAAACGATCGCGCATATCATTGAGCATCTGTTGCGGCAACACGTGCGTTACCCATTCCGATCACGTCAGTTCAGGTATGCCCACGTTATAAAATATCCCGCTGCCAGCTCCACCGCCAACATGCGGCTGAAGCCGTGCAAAGCCGCTTTGGCTGTCAGGTTAGCGGATTCATTCAGCTTGTTGGCGTGAACCAGGCTGGTTGACACGTGAATCGGCCGTCCCCATTCCCCAATTGCTCCGTTCTTCGTCAAAAATATTTTGCGGTCATTTGGCATTGTGATATACTGACTTCATAAAATTCTTAATTGACTTATTTTCTTAATTCATTATATATCTTAATTGATTAAGATAATTTAATCTTATATTGGAGGTTTCGCTATGTCAAGAGGCAATTCCCTAGAGTTTCATGACCTATCTCCATCGCAACAGGCTTTGCTTTACGAATTGCGCCAAAACAGCGCGCGAGCCGTTATGCTTCACCAGCTCATTTCGGAAAAATTGGGGTTGAATGCGACCGATCACAAGTGTCTGGACTTTTTAAACCGTACTGGTGCCGTAACCGCCGGACAATTGGCCCAATTAACCGGTTTGACGACAGGCGCCGTGACCAATGTTATCGATCGGTTAGAGCAGGCCGGCTATGTCACCAGAGATAAAGATCCGAACGATCGTAGACGGGTGGTGGTCAAGCCTGCGGAAGGGCGTTCCGCCGAAATTTCCCCTCTGTTCCAATCGGTTATGCAGTCCACACTTCAGATCCTGTCGCGGTACGATGAGCAGCAAACGTCTCTGATCCTTGAATTCATCCGCCAGTGCAACGAAATGACGCTTGCTGAAATGGATAAATTGAAGAATCAGGAAGATTCCAACAGCAATTAACCGTAAAAAAAGGCTAGTGCTCCAGAAGCACCAGCCAGAAAATAATTATCTCGAAAACAAAGCGGGCGTCGTTGGTTTAGAGAAATGAAGGAGCCCTCAGAAAGTTTTAAATGAATATATAAACACGCCTGAATGGGCACCTAAATATGCAAAAATAACAGGTTTATAAACCTGTTATCTTCAAAAAACAAAAGGGACGATATTTATCCATATCGGCCCTTTTATTATTTATCTCCGCTCCACTTTGTACCCTTTATCCTCCAGCAGCTTCACAATCCCATGGTCGCCCAAGTATCGAAATGGACATTCAAGTAGTTTGCTATCATAAGATAAAGATATAGCTCATCTACACAGAAATGGTCCAATATTTATAAAGTTGAAGCGACTTATCGCTGTCTGTGTCATATTCTAATCTTAGCAATTTCTCAAGATTCCCTTTTTGATTTTTATTAAGATTTGATTTATATCCCAAGAGTGGAAATGCTTGAAGATTCCAAGCTGAATTGCTTAGATCAATTCTATTTTCTTCTTTAACCTTGTATAATTTTGAAATATCATTATATCCTCCAACTGTATCAATTCGTGTATAAGATTCCTTTAAGACATCGCTAGCTTGATTAAACCATGAAATGGTATCGAGAGCAAAAGTATGGTAATTCCCGCTACCCTGTGGAGCTGCCGTCATAGATGAAGCAGCAGAAGCGTAAGCAGATACACCCGAACCCCAATCGCTTCCAGATATTGATGCACACCCAATTACTCTCATGGGTATACTCTTTATATGATAGGAGGCCATGATGCAGTTAACCCATACAACCCCATTGCTGTGCTAACCTTAGCACTTTAAAATCTTTTTCCCGTAAGCTGAACAGGCTGCCGATCTGGCAGCCTTGTTCGATAAAAATGATATTAACACTCTGAGTTACTATCTCCCAATTCCTCCACCACTTTAGCTGGAACGCCATAGGATTTGGAAAAATCCGGAATGGGTTTCACCACAACAGAACCTGCCCCCACTGTTGCCCAACAGCCAACAGATTTCTGTTGAATGACCACCGTACCAGCGCCTATTAAGGCTCCTTCTCCAATTACCGTGTTCCCCGATATATTGCAACCTGGCAGTATGGATGCATAGGATTCAATGACCGAATCATGACTAACCGTAGCGCCATAGTTTACGAGCACATGGTTACCGATACGGACATTCGTTGTAAGCACTGCATGTGCGCCTACAACGGTCCCTTCCCCTATTTCGAGATCATCTCCGATAACTGCTGTTGGATGAACTAAGGTGGCAAACTTGGCCTCGGGTATTGCTGCCACCACCTGTTGTATGGCGTTGAAACGCGATTTTGGGTGGCCAATTGCACAGATGATTCGGCTCCCTGAAGTTAAGTGCTCCCGCAAACAGTCAATGTTCCCGATGACGGGATAGCCATAAATGATATCACCATGAAGCTGTATACGTTCATCAATATATCCCATGATCACCCACCGGGGAAAGGCACGGTTGATATCCATAATTAGCTGCACCGTCTCCCTTGCCTGTCCCCCGCTTCCTATAATGAATATCGGTTTTGGGAGTTTCGGCTTCTCGAGTGCTACCATGCCGTCCATCCACCGTCGACAATCAGGTTATGGCCGTTCACATAGGAGGAAGCATCAGAGGCCAGAAAAAGCAGTGCACCAATTAATTCGTCCGCATGAGCCATCCGGCCAAGCGGGACCTTCGCGCTGTATCGCTCAGTAAAGCTCGTATTCTGTCCTGAAGCCACGCCCCCCGGTGTTATCGCATTCGTGCGAATGCCTTTATGGCCCCAATACGTGGCCAGATAACGCGTCATGGCAATGACAGCCCCCTTGGATACGGAGTATATTAATGGTGTATTGATCGGCCCGCCCAGCTCCTCGTACCAAGAGCCTTCATAAATTCGTTGGTCCGGTCCCACCAGACCGTAAATTGAGCTTATATTTATGATGCTGCCTTTGCCCTTTGCCGCCATGCTTGGTCCAAGCTCGCGCACTACCAGAAACATCGCTGTCACATTCACATTCATAACGAAATTCCAGTCCACTAAGGAATACGACTCCAGTGGTTCAAAGAAATTCGGAGACTTCACTGCCGCATTGTTTACGATGATATCCGCACCCGCTGGCACTATCTCATGTATTCGTTGCGCCCAGGCTCGAATATGGTCCTCTTCCGCTAAATCCACAGCCAGACCGACTGGTTCGGGTGAGGAAGGATGGCTAAGATGAATCCGTTTTGCTAAAGCTTCACAAGCTTCTTGATGCAAGTCTGCAATAATGACCTTGGCCCCTGAGGCGGCTAACGCTTGACAGTAATGACTGCCCAGCATTCCTGTACCGCCTGTAACGACGGCCACCTTTTGCATCAGACAATCCGACTGAAACATAATATCCCGGCTGCCTCCCTTACTTCACTATTTCAAGGATTCCCCAATTCAGATGCAAGCTGCCTGAGAATTGACGGCGTTCCCCGTTCTCCAGCCGGACCGTATAGGTGCCTAGTCCTTTATGAATATCCGGCAAATCGATATTTATGTTGAAAGGATACAGCTTTATTTCCTCTACCTTGGCGCTTAGCCATTTCCGGATTGTTGACATGCTGAACGTATTATATGGGGTATAATGGCCCTCCCCACCGGATTTCCTTGTGAGATCAATCATTCTGGCATAGATGTCTACGTCATGAACAGGATCAAATAAGGAGCTGATATAGATTCTCCCGCTCTTTCGTGTAATCCGTATTAATTCTTCCAAAGCTTGCTGGGGATCCTCAAGACATAGCAGCGTTTGCCAGCAAAAGGTTGCATCGTATTCATTGTCCTTTAGCTCGGAAAGATCATAGATATTCTGAACATAATACGAAAACTGATCTCCTTGATTCACCTTCTTGGCCTCTTCTATCAAATCGTCATTCAGGTCGGCCATCGTGAAGCGTGCTTCCGGATACTTTTTACTGAGCCAATAGGTTAAAGCCCCGCTTGCACAGGCTATGTCTGCCGCATTCTCCATTTGTACGTTGTTCTCTTCAAGAATCTGCTCAAGAAACTTCTGCTGCTCCGACTTGAAGCCGACAAACGAATTGAATTTGTCAATGACAAAGCTGCCGTCTTTCTTCAATGCTGAAATGTATTGATCTTCATGCATCGCAGGTTCCTCCATTAGTCCACTTGTTTTTATGCGCCAGAATAGCTTCCACGCAAATGAAATCAACCCAGTCATCAATCTCAAGTCCCTTCCATTTAGGCATAATGAAAGGAAGGGTTCGTTCATGGTAAAAGGTTCGGTGCTGTAAAAAAGAGGATGTAAATGAAATGTATAAAGAACCGTCCAAATGATACAGTGGCGTGATATCCTGCCTTCTTCCAGGCATCCTTGATATAGTTTGATAGGGCCTAAGATATCCCTGGTCGGTGATAGCCATCGCAAATTCCGGATGGGCTGCCGTTATGACTCCAACACCGACAATCGCAGTGGCTCTCTGCCCACATTGGATTAGCTTTTCCAACGCGTGATCCACATCATTGGCCTCCGTTAATGGAGAGGTTGGTTCAAGGAGTACCAGTATCTCATATGACTCGCCGGCCTGTGCCAGCAGTTGAAGCATATGGACAACTACATCCGAACTGGAGGCTTGATCCGTAGCCAGCGATGCGGGGCGCAGCACCGGAATATGCGCACCGCAGCTCCTTGCATAAGAAGCGTAACTCTCACTATCCGTGGATACAACAACCTTATCGACATAACGGGAGGCGAGAGCTGTTTCAATGGGCCATGCAAGAAGCGGTTTGCCGAGAAGCGGCATCATATTTTTACCAGGCAATCCCTTGGAACCGCTTCTTGCAGGTACGATCACAAGGACACGTTTACCCTCGATCATCGTCTGCACACCTTTGGGAATCATATTTTTCAAAAATCAGCTTATAGTCTTCATTGGCTTTCTTGTAATCTGGCATTCTGCCAATGTCCAGCCAATATTCATGAATGGGAAAATGAACAACCGGCTCACTGTTCGCCAATGCGGCTTCAATAAGCTGGGTCATATCAAAGTATTCATTTTCAGGTATATAATGTATCAGGCCAGGATTCACACAATACATCCCAGCACTTACAAGGAACTGATAAAGCGGCTTCTCTGTTATATACTTGACCCTCGCCTCGTTTGATTCAATGACTCCGTATGGTACCCGGAACTCATAAGGAACGGATGCGATCGTGAGCGATGCCTGCTGTTGTAAATGAAAGCTCATAAATCGGCGGAAATTCAGCTTCGTCATGATGTCGCCATTGATCACTAAAAAAGGTTGTTGAAGCAGCTGACTCGCTAATCGAATCGCCCCGGCTGTACCCATTCGCTTCTGCTCGTCAACATAACGTATATGAACGCCATAGGCTTCACCAGCTCCAAAATACTGCTGAATTTCCTCTTTGCGATAATGAATGGACAAGATCACTTCCCGAAAGCCTTCTAGTTGAAGGCGCTCAATCAAGGTATGCAAAAGCGGCTTGCCGCCTACGTGAACCATCGGTTTAGGAATTTGATCCGTTAGCGGTCTCAGCCTCGTGCCCAAGCCGCCGGCCATGATCAATACAGGAATTGTTGACATCTCAGGAGACGAAGTGCGGCGGTTCATGAGCAGTAGATCAACGATTTCCCTTCTCCGGTTAATGATCGGCATTTGACGAATATGAAGCTCGGTCATCCGCTGCCAGACCCATTCTTTTGGTTCGTCATTAAAAGCATAAATGTAGCTTTTATTGACTATACGATCAACTGGATCTTGCATGGTTGCTCCTTTAAGCATGCCCTTGCGAACGTCACTGTCGGTAACAATCCCATACAGCTTCCCTTCTTCGCCTATTAAAGCAATCTCTTCCCCAGTACGTTCAATCGTTTCCAAGGCTTCCCTTATGGTAGATCGCCGTGTGAGCATATGCTTCTTCAATGGCCCCTGCTTATCGCTGCCTTCTTCCATTTCCCTCCCTCCTTGCTCAAGTCAGTCTTTTAAATCCTGCATGGGCAATCGAAGACTTCAGCCTCTGCATCACCGAATTCGTCGCCAGTGCCTGCTTAAGCAACTCGAAAACTTCATGAAGACGCGCTTCATATAAATCTAATATTTCATCTGAATAAGACAAGGTCGAATACACAGAAGCTCCTGCCAAGATGCCTTTCTCCAGCATTTCCTGTGTAAATAAGGTCTGAACCGCCTCTGCGGATTCTGTACGAAATGCAGCGTGCAGCAGCGGGGCAATGCCCGAAATTTGCACGGGAATCTCGTGCAGCTTCGAAGCGCTGGTCCAAATGTCCGCCACTCTCTTCCCTGCCCGGATTAATTGCGACGGCACGTCTAACATTTCCATTTTTGTTAACACAGCCAGGGCGGCTGCGTATCCGGTTCGCTCGGTCCAAAAAGTGGAGCTGATAAAGCTCTCCTGGGCAGCATCCATTACCGCTTTAGTTCCAAGCACGGCAGTAATCGGAATTCCGTTGCCAAGTGCCTTGCCGAACACAGCCATATCAGGTTTTACTCCCATCGTTAAATGAATCCCGCCAACATTCATACGAAATCCGGACGTGATCTCATCAAATATCAGGACAGCTCCAATCTTGTCGGCTGCTTTTCTGACTCCTTCCAAAAAACCGGGGGCAGGCTCCGTCTCTCTTCTGGGCTCCATTATAATCACGCCGATATCATTTCCGTGTTCAGCTGTAAGCTTCTCTAGCTGGTCAAGCTGATTATAGTAGAACGGCAGTACGGTTCCCTTCAAGTCACGGGGGACACCCCGTGGCGCTAAGCCAGGCAGCAGCATCGTGTCCAGTTGGTCCGTGTCCGCATGATTCGCAGATAAATACCAGTCATGCCAGCCATGATATCCGCATATCGCTACCTTGTTTTTACCGGTCGCAGCACGGGCAATCCGAACGGCAATTGCGCAGGCTTCCCCGCCGGTTCGTGCGAATCGGACCTGTTCGGACCATGGATGCAAGGCGATTAATCTCTCCGCCAGTTCAACTTCCTCATAGCAATTTAAAGTGCACATCGAACCATGAAGCATGGCTTCATGTACCGCTTCGTTGACGTCGTCATCTGCATATCCTAGAATGCAGGTTCCCACTCCCATCTGGGCGAAATCGTAGTAATGCCTATCCTC
Organism: Paenibacillus sp. XP01; assembly: GCF_057364885.1. NCBI lineage: Bacteria > Bacillati > Bacillota > Bacilli > Caryophanales > Paenibacillaceae > Paenibacillus > Paenibacillus sp. XP01. Next base: position 662,495 of record NZ_CP139481.1, on the reverse strand, counting down.
GAGATCCCATACTTCACAGCCTTTTGCACGCTTGTAATAAGCAGGCCACAGATCAGGGAGGAACCGTTCGCTTCGTTTGGATAACAGCTGATTGCCGCCGGGAATAATCTGCTTGGCTTTATTCCACAGCTGATTCCCGTGCATCGTGTCCACCCCTTTTCAATGAGCCATCATCCTTCAATTCGTTCATCCTGCTCGTAGTCACGTGTTGCCGTTTTGCCAATCAGATCAAAGTAGCGCATCGCTGAAATTCCTCTGCCGGCACGCTTGACAGTAAGATTCTCTGATGTAAAAGGTTCTCCGGTATGAATCGGCTTGGCAGCCACTACACTCTTCCGAACAGCCTCGACATTTACGATTTCTGCTGCCAATGGTCGTTTCACATTTGAGCCCAGGGCGGCTTCCACTTCGCGAATCGCCTTCGTCATAGCTGAGAATTCCTCAGGCTCCAAGGAGCCCGCATGATCCGGTCCCGGGAGGGAGCGATCCAATGTTAGATGCTTTTCGATCACTGCAGCTCCTCTTGCAACTGCGGCAATCGGCACGGTGATGCCGAGCGTATGGTCGGAATAACCCACTTGCAAACGAAAAGCAGAAGCGAGTGTATTCATCATGCGCAAATGAACCTCCTCGACAGGAGAAGGATACTCTGTTGTACAATGCAGAAGCGTAACTCGTTGCTGAAGCAGGAGTTGACCCTCATCGGAACGATAAGCCTCTTGAAATGCTTTTATCGATGGACTGATTCCGCTCGCCGCCCAATTTAAATATCCGTAAGCAATCACTCCTAACGCAGCCTCAATGTCGCCGAGCAAGCACATGCCTGTAGATAAAATGATCGGTTTTTTGGAGCTTGCCATAGCAAGTAGCAAGGGAGCATTGGTGATTTCTCCCGAGGACGATTTCAAGCGCGGAAGATTATACTTATGAACCAGTAAGTTCACGCTAGAAAGATCAAAGGGGGTCGAGAGAAAACCAATACGTTTTTCCATGCTGTAAGCAATCAGACGGTCATGCATTTCTTCAGTTAACTCAAGCGCTCGAAGCATCGAAAGCTGTGATGTGTCATCGCCGGTTTGGCGTCTCTGATAATCGGCTTTCATCGCATAGGGAGCTGCGATTTGAAGAGCCTTGAACGTTTGGAACTTAACCGCATCCGCTCCTGCGCACTTAGCCGCATCGATTAATTCCATTGCCCTTTCCAAAGAGCCGTTATGATTAACCCCCGCTTCCGCAATGATGTAGGTTCTGTTCAATTCTTCACCTCCAGGTCATAAAAGCTTTTGACTAGAAGCGGCTGAAGGGAAGTCTTCTTGATGATTTCTTTAATCGTAAAAGCGGTTCGTCCACTGCCATATGGCGGCGTCATCGTCTTCAACCTTTCAAGAAAAGCATCCGACATCGCCGTTCGGATGGCTTCTGCAATCTCGGCTGCATTGATGTTCACATCAAGAATGGAATCCGCTCGAAGCCTTCCCTTTTGACGGTCACCAATATTAATGGAGGGCTTTTGCATCGCGGGAGCTTCTATAATACCGCTGGACGAATTGCCAAGGACCGCTGTACAGTGATACATTGCGCTCAGATATAGCTCATTCAGTGAAGGAACCGACTTTACTTTCTTCGGATTGCGTCGGGCATAGTCAAGCAGCAGCTCGTTGATTTGCTGACTGCCTGCATCCGCATTAGGCATCGTGATCACCTTGTAAGCTTCCGGGAACTGTTCGAAAGCTTCAACGAGTGAACGAACAAGCAATTCGTTTCGCTGCGGATTCAGTGTTTCCGGGTGAAGAGTAACCAGAAAAAACGGCTCATTCAAACGTTGGCCCAAGGCCTGCTCCAGCTGGGAACGGCTAACAGGTACGTATTCACGGATATGGTCAACCCCCAGCGAACCGACATTGAACACGATGGCTGGATTCTCCCCCATCTGTATGACTCTCCGCCGATAAGGCTCGGCGGCGGTGAAGTGCACATGCGCCAGCTTCGTAATCGCATGGCGGATGGCATTATCGACTGCACCTTCCGTAATCTCCCCGCCATGAATATGCGCAATCGGCACATTCAGCAGCATGGCTGCTTGCGCGGCGGCCAAGGCTTCAAAGCGATCGCCCAGAATGACGATTACATCGGGCCTTGCTTCGGCGATAGCCGCGGATAAGCCGCTCACTCCTTGCGCCATGGCCGAGGCAATTCCCAAAGGCGTATTATCGGCTAAGTCTATCGGAATGCGAGCATGAATGTGAAAACCATCCCGTTCGATCCACTTAAATGTTAGCCCGTACTTGGCAGATAAATGTGTTCCTGTTACGAAGGTCATAAGCGTTAAATCCGCATCTTGTAGAACCTCACTCATAAAACCCCTAAGCAGTCCGTACTCTGCTCTAGTACCTGTTACTACACCGATTTTCAATGCCAGCTCTCCTTACGCCCTTTCTCCGGCTACCAAGCTTACACTACTCGGAAGATTAATAATCCTTTGTTCCAACTGCTCCGAGATCGAAAGATCCATTCTTGGTGAGTTCGTGTATATCCGTAATCTATGCAGCAGCTTCCAGCATGGCCTGGTCATGAGTCCCTGTGCATGGGTTTGTTTCAGGATTTCATCGCGGACCCCACGGTCTGCCTCCTGCAGGATAAGGGCGTTTAACCAGTAATTGCTGCGTGCATAACCTGCTTCAGTATACAGCTTTACCCCCAGTACAGTAGAGAAAGCAGCCTTGTAAGCATGTGCAAGCTTTCGCTTTCTTGCGATAAAATCAGGAAGCTGCTCCAATTGAGCACAGCCTAAAGCTGCATTAAGATTGGGCATCCGGTAATTGTATCCAAGCTGGTCATGTTCGTATGCCCATGGATGCGGCAGCTTGGCGGTTGTTGTAACGTGCCTTACCCACCGGGCGAGCGATTCATCGTTTGTCAGAACGGCTCCTCCGCCTCCTGTAGTTACAATCTTGTTCCCGTTAAAGCTGATCGCTGAGATTCTCCCAAATCCGCCTACATGCTGCCCTTTGTAATACGAACCCAGCGCCTGTGCCGCATCCTCTATAAGCTCTAAAGAATAGGCTTCGCACAGTGCAATAAGTGCCTCCATATCGGCAGGATGACCGAATGTGTGCATGACAACCAGAGCCTTGAGTCGGCGGCCTGTATTTTTGTTTATCCAGCGGTCTTGGCTGAATACGGCAATATCCTGTAAATACGCTCTCAGCTTGTGTGGATCAACTCCGAGCGATCGTTCCTCAACGTCAACAAAATGGGGCACCGCTCCGCAGTATTGAATCGCGTTAGCTGTTGCTACGAAGGTGAGAGCAGGCAGCAGTACTTCGTCATTGCCGGAGACTCCTGCCGCCAGCAGTGCCGCATGTAATGCAGCAGTCCCGCTATTTACAGCTATCGCATGCTTTACACCTGTAAACTCTCTAATCCGCTCTTCCAGTTCCATCACATAGCGGCCGGCCGAGGAAATCCAGCCAGAATCCAGACACTCCTTCACATACTTCCATTCATTGCCTCCCAAAAGGGGCTCGTGCAGGGGGACTGCAGACGACTTCATTGTAATCACGTGGTTGATCGCTTTCAGAACTTGTGCGATATCGGCCTGTTTTCTCATATTTGGTACAATCCCTGTTTATATCTCTGTAAATTCGCCGGATTCGTAAACCACTCCGCCGTCTCCGCAAGCCCTCGCTTGAGTCCCTCTATTTCGCCGTAGGCTGGCACCCACCCGGTTAACTGCTTCAGCTTACTGTTATCGGCCCATAATCTATGCACTTCACTTGAGCTTGGGCGCATTCGCTGAGGATCCTGCTTAATTTCAATCTGTGCATTCATGACCTCGGCAATGAGCTTGGCGGTATCACCGACGGATATTTCAAAATTACTGCCGATGTTGACTGTTTCACCGATGGTCTGTTTTGACTGTCCCGCTGCGATGAAACCGCTGACCGTGTCCTTAATATAGTTGAAATCTCGGGTTGGTGTCAGGTCCCCTAATCGAATGTTCCCGCTGCCGCTGGCGATTTGCGTGATGATGGCCGGAATGACGGCCCTAGCCGATTGCCGCGGGCCGTACGTATTGAATGGACGTACAATAGTGACTGGCAATTGATAGGTGTGGAAATAAGAAAGCGCAATCTGGTCTGCACCGGATTTGGAGGCTGCATATGGGGATTGGGGATGTAGAGGATGACGCTCATGAATGGGAACAAACTGTGCTGTGCCATACACTTCACTTGTAGAAGTATGAATGAATCTGCTCACAGAGTGCTCTCTGGCTGCTTGCAGAGCCTGAAAGGTGCCTTTCACATTCGTGTCCAAATAAGATTCCGGGGCTTGATATGAATACGGGATCGAGATAAGCGCCGCCAAATGATACACGGTCTCCATCCCGCGCATGGCTTCCCTGACAGTCTGGTAATCACGAATATCACCCGAGTATACCTCTATCTCATCACGTATCTCCGGTGAAACATCATCGAGCCAGCCCCACTGGTGAAACGAATTATAGAACACAAGGGCCTTCACCCGATGGCCTTTCCTCACGAGCGCTTCCGTCAGATGGGAACCAATGAAACCGTCAGCCCCTGTTACTAGTATCCTCTCCGAATTCATTGTCATTACGCCCTCCCCCAGTATTTGTGCATTACATACTATGAATCACCTGTGGGATGTGCGTTCACGGATTCTAACACGTTGTGGAGGGAACAGCTTGTACAGTTGGATGGGAGCAGGTTACTATTATTTCTCTTTTCAAGATACCATCAAGGCGAAGTCCTTTCTTGAGCACATTTACAATGATTTTACGTATGAATTCTGGGTCAACCCGGCGGCCGAGCATCATATCGACCTTCCGAGTTTAAGTGGCACAGACGGTATCAGCGGTAAACGTTACGTGATCGCTCCCGGGCACGGCCTGGATCCCGGTCAAGCCGGAATAGGTGTATCCGTGGGCACGAACGGTGTCTCCATCTATGAGCATACCTACTGCCATTTACCTGCTGTGCTGGTCCATCCATCTCCCATTTCCGGATGGACGCATATTGCGGTTGTCTACAGTCGGAGAACCCCATATCTTTATATAAATGGAAAGCTGGTTCAAGTAGGTGGTCCAAGCGCGATAGCAAGTGTGCATGCTTCTGCCGCATTCGGCGGACTTTTACCCTATGGATTTTTCATTGGGGGACTCGACGAAGTACGTTTGTGGAATGTTGCACGGACGGAGCAGGAGATTGCTCTATCCATGCATAGCCAGCTGCGGGGAGATGAGCCGGGTCTAGCCGGTTATTGGAGATTGGACGATGGAAACGGGATTGTGGAGTCCAGTCAGGTCGCTAATGGCGATATTGCACATGTTCTCGGGGCAAATTGGGTGCCTGGCCGTACCTTTAATAAAGGGCGTATCGGGGTAATTATCGAGTCTAGCGCTTATGATGCCACCAGGCATTTCGCTTTTGATTTGACAAAAGCTTTGATACAGTCGGATTATATTGTCGAAGTGATCGATCTACTTCAGCCCACTGCACAAGCAAAATTGGATAACTTGCTCATGCAGCAGGACCTTGAATTAATTGTTGGAATGAATGGCCACGGGATCGATCAGCTTCGTGGCAGTTTATATGCAGGTCTGCTGCCAGTTCCCTTTTTGTGCTATTTGGTCGACCATCCCATGTTCCACGTTGATCGCATCCCGTTCGAACGAAATCTGCCACAACTTATCATTGCCTGCGTGGATAGAGAACATATTCGCTATCTCGAAAAGTATTTTAATAACAGTTCACTAAAGCTATTCTCTCCGCAGCCGGCACTGAATAAGCTGCCGTCAACATCGGTGAAAGACATGAGTGAGCGAAGCATAGATCTGCTCTTTGCAGGTACGTCCTTAGGCCCTGATCAACAGCGGCAATGGTGGAAGCAGGATCTTCAATACGGTGCAATATTAGACGAGATCGCGGAACGGTCTATGTATCAATACGATTATTCTCTTCTGGAGATCTGTGAACAAACATTTCGGATTCACGGGCTCCCGTTTAATTACACTCAAGACAGCAGGCTGGTTCAACTTCTGCAGAAAGTTGATATGTATATTCGAGGACGAAGAAGGCTGGAGATCGTCGAAATGTTGAGTGGCTTGCCGATGACTATCTTTACAGATAATCCAAGGGAGTTTCCGAACCGAAAGAATATAAAATATCGTGAGCCTGTAAGCCTTAAAACACTACAAGCTCACATGTATGATTCGAAGATCGTTTTAAATGTATTAGCTAATCTTGTGTACGGCGCACATGAGCGTATTTTTACCGCCATGCAGGCAGGTGCGGTTAGTTTAACCGACTCCAACCAGTTTTTGGATGAGAATTTTCAGGATGGAAAGAACATTCTGCTGATCCCATACCGGAATCAAAACATTTCCGAACGAATCGGAAGACTGTTAGAGCAGCCCGACCAGCTGCAATTGATTGCAAATGCGGCAGCTCAATGGGTGCCTGCGCATACTTGGCACGCCAGGGCACAGCAATTTATCGGGGCAATACAAGCAATTAAGAAAGAAATCTCATAATGGTGTTGACGACCCTTTGTGTACTGCCCTCTATTTCTCCGAACATTTGATCCGTCCATTGCTTTTGGTTATTGAGCAAACTTTCCCTATATGAAGAATCCGTAATTACTTTTTGAATGATACTGTTAAGGGTTTGGGCTGATGCGGCTCGCGTAAATACGAGATGAGTCTCATTGTGGTGAGAAAGAAATATTTGTATGACAGGAATCCCCAAAGCCGCAGCCTCAAATACGGAGGAGGAATTGTCTCCGACCACAAGATCCGTTTCCAAGAATAATTCGTTCATATGCCGTGTAGATAATTGCTGATGAGCAATCCGATTTTGGCTCACATATTCGTCATAATCAGTTATGCTCTCCACAGGATGCAATTTATAAGTGACTTCAATCCCGGATATGGAGTTAAACGCCTCTATGGCTAATTCCAGGTTTTCTTTACTTTTCTTGCTGCGCTGAGGCGAATCGGAGGAAATATACAAAACTCTCGATATGTTAGGGGCCGCAGTCCAATTCGGCTTAAGCTTGAACTGCTCATACACATATTCCAGCTTCGGATTTCCAACAGAGATGGATGCTCGTGCGTCGGTTTTATGATCCAGAAACCTTTTATGGTAGTCTCCCCATAACAGCACTTGGTCGGCCCCTTTAAAATCATGACTATCGACTTCATCCCCGAATAGAAAGCCGTGCTGCATAAGGAATATACGAATTGGATTTTGTTCACTCATGTTGCGAATAGCGTCGAGATATCCTGGTTCAGATATAAAATGCAGTGCATAAACCATCTTCGGTTTTATTTCATGTAACAAAGCCGTCATGGTCATAAAATCAGCTGCATACTGCCTGTAATATTGTTTCAGGTATGTCTGATATTTAGTCGGTAACCCTTCGGCAAGAAACCACTGGGATAATGCCGGGGCCAGGTACTCTTTATAGTATTCATTCGCCAGCTGCAGGATTGATTGGGACGCCGTTATATCCTGGAGCGCTTTGATGGCCACATTTGGATGAAAAGTTGATCGCTCGTTGGCTTCTTCCCGGGGCACGGCAAGCGAAACGGAGCGTCCTTGCCTTACCAATGCATCCGCTACAGGAGCATATAATTGACAATAGTCGTTACGATATACATTGAACAACATAAGCACATCTGTTTGATAACCGGTCCATCTCGTATTCCGTACAATTTGGCGTACCTGTTCACGGTCGTCGCCGGTGAAGAGATATCTTTCCAAATAATCAAGATTGTCAGTTATAAATTTCGGGTACCTTCCCTCCCACCGCAATGCTCCTACGGTATGCCGGACACGATACTGTGTCCCCTGAAGCGTTCCGTGATACTTATTATTCGTACAATCCAATGCAGCATTCGGAGTCTGTTCGTTAAAAGACCAGCATCCGACTAATCCGTCTTCAGCACCTGTCAGTTCCACATGCATGAAAGCTGTAATCTGCTCCTTGCTCAGGGCTGTTTTCCAGATACGCAAATCGTCTAAAGCACCGGTATAATAACCGTAGGGCGGAAGAGCACCCATCACACCGCAAGGGTACACTATGGATTTATAGCTGGTAAACCCTATTTTACGTAATTCTCCGTTGATATACAGGTAGGGCGTCTTCTCTTCATATACGATTGCAATGTGAACCCAGTCAAGAATTTCAGTGGGGTAAACAAGTACCGGCGGTAAATGGTTTATGGTATGCTCAAAGACAGCAATTCCATTTGTGCCGACAGAAACGCCTACTCCGGCCTGATTGACGTCGCCCGCATTTTGAGCGCCGATAACATACCTCTGTCCTTGCATCCCTTCTGTACCGGTTACATTCTGGAGAGGCAGCATAATTTCCGCTTCAGGCTTCACCCAAAATTCATATGTGAAGTGATTAGGAGCCTCGTGAAAATGAGACTGAACAAGCATAATGCCCTTCCCTGCGAAAGAAAGATAGCCTCCACCTAGCATATTTCACCTCATTTTAATACATGATTATAATCATACGTATTCTGTCTAGATAAAATTATGCAGATGTATAAGCGGTATCTTACGGCCATTTTACCTGTTCCGAAACTTCCGACGTGAAATCAGTTTGCGGGCTGATTGACTTGATTCTGCTTATCTTAAAAGCCGGTTCAGCATCTAAGAATTAAGCTTGAAATCGAAGTGCAAAAGCATTTAAAAGTCACCCTATGTCCCGACTGAAGATGAGTTAAAATGATACTATGAGGTGGTCTGGAATGCAAAGAATTTTTAGGATATGGTGATCGTGAAAACCCTGATGTACACCGGCATCCGCGTCAGTGGAAAAACGAGGAATCAAAAATGTGTTGATTCAGCAGGACTGATAGAATTATTCCCACTGTCTCCTTCGTTTTCAAAACCGGTTTGATTAGAATCATCGATTACTTGTGGAGGATCCGAAACTGATTTTTCTTCTCCTTTCCTATACTTGTACTTTCAGTCATCTCAATTGTGTACTCGTTTACTGATGATGAAAAATGACAACCACTTGAAGATCCGTTAAGAGTGCAAAGTGTATTCCGTCTCCACTATTGCTGGCAAATGGAATGCTAACTATGGGAGTACAGAGGTAACCAACTTGACTATAATCTACTCCGAGGAATAGTTCTGATGGTTTTTCTAGATATGAACCTCATTTGCAAAATAACCTAGCTTCTTCAATAATTTTTGTAAATGCTTCCTCTCCATTTTGAAGGACATATCCTTCGTTCAGAGTTCGATAATATAGACTGTTCTATAAAAGAAATTATCTCAGGTCATGAGTTCGCAAAACATAAAAAAAGGCTCAATGAATGAGCCTTTTTTTCTAATCCAAATTTCAAAAAAATTAAAGAGAAATTCTATTTGTCAACATTAAGTGAATACTTATTTCCGCTCTACTTTATACCCTTTATCCTCCAGCAGCTTCACAATCCCGTGATCGCCCAGGTAGTGCGCTGCACCGACTACAATGAAATATTCCTCGCCTTTGCCGTTTTTCAAGTATCCGTCGATCTTGTCGGCCATGCCGATGTTCCGGTCAATCAGCATCGCTTTGTTGTATTCCTCGTCATCGGAGAAGCTGTTCGTCAGCTCCAGCAGCTGCTCGTCGTTGCCTGTCTTCCACATTTCAGCCATTTGATCCACGCTGTCATCCAGCACGTCGAAATTGTCCAATGTTACTTTCAGCGTTTTTTCTTGCAGCTCTTTCGAGAAGTTATTGAACATGCCCAGTTGGGATTCATACGACTCCAGTTCGATAACCGGAAGTTTGCGCTCGATCGCTTTCTGAATGAAGTACAGGTCTACTCCAGCGGAAGCTTCATAACCGGCTTTCATGGATTTTAGGCTTGCCAGCGTGCTCTCCACAACCCATGGCTTGAAGGTATCCAGTGCATTCGGCTCCATTCCGTTTTTCTTCAAAATCTCTCCCAGTTGAGCGTACGTCTCGCTGGAGATGTGGTCCTTCAGCGTTGTGCCATCTTGGTACGATCCCAGATCGAGCACCAGTTTCTGTTGAGCTTCATCCGCCGCTTTGCTGATATCGACCTCTACGCCCAAGTAATCCGCTTCGGCAAATGCCTCTTCAAATTCTTTACGCAACGGATAGAAGCTATCATCCGCAATATGCATCGAGCCTACCAGATATACGGTGTTGCCGTTGCTTTCGACTTCCCACATAAAACCGCGTCCGCCGGTCTGAACGGTTTCTGTTGCCCCGCCTTTGGAAACCAACAATACCGTACGCGTCTTCGCATCCCAGTTAACTTCGTAACCTGCAGCGTCTCCAACGATGCGGATCGGCGCGTACGTTACGCCATTGATACGCGTAAGCTTGCTTTTCAGCGTAATCGTCTTGCCGTTAACCACGGCTGTAATCGTATCATCCGTTGCCGTCGTCAGCTTCACGTCCATGGCATCCAGTGTGGAGCGCAGCGGCACAAGCGTTGTTCCTTTATCGTTAACCGGTGCACCAACAGTGTATTCAACCGTTTCGTCATTCACTTTCACCGATGTCTGCTGCGGCGCGGCCATCGCCGGCACTGCAGATGCGAGCAAACCGACCGAGATGGTTAGTGACAAGAGCATGCGTTTCCAGTTTTTCATAATATGTATTCTCCTTTAAAATATATAGTAGATTAAATCTATTAGCCCAAAGAAGTAACTCCATCAATATTACGATAATAGACTGGGGAGGGTTCCACCTTTTTCCTAGCATGGCCCCTCTTCCCGTTTTGCGATTTTACTTCTTACTTCCAGCAACCCACAGCCAAGCAACAGCAATAACAGCTACGGCCCCCATCAGCGCACCTTGCACGGCATCCTTTGTCGAAGATCCTTCAGCACTTGCGAACGATCCTAGCAAAAGAATAATTGCAGCCGCGCTTAACATCATAAGTGATTTTGAACTCATGTTTTTAATCACATTCAGCGCCTCCAATGAATTATTGTTATGTCAGAGATTCTGTTATCGTCGGAAAACACATACACAGGCAGCAGCAGCAAGCAGCAGCAGCATAAGCTGCCTTCAATATTAAATTTTGTACGCCTTCATGGCTTTGAAAAGCTCCTTGAAAGTTGGGCGTTTGCCGTACATCAGGACCCCGGTACGGTAGATTTTTGCCGCCAACCAGCCAAAGGCCAGAATCGATACGACCAGAATGGCCAGCGATACCCAAATCTCCCATGTCGGCGCAACGCCCGCCCCGATGCGTACCAGGATCGCCGTAGGCGAAGTGAACGGCACGAAGCTAGCTACTTTCAAAAGCAAAATGTCGGGTGCAGAAATGCTAAAGAGCGCGATATAAAAGGAAGCCAGGGACAGCATCGTAATCGGCAGCACCGCCTGGCCAAGCTCCTCCGTACGGCTTACCATCGAACCAATCGCCGCAAACAACACGGCATAGAGGAAGTAACCCAGAATGTAGAAGATCAAACCATATACAATGACGGACACGTTCACGTCGCTCAGGTTCATACTGAACTCGCTCAATACGCCTTGATTGTGAGGCAGCATGATATTCCCTGCGATCACTGCTCCGAAAATGCCGATCTGCAGCATGCCCACCAGGAAAATCCCGATGATTTTGCCGAACATCTGGCTAAGCGGGGACACGCTCGTGATCAAAATCTCCATGATTCGCGAGCTCTTCTCGGCTGTGATCTCGGAAGCGATCATATTGCCCGTCATCATCGTGGACGTAAACAACAGGATGATCAGCAGGTAAACCACAACATAGTTGATCGGACTCATGCCGTTGCCGCCTTCTTCAGCAGCGCCATTCTGGCTTGCATCGAGACTTTCCGCAGTCACCTTCACGGGTGTGCTGATCAACGCCTTTTGTTCTGCGGTCAATGTGTTCTGCGTAATGACATCCAACTTCACGCTCTGCAGGGCAGCTTCAATGGAAGCGATAATTTGCGGAGAGACGTCTTCTGCCGAATAGAGTACGGGCTGCGGGAAGCTCTGGTTCGTCGCAGGCTCCAGTTTCAAATACCCGTCCAGCAATTCCGACTCCACGTCGGCCTTCAAAGCGGCTTCATCCTTGCCTTCATCGGATACGAAACGATAAGCCTGATCTCCCTGCGCTGCGGAGAATGCCTGCAGCTTGCTCGCGATCTCATCCTGGCCTTCGCTCAACAAACCGATGTTGACTGGATTGGCACTCGTTCCTTCACCGCCTGAACCGCCATTAAACATATTGATAAAATACGGAATATTAATGCCGATGGAAATCAAAAGCGCAAGCACAATGGTTGTGACCACAAAAGACTTCGTTTTGACTTTATTCTTAAACGTAAAGCCGACAATCGTGCCCATCTTATTCATTCGACTCACCTACCTCACGAATAAAGATTTGGTTCAACGTTGGTTCCTTGATTTCAAAATGTTCTACCGTCGTCTGCGACATGGCCAATCTGAGAATCTCCTGAGCCGCTTCCGCTTGACCGATTCGGATCTGATACCCGTTCTCCGTACGGTCTACTTTGGTGACGCCAGACAACTGCTCCAAACCATTCACTTGGCCAGTAGTGCTTAAATACACCTGCTCGCGCGGATATCGGCCTTTGATCTCCTTGATATCCCCCTGAACGACCGTGTTGGAACGATGGAGAATCGTTATTCGGCGGCAAAGCTCTTCCACATGCTCCATGCGGTGCGTGGAGAACAGAATGGCCGTTCCTTCATCGCGCAGCTCCTTAACGGTCGATTTGAGCAATTCTACGTTGACCGGATCGAGACCGCTGAACGCCTCATCCAAAATCAGAATCTGAGGCCGATGCACCACGGCCGCGATGAAGCCCATTTTTTGCTGATTGCCCTTGGAAAGCTCTTCAATCTTCTTATCGTAATATTCGGGCACTTCGAAACGTTCGAGCCAGTATTTCAGGCTTTTGTCGGCATCCTTGCCGCTCATGCCGCGCAAACGTGCCAGGTAGTTGATCTGCTCGCTAACCTTCACTTTTGGATATAACCCCCGCTCCTCGGGAAGGTAACCCATGATTTGCTGCAGCTCCGCATTGTACGGTTTGCCGTTATAGCGAATCTCGCCGCCGTCCGGGTGAATCAACCCCAATACCATGCGCATGGTCGTCGTTTTCCCCGCTCCATTCGCCCCCAACAAGCCATAAATTTCACCTTCAGCCACATCAAGCGTGACTCCGTTAACCGCCGTTTTGTCTGCATACTGTTTAACCACTTGCCTCAATGCCAGTCGATTCATCGTTCATCGTCTCCCTTCGGTGATCTCCATTGTGCCGGAGCGTATCCGGCAATCCAAAACTCCAGCACCTCATCGAGCTCAAGGTTCCGGACTTTCAAAATGTTTGCTTCGGCCAAATCCAGTCGCTCTCGCGCTTCGCTGATCCTTGTCGTGATCACACGAATGAGTCCACCGGCTTCACGGTACGATTCGACGGTGCCCGGAACGCTCTCCGGCTTCAAATCCCCTTCGTACCAGACCTCTCTCCACTGGTCGAGAACGACGTCTTTCTCCGCGATGCCCAAGCACTGTCCGCGGTTCATCAATATGATGTAATCCGCTAATCGCTTCACCTCATCGGCAATATGCGTAGCAATCAATATGGTGGTGTCCCCGTTTTCCATGAAGCGGCGGAACTGATCCACCATCGTTTTCCATGCAAAGGGGTCCAGCCCCGAAGATGGCTCATCCAACAGCAGCAATTTCGGCCTTGAGGCCAAAGCGGCAGCAATTTCAAATTTGCGGCGTTCTCCTTTGGAGAGTTTAATGAGCTTCACGTCCTGCGGAACTTCCATCTCATCCATAAGCCGATTGAACAGGTCCATATCCCAGCGAGGATACAAGTAGGCACGGAATCGGGCCGCATCCTTCGCAGTCACATGATTTTCTTCCACCGCGCCGTCGGTCACGAAACCGATCTGCTGCTTGATGTCAAGGGGCAGTTCTCCAACATGAGTTTGGCCAAACCAGCGTATCTCGCCCGCATCCGGCAGCACGATCTGCTGCAGCATGTTCAGCAGCGTGGTTTTGCCCGATCCGTTATGGCCGAGAATGGCCACGACATACCCTTCCGGAATGTTCAGGTCAATCGGACCGATCATTCTGCGCTTTCGCATTTTGGAGACACCCTTCAATTGAACCGCCATAGCTTCCATCAGCACATCACTCCCTTGCCTTCGGATTGTAAACGTCTGCGACAACTTCTTTAAACAACGTTAGCATCTCTTCTTCATCGCAACCGACCGACTTGCCTGCCTGAACCGCAGCGCGCAGCGCATCCCTGGCCGCCGTAAATTTATAATTTTCCCGATCCCCCGCTTCGACCTTGGCAACAAATGTACCCGTTCCCTGCTTGGTGCGCAGTAATCCCTCGTTCTCCAAGTCCTGATACACCCGGCGAACCGTGATGACGCTGCAATTCAGCGATCCCGCAAACTCCCGAATGGACGGCAAATGTGTTCCCTCCCCCAATTGGCCAGTAATGATTAATGACCTTAACTGGTTTTCAATTTGGTGATATAAAGGTTCAGCGCTGTTTTCATTGATTTGAATCGGTATATTCATGCCTTGCACCCCGCTCTCTGGTACACATCGGTTCATCACATGAACGAGCCGGTTCGTCATTTACATTTCTCAAGTTATTTGTGTTCATTTATATGCTTAAGTCCCTTTTAATCAGCTGTTTTAGCGTAACCCTGCTGAGAAGCCATAACGACGTCAATCCGACGGCCAACATGATCCACATCAGCGGAGAAAGCAATCCCCAAGTTTTGCTCATCTTTATGGCAGACATAAACCCGTTATTTCCGGTCAAATGAATGATGAAAACCAACAAAATGATCAAAGGGACCTGAAAAGCGCTTAGCAGCAAATATTTTTTTCCGCTATGCAGAAATTCCCCGTAAATATAGAATCCTGTAATCAGGAATCCGAATCCGGTACACGTCAGGCCAAAAGCCAGGTACTGATCCAGACGAAAACCCTGGTGATGCAATTGGGTAACATACAACGAGCCATAAAAGAAAATCCCGTTATAGATGAATGCCAGCAAGGACTGCTGCAATCTGGACCACATCACGGCTTGTGCGGAAATCGGCAGCCTGCGATAGTAGATCAGCATCTGGGTATAAGAGTCTTCCTGGATGTAGCGAAAAGATCTTCTGCTGAACAAGAAGCCTTGAAAGGGAAGCATGATCATGAAATATCCGTCAAAGACGACGCTCGGAACTTCCTGTTCCCCGACCAGCATAACCCCTCCCATACCGCCGCAGTAAATCATGAATATGGCACTCCATAACCATTGAAAGCGGTCCTTGCTTTGCTCATTCCTTGTTAACCACCACGCCTGTTTCCATGCGCCCATGCCATATCCTGCCTTTCCTCTCATGTCTGTACACATCAAGCAACCGTTGTGCTTAAGTTCGATCCACTGTGATTAGTGTGTATATCAATATACACAGTATACAGACTCATCGTTCGCCTCGTCAACCCTTTTTTTCCTGAATCAGGAATTGGGGTTAGCTTTCTGATATGATAAAATCAACAACACTTCTGATTACGGAAAGGAGGATTCTACCAATGGATGGTTTATTTCAAATCATACCGGTCGTGCTCTTTATCGCCATTGTCATCGCGTTAATCGCATGGAGCTCTTCGCGCAATCAAGCCCAGAGGCGTCGCAGCGACAACGACAGCCGCAACTCGGCGTACAGCGACTCCGGTGCCGGTGCACCCTTCCTATTCGGGGACGATTCGCATCATCGCCATAGCCATCATCATGACCATGCCTCCTCCCACGATTCAGCTCATCATTCCAGCCATGATAGCGGAAGCAGCGGCGACAGCGGCGGCGGTGATGGCGGTGGAGGCGGCGGCGATTGATGCTGGCTGGATAGTTTCTTCCCGCACCGTACCAAAAAGGGCCGTACGATCTGTGCATGCAAAGTGCACAAATCTATACGGCCCTTTTTTAAACTTCATATAAATGAAAATGCATGTTTGCTACGCTCCCAGTATCGTCTCCCACACGGGACGTGTATGCCCGCCTGGATACAACAGATATAACAGCACATACACGACGACCCCGGTCAACGCGCTGCTAAACCAGATCATGGACGTAAATCGGCCCCAGCGCCGATGGGTACTGAATTTTTTCTTGAATCCCAGCACCAAGGTTGAAATGCCGAACACCGCCGCAACGGTGGCCAGAATGATATGAAAAATCAGAAAAATCCGATAAAACACTTCCATCTCCGGATCGCCGCCCCAGGACGTATTCCCCACAAAAACGGTACGCGACATGTAAATGATAAAAAACAATACTGCGGCAACGGCACCGGCGACCATCATCGATTGGTGTGCCTCCCGCTTGCCCCGTACGATCAGCACCCAACCGATGCCGACCAGCAGGGCGCTGATGACAATCAAAGCCGTACTGATCGTGGGCAACAACAAATACATATCCATCGCAAATCCCCCTTTGCTGCAACATCACTGGCGTTATTTCGCCGCGGAATGAAACGGTTCGCCCGTACCGTCCAAAGAACGCGGGTCGTCATCATCTTCTCGCTTTTCCTTGCGATACCATTGGAAAAACACGTAACCCAGCATGGAGATGAAAATCCCTTCCTGAATAAACTTCATCAAAATGCCGCCTACCTGCTGATCCTCTTGAGCCGAGGACAAGAAATTAAAGAAACCCGGTCCGCCGAATGATCTTAGCAATGCCGACGAATCCGTGGATACGCAATATCGCATCGCCTCTGCCCATACTGAAGGATCGCTATATGTGGCATAGAGCGATTGCGGCGCAAAAATAATAAGTCCGCAAGCAGGCGTCAACAGCACCATGTTGAGGAAGATGAAGCCCATTTTGGACAACCCTGATGCTTGCCTGCCTTCCGGCAGGGGATTAAGCAGCGTCCACCACATCAGCATGGAAGTTACAAAAAGTGCGATATAGTACAAACGATGTACCGTGAAATTCAACATGACGTAATCGTGAACAACCGGCAAATGGTACATCGAAAACAGGCCGTTGAACACAACTGCGGCCACAATGGGATGAGCCAGAAACGATAATGATTTGGCCGGCATTCGCCTTGCGATTCGCCGCCATATCCAGACCGGCAGCCCTTTCATAAGCAGTGGAGGCGCCACGAGGTAAGACAGCGCCATGCTCACCATATGAAAGCTAAACATGACATGTCCGAGCAAATTGAACGGGCCGGCTTGAGCCAGATACAGCACCGCCAATCCGACCAGAAACAGCAGTTTCTGCGTGCCCGTCGCCGGTTCGGCATCTTTGACACGCTCGCTGAAAGGACCGACGATCACAAGGTAGGCCGCCGCGACAACGAGAAACAGCGCCAACACCAACGGGTTCCAAAGATCACTGAAGCTGAAATACTGCAATCCAAGCATACGGGAATCCTCCCCGTGAACGTTAATGGTTGTTGAGTTGCTACCCCTAGGGGGCCTCGCCCGAAAGGGGAAAAGACGGCGCTTGGCGCGCCGCCGTCATTCTTTTTACCACCAGACCCAATAGAGAGCCATGATAATACAAGTAAACGCTACGAAAAAACCAAAGGCCATGAACAGGATGGGCATTAAATGCCCTTTATCCTTCATGTGCATCCAGTATCCCAACTGAACGAACACCTGCAGGATGGCCATGACGACCAGCAGAATAATGGTAAAGGTGGCGTTAACTCCGCCTGCCTTCACGGCCGCAAAAGCAATCAGGGTCAAAATAACGGAAAATATGAATACCACGACGTGTTTTTGCGGACCTTCCATGCGGTGACGGTGCTTTGCAGGATGCTGATCCGTTTTATCCTGTGCCGACATGCGCTACCCCACCTTTCCAAGCAAATACACAACCGTAAAGATGAATACCCACACGACGTCGATAAAGTGCCAGTACATGGCCGAGACGTATACTTTGGGCGCGGTGACCACCGTTAATCCTTTTCTGAACAATTGCCCGACCAGAATGCTGATCCATAAAATACCGAAAGCAACGTGGGCACCATGAAAGCCGACCAACGTATAAAATGCCGAACTGAACGCGCTCGTGGTCATGCCGAATTCCTTATGCTTCACGTACTCGTAGAACTCGTAGATTTCCAGTCCCAGAAATCCAAGCCCCAATACAACCGTGATGACAAGCCATAGCGCAAGTTTGTTCCGATCCCCGCGGTGCATGGCCTGGATGGCGAATACGCTGGTCAAACTGCTGACAAGCAGGATGAAGGTCGCCGCCGCCACCAGCGGCAGGTGAAACAGCTCGTTAGCCGTCGGACCGTCGTTCGTCTGGCCGCGCAGGGCCAGGAAGGTGGCAAACAACGTGCCGAACAATACCGTTTCCCCGCCGAGGAACAGCCAGAAACCGATCAGCTTGTTGCGGCCTTCCAGCGTGGCTTTCTCCGGCTCATGGGGCAGGTTTCCGTTTGCTGCCGTTTCGACATGTGCAGTTGTCATAGTGCAGCCCCCTTCCCGTCTTGGTCCTCAGGTTCGATATGCCAGCCATGGTCATCATAGAGCGAGCGCAGCAGCATCGAACCAAAGGTGATCAGAAGACCGATAATGACGACGATGTAATTGTTGAAAAGCCCGTTCATCAACGCATTGCCAAAGTCGTCCTTGCTGAACATGAAGCCCAACCCGGCGATAAAAATGCCTACGGACATGACGAACGGCAGCGGCGTCGCCGACGGCATATGAATAGGTCCTACCGGCTCCGCAGGCGTCATTTCTTTGTGGCCGGCCATCTTTTCCTTCCAAAAGGCATCGATTCCTCGCACAAGCGGAGTTTGCTTGAAATTGTATTCCGGCGGAGGCGAAGGAATGGACCATTCCAGCGTTCGTCCGTCTTCCCACGGATCGGCTGGCGCATTCGCCGGTTTTCTCGTTGTGATGACGATGTTGATCAGGAACAGGATCACCCCGACGCCCATCAGGAATGCCCCGATGGAGCTGACCAGGTTCAACAGGTCGAAATCCTGGTTCGGCAAGTACGTAACGATCCTGCGCTGCATGCCCATCAATCCAAGGAAATGCTGTACGAAGAACGTGAGCTGGAAGCCGATCATAAACGTCCAGAACGTCCATTTGCCCAGCGTTTCGCTCAGGATACGCCCGAACATTTTCGGCCACCAGTAATGCAGCCCTGCAAACAGGCCCAGAACCAAGCCGCCCACGATGACGTAGTGGAAATGCGCCACGACGAAGTACGTATCATGGAACTGGAAGTCGGCCGGCGCGGAAGCCAGCATGACACCCGTAACTCCGCCCATGACAAAGGTCGGAACGAACCCGACGGCGAACAGGTTCGCCGCAGTGAAACGAATCTGTCCCCCCCACATCGTAAACAGCCAGTTAAAAATTTTGATCCCGGTCGGCACCGCGATGAGCATCGTCGAGATCGAAAACAGCGCGTTCGCAACCGTCCCCAGCCCCGTCGTAAACATGTGATGCGCCCAGACCATGAAGCCGAGGAACGCAATGAGGATCGTTGCAAACACCATGGAGCTGTATCCGAACAACCGCTTGCGCGAAAAGGTCGGAATCACCTCGGAAATGATGCCGAATGCCGGCAAAATGAGTATGTACACTTCCGGGTGACCGAAAATCCAGAAGATATGCTGCCAGAGCACGGGGTTTCCCCCGCCCGAAACATCGAAAAAGTTGGCTCCGAGAATCCGGTCAAACGTCAACAATACGAGGCCGACCGTAATGGCCGGAAACGCGAACAGGATAATGGCCGACGTGATAAACGTCGTCCAGGCAAACATCGGCATGCGCATGTAGGACATGCCCGGCGCACGCATCGTAATGATGGTCGCGAGAAAGTTAATGCCCCCGATCAACGTACCCAAACCAGCAATTTGCAACCCGATCGTGTAAAAGTCGACCCCGTGCGTCCCGCTGTAGTCGCTGCCGGAGAGAGGCGTATAGGCCGTCCAGCCCGCATCGGGAGCTCCGCCCATGATCCAGCTCAGATTCAGCAGCAGCCCGCCGAAGAGAAACGTCCAAAAGCCAAGTGCATTGATAAACGGAAACGCGACGTCACGCGCTCCGATTTGCAGCGGAATGACTGCATTCATAATGGCAAAAATGATCGGCATGACGCCAAGAAAAATCATCGTTGTTCCATGCATCGTGATCAGTTCGTTGAACACCTGGGCCGATACGAAGTCGTTCATCGGCTTCATCAGCTGAATCCGGATCAGAATGGCTTCGATCCCCCCGATGCCAAAGAACAGCCCGCCGGCAATCAGATAAAGGATGGCGATTTTTTTGTGATCGACGGTGGTAATCCAATCCATTAAACCCGTGTAGCGCTTGACGCTATGAGCATGAGCCAAGGTTCCATACCCCCTCTTTCGTCCCCGCTATTCTATTCATAGTTCAATTTGTAGTTGGCCAAATATTCGGCAATGCCGTCGATCTCTTCGTCCGTCAATCCGAGATCCTTCGGATTCGGCATCGTATTGCCCGGCTTCACGCTTTGAGGATCATGGAGCCATTCCTTCATGTTGTCGAGCACCGGATTGCCTTCTTCCTGCCCTTCCCGTTTGTTTAGCAGAATCCCGGCCACCGATTCCTTGCCGCCGATTCCGGTGAGATTGGGAGCAACCGGCCCGCCTTGATCGCCCACCGCGTGGCAAGAGAGGCAGTTGGTTTTGAATTTCTCGGCAAGCTGCGCATCTTCGGGGAGCACGGCCGGCGCCTTCATTTCATTGACCCAACGGTCGAAGGATTCCTGGCTTACCGCCTTGACCTTAAACTCCATGAAGGCATGCGATCTGCCGCACAGCTCGGCGCATTTGCCTCGGTATACGCCTTCGTTTGGTGCGGAGAAGCTGAATCTGTTGACGGTTCCATCCGGGTTTGTGTCCATTTTGCCCGCGAGCGACGGCACCCAGAAGGAATGAAGCACGTCTGCGGTTTTTAATTCGAATGCGATTTTTTTCCCGGTCGGGATGATGAGATCCTGTGCAGTGGTGATGTCATATTGAGGGTAAGTGAATTCCCACCAGTATTGATGCGAGGTAACTTGGACTTGAATGGCATTTTTGTCTTTGGAGGCGTCCTCGCCTTGGGCAAAAATGGTTTGGACCGTGGGTACGGCCAAAATAACGACCAGAAGGAGCGGAATGGCTGTCCAAATGACCTCCAGCTTGAAATTGCCTTCTACCTGCTCGGGCACTTCTTGTTGTCCGGACCGCCTGCGGAAACGGATCAGGACGTAAGCGGCAATCGCAAACACAATGATGAGCACAACAATCATAATCGTGATGGAGAGCTTCATCAGATCGAGCTGGCTTTGCGCCACCGGACCCTGAGGTTTCATTACCGACAAGTCTTCCCGCCCGCATGCGGAGAGCAGCAAAGACAACATCGCGATTAACGGGACGATTCTCTTTGCGGCCTGCCACTGTTTCATCATTGATCCACCTCACCTTTGGCATTTTCGCAGATTATGGCGGCATCCTGACAATCTCCAGAAAACGCATCAGGCGGAAGCCACAATCCTGTCCATCTTACGGAAGAACTTGAAAAAATAACGCTTCCATGGCTCCCCCCATTTCCTCCAAAGGGTATGTCTGCGCATTATTCCAAATCATTCTATATGGACAAATCACTTATTAAATATAAGTTGAGGGTATGATTTTGTCAATCTTTGGACACATATTCACACTTTGTTCACATTTATAAAAAGTCCGCACCACCACTCGTTTTGCAAACGATTTCAGATATAAATTATAACCTTTGACTTTGAAAGTATTTTCCATAATTCGGTGAGGCCATGCTATTTTTCTCAACTTCGATCCTGTTTCAAAAAATGTACTTTTATGCAAAAGGAATTCGCTTTCGCGGACTCCAGTTCCTTCTGCGGCCCAAAAGATTTTTTCCCGCCTCCCTGTCTGCTTCACGCCATTTGCAGCATCACCTGCAAAACAGCGTGAAGCTCCGCGACGATCAAAGGTCTGCCTTAACCTAACTGCCACCTGTCAGCACAAGCGGTCCATCCGCCGTAATGGCCACGGTGTGTTCGTATTGAACGCCGACGCTGCCGTCGGCCGTGCGTACGGTCCAACCGTCGTCATCCCAGATCACGGCTCCCGACGAGCCTTTCGTGAAAATCGGCTCGATCGTGATGACCATTCCCTCGGTAAGCATCATTCCCGTTCTTCGTTTGCCGTAAGGAAGCACGTTCGGCGGTTCGTGTATGTACTGACCGATCCCGTGACCGATGAGCGGTTTCACGATGCCATACCGGTGCAGTCTGGCTACCCGCTCAATGGCATTCCCGATATCCCCGAGCGTTTTGCCCGGTACTGCCTGAGCAATCGCCCGATGCAGCGCCCTTTCCGTACGCTTCATCAATTTGCGCAAAACCCTTCCGGGCTCGCCTACGGCATACGTCCAGGCAGAGTCGGCCAGCCATCCGTCTTTGTTGACCACCATGTCTATGGTGATGACGTCCCCGTCGGCCAGCTCTCGCTCATCCGGAAAGCCGTGGCATACCACATCATTTACGGAAGCACATATCGCATACGGGTATCCTTTATATCCCTTTTGCTCCGGCGTGGCCCCCTGCTTTGCCAGAAATGCCTCGACCCGTTCGTTGATTTCAAGCGTCGTTATTCTCGAAGCCAGCCATCGTTCGATCTGCTCATGGCAGCTCCTCAGAATACGCCCTGCTTCCTGCATATAGCCGATTTCCTCTTTGGTCTTCAATATAGGGTCCACTTGCATTCATCCTTCCTGCCGATGTTGTAATTCCATATATATGCAGAAGACCTGAGGCACAGCCCCTTAAAAGCACACAGGCAAGAATCGTGAACGCTACCGCCTAGATCAGCAGCCAAAATGAATGAACAGTGAGCAACAAAAAAAACCGTCTGCCGGAGCCGAGGCCCGGTAGACGGTTCTATTCATATTCGGAACAGTATTCATGGTCGTTCGTTTCAGGATACGGAAGAATCCATTTTGACAAGCTCATGCTCGACCACAGAAGTCAGTTCTTCCTCGTATCCACCCGTAATCCGGTATTTCTTCACATACTCCTTCACGAATTTTTTGGGATCTTTAGGACGGAAAATCCGAGTCATCTCCCTCAAACTTTCTTTGACCTCATTGTGACCTTTCGTTGCCATAGTAATTCCCTCCCAAAACGTTGAAAGTGAATGCTCCGTTTAGGAACGCCGAATAAGTCTTAAATGCCATTCATGAAGTTGTGTACGCGGCTTGAACAAGCTTCTGGTCGGGAACTTTGCGTAGCAAGCACCTGACACATCAATACCCGATATGATTCGGTTCGAATCATGATCTTATTATAGCATATTCGGAAACATCTTTCGAATTGACGATTTCTCCCTAATAAATATAACGGTGTCCATGCCCAAAAAGTTTAATCCGCATTATATTTTTTTAGCGAAATTTTTGAGCTTTTTATTTGCCATTCTCTGCAAAGCATATCACCTGACTGTTCGGGGGATATTATCAAGGACATCATTTTGAGTCAAATTCCCCTTGTTCAAGGAGGTGCCCATTCATGGAACGCAAGGAAAACGATATGCTCCCTCTTTCCCATGAAGAAGTGGAAGTGGATGGTGTTTACGTTAATGAAGCCGGACGCGAGGAACATCTTCATCGCGGACAACATTTTCCCGCCGATCCCGTGCTCGGCAAGAGCGAATGGAAACTGACCGAATTTGCGTTTGACAACCATCATGAAGGCCGAACGGATGAGCGCTTGGTTCCTAAGGAAAACGATACGGACAAAATGGGTAAAATCACGCATCCACGCCGACATTTGGAGCGGGGAGACCGCTAGATTAGAAGACGGCGTGCTATCGAGACAAGCACAACAAATGCTCCAACGGCAAGTGTTGTCTTGCTGACAACAATGAAGGGACATGCTTGCCATGCGCAAAGCAATGTCCCTTTTACCGTACTCCTTTATCCAGTCTCTCGAAGATGGCTTAACAAAATCTTTTGGGAACGCTGTTCAAGATCATGAAACTCGGCTTGAATTTTTTTTACTTGTGCTGCATCAGGCTGATATGAAGGGCAAAACACCAATGCTCCCTCATGACCTCCAAGCGGTTTTTTGCGGAAGGATGGTTGAACACGTTATGTACTTCTTGCATTTCCTGCAACCGTTCGGCGCGCAACATTTCCTTGCGCGGAATCGTTGCGATGCGTTGTCTGAATTCTTCATACAACTCCTTGCTATACGGATACTTTGCGACTTGAAAAGCTGTGGTAAGAAAGAACTCTTCCATGGTTGCTTTCAGGAGCAGGGACTTCCATGCCTGGCTGCCCGCGATCAGTGAAGCTTCGTAATCAGCAATGTAGATGGAACGCTGCATCTCATCCCTTAAGGTCAGCATCAACAGAATTTGAAAAAGCGCCAGAAAGAAAGCAACGACCTGTCCCAGAATGACAAGCGGAAACAGAAGAATGGCCAAAATGCCGCTATCGCTCTGATCAAGTGCATCCTGCCAAGATTGCAGGAGGTTCATCGCCCGATCCACAAAGGCGTGTTTGGCTGCATTTGGATGTGCCAGCAGGCTCATTTGAAAGCTGATTATCGCTATCTTTTCTTCCGTCGTCAAGGCAGCAAGTTGCGGTATGCCGAGCACGAGAATCTTTCTTTTCCCCTTCCAGCTTAAAATATAACTGTTGTAATCCTCGGTCACCCGAATCATGTCCACAGACGGCGCGTTTAATTGTTGCCGTATTTCTTCGATCAGTTGATGAAGTTCGGGATAATCCTCTTTCGTAATAACCCTTCCTGGTAAACGCCTGCGATAAGGCAGCATTACCGCAATCCATAGCAATAAAAGGAGTATTCCCAAAAAACCGAGCCAAGTCGAATTGGTGGCAAAACAAAGAATCGCGAGGCCCAAGATGGCTAACGTCGATGTATGTACAATTAAAGCCAGCATGTACGCATATAATCGATATTTAGTCAGTGGAAACTCTCGGGTTACGCTATACTTGAATTCATCGAGCAGGCGCCCTGAAAAACATTCGTCCAATTTCCGGTTTATTGTTCGGATCCAGCCCGTTTCCCCTTGTTCCTCCTCCTCGGCAATGTTCCAATTGCAATGTTCGCACCAGGCTTTATAGCCCTCATTGACCTCGATGTCTTGCCCGCAGTCCGGACAGACATACCATTCACTGTCATTCAAAATGCATTTCCCTCCAAGCCGCCTAATAGGCATTTATGTTGTAAACCATTGTATAAGCGACTTCAATTGATTTACAGTATCTAGGGAACTACAAACATTTTGCACATTTACGTTAACTCGTTCCAACCTTAATCTATTAGAAAAGCCCTGATTCGGATCATTCCGAACCAGAGCATTGTTTTTCGTATTATCGGTGTCATGCCGCCACTTATTTTAGATGCGCAATCTCTCGCCCTCTTTGGCGAAAACGAAGCGGAGCATCGGGCTGAACATCGGCTGCAGCACCGACATGTGCCCCTCGCCCTCGAAAACGTGATGCCGTAGTCGTTGAATGGAGCTTCCCTCGTAAGGAACCAGCCGATCGTAAAATTGTTTCGCATTAGCCAGCAATTTGGTATCTTCTCCCCCTATGCCGATCATCAGCGAGCAGTCCAACCGGCTGTTCCGAAGCCTTGTCTCAAATTCAGGCAGCATGTCAAACAAAACGCGGTCTTTCCACCAAATCGACGGGCTACCTGCCACGTAATTCTGGAATAAGTGATTCCGCCTCATGAGCGTATACAGCGTAAAAAAACCGCCCAACGAATGGCCGAACAACGCTTGCTGACGCGTATCCACCGGATACCTGCCCTCGATCTGCGGCATCAATTCAAATTCGATGAAATCCAGAAACGTGTCAGCGCCTCCGTTTACCGGCCATGAAGAACCATCCGGACGCAATCCCTGCTGCCGATCCGGGACCGTCAAATCCCTGAACCTGCGTTCCGCCACGAACGGTCCATCTTCCGGATAACCGACGGCAACGATCAGGCCGGAGGGCAGCCCTTTCGGATGGCGGGTTTGCAATCGCATCGCGTCGTTCAACGAAGCAAAGTAGGCATTGCCGTCCACCGTGTACAAAACCGGATAGCCTTCAGGTGGAGGCGGCTTGAGCGGAAGATGAACGAAAATGCGGTAGAGCATTCCATTGCGCATGGAACGAGTGTCCCATGTTTCCGTGCCCGGCAAAGCAGGACTCGCCCCCGTAACGATAGCATCTCCTTTATGGGCAATGCCGCGTCTGATTTCGCTTGGCTTGATGGTACCCTGCCGACCCTTATGCCCATACATCCATCCGAGCGCCTCCGGGAACTGGCGTGCCATAAAAACCAGATCATGCGTTGCATCATCCAAAATGTCCAAACGCAAACGATTTGTTTCCTGCAGCTGCCCGCTTAACCGATGATACACTTGCAGTGTGTTTGCCACCGCATTTTGCTGAATATTGCTCTTATATATGCCTTCCCGATTGCCAAGCGAAATGTACATGCGGATTTCCCGGTTTGGCAGCGAATGCTGCTCCACATACTCCAGCATGCCTTCATACCACGTCGATGGCGATAACATGCCAAAGTTGCCGAAGGCATCGGGCCTCCGATATGCGGCATAGAGCGTAATCAATCCCCCGAGCGAATAACCGACCAGCCCCGTCGAGCGGGCATCTTGAACCGTGCGGAACAGGCGGTCGATCTCGGGTTTGATCACATCCGCCAGTTCATTGACGTAGTTTGCCCCCAAACCTCCAAACGGTTCTTTCCCTTCGGTCGCGGCATGCGCTGGCCAGGGAGTATATTCGTCATTGCGTGCTTCGCTATCCACGCCAACAACGATCACCTCTGCCAGCAAACCTTCACGGAACAACCTGTACATGTAGTTCAACGTGCTCATCATCAGCTTGGCCCCGTCGTGAAGGTACACAACGGGATACTGCCTTCCGGACAAGGCATACGAAGGAGGCAGAAAAACAGTGAGCTTGCGTCCCTCCACCTCCAGCTGCTGCATTTCAATCATCATTTTACCTCCGTGAACGTGACCACATCAGCCACACAAAATAAGGGACGCCGACAATGGACAGCACAACGCCGACGGGCAATTCGGACGGGGAAAATACCGTCCTGCCAACGTAGTCGCTGATCAGCACCAGCGCTGCGCCCAACAAACCGCTGATCGGAAGTGATCTGCGGTGTGCGAGTCCTGTAAGCCGCATCGCCATATGAGGGGCGATCAGCCCGACGAACCCGATGCTGCCTGCCACGGCCACGCCAGCCGTCACTACGCCCACGCTGGCAAACAGCAGCAAGTTCCGTTCCCGCTGTACGGACATCCCGAGTCCGATCAGATTGTCGTCGCCCAGCCGCAGCAGATCAAGCACCCGCGTTTTGCAGAACAGGTACGGCAGCAGCACAACCATCCAAGGCAGAATGGAGACGATGAAAATCCAGTTGGCGGAATTCAAGCTTCCCGCAAGCCACATTGCCGCCCGCTCGAAATCATGCGGATTCATCTTCAGAGAAATGTACAGCGTCACTGCCGAAAATCCCGTCGTCACCGCGATCCCGACCAAAATGAGCTTCTGCGGCTCAAGATGTCCCTTGTTTCGCGCCAGCATGAATATCGTCAGCGCCGCAAGCACGCCACCCGCGACGCCGAATAGAGGCATGAGCATGACCGCCAACCGTCCGGTCGACGGAATCAAGTCCTGGAAGACAAACATGAACAGGATAACGAACATGCCTGCGCCCGCATGGATGCCCAGAATGCCCGGGTCTGCCAGCGGGTTGCGCGTCAGGCTCTGCACGACGGCCCCGGACATGCCCAGAGCTGCCCCAAGCAATGCGCCGAGTACGATGCGAGGCAGGCGGAACTGGAATATGACGATATCATAGTCCGACTGTCCTTGATTGCCAAATAAGGTACCTAACACGTCGCCGATGGAAAGCTTCATCTCGCCGGTCATCAGTCCGAGAAGAAACATGCCCGCAATGGCGGCCAAGGTACAACCGATCACGGCAGCATAACCGGCCGTCGTTTTCTTTGCATTTCTCACGATGCCACCTCCTTCTTCCTGCGGCGAATCAGATACAGAAAGAAAGGAACGCCAAAGATCGCCAGCACGACCCCGATCGGCATCTCAAACGGATAATTCATGAAGCGGGACAAAATGTCGCACAGTCCCAAAAACAATGCACCGAGCGCACCGGATAGAGGAATGACCCGCCGGTAGTCGTTGCCGATGATCATTCTCGCCACATGGGGAATGATCAGGCCGACAAAAGCGATTTTGCCGGCAATAGCCACCGCGATGCCGGTCAACAAAGCCACTGCCAGCATCGAAATGCCTTTGATCAGCCGCACCCGCTGCCCAAGCGCGGCCGAAACCTCTTCTCCCAGCGCGAGCACGGAGATGTATCGGGACAAAAGCAGTACGAGAATGATGCCTGCCAAGGCGTATGGCCAAACCATTTCCAGCTCTCCAAGTTCCATTTGATACAATCTGGCGTTGTACCAGAAACTGATTTTTTGCGGGATATGATAATACATGGCTAATGCATCCGATACACCGTTCAAGAACATGCCTGTAATGATCCCCAATATAGCCAGCGTGACGGGCGAGCTGCCTCGTGGAATGAGCGCAGCCATGCCAAATACAAGCGCAACTCCGAGCGCCGATCCGGCCATCGATACCAGGATCAGCCCCGAGCCGCCAACGTTTGGAACCAAAATCATGCATAGCGTAACGGCAAACACCGAACCGTCCGACACTCCGAGCAGGGATGGCGAAGCCAGGTCATTACGGGTTACTCCCTGCATGACAGCCCCCGACATGGCCAGCATCAAGCCGACCAGCAGTGCGCCCGCTGCCCGCGGAATGCGTGAATGCAGAATGATCTGGTGGTCCACGTTGCCTGAATCGTAGTATATCAGCGCATTCCAAACGTCATCCGGAGCAATATCCTTGGCGCCATAAAGAACCGAACAAGTTACGATCAGCAGCGCCGCTGCCGGAGACAGAACAAGCAGGAGCGCAAGCCGCCTGTTTTTGCGGGAGCCCGAATCGTGATGTTCCATGGTTTTGGTAGTTAACATTGAATCATACCCATACCCCTGACATTATGGTTGAACTTTTTCCATGAAAGCTTTCAAGAACTGGATTTTGCTGTATGCGGTCCCCCCTTGTGCCAACGGGTCCACAATATTTACGTACACCTGCTTTTCCTTGACGGCATTGACGCTTTGGAAAATCGGATTGCTCTCGATCTCCTTAAGCGCGGCCGTATTATCCGGATTCTCGTCCTCCGAGAACTGGATGAACAGCACGTCCGGGTTGATGGCAGCGAATTGTTCCATGGACAGCAGTTCTTGTTTTTCCGCAGCCGCAACGGCATCAGGCACCGTCAGTCCAAGCTCGCCATAGAGGAGCGTGTTGAAGTACAGGTCGGGTCCATAAATATAAATGCCGCCGTCACGGATACGAACCAGCACGACCTTTTTATCCTTGAGCGTTTCGTTCACGGTCAGTTTGGCTTGTTCCAGATCGGATTTGTAGGTTTGGATCAGCTCTGCGGCCTTGTCCTGTTTGCCGCTCAACTCGCCGAGCAGCATCAAGTTCGCTTCCCAGTTGGTTGCAACGTGGGAATACGGAATGGTGGTCTGAATCTGTTTCAGCTTGTCCAATACCGCTGCCTCGAATTTGGTGCTTCCCAGAATGACCTGTGGTTTCAAGGAGAGGATTTTCTCGAAGTTCGGAGTGATTTTCTCACCGATCGACTCCGCTTGATCCGTGATGGAAGCGAACATGTCCGGGAATTTGCCTCCGGAAGTAATGGCTCCTACCGGATGGATGTCGAGAAGAATGGAATCCTCCATCGCTTCAAGCGCACCCGTAATGACATATCGGTCGATCTGGGCAGGCACCTCATAGTCCGTTCCAAGGTAATTTACCGTTCGTGTGCCGGTCTCCGCCGTTGCCGATGCAGTCTCGCCCGATGCCGCATTCTCGGTTGTTTTCGTCTGTGCGGCCTGCCCTGCCGACTGGGCCTCGCCGCTTGTATTGTTCTGTCCTCCGCAAGCTGCCAACATGCCCAGCATGATGGTGGACAGCAGAAGTATCGTTGCTTTTTTCATCTGGTTGACCCCTCCGCTAATATTGATAATCATTATCATTTATTATGAGCGGTTTGCGATGTCTTCTCCATAGACTGCAGGAGGATTCGGCATGGATTTTTTTCCGGCAGACTTCAAATGGTTAAACAAATCCAGGCGTGCCCGGTCCAAACCAATCGGAGAATACTCGCGCCACGGATTGGAGGACAGCATGAATACCCGATCCTGACGAACCACTCGCAGTGCCCGCCATTCGGGCGACCGGCTGAGTGCTTGCCACTGCTCCAGCGTTTTCGAGTCCTGCCGAATCATCAACGCCACGTAGTCCACGTCTTCTGCCTGCAGCTGCTCCCATGTGACCGGCGACCACTCGTCGCCATCTCTCGGAGTACACCGCGGGCGCCGGATTCCGAGATCGTTATACACGTAATCGAGCGTGCCCGCCGAGTCAAATCCAAGCAGTCGGCCTCGGATCATGCGCACAAATAAAATGGAGGGGGCCGCCTTTCGCCCATGAAGGCTGGATATCGCGCGACTTGTCTTTTGGCTTCGGATCTCGAACTCCCGAGTCCACTGCAATGCCTCTTTCTCCAGGCCCAAAATGGTGCCAAGCTGAATCAACCCCTGTTTCCAACTGCCCGGCCCTTCCGGAGGAAGTTTGAACACCGGAGCGATATCCCTCAATGTTTCATACTCCGTCCCGGTAACATAATCCGGACATACGATAAGCTCCGGCGCAGCCTCCGCGATCTGCTTGATGTTCGGGTGTGCTGCCGAATCGCTTGAACCATATTCCAGATGGTAGGGGATGTCGTCCCCGTATCTCTCCAAATAGTAGTTCGTCCATTTGGGATGAAGCGGGGCCAAGTAAGGCAGCTGTTCCAGCGCGAGCAATGTTCCTAATGTGGAGGCACATGCATAAGCGGCGATTTTGTGCTTGCGTTTGCCGATATAGCTTGAGGGGGAAACGCCGAATTCTTTTTTGAACAACCGGCTGAAATAAAACTCGTCCTGGTACCCCACCTCGTGGGCGACATCCTTCAGCTTTCGGCCGGGTCGGAGCATCAGGCGTTTGGCTTTGGCGAGACGCAATTCCGTGATATATTCGCGAGCGCTTTTTCCATATCGTTTCTTGAATTGTTCCGCAAAGTGTTTAGGGCTTAGTCCGGCCAGCTCGGCCAATTTACCTGAGTTCAGCGGTTCTTCCGGATGCTCATCCATGTAATGTTTGACCCGTTCGACGCCGCTGGCCTGCATGGATGAACCGGAGGAGCACGCCGAAGCGGCATCGATCACCAACCCCATGACCTGAAGCTGGGCCCGCAGCTGCTGGATCGGATCTCCCGAGCGAAGCATTGCGCACACGGATCTGCAGCAATCTCCCGCCGCCCCGGGAACAGGATGCGCTGCTTCGTCAGGCAGCAGTGCGGAGATATGCTGCGAAGCCGATTCGAGCATTCCGGGCCGGCTCGTTGACGGCTGGTAGAGTTCCACTCGCAGAATGGCGACGAGCGACGGCTCGCCTTTTCCGATGAATTCAAAGGTCGTGCCCGGATAACAGGTGTAGACCGTGTCCATCTTCATCAACGTGCTGCGGTTTTTTTTCTTTAAATGGCAATGGCCTTCGAGCAGAATGATCAATGTCGTTTGGGTAGCCATCATTTGGGTCAAATGCCCGGCATGTCCAACGGTCGCCAATTCGGCATGATGCAGATAAATCGTCCTTTCCGGCGCTGGTGCAGGGTATGCCGACGATCCGGTTCGCGATAATTCCATTTCATACACTCCTGATCTATGGTTATAAACGATGATAGAAACCACAAATTTGCGGCTTAGATAGATTCGTATAGTTCGCCTATTTATTGAGAATCATTATCATTATAAATGAAAATCAACGCTTTATGTACATTCCCTTGCCATTTCCAGCGCAAAAAAGAACAGCGCTGCAACCAAGGCTGCAACCTGTCCTTCTTCATCGTTGTTCGATTCGAACTCAACGCGGCTTAATTCCTGTTCTCGCTTTGCCATCGGCCGTTCAACATGTCCAGCAGCTCCACCATGATGCGCTGTCTGCCCAGCGGCGTCCAGCTCATCGCAAACCAGTTCGGAATCTCATATACGCGGCCGAGCCGTACAGCCTCCATGCCGGACCAGGCGGGCGTACGCATCAGATCCTGATAACGTTCGCTGCTTCCAGCCAATACATGATGCTGATGAATAAACACATGCTCCGCTTCCAGAACGGCAATCTCCTCCGGCTGCATCTCCAGCCGCCACAGCTCCTCCGATGCCGGTGCGCCGTGATTCAAGGCCAGTTCGCCATAAATCAATTCGTTCAACGGATGACCCGCCCGGCCCTGAATGCCGATCGCCCGGTGATTGACCTGCATCAGCATCAGCCGTTCGTCTCCCAACATGCCGCGCAGCTTCTGCCCGGTCGTTTCGCTCTGCACATACAGCCTTGTCAGCATCTCGGACGCTTCCCGTTCCCGATGGACAAGTTCGGCGATTTGCTCAAAGTTCCTCTTCCAATCCCACACTTCAAAGTCAAGGAATACCGGAGAAGCCGACTTTTTGAACTCGTCCCGGAACTCGGCATGATAATCGTCGGCGATGATCAGATCCGGACTGGACTGCTGCAACAGCGCAAGCTGGTCCTTCACGTGATCCGCATGCTGTTCTTCGCTCTGCCCGGGGTAACGAAACAAATCTGCAACGCATACCGGTTCGATGCCCAGTGATTTGAGGTGGTCTTCCAGGCTCAAGGAGGATGCCACCGCTACCTTCAGCATGCCTCGCTTCATGTACTGGGTGGGCGAAACGCCGACGGTTCGCTGAAACATGCGGCTAAAGTAAAACTCGCTCCGAAACCCGACTTCTGCTGCCACTTCTTTCACGCGACTGTCCTTGGCGCTAAGCAATACTTTGGCCTCGGCCATGCGCACGTTGCTTAAATACTCGATCGGAGGCATGCCGGTTTCTCGGCGAAACAGCCGGGAAAAGGCTGCTGCCGACATGCCGCCGGCCGCCTCGGCCAGCTGTTCGATGCTGATTTTATCGGGATAGTTCCGCTTCATGTACAGGATGCTCCGCTCGATCCGTTCATCCATGGCCTTGGCCGACGGTACAGGCCCTTGTTGGGCAAGGTCATGAATCAGCTGCTCCAACAGCATCCTTCCTTGAAAGGAATGGCGGATGGATTCTTTTTTGCCCAATTGGTACAGCTGTACCATGGCCTGCAGGATGGATTGCGGCTGATGAACCGGCAGCATGCCGGGTGACAGCGCTCCTGCCAATGGCGAGGCAGTCCGTGCCTCGTAAGCTCCTTGCTTTTTCGTTAAACGGATCGGATCGAACCAAATACCGTAATACTCAAACGTGCTTGCTTGCTCTGGAATATCGACGATCATGCCCGGAACGAGCAGGTACAGCTGGAATGGCCGCACCTTTTGCAAGGCTCCGTCCAGCACGATGACGCCCTCGCCTTCGATAATGAAGCATAATATGTATGCGGGAATCCTTAACTTTCCAGCCCCGCTGCGTTTAGGAAATCTGCGTTTGCGTACGGAAGACAAAAGATAGATCTGCTGGGCTTCGTTGGAAAGAGATGACATGGAACGGATGCACCCGCCTTTCGTCAGACTGCATTCTTTTCCTTCATTATATAGCCCTGCGGCCCAGCAGCAAATAAATCATATACGGCGCGCCGACAAGTGCGGTAATTAGCCCCGCCGGAATTTCGTAAGGAGCGAACCATTGCCGCCCGGCCAGGTCGGCCAGCATGACGATAAGCCCACCAATCAGTGCGGCAACGGGCAATCGCACCAGGCTTCGGCTGCCGATGATGCTTCTCGCCATATGGGGCGCCATCAATCCCACGAACCCGATGGTGCCCGCCATCGAAACCGCAGCTCCCGCCAAACCAACGCTGATCAGAATGAACAGCATTTTCATCGGTTCCACCCGAACGCCAAGACCGGCCGTAGATTGCACGTCCAGCAAGAACGAATCCAGCACGCCTGCCTTCCATAATAATAGTAGAAACAGGATCAGTACCCAAGGAAGCAGCGGCCAGAAATGATCCCATGTTCGCCCGTACAGGCTGCCTGCCATCCATACGGAAGCTTGGGATACCCGAAAGATTTTGCCCAACGTTAACAGATAGGTAATCAGTGCCCCGGCCATCGCGGAGATCCCGATGCCAATCAGCAGCATGCGCGAGATCGAAGCCGCCTCCCCTTTTCGCCACGACAGACCATAAATGACCGAAGCCGCGAGCAGTGCTCCACTGAACGCAATCCATGGCATCGCCCGCATCGGGAAAGCAGGCACCAGTACCATAACGGCAACCACGGCCGCAGCCGCTCCTGAATTTAATCCGATTATACCCGGAGAAGCCAGCGGATTGCGGGTAATGACCTGCAGCACTGCGCCCGCGAGGGCGAGCCCGCAGCCGACCAGAAAGCCGGTTAGCACACGCGGCAGCCTGAGCTGGAAGATCGTGAAATGATACTCCGGGTCACCCGCTCCAATCAGGCTGCGCAGCACTTCCATCGGCGGGATCGAGCGCTCGCCCAACATGACATTCAGCACCAGCACGCCTGCATTCAGAAACAATAAGCCCATCAGGATCAACGATGCACGTTTGCGAATATGAGCGGGGATCATGAACGTCTCTCCTTTCTTTGGGCAAGGTAAATCAGAAATGGAGCCCCGAAAAAGGCCGTTACCACGCCGACCGGAATTTCCTGACCCGGCAGTACGAATCTTGCGCCAATATCCGCCGCGAGCAAAAGAAGCGCCCCCAGCAGGGCCGAAAACGGCACAATCCAGCGATAGTCCTCACCGGCCAGCATCCGTGCAATATGCGGCACGGCGAGGCCGATGAACCCGATGGGCCCGGCGATGGCGACCGCACTGCCTGCGAGCAGTACCACCACTGCAATGCAGCCCACGCGAATCAGCAGCATTCGTTGCCCAAGGCTTTGCGCTACTTCTTCGCCAAGTCCGAAAATATTCAGCTGCCTGCTAAGCATGGCCGCGCCAACCCATCCGATGCCGATATACGGCATCAATTGAACCAGCAAACCCATATCTCTTCCGGTCAATGCTCCGGCGAGCCAGAAGCGCATCGTATCCAGGGATTGCTCGTTCATGATCAGAATGCCTTGCGTCAGCGACGCAAACAGCAGATTCAACGTTGAACCGGCCAATACCAGCCTGATCGGCGACATGGCCCCTTTGCCTGCAGAACTGAGCAGAAATACCAGCAAACCTGCCACCGCTGCACCTAGCAGCGATGACCACGCAAACATTTGCAGCGAAGTCGTACCCAGCCAGAACGATGCGATCACTGCGGTCAGTGCCGCACCGTAATTAATGCCGAACAACTCCGGACCGGCAAGCGCATTGCGGCTCACCGCCTGCATCATGCATCCGGCCACGGCCAGCGAAGACCCAACCAGCACCGCGATGACCGCTCGCGGCAGACGCACGCTGCGGATGATCAAATGCTCGCGCGAACCGTCGAATGAAAAGAACGCATCCATAACGGAACGCAGCGGGACCTTCACGATGCCAAACATAATGCTGCCCAGAAATGCGAGAGACACCATAACCAGCAGCAGGGCCAATCCCGTCGCTCGTAATCCTGTATTCATCCTCATTGTTAAATCCACCTCTTGCCCCACATAGCTGATCTATTTCTAAGGTAACGATATGATTAAAGATCCGAGTTTCTTCTATATAAAACGGAATCAATGACAGCAGCCTGTTGATGCAGAAAAATTGGATCGTCACGTTGACGACCCAATTCGAGCGCATGCTATAAAAATCCTTCATTATAGACGTCATTCTGCGGCTTCATTACACCGGCACCGGACAAACCTTATGATGGATTCGCCACATATTGGTTCAGATCGTCCAGCACTTTGTTCACGGCTTGGATCCCCAGCCCGCTGAGCCAGTATTCCCAATCGACCGGATGCACAGCCTTGCTTTGGACCCCTTTCAACGTGGCCCACAGCGGGCTTTTTTCCAACTTGGCGAAGGCATCCTGCTCCCGATTGAACCAGAAAATGATATCCCCGTCGAGATCCGCAATCTGTTCTTTGGTGACATCCTTCGAAAAGCCTGCCTCCTGCTGGGCCGCCGGGCGCACGATTCCGGCATCCTCCATGATCGTTCCTGCAAACGTTTCTTTCAGGTAAATCTGGATTTTGTCCTCACGCGGACGGATCAGCGATACTTCCTTGGCATCTTGTCCGGCCAATGCGGCTTTCAATTCAGCAGCGCGCTGCTCGTAACCTTCCAGCAGTTTTTGGCCTTCGTCCTGTTTGTTTACCGCCTCCGCATGAAGCTTCAGGTTTTCTTTCCAGGTCACTCCAAGCGTTTCAACGAAAACGGTTGGCGCAATTTGTTTCAACTGATCGTGAATGGCGTCATGCGTATCTTTGTTGCCGATGATCAGGTCTGGTTTCAAAGCATCGATGGCTTCCAGATTCGGCTCGTTGACGGAACCGATGTTTTCGATGCCGTCCGTTCCTTGCAAATAAGCCGGGTACGGCTCGCCCGGTGCCAGGATCGATGGCGCTCCTACAGGTTTCACGCCCAGTTGCAGCAGATTATCCAGTGCACCGATGTCCAGCACGACGACGCGGCTGGCATCGGCCGGAACTTCTACTTCACCGTACGCATCCGTGATCGTGCGTGTGTCGACTGCGTTTGCAGTTTGTTCCTCCTGCTTGGTGTCGGTTGTTCCCGTTTCGACTGCCGAGTTCGTTGCAGCACCCGACCCGGCATTCCCGCAACCTGCCAGTACCAACATCAATATCGCTAACAAGGCCCATTGTCCCCAAGATAACTTGCCTTTGTTTTGTCTCTTTACCTGCATTGCCATATGACCCCCAATTCTCCTCTCTGCGTGCTAATTAATAATGATTATCATTATTAAGACAATAGCCCATTTTTCCGGATTATGTCCATGCAAAAATCTGTTGATCTCATATACTTTTTTGAATGGCTGCATTTAAGAGAGTACATTGCTTGGTTCAGAGAGCGGGTTGGGAACTTGATGCATTCTCAATACGTCATCCGGATACATCCTCCGTTTCGTCAGCTGTTCAACTCCGATCTCCGGTTCGAACAAAGAAAACGCCTCGTATCTCGCTTGATGTTCCGGGAATCGGTGCTGGTACTGCTCGATGATTCGGCGAATTCGGTTCCAGAAATGCCGCTCTGGAATGCCGTAATGCTCTTGCATGAACAAAGCCAATTCGCCCAGGTTGATAAAGAAAAAGGCATCATGCACGAAATCGCGCACTGCTTCCGCTTCTTCCGCAACCAGGAACGAATTGCGGTTCACTCTGCGGTGGTATTCCGGCACATCCACCAGTTCCGGGCAGCGACCGGGCTCTGCCAGCAAATCTGTCTTGAAACGGATGCCGTCGTGAAAATCCTTCAGGGCAATCCGAAGGGGCTTGCCATCATCGTGGATTAGCAGCATATTCTGGGCGTGCGATTCCAACGCGATGCCATGGGCGAACAACCAGTGAATAAGGGGGAGGACTGACACATTCAACAGATCGTTCAACCATGCTTCTGCGCCATAGCGTCTGATCCATGGCTCGATGACCGGGCAGCCTTCGGCATCCAGCGTGGCGAGCGCGTTGAACGGCAAGACCGATTCACCCGTTCCGAGTTGCGCATACACGCTCTCCCTCCAGATGCAAGACAATACGCCGTAACCATCCGGTTGGAGCATGTCGGGAACATGACTGTTATCGTATGCGGCCCCGACTATCTCGCCAAGCATGATGACGCGCAGTTCATCCCTTAGATAAGGGTCTTCGCTGGCAATTCCCTGAAGCCAGTCCGTGATGAGGGGAGCGTTCTGTACCGTGTGCGGCGCGATCACCCTGCCCGTGGACGTGTTGATGATGCTGAGCGACAGCTTCAGCGAAGCCAGATCCGGACGGGAGCGATTCGCCAGCGTACGAATGGATTGCTGTGCCGTGTATGCGTGATCGCTGATCCCCAGCGGGACGATGTATCCATTCCGCAAATCCTCTGCCAATACGGAGGTGATTACCAACTCCCATTGCCAGGGATGTACGGGGATCAGCGTGTACGCATCGGCGGCATGGGCTCCATTTTCGCGGAGGAACCGATCAAATCGGGATAACGTCTCTTCCCCAATCTGTTCGCGTACCCATTCCCCGTTGTTAGCAGATCCGATCACTCGTGCTGGTGCTGAACGACTGACACGCACCCGCTCTTTGCGGACAGCCAGCCATAACGGCCTGATGGCATTCCCGAATTCCGGCCCATACTTCAGCTGATCTGCCACACGAAAGCCGATGCGTGATTTGTAGCTGGGATGATAGGGATGGCCCTCGATGACCCGCTGCTCCCACTCTTCATCGTGTACCGGCACGGGATCAGCCTGCCGCAGTGAACGGACATGGCGAGCCAGCGTATCGTTGATCAAGGTCTGCTCCAGCTCCCGGATAAAATGCAGCAGCTTTGCTTCATCAGCCCCGGTTCCCCGGACGACTTCAAGCAGGAAAAGCGGGATGGAATCCGCCTCTTTCTGCTCTTGGCATGATCCTTGCTTCATCACTCTCATGATCGGTTCGTCCGTCAGCCGCAGGCGGCCAAACGTCAGATGCCTTTTGCCTATGCAGAAATAATGCACTTGCTCCCCATTCAGGCCTCGGCCTTCCAGCGTCCATAGTGTGTTCCCATCCGCCTGCTCGGTCGACGTTGCCTGAATAACCTTCTCGTACAGCAAAGATTCGACCAGCTGCCTGAATATGCGCCTGCGAGCAGCCGGGTAATGGTGGGAGGATAGCGCCTCAAAGTACAGTCTTTGCTGCCACAGCTGCCTTTCTATCTCTGCCGTCTCCGTGTTTGGCCCAATATCCCCCATACCCGCCTGCGAATCCTCCCATGCTGCTTCTTTACTCATGCGTTCCCTCCTCCAACCGGTTCGTTTTGCCACAGGGGCCTGTATGCATGCAGCGGGTTTGCTGCCCGCTGCACGCAATCTTCCGTTCCTGCGTGAATGCGCCGCCGGGTTAACTGCTCGATTTCGATCTCGGGCGAAAATACGTCGAATTGTTCGAACCGTTCCCGCAGTTCCGGGAACCTTTCCTGATAACGCCGAATGATCCCGGCCAGCGTTTCCCACCATGCCTCCTCGCCTAACCCGTAATGCTTCTCCAGAAAAAACGAAATTTCCGTCAGGTTGATGAACAGCAGCGCATCCAGCATGAAATCCTTTACCTCGGCGGGTTTATCCTTCTCCACGAATGAATTGCGGTTCACCCCGTGATGATTGGCCGGCGGATATTCGATGTCTGGATAGCCCAATGGGTGGGGCAAAGAAGGACAATACCGGACGCCGTCGTGAAAATCCTTGATTGCAATGCGAGTCGGCCAGCCTTGCTTCAAGATGAGGATCATGTTCTGAGCATGAGATTCGAGCCCTGCGCCGTGTGCATACAGGAGGTGAAGCAGCGGCACTGCCGATACGCGCAGCAACTGAGCGGACCAGCTCTCCAGTCCGTACCGCTCCACCCATGGGGCAATCATCGGTTTCCCCTCGCGATCAAGCTGAGTCAATGCATTGAACGGCAGGGCCGTCTCATCCGCCGCAAGCCGTGGATGCAGGCTTTCCCGCCAAATGGCGCCAAGTGAGCCATACACGTTTCGTTCGAGCAGATCCGGCAGCTTCTGGTGGCGATAGGAAATGCCCGCGATTTCCTTCAGCACGATCAGGCCCAGCTCTTGCCCCAGAAAGACATCTCGCGTCACGGTGCTGCCCAGCCAGTCGGAGATGCGCGCCGCATTCATGATCGTATGCTGCGCCAAAATGCGGCCCGAAGACGTGTTCACGATGTTCATCGGCAGCTTCACGTAAGGCTTGCCCGAATCGGCAACATTCGTCAGCGTGCGAATGGATTGCTGAGGACGGTACATATCCCCGGCTTGTCCAAGATACACGATCTCTCCAGCGTGAAGCTGATCCAGACAGGCCACCGATATGATCCGTTCCCACTGCCACGGGTGAACAGGTACGTATGCATAGTCATTCGCATCGACGTGGGGCAACGTCTCTCGTACGATTTCCCCGAACCTCTTCAGCTCACCCTCACCCAGCTCCTCATGCACGAACTCGTCGTAGGTGCCAAGCGTTTCCGAGAGCGTGACCACGACCGCTTCCCGGTGGATCGCCAACCAGACGATTCGGAATTCGGGCCGGAATTCCGGGCCATACGCCATATTGTCCTCCAGCGTGAACCCGATTCTCGATTTATAACAAGGATGGTATGGATGCCCTTCAATCAGGGCTGACTCCCATTCGTCGTAGTCCGGGGTCTCCGGGTAAGGCAGCCCTGACCTCCAGCGAACCGCTTGAGTGTCCTTCAGCAGCGTTTGCTCCAGCTCGGACGCAAACCTTGAGAGCAATTCTGCTGTCGTACCCACGATTCCGGCGGACATCTCCAGCAGAAAGCGCGGCAAGGATTCCGCCTCCGCGCTCCCCTCAGGCGTGATGCGCAGGATTGGCTGCTCGGACAAGCGGATCCGGCCAAAGCTTTTTTTGCGAACAGCCCTGAATGCGTATTGTACCGGTTCTCCTCTTTCTGTCCTCCCTACCAGCACGTACTCTTCCTCTTTCTGCCCCTTAACGACAGGTTCCCGAATCACTTGCTCGTACAGCAGCGATTCGATAAGCTGCCTGAAGACCCTCCGTCGTACCCGAATCCATTCGTCGGACCTGGCGAGCGATGCTGCTAAACCATTCATGCGTGCGGTACCTCCCTGATCAAATTTTTGTCATGCACTGCCTACCCGCTCTGCTCAGATTCCCCCTGATTCCTGCGGATGCTCTTGTTGCGGCGATGAAGTCAAATACACATGCTCAGGATGGGGATGGCTGAGAAAATCATGATGCGAAATGGCCCAGCCGTAAGCACCGGCATATTGAAACAGCAGAATGTCCCCGACGCGCACCTCGCCGGCAACGACATCGCTTGCCAGCACGTCCTTCGGCGTGCACAGCTGCCCGACAACCGTGAATGGTTCCCCGGACACCGCAGGCCGCGCATAATCATGCGGCCATTCCTCCACGCGGATCACCTCGAACGGGTGACTGTGCTGCCAGGACACCGGCAGCCGAAAATGATGCGTGCCGCCGCGCACGATGGCATATGTCCGCCCATGGTTCTTTTTCACGTCCAGCACTTCTGTCGCATAATAACCGCTGGATGCCGTAAGATAGCGGCCGCACTCAAACAGCAGCGTGGTACCATGAGGCAATTCCCTGTCCAGCATTGGAGCAAGTTCCCCTACGAATGCCTCCCACTCGAATTGTCGTTCCAGATCCGCATAGTTCACGCCGATTCCTCCCCCCGCGTTCAAATACCGCAAAGGAAAACCATATTGCGCGGCCCATTCGCGGGCAAGTCGGCAATAATATTCGACCAGCTTCACATGCTGGTCTGCGGCAAGGTTGTTGGAGAGCGAGTGGAAGTGAAATCCTTCCACCCTGACATTCTCCATCCCCATGGCCAGCTCCGCCACGATCGGCAGTATGTCCTCATCGATGCCGAACTGGGTGGGACGGCCGCCCATCGCCAGCGTGGCCTGGGGCAGCGGCCCTTTCAGGTTGATGCGCAGCAGCACGGATACCGTCACGCCGCGTTTTCCTGCGAGATCGTTCAGCTTGTTCAGCTCATGCAGGCTTTCCGCGTGGATGAGCTGTACCCCGTAATCGATGGCACCGGTCAGTTCGGCTTCGGTTTTGCCCGGGCCGCCAAAAACGATCGGAATGTCGGCCGACACCTCGCGAACCTTCGCAACCTCGCCGAGTGATGCAACCTCGAAGCCATGCACCACCGGAGCCAACGCCCTTAGAACATGTTCTTCCGAGTTTGCTTTGATGGCATAGAACAGCCTGCTGGACGGCGGCATCGATTGCACGCGCTGACGTACATGGCTAACCAATGCACTCACATCCCGGATATAAGCGCACACCGGTTCATGACCCCGCTGCTTCATTTCGCGAACGTGGGCATGGATACGCCCGCGCTGCTGTTCAAAGCTCACGTTCGGTTCCTGCCGACTTACAGCCATAGCCGCGTTCCTTTCCCCTGCTCAACCGCACGGGCATACATCTCCGCAGCGCTTGAAATATCCTCGATGGCCATGCCCATCGGGTTCAGTACGATAATCTCGTCGTCATGCTCCCGGCCAGGCTTGGCTCCGATCAGAATCTCGCCGAGCTCGGCGTGCAGCTGCTCGCGGGAGAACCTGCCTTCCAGCACCAGCTGGTTGATGATTTTTTTCTCGCGGTTGGACTGGTCCCAATCATCCACCACCACCTTGTCTGCCTGAACAAACGCGTCCTTGTGCAGGTCCATGATCGAAATGTTGCTTACAAACGTGCCTTTGGACAGCCACTCGTAAGGAATGTGAGGCGCAGAAGCCACCGTTGCCGTCACCAGCACTTCCGCCTTGCGAACGGCCTGCTCGGAGGATACGGCTACTTGTACATCCACATCGCCGAAGCGGGAGCTTATCTCGTCCGCAAGGCTCCGGGCCGTATCGGCATTCAGATCAAACAAGTGCAGCTCACGAATGGAGCTGAATTGCTCCAGCAGCGACATCGCCTGCATTTTTGCAATGACGCCGCAGCCGATCACGCTGACGACGCGAAATCCCTCTTTTGCCAAATACCTGGCACCGATCACCGTTACCGCCGCAGTCCGCATGCCGCTAATAATGCTGCCCTCCATCACGGCAACCGGATAGTTGCTTTCGGGGTCGTTCAGAATGATAAGAGCGCTTGCACGTTCCTTTTGGCGTTTTTGCGGATTGTCATGTTTGCTGCCGATCCACTTCAAACCGCTGATCGCAATATCTCCGCCAACATAGGCGGGCATTGCGATAATCCGGTCGGCGATATGCCCGGTCTCTTCGTTCACCCGAAGGTATGGCTTGAGCGGTTGGACAGTATCTTTGCGGGCATGCAGCTCCAACGCTCGGGTAACTGCTTTGACATATGGTTCTGATTGCAGCCCTTGGAGATCTATAATATCTTGTTTATTTAAATACAAAAGGCTGTGTTCCTGTTGAACGGTACTCATATCGTCATTCTCTCCCTTGTTCGATTTAGTTGGTTGCATGGTAAACGGTCGGACCTGGCGGCAATTGGCCTACCCACTGTTCGTCATACACGGTATCCAGATAACGTTCGCCGCGGTCCGGCAGAACGGTGACCACATTTGCATTCGCCGACAAGGTCGGCAACAATTTCTCCAGTGCGGCAACCAAAGAACCCGAGGACCCGCCGGCAAAAATCCCTTCCCGCTCCAGCAGTTTGCGGCAGCCAAGCACCGATTCGCGGTCATCCACATGAATGACCTGATCGATTTCGGCAGGACTGAACAGCTCCGGCACCCGGTTGGCTCCGATGCCCGGCAGTTCCCGTGGCTTGGATGGCGTACCGAAAATCACCGAACCGACAGCATCCACGGCCACGATTCTGGCCTGCGGGTTCGCTTCCTTCACCCTCCGGGAAATCCCGAGAATGCTGCCCGTCGTGCTGACCGCGCAA
Organism: Paenibacillus sp. XP01; assembly: GCF_057364885.1. Classification (NCBI taxonomy): domain Bacteria; kingdom Bacillati; phylum Bacillota; class Bacilli; order Caryophanales; family Paenibacillaceae; genus Paenibacillus; species Paenibacillus sp. XP01. The sequence continues at coordinate 618,709 of NZ_CP139481.1, read as the reverse complement.
ACCAAAACGTCGATGCGGCCGTTCAACTGTTCCACGATTTCCTGTCCGGCACCGTGGTAGTGGGCTTTCCAGTTCAACGGATTGGCGTATTGGTTGATCCAGTATCCCGCGGGATCTTGGCTGGCCAGTTCTTTGACTCTGCGGATGCGGGATTGCAGATAGCTGCCGTGTTCGTCGGCTTCGCTCACCATGTCCACGTTGGCGCCAAGATACGTGATCATCCGCAAATTCGTTGACGTGATCTTCGGATCTACGACGCAGGTGAACTTCAGGCCATACCTTTTCGCCGCAAGGGCCAACCCGATTCCCAAATTTCCCGAAGTGCTCTCGATGAGATGCGTTTGGGGCGTGATCGTTCCATCCCTTAACCCTTGCTCGATAATGTACCTTGCGGGACGGTCCTTCATGCTGCCGCCGGGATTCATCATCTCCAGCTTGGCATAGACGGATGGCCCCTTTGCTCCAAATAGCGAACTCAAGCGAACCAGTGGAGTCTGACCTATGCAATCCAGGATGGAATCGGCAACGTTGAGCGACTGATTTTTCACTTGCAGGACACTGTGTTCCAAAGGTTTACACCAGCTTTCCGGGCAGTTTTTTGTCGTCCACATGCAGGGTTGTTGATAATGATAATTAGTCTCATTTGGACGCAGGACCTATTATGCATACCCTTTTTTTTCCTGTCAACCGAAAAATCGACAGAGAATTTTTCACAAAAATCGGCATTGACATTGAGAATCATTCTTGATAATCTGTTCAGCAATTGCTTGTAATTTCCAAAATCGGGGTGGGTGAAACGGCAAAATGATGCCACATAAAGCCTGGAACCAGAGCATTCGCATCCTCTCCGGGGGACGGTTTCTTTCCAGTGCAGGACTGACGGGAATCAGCCCGTTTATTCCGTACTACATGGAGCACATGAACGCGGGAACCCCCGAGGAAGTGCTGATGTGGACCGGTCTGTCCGTATCTGCGCCCGCCCTTTCGTACGCCCTGCTCACTCCCTTCTGGGGGAAAATCGGGGATCGGTGGAGCCGCAAATGGATGGTCGTTCGCGCCCTTGTCGGCCTGGCACTGAGCATGTTCTTGATGGGCATCGCACAGACGCCGTTCCAATTCTTTTTGTTCCGGCTCTGCCAAGGGGCCTTCGGGGGCATATCCGATGCCAGCAGCGCCTTCGTCGGATCGCACGCGCCCGCCAAGCAGCAAGGGTTTGCGCTTGGCAGACTGGAGCGGGCATCGGCAGCCGGACTGCTCGTCGGTCCACTGCTCGGCAGCATCTGCGTCAATACGTGGGGAAGCCGCCCGCTCTTGTTCATTACGGCCGGATTGACGATGGCCTTCGCCCTGCTGGCCGCCTCTTCGCTTGCAGGTGCGGCTAAGCCGGGCAAGAGCCTTTCCATCCCTTTTTCTGCGGATCGTACGGACGGATCAGCTTCGCCAGTTCAACGATCCGTTCCAGTCACAGAATCGGCTGCGAAAGCTCCGCCCGACAAAGGCGGCATTCTTCACGCGTTCCGTTCGCTTGTTTTCCATCCGTTAGCCAGAAGATTGGTACTTGCCGGAATCGTGTTCAAGCTGGTCGATTTTGCAACATTCACGATGTTTACGCCATTCATCCGCGAGCTCATTCCGTCGTCCACCGCAGCGCTTGTCGTCGGACTGCTGCTGGCCATGTCTTCCGTCGGCGAACTCGTGGGCGCATCCTGGTGGGGCAAGCGGAACGACCGGCATGCACCCGAGCGCAATCTCCGTTGGGCAGCTCTGTTGTGCGGAATTTGCGTACTGGCGCATACACTTCCGCTTGGCGTGGCATGGCTGATCGCCATTCGCTTCCTGCAGGGCTTTTTCTATAGCGCCCTGCTTCAGACCGTCATGCTGAACGTGCTCCGATCGTCAACCGACTCGGACCGCGGCGTCCGGATCGGCGCAACCAACAGCATGCTGATGGTCGGGCAGCTCACGGGACCTACGCTTGGCGTTTGGATCGGCGCTGCTTGGGGAGTATCGGCGGTATACCTCGTCATGGGATTCGTCATGGTAGCAGCCCTGTTGCTCGTTCCGCGCAGCCTTGCGCCCGAAAGAAAGGCTCCCTTGCAGGTGCCGCTCCAATAAATCACGAAAGGACGACTTGACCATGAGCAAAGAGCAACTCATCGACCCGTTAAAAAGCCATGCTTGGTTGGAGGAGGGCTCGCCTTCTCCTTCCCTGCTGGCTCGCCGCGAAATGCTGAGCAGGATACTGAACGCCTATTTGCGCGAAACGGGACAGCATGATCCTTACTTCACAGATTCTCGCCTACCGAACATATCGCTGGCCATTAGGCTCCCATCCATCGGACAGATCGTTTACGGTTCGCTGCTTCACCGCTCGCTGGCCGGGCATCACGTTTATGGGGAAAACCTGTATGCCTCCGAAATTGAACGACAACATCCGGACGATTGGAAAGCGCTATCTTTTGAGGAAGCCGTTGCCCTTCTGCTGGACGACATTGCGCTGTCTCAACAAGGATCATCTCATGATGCCATGGCCCAAAAGATCGAGTTGCAGCAGATGGTTACCAACAGCCTGCAGCATATGGAATCCTATCTTGAGCATGCTTACGTGTCCGGGCCTCCGGCCAGTCTGGACTTCAACGCTGCCGAGCAGGCCTTGTTGTGCGGACATCCGTTCCATCCGACGCCAAAAAGCCTTGAAGGCTTCAGTTCTGCCGATTCGCTCGCTTATTCGCCGGAATATGGCGTAACATTTCCGCTCAGCTGCTTTGCCGCAGCGCCTGAATGGATCGGCGAAGACTGGATTGATCCCGCGGACGGCGCATCGGACGCTTCCTGGATCCCTGCCGAAATGAGGGAAGCCGCGCATCGTCTTCTTCCGCCGGAACGCAGCCATTACGTATTGCTCCCTTGCCACCCTTGGCAGGCAGGATACTTGCGCTCGCTTGAATCGGTGCAGAAGTTACTGGCAGAGGGGCACCTGGTCGATTTGGGCAGCACGGGCCCTGCCGTGGTTCCCACTTCATCGGTCAGGACGGTGTGGAACCCGAAGGATCGGTGTTTCTACAAGCTCTCCCTGCATATTCGGATCACCAATTTCATTCGCGAGAACAATGAGGAACAGCTGCTGCGGACGCTGGATGCGTCGAGCATTGTTGCGAGTATAAAGGAACGTTGGCAGTCCCGGCGTTTTCAAATTTTGCTGGAAAAAGGCTATCGTACACTGGAACCGCCGCAAGCTTCTGCCCCGACGATGCGGGAGCAGCTGATGTCCGGCTTTTCCATGATCGTGCGTGAAGCACCCGACGAGGTCGGCAGTGCCCCAGGCACACCTTACGTCATCGCTTCGCTGATGGAGGTGCTGCCCGGCGAACGCGAACCGCTTCTGTTCCGCGCCGTGCGGGAAAGCAAACAGGCAGGTTCAGGCGGAGAAGTCGATACAAATTTTCAGCCGGATTGGCAGGCCTGGTTCCGCGAATACGCGGAGCTGACCGTCGCGCCGATGCTGCGGCTCTACGCCGAAACGGGAATCAGCCTGGAAGCGCATGTGCAAAATTCGATGCTGCGCCTCCATGATGGCAAACCGTCCTCTTTCATCGTGCGCGATCTGGAAGGCATCAGCGTCAATCGGGAGCTTGCGGAGCAGCAGGGCTGGATCGGGACGATCGTCCAAAGAGACAGCCCGGTCCTGTATTCGGAGGAGCAGGCGCGCCATCGTTTGAAGTATTATTTTTTCGTCAATCATCTCAGCCATGTCGTACAACGTTTGGCCTATTACTCCGGACAGTCGGAGATGCCCTTCTGGCATATTGCAAGCCGAACGCTGGAGCGTCTTCGCGAACAGGCACTGCCCGGATCGTTGCTGGAACACATCGTCTGCGACCTGCTCACTGTACCCACGCTTCCGGCGAAAGCCAATCTGCTCAGCCGATTCCATCAGCGGGGCGAAACGCCGTTATACGTGGATATTCCGAACCCGATGCGGGTGAAGGAGTAGCCTGCTAAGAAGCCTGCATCCAAAGGGAGACGGGCTTCTTCACGTTTTAAGGAAGGACCTAGGGAAAGACCTAAGGCAGCAACTTGAATTATTCGGAACAATCAGATCACGGTTCAGTTCTGTCCCTCTCGCTCATAACCTATAGAAAAAGGACAAAGGAGGCTGGGCCGGAATGCCTTCCAGAAAATCGTCAAGCGGTCTGGATGAAAATATCGCAGCCATGCTCTGTTACCTGTTTACCTTTGTAGGCGGCATCATCTTTCTGGCGGTGGAGAAACGAAGCCGGTTCGTTCTCTTTCATGCGCTGCAATCGGTTGCCGTGTTCGGCATCATTATGGTGGGCCACGTCCTGTCTGCCTTTCTCCCCCTGTTCGGTGCGCTCCTGGCTGCGCTGTTGTCCATGATGGGATTGGTCGTTTGGCTCATCATGGTGGTCACCAGCTTGCAGGGAAAATGGCTCAAGCTGCCTTGGGTCGGCGATTTTGCGGAAAAGCAGATGCGTCATTTCTAATTTAGCTGAGTAAACATAATAAATCGGATATCAACATTTCACGCCCCCAACCGTTCATCCTCATTACCTGACCCGACGTTTTCCAGCCAAAACAAAAACACCGAAAACATGGCAGCCGATGCCGATGTTCTCGGTGTAGTGGTTCATGACGTAAGCGGTTCATGACCTGAATCATTCACAGCGTAAATCATTCATGAGATTCATTATTTACGCTGTATATCATTTGCGAGATTAACCACATGAATTTACATGGTTAACCATTCACATATATAACAAGATGCAGCTTGGCTTCCCCGATCAGGCTCCCCGACGATTATGCCGATTTGCCCGTTTCTCCAAGAATGCCTTCAGCCTGTTTCTCGGCCATCCGGGCTGCAGATTCCTTTGTACCCAGTCCATTAAACAACAGGTTCATGAAAATGGCTGTAAAGCTGCCGGCAATGATGCCGTTGCCGAGCATGATTTGCGCCCAATCCGGCGCACCCGCAAACAATTGCGGAACGACCGTTACGCCAAGCCCCATCCCGACGGAGCAGGCAATGATGAACAGATTTTCATGACGGCCCAGATCGACTTGCGTGCCCAAAATACGGATGCCGGAAGACACAACCATGCCGAACAAGGCTACCATCGCCCCGCCCAGAACCGAACCTGGAATCAACTGCGCCAGCGCCGCGATTTTCGGCACGAATCCGATGACGACCAGCAATCCGCCGGCAACAACGATGACATCACGCGTTTTGACGCGGGTCATCTGGACAAGCCCTACGTTTTGCGAATACGTCGTGTACGGGAACGAATTGAAAATACCGCCGAGCACGATGGCCAATCCTTCGGCACGATAACCGCGCGCCAAATCCTTCGAGTCAAGGTCTCTGTCCAAAATTTTGCCCAGCGCCATAAACACGCCCGTGGATTCTGCCACGCTGACGATGGAAACCAGAATCATAGTCAGAATCGGAACGATTTCAAAGGTCGGCTTCCCGAAATAAAACGGCTGCACGACATGGAACCAGCTTGCTTCGCGAACCGGAGCGAAATCGACCGCGCCCATGAATCCGGCTGCGATCGTGCCTGCAAGCAGTCCGACCAATACGGAAATGGAACGCAGGAATCCTGTCGTGAAACGCGTCATCAGGATGATGAACACCAGCACGCCAAAACCAAGGATCAGATGAGTACCGCTGCCGAAGTCCTCGGCTCCCTGACCGCCGCCCAGATCATTAAATGCGACCGGAATCAGGGTAAGTCCGATAATGGTTACCACCGACCCCGTCACGACAGGCGGGAAGAGCCGGATCAGTTTGCCGAACAATCCCGAGAACAATACCACGAACAATCCGGAGGCAATGATGGCGCCATAGATGGCTGACACCCCGCTCTTCATGCCGATCAGGATCATTGGCGAAACGGCTTGAAACGCACAACCGAGCATGACGGGCAGCCCGACGCCGAAGAAGCGGTTTCCCCATACCTGCAGCAGCGTAGCCACGCCGCAAGCAAGCAAGTCGATCGCGATCAGGTATGTGAGCTGCTCTGTCGTAAAACCGAGCGCACTGCTGACGATGAGCGGCACCACCACGGCCCCTGCATACATAGCCAGCACATGCTGGAGCCCCAGCGAGAACGTTTGGATGGGATGACGGTGGCCTTGAAAGATACGTTCGCGTGCCATATCAGTTCGTGCCCTCCTCATCCGCAAACGTGACCTGTCCGTCCGACAGGGCGCCGATGCGAACCAGCGACTCCACGCGGTATCCGGCTTCCTTCAGCAAACGGCCGCCTGGCTGGAACGCCTTCTCGATCACGATGCCGATGCCCACAACTTCGGCCCCAACCTGCTCCACGATCCGTGCCAGACCAAATGCCGCTTCGCCGTTGGCAAGAAAATCGTCGATGATCAGCACGCGGTCGCCCGGTTCCATGAACTTTTTGGCTACCGTGATTTCATTGGTTTCCTGCTTGGTGAAGGAGTACACCTTCTCTACAAGAATATCCTCGCGCAGCGTAAGCGACTTCTGTTTGCGTGCAAAAATGAGCGGCACGTTCAACTCCAGCGCAGTCATGATGCCTGGCGCGATTCCGGACGATTCGATCGTCAGGACCCGTGTAATCTTTTCCCCTTCAAAACGGCGGGTGAATTCCTTGCCGACTTCTTTCATCAACACCGGGTCCATCTGGTGGTTCAGAAACGAGTCGACCTTCAGCACCTGATTGGACAGCACAATGCCTTCCTGGCGCACCTTGTCCTTCAACAACTTCATTTGCAAGCTTCCCCCTGTAATTGCCCTCGCGATGTGCGGCCGGCCTCATACCCTTCACAGGGAGAACGGGAAAAACAAAAAGCCCGCCTTCCTCACTGCGGATTGGACCAGAGACGGGAAGACGGACTTGTTGCAAACACGCAAAGTCAAAACGTGTCGGCAAAACGCACGGATCATCCAGAACTCGAAGGCCGGCAGCCGATAACCCAGCTCCGTCCTCGCAGTCCAAGGGTTTCAGCAACCCCGATGATGCGGCGTTTCCTTCCCGTAGTCCGATCATTCCGGTGATCGGGTAGAGACATGCAGGCCTATTCCTGCACATATACGAGTAAAGGCATATTCTTTTGAATGTTCATAAGGAACATAAACGTGTATACATAACTGACAATGTTAGAAGTATACCGAATTGGCGCCGTGAAATAAAGAAGTATTTTCATGTAATTTGCGGAAATCCCGTTAAAATTGTAGAAATAGGATGATGGCAGCGACATTTTTTTGTACAATATGTAAACGGAAGTTCGCTGTGGGGCGAAATGGATGGGGAAAATAACACTGGCAGCATTTTGCTGGTCAAAGGAGAGGGATTGAGATTGAAAGGCTTGCTTAAAGAATTCAAAGAATTTGCCGTACGCGGCAACGTCGTCGATCTGGCAGTCGGTGTGATCATCGGTGCGGCATTCGGCAAAATCGTGACGTCCATCGTCAACGACATCATTATGCCGCCTGTCGGCAAACTGCTTGGAGGCATCGATTTCAGCCAGAAAATCATTAACCTGGACCCTGATATCAAAACGGCAAACGGTCAGGACATTACAACGCTCGCCCAGGCGAATGAATTAGGAGCTACGGTCATCGCTTACGGGCAATTCATCAACGTACTTATCGATTTCCTCATCGTGGCATTCTGCATTTTCATGCTGGTGAAGGGCATTAACTTGCTCAAACGCAAAGAAGAGAAGAAACCCGAACCCGCGAAAACGACCAAGGAATGCAAGTACTGCCTGTCCGAAATCCCGATTGCGGCCACGCGCTGCTCGCACTGCACGTCCCATCTGGATGTGGAAGGAAGCGGATCGCCGGCCTAAAAAAACAGGTTCTGCGCGTTTCCTGCAGGAAAAAAAATCGGCCAAGTCCTCTACGTTGCGTATGCAGCGTCGGTATGGGCTTGGCCTTTTACTATGGCTTACTGTCTGCGTCAATACTGCTCAACATTGCTGAATATGTATACCCGAGAACGGGTGCCCCGGAAAACCACGCCGCCCGCTTCTAGAAACGACGTGGCAGGAGATGCTCCAGAATTGCCTTCAGATCACGGTCTTCCTTGTATACTTCTTCCCCTGTATCGAGTTCTGTCACGCGAATAAATTCGAAATCCGCTCCAGGGTCCGTCGGTTTAAACAACAGCTGCTCTTCATCCTCCAAACGTACGTTGAATCCCATATCCTTAAACATGCTCGCCAACTGGCTGTTTGCCGGTTCCTGGCCTTGCCCTACAAAAATGAGGCCGCGCAGGCTTTTGCGCTCCTGAGGTTGCGGATAAATCACTTGAAAGTGTACAATGCATTCCATGGAATCCTTCCCCTTTCATCGTTAAGCAAACTTTGTGAAATTTTGAACTTTTAAACTTGTTATATAAGGAGATACGTTTCATGACCCCAGAACGTTTCGATATTTACGATGAACGTCAAAATTGGATCGGCACGGCACCTCGCCACGAAGTCCATGCCCAAGGATATTGGCATCGCTCCTTCCACTGCTGGCTCGTGCGCGACGAAGGGGAGCAGCGCATGGTGTTGTTCCAGCGCCGCCGGGATACCAAAGACACGTTCCCTGGCTGTTACGATATTACGGCTGCAGGCCATCTCACCGCCGGCGAGCAATTACACGAGGCCAGCCGGGAGCTGGAAGAGGAGCTGGGGGTGGCGGTTCCGTTTGAAGCGCTGACCCACCTGCTTACCGTCAAACAGCAATTGCAAGGCGAAGTGCGCGGAATTCCTTTTATCGATAACGAAATCAGCGCCGTTTATGGCCTGTGCGTCGATCAACCGCTCGAGGCCTATACGCTCCAGGCCAGCGAAGTGGACAGTCTGTATGAAGTTCCTTTAAACGAGCTGCTTGCCTTGTTCCGCGGTCAGACAGACCGCGTAAAAGCTACCGGAATACAGGCGGAATACGAGGATTCCGGCGACCACGGGCCCCTCTCCGTTGCAGATGAAGGTGCGTCCGGCAATGCTTTCCCCTTCAAGCGGGTGATTCGCCAGGTGCGCGCAGCCGATTTCGTGCCTCATGGAACCACGTATTATACCGAGATCCTTGAAGCACTCCATCATGTGCCCGGTTGTCCTTAAGACTTAAGAAATAGGGAGCTTTGATGGCTCGACGAATTCATTTTGCCTGATCAGCATATGTTTCACTTCCGATGTTTATGTTCCCTGAAACCGGATGGCGTTATACTTTCTTCGTGCGACAGCCTCCCTGTTTCATAACGCGATAATACAACAAGGCGCTGCCGATCGCAGCGCCTCGTTGCAGCCTCAAATATGAAAAACGCAAGACCTGTCCGGATGCTCCGCCCTGCTCCCTACCTGAGCGAGAGCATCCCCTAATCTCGCATGGATCAGCTTCCCGAATTTCCTTCGGGAAATGCCCCCCAGTAACGTGCAGCCAACTCGGCATAACGCGGTCCGTATCGCGCCTCGAGTTCCCCGCCCATGTCCTGTTCCAGTTCAAACAGAACCAATGCCTGTGCAAAATGGTTCAATAGCAGACCCGTCATGGCCGGATGAGCCGTGACTACGGCTTGAGTCATGCATGCTTCCCCACGCATGCCAAGCATGCACCAGCGGCGATCCACGACCAGCGTGAATCTCCGGCCATTGCTCATGCCACCCAGTGAATCAAATGCCCACGGGACAGGCGGTTCCATACCTCCCTCTCCGCCATCGCAAGACCATAATACGCGTACGCCCCGCTCTTCGGCGCGCTGGAGTTCGACGTGAAGCAGCTCGGCCTCCTCCCACCAAAGATCCACCACGATCTCGTGTTTCGCCTCGGCCAGCTTAAGGCTTAGCGCATCCAGCACGTTCCGGTCACCTTCGAGATTATAAAAAGCAGGCTGTTCCGGTTCATGTCTAGGCATGCTGCTCTGCACGTAATCGAGCGATGAACGCATTTGCTCGGTGATCATACGCGTCAGTTCCTCGGGTTCAAGCACGCTGTATTTGGCCGGCTCGCCGGCGCTGCGGAGCAAAAAGCCCCGCTGCTCCATTCGCTGTAGCGCGGCATATACGTTCGAGCGGGACACGCCAAGGCGTTTCGCAACCTCATAACCCGAAGCCGAACCGTGCTTGGCGAGTTCCACCATGATTTTTGCTTCCATCTCGGTAAAGCCAAGATGACGGATATGATGCAGCAGTCGGTCCATTATCCCGTCCCCCCATGCTGTCGACAACCTGTGCTGCCTCTCCTCTTTTGTGAAGCAGCCATTCTACTGCTTCAAATCTGTTCTGCTCCGCAGCGCGGGCACCATTTGGAGCCCTTCGGCAGCTCCGAGGCGCAAATCTGGCAATTCACCAATTCGCGGGCAACCTCATTCTGCACATGAACGTTGCCCACAATCGGATTGTTTTCCTTCCAATACCTGATCCGTTCGTCCAATTCCTGCTGGCGCTCGCGTTCGCGCTGCATTTCCTCCTCGCGGCGCCGCTCCCACTCGGCATCGAAAGCTTCCTTCTCCTCTTGGGTGAAATCCATGCCGTTATACTCCATCTCTTCCTCCAGATCGGCAATGGAAGGGATGGCCGCTTCGTACGGATCTTCCTCCTCCGCTGGCATCGATTTCGGATTCTCTGGGGCAGGGCTTTCCTTGCTCAGAGACACTGCAGCTTCGTTGCGCGCAGATGGGTATCCTGGATCAGCCTGTTGTTGTGCAGCAGGCTTAAACTCGCCAAGCTTGCGTCCGCATTTCGGACAAAAATTGGCATCCAGCGAGGCAACATGACCGCATTCGCATAAGCGTTCGTTCTTCAATTCCGCGATTTTGGTACGCAATCCGTCGATTTCATCCTGAAGCTCATCGCACAGATTCGAAAGCTCCACCATGTCCTTCTCGATATTGATCATGTCATTCGCCCGGTAGCCTTCGTAAAAAATACGTCCCATATCTGTAAAATGGACTCTCTGTTCCTCCTGCAAGCCCAAAATCTGATTGTTCAATTTGCCAATTTCAACCGCGTGCTGTGCACGTTCCGTAGCGCGGTTTGCTCCGTTTTTGATACGTTGAAGCAATTTCATGACATCTCCTCCTCCGTCCGTCAAACGTTGAATCGCTCGATTCAACGAGAAAAGCCTTTGATAGATTCATTTTCATTCATCATTAGCAGGTACGTCACGCCCCGACATATAACTTATACGACGTGATGGCGAAAAGTTGCGCAAAACCTCATCCACGCCCTTCGTTCCTCCGCTTGGATGAAATCGGGGGCTTTCGTCAGGACCATACGTTCGGTATAATGAAGCTTTGGCCCTGTCTGTTCGCCCATTCGGGCGGCTAACCCTATCATACCAATTTACAATGGGATTGTGAAAAGGGCAAATGGATTACTTTTAACGGGATCTTCACGGATCCCTGAATCATATCGAGGTGGATGAATGATGTTAAGTCCGAACTCAACGTTTTATCCCCGTCCCCTGGGGGTTACCGCCGCTGCTTCCTTGCCGCAATCGCCCTCGGCGCCGCTGGAAACAAGCAGGCAGCTCGTCAGGGCAGACGAGGCGGATGCAGCCTATTTCCGTTCGCTGGAGGAAGCCGGCATCCGGCTCAACGGGCCGCAAATTTCGGCTGTGCGCCACAACAAAGGCCCGCTGCTCACCCTCGCTGGTGCCGGCTGCGGCAAAACGACGGTGCTGGCTGCCAGAGCAGGCTACCTGATGGCAATTCACGGCGTTCACGCCGGCAGCATTCTGCTGGTGACGTTCACGAATAAAGCCGCAGCGGAGATGAAGGACCGCATCGCCTCCCTGCCCGGCATTCGCCCGGCAGCCGCAAGAGCGGTGCAGGCCCGTACGTTCCACTCCTTTGCGCTGACGCTGCTTCGCCACTACGGCACGCAAGAAGACATCTTCGGCGAACCGAGAGCCCAGCACACCGTGATCAAAATGCTTTTGCGCCAATATGGCATGAGTGAGGCATTCCAGCCAGAAAGCCTGCTTGCCATGCTGTCCGCCTGGAAAATGCAAGGCTCCGCAACGGCCGACCTCCCCGAAAAAACGCAGGAAGAACGCGACGCCAAACGTGTGCTGATCGGATACGAGGAATGGAAACGGGACCGGAACAAAATGGATTTCGATGATATTTTGCTGCGTGCCGCCGCCTTGCTCCGCGATCCGGCCGTCCTTGAGCCCTTGCAAAGGCGCTTCCAGTACATCATGGTCGACGAATTCCAGGATACGAATCATCTTCAATACGAAATCGTGCAGAAGCTGGCATCGGCGCATCGCAACCTGATGGTTGTCGGCGATGACGACCAGACGATCTATACCTTTAATGGTGCGAGGCAGGAATCGATTCTGGAATTCGATAAAGTCTATCCCGGAGCACGCATCGTGACGCTGGACATCAACTATCGCAGCGATGCGCGCATCCTGGGGCTTGGGAGCGAGCTTGTTGCCCGCAACAAACGCAGGCGCCACAAAACGCTGCGAGCGGCCGGACATCGCGGTGACGCACCACGCTTCGCAACGCCCTCCAATGCCGAGGAGGAAGCTGCCTGGGTCGTCGAGCAATTGTGCAGCCAGGTCGAGGACGGCATGTTCCGTTACCGCGACATTGCGATTCTTCACCGTACCGCGAGCAGCAGCCGGGCCGTTTTCGAGCAACTGGTATTGAAGGACGTGCCCTTCATTCAACATGGCGCATCCCCTGTCTTCTATGATCAGTCCTTGATCCGGCCGCTGATGGATCACCTGCGGTTGTCGCTCAACCCCCGTTCGGCGGAAGCACTCCCCAGCGCGCTCGGTCCGCTGTACGTATCCCGCGATGCCGGCTTGGAGTGGATTCAACGCTCCGAACAACAGCAGGCCAAGAAGTATCCGCTGATTCATCTGGCCAAATGGGATAAGCTGAAGCCTTTCCAGCAGGAACAAGTGAAGGAACGCATCAAGCTGATCAAATCGCTCAGCAAAATGAAACCGGTCTTTGCCGTTCAGGAAATGCGGCGCCAATTCTACGACAAATACATGGAGAGCGGAGACCCCAGCATATTTACGCATTACCGGGAAACGATGCTGGAGACGCTCGACGAATTCGAAGCGGCAGCCAAACGCTTCGAAACCGTCGAAGAATTCATCGGCTTCGCCGACGAGCTGTCCCGCAGGCATAGGGAAATGGAAACATTGCGCCGAGCCGAGGACAGCGATGCCGTTCAGCTTATGACGATCCATCGGGCCAAAGGGCTCGAATTTCCCTGCGTGTACTGGATCGGCGCCAGTGAAGGCATCATTCCGCATAGCTCGGCCCTCCGGCAAGATTTGCCCGATGATCAAAAGGCCGCCCTCACCGTGCAGCAAACCGCTGCCGACCTGGAGCTTGCGATCGAGGAAGAACGGCGGCTTGCTTACGTAGCCGTAACGCGTGCCAAGCAGTACCTGTACGTGACTTCTCCTGCCAGCCACCACGGCAAACCTGCCGATGTGTCGCGTTTTCTGCTGGAGGCGTTCGGCATCACCGTACCGGACAAACGCAAAAACACGGATTCCGGAGCTTATGGCTCCTCGCATAGATCCTATGGCAACGGCTCCGCCTCTCCCACTCGCTCCGGAGCAGACTCCGGCAAAAGGGATATGATCCACAGGCGCAAAATCAACGGCGGCGATGCCGAAACACCGGAGCCAAAGGATCGCAGGCGAAGCGGGGAAGTACGCAATCACAAAGCCTACAGTACGCCAAGCGTCCGGCAGAACACGTCCTCCATTTCGGCATCCGCCACAAATAGTGGAACATCAAGCGGCGGCGGACGCACGGAAGTTGTGGCGATCTGGAAATGCAGCTCGCCGACGTGCAAGGCGTGGCTGCGGCAGAAGACGGACACTCACTCCCGCAGCAGCTCCGGGCGCAGAACTGCCTCGGGTCCGCCTGCATGCCCCTTGTGCTCCGGCCCCATGGAGGCGGGCACACGCAGCGTTCCCGTTACCGGAAGGGATGCACGCTTCAGATAAACTATACAATGAGCTCAGGACGTTGCCCTTCCGTTCTCATTTCGTTTCATGACGCTTTCCGCTGTTTATTAACAGTGGAAAGCGTCTTTTTTCCATTTTTGAATGGAGGTTGAACGAGGATGGTCGAAAAAAAGCATTATTATGTATCGGTAACCCATAACCTCATCGAACAGTCCCGCAGCGAATCAACGCCTTTCGAAGTCGTCCTGGATGACGAAGAGCTGGCCAGGCTGGAGGAGCTGATGGATCTTGCGGAAAATGACGATGCCTACACGCTGCAACGCGCTCCCGTACCTTATAAGTCGGCTGATCACGATGATGCAAGTGAGCGGTTTGCAAATGGACTAGTCCTGCTGTACGCCTTTTTGCATCATCATGGAACGCTGCCGACCCGTCAGGCCATTGAAGAAATGAATGTGCTTGACCGTCTTCAGGATACAGACTATGACGACCCTGGTTATGAACAGTCACCGATGAACAAGTAGATTCCAGTCTATATCTAATAGTCCCAAGTGAATGCGTTTAGTCCAAACGAATTTCTTTTCCCTTCTCGGCAGACTCGTAAATGCCGCACAGCATTCTCGTCGAAGTCACGCCATCGGCAATGGGGCTGATCGGCTCCGTGCCGTTCAGACAGCAATCCACGAAATGGTCGATCTGGTTCTGGAACGCACTGTGAATATGAAGACCGGAATGATCCGTCTGCGGTTCGATGTTGAGGATCGTATTATGTTTCTCCGCAACGATCAGCGTCTCCGGTTCGAGTTCGAGCCCCCCTCGCTCGCCGTACAGCTTCACATAGGTTTCATCCTTGCGAGCATGGAGCGTAAAGCTCACGTCCACGACGAGCGAAGCGCCGTTCTCGAATCGGATCATCGCGTTGGCCATATCCTCCACGTCGTTGACGGCTGAACTGTAATCGGCTGCTTTGTAAAAGGAAAGATGCTCTACGTTTGCCCGGTTGCCCAGCTTCCGGTACGTATTGCCGCTTACCGATATCGGTTTGGGCCTGCCCATCATGTACCAGCATTGGTCGATGATATGTACGCCCAGATCGATTAGGGGACCTCCGCCGGAGCGATTTTTGTCGGCAAACCAGCCTCCCGGATTCCCGTGCCTTCGGAGAAGGGAAGCCTTGGCGTAGTACAGTTCCCCGAACTCCCCGGCCTCCGCAAATCTGCGCAGCATCTGCATGTTGTTGTCATAACGCCGGACGAATCCGACGACGAGGGTGCAGCCGCTCTTCTTTACCGCCTCCTGAATGCGCAGCGCATCCACAACCGTGGTGGCAACCGGCTTTTCCAGCAAGACATGTTTTCCCGCTTCCAAAGCTGCGATGGCAAGATCGGCATGGGTATTGTTCCATGTGCAGATGCTGACGGCGTCCACATGAGGGTCTTTCAACATTTCACGGTAGTCGGTGTACACCGACTGTGCCTCGTATTTCTGCGCCGCTGCCGCAGCCCGCTGCTCGTTCAGATCGCAGATCGCATAGATCACGGCCTGTTCGTTCTGGGCATAGTATCTAAGATGAAGATCCGAAATGGAGCCTGTGCCAATCATGCCGATATGCAGCCTTTTGCCCGTATTCATCCTCGCGCTTCCTCCCTTATCCGTAATCAGGTTGTTCTAGTCTGCCCGCAGCATGCCTTCATATATGCCCGGCGTCGAATGTTCAATCGGAACGGCACCAAGGGTACGGGCGTAGAAATCCACTGGTCCTGCGGACCCGATAACGGCATAGGCATACCCTTCTGCACGCATGGCATGCATGCAAGCTAGCAATAAAGCCTTCCCTACTCCACGTCCCCGCGCTTGTTCGCCGACCCCTGTCGGGCCGAAAAAATTGCGGCAGGTTGCCTCATAACAGGCAAACCCGATCATTTTGTCATGCTCCACTGCAATATAGCAGGCTACAGGCTGGCGGGAAAAAGAAACGTCGCATTCGTCGGCCCAAGCCTGGCTGAAATGCGACTTCACCCAATCCAACACGACCTGCTTTTCCGGTGCAAGCGGCTTGCGAATGACGATGCCCTTTTGTCTTAACTCATCAAGCTCCTTGTCCTGTTCCGGCAATCGATACAGTGCAACCAGCATGTCGCTCATCGTTCGCTTCTCCTCCGTTTTCGCCAACTCGATTGAGTTACCTCTATTCATGGAGCCTCGGCAGCTGCATTGGTTCAGGCGGATATCCCCAACCTAACCGTCAATGGATCAACCCTGCTCACTGCTTCCTATTTTACACAAAATATCCCATCGATTCACGTATATGTTAAGCAAAAATACGTCAAATCGCTCCTATTTTGTAACGCCTTCATACTTTAACGCTGGAAACTCATAAATAAGTGCAACACTCGGCAAAGAAGTCCCGTCTAGAGAGAATGAACGACCGGTCATTGATAAAATGTGCCAACGTCCATACAAGAATGAAAGGGATGATCAACAATGAACAACAACATGAAAAAAGTTAGCGCCCTGATGGTTCTCTCTCTGGCACTCGGTGGAGGGGCTGCCTATGCGGCTGAATTAAACAGCGGATCAGACGCGATCCCCGTGAGCAGCCAGGACATCGTTCAGAATACGGTTCAGGGTCAGGGCAAGGCCTTGAGTCCGGTAAAAGTCCATGTCAACGATACCGCCATCGCTGAAGGATACTGGAATAAAGACGGAAAAACCCCCATGATCTCGCTGCGCGACCTTGCGGATGCGCTCGGCATTGAACTGACATGGAACAAGGAAAACAAATCCGCCGAATTAAGCAAAGGCAACCTGTGGACGATCGTTACGACAGGAAAAGACCAATATTCGTACAACAAAATGCTGTTGACCTTGGGAACTGCCCCTGAAATCACAAACGGCAAGATGTACATACCGGCAGCCTTCGCCGAGAAAGTGCTGCAAGCGCAAGTCAGCACAACGGGCAACCAGGTATCCATCGCGTCGGAAGAGCAGGCCAAAACCATCATTGAGCGCGGCGTCATTACAAGCATCAACCAAAAAGACAAATACGCTTCCGTTCATATCGGCGGCGTCGGCACGTCAGGCATCGTACTCAACGTCGGCGAGGATACCGTGTATCAAACCGCTGATGGCAAAACACTGAAGCTGGGCGATCTGTCCATCGGCATGACTATTGAAGCAGAGCATGCAATCATCATGACCATGAGCCTGCCGCCACAAACTCCTACCTACCGCATCACCGTACTTGATCAAATGGATTCCAAATCGGAAAACTCCGAAGTTCTGGGTACCGCGGGCAAAATCGAACAAGTAACGAGCGAGGGCCATGCCGTTACGCGCATCGAAATCTCGGGCATCGGGCTGTCTGAGACCTCACAGGACCGCGTCATTCTAAACATCAATGAGGATACCCAAATTGTCGATCCTCAAGGAAAAACGCTGAAAGCTGACGTGCTGACCAAGGATGCCGCGATTATCGGATTTTACAGCCCACTTCTGACTCGCAGCCTGCCGCCGATCGGAACGGCTTGGAAACTTGTCGTGGATACGGATGCTGACGGCACCAGCATGACCGACGGATTGCCGTCTCCGGCAGACAGAGCCGATGGGGCGGAAATTCAACCGAAGTAAGCTATAGTTTAAATGATGCCAAAAACCCTTATTCAGCATGTTCGTCATGCACGAATAAGGGTTTTTGGCGTTGATTTGCACCCTGCTTCAAATCAACGAAGCAAAAGATATGTACATCCCGCCTGCCCCGTACTTGAGGCCGGAAATGATCGTTTGAGCCGTAATTCATATTGGCTGCGGCGGATTGCGACAGGTTACTCGTTCTCTTCGATGACGGCTTCCGCTTCAATCTCCACCATCAGCAATGGATCGATCAGCGCACTGACCTCGACCATCGTAGCGACAGGCTGGATTTGGCCAAAAAACTCGCCGTGTGCTTTTCCGATTTCCTCCCAGCGGGAAATGTCCGTCACGAACATGCGGGTCCGCACAACATGGGACAGATCGGCACCAAGTTCCTTCAGGGCTTTTTCAATCGTCTGCAAAATGAAACGCGTTTGCGCATAAGGATCACCCGCCCCCACAACAACGCCATCCTGCATGGCGGTGGTTCCCGCCACTTCAATGCGGTTGCCGACACGGATTGCCCTGCAATATCCCACGAGCGGTTCCCATGGGGACCCCGTAAACACCTGCTGCCTGCTCATATTGTCACCCTCGCTTATTTGTCATTTTTCACCATTGTCGTTTCAATTATATCAGCATGTCCATGTGCCGAACAGCACGTAAAAAGCCTCTCGCCCACACGCCGAGTGCATCTTGATGGCGTTTGTGCGAAAGGCTTTTGTTCAGAAGCGGACAGGCCCGCTTTTCCGTAGCGGCACTGAGGCCGCAGTCCTCATTAGAGCTTGATGTTGGCTGCGTCGAAGTATTCTTCGAGCGTCAGGCCGCTTTTGACGACATCCGGAGCCAAATCTGTGCCGACATAGCGGATATGCCAAGGTTCGTACACATAACCGGTAATGCTCTCCTTGCCGTCCGGATAACGGATGACGTAACCATATTCGGCTGCATGTTCGGCCAGCCACTGGCCTTCCTTCGATTTGCCGAAGGACTCTTCCAGCACATTGCCCACGCTTGGGCTCGATACGTCAATGGCAAGACCGGTCTGATGTTCGCTTCGTCCAGGCACGGCGCTGACGCGGGAAGCATATTCTTCCCCTTTGGTTTTGACGTTGTTGTTGTAAATGGAAACCTGGCGCTCGTACGAACGATAGCCGGAAACGGCGCGGAGTTCAATGTCGTCCGCTTTTGCACCTGCAAACAGCTTCTCCAGCGCCTCAGCGGCTTCTTTGCGCATATGGCGCTTCTCATGCGGTCCGTCAAAGGAAAACGGCACGTTCGGTTCGACCAGATCATTCGGTTCATAGCCTTCCGGCAGGCTGCGCTGTTTGTTAACGATGACGGTCATCGCTTCGGCATTGGTCACGACGGATTGCCCGTCGATCGTATTCTGCAGGGCACTGACGCTGCGTTTCTCCATCAGGGCAGCTGAGACTGCGGTTTCTCCGCCCCCGCTGCCGCCTTCGGCAGCCTGTCCTTCGCCGGCAGAGGAATTCCCCTCGCCGTTTCCGCCGGTTTCAGCCGAAGCATCGCCGTTGCCAGCGGACGGTTGTCCATCACCGCCGTGATCCTCGGTAAAATGAACGGTCGTTCCGTCGGTTCCCTGCACGGTGTCCCCGCCTGCGTTCAGGCCCGCCTTGCCATCGGTGCCGGAACTGTCCTGACATGCAGTCAGCAGTGCCGCACATATCATGAAGGAAGACAGCATAACCACAATGCGGCGCTGTCTGCTGTTACTGTTTTTCATGTTATAACTCCTATCCTGTAATCAATTTGATGAATTCGAATGATGTCAAATCCCGGTCGACGGACAAGCTTTTCCCCTTTTGAATTAGACGAACGAAGGAAAAGGCATGCATTCAGCCAAGCCGGTTCACGGGGAAACGGCAACACCTTGCGGTCTGCCTTCCCCTGCGACAGTATACCTTAAAAGAACGCGAACCTCCACCGGCAATGCCATCCTTGAGAGGTTTTCTCCTCTCATCATGGCGTACGGACGGCCGCATGGGTCCGTTTTCGGCCTTTTAGGGCATCCCCTGGTTCAATGCGAACAAGCGGGGATGCATTCGCATCTCCCGCTTCGTTTAACCCCGATATCACGTCTTTGCCTTGCTGTCCTTCTGCGGCCGGACAGCCTGCCAGAGCCGCGCGGCAACCCGCTCGCGGATCAGAGCCAGGCCTGCTGCCGCCGGCTTGCCCGGCAGCAGTGCTTCCAGCTGCGGCAGTGCCGGGGGCTTGCCCGGCTCGGCCAGCTGCACCTGCACGGCGCCGAAGCCCGGCCCGGGCTGGTGCAGCGCGCCGTCAGCGGCTGCCTCGGCGATCCACTCGCCGACGGCCGCGCCGCCTTCGCCGCCGCGCGCCTGCGGGCGGCCCGCCGTCTCCGCGGCGCGGCTGGCGCCGTTTGGATCATCGGCCAAAGCTTCGGCCCATGATCCAAACACGCCGGCGAGCAGCGCTTCGCGCGGCAGGCCGGCCTGCGCCAGCTGCTGCAGCGGCTCGGCCGCGCAGCGGGCCGCGGCGGCGCGCACGGCGGCGGCCGCATGGGCGCAGCCCGTGCGGCCGCAGGTGCACGCGCCGGCCTCGGGCGCCGCCGGCAGCAGCCCGGCGAGCTCTGCCGGAGCCGGGCCGCCGCGCAGCAGCGCGTACAGCGCCTGCGGGCGCCGACGCAGCTCGGCCAGCAGGGCGGCGCGGGCGCCGGCGTCCAGATGCGCCTGCACGACCGTCACCGTGAACGGGCCGGCGCCGGAATCCTCCAGGTGCGGCTCTGCTCCAGTTGCCCGCATCCCGGCACGATGCCCGGATGCGGGGCTTACTTCCGCCGTCCACGCTCCGGGAGCGGAAGACGGCTGCATCTGCAGTTGCACGTTCCATTGATCGCTCACATCCATCCCCCTTTCGCTTCTTTGATCCCGAGCCGACTGCCCGGGTCCTGTTCTACAGCCAAGTCTCTCCCTGGAGCGAGATCAGGCCGCGCAGTTCCTCGTCCGACATCTCGGTCAGCCAGTTCTCGCCGGAGCCGACCACCTGCTCGGAGAGCGCCTTTTTGCTCTCGATCAGCTCATCGATGCGTTCCTCCAGCGTTCCTTGGCAGATCAGCTTGTGAACCTGCACGTTGCGATTCTGTCCGATCCGGAACACGCGATCCGTTGCCTGGTTCTCCACGGCCGGGTTCCACCAACGATCATAATGGATAACATGGCTTGCCCGGGTCAAGTTCAAGCCGACGCCGCCTGCGCGAAGCGAGAGCACAAACAGGGAGGGTCCTCCCCCCTTCTGGAACGTATCGACCATTTCGTCCCGCTGAGCCTTCGAAACGCCACCGTGCAGGAAATAAGGCTCTTCCTCGTACCTTTGAGCCAAACGCGACACGAGCAGCTCGCCCATAGCGACGTACTGGGTAAAGATCAACGCGGACTCTCCGTTGTCCCGTATGGCATCGATCAGCTCCAGCAGGCGTTCCATTTTGCCCGACGCCTCGTTCTTGGCATGGTCCTTACGCTGGCTGTCGATCAGCACCGGATGGTCGCAAATTTGCTTCAGCTTCGTGAGCGAAGACAATACGATCCCTTTGCGGGCTATGCCGCCCCGACCGTCCAAACCGCCCATCAGCTCATCGACTACCCGCTGGTACAACACGGCCTGTTCCGGCGTCAGGGAGCAGTATGACTTCAGTTCCAGCTTCTCCGGCAAATCCTTGCGGATATCCGGGTCGCTTTTGAGCCTGCGCAGCATGAACGGGGACACCAAACGGTGCAGTTCGCGCAATGCCGCGCTGTTCTCTTCCGCTGTGCCCGCACCGGAGTAGCGCTGACGGAACGACGTCGCCGTGCCCAAATATCCCGGATTAAGAAACTGGAAGATGGACCATAACTCGCTCAGCCGGTTTTCAACAGGCGTTCCTGTCATCGCGATCCGATGCGGCGCGGACAAACGCATGACGCTCTGCGCCTGTTTGGTGCGGTAATTTTTGATATACTGCGCTTCGTCCAGCACAACGGTGGACCAATGCAGGGAAGCCAAATCCGGGCCGTCCCTGCCTGCCAGGTGATACGTGGTCAGCACGATGTCATGCCCGCCGGCCTCTGCCCGGAATGCTTCGCCATGCAGACGCTGTCCGCCATGATGAATGTAAAGGGACAAATCGGGGGCAAAGCGTTTCAGTTCGCGCTGCCAGTTCCCCAGCAGGGATGTCGGACAAACGATCAATGCAGGCGAACCCTCCTGCCCGGAAAAGGCTGAATCCGTACGTTCCCTCAGCCCATCGTAACCCATACCAAGATTGTCCTGCTCATTCGCTTCCTCAGCCGCCATCTGTTTCTCTTCGTGTTTCAAATCGAGCAGGCAGGTGATCACCTGAATGGTCTTTCCAAGCCCCATGTCGTCTGCGAGACATACGCCGAAGCCAAGCTCGCGCATGGCCGACAGCCATTGATACCCCCGTTCCTGATAAGGACGAAGCTCCCCGTGCAGCTCTTCGGGCACCGTGCGGGGTTCAATGCTGCGCAGCACTTGCCCGTCGAGCAGGAAGGACAGCAGGCCTTCCGATTCCGCCCCGAATACGGACAATCCTTTCCATGCGGCGTCTTCTCCTTCTCCGGCGACCAGATGCAGCCATTCGGAAAGAGGCATGTTCTGCTCTTCTTCTTTTTTCATGTATCGCAGCACCTGGCGAATTTCCTTGGTATCCACTTCGATCCATTCGCCGCGGAACATGATATAAGGCACGGTCGCTTCCGCAAGCGCGGCCAGCTCCTCTGCCGTTACCGGTTTGCCGTCGAGCATCGGCTCCGCCTTGAAAGCCACCAACTGCTCCATGCCAAGCGCTGAAGGCGAGCCGGGCGCCCGTTCAGTCCCGGAACCGAGCATCTGCAGGCGCAGGCCCGCCCGCCGTTTGCCGGAACGCGTCCAACGGGAAGGCATGAGCACCGTCACGCCCGCTTTTTGCAGCCGCGGCACGCCATGCGTCAAAAATTCGAAAAAGACGAACGGCTCGAGCTCGATTTTTTCCGGATACGGCCGCAGCAAAGCGGCCTCCAGTTCGTGGGCCAGCTCCCCCGCACGCCCGAGCGCCATCAAAAACTGCTCCGCGACGGACGGGTAGGTAATCCTGCCCCGATGAAGATCCTTCTCAGGATGCGCCCATACGGCCTTTGCCGGCAGCCTGATTCCCGGCTCTTGCACGCTCTCTGCCCAAAACGTAATGCCCCATGACGATTCCTGGTCGCCCAGCGGCGGCTCCAGACGAAGAGCGAGCTTCAACTCGCCCTCGTTCTGAACCGGCTCTTCGCTGCGCACCACCGGCATCATCGTACCGCCCGCCTCCTGAACGGTATCGATGAACTCGGCCATTTCCTCCGTCGAGCCCTGCACCGTTACCGGACGGAACATGGAAATCAGGCTATTCCACCACAGCTCGCTCACCGGTGAAATTCCCCGCCGGAACGACGTGCGGTAGCGGGACATTTCACTATCCATGCCTTCAAGCTCTTTCGTGACGAAGGCGTTAATCATTCCGCTCATAAAAGAATACAGTACGGCCGCCGCCGCTTCTTGGCGCGTTTCCGGCTCCATCGAGGCATATACTCCCGGAGCCGACAAACCGATGGGCGGCATCGCTTCCGCCAATTCGCGGAAACGTTCCGCGTCCGCCTTCTGCACGAGACGCGGTCTCCAAATCCCCGTCAGCGTTTCCTGGCCGGAACGGCGTCTGGCTCCCGTTTTGGCTGCAAATTCGGCAGACGGCGCAATTTCCCCGCGCAGCAGGAGCTCCTGCGCAAACCTCGCGGCCTTGACCCAATAGGCAAGCTCTTGCCCGGGTTGGATGCCCGCTGCGTTCAGAATGCTTTCGTCATAATGAAGCAACAGCTTGAATGTATCCCTCGGCGAAACAGCCAAACCTTCCAACGTGCGGCCGAGCAGCTGTCGACGCCTCGTTCCCTTTGCTTCCGACGCATTCCTCATCGGATTCGGCCAGCGCAGCTCTGCCAGGCGCAGGGCGGCAGGCTGAAGCAGACGACCCCCGTCGCCGAAGCTCAGCCTTCTCACCACATGACTCCACGCGTCCACGCGCGGCTCCGATGTTTCTCCGGAAAAACAAAAAAATACGTCACCAAGCCATACTCCATACAACGATTGCATCATTACAGTCTCCCGTCATTCCTTTGCATTGTTACTCTCCATCATATACGAAAATGCCTGGATTTAAAAACCTCTACAAACAAAAAAAACAGATTTGGTCCCTCTCCATGGCTTACAACCATATCGGCAGCATTTTGTTGCCGCCCCACTTACCCCAAAAAATAAATGCCCCTTCCCGGTCGGGAGAGGAGCATCGCTAGGTTCATATGTGGTATCCGGTCTGATTTTTGAAAATTCTCTCTATGCGCTCGGCAGGTTATGCGTTCGGCAGGTCGCCCAGAATAACGTCCAAATCGAGAATGCCCGCTTCATGATCCTCCGCGTGCGCGATTCCCTTAAACGCTCCCTTCATGTAGCGATTGTACTTCTCCGACGGCTCCACAATCTCTTTGTAGGAAACGATGGAATCCACGGAATCCACGATAAGCGGCACGTTTGCTCCTTGATAAGGGACAACGATGATGCGGTTCGAAGACGTGGTTTCATCTTCGGGAATGCCCAGCAATGCACGCAAGCTGACCACGGAGACCACTTTGCCGTACAGCGTTGCAAACCCTTTTACCGCGCCGGTGTTGAACGGGCTTGAGGTGATCGGGACCATTTTGATGACCTCATGCACTTGGTGAATCGGCAGCGCGCAGACCTGTTCTCCCACGGAGAAATGGATATACTGAATTTCATCATTCATAAGTTGTCCATACCCTTTCGGATTTCGTAATTATGTAGCGTAATACTTCTGGCCTTAACGGCTTTGCGTCCAAAACCCCGAACGCTTTCTTTATTATAAAGCAGTCACTGTTAAGGTGAAGTCTACCATACCCGTTCTCAAAATCAAGACTGAATTGTCGGTTTTTGGCGCCGTTTTGTACACGGCCTATGGTCAAGTCCCTCACGAGTCAGCATGCTTCTAAACCAATTGCAAATCGCATGTCCTCGTCAACATTCGGCAGAATCCGCCTCTGGCATTCCATAATTTAGACAATCCCCCGGATTTCCTCCAAATCGCTTACCTTTTCACGCTGCATCCACTGCTCAAGCTCCCGCACCAGTTCCGCTCCTGCGCGCAAACGAACAAAATTATGCGTTCCCACCTGGACCGCGTTTGCGCCTGCCATGACGAATTCGATGATATCCTCGGCGGACCGAATGCCTCCCATGCCGATCACGGGAATCGATACGGCCCGCGCCACCTGATGAACCATGCGGAGGGCAATCGGTTTAATGGCCGGCCCCGAAAGCCCTGCATAAGTATTCGCAAAGACGCTTCGGCGTCTGCGCACATCGATTTTCATCGCCGAAAACGTATTGATCAACGAAACCGCATCGGCGCCCTCTTCCTCGCACATGGCTGCCATCCGCGCGATATTTTCGGCTTGGGGCGACAGCTTGACCATCAGCGGAAGGGACGTCGCATTCCGGACTTGGCGGACGACATCCCGGGCCGTCTCGGTCTGAATGCCGAACTGCATGCCTCCCTCTTTGACGTTGGGGCAAGAGATGTTCAGCTCCAGCATGTCCACGCCTCTGCGTCCTGTCGCGCCGCGCTCCTTCGCGTTTTCCGATATCATCGTGACGGCCTGAACGTACTCCTCCGGATCGGAACCACCCACATTGGCAATCACCGCCGTATTCCAGCGGATCATCTCATCCAATTCATGCTCCAAAAATGCGGATACGCCGGGATTCTCCAACCCTACGCTGTTGAGCATGCCGGAAGCCGTCTCATGAATCCGCAGGCCCGAATTGCCCGGCTTGGGATGCAATGTCAACCCTTTGCCGACGATGCCTCCCAAAACGTCCAGAGGGTAGAACCTCTCATACTCTCTCCCAAAGCCAAACGTACCCGATGCCATCATCACCGGGTTTTTCATAGCTACCCCTGCAATGTTACATGCCAAAGAACTCATGCAGTCCCACCTCCCCGATTGGAAAAACCGGACCTTCCTTGCATACTCTGCGGTTGCCTGCGGCAGTATGGATCGTGCATCCGAGACAGGCACCGATCCCGCATGCCATATGCTGTTCAACGGAAATATACAGCCTTGCCGGCGTATTCGCCGTTTTGCGGGCAAGCGCCCCTAGCATCGGGGCCGGTCCACAGGCAAACATGTTCGCATAATGTGCCGGATCAACCCGTTCGATGATACTTCCCCCGATTTGAACGGCAACGGACAACGATGCTGCCTCGAATGCTTCAACGCCGAAAGCTTGCTCCGCGAATCCCAGATACACGTGGGCATCCGGATATCGTTTGGCGGCAAGCAGCAGCGGAGCTGTTCCCATTCCCCCGCCGATCAGCGCCAAGCTTCCGTCCACTTGCGGAAAACCGTTGCCGAACGGTCCCTCCAGGTCCAATTCCTCCCCTGGCTGCATCCGGGCAAATATGCGCGTCCCTTCGCCAACCACCCGATACAAAAAGGAAATGTGCTCCTTCGCGATATCATATATGCTGATCGGCCTCGCAAGCAGCGGGAAACCGTGCCGGCCGCGCAGCATATAAAACTGCCCCATCCTGCCCTCGAAGCTCCCTTCTACCTTCATAACATGAACATCCGGAACAATCGCCTCATTGGAAATCAACTTCGCCATACCATCCCTCCCCATTAACCACCCACTATATCGCATAACCAGCCAAGTTTACGTGACGTTCCTCATAAGTGAACACCGTTCACCGATCCAATACGTTCCTTACATCATTCGACATCTCTTGCTACAACCAGGTCCAAAGGCGGGTCCATTATTTTTCTCTCATGGGACAACGGCAACTTCTCATTTTTCTGTGGATAACACTCAAATTCACTCTGCTTGTCCCCATATCACTCGGAAAAACACTATATTTTTGTATCAATAACCCCGGATTGTGAATAACTTGTGCACAATTACCCACAACCTGTGAATAAACCTGTTGATATATGTGCATATGTATTTAAATCATGTGCATAACCTGTGCATTTGTTCTCTAAGTTATCATCGACATATTATAAGAAACTAGGCTAAAAGCCCCTTCTTCTTCTTTTACATCGCCTCAGCCTCCAGAACATAAAAAAAACCGATACGATCAATAACCAAAAAACCGTCCAGCGCATAACGCGAACGGTTTTCCTTGCTAATACAAATGGCACGCCACCTGACGGCCCGGGGAAATCTCCCGCAGCTCCGGAATCGCAGAGCGGCATTCTTCTTTGACATAAGGACAACGGGGATGAAACGTGCAGCCAGTTGGCGGATTCTCAGGGTTGGGCACGTCGCCGCCCAGTACGATGCGGTCTTTTTTTGCTTCGGGATCAGGAACAGGGACGGCAGACATCAACGCTTTGGTATAGGGATGGAGCGCCTCGGAGAACAGCTCTGCCGTAGGCGCAAGCTCAACGACTTTGCCAAGGTACATGACCGCCACGCGGTCGCTGATGAATTTAACGACGGACAAGTCATGCGAGATGAACATATAGGTCAGGCCGAACTGTTCCTGCAGGTCTTGCATGAGGTTCAATACCTGGGCCTGTATGGATACGTCCAGCGCCGACACAGGCTCGTCGCATACGATGAACTTCGGATTGAGCGCCAATGCGCGCGCAATGCCAATCCGCTGCCTTTGCCCGCCCGAGAATTCGTGCGGAAACCGATGGGCTTGATATGGGGATAACCCGACGACTTCCATCAGCTCTTCGATCCGGGTTTTCAGTTCATTTTTTCCCAGCTTGTGATGGGTCAGCAATGGCTCCTCCAGCGTACGCTGCACGGTCCAACGCGGATCAAGCGATGCATACGGGTCCTGGAACACCATCTGCATATCGGTGCGGAAACGCCGCAATTGCTCCGGTGCCAGCTTGCGCACGTCCTTTCCTTCGAAGAACACCTCGCCGTCCGTCGGTTCGATCAAACGCAGAATGGCACGTCCCGTCGTTGATTTGCCGCAGCCCGATTCACCCACCACAGCAAGCGTCTCGCCACGTTCCACAGTCAAGGTTACGCCGTCCACGGCTTTTACCGCGCCGACCTGTTTCGATAACAAACCTTTACGGATCGGATAATGCTTTTTCAGATCGCGAACTTCCAAAATGGCGCTCATTGCAATCCCCCTTCCTGTTGAAGCAAACAACGGCAGCGGTGTCCGGGTACGGTTTCCAGCAATTCGGGCTGTACCCGTTCACACCGCTCTTCCCTCACCGGGCAACGCGGAGCGAAACGGCAGCCTGCAGGCATCTGTGCCGGATTCGGAACCTGCCCCGGGATAGAAGAAAGCCTGTCCTGATCGCCGGCGAGCTGCGGCAACGAAGCCAGAAGCCCGCGGGTGTACGGATGCTTCGGATCGGAGAACAACGTCTTGACATCGGTCTCTTCGACCACTTGTCCCGCATACATCACCATGACTCGGTCGCACATTTCGGCTACGACACCAAGGTCATGGGTGATCATTACAATCGCCATGTTCTCGGTCTGTTGCAGTTCGCGCATCAGGTCGAGGATCTGTGCCTGAATCGTCACGTCGAGTGCCGTGGTCGGTTCGTCGGCGATCAGCAATTGCGGATTGCACACCATGGCCATGGCAATCATGACCCGCTGGCGCATGCCGCCAGACAACTGATGCGGATATTGGTCCGCGATTTTCTCGGGACGGGGAATCCCCACTTTGCGCAGCATGTCGACCGAGCGTTCCCAGGCTTCTCTTTTGCCCAGTTTCAGGTGATACCGCGCCGACTCCGATATTTGCTTGCCAATCTTGAACACTGGATTCAGCGAGGTCATCGGTTCCTGAAAAATCATCGCCATCCGGTTACCCCGGATCTTCCGGATTTCCCGACCGGACAGTTTAAGCATGTCCTTGCCCTGAAAGCGAACCTCGCCGGAAGCGACGCGGCCGATGCGTTTGGGCAGAAGCTGCATGATCGACAACGAGGTAATGCTTTTGCCGCAACCTGATTCGCCGACAATGCCCAGCGTCTCTCCCTGACGCACCGACAAGCTCACCCCGTCCACGGCGCGAATAACTCCTCGGTCCGTGATGAATTCCGTTCGCAGATCCGCCACTTCGAGCAGTGCAGTCATGTTATTCCCCTCCCAATTCGATGATGAAATGCTTAATGATGACGAAGATACGATTTATGACGAAGAAACTTTCGAGGCTGCAGATACGGACCGATCCGAATCTTGCATGCCTTCGACGCCGAGATATTTGAGCGCACTAAGCGCGTACACCTTGGCACACTGGATAATTTGCCATACCGGCGCCTTTTCGTTGAAATTATGGATGGTCGACAACTCGGCAGGGCCGTATTGCAGTACAGGAATGTTGTGGTTGCGGAAATGACGCGCATCGCTCGAAGCCCATTGCAGCACGCCGTATGCTTCTTCGCCACTCACCTCTTCAATGCTCTCGACCAGTTGGCTTACGATCGGTTCATGCGGTGGAGTCCAGTTGGCGTTTCCTTGAAAACCGAACGGCTTCAGTTCCGATTCGATGCCTGCTTCGAGCAGCAGGGAGCGAGCCCGGTCCAGAACGTCACGGTAATCAACGCCGAACGGTACCCGCGAATCCACTTGCACCGTGCAGCGATCAGCCACCACGTTGACTTTGGTACCGCCCGTAATGGTTCCGATGTTCACCGTCACGTGATCGAATACCTGATAAGCCAGCCCCGCCTGCTCTCGTTCCTTCGCATAATGCTGCGAAATGCCGATGATCTCTTTCACTTCTTCCGGGATGTTTGGTTTGATATCCCACAACCGCTGCAGCGCCTCGATGCCTTTCGCCGCCTTTACGATGGCGTTCTCGCCCACGACCGGAGACAAGCTGCCATGGCCTGGCGTGCCTTCCACCGTAAATTCGAACCAGCAGCTGCCCTTCTGTCCGATCGTCGGATGCTGTGGACTGGACGGTTCGGCAATGACAGCCGCCGTTCCGGTGGCAAGCCCGCGTTCCAGTACCCAAGGCACCCCCAGATCCCCGCCGGTCTCCTCGTCCGGCACGATCATGAGCGACAGATCACCGCGAAGCGGTACGCCCAGCTTGGCCAGGATTGCTGTGGCGAATATCAGGCCGGCCAGCCCGCCTTTCATGTCAGAAGCTCCGCGTCCAAGCATGTACCCGTCCCGAATTTCGCCGCAGAACGGATCGAAATCCCAACGGGATAAATCGCCCGCAGGAACAACGTCCGTGTGACCACAGAAGATCAGATGTTTTCCTTCGTCCCCTTCGCCTGTGCCCTTCAGCGTGGAGACCAGGTTCAGCATCGTTTCCGTTGCTGCGTGCACCTTGGTGCCGATCCCGGCCTGATGCAGGTATTCGATGATAAACGCGCTAATTTCCCGGGAATCTCCCGGCGGGTTTTCGGTCGGGAACTGAATGAGCTTGGAGCACAGCTCAAGCAGCTCGTCCTGATTTTCCTCGATCGCATCCAGCACTTTCTTTTTCCAATCCATCATGGTCAGGCTCCTCTCCGTATTTCCGATATGGTTATGCAAGCAAGGACATGCGGCAAATGGTCGGAAGACAGGCTGTCCGCCTGTCTCCCGTCCGCTTTCGCTGCCTTCTTATTCGCCTTTGCTAAGCGGATAGAAGCGCAGCACTTCATCCGGGTAATACACGTAGCCGCTGATCTTGTTGTTCATGCCCACGACGCGATTGTACTCGTACAAGTACGCCCAAGGCGCTTCCGTTGTAATGATTTCCTGCGCCTTTCCATACAGTTCGTTACGTTTATCCGCATCCGGCTCGGCACCGGCTTCCTCCCACAGCTTGTTCACTTCCGCATTGTTGTAGTGAATATAGTTGGAGGAACCTTCGCCATAGAGCAGGAAGCCGAGATGGTAACCAGGATCATTGACAAAGGAGGTCCATTTGGAAATATAAGATACCAGGTTGCCTTCTTTTTGCTGTTCAAGGAACTGCGCACGCGCCACCTTGTTGATGTTCATCGTGACGCCGATTTTGGCAAGCTCGGCCTGAATCAATACGGCGTCGTATTCCCAATCGTCAAAGCCCGAGCCCAGCGTGAAGTCAAAACTGAATCCGTCTGCATATCCGGCTTCGGCCAGCAATTGTTTGGCTTTGTCGAGATTGTATTCGTAGACGTAACCCGTATCCGTGTATCCCGGCGTATTGCTCGCCACCGCACTCTTCATCGTTTTGGCTTGTCCATACATGACGTCATTGATCAGTTGGTCATAAGGAATGGCGTATGAGATGGCCTGCCGCACCTTTTCGTTGTCGAACGGCTTTACATTGTTATTCATTGCAAAGAACAGAATTCGGTTACTCGCATTGGAGGCAATCGTTAGATCGCTGTTTTCCTGCAAGGCCGTTACGTCTTTGGGAGGAATTTCAATCGCCATATCCACGTCGCCCTTGTTCAGCAGCAGCACCCGGTTGGACGCTTCTTTCGTGAATTTCAGCGTGACTTTGCCCAGTTGAGGCGCTCCCTGCCAGTAATCGTTGTTGGCTTGGAATACGGCCTCGCTCGCCGGATCCCACTTTTCGAGGGAGAATGGTCCGGAACCGGCCGCATTGGTCTTGAGATATTCATCACCTTTCTCCTCGACCAGCTTTTGGTCCACGATGGAGAAGGTGTACATGGCAATGATTTGGGTAAACATGTGGTTTGGCTTGTTCAGCGCGATTTCGACGGTCGAATCGTCGATCTTGGTCACGCTTTTGATATCGGCCATGCCGTACAGAAAGCTGCCCGAGCTTGAATTTTTCACCCGTTCAAATGAATATACGACCGCATCCGCGTTCACCGGATTTCCGCTTTGGAACGTCACGCCGCTTTTGAGCTTGAATGTGTACGTCGCGTTGTCGTCAGACACGTCCCAGCTCTCCGCCAACATCGGCTGGATGTTCTCGGTATCGGCCACTTCTCCGCCATCGACCGTTTTCACCCCGTAAGTGACCAACTGATCATAAGTAGCGAGTACGAGCGTATCCGAGGTTAAATCGTTGGCTTCTGCCGGATCCATCGTTGTTCCGCCCTCTGAATAAGCCACTGTCAAGGTTGGTGCGGGTTTTGTTGTCTCTCCCGTGCCCGTTGCTGCCGGTTGCTGGTTCGCATTGCTGGCACAGCCGCTGAGCACGACGGTAAGGGCAATCATTGCAGAAAACCATTTGCGTTTGTTCATGTCTGTTTCCTCCCCATTTGGACCATCTCTTGATTGGACTGCAGCCAGGCCGGATTCGCGGGTCACGCCCGCATCCCAATCCTGGCTGCATTACAGCAGGTTGAATTCTCTCTACGCCTTTATGTTTAAAACTGTGAAGCGTTGTTGCGGTGCTTAAATAGAGTAAGAGGTTATACACCTCCCCGCTCCATCCTCGCAGAGCCCCAGTCGTGGTTCCGGATGTATGCCTCGAAGACTCTCGTTTGATTATTGTCACTCCCCCAATGAAACAGCACACCCTAGGATAGGGAAGAGAGGGGATGTATCTGCTTCAATGCGCTAGTGGCATAAGATCAATGATGGACTTTGAAGGATGATGAGTCGGACGAGCAGCTTCCTTCTTCATATCACCACTTCCAAGCGCAAGTCTCCAACATGCATATCAACCGGTACAATCCACGTCTTGAAATTCATATTCAACGAGCAAGGTTCAGGGACTTCAAGCAGGTCCAAGCAAGCAGCATGTTGCGAACCCGCGATAAATCCCCTCTATCTGCCCGAACGCAACCTTGGGTCCAATACATCCCTAAATCCGTCTCCCAGCAAATTGAAGCCTAAAATCGAAGTTGCAATGGAGAGACCCGGGAAAGTCACCAGCCACCATTGACCGGAAATAATGTATTCGCGGCCTTCCGAGATCATCGCGCCCCACTCGGCCGTTGGCGGCTTGACGCCGAGCCCCAGGAAACTGAGGCTTGATGCGGTCAAAATCGCGAAACCCATCCCGAGTGTGGCCTGCACAAGCAAGGGTGCAAGCGCGTTGGGCAAAATGTGGCGGAACAGGATCGTCCGATCCTTCACCCCGATGGCCCGGCTGGCTTCGACGTATTCCTTCTCGCGCAGCGATACCGTCTGCCCATACATCAGTCTGGCGAACTCGGGAATGCCGACAACGCCGACGGCGATCATTGCGCTGGTCAAACCGTTACCCATGGATGCTGCAATCGCCATCGACAGGACCAAGGAGGGGAACGCCAGCAGTACATCCATCAGCCGCATAATGATGTTCCCCATCCGACCGCCATAGTAGGCAGCGATTCCGCCGAGCGGAACGCCGATCAGAAACGAAATGCCGACGGCGATCAGGCCCGTCCATATGCTGATGCGTGCTCCATGGAGCACGCGGCTCAGAATATCGCGGCCGTAATTGTCCGTTCCGAACCAATGCTCGCCGGAAGGGGACTGCAGCTTAACCGCAGTGTTTGTTGCGTAAGGATCATATGGCGCGATCCAAGGGGCGACAGCCGCAATCACCGTCCACATGACGATAAAGGTCAGGCCTACGACCGCAAGCCGATTGCGCAGCAGCAGCCGCAGAAAGGTTTTGGGTTTGGCAGCGGCTTCTTGTACCGGCTTTGAACTTCCCAGTGTTGTTGGCGCAGCAGTATTCACAGCGGGTATCCTCCTTTCACGGCATCTTTATTCATAACGAATTCGCGGATCAATCAGGCCGTAGACCAGATCAACGATCAGATTGATGCAACAGAACAGGATCGCACTGACGAGTGTAAAAGCTTGAATCGGCGCGTAATCCGCAGCCAGAATCGAGTCTGTGACGTAACCGCCTAGCCCGGGCCAGGAAAAAATCGTTTCTGTAATGACCGCTCCGCCCATCAATCCGCCAAATTGAAGGCCAAGCACCGTCAACGTCGGAATCAGGGCATTGATCAAGGAGTGCCTGCCCACGACGGAAGCCTCGCTGAGCCCCTTTGCTCTCGCAGTCCGTACGTAATCCTGCCCGACGACTTCCAGCATGCTTGAACGGGTCATGCGGGCCACGATGGCCATCGTGCCCGTGCTCAGGCAAATCGCCGGAAGCAACAAATGGGCCAAACTGCTTTTCAATGCAACGATGTCACCACTGAGCAGGCTATCCAGTACGTACATCCCGGTAATATGGGTCGGCGGATTCAGGTCGCCGCTGATGCGGCCCATCGGTGCAGGTGCCCAACCGAGAATCGAGTAGAAAATGTAGATGAACAGCAGACCCAGCCAAAAAATCGGTACACAAGCACCAATCAACGAAAATACTCTGGAAATGTGATCGATGAAGGATTCCTTTTTCGTAGCCGCTATAATGCCCACCGGAATGGCGACGCAAATGGCGATCACGATGCTGGCCAGCGTCAGCTCAATCGTTGCCGGGAAGCGCGAGGCGAAATCGCTCGCTACCGTATGGCCCGTGTGATAGGCGAAGCCCAGATCGCCCTGAAGCAGCTGCCATACATACGTAAAAAACTGTACGAATAACGGTTGGTCCAGCCCCATGTCTTGCCGAATCCGGTTAATGACGTCATCGGTCGCTTGTTCCCCGGCCATCACGAGCGCGGGGTCCCCGGGCAGCACCCTGGACAGAATAAACGTAATGACTACGATGCCCAGCAGTGCCGGGATCATCTGCAGCAACCTTCGGACCGTATAAGCTAACAATCGATCAACCCCTTTACCTCTGTTGTCCTCACTTTGCTGTCATGTTGTGTCGAGCAGACAATGTCATGTCAAGATTCCCGCCATTATCGTCTCTTCTTTAGTAATTGTGCTTATTTTACATAGATTCAGAGGGTTGAACTACGTCCAATTCAGCTAAAAAAATGCACAACCGTTTGTCGGCTGTGCACTAATATCATCGCTTTATGTCACATTTAATAACACCAATGAATCTAATGACCATCTTGCACCCTTTTCACAGGCAGCCTCGTTCTACATATACATTTTCCATATCATCCAGTTACAGGTTGTTCACAGTTCCTCCTGTCCTTGCCGGAGATAGTGGTATACGAGACACAGGTGGCACACGAATTGCTCACGAGGGTGATTCAGGTCAAATCCGACAATGTCCCTGATGCGTTCCAACCGATATTTGACCGAATTCCGATGGATGTAGAGCCTGCTTGCCGTCTCCATCAGACTGCCGCGACTCTCCAAATAGTAGAACAAGGTGCGGAGCATGTCGCCGCCATGTTCCTCATCATATTGACGCAACTTGCCCAACTTTCGCTCGAATAACGCCTCATAACCGGGGGCCGATGCCGTCGTTTCGCCAAGCAGATGATACGCCTCGACGTCTTCAAACCGCGTTGTAGTGGACGTGCATAGTTTCTCCGAGACCCTTAATGCATTTCGTGCTTCGCCATAACTTTGATGCATGTTCCATAGATACACCCTGCTCCCGATCCCTGCCCGGAAAGTCCCGAGCCGGTGGGAAGTGTCTTCCATCCAGCTTGTAATCGTCTCGCTCCAGGTCGCATCTCCCTCTTCATCGCGCCCATGCTGCATATACTCAGGCGTCGGCAGAAACAACACGGCACGGTTCGAGCGAAACTCGATATGCGGCGCAACACCCCGTCGCCGCGCTTCGCGATCCAACAGGGTGGCCAATAACTCCTCGTCCGGTTCCGCTTCTCCTTCGATGACAGCCACTTCCCAGATATGCCCGGGATTCATACCCAACTTGCGCCCTCTCGTTTCCGCTTCATGCCTCGACAGCATAGGCGGAGTCATCAGCTCGTCGATAAAATTACCCCTGAGACGCAGTTCGGTGTCTTCGGCAACCTTATTCCGCATCAACTCCAGAGACAGGACAAGCCTCGCCTGTTCGATCACCACTTGCTCCATGTCATCCAGCGCCTGCTTGTCCACCAGCAACCGAGCAACTCGGCGCCGATCCACGTTAATTTCCCAAGCAAGCAGCGATTCGTCCGATTTCTGCCAATCATGATCCGGAGGAGATGATACGATCGTCCGCCCGGCATTGTCCAACACCTCAACAGGGGCCTGCAGCAGGTCAGCAATATTGTCACCAACCGCTTGAATGCCGCTGTTCTCCAGCACCATTGTGGTCAGCGTCCGGTATACTTCTTCCGAGCGCCGGAGCAGCGCCGCTTGCCGATCGAGAACCAGCTCCATCACAGGTTGAGTAATGTCCATATAGGGAATTTCCGGCGGAATTTCGATGATGGGCAAACCACACGCATTGCTTGCCTCTATGGCCTCTGCCGGGATTTCTTTAAGAAATCGGGCCGGTTTGATGGCTAGCGCTGCGGCACCTGCCTCGTTCATCGTATGAACCAATTCGCCCAAGATAGCTGGATCATGCCGGATGGAATATGCCGTCGTCAGCAACAGAACACCCTCTCTCAGCCATCCCTTTAAATCAGGCACCTCCATAATGTCCACAAACCTTACAACCCGATCCAATCCTTGACTGCCGCTGATGATTTTTGCTTTCCCCAGAATCGATATGTGGAGTAATTCCCGCAAAGTAACCCCTGTTGTTCTCAAGTCAATCGCCCCCTGATCCGGAATGGACACCTTTTGATGTTAACTTTTATTACTTATACCTCAAATTTTCATGTAAGTGTACCAGACTCATGATGCAAACAAAAAGGGAATATATGTTATATGAAATATAAGAACACAGTTTCAATGAAAATCATAATGATTTTCACGTTGTTATACGCATTATCAAACATTGAAAATAATTTTTCCCGTGCGACACTTTTACTCGGAATAATAATAGGCCATCTCACTTTAGAGCATTAAAAAACAGCGTTGACGGACGAGGATCAGTCCCCGTAGGTCAACGCTGTCTCATAACCAAATCAGCCTAGATCTATATTTGTTCCATTGTGGATATCTCCATCCAAACCTCTTCATGTCTGTACCGATGCATCCGAACACGATGCGGAAACTGCCGCCCCCAGCGACAGAATCGGATCAAGCACCCTGATGCCCAATTCCTGTTCAGCAATCGAGGCAAAGCCCATGGTGGCGAACCCTGTGCATGCCAGTACGATCGAATCAGCCCCGCGTTCGCGCAGGCGCATTCCTGCATCAAGAGCTGCACGCTTTCCCGAAGGCGTATTCAGATCCACGGTAGTCACGACGCCTTCCGGGCGATCCATGCCAATGTATGCATCTCCCAAAATAGAACGGATACGTGTTGGTACTTCTTCCAGAATGGTCAGAACACCAACCCGGTTGGAAGACGTTAATGCAAGATGTGCAGCGCAGGACCCTGCACCATACACAGGAATACGAACCACTTTCCTAGTCTCGGCAAGTGCCGGGTCAGCCGCGCAACTAATGCCAATAGCCGAACACCCCAGCCTTTCGAGCTCGATCGCCAGACTGAGGATCTTGGGAACAGACTCAGCTTCGGTTTCCTCATCATACACGCCAAGAGACTGCTCCGGAATACAGCGGCTAAGCACAGGAAGGCCATATTTCGCTTCGATCAAAGACCCATGTTTGTGAATATCTTCATCATTTTGCAGCGTAATTACTCGAATGATACCCAGCATTCACATATTCCTCCCCAATTTGTGCATAACTTGTGGATATAGTAGCGGTATCTTGTTTATAAACCTATACCAGCCTGTGTATAACTGTGGATATCCTGTGTATATATTGTGTACTTGTTTGTAAAGCTGACGTAAATCGCGATTGCTGTCAACATCCCTGGACATGTTGTGGATATCCCTGGATTTGCTGGATCGAATTGATGCGCCAACTTGCACCAGCACCAGCACGAGCCTAAGACTGCAACTCCCCTTGACGCATAATTAGGACATCATCAATATATACATCAGGCTTCTGCACAACGGCATCAATATGAACGCCGGCAGCTACGGTTCCACCAAACGTATTGTTGCTGCCAAATGCAATATGAATGGTGCCATATACTTTTTCGTCCTCCAGCACAACACCGGTAATTCTCGCTTTATTGTTGGTTCCAATTCCGAATTCACCAAGATAACGGCCGTCGCCATCTCCCAAAACGGAAAGCAGCTTTTCGCCGTTCTCGCCTGTTGCCGCGATCAAGCGTCCTCCCTCGATGGTCAACTCAATCGGTTCAGGTAATGCTCCGATACCCGCGATCGAACCGTCCACAATGATCCGTCCCTCTCCCTGGCCTTCAACCGGCGCGATGTAAGCTTCGCCCGAAGGTAAATTGCCCGATTCTCCAGGATTCAGGTACATCCCTGTGCTCGGCACGCCATTCCGACCATGAATCGAGAACGACAAGGATCTGCCCTCCTTTTCGATCCGGACTTCTTTGCCCGCTGTCAGCATGTCCGTTACCCTTTCAGTCAGCGCTTTGACCTGGGTATATTCCGCCGTAATCGCCCCGTTCAGGAACATGTCTTCCGTCATACCTGGCATGGTTGCAACCCGCGTGCCGGCAGCCGCCGCATTTTTGCGTGCCTGAGTGTGCGTTACCGAATGGCGCGTTACACACACGGCCACATCGGCACGCGCCATCGCCTCGGCGATCGGTGCCGGAGGTTCCTCGCCGGATCTGCTGCGCTCCTTCATAACCAGGAGCATCGCTTCTGCTCCGAGTTCCTTGCCTGCTTCATAGATGGATTCCGCAAGCTCCCGCTTTGCGTCATCAGCCACAACGGCCAGCGTCTCTCCGGGACGGAGTCCCAGGCACTGGACCAGTACATTTTTACTCACTTCGATCTGTTGTTGATTCATTGTATTGCCTCCTCCTATGTCAAACTACCGGCTCAGACGGTCTCCGAGACGAGTTTGCCCATTAGAGCATTCGACAAAATGACCGGGATTCCTGCGGCTGCCTTACTTACCCATTCACGATGGCGTTCGTCATATCCCATGCAGTCAAGCAAGATCAGTTCCACTCTCCCCTTCAGCGTTTCCACAGCTTGGCGAAATTCCGCTTCGCCCGACGTGTACGGCGAAGCGGCAGCAAAGGCAGGTTGAACAAGGGTGGAAAACTTCAAATCCAGCTGTCCCGCCTGTTCGGGCAGCGGGCCAATCAATCCCAGCCTGCGGCCATCTGCCAGCGCCTGCACCGCTGGGGGAATGATCCGGTCCGGCTCGATCAGATGGGAGCGGTTGGCGTGCAACCCAGGGAAGGAGCCTGTGCACAGCAACAGGATTGTTCGAATGCCGAGCGTCTCCAGTTCGCGTATTTTTCCATCGAGAAGCGGCCGGATTTTCTCTCTAGCCACCACGGCAGCGCTGCCGTCCTTTAACCGGGACGTCAGCACGTAATCCCCGGGTTCAGGGGCGAGCTCGGCAATTTGCTTCGCGGTCAGACCGTCCAGCACGCCGCATTGCACGAGCTCCGTTCTGCCTTCCAAATATTTTTCGATCAAGGGCGCGACGTCCGTCCGCGGAGCTTGGCCAATAGTGATCATGCCCAATTGCTTCATGTCATCAACTCCTTCGAAAACAATTCACCCGTCTCCCAAATTCGCAGACCGGACAATTCATGTTATCAAACGGCCGGAGTGGTCTGCGCACCTGCGGTTTGAAGCACTCTCATCGACCCGTACAATCCGAGGATACGATCATATTCCGACTCGTTATAAAACGAACAAATACCAGCAGTAAACTCCTTGGCCGTTTCAACTGCAAAACGTACGGCGCTGGCAATATCCACCTCATGGCTCGCACCGGTTCCACAACCCGGCACAGCCGACTGGGCTGTTACAGCCACGCCCACAACCGGAGCATGAGTAGCTACTGCCGGCTGCAAAATGGAGTTGATATGGTACAGATCATTGCCATAAGGCGTAATGTCCTGCATCGTCACCGGGAATGTCACGGGAAGTTGTCCTGTTGTCATTTCCATAATGCGCAGCAAGTCCTCGCTGACGCGCAAAATGTACCCTTCTTTCACCGTCGGCGAAATGGCGATGCCTTTGTGGTTGATAACGCGGTTGCCCTTCGTTGTGTCGATGGACAGGATCGCTTCCATTTCCGGCAAAACCTCGTGTTCGTTCATTTGCAAGATATCCACAGGGGAATCCATGAAATCAACCGGCTCATGCGGCAATGTCGGGGCATCCGGGCAAATGTGCGTCGTGACGATCACGTCGCCTTTCAGCGTATCTCCCTTCGTTTGCATATCCGCCAGCTTTAATGCCGCTGCAATAGCAGCTACTGCTCCGTCGGCGTCGGAAACAAGACCGATGCGGCTTGGGCGCGCACCGATTCCGCCGAGACGGCCCACAATGCCCATCGTCGGAGCTTGTCCGCCAGATCGTTTACCTTCGCTACCAGGTACAACCACTTTCACAAAGTCGGTGCTGCCCTTTTCTCCCTGCACCGTCATAACGTCGACCGTTACGCGTGGATAAGCGCCAAACAGCTGTTTCACCGACTCCCCGTTAACGTAAGCGCTGTCGAGCGCTTCAAGTGCCAACAATGTTTTTTGAAGTGGCATCGCTACACATCCTCTCTAAGCTGTTATATCTTGTGATCAAGTCTAACGCAGCCGAGAAGCCGGTCACAATGTGCCGCTTTGCCAAAATGATCGTTGGTTTATTGTGCGATAAGAATAAAAAAACAAAAATATAGCGCTTAACCTAAATTAGTTCTACCCTATTGTGTCACAAATACTCACACTTGGTTCAATGGCGACACGTTTCAATTCATCGACGCCCATCCTGCCATTCCACCAGTAAGGTAGCCGTTTTAGCTGCATGAAATACGGGAAACTGATGACCGTGAGGAACATCGGCACGTTGTACATCGGTATGAATGCCTGAAGGCGGCTCGTATCCAGTATCCTCTAATCCCCAGACAAGTAACGTTGTGTACGCCTTCTCCGCCGTGATCGCCACTTCACGATCAGGCCTTGAAATCCATTGCAGCAAGTCCGCATTCGCTCCCGCAATCCGCGGAGATTTCAGCCCTGCCGCGGCTCTTGCGGCATAACTTTCAAGCACAGCCTGTTCCGCATCTGCCGAATTCGTCCGCTGCAACTGACGAATCATGCGCTGCGCGCTCATCCTGGAAAGTTCACGATGTAACATTCTGCGCGGCAATCTAGATGCAAAACGCTGAAGCTTGTCCTTCGGGGCTCCCCAGACCGGCTGCAGCAAGGCCAGGCCGATATCCATGCGCCCGCTCTCCCGCATTGCTTCTGCGGCGATGGCCGCACCAACCGAATGGCCGACCAGCGTCATCGGCCCGTTTACTTCGGCTAGCACGCGGTGGAGAGCCGCCACCTGCCTGCTGAACGCATTGCTTGTTTCCGACGATTGCCTTCGTCTCGCAGATCGGCCGAACCCTGCCAGATCGATCAGCCACACCGGGTTTCCCGTTCGGCTCCACATCTCCTGCCCCAACGGCAGCATATCATCTGCATCGCTCATCAAGCCATGAACGATAATCCACGGGTCCCCTTCCCCCTCATGAGACAACACCGCCAATTCCCCTTTCCGCGTTCGCGTCCAGCCTGTGGGCAGGTTTGTTTCTTTCGAGGGATAGCTTATCCGATAATCCAAATCAGCCACGACATCGGGAAGCATTGCCGAAATATCAGGCATTGCTCGGCCCATGCATGCAAAAAGCCGTTCCGTCTGCTCAACCTCGAACTCACGCGTCGTGATGAACGCTAGAGATTCCGGTGGTATGCCGCTAATTCGACTTCCGCCCGCTTTCATCAGAACGTGGATGAACGGCAGCGGGACGACTCCGCGAGGGGTGGACACGTCCAGTTCAGACGCTAACATGCCGATCAGATCTTTCATGTCCGGGCCGACCTCCTTACGCGACAACAATGGAAATGTTCCTCCCGTCGGATCCGACTCGCCAGCAAGAAAGACAATCGCTGCAGCCACTACATCATTGGATACCAGCGGCAGCCAATGATGCGAACCTCCAGGGACAACGGGCATTTTCCGGTTTCTCGTCGCTTGGACGAGCAGGCCGAATCCCCCGAGCTGCTCTGTGATTCCTGTCGGAAAAGGCCCCACGACCGTGCTCGGGTTGACCACCGATAGAGGATAGGAACATCGCTTCGCATGCTCGCGAATGTAGCGGTCCGCTTCAAATTTCATATGCTCGTAGGCACTCTCGGTGTGAAGCATGGTATTGAGCCATCTTTTCCATTTCCCCGGATTGTCCGCTGCCCGCTTCTTTCGATTAGTCGGTAACGACGAATTATCGTCATCTCCGTAGGGACTCATGTAACCTACAACATGAATAAAATGCCGCAGTCCCCGCGCCTTATGAATATCCTCCGCCAGCACCGCGATCTCCTTGGCCCCGTTCATGAAAATACGTTCAGCCTCCTTCCGTTCCAAGGTAACGTCCATCGTGCCGCCCGAATGAATGATGACGTCGGCTTCCATAACCCGCTTCCTGTCTTCGCCATTAAGCCCAAGACCCGGCCGGGACAGGTCGCCTTCAACGAATCGGATTCTCTCGTCCACTCCGATCCCGTGATTCCGCATCGCTTTTCTTGCTCTCGATTCGGAACGAACCAACAGTAACAGATTCGCCGTGCCGTTCATGAACTGTTTTACCACTTCTTTGCCGATGAATCCCGTGCTGCCTGTCATGAAAATGGTTGTATTACCCGCACTTTCCTTATCTATATTTGCAGTAATCATTATTGTACCTCCATCAATGCATAGTGTTAATTAGTACTAGACAGTACTAATCATGTGTAAAAAAAAGTGCTTCGATTACCGAAGCATTTGGCAAAATGTGCGCGCAGACCGTTCCAGGATGGAAACGTCCCGCGAAGTTTCCGCCAGCACAAGCGAGCCCTCCAGTGCAGTAACGAACAAGGAAGCCGCAGATTGCGGATCGATATTGGCCCGGAACTCCCCCTGCTCAATTCCTTGTCGCAACAGCTTTTCCACCAACGGCTGAAGCTCGCGCAAAAAACGCGATATCGTCTCTTTCACTTCCGGCGCGTCCGGCGGCGTCTGCATATACAGCGTGACGAACGGACAACCCCATGCGTAATCCCGCTGCTCCATGCCGGAGGAAAGGGATGCAATAAACATAGTTACGCGTTCCTCCACGGAACGCTCACGTTGGCTGAGCAGCAAGTACACGTCCGTTTCGTAACGCGCAATCCAAAATTGCACGACGGCGAGCAGCAGTTCCTCCTTGTTTTTGAAATGATAATAAATGTTGGACTTCGATACGCCGCTGGCCTTTACGACTTCATCCATGCTGACATAGCTGTATCCCTGGCTCAGAAACAGTTGTGAGGCCACCTCGATGGCCTTCGCCCGATTGTTCGGGTTGGAGCCGGTCCCTTTTTTCGACCGAGTGGTTGTGTGATCATTTTTCATATTTAGAACTATACAGTACTATAAATAGAAAATCAACCGGGATATGACTCCCGGCTGATTCAAATGGACGTTTCATGACGTATCACAAGTTACTTTTTAAGGCTGTCCCAGTTCTGCTGCAGTGCTTCGAGCAAGGCGTTTTTATCCGATTTGCCCGCAACGTAGGCCTGAATCGTGCTTCCGAATTCCTGCGGCACGCCTTCAGGGAAGCGGTTGAAGTTCCAGCTCAGCGTTTTGTTTTCCTGGCTGTACTTCATGATCTCGGCTGCCAGATCGCCCAGCTCCTCTTCGGACGCCTGGATGGAGCTGAAGGCCGGGATGAATTTGAATTCCTCCGTCATATATTTTTTACCGACATCCGACGTAACGAGCCATTCCAGAAACTCTTTCGCTTCCGCCTTCACTTGGGAGTTCTTGTTCACAACCCAGAAGTTTGGCACGCCGACGAACAGTTTATCATTCGGTTCATTGGTGATCGGCATCGGCAGGATGCCAAGGTTCAGGTCGGGATTGATGCCGTCAATCTGCACCTGCGTCCAGTTCCCTTGCTGCATCATCGCCGCTTCACCGGTTGCGAACAAGGTTACTTGAGTATTGTAGTCGGTAGTCAGCGGGTTTTTGTTGCTGTATTTGAGCGTAAGATCGAGCATGTTCATCCAATCGGCAAAC
The DNA here is from genome assembly GCF_057364885.1 of Paenibacillus sp. XP01. NCBI lineage: Bacteria > Bacillati > Bacillota > Bacilli > Caryophanales > Paenibacillaceae > Paenibacillus > Paenibacillus sp. XP01. Next base: position 575,098 of record NZ_CP139481.1, on the reverse strand, counting down.
ACCTGGTTGCCCGGGATTTTCTCGGTGCCGTCGTTCAGACCTTGAATGAATTTAACCGGATCGGTTTGATTGGCAAAAGCCACATTGACGTTATGGTTGCCCAGCACCCACCACTCCTGATATCCGTTAGAGAACGGCGTAATGCCTGCATCCTGCAGCTTCTGTGCAGCTTGCTCCAGCGCTTCCAGCGTCGTTGGAATCTCAGTGATGCCTGCTTTCGCGAACAGGTCCTTGTTATAAATGAAACCATACCCTTCCAATGCCAGCGGCTGGCCATACAGCTTGCCGTCTTTGGTCATCGGCTCCTTGGCTACCTCAAGCGCATCCTTGGCCCAAGACTCGCCGGACAAGTCCTCCAGATATTCAAGCCACGTATCCAGCTCACGATAACCGCCCACGTTGAAAATGTCGGGTTGTTCGCCAGCCGCAAACTTCGCCTTCAGTGCCGCGCCGTAATCGCTGCCGCCGCCGACGGTTTGAATGTCCAGCTTGATGCCTGGATGGGAAGCTTCGTATTCCGCTTTGAGACGGTTGAGCGCTTCCGCAATTTCGACCTTGTATTGAAAGATTTTGATGACCTTGTCCCCTGGCGCAGCAGGCGTTTCTCCGCTGCCCGGATTGCTAGTAGGGCTTCCGCTTTTGTCGCCATTGCCGCAACCGGCGAGTACCACCGCAAAAGCAACCATCATGAGCAGCGCTAACTTCGTCATTTTTTTCATGAGCATTCTCTCCCTTGAATGATTTTGGACGGGTAGCTTCTTTCCGTGCGAGTCGAACGCGGAGGGAGCTGGATGCACTGGAGAAGCGCAGCGGTCGCCTTTGATACCCGGTGGCTTCCTTGCCCTACTCATTCAGGCCACCGGGGAGCAACAGCGATTGGAAGTGCAGCTGCTCCCGGAGCGACCGCACTCGCACCTACCTTGATCTGTTTTTTCCGGGACCGCGCTCCTTCTCCTCACAGCACGGTCCCTCTTTGCTTCTTTCCGTGCGAGTCGAAAGCGGAGGGAGCTGAATGCACTGGAGAAGCGCAGCGGTCGCCTTTGATACCCGGTGGCTTCCTTGCCCTACTCGTTCAGGCCACCGGGGAGCAACAGCGATCGGAAGTGCAACTGCTCCCGGAGCGACCGCACTCGCACCTACCTTGATTGTTTTTTCCGGGACCGTGCTCCTTCTCTCACAGCACGGTCCCTCTTTGCTTCTTTCCGTGCGAGTCGAAAGCGGAGGGAGCTGAATGCACTGGAGAAGCGCAGCGGTCGCCTTTGATGCCCGGTGGCTTCCTTGCCCTACTCATTCAGGCCACCGGGGAGCAACAGCGATCGGAAGTGCAACTGCTCCCGGAGCGACCACACTCGCACCCACCTTGATCTGTTTTTTCCGGGACCGTGCTCCTTCTCCTCACAGCACGGTCCCTCTTTGCTTCTTTCCGTGCGAGTCGAAAGCGGAGGGAGCTGGATGCACTGGAGAAGCGCAGCGGTCGCCTTTGATACCCGGTGGCTTCCTTGCCCTACTCGTTCAAGCCACCGGGGAGCAACAGCGATCGGAAGTGCAACTGCTCCCGGAGCGACCACACTCGCACTCCTACACCTACCCTTTAACTGATCCCGCCGTGATCCCCTGAATAATGTATTTTTGCATTAACAAAAAGAATATGATAATCGGCATAATGCCGAGCACCAGCGCAGGCAGTGCCAAATCCCACTGTTTCGTGTACTGGCCGAACAGCGCAAAGGTCGCAATCGGTATCGTGCGCAGATTGGAGCTTTGCAGGATCAGGGACGGCAGCAGGTAGTCGTTCCAGATCCAAAGCGTGTTCAAGATGATGACCGTAACGTACATCGGCTTCATGAGCGGAAACACGATGCGGAAGAACACGCCGTATACGGAGCTTCCGTCCACTCGTGCAGCCTCTTCAATCTCGACCGGCACGGATTTGACGAATCCGTGGAACAGGAATATCGACATAGGGGCCCCAAAACCGAGATAACAAATGATCAGCCCGGGGAGACTGTCGATCAGACCCAGATTGCTGGTTACCGTCACCAGCGGAATCATGATAGACTGGAACGGAATCACCATTGCGGCGATGAACAGGCCGAACAAGATCCGGTTGAACCGGGTGTTGCTGCGAACCATCCGATAAGCCGCCATCGAGCTGATGAGCACCAGCAGCAGGTTGCTGACGATCGTAACGATCAGCGAATTGACCAGCGCGGAAGGAAAGTTTATTTTTTCCCATGCGTTCGAATAGTTCGCCCACTGGAACGACTCGGGCCATGCGGCCGAATTGGTGAGCAGGTCGCCAAACGTTTTGACCGAATTGACGAACAGGAAGTAGAACGGGACCAGGAACAGCAGCCCGACCAGTACCATGATCACCTCGATAAGCAGCGTCCCGAACCGATAATTTTTGCTTGTTTCCATTATGCCTCCACCTCCTTGCTCTTGGTCAGCCGTACCTGAATGATCGTAATGATGGCCACGATGACAAAGAACACAAATGCTTTGGCCGTCCCGATCCCGTATCGGTTGTTCACGAAGGCCTCATTGTAGATGTTGAGCGCCACCGACTCGGTTGAGCCAAACGGTCCGCCTTTCGTGAGCGACAGGTTGAGATCGAACATTTTGAACGACCAGGAGATGGCCAAAAACAGACAGATGGTCACGCCCGGCATGATGAGCGGTACGATGATGCTGCGCAATATCTGCCAGCGGCTTGCTCCGTCGATTTCGGCAGCCTCCAGCAGATCCGGGGAGACGTTGGTCAAGGAAGAAATGTAGATCACCATCAGATAACCTGCAGTCTGCCATACAAACACAATGACGATTCCCCAGAAGGCCGTCGCCTCGTCCCCCAGCCAGGGGAGATTAAAGAAGGACCAGCCGGTCAGGTCGCCTATTGTTGAAAACCCTTTCACAAATATGAATTGCCAGATGAAGCCGAGCAGCAATCCGCCGATGACGTTGGGCATGAAAAAAATCGTGCGCAGCATGTTTCTCGACTTCAGCGGTTTGGTCAGGAAATACGCCAGGAAAAATCCGATGATGTTGGTCAGCACCACGCCAACCACCGTAAAGCGCACCGTAAACCAGAATGCGGTCTGGAACTTGGGATCGTTTGCAAAAATATGCAGGAAGTTGTCGAGCCCAATCCAGTTGATCGTCGCGGACACGCCATTCCAGTCGGTAAAAGAATACACCATGCCGAGCAGGAAAGGAATGACGATAATGAGAATAAAAAAGACGATGGAGGGACCCACAAACACAAGCTGCTGCAACAGCTGTGATGACCCGCGATGCTTCATGTCGTTCTCCCCCTTCTATGGTTGGATGGATTCGGTCTCTTTTTCTATTAAACCCCAATGCTGCCGCAGGAAACACCGACCCTTGTGAACAGTTGGGTGTAAAATATTGTCCTCTCCCATACCTAAGCCGGAAGGGTGTTTCGATGTCCAAATACTACAGCATTCGCATCAAACTGATTGCCTTTATGCTCATTGCTACAACGCTGCCGCTGCTGGCGTCTACGTACATGACCTTTACCCAGACGAAAACGGCCTTGCGCGAACAGGCGACGCAAGAGAACATCCGCCTGATTTATCAGGCGTCCACCAATCTAAACAACGTGCTCGACAACGTGGCGAAGGCTTCACTGGCCGTGTACAACGATCCGAAATTTTTGCGCAACCTGATCAAAATTCCGGGGGACTACCGTGCCGTAGCCGAAATCTACACGACGCTGCAAACGATTCGCACTTCCGTTCCGGACGTGTTTCAACTATATCTGCACTCTTATGCCGCCAATCAGTCGACCTTGATTACCGATCCATTTCCAAAAAGAGAGGAACGGGAGCAGGCTTATGCCGGCTTCCCGCATGACGATGTCGCACAGGGACAAACCGACATTTGGTTTGAGCCTGCACACGTCAGCCATTCCTATGGCTTCAAGGCTTCCGCCGCAGGTGGTGCCCCTCGAACGGTCGTGACTCTGCGCCGGATCATTATGGACATCCCTTCGACGGAACAGCTCGGGGTGCTCGCCATCGACCTCAACATGGATACGATCGCAGCCATCTGCAACCGGCTTTACGACCCAGCCAAAGAACAGATCTACGTGGTAGACGGGCAGAACCGCATCATTTATCAAGGCACGTCGAGCATCGAAGGTACGGAAGCTCTGAGCGCTAAGGCGACGGAACAGTTGGATCTTGTACGAGCAGGCTCGGGACAAGCCTTTCCCGCATCCGGACATTTTGAGCAAGAACGTTCCATGTATGTCTATCAGCAGCTTGGCAGCCGCTTCGCCGATTGGACCATCGTCAAACAGATTCCGAATGAAACGTTGTATGCCCAAGCCACCTCGCTGACCTGGAATAATGCGCTCATTGCCATTGCGGCGCTGCTGCTCGTCATCGTGGCCACGTTGTTTATTTCCATCCGCATCACAGGGCCGCTCAAACAATTGATGCGGTACATGAATCAAATCCAGGCCGGTCGCCTTCATGTCAACATCCAACTGAAAAGCCGGGATGAATTCGGCGTGCTGGCCCGCCACTTCCGGGATATGATGGATACGGTGAACAACCTGATTTTGCGGGAATACCGGTTGGAGATCGCCAATAAAACCAATCAGCTCAAAGCATTGCAGGCCCAGATTCATCCGCACTTTCTGTACAACACCCTGCAGTCCATCGGCACGCTTGCACTGCAGCAGCAGGGAGAGCGGGTATATACGCTGCTCTCTTCCCTGTCCAAAATGCTTCGTTACAGCATGCGGGAACAAGCGCTTGTCACCTTGCAGGAGGAAGCGGAGCATGCCCGGTTATATTTGCAATTGCAGCAGGAGCGTTTCGGCGAACGTCTGGAGGTGCACCTGCGCTTTGCCGGGGACACGTTGGAGACCAGACTCCCCAGAATGACGCTGCAGCCCATCATTGAAAACTGCTTCAAGCACGGGGCAGACGTACAGCCTGGTCAAGCAGTAATCCGCGTGTCCAGCCGCCGCACTAACGAGCAACAGGTCGAGATCGAAGTGGAGAACAATGGGCCGCACATATCCGAACAACGGTTGAAGGAAATTCAAGGGTGGATGCAACAGCATGAACAGAATGCGGAAACCGCAGGCACCGCGGCGGATGATTCCGAATCCATCGGTCTGCGTAATGTCATCCGCAGGCTTCAATTGCACTCGCCGCCCGAATCCCCAGCCAGTCTGTCGGTCAGTAATCGCGAGGAAGGCGGCGTCACCATTACCATTAAACTATACGCAGGAGAGTGGACACCATGAAAGCACTGATCGTCGATGACGAAAAACACGTTCGCGACGCCATCCGTCTGCTTGGTCATTGGGCTGAGCTCGGGGTCGAAACATTGCTGGAAGCTGCAGACGGAAATGAAGCCGTGGCGGTCATCACCGCCGAATCTCCGGAACTTATTCTCAGCGACATGCGCATGCCGGGGAAAGACGGCATGGCATTGCTGGAGTGGATTTCGACTCACGCTCCGCATAGTAAAGTGGTGGTCATCAGCGGTTATGACGACTTTGAGCTGGTTCGGCACGCCATCCGTTACGGCGGCATGGATTATTTGCTTAAACCCGTCGAAGCGGACGAACTGAACGCTTCCCTGGGCAAAGCCATCCGAGCTTGGAGCGAGGCGGAGGCCGCGCGCAGGCAATCCGCCACACAATCCATCGTTGTGAACCGGATGCGCCCGCATTATCAGGACAGGCTGCTGACTGCTCTCGTCGCCGGTCGGACGAATGGCGCGTCCCGGCTGCAGCAGCTTCGGGACGAGTTGAGCTTTCCTGATGCGCTGCCCTGTTGCAGCGTAGCCGTGACAAGCCTGTCCCATCTCGATGCAGGTATACTGGCCAAATACCGGAGCCAGCCTGAACTGCTCACCTTCTCGGTCATCAATATCGCGGCCGAGTCGTTCAACAACCCGGACAAAGGCGTCGCATTCCGGCATTTGGAGCAGCCTGATGAAGTCGTGCTGCTCTATTGGGGAGACAGCGCCGGTCTGCAGTCCCTTCTGGAGAAAGTCAACCAAGGTATGGACCAGACGCTCCAACGCCATTTGCATTTTGGCATCTCTTCTTGCGACGCGTATCCCGGAGGGATATCGGCGGCTTACCAGGAGGCTCGGCTTCGCTTGTGGCGAAGAAATATACGCCAATCCGCAGGATGCCTTCACCTTTCTCCCCCTGTCCAGTCCGGAAACAAACCAAAGCGCCTGTCATCGATGGAGGAAACGTGGCGCGTCGCAGCCATGAGCGGCAATGCGGCGAGCATATCGGCAGCCGTTGCCGAGTGGATCGAACCCATCTCTCAGCTTGAGGTCATTACGGGCGAACAACTGCAGCAGTGGATGGACGAATTCGAGTGGATGATCGGCCGTTGGCTGGACGACCAGGAAGACCTGCCTACGGCGATGGATCTGGATACCATCGAAGAGCAGGCTTTTCCTTTTGCGGAACTGCCCCTGGACCGGGCCGGCCGATTATCAATCCGCTTGTTCCAGTCCCAACTGGAGCACCGATTGCTGGCTGCAGGCAAGGCGCTGATCGCGCCGCATCCTGCAAACTCCGACCCGATGAGCGACATCGCGCGTTATACGGAAGCCCATTATAAGGAAGATCTTTCCCTGCAGCAGATTGCAGCGAAATTTTATCTGAGCCGCGAATACATTTCGCGCAAGTTCAAGCAGCAATTCGGGCTCAATTGGTCCGAATACCTTGGAAGACAGCGGATGAACAACGCCAAGCTGCTGCTGCAGAACCCTTCCCTGCGGCTTGCCCAAATTGCGGAGATGGTAGGGTATCAGGATGAAAAGTACTTTAGCAAGGTCTTTAAAAAAATGGAGGGCATGACGCCTGGGGAATACCGGAAAATGTCATCCGGGGTGAATTAGAAGCGGAATGTTCTAAGCTCTAAGGAACCTGAGACGTCTTATTTGCCGAAAAGATGACCTTTTGAGGCGCTAACGAACCGTAGACACGCTATTTCAAGAAAGTGGTGTGTGCTGAGTCCATTCGGCCAGCAATAGCGTGTCTGAGGTTCGTTAGCCGAAATTAAAGGTCATATTCTGCCGAATAAGTTGTGCAATGTTCGTTGCGCATAGTACAGGGCCATGGGACGTCTTTTTCTCAAGTCAGTCGATCTCTCATGATCCACGCAGGGACCAACCTGATATAAACCAGTTCCGCAGCTAGCTCAACCATCGTTTGCGTCACGATGACCGCCGCCGCCATCGTCGCCCATTCCTGCGGCAGCGCCAGGGCCAGTGGCATAACTACCAGCGAATTACGCGTGGCCGAACTGAAGATCACGGCTCGTCCCGAACCGACGTCCAAGCGAAAAATTGCCGCGATGAACCGCGAAACGATTGGCATGACGACAGCAAAAGCCACATAGATTGGCACGACGCCAACGATGACCCCGATATCCTCGCGAACTTTGCCGATTTGGGAGGCTACCACCACAAGCAGGGCCAGCGCCATCAGCGGGACCGGCAGCCAGGCCGCTGCCTGAAGCACGGCCTCTCCTTTTTTCCTGCGTTTGCCCCACAGCTGCGTAAGAAGCGCCAACACCATCGGAATAACGATCAAAAACAGAAAGGCTTCGACAAACGGCCCCACTTCCATCACCCGGGCTGCCTCACTACCGACAAACAGCCATAAATACAGCGGCAGCAGCACCATCTGTGCAATAAAAAGCAATGGCGTTGCGGCAAGCACAAGTTTCTCGTTCCCTTTGCCTAACTGGGTGAACACGATGACATAGTCGATGCAAGGCGTCAACAGCACCAAAAGAACCCCGATCAGCACAGGAGACGATTGAGGGAACAATAGCGTAAGTCCCAGTACAACCACGGGCACCACGACGAAATTCGCCGTTAACAGCGCCCCCATGAAACGAAGGTTGGACCAGGCCTCCCTGACTTGCAAAAAAGGAATTTGCGCAAACATGCTGTATAACAGCACCGCGAGTACCGGGGATACGGCCATTCCAAGCGCAGCTCCCCCCTTTTCACTTCCCAGTCCGATGGCCGTCCCTGCCAGCAGCGCCGCAACGTAAAACCAGCTTTGGTATTTCTCCATCGTTTCACGTCTCATTCCATGCTCTCCCCGCTCTTCTCCATCCCCTGAGGGACATATTATGTTCCGCCTCCGCGTAACCTTGGACAGGACGCTGCAAACAAATCCGCATTTCGTTCCCTGCTCCCCTATCTGTCACAATTTTCAGATGCGCTTATTTAAACTTTTCCGGAATTGGGTATATTCAAGGTAGGATGACCCGCTGTTCATTCATCTGCTGCATACCAAGGAGGGAATGCCATGTCTCGTAATCTTCCATACAAATGGATCAATGCCATTAGCTTTGCCGCCATGGTTGTCGTGAACTATCTATCCAATGCCCTGCCGATCGGCGGCAGGACCAACAAACAAGTATCTGATATGTACCCCGTCTTGATCACCCCGGCCGGATATGCCTTTTCGATCTGGGCACTCATTTATTTGCTGCTTGCCGGGTTCGTGATCTATGGATTCCTGCCTTCTTCCCGGAAAAGGGATTCCATCCCCAGCCTGGGTTATTGGTTCCCCGTCAGCTGCGCTCTGAATATTGCTTGGATTTTTGCTTTTCAGAACCTGCAAATCGGGCTGTCTTTGCTGATCATGGTTATGCTGCTCCTGTCCCTGATTGCATTGTATTTACGAACACGCGCCATTACGATACCTACCACGGCCGAGATCTGGTTCATTAAACTGCCCTTCAGCATCTATCTGGGCTGGATAAGCGTGGCAACCATCATTAACGTCGCCGTGTTATTGCGCAAAATCGGTTGGGACGGCTTCGGGCTCAGCGATTCAACATGGGCAATCATCATGCTTGCCGTGGGCACGTTGCTCGCGGTGCTGGTAAGCTTCCCATACAGAGACGGATTCTATCCACTCGTTTTCACCTGGGCCTACATCGCGATCGCGATCAAACAAAAGGATGTCATTTCCGTCTATTATACGGCAATCGCGGCAGCGATTGTGCTGGCGATTTATGCGGTGTGGCTGTTCCTGGCCAGCAATCAGGACCGGGACTGACATTTTAATATAGGGGCAGATAAGAAACTAGCTTCATCATAACGATAGACATATAAAAAGCCGAGTCCGGTTATCCAACCAAACTCGGCTTTTATGGTTCTGGCCTGTCCAAGAACTATTTCAGGGCAATAACCTCGATCTCGACGAGTGCATCCTTCGGCAGACGGGCTACCTCCACCGCACTGCGTGCCGGATAAGGCTGTTCGAAGAAGCTGCTGTATACTTCGTTTACAGGCACGAAATCGTTCATGTCTTTCAGGAAAACCGTCGTTTTCACCACTTTATCCATGCTTGTGCCCGCCGCTTCCAGAATGGCTTTTACATTGCTCAAAGACAGGCGCGCTTGTTCCTGCACATCTGCTCCAAATTCTCCCGTTTGGGGATTGAGTCCCAATTGGCCGGAAGTGTAAACGAAGCCGCCGGCTTCGATCGCTTGGCTGTATGGTCCGATGGCGCCTGGCGCCTGCTCGGTAGAGATTGGTTTTTTCATGGACATGATCTCCTTTGCTTTCATCCTGTTTTGGTTGATGATTATTATATCACGATCCTGTCCTCGGGCAACTAACGTCCGTTCCATAGGACGGCGCATAGCCCAAAGAGGATGACCTTCAGGAATTTTCCAACTTCCACTCGCGGCATACGCGTTGTCAATTCATTTTTTCACAAGTCAACGGCAGGTACAAACGAAAGGTGCTTCCCTCTCCCTCCGCGCTTTCAAGCTGAATAAAACCACCCAGCAATCCGGCCAAATCACGGCTGATGGACAGACCCAGACCTGTGCCGCCGAATTTGCGGCTGATCGAACCGTCCGCCTGCTGAAATGCTTCGAAAATCGATTGGTGCCGTTCCTTCGGGATGCCGATTCCCGTATCCTTAATGGAAAAGACGATCCACCGGCCCGAAAAGCCTTCGCTGCAGGCCTCGCTGCTGATCGTCAGCTTTACGGTCCCCTGATGCGTGAATTTAACCGCATTGGACACCAGGTTGCGCAAAATCTGCTGGATGCGCTGCGGATCGGACCACAACGTCTCGGGGACGCCCGGTTCCTGTTCCATCAGCAGTTGAATGCCCTTCTTCTCCGCAACCAACAGAAAGTGGCTCATCGCATCCTCGGCCAGCTGCTTGACGCCAATCTGCTCAAGCACGATATCCAGCCGTCCTGCCTCCACCTTGGACAAATCCAAAATATCGTTGATCAACGCGAGCAGCTCCTGACCGGACTGGTCGATCATCTCCGCAAATCGGACGATCTCCTCCTTGTCCATCGTGTCCGTGTTTTCACTGATCATTTGCGCAAAATTAATGACGCTGTTCAGCGGCGTCCGCAGCTCATGGGACATGTTGGCCAGAAATTCCGATTTGTACTGCGAAGCCAGCGCAAGCTGCCTCGCACGCTCCTCCAGCACCGCCTGAGCGCGCTGCAGTTCTTCCTTTTGCAAGGATAACAGGCGATTGGTGCTCTGTATGAGCACAATCCGATTCTGTTCGTTCTGAAAATCCCGCAGAATAACCGTAAATACAAAGCTGAGCACGACCCCGGCCGGCAGCGTGTAAGGCATGATATGCGAGAAAAAGTACGTTGCCGGGATGACGCCAAACGCGGCAATGTTGAGGCTGTTAACCATATTTACGATCAGGATCACAAGCACGGCCTTGATAATCAGCCTATAGTCCGTTCGCCTCATCCAGACATTCAATCCTGCGCACACTGCGCCAAGTATAGTCAAGTTGATCAATCCGGCCAGCGTGGCCTCGTTAATGCCGAAGGTTAACCGAGTCAGTCCGATCCCCAACCCGATCAGGAAAACGCTATAAGGCTGCCTGTACGTCAGCACTGCAACGATCAACGGAACGAAGCGAAGATCGAAAATGACCTCATCGTTCAGTTGGAAGCCAAAAACCATGCTGATCCACCCGGCCAGTATGAGCAGGAACACCGATATCATTTGTTTAAATTTGGGAGAAGTTCGTATGACAACGTATTTATAGAACAGACTAGCAAGATAGGCGAATGTAATCAGCATCCCCATATTCATGACGAACATTTTTGAAAATTCCATTCACTCACTCCCGTTGTCCCAACCATCGCAATGGACGGCCCTTTTGTACCTTCATCATATCACGCTCAGCCAATCTTCGACATTCTGCCCTGGAAAATGTACACAAAAAAACACACAAATCCCGATTCAATTTGTGCGCTTAAAATTGTAAAATATATTATTGTCTATTTATTCGTTGCATCCACTTCCTTGCAGACGTGGACGAAAGGAGAAGCACTGCCGTGCAATCGCTAAAAAGCAAATCCTACTGGCTGTCTTTGAGCCTGATGCTCTCGCTTGTCGTTATGGGACTGTTCTATGATGTCCTCAATTCACCTGATCGCGGATTCGTCGTGTTGCGCTCACCCATCGATCAAGCGATTCCGTTCCTTCCATTGATGTCCATTCCATATCTGGGATGGTATCCGTTCGTTTTCGGCGTGCTCGCTTATCTCTGTGCCAAAGACCGAGAAGTCTATTACCGGGTGTTGTTGTCCATGAACATCTGTGTTTGGATCTGTTATCTCATTTATTTCAATTTTCAGACGACGGTACACCGCCCCGTGATTACAGGGAGCGGCATCGGCAGTTCCATCGTAAGCTGGCTTTATGACCGGGACGAACCGTTCAACTGCTTTCCCAGCATTCATGCCTTATACTCCTACCTGGTCATGCGGGCGGCATTCTCCGTCCAGGGAATAAAGCGGCAAGTGAAACTGCTCATCGCCAGCGGTTCGGCAGTCATCGTGCTCTCGACCCTGCTGATCAAGCAGCATGTCATCTACGATGCGCTCGGAGCTATCATCTTGGGCGAGCTCATTTTCACACTGGTTACCGGACTATTCCTGCACCGCCGGCGCAGAAAAGAATCCAAATGGACAGAAAGAATCAACTGACCCTTTTGTCCGGCGAACCGTGGAGATGCTGCCTGCGCCTCCATTCATTGATGAACAAACCCGCATAATGGGGGTCCCATTGGGTCCCCTTTCCTTCCTCTAAAATGGCCAATGCCCGTTCATGGCTCATTCCGCTCCGGTACGGGCGGTCCGAGGTCATGGCATCAAATGCATCCGCTACCGCGATAATGCGACCGAATACCGGAATATCCTGACCCGCTTTCCCATCCGGATACCCTTTTCCATCATAACGTTCATGGTGCGAGCGCACTCCCGGCAGAAAATCCGCCATCGCTTCAGCCGGCTCGATTTGCTGCAACAGGTTTTCCCCCAGCACGGGGTGCGTTTTGATAATGTCGAACTCATCGTCGGTCAACTTGCCGTCTTTGTGCAGAACTTCATCCGGAATTCCAATTTTGCCGATGTCGTGCAGCAGGGCAGATTTGTATAAAAGGTCTGACTGCTCCTCGCTCATTCCGCTCAGCTTGCCGATCATGAGGGAATATTCAGCGACACGCATCGAATGTCCGGCCGTGTACTTGTCCCTTGCATCCAGGGCGGCTGCCAGCGTCGTAAAGTAGCTCTGCGTCAGTTGCCGGTTGCGCTCCTGCCTGATTTCGAGCCGGTTAATCATCATGTTGAATCCGGCGATCAGCGCGGAAAATTCATCGCCGTACAAATCCGGCATCCTTCGGCCGAAATCCCCCTCTTGAATGCGGTTCATCTCCTCGGTCAGTTCCTTCACGGGGTCTCGTACATCGCGAATCAGCAGCCAGCTCCCGACCATGGCAACCCCTGCCCCCAGGATGACGATCAGAAGGGCCCATATCAGATATTCCCGGGCAAACTCATGGTCCACGTACTGCAAGCGAATCGAAGTGGCAAAAAAGAACAATAGCAGAGGAAACAGACTGATCATGGCTGTGCTTAACCGGATTTTGCGTTGAAAGGATACCATGATGCGACCGCCAAGCGACGGCTCGAAGCCATGCTGGATCTTTCCCAGCCTTCTTACCTCCAGCAGTAACGGCCTGATGGCCAGCACGGTGAGATAATACTCGGCCAAAGCATGCATCCCGGCAATCAACAGCGCGCAGACCGCTGCAATAGCTACATATTCGGGCGAGAATTGGATCCAGCCCTTAAAGAACATCCACCACGTTAGACCTGCTGCCGGCAGGGCAAAGCCAAACAAATGGGGACCCAGAATGCGATAAGCCGCCTGTTCCGGCAAACGGTGAATTCGCTCATATATTTCGTTTAATTCGGTCCGATCCGTTCGCTTGGCAGCAAAAAAGCGCCTTATCGGGCGAAGTTGACGCTTGAGGGTCAGCCATTCGAACCCTGTCATCGACAGCAGGGAAATCACTACAATAACGATCAGGTGCATAAGTTGGGCTTTTGGGAATTGCAAGGTGGAAACCATCATGACAGTTCCAATCATGACCAAAGCCGCCACGGAGCCCATCACATAATTCCGCAACAAACGAACTACAAACGAACGGTAAATTTCCACCCTTATCCCTCACTCTCCATTTGCATCACTTCTTCCCCTGTCAATAAGGCGGATCTTGATGACGCTTGTACATGTGTTATCGGCAAATTGGGCGGAAAGAATTAATATTTAGGCCGTGCGCAATCATGAAAAGGATTCAATATATTTGCAAAAAATTACATGATGTGGTATGATAATAAAGTTGGTTTACAACCTCAAATGATTTTCACTCTTCTTTTAACCCCTGAATATTTTCTTCATGCTGCATCCGCAGCGAATATGTATCACTTAACCCATGGAGATTGAAGAACCTGAATTGCACTGACCCGGTATTTGCAGGGTACGCAAGATTTTTCCATTCACACTGGCGCGGTCATCGGAGCCGCAAGGACAAAAGAGAGGCAGGGCTTTTGTTGTTTGGACATCACTTATTCCAGAGAAGACTGAAAACATACACAAAACACCCGGAATTGGGTTCCGGGTGTTTTTCCATGTTATGTGCCCATTAGATGAAAAACGTTTTGGAAATAATGACTAGAAGGATGAACAATACGAGGATGGTGCCCACCGAACTCCAGCCGCCGCCGTACCCGTAGCATCCATAGTTTTGCTGATAATCCTGTTTCATAACAGGACCTTGGTTCGGCTGATATCCATAGCCATACCCCGTTGGCATTCCATAGCCGTAACCGTAACCATAACTGTTAGGGTAACCATGTCCGTACCCATTCGCATCATAACCTGCATTTCCCTGCATATTTCCATAACCTCCCATATTATTAGAGTAAACATGACCTTTCCCGTTCGGTGTTTTCGGTTTATTCACTTCGCTCATCGTTCATTCCTCCTTAGCATTTGCCTACACCCCTAAGCTATGTATCCAGCCCTTTCCCGGACCGGGCTATGGCCCTCTTGGCACAAAATGGGCTTTCGTACCCTGTCTTTGATCCATGCCGCTGTGAAACTTCTGGCCTTTCTTCCTCCCCGAGCTTGTCCGCAAAAGAAAAACTCCGCCGGTTGCCCGGCGGAGTCGATCAAGCTATACCCAGAAAGATTTGGTGATGATGACCAAGAGAATGAACAGGACCAAGATGGCGCCTGTCGATGTCCACGGGTTGCCGTAAGCACCTACAACTCCACTCATGTAAAACCCTCCTTTAACGTGGGGTACGATTCACTATATGCATTTCTCCCCTTCAAGACCGGGCTCATGCCGAAAATGGGCAGAAAATGTAAGTAATGTGTAAAGGTAAGGCTTCCATCAGATAGACGTCCCGCTAGTCCCACATACGCTAGCAAAACAAAGGAGCGAATCATCCCGCATGAATGATCATGCTGGGAGAATCTGCTCCTTTTTACCGAAACTCAGGCGTTTTAATCAAATCTAATACTGCTTGGATCATTGTTATTTATCTTTAATAAAGTGTGCATGTCCAATAGATCTAGATATTACATACTACCCTTTGTTTCACAAGTCTCGTTTAATTCAATTCTTGCGGACGGGACGGCAGCGCAGTTAGTTTGTCGCGCACCGACTGCAGCTTTTGTTCACTGGATGCACCCGGTTTGTCGCGCCTGTCGTCGATTTTTACGGACGTGGATACCCGCTGCGCTCCCGACAGGAACGGCGCCTCGTGCAGCGCGGCAATCGCCGTGAACACTTCGTCCAGCGGTCCTTCGATAATCGTGCTCATCGAGGTCAGCTGATATGTAATTCCCCGCTGCCTTTCCAATACTTTTTGCATATCCGCTACATAACCGCTCAAGCTGGTGGTTCCGGTTCCGATCGGAATTACAGTTACTTCCGCTATTGCCATTTCGCTAGCCTCCCTGCTGACCGTGCAAATCCGCTCGGCCACCCATTTTGTGATCGTTTTTGACTTATTTTATTGTACCAGTTGAATGAACGCCAATTCAAACTGACGTTAAAACGTCACCCTCTTTTGACGAAAATTTTTTTTGGGCAATCCGCAAATCTTCCAGTCCTTTTCCTTTGCGGTATTGAGGCTTCATATGATATACTCGGAATTACGTTTTGGCTTATCGGCCTGTTTACAAACACTATATGTTGGGTTACATTAGGATAGCAGCAACAAAATGTAGTGAAATGTTATAACCCCGCTTCTATGAGTCTACTTCTGCAGGTTCGCGAGAAACAAAAATGGGACTACCTACAAAGACATCTTTGGCAGGTGCGCATTGCTCTCCACGAACAGAGTCGACCTCGAGGCACCGGGGCTGTTTGGACTGCGCAAGTCCATCGCTTACATCATATTTTGGCACCAGCACTGTTTACATACGGTGTCCCTGTGTTAACCAGCTTTTTGGAGGCA
Organism: Paenibacillus sp. XP01; assembly: GCF_057364885.1. Lineage (NCBI taxonomy): Bacteria > Bacillati > Bacillota > Bacilli > Caryophanales > Paenibacillaceae > Paenibacillus > Paenibacillus sp. XP01. The sequence goes on along the minus strand of NZ_CP139481.1, from coordinate 559,241 downwards.
TGAAGAGGACAGCCGGACATCAGAAAGCATTTTCGGCCGTGAGGCAGGGAGAATGCTTTTTGTATGGACATGCACCGTGCACTGCCTTACCCGCAACTTGCTGCCTAAACATTTGAATAGCCATTGCAGCAGCCATTTTGTCCGCATACGAAACAGCACGAATTAGCAGCTACACCACATCGTAACAACTCAATTCTTAACATAAGAATTTTCCAAAACACTTTGACCGTATGAAAGAGAGGAATATCCATGCCACAAGTTGTGACCAAGCCGAACAATCGTCAGCTGGCCTTTGACGACATGCGCATTTCGGTCTATGCCGACCGCATTCTGCAAGATTTGGAGATGCTCGACAAGGAGCGCCTGGTACGCGGGGTGAACAGCAAGCTTCGCCGCGACGAGGTCACCGGGGACGAAATCAGTTCCGCGTTTATGATGAGCGCCTTGGAGCTCGTCAGCAAAGAGGAACCCAACTGGAAATTCGCCGCAGCGCGTTCCCTGCTCACTTCCCTGTACAAAAAAGCGGCCAACAACCGCCGCTACAAATCCTATCCGGACGAGCCGTACGGTGCTTTCTACCCGTTGATCGTAGATCTGGTGAAAAAGGGCATCTACCGCGAAGAATTGCTCGAATGTTATACCAAAGAGCAGATCGACGAGCTCGCAGACTGCATCGACTACCGCAATGACCTGCTGTTCGACTATATTGGCCTGCTTACGCTGGCAGAACGTTACCTCGCCCATGATTTTGACGGCAAAGTCATGGAACTTCCGCAAGAGCGTTACATGGTCATCGCCATGTACCTGATGCACCAGGAACCAGCCGAGAAACGCATGGACCTGGTCAAAGAAGCGTACTGGGCAATGAGCAACATGTACATGACGGCAGCGACGCCAACGATGTCCAATGCCGGCAAAAAGGTAGCCGGACAGCTCTCCAGCTGCTTCATCGATACCGTGGATGACTCGCTGGAAGGCATCTTCGATTCCAATACCGACGTGGCACGTCTCAGCAAAATGGGCGGCGGCATCGGCGTCTACCTCGGCAAAGTCAGAGCGCGCGGCTCCGACATTCGCGGACACAAAAACACAAGCTCCGGCGTCATCCCATGGATTCGCCAGTTGAACAATACAGCCGTCAGCGTGGATCAGCTCGGTACGCGGAAAGGCGCAATCGCCGTTTATCTGGACGTATTCCACAAAGACATTCTCGCCTTCCTTGACCTGAAGCTGAACAACGGGGACGAGCGTATGCGTGCGCATGACGTATTCCACGGCGTATGTCTGCCTGACTTGTTCATGGAACGTGTCGAGCAGCGTGGCGAGTGGAGCCTGTTCTGCCCGCACGAAGTGAAGAAAGTGATGGGATGGAAAGACGAAAACGGACGCGCACTCGGGTTGGAAGACTTCTACGATGAAGCGTTTGGCCAAGGTACATTCCGCGAGAAGTACGAGGAAGCCGTCAACCATCCGTTGCTGTCCCGCATTACGGTACAAGCGATCGACATCATGAAACGTATCATGAAGTCCCAGCTTGAAACCGGCACGCCTTACATGTTCTATCGCGATACGGTCAACCGCGCGAACCCGAACCGCGCACACGGCATGGTATACTCTTCCAACCTGTGCACGGAAATCATGCAGAACCAATCGGCAACCGTCGTGGAAAAAGAAGAACTCGTCACGAAGGACGGCCAAACGCGCATCGTCATTTCAAAAGTTCCCGGCGATTTCGTGGTATGCAACCTGAACTCCATCCACTTGGCACGCGCCGTGCCTCATAACGTGTTGGAGCGCCTGATTCCGATCCAGGTTCGCATGCTCGACAACGTGATCGACATCAACAATATCGAAGTGCTGCAAGCCCAATACACGAACAGCCAATATCGTGCCGTGGGCCTTGGAACATTCGGATTGCACCATCTGCTTGCCCTGGAAGGCATCCGTTGGGAGTCCGACGAAGCCGTGACCTACAACGACAACCTGTACGAAAAAATCAACTACCTGCTCGTGAAATCCAGCATGGAGCTGGCCAAGGAAAAAGGACATTATCCGAAATTCAAAGGCTCCGACTGGGAAAGCGGGCAATATTTCGAGCAGCGTGATTACACGACAGGCAACCGCGTCGGCGAATTCGTAACGACGGAGCAATGGAAAGAACTGCAAGCCGAAGTGCAGCGGAACGGCGTGCGCAATGCGTGGATGTTCGCGATCGCGCCGAACGGCTCGACGTCCATCATTGCCGGCTCGACGGCCAGCATCGACCCGCTCTATGAGCTGTTGTCCTACGAAGAGAAAACAACGTACAAAATCGCCAACCCGGCACCGGATCTGTCCGAAAAAACGATCTGGTACTACAAAACGGCGTTCATGGTGGATCAGCATGCTTCGATCAACATGGCCTCGGCCCGCCAGCGCCACGTGGACCAAGGCCAAAGCTTCAACTTGTACGTTCGTCCGGACATCAAAGCAACCGAATTCCTGGACCTGCATCTGCATGCCTGGAAAGCCGGTCTGAAATCAACCTATTACGTCCGCAGCCGCGCATTGACCATCGAAGAATGCGAATCCTGCGCTAGCTGATTAATGAATTATCCCTGAGTTACGATAACCTCCAGGGCACCCTGTTTTCTTTGCAAACCGGCGCTGCCCTGGTTGTTTTTTTGCCCAAAACCGGATCATTGCATCCACCCGGATGTTGAAATAGATTTTTTAAGGAGTGAATCGTTTCATGCAATTACAGAAAATTTTCAATACGGAAGCCCCCAACCAATCGACCCGCATTATCGAAGGCGAATGCTCCGGCATTCTGAACTGGAATGACATTCGGATGCCTCACATGTACAAATTGTACAAGGTTTTGCTCCTGAATCACTGGATCGCGGATGAAATCCCGATGTCCAAGGATGCTTCCCAGTTCGCGCAGCTGGATCCCGAGGAGCAGCGTACGTTCAAGATCAACATTTCCCTGCTTGCGGTGCTGGACTCCATGCAAACGATGTTTGTGGGCGACGTGAAACGCTACTTCACCGATTCCTCGCTCGAAGCGATCTCGGCGATTATCGGGCAGCAGGAAGTGGTTCATAACCAATCCTACTCCTACGTGCTTTCTTCCATCGTATCCGAGCAGGAACAAAAGGAAATTTTCGAGTATTGGAAACATGATCCGGTATTGCTGGAACGCAACCAGTTCATCTCCGACATCTATCAAAGCTTCCGGGACGAACCGTCTCCGCAGACGTTCTTCCAGGCGATGGTTGCCGACCTCATTCTGGAGGGCATTTTCTTCTACAGCACGTTTGCCTTCTTCTACAACCTGGCCCGTGACCAGAAAATGATGGCGACAAGCCAAATGATCTCGTACATCCAACGCGACGAGAACCAGCACTGCTACTTCTTCGCCGAAGTGTTCAAACAATTGCTCGCAGACTTCCCAGAACTGAACACAGCGGAAAACATGGACTACGTCTACAAAACGATCGACCGTGCCGTGCAGCTCGAAACCAACTGGGCCCATTACACGCTCAGCAACGTAAACGGCATCGACCTGAACGAGCTTTCCGATTACATCAAATACATCGCCAACAAACGCCTGCGCCTGATGGGCATGGAAAAAGCGTACGAAGGCGTTGACGTCAACTGCATGCCTTGGATCAAACCATTCTCCGACGAAGCGCTGAACGCAACCAAAACAGACTTCTTCGAAGCCAAATCCCGCAACTACGGCAAAGTCGGCGACGACAACGGGTTCGACGATTTGTAAAACTCAGTCAACATCGGCTTGCCCATGCCTGACTTGGCAGAATAGAAAACGGATGAAATCCCGGAATAGGATTTCATCCGTTTTTTTGTCGATCCCACTTTCATTGGATCGTTACAGCAATCACATACAATCGTAGGCGCGGCCACGTTTCCCTCCCTTCATTTTGAGTAAAGCGAACAAGCTGCAGTATAATGAAAGGGATTCACATCTTTCAACGAAATGGGGCCTCATCATGGATCATGAAGAGCTTCTTGCACAGCTTCACGACTGGCACGACAATGACGAATACAGCCGGATTATCGAACGAATTCAGCAAGTCCCGGTACAAGAGCGCGGCTATGGGCTGATCAGCCAGCTTGCCCGGGCATATAACAATGACGCGCGCTACCGGGAAGCGATCCAACAGCTGTTATCCGTTGCCGACGAAGGTAAGCAGGATCCGCTTTGGCATTTCCGGCTGGGCTTCGCCTATCATCATCTGGGGCTGTATGACCAGGCACTGCATGCTTTCCGTGAAGCGAACAGGCTGCAGCCGGGCGACGAAGATACGCTCGATTACATCGAATATATTCGTCCCAAAGCAGAGAAAATGATCCGGGATCAGCAGCGTTGCAAATTGGATGCGGCCATCTGGAAACAGAAACATGGGAGCGCCTTGCCGTTCGAAGGGTTCGACCTTGCTTCATTCTGGAGAGGAAACGAGTATGCACGAGCAAATGAAATTTCTGAACCGGTGGACGAAGCCGTGGTTCGGTCCATTGAGCAAGAACTCGGATATACAATTCCCGCGGCCTACATCGCCCTCATGAAATCGCAAAACGGCGGCACGCCGTCGCGCACCTCTTTTCCAACCCAAGAAGCGACATCCTGGGCCGAAGACCATATTGCCATAACGGACATTCACGGCATCCGCCGAGACAGGTCCCATTCCTTTGGAGGTGGCCTGGGCAGCCGTTTCATGATCGAAGAATGGGGATATCCCGATCTTGGCATCGTCATTTGCGATTGCCCGTCCGCGGGCCATGACGTCGTCATGCTGGATTACCGTCTCTGCGGGCCGGAAGGCGAGCCTTCGGTCGTACACGTCGACCAGGAAGACGATTACGAGATCACCTACCTTGCGCCGAATTTCGAAGCCTTCATTCGCGGCTTGGTGGATGACAGCGTGTTTGATGAGGGAGACGAAGGCGAAGATATCGAGGATTAAGGCCATTAGTGCAGTAAAAATCTTCTGTTTCGGAGCATGGATTGAAGGATCCCATCATCCCCCCTTAGCGAAATGACCTGTTGAACCTCGGCCATAGAAACGGCAAACAGCATCGGCAAGGTGCTGACGAATCTGTCAGACCAGCCGGTGCCGTTTATTGGTATGAGGACATTTTCTCTGCCTCGTCCCCTAGCTTTGAAGCGGTACCGCCGCCTCCTGATGTCTCTGCAGGAACTCCAGCATGCGCCGATACACGAAAATTTCGTTTTCTTTGCGGGAGAAACCATGTCCTTCGTCATCCAGCACGATATATTCCACGTTCACGCCTTTCTCCTGCAGCGCAGCCACGATCTGGTCGGATTCGGCCTTGACCACTCTCGGGTCGTTGGCTCCCTGAATCACCAGCATCGGGTTTCTCATCTGATCGAGATACGTTATCGGGGAATCCTTGGTCAATCGCTCGCGGTCGCGAACCGGATCGCCAAGCCAATTGTCCATCAGCGGCTTCCAGTCGTCGGGTACGGATTCAATGAACGTGAACAGGTTGGAAGGCCCGAATATGTCCACGGCTGCCCGGAAATATTCGGGATGGCGGCCTGCAAGCAGCAAAGTCATGTATCCGCCATAGCTGCCGCCCACGACGAACAGTCGTTCTGGCGAGGATATTCCTTCGCTGAACAACCATTCCATCCCGGCCACGCAATCCAGACGCGGACCTTCTCCCCAGTCCCGTTCGACCATTTTCACGAACTCCGCGCCATATCCCGTGCTGCCCCGGAAATTGGGCGCGAAAATATGATAGCCCTGGGCCAGCATGAATTGGAACATCGGGCGAAAAAACTTTGCCTCTGACGCCTGGGGACCGCCATGCGGCCAAAACACGGTATGCCCGTTGGCGTTCTCCGGCTTGGCCTTGAACAACAAGGCTTCGATCTCCAATCCATCGTAGGATTCATAACGAACGACGTCCGGATACACCAGATTTTCCGGATGCAGTCCGGTGACCCGGTTGGACGTAAGCTGCTGCCATTTCTCTTCCCCCGCCATCAGGCGATAAATGTTATGCGGCTGGATGGCTCCGCGTCCAAGGACGTATACATTCCCTGCCTTCGTAACCAGCGACTGTTCCACGAAGTCCAGCGGCATATCCACCTGTTTCGGTTGTTCTTCCCCCTCGCCCAGCGTATACATCCGATTCTCGGTTCCTTTGAGCGTCCAGAAATAAAGCGTCTTGGATGCCTTATGCCATGCAATGCTCTGCACGTCTTCGCCTTCCACCCGGCATAACTGGCGGAATTCTCCCGTATCGCCCCGATATTCGGCAACATAGGAATACGATTCGTTGTCGTTCGTGATCACCAGCAAACGGTCATTGTCGGCAAACAGAACATACGGAACCTGGCTCTGGCGTTCCGATGCAGGCAAAACGGCTTGTTCCTTCCCATTCCTGTATAGATGGGCCGTCTGGTACGTATTGGAGTATATTTTGATGACCACATGGCTGTTCTCATCCGGGCTTACAGCGGCCAGCATGCTGGTCGTTCCTTCACCCTTGTGCAGCAACGCGCCTTCTCCCGTCCGCAAGTTCATGATCCTGGAATCCAGGAAATTCGGATTGCCGGCGCTTGTGATGTAATAGAGACGTTCCCCGTCTTCGGACAGCTCTACATAATAACAGCGGTCCCCCGGCCCCGCGGGTACGACAGGTAACGGAGCGCCGCCCTCCGGCTGCAAGGCATAAATGTGATAACTCTCGTCCCCATCCTTGTCGAAGGCGGTGAGCAAATGACGTCCTTGCGGATCGGCTTTGATAAACTGGCTGCTCTGGTTCAGGTACGTCAGTGGGTATGGAAACCCGCCAGGCAGGTCCATCGCCCACAAATTCGGATTTCCATTCAGATTGCTGTCGAAAAACAAACGCTTCTCGTCGGAAGATACGGCAAAATGCGAAATGCGGTACGTCTGAAAAAATTGCTCCACATCGGGTTTCGGGAAAGTAAGCATGACCAACCTCCTCCATAATGGCTCACCAGTTGAACAGTGGTAAATTAGGAATCTATTAGTCATAATATATGGAAGTTACCTGTTACCACAATACCTGTGTAAGCTATCCGCTAAAATCATTCCGCCGCCATGCTAAACAAAATAGAAGATTCGTGTATATTTGCGATTCCCCGCATGGCATAGGCAGCCTGCATTCTTCATGACTCCGTATAAAAGGTCATATGAGGCTTCTCTTCGCGATAATAGGCCAGCCTTTCGGCCATGGTGCCGGTATGCAATTCGAACAGATGGCCGTCCGGATCGGTAAAGTACACCGACATCGCATCCCGCGGATCACGTTCTCTTCCAGGGAGAATCTTTGCGCCGGCCGCTTTCAGTTCCTGTACCGATGCCTCGAACTCTTCTTCTTTTACCGTAAATGCAATATGTGTATAGGTTCGTTCCGTATAATTGCGAATCACATCCTCCTGATTCAAGGCAACCCAGAGGCCTGCAAGTTCGAAATAGGCCAGCTTGCGGCCTTTTACCAGGATCTTGGCTCCAAGGGCCTGCTCATAGAAAGCAATGGATCGTTCCAAATCGGATACGGAAAAGCACAGATGATTGATTCCCTGAATGTTCATTGGGCTCCTGACACCTCCATGGTCTTGGTTATCTTTATTATGGAATATTTTGGTCAAAAAACAAACCCCTCTTTCTCGTCCTCACACCATCCTATGGGCGAATGCATAGTGTAGGCATATAACCTTAGTGCGAGGAGGATGCAACGCGTATGAACCCGGTCTATCCTTTTCACGGCGAAAGAACGGTCTGCAAAGAGCAAAAGCTGGCGTTCCCGCCCCAACATCAGAACGTTCAGCCCGGACTCGAAACCTTGATGGTGCCCGAACCCATCAGCGAAGATCCGGCTTACATCGGAAGCTGCAAGCTGCAAGGCAAGGTTGCGATCATCACCGGAGGAGACAGCGGCATCGGCAGGGCGGCGGCCATCGCCTTTGCCAAGGAAGGCGCCGACATCGTCATTGCTTATTTGTACGAACGAACGGATGCCGAATGGACGAAACACCGCATCGAGGAATTGGGGCAGCGCTGCCTGCTGGTCGAGACCGACCTGAGGCTGAAAGTCAACTGTGAAGCGGTCATCCGTGCCACGATGGACGCATTCGGCAGCATCGACGTTCTCGTGAATAATCATGGAGTACAGTATACGCAGCCAAGTATCGTCGATATTACCGAGGAACAGCTGTATCACACGTTTCAAACCAATGTATTTTCCTACTTTTTCCTGATTCAGGCAGCTTACCCCCACATGAAAAGGGGAGCCTCCATCATCAATACCGCTTCCATCACGGCCTATAAGGGAGACGTCCGGCTTATTGACTACTCTTCCACGAAAGGGGCCGTCGTCTCGCTGACGCGCGTGCTCGCGAGATCGCTCGCGGCCGAGGGCATCCGGGTCAATGCCATCGCGCCCGGCCCGATCTGGACACCGCTCATTCCGTCCAGCTTTTCCGCCGAGGATGTCGAAGTGTTCGGCACGGAAACGCCGATGGGCAGGGCAGGTCAACCCTATGAGCTTGCGGCAGCTTATGTCTATCTCGCATCTCGCGACTCTTCCTATGTCACCGGCGAATGCATTCACGTCAACGGCGGGGATATGGTAACTACCTGAGCAAACGGATTTGAAGTTCAGGCAGGAGTTCGGTTCCCCGGCTGCGAAAAAGGTTCAGGAACCAAAGCCTTCGACAGGCCGAAAGCTGACATTTCGCGACAAGGAGATGAACCATTCGATGAACTTTGATCCCCTTTACCAGCCGTTTGCGTCACATCGGGTTCCCGTTTACGCCAATAAGGGCATGGTCGCCACTTCGCAGCCTTTGGCGGCACAAGCCGGACTGGACGTTCTGAAACAGGGCGGCAACGCCATGGATGCAGCTGTGGCAACGGCTGCCGCATTAACCGTGCTGGAGCCGGCTTCAAATGGCATCGGCGGCGATGCCTTTGCGCTGGTCTGGACGGGCGGCAAGCTGTACGGCCTGAATGCCAGCGGCCCGGCCCCCGGGACCCTATCCATTGAAGCCCTCACAAGTGCCGGCTACACCGAAATGCCGAAACTTGGCGTCGTCCCGGTAACCGTTCCCGGCGCGCCTGCTGGCTGGGCCGAGCTCAGCCGGCGTTTCGGGCGGCTGACGCTGGCGGAAGCACTCGAGCCTGCAGCACGCTATGCGGAAGAGGGTTACCCCCTGCCACCAGGTCTGGCGCGCAACTGGGCAAGGGCAGCCGGGATCTATGCTTCGCAAGGAGAGGTGCTTAAAGGCAGCGCATGGTTCGAAACCTTCGCACCGGGCGGGCGTACACCTGCTTCCGGCGAAATCTGGCGTTCGCCGGATCATGCGACCACCTTGCGACAGATTGGCGAAAGCGATGCACGCGATTTCTACGAAGGCGGGCTGGCGGAACGCATGCATGCATTCATGGCAGAGCATGGCGGCTATATGACAAGAGACGACCTGGCTTCGTTCAAACCGGAGTGGGTCGAGCCCATCTCCGTCTCGTACCGCGGGTATGACGTTTGGGAGATTCCGCCGAACGGGCAAGGACTCATCGCGCTGTCGGCGCTGAACTTGCTGAAGGGCTTCGCGTTCGAAGAGAAGGAATCGGTGCTGACGTACCACCGTCAGTTGGAAGCGATGAAGCTTGCCTTTGCCGATGGAGAGAAATATATTACCGATCACGGAAAAATGGGAGTAACCATTCAGGAGCTGTTATCCGAAACCTATGCGGATGGGCGCCGGAAGCTGATCGGCGATACGGTCCGCCTTCCTGAAGCCGGCGACCCGCAGGCAAGCGGCACCGTATATCTGGCCGTGGCGGACGGCGAAGGCAACATGGTCTCCTTTATCCAAAGCAATTACATGGGCTTCGGCTCCGGCATTGTCGTGCCGGGCACAGGCATCGCGCTGCAAAACCGGGGGCACAACTTTTCCCTAGATCCTTCTCACGCCAACCGGCTGGAACCCGGCAAACGCACTTACCACACCATCATTCCCGGTTTTCTCACCCGCGGCAGCAAGGCTGTCGGCCCGTTCGGGGTCATGGGCGGTTTCATGCAGCCCCAGGGCCATGTGCAGGTCATTATGAATACGCTGGACTTTCACCTGAATCCGCAAGCTGCGCTGGACTCGCCGCGCTGGCAATGGACCAAGGGCAGGACGGTCATGGTAGAGCCCGGCTTCCCGCAGCACATTGCCCAGGCGCTTGCCCGAAAGGGCCATGACATTCAGGTCGCGCTCGATTCCTCCACCTTCGGACGCGGCCAGATCATCTGGCGCAATCCGGACAACGGCGTTTTATGCGGCGGCACCGAGAGCCGAACCGATGGTACCATTGCGGCCTGGTGACGCTCCGGTACTCGTCTTGTAAATCAAAAGATCCCCCGTTTGAGAAAACGGTTCGGGATCTTTTTTTATTTTTGACCAAATTCAACATTTGAAATACTGCCCCTCTGTAAAATCCAATGACTATTTCCATGAAAATTGAACTATTTGCGTAATTTTTCAATAAAACAATGAAAATCCTTCCGGACTTTACCGATATAGTTCTAGAAGTATACTCATTCATCACCCAAGACATTTTGAAAAGAAACGAGGACCCGGCCATGAAAAAACAAAAATGGATTTCTCCTGTGTTGGTACTGAACATATTTGCCGTTATGCTGCTTTTGACGGCATGCTCCGCACCCGATGGCTCGACGAACGGAAGCACGCAGGAAAACCGGATTAAGGTTGGCGTTGTCCTGACCGAAGTCGGGCTCGGCGATCGCTCATTTAACGACTCTGCCTTTGACGGACTGATTCAGGAACGGAATGAAGGCAACATCATTTTTGACTATAAGGAACCTGCCAACGGCCTGACGCCAGAGCAGGCTTTCGAGCAATTTGCACAAGAAAAAATGGACCTGATCATCGCCTTGACCGATACGGTCAAAGCCGATTTGGAAAAGGTGGCGGAAAAATATCCCGATCAGACCTTCCTGATGATAGACGGCGAGTCCGAACTCCCCAACATCAATTCCATTAAGTTCAAAGCGGAGGAAGGCAGTTATCTGGCAGGCATGATTGCCGGCTTTGCCACCAAGGATAACCACGTTGGCTTTTTGGGCGGAATGGACATCCCGGTGCTGCATGATTTTCAGGAAGGCTTCGAACAAGGCGTACGTGCCGTCAACCCGAATGCCAGCGTTCATGCTGTGTATGCCGGCGATTTTGGCAAACCCGAGCTGGGAGCACAGATCGCTTCCCAAATGATGCAGGACCAAGGCACAGATGTGATCTACGTTGCCGCAGGCTTGACCGGCGTGGGCGCTCTTACCGAAATTCAGCAGGCGGGGAAACATGCCATCGGCGTAGATACGGATCAATTCTTTTTGGCTGAAAAAGCGATTTTGACCTCCATGCTCAAAAACGTGGACGTCTCCATCCGCAATGCCATCGCTACATATAAAGAGAACAACAACACTTTCCCGCAAAAGGTCATGGTATACGGCTTGGCTGAAAACGGCATCGGCATCACGGCGCTTCACAATATTACCTTGAGCGACGAGCAGCAGAAACAATTTGAAGACCAGAAAGCAAAGATTGCTTCAGGCGAGACCAAAATTACGCTTAGCCCTTGAACAAGGCAGCAGTCGTAATAAATAAGGACAAAGCACGTGAATACTCAACAATGGGGGCATATGTTATGAAGCTTCAAGGCAAGCTGATCGGTTATGCGTTATTTTCAATGCTGGCATCCCTCGTATTGGTGGCCTACATCATATTCCAACTGCTCGGCATGAATGCCGGCAATCAAAATCTGGTGCCTGCCATGCTTAAAGTTTCCGAGCTGGATGCCAACCAGCTGCAGACGGCGCAGGCGCTGGACGTTTACTCCACCTCCATGTCGGCAGCCAATCAGGACGCTGTGCTGCGTTTGCTGGACGAAGGAAAACAGCTGTCGGACCAGCTCGCGGCAGAGCTGCTGCAAACGGAGGAGCAGATGCGCCTGATCGGAACCATTCAGGAGAAGCTGACCGCGCTGGGCGAGGGCGCAGCTCAAGCCATGAATGCCCAGGACAGCACGGAAGCCAAACGTTACAGCTCAAGGGTGAAAGGCATCCAGAATGACATTTATATGCTGGATGAGCTCACGCGCGAGCGTTATGAGCAGTTTACTGCCCAACTGGACAAGGATATCGATGATACATGGAAAATCGCGCTGGCAGGGGGAATTTTCCTGATCATCACCGTCACCCTGTTCAACTTCTTCACCTCCCGCCGATTGGCAGGACGCATGCGTGTGCTTAAAGATGCTGCCGGACGGATCGCCCAAGGCGATCTGAGCGTCCAATTGGCGGCGACCCGCGGAAAAGATGAGCTGGATGAGCTTAGCGCCTCCTTCCGGGTCATGATCGACAGCATTCGGAGCATGGTCGAGTCGATCGGCGCCGCAGGCAATCGGGTGGATGCGATGGCGCAGGACATTGACCGCGGCAATGACACGATGCTGGCCATCGTGCAGCAGGTGACCCGTACGACGGAGGAACTGTCCATCGGCAGCCAGAAAATCGCCGAGGATCTGGCCGAAACCGTCATGATCGTTGAACAGATGCAGCACACGTTCGACAACAGCCTGCAATCCACCTCGCAATCGGCGGAATACGGGAATGAAGTGTTAAGCACGGTTTCGGACGGCCGAGCATTCATGCAGGAACAGCTCAAACTCAGCGAGGTCAACCAAAAAGCGATGGCGGAAGTCGAGCAGACCTTCCGGGAGCTGGAGGACAGCGCCGCACGGATCGAAACGATGACAGGCTACGTGTCCGACATCGCTTCCCAGACCACGCTGTTGTCGCTGAACGCTTCCATTGAGGCGGCGCGGGCGGGCGAAGCCGGCCGAGGATTCGCCGTGGTGGCGAGCGAAGTCAAGAAATTGGCGGAGCAATCGGAACAGTCCGTGCAGCATATTTATGCGGCCGTGACAGAGATTTCAACCGCCATGGACAACGTGAAACGATCCGTCTTGAACAGCATCGGCCTTGTTGCGCAGCAGGAACAAGCTGCCAGACAAACCGGCCAATCCTTCTCAACAATCGAAGGCAGCGCGGAGCGGATCAGCGCCCAGATCAAGCAGTTGGCCGCGGAGATGCAGCAATCCCATGAATGGAGTTCCCGCGTGCACCAGGCCATCGAAAACATCAGCGCCATCACGCAGCAATCCGCAGCCAGCAGCGAAGAAATTACCGCCTCCGCTGCCGAGCAGCAGCGCTCGTTCGAAGAGGCGGCAGACAAGGTCAAAACGCTCCGCGACATCAGCGCGGAGATGCACCGGGAACTGGCAAGGTTCAAAATGTAACCGGGAAATCGGTGCCGGAACGACCGGGTTTGGGAAATCTTCGGCACGGGGAGCAGGCGTACCGAAAGGACGGTTACCTAACGATCAGGATCACAACGAAGGAGTCGGTCCGGAACCAATAAGAAGAGACGCTTTCGCCACCACGACAGATGTGGTGATGGAAGCGTCTCTTTGATGTGTATTCAGAGGCAACGGGCTTGAAACCCGTTATCATCCGGTTATAGAAGTTTCCTCTTCTCTTTAAATTAAACGCACGAAACGCATTGGCACGATCCACCAACCCTGTTCGGCCCGACTTTACAGGCGTCACAGGGCCTCGACGATGTCGCCTGCGAGCACGGCAGACGGATCGCCCCGGTGCTGCGCGGCGCGTTCCCCGGCAAGGCCGTGCAAATACACGCCCCAGGCAGCGGCTTGCTCCGCGCCGAGCCCTTGGGCCAGCAGACCGGCGATGATGCCGGTCAGGACGTCTCCGGCGCCGGCGGTTGCCATGCCGGCATGTCCGGTGGTGTTGACGTACGCCTCGCCGGTAGGCATGGCAATGACCGTGCGTGCTCCCTTGAGCACCAGGGTCACGCCCTGCTCGCGGGCGTACCTCGCAGCGTATCCGATGCGGTCACGCTGCACCTCGGCGGTCGGCAGGCGCAGCAGCCGCGCCATCTCGCCCGGGTGCGGCGTCAGCACGACCGCCGCACGGCGCTTGCCCCAGACGCGGGGCCCGTCCGGGCCGGCGTCGGCCAGCATGTTGAGGCCGTCCGCGTCGATGACGAGCGGACGATCCGTGCCCTGCCACAGGCTGCGCAGCCAGCCTGTGTCCCCCGCGAAGCGACCGAGGCCGGGGCCGGTCGCGAGCACGTCGCGGCTCTCCGCGAGACGCAGCACGGCGTCCGCGGAAGCCGCGTTCCATTCGCCGCCGGGGCCTTCGGCTGCGGCGGCGAGCATGACCTCGGGCACGCTGCCGACGACGTGCGGCAGCAGTGCCGCGGGCAGCGCCCACGTGGCGAGCCCGCAGCCGGCGCGCAGCGCGGCCTTTGCCGCGAGCAGGCCAGCGCCGCTCATCGGCAGGCTGCCTGCAGCCAGCAGCACGTGGCCATAGGTGCCCTTGTGCCCGTCAGGAACGCGCACACGGCCGGTATCTACGCCGAGATCATCGCGCAGCACCTCTTCCGTCAACAAGCGTACAGAGGCTCCGTGTTCCGGGGCCAGCCGCGCGGGAATACCTATGGAACGCACCACGATGCGCCCGGCGGCAGAAGCCCCCGGATATTGCACCAGTCCGCGCTTCAAGAGCGCAAGGCACACGGTGACCTTGGCTTGAATGCATGGCGTATGCACCTCACCCGTGTCCGCATCCAGCCCGCTCGGAATATCTGCCGCCACAACGGGCTTGCCGCTGCCATTCGCTGCCTCGATCAGCGCCGCGTAAGAGTCTCGCGGCGCTCCCCGCGAGCCGGTGCCGAGCAGCGCATCCACGATGCCCGTGCACCGGCTGAAGTCCACGGCTCCGCGCCCGTGGACCAAAGCAGGGATGCCGAGCTTCGCGGCGGCATCCCGCTGCACTGCGGCTTCGCCCCGCAGTGCCTCCGGGGCATCGGCGTACACCAGCGTGACGCCGAGCCCCGCCTCCACCAAATGGCGCGCCGCCACAAGCCCGTCGCCGCCATTGTTGCCCTTGCCGATCAGCATGTACCAATGCTGATCGCGGGGCCGCTTCATCACGAGCGCCGGGTCGGCGGCGATGAAGCCGGGAAGCCCCGGCGGACCGCCATGCACGCGGCCTGCCTGGCGATCCGCCCCACGCGGCGGCTCCGGGCATTCGCCTACGCCCGCCTCCTGCTGCCGGCATAGCCGGATTACTTCCTCGGCAATGGCACGTCCCGCATTCTCCATAAGACTGAGGGCCGGAATGCCGAGCTCGCGGATGGTATGTTCGTCCACCGCCCTCATCTGTTCAGCCGTTACGATATACAACGCAATTCCCCTCCCGGAAGATTAACATCCAGACTTCATGCGAACCGGCATATCCTAGGTTCCATCATCCTTTACGCGAAGCACCGACCGATACAGCGATATGCTATGCAGACCTTTGCAACAGGTTTCTGCCCACTAGAGATTACGCACGCACCGATGCCGTTCGCGAATTCAAACGTCCCGATGCGACCCCGAAACCCGGCCTTATGCCGTTCCTACATTAATAGGCAACCGTAAACCGCGTCTGGATAAAATTCGGATCGTCCAGTTCATCCACCAGCGCTGCCGCAAAATCTCCAACGGAAATCGTACTCTCGCCCAGATCATCCGTAATCATGCGATTCAGGCCAATCCTGAATTGACCCGTACGTCTGCCCGAAGTAATCGTTGCCGCAGGACTCAGATAAGTCCAGGCAATGTCCGACTCTTCGATTAATCCGTAGGCGTCCAGATGAGCTTTGGCAAGCGTTCTGACTTCCTCCGGAAATCCGGGCGTGTCCATCAGCATTTCACCGGAATCCGTCAGCAGGCTTCCTGCGCCGCCAACGATGATCAAACGGCCCGCTTTGCCCCGGCGAACGCCTTCCAGCAGCGAACGCGTGACTTCGAGCAGTTCTTCCTCTTCGCCAAACTTAGGCCCGTAGGCGCTCACAACAGCATCCTGGCCTGCCGTATAATCGGCAATCTGATCCGGATTAAGCAGATCGCCCTGCTCCACGTGCAAACGTTCATGCACCATTTCCACTTTGGATGGGTCGCGCACGATGGCCGTCACTTCATGCCCGCGGTCCATCAACTCCCATAATATCGTTTTCCCAATCGTTCCCGTAGCTCCAAACAGCGCAACTTTCATATATAATCCCTCATTTCATCAAAGTCCTAAGCTCAATGCATCATTATTGTCCCAATTTACTCCTGTTGTTATAAATCTTAAACGGCACACGCCATCTTAAACCTCATGATCCGATGAAGTCAATCGCAACGCCTAAAAAAATGCAGTTTGTTTTCGATCCAAGATCGTTTTTCCAGATCAAAGGACTTCGTTCCCCCGACTACTCTTCTTGTCTCCACCACATACCTTCGGATTTCGGACTGGTATACGTGAAGCCAAACTGGGCATACAGCCGATCGGCCGGAACATCGGCCAGCAGACTGACAAGGCCGCGAGGCGGAACATGACGCCGCAAATAGTCCATAATCTCGCTCATGATCCGTTTGCCGTATCCTTGCCCCTGCGAATCCGGATGTACCGCGATGTCCACCACCTGAAAAAAGCACCCTCCATCGCCGATCACCCGGCCCATGCCGACAAGCTCCTCGCCACGGCGCAAGCATACGGCAAACAGCGAGTTTGGCAAACCTGCTTCGGCTCCTTCCCTGCTCATGGCGCTAAGGCCTGCCCGTTTGCGTAACGCAAGATACTCTTCTGCCTTCGGAGGCGTATGTACAATATGAATGGCGTCCATAATCCAATCCCCTTTCGTTTCGCTTCATGCTTGAATTCAGGCAATTCCTGTGTAATAGTGAGAGAAAAGCTTGCGTGAACCGTGTTTCACGATACGTGCGTTTACTTGCAACGATTCCTAAGTAAAGGAGGGTTACCCTTGTTTTCATTTTGGCTGCATAACATGCTCAGCTATCCCGGATTTTGGGGGCTGCTGCTTGCAATGACCGCGCTGCTAACAGGCATCTATTTATGGTCGGCAACCGAAGTCAGACGCAACCGCGAACGGCGAATGCGGAGTATACGAGATACATTATACATAAGCACACCCTTGTTGGGACAACTTGCGGCAAAAGAAACCCATGGGTACATGTTCGACGAGCACTCTTCTCCCGATCTTTTGCAAGCGATGCTGTCATGCAAAGCGGCAGCCTGCTTGTCCATGCCATTGCAGGAGCAGATTCGGGACTGTACCCGACATCCCGAACCTGCACGCCTGTCTCTCGTGCACAAAGCGCTGGAGAGGGAAACCGGGGCCTTGTCCGACGAACTCGGACGCAATGAACTCCCGGCAGGTTGGGGACAGGGTGTCTGGAACGTGTTTCGTCCTGCCGCAGAACCAATCGCCTTTGCTGCCACGGCAGCGCTGTGCGCGGATTTCGTCTTCCGGCAGTCAGGGTTGCACCGCCCCTTTTGGGCATCTTGGGACAATGCCTTGCCATGGATGCAATTCGTTTCGCTGTTGATCACGATATTGTATGGATACCTGCTCTGGTCCGGACCGCGCGGGAGCACGCCTGCTCCTCTGAGCAAGCTGTTGTCGCTTTCGATCGTGCTGGCTGCCCTGCTGCATTTGATCGGTTCCGCAGCTGCGCCTTATGCCCTTGGCCTTCAGCTCATCCTCATCGTTTCCGGCTTCGGCCTTACCAGGACCAGTTCCCGCAGCAATCGCCCCTATGCCGGGCATGACGGGATGGAAACGGCTCAAGCTGCCCACACGGATGGAGCGGACGGAGCAGACGGCCAGAGCTGACGATACGGCGGACTTTATCCTAAAATGGCACTTTCTCAAAACAACAAACGCAAAAGGAGAAGCCGTCTTAACGTGCTTCTCCTTTTGCGTTTCGATCCTGAATTATTATCCCTTCGTGCCTGCCTTGGGGCTCCGAAGAGCACGGGCAGAGCTGCTTCTCGCAGTGCTCCCGGATTTGGAAGCGCTGCCTGAAGACACATTTTCAAAACGCTTGCGTTCCGTCCGTTCCATCTGCACGATCTGGCCTTCATGCACAACGATATGCAGCGAGCCAAACTCCATGTCGTTCAATTGTCCGGCAATGCGGTCCAGCCATACCTCATCCACTTTTAACGGCTTAGCCATAGAGCCGCCTCCTCTTCCCGGGCCGTGCCCGCCATATTTCTTGCATCGAATGCTTCGCTTCCATGTACCCGTCTATAATTCATTCTTATCCAACCTATATACTTGGATTATACATTATCAGGGCTGTATTTTACTGTCAATTGGTTTTGGACTTAAAGTCAGAATGAAATTATCCACTGCTTGATTATCCGCATCAAATCCGGTTTAAGAGCATTATGGCATATCCGGATTACTTGGCATGTGCAGCCTTGTGCCCTAACCAGCTTTTGAGCAGCAGCGTGGCCAGCGCCAATATCAGCAGCAAAGAAGCAACCGCGAACGAAGCCGAGAACTGATACTCGTTGTACAGAATCTCGACATGCAGCGGCAGCGTGTTCGTCTGACCGCGAATATGTCCCGACACGACCGATACCGCGCCAAATTCGCCCATCGCCCTAGCATTGCACAGTATGATGCCGTACAGCAAACCCCACTTGATGTTTGGCAAGGTCACGCTCCAAAAAATGCGCCAGCCGGATGCACCCAGCGTAACTGCAGCCTCTTCCTCCCGCGTGCCCTGATCTTCCATTAAGGGAATCAGCTCTCTCGCCACAAACGGAAACGTGATGAACAGCGTAGCGATCACGATGCCGGGCAGGGCGAATATGATTTTGATGTCATGCTGCTCCAGCCACGGGCCGAACCAGCCGTTCGAGCCGAAGACGAGCACAAAGATCAAACCGCCCACAACGGGAGATATCGAAAACGGCAGGTCGATCAAGGTGATCAGCAGCCCTTTTCCCCGAAATTGAAATTTGGTGATTACCCATGCCGCCGCTACCCCGAAAATCGTGTTAAGCGGCACCGTAATGGCCGCCACGAGCAGGGTAAGCTTCAAGGCGGACAAGGCATCCGGCTCCGTAAGCGCGGCAATGTAGACCCCCCAGCCTTGCTTCAAAGCCTCCATCAGCACGATGACGAGCGGCAGCACTAGCAGCCACAGCAGCACAAGCGTTGCCAGTCCGATGAGCAGCCATTTCACCCAGGGCGCTTCGGACGTCGCCCTGTTCGTCCCGGATTGCTTTCCCGCCGGCCGCAGCGGAGTTAATGGTACGGAACCAGCCATATGCCTTCGCCCCCTTCCAACGGTATTTTTGATCGTTTCCATCCTTGAACGACAGGAGCTAAGCCCTGCCCGCCTTGCGGCTCCAGCGCTGCAGCGAATTGATGACGAACAGCAGGACGAAGGAAACGAGCAACAATAACAGCGCAACCGCCGTCGCTCCCGCATAGTCGAACTGTTCCAGCTTTGCCATGATCAAGAGCGGCGCAATTTCCGTCTTCATCGGCATGTTGCCCGAAATGAATACGACCGACCCGTATTCCCCGATTCCCCGGGCAAACGCTAACGCAAAGCCGGTCAGCAGCGGTGGCACGAGGTCCGGCAGCAAGATGGCCCGAAATATGCGCCAGCGTCCCGCACCGAGCGTCGCTGCAGCTTCCTCCACCTCGGCCTCCAGTTCCTCCAGCACCGGCTGGACCGTGCGCACCACGAACGGGATGCCGATAAACATCAAGGCCAGCGTAATACCGGCCTGGGAATAGGCCAGTTTGATGCCGAGCGGCTCGAAGAACTGGCCTATCCAGCCATTTCCCGCATACAGCGCCGTAAGCGCAACGCCGGCCACTGCCGTCGGCAGGGCGAACGGCAGATCAATCACGGCATCGAACAGCCGCTTGCCGGGAAACTCGTAACGAACCAACACCCAGGCCAGCAGCAACCCCAGGAACAGATCGATCAAGGCTGCCGCGCCGGCCGTCAGAAAGCTGACTTTGAACGAAGCGAGCACCCGGGGATTGGTCGCGTTCTCCACAAGCGTTGACCAGGTCAATCCGGTCGAATTGAACAGCAAGGCCGCCAGCGGAATGAGAACAACCAGGCTCAGATAGAACACGCTATACCCCATCGTCAGCCCAAACCCCGGCAACGTGCGTCGCCGGGCTGCCATTACCTTGCTCATGAACCATCATCCTCTCTGCCTTCGGTCGGTAGGACCGGTTGGCTGCGTACACTTTAGGACAGACGGCCGTTCATGGCCGTCCTCCGCCTTGCCTTGGCTGCGTCCATTAGCTCCCCGGAACGTAGATCTGGTCGAAGATGCCCCCATCGTTGAAATGTTTGGCCTGCGTATCCCGCCATGTGCCGAATACATCCTTCAATGTGAACAGTTCCAGCTCCGGAAATTGATCCTTGAACTTTTCTTTTACGCTGTCCAGCGTCGGACGGTAATAGTTCTCGGCCGCGATCGTCTGCCCCTCTTCGCTATAGAGGTATTTCAAATAGGCGTCCGCGACCTCGCGAGTCCCTTTTTTGTCCGCATTTTTGTCAACGATCGCGACCGGCGGTTCAGCCAGGATACTGATTGAAGGCACCACGATATCGAATTTGTCCGGTCCCAGTTCCTTGACGGAGAGGAAGGCTTCATTCTCCCAAGCCAGAAGCACGTCGCCAATGCCGCGCTCCACAAATGTCGTCGTTGCCCCGCGCGCTCCGGAATCGAGCACCGGTGCGTGTTTGAACAATTCTGCCACGAACGCTTTCGCCTTTTCCTCATCATTGTTGTTCTGCTTCAGCGCATAACCCCAAGCTGCAAGGTAGTTCCAGCGGGCTCCGCCGGACGTCTTCGGATTCGGCGTAATGACCTCGACGCCATCCTTGATCAGGTCATCCCAATCCTTGATCCCTTTCGGGTTGCCTTTGCGCACCAGAAACACGATGGTGGACGTATATGGAGAGCTGTTGTGCTCGTATTTGTCCTGCCAGCCCGCATTGATCAGCCCTTTGTCCTCCATCGCATCAATATCGTAACCGAGCGCGAGCGTCACCACGTCTGCATCAAGCCCGTCGATGACGGAACGGCTCTGTTTGCCCGAACCTCCGTGGGACTGCTTGATGGTCACTTCCTGACCTTTCTCTTGCAGCCAATGCGCCGCAAATGCCTTGTTGAACTGTTCGTACAGTTCCCTGGTCGGATCATAGGATACGTTCAGCAGCTCCACTGCCTTGGCTTTCCCGGAACCGCTCCCCTGTTCTCCCGAACTTTCCGCAGCACTTGATGCGCCGCTTCCGCTGCCTGATCCGCATGCAGCCAGCACCCCCGTCAACACCAAAGCAAGACCAACCAAAATGCTTCTCCGAACTCCCTTTTTCATCGCTCAACACTCCCCCTGAATGAATCTGCGTGACTGCATCGGCAGGCTGAACAGCGTATGACGTTCAACGAAAAATAGACGCAGGAACCCCATGCCCGATCCTCCTATGAAGTCCTGCCGCCGAATACGCGTGCAAGCTTCATCCAGGATGACGTGCTGTGGAGTTCCTCCGTCTGTACGGTGAGAACGTATGCTGTTCTAAACAATTATTCCTACCTGTTTAGTAAGTTATATGCCTATAATAAGGGCAGTCCCCAGGTCTGTCAAACGTTTTTTACGCAAAATTCCAATATTTTTCATGCGTAGAAAACAAGCGGGGTACGGAACATATCCGTACCCCTAACCGCTTCAAACCTTCCGGGTCATGCCTCGTGATCGGCCTTCACTGCCCGGCAAACCGGATATGAGGCATCGGAGGGGCACTCATGCCATCTCCCAGATAAAATCCGGTATGCGGCGGCTGGTTGTAGGCGACGTTTTGCCAGGCCACGCCCAGCCGGTAGACCGGATCGTGCATCAGCGTATAAATTCGCTTGTCCGTAACATCCGTTGTCGTATAGATGCGCAGCGCCGAGCTGTCATTCGTGCGCCAGACCACTTCCTCCCTCCAATCCCCCAGCAGGTCCGCCTGCAGGTTCGGCGTGGACTTCGTGCCATTGTTGGAGGAAACCCCCGACGCAGTCAGCAAATTAACCGTTTGGCTGTTGGCATAGTCCCATTTGTCTATCCGGTTGCTATCCAGCAGCTCCCGCAGCAAGTCGCCGTCCCACCAAATTCCGAAATTCGTGGATGAAGGCAGCTTTGTCCCGATCTTCTGGCCTTGAGCCGTATAAAGCGCGCCGTCTGCCCATACTTCCACCCCGCGATATCTCGGGTCAATATCTGCAGCCATCCCCCTGCCAACATCCCTCGTTGTGGGGACCCCCCAGATCAACTGCCCTGTCCCTGCGTCACGGAACTCCACACCCGCGTTGGACGGGGTTTCGTGCACCTGGAATACCTCCAGTCCCGGCCGATCCGGGTCAAGATCGCTCAAATGCATCGCATCCCCGTGTTTCAGCCCTGTCGTATACAACCCGGCTCCGTTATGATCGACCGCCATGGCGCCGTAAACGATCTCGTCCTTGCCGTCTCCATCCACGTCGGCGACGCTCAAATTATGGTTGCCTTGTCCCGCATAACCCGAGTTGCCCGAAGCTTTGGAATCGAAGGTCCATTGTTTGGTCAATCGTCCATCCCGCCAATTGTACGCGACAAGTACCGTACGGGTGTAATATCCGCGTGCCATGACCAGGCTTGGCCGCTCTCCGTCCAAATACGCGATCGCCGCCAGGAAACGATCCACCCGGTTGCCGTAATTGTCTCCCCAGTCGGAAACGTTCCCGCGCGGAGGATCATAATTCACGGTGGACAGGGCCGCGCCCGTCTCCCCGTTGAACACGGTCAGGTACTCCGGTCCGGACAGCACGTAGCCATTCGAATTGCGATAATCCTTGCCCGCATCGCCGATGACCCTGCCGGCCCCGTCTTTCGTGCCATCGGCGGTTTTCATCGCCACCTCGGCCTTGCCGTCTCCGTCCAGATCATAGACCATGAATTGGGTATAATGGGCGCCTGCACGAATGTTTTTGCCCAGGCTGATGCGCCACAAATGCGTTCCGTTCAGCTTGTACGCATCGATGAACACCTCTCCGGTGTATCCGCTCTGGGAGTTGTCCTTCGAATTGGACGGGTCCCACTTGACGATCAGTTCGTACTCGCCGTCCCCATCCAGATCGCCCGCGCTTGCATCGTTGGCGCTGTACGTATAAGCAACCCCGTCCGGCGTCGTGCCTCCTGCCGGCACATTGAGCGGGACGGACAAATAATTGTTCCCCCATACACCCACAGGGGCGGATGCCGCCTGCTCCGCACCTCCAACGACGGCCCGGACCGTGTATGTGGAACTGCTTGTCCCGCTTGCATCCTGGAGATTGGTGCTGTTCGTAATCGGGGATGTGTTCACCTTCTTCCCGTCCCGGTACACGTTGAACGACACATTAGAACCTTCATTGCCGAAAAGCCTCCAGCTGACAAAGACGCCTTGGCCCGTTTTAACGGCCACGACGCCGCGATCCAGCAGCTCCATCTGGCGCGCCTCCGCCGCATGGGCCGCCTGCTGGCTGCCCAGTCCAAGCGTCGCCACCAGCAAGGCCGAGCTCAACATTAACAAACCCGCGTTTTGCCATGTTCGCTTCCAAGACCGACGATTCACCATATTCAACAGCCTCCCCCATGAATTTGGTAAGCCCGATGCCCGATAGCGCATATTTATGTAAGCGCTTTAATTATAACTTATATTACATTAAACATTTAATTCCATATATAGGACTAAAATAACATTTTCACTCATTTCATTTACACTGTTGACGACGCGGTCGTTCAACGTATAACGTCTGAGCCAACATGGCGTCGATCACCTCGATAAAGGTATAATGGAGTGACCCTTGTTTTCCAGAAAGGTGGCTTCCGAATTGAACCCTCAAATCGAGATATTATACGCACCGGCTTTGGAGTTTATCGCCAGCTTGCATACGTATATCTGCCGAAAATCACATAAAAAAATCGATCTGTCCGCATCATGGGCCAAAGACGTTCAGGAACGACTGCCGACAGGACTGGCATCCGCTCTGAACGAGCTTAAGGTAGACGACGATTGGAACTGGATGCTGATGCTTGCCTTTCTGTACGTGGACGCTTCAGAGAACGGATCAATTTCCGATCCACGTCATCAGAATGACCCTGAATCGTTTATTCGGTGGTTCGACATGATGGGAACCGACGGGTTAACGGAGCTGTTCCTGCGCTACAGCTACCCCTACCCGGAAGATGTGCAAGCCTTTCACTCCGCGATGACCCAAGTGTTGCAAGGCTGGAACGAACATTATTTCGCCTCTACCGATTCGCGGATCCATCCGGCCTTGCTGAAGGAAATGACCGCACGTCGGGAACAGCTGAATTTTCTCCCCCCCGATGAAGTGCTCGACGATGCAACCAATGGCATCATGTTCCGTCCACGGGAAGGATTGAGACGCATCGTACTGGTGCCACAGTTTCACTTTCAGCCTTTGAACATCATTCTGCAGTTGGACGATACCTTGGTATGCCATTATGCTGCACGCCTGTATTTCGGCAACGAAGAATATATGTCCACCCACGAACTTCGCGTCATCCGAAGCCTCGGCGAGAAAAACCGTCTCAGAATTTTACGTTTCCTGCATCATGGGCCTCGAAGTTTCATCGAGATCGTTCGCCATTTGGGTCTTTCCAAAGGAATTACGCATGACCATATCTCCAAGCTTCGCGGAGCAGGGCTGATTTACTCCCACTTCGAGGGAGAGAACCTGATCGAGTATTCCATTCGTCGACGCGCGCTGGACAAGCTGATTCCCAGTGTTCATGAATACATCGAACGCGATTGAATTGTCCTTCGGGATTTCGGATCTGCACAAAAAAATATTCTCCTTCACACTGTACAACATGCCGCATGACAGGATTGCCCCAGAACTTGACCGTTCAATGATTTTCGGCCCTGATCATGCGGCATTTTAGCACGTTAAAGTGGTTAATTATGGTTAAACTATAAAAAAAATATTCCGGTTCTCTATTTACAGAACCAATCCGCATTTCTATAATAGGGCTTATCGCTCTCATACCTGACTAAGTTCATAGGAATTATAAAAATTTAAACATCCTCAGACAAGGTTCAGGAGAGAGAAAAAATCGAAGATTGCAATCAAGGGAGGATACTATGAAAACGAAAAAAGCTTCGATGTTGTCCACCATGTTTCTTAGCGGAGTGTTGTTGTTGTCCGCTTGCTCGGCAGGCAGCAGCTCCGGGTCCGAAACAGCCGGCTCATCCGGGAGTGCCGAAGGTTCGGCTGCCCAGACCCAATCCACTGCCGCCGTCGGCTTGGATGGACCTTATCAAGCCACCGATTTGAGCAAATTGCCGGCATCTGCCAAGGAACGTACGGACACGATCATTGTGGCATTGACGGATCCGAGCGGCGCATTCACTCCTTATTTCCACCAGAGCGGTTATGACGGCAATGTTGCCTCACTGCTGTTTGCTTCGCTCGTCACCGTCGATCAACAAGGCTTGCCCGTGGCTGATCTGGCTGAAAGCTGGGACGTGTCGGACGATCAGCTGACCTATACGTTTCATCTTCGCCCTGACTCCAAATTCAGCGACGGTTCGCCCCTAACCTCGGAAGACGTAGCCTTTACCTGGACCATTCTGCACGATAAAGCTTATGACGGCGGATTTGATATCTTCTCGACTCACGTCAAAGGCGGGCAGGCCTATACGGACGGGAAAGCGGATCATATCGAGGGCATCAAAATCATTGATCCGCTAACGATCTCCGTTACGCTTGAGCAGCCCAACGCAACCGCTTTGTTGACACTTGGCTCGGAAGTGTTGTCCAAAGCCTACTACGGCAAAGAGTACAAATTCGGCCAACTCGACTACATCAAGCAGCTGCATGCCGCTCCAGTCGGCAACGGGCCGTACAAGTTGGATAAGTTCCTGCCCGGGCAGGAAGTGCGCTTCATTGCCAACGAGTATTACTACAAAGGTAAACCGAAAGCCGAGCGTTTTATTTACAAAACGTCCGAAGGGGATACCTGGCAATTCATCGAAACAGGCGAGATCGACTTTGCCGCGTTCACGGCCACCCAGGAGAATATCGACAAACTCAAATCGCTGCCATACCTGAATCTGCTGCCTTACACGCCAAGTACATACGGGTATTTGCAGTTGAATCTGGAACATGAACAGCTGAAAGAAAAAGAGGTCCGCCAAGCGATTACCTACGGGCTTGATCGGCAATCGATCTATGTCGATGCCAACCAGGGAGCCGGTGCAGTAGCGAACATCCCGGCCTCCCCGATTTCGTGGTCCTATACGGAAGACGGCATCAATCCGTATGCCTATGATCCGGACAAAGCCAACCAGCTGCTGGATGAAGCGGGCTGGGTTCGCGGCGCGGACGGCATACGCGAAAAGAACGGCACCAAGCTGTCCTTGCACTTCCTCGGCACCAAAAGCCCGGCAACCGATGTTTTCATTGCCGTAGCCAAGGAAAACTTCGAAGCGATCGGCATCCAGTTCCAGCCGGAAGTATTCGCCGACTTCAACGCGCTCGTCTCCAAAGTGGAGGGCGGAGATTATGACATGGCCTCCTTCTCGACTCCCATGCTGACTGACCCTTCCGAAGGGGTTTATCAATTCGTGGATGGCGAGATCAAGGGATATGACAATCCCAAAGTCAAGGAATTGTACCAAAAAGGGCTCGCCACGACAGACATCGAGGAACGCAAACAAGTCTACAAAGAGCTCTACCAGCTTCTGAACGATGAACTCCCCGTTATTTTCACCAGCTATCGCAAAACGGTATATGCCTATAACGGGCGCATCGAAGGGCTATCCGTCAGCCCGTTCCGCGGGATCGCGACCAGCCTGCCGGAATGGAGCTTGAAATAAGCGGGTCGCGTGAAGAAATGTCCTTCTAACGTTAACCGACCATATGCAACGCCAAATCCGCGTCCCCTTCAGCCGTATCATCAAGACTGGAGGGGACGTGCCGATAAGGAGCTGATATTGCCATGAGCACATACGTCACCAAGCGATTGTCCTATATGATTCTCATTCTTCTGGCAGCGTCGGTACTGATCTTCAGCCTGTACGCACTGACGCCGGGGGATTTCATCTCCAGCAACATCAAGCTCAGCCCGGAGCGAAAGGCGGAGCTTCGGGAAATTTACGGCCTGGACAAACCCGTTCTGGACAGGTACTTGACCTGGATGGGCAATGCGATGCGGGGCGAATTCGGTTATTCGCTGGCACAGCAGAAGCCCGTGCTTACGCTGTTCAACGAATATATCTGGAACTCGTTCCTGCTCGCCGCAGTGTCTACCTTCTTCACCTGGATCATAGCCGTCATTGTCGGGGTCATCGCGGCCTACAAACAGTATTCATGGTTCGATACGCTGGTGATGGTCGCCATATTCGCAGCCATGTCGGTACCGTCCTTTTTTATCGGCCTGTTTCTGATCAAAATGCTGGCCGTCGATCTGAAATGGCTGCCGCCAGGGGGCATGATGACTACCGGAAGCAATGCGACGGGTATGGCCTACGTGCGGGAGGTCATTGAACATATGACACTCCCCGTCATTGTCATGACTTTGCTGGGTGTAGGGTCGTTAACCAGGTACTTCCGCAGCAACATGATCGAAGTTATCCGGCAGGACTACATACGCACCGCGCGGGCCAAAGGACTGAAGGAAAACAAGGTGCTGTATACCCATGCCCTAAGGAATGCGCTCCTTCCGGCCATCACGCTGGTAGGCTTCGAGCTGCCATCGCTGTTCGGCGGATCACTGATCATCGAACGAATCTTCAATTGGCCGGGCATCGGCCAGCTCTACATGCAGTCGTTTACGCTGCGGGACTATCCGTTGCTGATGGGTTTCACCATGTTCATCGCCATTCTGACCGTGATCGGGACGCTGTTGTCGGACGTGCTCTACCATGTTGCCGACCCGCGCGTCCGGCTGCAATAGGAGGTACACGCCATGTCATTCCCCCCTATTAGCGGTTCCCGTGCGAAAAGCGGGCAGCTCCGCCAAACGCTGGCACATGTCGAAGCCCCCCAAGCAGAGCCTGGACGGAAAGCACCCGGTTATGGCATCGAGCCCGGGCCGCAATCTCAGCCGAATTTGCCGCCGCAGTCGCGCAAGTCTTCCCTGTGGCGGATCGCGATCCGGCGATTGTCCAAAAACAAATTGGCCATGGCCGGCTTGATCGTCGTTGTTCTGATGTTTCTCGCCTGCTTCCTTGGGCCGCTGTTCTCTCCCTACACCGATAACAAAATCAACATGGCGGCCATGAAACAGGCGCCTAGCTTGCGTCACTGGCTCGGCACAGACGCGCTGGGCAGGGACGTGCTTACACGCGTGCTCATGGCCGGACGCATCTCATTGACGGTAGGACTCGCCTCCATGGTATTGTCCGTATTCATCGGTGCCTTGCTCGGAGCGATCGCAGGTTATTATCGCGGTATCGTCGATCAAGTCATCATGCGCGTAGCCGACCTGCTGCTGACCATTCCGGGCCTGCCGCTGCTCTTCATCTTCGGAGCACTGCTCTCCGAATGGAAGGTGCCCCCGGAATCGCGAATGTACATCGTGATGCTTATGCTCAGTTTCGTCAACTGGCCCGGCATGGCCCGCATGATTCGCGGACAGATGCTGAGCCTGCGGGAGAGAGAATTCATGCAGGCAGCGGTAGTGCTTGGGCTGCGCGACCGACGCAAGCTGTTCCATCATTTGCTGCCCAATATCGTTCCACTGCTGATCGTTATGGCTACGCTTAGCATCGGCGGCTCGATTCTTAGCGAATCGGTCCTCAGCTTTTTTGGCTTGGGCGTTATGCCTCCGACACCAACGTGGGGGAACATGATCGATGCAGCCAACAACATGATCGATTTCCAGACGCACCCTTGGTTATGGATTCCTCCCGGGTTATCCATCTTCCTCACGGTCATTGCCATCAACATTTTCGGCGACGGCCTGCGCGACGTCCTGGATCCAAAACAGAAAAGGTAGGTGATTGCCGCGATGGCCGGCATTTTGGAAATTGACCGCCTGGAAACGAAATTCCAGACGGAAGAAGGTCTTATTACCGCCGTCAACGGTGTAAGTCTTAGCGTACGCGAAGGCGAAACGGTGTGCATCGTCGGAGAATCGGGATGTGGGAAAAGCGTCACCGCCATGTCCGTCATGGGGCTGGTCGACGAACAGACAGGGCGCGTTACGCATGGCGAGATTCGTTTCTGCGGCAAAGATTTGCTGCGTGAGAGCAAGGCATCCCTTCGTCATATCCGCGGAAATGACATCTCGATGATTTTTCAGGAACCGATGTCTTCGTTGAATCCTGTGCTGAAAATCGGGCAGCAGCTTATGGAACCACTCAGGGTCCATCTGAAGCTGACGCGAGCGGAGGCCCGTGCACGTGCCATCGAGTTAATCCGGCAGGTAGGAATCTCGCGGCCCGAACAGATTGCCGACAGCTATCCCCATGAGCTTAGCGGCGGCATGCTTCAGCGAATCATGATCGCCATGGCGGTCTCCTGCGGTCCCAAGCTATTGATTGCGGATGAGCCTACGACGGCGCTGGACGTAACTATCCAGGCACAAATTCTTGATATGCTCCGTACCATCAAATCCGAAACGGGCATGTCCATCCTGATGATCACCCATGATCTTGGAGTCGTTGCCGAGATGGCGGATTACGTGGTCGTCATGTATGCAGGCCAGGTGGTGGAAGAGGGAGAAGTCGTACAGCTGTTCGAAAATCCCAAGCATCCTTATACTCAGGGACTGCTCCGTTCGAAGCCCATTCTGAATCAGCGGCACGAGGAACTGTACTCGATTCCTGGTCAAGTTCCGGACCCGCTTTCCCTAACGGACTCCTGTCATTTCCATGATCGTTGCGGACAGTGCATGCCCATCTGCCGGGAGCGCCCGCCGCGGTTGCGGGACGTGGGCCAAGGACAAAAAGCATCCTGCTGGCTCTATGAGGAGGTAAATGCCCATGAGTGAGCCTCTGTTGGAAGTAAAACGCCTGAAGACGTATTTTCCGATCAAAAAAGGGCTGCTGAACCGCACGACCGGATACGTCAAAGCGGTGGACGACGTCAGCATTACGATCCGCCCGGGAGAAACCTTCGGCCTGGTTGGCGAATCCGGCAGTGGCAAAAGCACGGTTGGACGCACGATCGTTCGGCTGACGGATAAAACCGACGGACAGGTTCTGTTCAAGGGGGCAGACCTTCACGCCTTGTCTCCTCAAGACATCCGGCGGATTCGGCCCCGGCTGCAATTGATATTTCAAGATCCATACAGCTCCTTGAATCCCCGAATACGCATTGGGGACGCTATCGGAGAAGCGCTGCTCGACCACGGACTGAGCGATGCTGGAAATGTACGCGACCAGGTTAAGGAAATATTGGAGGCATGCGGCCTTTCCGTCGCCCACATCGACCGCTTTCCGCATGAATTTTCGGGCGGTCAACGACAGCGGATCGGCATTGCGAGAGCTTTGGTACTGAATCCCGACCTGATCATTGCCGACGAGCCGGTATCCGCGCTGGACGTTTCGATCCAGGCGCAAATCATCAATTTGTTCAAACGGCAGCAGCAACAACGGGGCCTTTCCTACCTGTTCATCTCCCATGACTTGAGCGTCGTAGAACATCTCTGCAACCGCATCGGCGTGATGTACCTGGGTTCCATGGTGGAAACGGCGAGCCGGGACGATCTGTTTCGCAACCCGCTTCATCCATATACCAAAGCCTTGCTGTCGGCAGTGCCCCTGCCGATTCCCAAGCTCAAAAGGGAACGCATCGTGCTGCAAGGAGACATCCCCAGTCCGGTCAACCCGCCGGCTGGCTGCAAATTCCATACCCGCTGCCCGTGGGCACAGGAAGTTTGCTCGCAGCAAGTGCCCGAGTACCGAAATGCCGGCAGCGATCACTGGGTAGCCTGCCATTTGGTATAGGCCTCCTCATCGACTTGTTTCGTGCAATGGTCAAGGGCGCTTCGAGGGTCCGATCCATTGAACTCCCACCGCAGCGCAGATTCCGAAAAAGGCCGCTTAATCATGCTCTATGCATGATTAAGCGGCCTTTCTTCAATCCAAATGCACCCGAACAGCATAACATGTTCTGCAATCCATTCCATTCGCGCCTGTTCTATTCATGTCAAGGTTCACGTCAAACGACGGGCACGATGCACACCGGGCGCGGTATCTCCAGCTTGAACCCGTTATGGGTCAACCTTCCGTCCTCCTCATCCATTCGGAAGCCTACAATGCTGTCGGTATCCTGATTGGCCACGAGCAGAATGCCTCCGGGCAAAAGGTTGAAGTTTCGCGGCGTCCGGCCGATCGTGGATGTCCATTGCGCTGCTTCCAGCTTTCCGGTTTCCTGGTCGATGTGATAGAGCACGATGCTGTCGTCGCCGCGATTGGACGCGTACAGGAATCGTCCGCATGCCGATACGCGAATATCGGCTGCCGTTCCCGTGCCGTCATGCCCTTCAGGCAGTGTGGAGACATGTTGGATGACCGAAAATTCTCCCCTGCGAAGGTCGTACAAATACGCGGAAACTGTGTTGTTCAGTTCATTGACGGCATATGCCCACTTTTCGCTCGGATGGAACACAAGATGCCTTGGACCTGAACCAGGCGGCTGCTTGAGCTCGCGGTGGGTAACAAGGCGTCCCTCCTCATCCAGCCGATAGACGATCATTTGATCCAATCCCAGATCGCACACCACGGCGTATTGGCCAGACGGGTCAGGCTGGATGGAATGCGCATGCGGGCCTTCCTGACGCTCTTTGCTCTCCCCGCTGCCGACATGCTGCACCATTGCGCTCATTTCATCCAGCGTACCTTGATCCCCGACCGGAAACACGTTGACGCTGCCGCTTCCGTAATTGGAGGTCAGGACCCATCGACCATCGCGAGTGACCGACACGTAACAAGGGGACGATCCTTCCGTACGTTTACGATCCATCAAATGAAGCTCGCTCGTCGCCGGGTCGCGGCGGTACACGAACAATTCGCCCTCCTCCGTTTCACTCGCCGCATACAGGCAGTCGGCCTTCGGGCAGAGCGCAAGATACGAAGGGTTGTCCACGCCTTGCATCCAGTTGACCACTCTCATTTCGCCCGTGTCATTATTCAAGGCGCACAGGTAGATTCCCGGCTGATCGGCAGAAGCATACGTCCCTACATAAAATAACGTCTCATTGTAGATTGACTGTTCCATCGCGTACCCTCTCCTTTGTCTGTCTTTTATCTAAAAACATCTGATCTCTATCCCCCGACGAACCCCATAACTTATGTCTGTCCATTAAAAGTCCACCGGCAATCTTGGCTGTTATGTATTTACCCATCCCAGGTCCATATGCTTCATCCTGATCGATTTTCATCCCCGCTTCATGCCCATGATAACGCGATCGGTTTGGGGATTGACTCCGCCGCCGCGCCATTACCATAATACAAGTATGAAACCATATGACAAACTTCTCGCCATGCGCAAATCGGACGGATTTCACCTGCAAAAGCTGATCGTTCTGCCTGACCCGCTGCTGCAAGAAGCCTCCGGCCATCCCGTTACCGCCGGACTGCACGTGACCGATATCGGGTATTTCCACAAGGCAGAGCACCATTACCGCAATCGTCCTGCCGGTTGCCCTTCCCATATCATCATGTATTGTGCCGAGGGCACAGGATGGTATTCCGTCGGTGGGAGCGAGCGGCATGAGGTGAATGCAGGCAATCTGGTTGTTCTCCCTGCCAACATGGCTCACGTGTACGGGGCGCATGCGTCCGAACCTTGGAGCATCTACTGGGTTCACTTGCGCGGCACCCTGTCGAACAATTACATCGAGCCGTTGTTGAACGAAGGCGTGACCGCCATGGCTCCCGCCAAAACGCAAAAATGGCTTGAACTTTTTCACGAATGTTACGGTACATTGGAGACCGGTTACTCGATGCAAACGATGATGTATGCCTCCCAGATCGCCGGATACATGCTCGGCATGCTCGCATACGGCTCCGGGACAGATCATGAGTCAATGAGCAGCAAACGGGCAGCCGAGAAATCGGTGCAATACATGCTCCAGCATCTCGAAGGCGCGGTCAGTCTCAAGGAACTAGCGGCTCAAGCCCGCCTGTCCGTCCCTCATTATTCGCAATTGTTCAAGCAGGCGACCGGTTACTCGCCCATCGACTATTATTTGCGGCTCAAAATCCAGCATTCCTGCCGCTACCTTGATTTTACCGATTGGACGGTCAAACAGATCAGCTCGGAGCTCGGGTTCAAGGACCCCTACTACTTTTCACGTCTATTCAGCAAAATGATGGGCCGTTCGCCTACCGAATATCGCAACAAATCGAAAGGATAAATGGCAGCAACCTTTTGAATCCAAGGTTCGTCTAAAAGGGCAAATAGCTTTTAGTTAAAGGGATATCCCCTGGAAAAGAGAGGCGAACCTCAATGAAAAAGAACATTTTAGCCACAGTTGCCGCTGGAGCACTGCTTACCATTTCGCTGGGCGCCGGTCCGATTCATGCCGATCAGGCCAAATTCACCGATATTCAGGGTCTCGCCGGAGCGGACAAGATCGAATCGCTGCATCAGGACGGCCGGATCAAGGGCATCACCGACTCCCTGTTCAAACCAGGGCAACAGCTCACCACCGCTCAAGGCATACAACTTATTGCGGATGGACTGGACCTCAATCTCGATGCCATCCGTTTCGTCAAACAGCCGCTGCCAAGCGACAGGTTCTCGAAGGTGCTCGACGGGGTATGGTATAGCGACGCTTTTATCCGCGCCCAATATAATGGAATCCAGCTTGAAGCCGACATCGATCCGTCCCAGCCGCTGACGCGCGAGCAGTTCACCATGTTCCTGATGCAAGGCATCGAGAGCAAAGGTGCTCTCCCCATGATCAAAATCAATCCGCTCGACGTTGCTGACGAAGATGAGATTACGCCAAGTTATCAGGGAGCCATCCAGCGTTCCCTCGTATTCAAAATCAATACCCTTGACGAGAACGGCAAGTTCAATCCCAAACAAACGGTCACCCGCGCCGAAGCCGCGGTCATGATGTACAACGCGATCAAACACATGGAGAGCTTCCAT
This sequence comes from Paenibacillus sp. XP01, assembly GCF_057364885.1. NCBI lineage: Bacteria > Bacillati > Bacillota > Bacilli > Caryophanales > Paenibacillaceae > Paenibacillus > Paenibacillus sp. XP01. Next base: position 525,128 of record NZ_CP139481.1, on the reverse strand, counting down.
GCGCCTCAAATTCCGGAAATGCCGGAAAAATAACGAGGCAAAGCGATGCTTTAATCGATCCATGATACGTGGACAACGCGTCCCGACAAAAGCAATCAAAAAAACGCAAACAAAACGCAAACAACCGCAATTCCATTAACGGACCTGCGGTTTGTTTGCGTATCAAGGGTTATATACGTCTCTTGAATTAGAACGATCCTTTGACAACAACCTCGGACAACGGCAGACGACCCGAAGGACGCGCAGGCTGCGCAGCCTTGCCGATCGTGATCAGCATGTTCGGCACATAACGCGCAGGGATGTTGAACGTTTCAATCAGTTGTTTCGGGTTGTATCCCCCCATCGGGCAGGAATCGTATCCAAGTGCTCGCGCTGCCAGCATGATGTTCTGGGAAGCGAGGGAAGCGTTGCGGATCGCTTCTTCGCGAGCGGTTTGGGGGTTTTCATAGGCTCTGTTGATTTGCCCGACAAGCGCGTCGCGAACCTCGGAAGAAAGGGCTCCCGCCTCTACCGCTTGATCATAAATGACGGCATTGCGGTTAGCTTCCAAATCTCCCAATACGGCAATCGTCACGGAGCTGTCCGTAATTTGCGACTGGCCATAAGCGATAGGCAGCAATTTTTCTTTATCGGCCTCGGATTCGATCACCAGGAACTTCCAATGCTGAAGGTTCCAGGAGGACGGCGCTTCGCTCGCTGCCGTCAGAATGGCTTTCAGGTCGGCTTCCGGCATAACGAAGCCTTTTTCATACTTTTTAACGGCGTGACGCTCGCTGATCACGCGAAGTGTTTCGTTGTTTTCAATGCTGGACATGCAGTTTCCACTCCCCATAAATTGTTATTTAGGTTTGCTTCTTTTTTAAGTTCGCAAGGCACCGGGAATGCACCCGGATAGTTTACCCGCCCTCCGAAAATAACATCAGCGCAGACGATCTCCATCTGTGTTCACGTTATGCCCGGAATGCCCGGGTTTCGTAGTACCAGAGTCCCGGCCGGATCATATCATAAGCGGGTAATCCGTTCTGATTCGCCGATGCGCCGCTTAACGTCCTCAATCGAAATGCCGTCAAAATAAATGCTTAGCGCATTCTCCCCGCCATCATAGATGGAACCCATGACTTCCCGCATATTGGAGGATACGATACATGGCGAATCCAGCTCTCCCGAGCACCAGCTTGGACCGAGCGAACCGCCCGCAACCAGCCTGTACAACTCGCCAAGCTTGATCTCCTTGCTGGCCCGGCTAAGGATATACCCCCCATGTGCGCCTTCCTTCGTTGTCAGATAGCCATGCTTGCGCAGCACGCTTAACACCTTGCGCACTCTCGCCGGATGCGTGCCGACGCTCTGCGACAAGTCTTCGCTATTGGCCATGCACTCAGCCTTCATGGACAGAAAGACGAGACAGTGGACAGCAATCGTAAACTCACTGTTCATTTTTTTACTCCTCTCCCGGCAGCAAACTCCGGTGAACTTCAGCCCCAAGGCAAGTACAACTGTCATTATAGGAATGACAGTTAAGGTTGTCAACTTTGGCCATTTCTGCCCCCGATCGGGTCCGAAAACAAAAAAAGCGAGCCGATCGCTTCGCGAAGGGCTCCAATAAGATAGACATATGAAAGGGCTTACGAGACTATTATAATCGGTAATCCATATTTTGAAAACGCTTTTTTCGCAAAATAATCCTTCCTTTTATTTTTGTCGAAAGTTCCCGTTGCAAAAACTAATCACATTAGTTATATTACTAATATCATTAGTTTTCGAGGAGGAATGCTCCATGCGCATGACCCGTGAACATCATGTCATCCAGGTTTCGTTTCTGCCCCGTCTCTTTCCCGTTAACGTATATCTTGTGGAAGAAGAGGACGGCTTAACATTAATTGATGCAGGCATGCCCTTCAGTTACAAAGGGATTCTGAAGGCGGCCGGATCATTAGGCAAACCGATTACCCGCATCATTCTGACCCACGCCCATGGCGACCATGTAGGCGCACTCGATCGCCTGCACGAGGCCCTGCCGGATGCCGAAGTGTGCATCTCTTCTCGCGATGCCTTGCTGCTGAAGGGCGACGCCTCCCTGCTGCCTCACGAGCCCCAGACCCCTGTTCGGGGCAGCGTGCCGAAAGGCATCCGCACCCGTCCGGACCGGGTGCTGGAAGATGGCGACCGCATCGGCTCCCTGGTCGCCATCGCCACACCAGGCCATACGCCGGGGCATATGGCCTTCATGGATACGCGCAGCCGCGTGCTGATCGCCGGCGACGCGTACCAGTCGCGCGGCGGCCTGGCCGTGTCCGGCCGCCTGCGCCCGCTCTTCCCGTTCCCCGCGCTTGCGACCTGGAACGGGGAACTGGCCCTGGCCAGCGCGAAGCGGCTGGCCGAGCTGGAACCGTCCGTGCTCGCCGTAGGCCACGGACGGATGCTGCGCCAGCCGGCGGCGGCGATGCGGGCAGCCGCGGCTGACGCCGAGCAGCGGCTGCGCCCTGCCGGGGGGCGCGTATGAGCCCCCGGCAAGGACTGGATCGCGGCGCATTGCTGAACGCCGCGATCCAGCTCGCCGACAGCGACGGCTTCCAGGCGCTGACGCTGGCCGCCCTGGCCCAGCGGCTGGGCGTGCGCTCCCCGTCGCTGTACAACCACATCAGCGGTCTTCCGGGGCTTCGCCAGGAATTGGCGCTGATGTCCGTGCAGCAGCTCGGCCACGCCCTAACGCTCGCTGCCGCTGGCCGTTCCGGCGGCGAGGCCATCCAGGCCATCGCTGCAGCCTACACTGCCTTTGTCCGTGAGCACCCGGGGCTGTATGAAGCCTCCTTCCATGCGCCGGACCGGGACGAACCGCAGCTTGCTGCCGCGAGCAGTGCCACCCTGGATCTGCTGCTGCGAACCCTGCAGCCTTATCCATTGACCAAGGCCGAGGCCTTGCATGCCGTGCGCGGCTTGCGCAGCCTGTGCCATGGCTTTGCCTCCATCGGCGCCCAAGGCGGATTTGCCATGGATTTCGATCCTGGCGAGAGCCTTCGCCTCACCGTGGCAGCATTCCTGAACGGGCTGCAGCACATGGGTAAGATGCAATAGCTTCAAGCACGCAGTCCATGATGCATGATTGGAAACATCCGAACGGCCGCTTCCGGCAATCAATAGCCTAAGCGGGCCGTTCTTTTTGTCCCTTTGGACCGAAATCGGCTTTTCCCGGTCTATCACGTTTTCCACATTCATACCCTTCTTCTACGGATTCACTCTTCGTTATCCTCATACTAAGGCTGCGACCCGACCGCGCGTTCCGCTTCCCGCAAGATCGTTTTCATCATGGGCACGTATGCCTTCCAATACATGACATCAGGCACGCCCTTCCGGTTCGGAGTCAGCCAGTTCCTGATGACGTCCCAGCCTTTGATTCTGCGCCAAAACGAATAGTTGTTCAACTCGTCAAACGAACCGGCCATATAGTATGTCCGTACGTTGTCGTCATGCCGGATCACGGCCGGGAATTCCAAAGGAATGCGGGCATCCTGCAGCTTTTGGCGCCCGGCATCCGTCAATCCCGTCCTGAACCAGGCCTTCACCGCGTCTTTCGAATCCGGCTCTACAATATCGAACCAGTTGTCGTAGTGAATCCGTTCATCAATGCCGCTCCAATTCGTTCCCTCCTGGGTAAAAGCAAGCCCGCTATCCTCGGTTCGCATATCTGTTCCGTGGCACAATACAACGATTGATCCGTCCTCGTGCATAAGCAGCAGACCCGATCCGGAATACGGCCATTTCGCCCGCGTCTCGGCTTCGTAACGTTTCATCACTTGCTCCGGCACTTCATCCGAGCTTTGCAAATGCGATATGTATTTCCCCCGCCAACCGCTGCTCCTTACATGCATCAGCTCGTAAAACTGCTTTTGGGCCGCCGGGGATAACGTATTTGACAAAGTTCCATACTCGGCAACGACCAGAACTCCTCTGGACGCCGCCTCACGGATTTTACCGATATCCTGCTCCGTGATTCCTTCCCGCGCACTCGATTCGTTTAAACCCGTACTCCCTTGTCGGTTCAAAGAAGACGTTACATAAATGATATCCGTATCGGTCATGATGTCTTCGGGCAACCGCCGGCTCACGGACGGTGAATAGGTCGTTGCCCGGTCCGCATCATTTTCGTCGTACATATATCGTTCCCCGTTCTTTCGGACGATTTTTTGCTGATTGAGCAACCAGATCAAACCTTTATGTTCCGGATTGGGAGACTCTGATGCCCCTTTGTCGATAATCAGGACTTCAAGCGGAGTTGATGCCTCGGATTGCCACCAAATCCAAGGGATGGCCAGTACGATCGAGAAGGTTGTCAAAGAAGCCATCACCCATACGGATGACCTGTGAGTTCTTTTCATGCTGCGTCTTCCTCCATATTCGTGTCAAAGTCTCACCAAGGTCTGCACGTTTTCATGATCTGCGTTTGCTCTCATGCTGCTGTGCCCGGAACGAAAGTTATTCCTCCATCGCCGAATAAACGGTACCGCTTTGGTTGAAAATAAATGCAAATTTTGTAATTCCTCGATTTGAAGTATTCGATAAATGACACACTTAGCATTCTATCGGCTTTATCTCTTTGTGATATAATAGAAATCATAGATTCAAGCAACTTTTTTGCAGATCCGCTGGGCGGGTCCAACTATTCTTCCGGAAAGAGGGATATTTCCGTGGCTCAGATCAGTCCGTTATATCTTCAAATCGGCGCAACCGTCGGTATGCTTGTCATGGCACTGCTCGCTATCTTCATTCGCATGAAGGCAAGCCACAGGCCGGTAACCATTCGTAAAATTTTGATTCCCCCGCTCGGCATGAGCACCGGGTTCCTTATGTTTGTCGTGCCCGAGACGCATGTTCCGTGGTTGTGGGCATTGATCGCCTTGCTCGTTGGCTGGTTCATCTTTTCGTACCCGCTCATACGGAGCACCAAGTTCGAACGGATTAACGGCGAGATTTTCGCCACTCGTTCGCGCAGCTTTGTTTTTATTTTGCTCGGCCTGCTCGCCGTGCGTCTTATTCTTCATGAAGTCATCCAGCGTTACGTCACCATACCGCAGACGGGCGGACTTTTTTTCCTGCTGGCTTTCGGCATGATCGTGCGCTGGCGCGTATATATGTATAAACATTATCAGGAAGTCATTGCCTCGGATGCGGCAACCCGATAAACCGACAAAAGACACGTCTTTCGCGCTGCATTGGCGAATGACGTGTCTTTTGTCATAGGTCACGATTTCGGCTCTTCCCGGCTTCATCGCTATTCGGGATCCGCGACCTTAACGAGCTGTTTGCCGAGATTGTCGCCCGTAAACAATCCGATGAACGCTTCCGGCGTATGTTCAAACCCTTCGACAATGTTTTCCTCATGCCGAATAAGCCCATCAGCAAGCCATTTGGCCAATTTGGCTCTTCCTTCCTTGAAGGATTTGGCATAATCGCCCAGCAAAAAACCTTTCATCAGAGCCGTATTGGTCAGAAGCAATGTCTGCGGGCGCATGCCAACGTCGGGCTGCTTCAGATTATAAGCCGAAATTTGCCCGCACAACGGAATCCGCGCATTCCGGTTGATATGGCGGAGTACCGCATCGGAAATGTCGCCTCCCACATTGTCGAAATAAACATCGACACCTTCCGGGCAAGCGCGTTCGACCGCTGCCGACATATCCTGCTCCCGTCTGTAATTCAGCACCTCGTCGAATCCGAGTTGTTCCTTCAAATACGCGCATTTTTCGTCCTTACCCGCGATCCCCACGACGCGCGCCCCTTTGATTTTTGCGATCTGTCCTGCGACCATGCCGACCGCTCCGGCGGCGCCGGAAATGACGACCGTTTCGCCGTCTTGCGGCTTGCCGATATCTTCAAGCCCGAAATACGCGGTCAGTCCGGTCAGACCCAGCACGCCTAGATACGCCGTGATCGGTGCCTCTCCCGGCTCGATCAGGGAAATATCGGCCGTGTTTACCGCAGCGAATCGCTGCCATCCCCACATCCCGGTCACAAGATCTCCCTTGCGCAGGTTCGGTTCCGACGAATCAACCACCTGACCGATGACTCCACCTTTGATGACCTCATCCAGCGCGTAAGGGGGCGCATAAGACTTGGCATCCTTCATGCGGCCGCGCATATATGGATCAACGGACAAATATAACGTGCGAACCAGCACCTGTCCGGCTTCAGGCTGCGGCAGGGGAGACCGGATAAATCGAAAATTGTCCCTGGTCGGCTCACCTTCCGGACGCGATGCCAGCACAATCTGTTCATTTTCGGACAACTGAATGACCTCCTTGCTGTCAGTAGACCGTACCGGCCTTTGTGGCCAGGGCTATCCTGGCCCTGGCAAATTATGTTCCTGACTCCTTAACAGTTTAAACCGAAACAGGCGGATCACAAACGTGTCCGCCCGACTTTCGCCAAATATCGTGGTTTTGAATGTGCCGTCTATTATTGAGCCGTCAGAATAATTGGACCGTCAGCCGTAATGGCGATGGTGTGCTCGTATTGCGCCGAAAGGCTTCCATCCTGCGTGCGCGCTGTCCAACCGTCGGAATCCAGCTTGCTGCGATAGGTTCCGATGTTCAACATCGGCTCGATGGTAATCACCATGCCTTCTTTGAGACGCGGCCCGCGATGCGGTGGTCCGTAATGAGGCACCTGCGGTTCCTCATGCATTTTCTCGCCGATGCCATGCCCAACGAATTCGCGCACGACGGAAAGTCCTTCACCTTCGGCATATACCTGGATTGCATGGGAGATGTCTCCGATGCGGTTGCCGACTACGGCCATTTCAATGCCTTTGTACAGGGATTCCTTGGTGACGTCCAGCAAATGCCGGGCTTCCGGGCTTACCTGCCCAACCGCATAAGACCAAGCCGAGTCGGCCAGCCAACCGTTCAGATTGACAACCATGTCAATCGTGACGATATCTCCGTCCTTCAGCACGTATTTTCCCGGAAAACCGTGACAGATCACATCATTGACGGACGCGCATGTGGCAAATTGATAACCGTTGTATCCTTTCTGCTCAGGCGTTGCCCCATTTTTCTTCATAAAAGCTTCGGCAAACTGATCGATTTCCTGGGTCGTTATTCCCGGACGAATCATCTTGGCGATTTCTCTATGGCATGCAGCCAGAATCTCTCCGGCCTTTTTCATATTCCCGATCTGTTCATTCGTCTTCAACGTAATCATGATAACTTCTCCTTGTCCGTAATTAATCTGTTCTTTCCTCTATTCTACTCTCGAAACGCTCAAAAACAAAAAAATCCGCAACATCATCAACAATCTATTATACGATATCCCGTCAATGCAATGAATACACTTTTCTGAAAACATTGGATCCATCCGCATCCCGCAAAGACGAATCGTGCTAAAAAACCGAAACCGCCCCCGTCGAAGCAACGTATATTCGCATATACGGCCGAAGACGAAAGGAGGGGAAACTGATGCTCAGAAAAATGTTAGGCAAGCTTCTCGATTCCAAATCTTCTTCCCACCGCAGACATTATGGCAGCTCCTCGGGAAAACGCGTCTACAGGCGCTACAGCAGTTCTTCCGGGAAGCATGCATACCGGCGTTATTCTTCGTCGGACATGAAGCACCGGGACAGCCGCCACGGCTCCAGCTATTACAAAAGCAGAAAATATAGTTCCAGTTAATATACAGCGTTCATCGGATATGTATGCGACGCATCCGGCGGCGTAATTGCTGAAAGGAACTCGCGCCCGGCGGTTGTTATCCGGTGAGTGCAAAACAAGAGGTGCCCTGCCAGCCGCTTCGCGGTTGGAGAGCACCCTTTTTATTCGGATCATGGCAGCCATTGCATCAGATCACCTTTACTTTTTTACCAGAAAAATAATTCACTTCGTCTCCTCAAGCATATCCCGAACATCGGCCAAAAGCTCGGGCACGCCGCCTTCATAACCGGGCCGAAGCCCTAACAGCCTTTCCAGCATGACTCGCATGGATGGCGAGAGATCAAGCTCTTCCTGCCAGCTTGCAGGAGCTTTCCCCTTTTCCGGTTCAAACGCGGAATACAACATGAACAACAGAAAATGCCCCACATCCTGAAGATCCTGATCCGCAATCGCCGGCTCGTCCTCCGGTAAAGGAACATCCCGCATTCGCCGTTTCAATTCCGGCAGGAGCGGTTCCCCCATGCGCCGCGCCAGGCCGAAATCAATCAAATGCACCTGGCCGTCACGCAGGATGACGTTGGGGATGCGTACATCGCCATGAATGTATCCCTGCTGATGCACATGGTTTAACGGTCCGAGCAGACGACCCACCAGTTCAAGACACTCCTGTTCCGAATAGACGCACCCCTGCTCGAAGATGCACTGCTCCAGCGTTTCTCCGCGTACATACTCCGCAGCCAGGTAGTTCCGGCCGAGGTAACTGAACGATTCGAGCAGCTTGGGGATGAAAGGATGCTCCAGACGGCCCATCACTTCCGCTTCCCGCTCAAGCAGCCTCACCGAAAGCGTTCCTTTGCTGGGCTTCGACTCCTTCAATGCGACTTCCTGCCCCGTATGTTCATCCGTGCATAAATAAGTGAGTCCGTAACTGCCCATGCCAAGGAGTCGGGTAACGGTGTACCTTTCGGCAATGGTTGTGCCCTTCCTCCGGGGTCGGTCTGTCCAAAATCCGATCCATCGTTGCCAGCTTCGCCGCAGTCCCACATGTCCTCCTACATCGCAGCCGGGATTCGAACTTGTCATCAGTGGCGTGCAAAATCGTACCCGGCCCGTCTTCTGGTATCGTATGGAGACTATTATATCAGGCAGCGTAAGCAGAGGAATAGCCCGGGCGGACAACGATGTTCGTCACGCCTCTTTATGTTTTTTGGGCAACAACCCAAACAACATCCGCAACGACACCCCCTTGGATTTGCGTTGTCTCCCCTGGTAACTGCGCAGATTGGTAACCAGCTCACGATCCCGCTCTTCCTCCAATTTGTCATTCATCCATTGCTGCTGCTTGTCCATCTGCCCCAGCAATTCCTCATATACGGCGGCAAGCTCCCCAATTTTTGCTTCAAGTTCATTGACCCGCTCCTGCAGCTGCGTCTGCTCATCCTTCGGTTCCACGGCCCCATGCGTCACTTCGCTGACCAGCTGCCCCAACCCTTCCACCATACGGGAATGGACGGAGGATGCCGCCACTTCCGGAAAAAGCGATGGCATGGACAATGGCGCGGCAGCCTCGAATGCAGGCTCCCCGCTGCCACCCACAACCTCGTGATCGGCTCCCTCCCGCCCACTGTTGGAAACGTCCATTTCATCATTTGTCTCATCAGGTTCGGGACCGTCATCGGCACGCATATCATTGGCCAGGACGGTTACTACCGCATCGGCAAGCGGCATATTGTGCTCTCGCAGTTCCATCATCAGTCTTTCAATGCACTCCACGTCCTCTGTTTTGAACAGACGCGATTTGTTCGCGGCTCGTTCAAAGCGGTATCCCCGTTCTTCCAGCGCCGCTGCATATTTACGAAGAGTGCTGGCCCCAATTCCCAGACTCTTGGCTGTTTCCGTCGTTGCTCCTGCTTCTTCAATCATTTGAAATTCCCTCCCGTTATCGAAGTCTTTGACTACCAAAGGACATAGCTTCAGCGTTCCTCTTGGGGAACGTTCATCGGATCGGGCAACAGTTAAACAAGCTCAATCATGCTGTTTTCAGCATTTGCCGTATGTATTCGTGAATTCATGGAATAATCCCTTTGACGGTTTTCTTCTGTTTCTGGGGATTCATAAGAACTTTTGTCAGTCGCTTTTTTCGAAAAATTCCCGCCTGTTTCGACTTAAGCCACATATGCCGTCGTGTCGAACGCTGCACATGCAAATGCTGTCATTTTGCTTCGACACCCGTGTTGAAATCAGACATTTTCAGGGGTACATGCCTCGAAAAAAGGGGAGGTTACCTATTTCCATCGCAATTCGTGTCAATTTTGTTAACCTCATTACCCCACTACGCTCCCGCGATAACGGGAATCATTGCTGTAAAGCATTTTCATGTGTTATCTTATGTAACGTATATTTGGAATCCGACATATTTTATAAGACCTTACTTAACATAATGCATGTTATGAACGGATTATATTCGAAAACGGAGGTTGAACGAGGTGTTAGGCAGATCAGGTAAAGTAGCGGTGATCGGGGCGGGTTTGGTTGGTTCAAGTTGTGCTTATTCAATGATTAATCAGTCCATATGCAGGGAAATCATGATGGTTGACCGGACATACGACCGCGCAGTTGCGCAAGCGCTCGATTTTTCCCATTGCATGGACTTTACGCACAATCGCACCAAGGTGTACGCGGGGACGTATGCCGATTGCACCAGCATGGACGTTATTGTGCTTACGGCCGGAGCCAACCCCAAGCCGGGGCAGACACGCCTTGACCTTCTGGAGGAGGCCGAGGCCATCACCAAAGATATCGTGCTTCCGATCATGGACAGCGGGTTCCAGGGTATTTTTGTCGTTGCAGCCAACCCGGTTGACGTCGTCACTTATATGGTTTGGAAGCTGTCGGGCTTGCCGCGCGAACGCGTCATCGGCACGGGAACTTCCATCGACTCATCCAGGCTCAAAACCTTGCTGTCCGAAGTGTTCTCCATTGATCCGCGCAGCGTGCACGGATATGCCCTCGGGGAACATGGCGAGTCCCAGTTCGTCGCCTGGTCCCACGTGACGATCGGCGGCAAGCCGATCATGCACATTTTGGAGCAGCACAAGGAGCGTTTCAAACATCTCGATCTCGATGATATCGCCCGCAAAACGAAGGATGCAGGATGGGAAATTTTCACGCGCAAAGGCTCCACGCAGTTTGGTATCGGCAACGCCCTCGCCCACATTACGCGTTCCATCCTGAACGACGAGCACAAAATCATTGCCGTATCCGCCATTCTGGACGGGGAATACGGACAGAAAGACGTTTGCGTTGGGGTACCAGCCATTATTAGTGGCAATGGCATCCAGGAAATCATCGAGCTGCATCTCCATGAAACGGAACGTGAAAAGTTCGAACGTTCGTGCAGCATTTTGTCCGGGAGCATCCGTCGATTAACGTTGGCATAGCGATTTTCTTTTTAACATATAACAAAAAGCCAGGACACCCCTCGCTGTACGGGGCCCTGGCTTATTGTTTTTTTGCGCCCAACCGTCGCTTTTCAGTTCCCTTTCTCGGAAATGTCCGACGTAAACTGCTCGACTGCCAGGCTTATTTCCTTGTATTTCGTCCAGTGAAGGTAATGGCCGCCTTCCATGACGATGATTCGGCTGACAGAATCGTCCGGCAATTGAGTCTGATAGAACGTCACGTTGGTCTTTCCATCCTTTGCCTCCCTGTTTTCTTTTGTTGTAAAAATCAGGACGGGAACATCCGGGGGAAATGCCATGTCGGCGGTCTTGGCCACGTTACTGCCAATTTCGTTCGTTTCATCGATGATGTTTCGGTTGGTTCCCTTCCATGCCGTAATTGCCCTCATCTTATCAAGATTCGCAACCGAGTACAGCCCCTCTTCCGCTCTTGGCAAAAAGTCTGCCGGATTGATGAGCATAGCCAACCTGATCACGCCGGTCGGAGCTGCCAGGCCCATGTACGAAGGTGCGGTAGGCGCGCGCTCGCCAAAGTATGCCAACGCCTGGGGCAATGTTGGATCGATGCCAATGACCGCCCTGACCTCATCCGGATAACGGTTGGCGTAGTACATGCTGTAGATACCAGACATGGAATGGGGCATCAAAATATAAGGACCTTCGATCCCTGACTTTTTCAAAGCCGTTCGCAGCTCCTCCACGATGTTCTCCACGGTCCGCTCCTTGTGGGTCACATCGCTCCAGCCGTAACCAAAGCCCTCCACGATAACCACTTTGTTCCTCTCAGCCAGCTCGTTGATCAACGGTTCAAAATCCAGCACGGGGGCCGGCGTACCGAGTCCGCTCAACAACACGATCGTTTGCTTCCCGGCGCCTTTCGCGTAGACATGCATCTTTTCACCGTTTACTTCGATGAATGTCCCCATGGGAGGATACTTTCCTTTCTCATAAGCTGTAAGCACTTGGTGAATAACCACCCACAGAACAATGAATGAGACAAGGAGAAATATGATTTTCAAGACCACGGCCCGCAAACGTTTTATAGTTGTATTCATTTTCATCGACCTGTACCTGCGTTCAAATTTCTTTACGCCGGAAATACAGCAGCCCGATCAGCAGGAAAAATACCGCGCTTCCGCCAACCACGGCAATCAACGTGCCGAGCGGCACATTATACGCGCCAAAGCCGCCGCTTCCTGTCGGCATCATCAGCAGCATCGGCTGCGCCCATGGATAATACGGACCATAAGTCGCCGAATTGATGATCAGAATATTCGGCACGGTCAGGCCGAAATTCAACGCGAGCGGTGCGGCGAAGCTGCTCCACACCAACGATACGAACATTTGCAAAGCAGCTAACGGCAGAGCGGCGAACAGTCCCAGCAGCAGATGGCCTGCAAGGAGTCCCCACGGGACAGGCTGCGTAAAGCCATGGAACATGCCTCCAAGCACGATGGACCCGAGCATCAAACACTGCGTGAGTGCAAGCAGCACCATCACGACGGTCAATTTGGCTGAGTATACGCCTGTGCGCGTCAGCGGGAGGACAAGCATTTGTTTCCATCCGCCGCCGGCATGTTCGAAGCGGCAGACGAACGAGGCAAACACGCCCGTTAACATCGGAAATAACAGCAAGCCGTGCAAGGAAAGCATCGCGTTCATCAACACGGCCCAGTTTCCGCCCGGCGTGGCGGTGATCCCAAGCAGCAGCGCAAGCAGCGGGCTGACGAGAATCAGGAGCCATATCGGCGATTTCCCCATTTTCAGCCGCTCGGACGAGAGGATTCGAAAATATGTCGTCGCAAAGTTCATCCTAGGCCACATCCTTTCGACTGAAGTGGACCATGCCAAGCAGCAGGATCAGCAATCCCGCACCAATGCCCATACCCGCAAACATCAAGGGATTCGGACCGCTCCAAGCCATCTGGGACCAAGCGAGCGGGAAATATGGGGAAAGGGACAACGAAAACAAGCCTACGATGGCCAAAACAATGCCAAGGGTTACCGGCAGCGCCTGGTTTTTGCTGACCGTGGTCAACCAAAATTCAAGCGACAATACCGGCAGCGCCCCAGCAAGCGGCATCAATCCGAGCGTGATCGCCTGTCCCCACGGAATACTTCCCGCATCGAATCCAAGCACCAATCCAAGGACGACGATGCCAGCGGTCAGCAACAAACACGAAATGATCAGCAGCACGCAAGCAAGCAAAAATTTGCCCGTGTATACGGCCGTTCTGGAGATCGGCATGGCCAAAAGCTGCTTCCATGAACCCTGTTCATGCTCAACGCCCGCGATCATCGAACTGAGCACCGTTGCGCCCAACATCAGGGCGAGCGGCACGAACATCACCACGTTTTCGAGCAGCCCTCCCCACAGATCGGCTGCGTATTGTTCCTTCAAGTAATCGAGCCTCAAACCGAAGTTCAGCGCCTGCATCGCGGTCAGTCCGATCGGTGCCAGAAAAACGAGAAACCAAATGCCCTTGCCGCGTATCTTCAGCCAATCGGAAAATAGCGCCCGCCCTGTCATATGGAAGCCCCCTCGCCGATCACGCGCATGAAGAGGTCCTCCAAGGATTGGCGATGCTCCTCCACGCGATACACCGCATGATCCCGTTCCACCAGGCGGCGAACGAGCAAGGCGATGGCGCTATCGTCCATGTAAGGGAACGTCAGCATTGACCCCTGGCGTTGGCCGAACTGTCCTTGCTCCCGCGCCAGCTTCATCGCTTCTTCCGGCTCCGACACCGTCAGACATATGGAACTGCCTGTCTGGTTATGCAAGTTCGCGATGGTATCCTGCAAGACCATTTTTCCGTCACGGATAATGCCGACCCGGCTGGCCATCTGCTCCACTTCGCTGAGCAAGTGACTGGACACGAGGACCGTGATGCCGTGTTCCAAGGGCATGCGTTTGATCAGTTCGCGGATCTCTTGAATGCCTGCCGGGTCCAGACCGTTCGTCGGCTCGTCCAAAATGAGCAGCTCCGGCTGGCATAACAGCGCGCTGGCAATGCCGAGACGCTGCTTCATGCCCAGCGAATATCCTTTGACTGACCGTTTGGCGTCCCGAGTCAGGTCAACAATCGAGAGCACTTCGCTAATCCGCGATTTGGGCGCGCCCAAAATCCGGCGCAGGGCTTCCAAATTTTCGACCGCATTCAGATGCCCGTAATAGGACGGATATTCGACGAGCGAGCCCACACGCCGCAAAATGTCCATGCGATCCTTGCGGATGTCTTTATCAAAGATGCGAATGACGCCCTTCGTCGGCTTGATCAGGCCGAGCAGCATGCGGATCGTCGTTGTTTTGCCGGCGCCGTTCGGGCCGAGGAAACCGTAGATGTCTCCTTTTTTAATCGTCAAATCAAGTTCCCGGACCGCTGCGCGGTCGCGATATGTTTTCCACAGGTTGGCGGTTTGAATAATGTTTTCGCTCATGGTTTAATCACCTCGAAACCCATATTAAAGGCTCAAGGTTAAAAGCCGGGGTGTCCGAAGTTTAAGTTTAGTTTAAAAAAACGCGTTCCCGGGGATGTCACTAGTTAACGCTGCTGTAGATATAAATCGCAACACCTTGCGCCGAACTTTCCACGCGCTTGCGCAGCCCCATTTCGCGAATGAGCAGATCGACGATGGATAAACCAAGCCCCGTTCCTCTGGTCTCGGACTCCTTCTGCATGCCTGGGCCGGCATCACGCACCACGATGACCCGTTGACCCTTGATTTCTTCCGTGGCGATGCCGATGTACCGGCCTGCGGCTGCATGCCGCACCGCATTTTGAAACAGATTGTCCAGCACGCGCCTGAATCCCTGTTCATCCACGCGCCAAATCAAAGATTCGTCCGGCAGATCAATGTCGATCTCGAATTGTTCCCTCTCCCATACCGGATACCAGGATGCCGCCATTTCCCTCACGATACGCAAAACGTCCTTATCCTCCAGCTTCAGCGTATATTTTCCGCTCGCCAACAAATTGTAAGAGAGCATGTTGTCGATGAGTCCGCCCAGGTCGTCCATTTTAGCTTCCATTCGCATCAACGCATGAAGCCCGTTTTCGCTGAGCGCTTCCTTGTGCAAAGCATGCATATGGCCCCGAATGACGGTAAGCGGCGTGCGCAAATCATGGGAAAGCCCAGCCACAAGCCGCTTGCGCAGCTGTTCCTCTTCCCGCTCCCGGTGCCGGCTATCCGTTAGTTGGTGCACCATCTGATTAAACGATTCCTCCAGCTGGCCGATTTCATCTGATGCACGGACGTTGACAGGCAGCGGAATGCCTTCTTTGCCCGGATCCACCATCGCCGTTTGCAGCCGGATCAGCCGCTTGCGAATGCGGGCAAAGAACAGGACCGACATCAAGATAAAGAACAGGAACACGATGCCCATAAACGTGAGCAAATACAAAAACTCCCAAGGTTCGCTGCGCTGCATCTCCAACATATGCCGCGGCATCTCGATGACCATAAACCCCTGCCCTTTGTCTACATTCCCGCCGCCCACAAAAGCGACCGCCGTCAACGGGTCGCGGTAGGAAGCATCCTTCATGAACTGCAGCATGTCGGACGCTTCCCAGACGGCGGGAATAAGGGTAACTTCCGTTCGCTGTTCGCCAAGCATCCACTTCAATCGAGTCTCCGCTTTAGCTGCATTTTTCGTTGCAGCCACTTCCACGCCGGTTCCTGGCAGAATAAGCTCGGTCTCCCCTTTGCCGTTAACCCGGTATATCGAAGACTCGGGATAATCGTAATGCAGCTTCCTTAGCCGTGCATCCACTTCCTTCGGGGGAACCCCGTCCAGCCTCCGACCTTCGCCGATCCACATTTTCCCGAATCCCGTTGCATCGCCATACGGAGTCTGGTCCACATGATGGTTTGTGTAGTTGGCAATGACGGCATATGTTACAGAAATGATCGGGAGGACGACCGGAACAAATAATACCGCACATAAAATGAGCAGAATATAACGGGACATCAAGGAACGCGTCCACCGGAGCTTGCGCACGTTCTCCGATTTGCCCTTTCGAGTCTGGCGGGGCGCTTCTACTGTAGTCCGTTTCCGCCAACGGCGAATCATGGTTTTTTCACGCGATATCCAACGCCGCGCACCGTTTGCAAAATCGTCGGATTCGCCGGATCGCGCTCCAGCTTCTCCCGCAGATGGCGAATATGCACCATTAACGTCTTGTCGCCGTCAAGGTAAGGTTCGTTCCATACCGCTTCGTAGATCTGCTCCTTGGTTCGGATCATGCCCATGTGCCGGAGCAGGTAGGCGAAGATGTGATACTGTTTTCCCGATAAAATAATCTCTTCTCCCGTTTCTTCATTGACGATCCGATGATCCTGCTCATGGATGGAGAGGTGCTCCAGCCTGATCGTTTGACCGGACGCCACTGCGGTACCCGACTTGCGCAACTGGACCTCGATTCGGGCGGCCAACTCATCCGGATGAAACGGTTTGGTCACGTAGTCGTCCGCGAATTCAAGCCCGTGCAGCTTGTCGTCAATCGACGTCCGGGCCGAAAGCATGACGATCGGGACCGCGGGATGTTCCTTTTTGAGTCGTTGCCCTACCGTGAATCCGTCCAATCCGGGCAGCATCACGTCGAGAATAATCAAGGAGCATCCATTTGCCGCCTCCGTGGCTCCTTCGCCGCTTGCGAGCCAAACGACGTCATATCCTCGTTCTTCAAGGTCATCCCTGACCCATGCGGAAATTTCGATGTCGTCCTCAATGTATAACAATTTTGGTTTCATGCGTATCATCGTTTCCTTTCTGCTTCTTTGAGGTAATATATCTCAATTATACCTAAACTGCCGATATCACGTCGGTTCATGTTCATTATGATTGGAGGAATGCATCACATGCTGCTGGAAGCCATCTATCACCAATCCAAACGCAATTGGGCCTATGCCTACGACAAAGATACGATTCGTCTCCGGCTTCGCGCCAAAAAAGACGATCTCACCGAGGCCCTTGCGCTGACCGGGGACAAATATGCCTGGGAAGAAACGAGAGCCTTGATTCCTTTAAGCAAGTATGCCTCCGATTCCATGTTTGATTACTTCGAAGGAGAGGTCAAGCCGCCCTATCATCGGCTGAAGTACGCCTTTTTGCTCAAAAGCGGGCAAGAGCAGATCTGGATGACCGAAACCGACTTTCAAGAGGAGGAGCCTGACGATCCCGGCCGCATGTTCCAGTTCCCGTACATACATCCCGGAGCCGTTTTTGAACCGCCGGATTGGGTCAAAGACGCCGTATTCTATCAAATATTCCCCGAACGATTCGCCAATGGCGATCCTTCCCGGAATCCGAAGGACATTGAACCATGGGGCAGCGAACCTACGCCTTTCAACTTTTTCGGCGGAGATTTGCAGGGTGTCATGGACCATCTCGATTATTTGAGCGAGCTCGGCATCACGGCCATCTATTTCACTCCGATTTTCCAAGCAACCACAAACCACAAGTACGATACGGAAGATTATCTGAAAGTGGATCGCCATTTCGGAGATGCGGAAACGATCAAACGCCTGGTGGAACAGTGCCATAAGCGCGGAATCAAGGTGCTCCTCGATGCGGTGTTCAACCATTCCGGCAAAACGTTCGCTCCCTTCGTCGACGTACAACAGAACGGGTCGAAATCCCGTTATGCGAACTGGTTTCACGTTCATGAGTTTCCCCTTGACGTGAAGGACGGCGTACCCACGTACGATACTTTCGGTTTTGAGCCGCATATGCCGAAGCTGAACACGGAAAATCCCGAGGTCAAGGAATATCTGCTCAAGGTCGCGGAGTATTGGATCAAGGATGTCGGAGCGGACGGATGGCGGCTGGACGTGGCCGACGAAGTCAACAATGCGTTCTGGCAGGATTTCCGGCGCGTGGTCAAGCAAGCCAACCCGGATGCCTACATTTTGGGCGAAGTGTGGAACGAAGCTTCGGCATGGCTGCAGGGCGACCAATTCGACGCCGCGATGAATTATCCGTTCACCGAAGCCGTTAACCGCTTTTTTGTGATGGGAAAGATGCATGCGGATCAATTCGTGCATGCCATGGCAAAACAATTGTCCAGATATGTACACCAGGCCAGCGAGGTTGCATTCAACCTGCTGGACAGCCACGATACGCCAAGACTGCTCACGTTGGCTCAAGGGGATAAACGCAAGATGAAGCTGGCAGCCTTGTTCCAGTTCAGCTACATGGGAGCCCCCTGCATCTATTACGGGGATGAAATCGGTCTGGAGGGCGGGGGAGATCCCGAATGCCGCAGATGCATGGAATGGGACGAAGCGAAGCAAGATCGAGAGCTGCTGGACTTCTACAAAACAATCATTGCGCTTCGCCATGCCCATCCCGCCCTGCGTGCGAAAGGCAGCATCCGCTTCCCGCAAGCAAGCCCAGGCGGCAGCCAGCTGGTGCTGGAGCGGCAAAGCGACGAGGAACGCATTCTCGTGTTATTCAACCGCTCCGAAGAAACGGCCATGTTCGAGCTTGAAGCAGGCGAAGGAGAATGGGCCGATTTGTTGGAGAGCGACCACCGGATCGCCCTGGAAGGAGGCACGCTCGCCGTGGAGCTTCCCGCCTATGGATATGCCGTTCTGGGAACCACGCCGCTGAAACCCGAGTAAGTGCCCCATGCTCAAAAAAGCCGATGCGGCTCTTCCTATGGAAGAACTTGCATCGGCTTTTAAATATCGATGAAATCATGGCAATGACACCATTTCCGTCTACTCGGAAGGTTGTTCTTCTCCCGTTTGCAGTTCAGGCTCGGGCGCACGCTTCGCTTTCGGTCTGGCCAGCTTCTCCATCATTTTGCGCCCCGTCGGCGTCTGCGCCAAACCTCCCTGGGCCGTCTCGCGATGCCTGCTCGGCATGGCGCTGCCCACCTCCAGCATCACATCGATCACTTCGTCCGAAGGAATCGCGCTGCGCACGCCAGCCAGGGCCATATCCGCGGCAGCCAGTGCAGTCACGGCACCCAGCCCATTGCGGACGATGCAAGGGATCTCTACTAGCCCGGCCACCGGATCGCAGATCAGGCCCAGCGTATTTTTGAGCGCAAGACCGACTGCATGCACGACCTGCTCCGGCGTGCCTCCGCGCAGCTCCACCATTGCGCCTGCTGCCATGCCAATCGCCGAGCCCACTTCAGCCTGGCAGCCCCCTTCGGCTCCCGAGATGAAGGAATTGTTGGCAATGACGTATCCGATGGCTCCGGCACAGAACAAACCATTGACCAAATGCTCGTCATTCCAGCCAAACCGCTCCTGGGCGCTAATGAACACGCCGGGGATAATGCCGCAGGAACCCGCCGTCGGCGTCGCCACGATGCGTCCCATGGAGGCATTCACCTCGGATACGCACAGCGCATAGGCCATTGCAAGCGCAGAAGCATCACCCGAGCAGGTTTCTCCGCTGCGAATGTACGCGGCCATCTTTTTGCCGTCTCCGCCCGTCAATCCGCTGCGCGAAGTGGTGTCCTCCGTCAGTCCTTTACGCACAGCCTCCTTCATCACCTGATAATATTCCGACATTTGCCGCACAACGTCCGTTTCCGGGACATTGGTTTCCTTTACCTGCTCCTCGACCATAAGCTGCGCAATCGACTTGGATTCGGCCGTGCAGATGGCACTCAGCTCGTGCAAATGTTTAAACCGCATCGTGACCCACCCCTCTCTTCAAATCAATGACCCGAACGTCCAGCATATGTTCCAGGGTACGCAATCGGTTCAGCATCTCCGCGTTTGGCGGACCGTCCATCTCCATCGCCGTCAACGCTTCGCCGTCGCGGGCTTTGCGGTCTACCTGCATGTAACCGATGTTCACGCCGGAGGAACTGACCGTTGACGTCACCGAGGCAAGGACGCCGGCCTTGTCGGAATGGCGCAGGACCAATGTGGGGAATTCGCCGCTGATCTGCACGCGGAAATCGTTCAGCGCGTGCACCGATACGCTGCCGCCGCCGATGGAGGCACCAACCAGCGAGCATTGACGTTCGCCGTGCCACAGTTCGATCTTGACGGTATTCGGATGCGGGGCAGGCAGGCCGCTCGTATAGAATTCGACATCCATTCCGGCTTCTTCCGCATATCGCTCCGCATCCGGAATGCGCGGATCGTCGGTTGCATAGTCGAGAAGGCCGCCGATCAACGCAAGATCGGTGCCATGGCCCTGATACGTATCCGCAAACGAGCCGTACAACGTTAACCGCGCCCGCTCGGGCATAAAGCCGAGCCATTGGCGCGCAATTCGGCCGAGCCTTGCCGCTCCTGCCGTATGTGAACTGGATGGCCCCGTCATAGACGGGCCAATAATTGAAAACACATCTTTGAAACGCATCCTGCACCCCTCCATGTAACTGCCCCGCCGACTCCATCATGTCCGAATCCAAGGCATCCATATTTTCACTATGCTTCCTTATAAACACACCAAAAAGGACAGAGAAGGGCCTTTAGCCCTCTCTCTGTCCTCGATGCCTGAGAGTTTCATGATGTTGGTCGATTGTTCGACCCCATCATTTACCCCTTGGGCGGCGCCATGTCATGGCACACTCTCCAGAGCTGCGTCCAACGATGGTACATTTACCTGAGAGATTAACGTTCGTGCCGGGTGCACGCCGCTTGCTCCTTCGGTGCCCGAAGTGGCCGCATGAATGTTTATTCAGCCTGTCCGGGTCTCTCCCACTCGTCATCATTCGCTATATAGGTCATAATCGATAAGTCATGTTCTTGTTCACACATATTACTTACTCATCTTGGTCATTCATATAACAGATTAAACTTCAACACACTTTATGTCAATAAAATTAACGTATTATTACCATACTCGGACGAGTGCCAGATAAACGGCTGCATGATATCGCAAATCCCGGCTGAGAGGCCAATAATGTTTGGAGACGTTGTACATATATACATTGAGGTTCTACATATATTTATATGCATCCTTTTATGGTATTGTTCAGTGATTAGACAGTCTCCCTATCCAACTAGATCAAGTTCGAAGCCTGTCGAAACCAATCCTTCACGGCATTAGCCTGGTCATGTTCCAGGAAAACCGCTCTAAAGCCGCTTCGATTCACCATAAGCTTGGCCCGAACGGATAGCAAGGACTTGCTTCGCTGTCCGGTCGTGGCAGCGGTGTTCACCGTAACGACATGGGGCCTGCGCATTAATGCCGTTCTGCGGGATATGGTCCGGTGACGAAGCGTCAGCTGCTTGCCTTGAATGCTCATCCCTTCATCCTTGAAGCATCCGTATCCCCAAACGGCACATAAGGGCACGAAGAGAAACAGCAGCGCGCCGGCCTGGCCCAGAAATACGGTTCCCGCCGTTCCCAGCACGGCCGCACCCAGAAGCTTCCAGCGCAGGAACAACCAGCGGGCTCGATCCGGAGGGCGGCTGGCAGGTGTGTGCATTTCGAATTGCGGAACGATTCGGGCAAGCAGCTCATTCACATCGCGAACCGGCAGCAGCGGATGAAGCATCATTTTTTTCTCCATCTCCGAAGTCAAGACATATATCTCCACCTCCGCATAACCAAATGGCTGGCGCAGCAGCCCCTCTTTGACCTCCACAGCCTGTACCTTACGGGGAGAAAACACATGCTTTCTCCGGTCGAGCAGACCGGAAACGATGGCAATGTTTCCGCCTTCCTGCTCCACGGTGAACCCGGCATACTTGATCGTAAACAGCACGGCTGACAAGATCCATGCCAGCAAAAACATGACGGGCACAAGTCCGAGCCACCAAATTACGGGCAGCCGCCCGGCCTGTTCAACCAGGTTGCTGTAAAAGTGATCCGGAAGCAGGTCATCTGCGAATGAATAGACCCCTGCACCGAAAACCACGACAAGCGGCAGATTCATCGTTGTCAGCGCTCCGACAAACAATCTGCCGGCTGACAGGCGCAGCAGAACCTCTCGCTTTACCGGGAATGCTGCCCCCTCCATAAGCTCCACACTCTGTCCGGGAGCTTCTCCCTCTTCGCGGCGAACATGCTCTTCGGACCATGGTGCTGCCGCAGGCGCGTCCTCTCTCTTCACCGCTTCACTTCGCTTCTGATATAACCACCGCTCGATCCGCTCGGCCTCTGTAATTGCCAGAGCGGGAAGCACGCCATCCGCCTCAACGCTGCCCCCCGGCGTCTCAATCTTGAGCTGTGCCAGCCGGAGCATCCGCTGAATCAGGGGCTGTTGCGTCTGGACGGAGTGGATGCGGCTGAAATAGATCGATTTCTCCTCCCGGACAAATAGGCCCTGGCGCAGCACAATACGATCGTCCTGCAGCGTATAACTGAATTTACGCCATTTGATCCAACCATACAGAACAAAAGGAAGCGCGATGCACACAACGGCCGCAGCATAGCTGTACCACGGAAATTTGCTCCAGTCCACGCCTTTGATGATGAGTAGTACGATAATCGGAATGATGGACTTCGTTACGGTAAAAAAAGGAAAGAGGACATACATCTTATGTAAACGCTTCGGTTCATTCATCATGATCTTCCACCTTCGCCAGATGACCGATATTGCGCTTCAATTGCTCTGCCTCTGCCCGTTCCAACCCGGCAATGTGGAGCGTAGCTGCCGCCGTAACGATGCTGACTTTGGCAAGTCCATATTTTCGCAGCAGAGGACCGCTCTCCAGTTCCACCTGCTGCACACGCGTCATCGGCACAATCGTATCCGTATGCCACAACCAGCCAGAATGGATCTCCACTTCATCATCAGCGACCCGAAAACTGAAGTGCCGATAACGTAATCCGGGCAAAATCCAGGTATACCAGATTAGTGAAATCATAAAAAGCCCTGTCCCGAGCCATCCCGGCCACTCCACCCAATCTCTAAACCATGCTACGATCAGATATCCGACGGCCAGTAAAATCAACAGCCCATTGACCATTAGGGCCGTCAAGGCTGTTGCTTGTTTAGCTTTCGGGTGGAGGCGCCGCCGTTCTCCGTTGTTATGCTCTGCGTAATCCATTGCGTGACTCACACTCTCCTCCAATTCAATTAAGGCTGATTGGGCAGCTTCAGATCCTTCGCCCAAGCTTGAAGCTTCTCCTTTGTCCATTCTTCGTTCTCACCCATGATCGAGTAGCGCAATCCATTCTCGGTCCAGGATATGTTCCGGATGCTCTTCATATACGAACCCTCTGTGTCACGAACCTCAACCTCGGACTCATCAGGCAGCAGCGTGTCATCACCATCTTCATCCGGCGCCTTGAATACGGTCATACTCACTTCAACCTTGTCGTTGTTGACATAATACAATGTCACTTCGTCCCTGCTGAGCTCTCCGCCGAGTGAAGTCATCTCAATCCGCGACAGCTCCAACTC
The DNA here is from genome assembly GCF_057364885.1 of Paenibacillus sp. XP01. Taxonomy (NCBI): domain Bacteria; kingdom Bacillati; phylum Bacillota; class Bacilli; order Caryophanales; family Paenibacillaceae; genus Paenibacillus; species Paenibacillus sp. XP01. The sequence goes on along the minus strand of NZ_CP139481.1, from coordinate 501,686 downwards.
CCCGTTCATATCCTGCAAAAAGGGTTGCCCCAAAGCTTGTTCGGCTTCTTCCAAACTCACTTCCGAATTCTGCGTTAGATCATTCAGATCCTTCACATCAACCTCCTTGGGGATATCAATCACGAACGTATCCTCGGAAAACTCGGGATCATATTGAATCGGGTCATAGACCATTTCTGACTTTTCATCGCCATAGGTGCTAATGACTTTGACAATCATCCACGTTTTGGGGTCTACCCAATACTCGGAGGAAATGGATAAAGTGCCTTCTTCTTTCGGCGTCAGCTTAATGTGAATGACGTCCTGTCCTTGAAGCTTTTCCTGTCCCATCATATCCACATCATGGGAATCCCGCAACCGTTCCAGCTGATCCACGAGCATCTGCTTCTGGGTCTGTTCGGGCTGTTGTCCCATGGCGGATACGTCCATCGAATACGCCGTGCCTGTCTCTTTTTCGTAAATTGTAATTTCCGTTCCGTTATTGACCGCATAGCTTACGTGGCCGTTCTCCTCTGTTTCCGTGCGCTTTCGCCCTGTCTCTCCATCGACCCATTCCTTAATGTGCATGGTGTGATTCAGCTTGTCGTCCGACCATATTTTCATTTCACCTTCAGCATAATATGATGCGGGTTTCGTTTCTGCAGCGACCACCTTCTCGATCATCTCATCTCCTGACAGGCCAAGCATTTCCTTCTCTGCACAACCTCCGAGCAGTGAACCTGCAAGCAAAGCCGTACCGAGCATCATCCATCCTTTTTTCATCATCCCCATCGTCCTCTCTCATTTTATTCAATGCATTACATCTCAGGCAATCGGCATGCAGCGAGCGTACCGTATCCTTCGGCCGACCACATGCGCATTTCACCTCCGTGCTTGATAGCAATCCGTTTGGCTATGCTTAATCCCAGACCTGAGCTTCCTGCATACGCCTTCCCTTCCTGATTCTGATGTTGAACATAAGGTTCGAAAATACGATCCAGCTGTTCTTCAGGAATAGCAGGCCCTTCATTTTGCACCAGGATCAAGGTTGATCCCTTCCTGAACTTATCCAGCTCTAAATCCAGCGTTGGAATGATCCATTCCGGAAGCGGCTGATCTGAAGCAATGACGCCCAGACCTATCGCCCCGTTCGCTCTTGTGTGACGCAGTGCATTGTTCATCAAATTGTCTGTCAGGCGCATCAGTTGTTCGGGATGAAGGCGGTAAAGGTGATCTGTGCGGACGACCGTTTTTACGTCAATCTGTTCACGCTCGGCAAGTCCTCCATAACTACCAAGCAGCATATCGAAGAACTCTTCTCCTTCCACCTCGACCATGGCCATCTCCAATTCACCGGAACCCAGCGCCGTATACATTTCGAGTTCGCCAATCATCCGTTTCATCCGCTCCACATTTCCGAACAGCACGTCCCAGTACTCCCGTCTCTCGGGCGGTTCCAATTGCGTATCCATACGAATCGCCTCCGCATAGGCACTGATGGACATTAACGGTGTCTTCAGATCGTGGGACAGCGAAGCGACCATGAGCTCTTTCTCTTTTTGCTCCTTCTCCACTTCTGCCTGCGTCTGCCTCACTTTTTCCTGCATTGCATCAAATTGCTTGAGCAGCGTGCCCATTTCATCGCGACGTACCGGTGCGTCATCCATGGGGAACTCTCCCCGCGCAAAAGCATGCATTCTGTCCATCAGCTGTCTCATCGGTCGAAAAAGCTTTCTGGATAGCAGCCAGAGCACGGTGCCATATAACAGGATAAAGAATATAACAGCGGAGCCGACGACCCATGTCGTCCGGACCGAGATGCCTTCAAGCCACTCTCCGCGAAGCATGACGATCTCGTAAATGCCAACCAGTTCACCCTTTTCCCATACCGGCTTTTTCAGCGTAAACGTGCGATGACGAATATGCATGTCGTACAGATCGCGATATAGTTCCGAGCCCCTGACGGTATAAGCCCCGGCAGACCAGGGATCCCCACCGGATGTATACACCCTGATCCCTGACGGCAGATAGAGGTCAAAGTTCACTTGATCACTGGCGAGCCCGGAGAGCGAAGCATAGGCATCAGCAGATTGCAGGCGGTACAGGCCCGGGTCGGACAATGCCTGCTCGATGGGACCCAGCCGTCCGGACAACTCTACATATTCCGCTACGGAGCGCTGATCGTTATAGTAATCGTACAGGGAGAATAGCGCCCAGCCTGCAGCGACAGGCAGCAGCATCACGATGAGGAAAGCAATCATCAGCCAGTACTTCAGCTTCATTCCGCCAAATCTCCTACAAACCGGTATCCGCTGCCCCATACGGTCTGGATCCAGCGTGGTTGATGGGGCTCATCCCCCAGCTTGGCCCGCAGGCTCTTCACATGGACGGTGACCGTACCCGAGCTTCCCGCTACCGGCTGATTCCACACATGTTCATACAGCTCCGCCTTGGTGAATGCCCGGCCCGGATGAGAGGCAAGCAGCGTGAGCAAAGCCCATTCCTTATTGGTCAGTACGATATCTTCCCCATGAAGCTGCACCCGTTGATTCAACAGGTCGATCGACAACCCATCGTTGTACTGTTGATGGGTCGAATCCGGCTTGATGCCCTGATATCTGCGATATCTGTTAAGGTGGGATTCAATGCGGGCCGTAAGTTCGGCCAGGCTGAACGGCTTGGTAATGTAATCGTCAGCGCCCAGGCCAAGACCTCTGACCTTGCTCTCTTCTTCGATGCGCGCACTCATCATGAGCAGCGGAACGTCGCTGATCAGCCGGATATTTTTGCATACCGCGAACCCGTCCATCTCCGGCAGCATCAGATCCAGCAAAACCAATTGGTAGGTCCCTTCCCTGAAATCCTCCCAGCTCTCCAGGCCGCTCGAAGCCCAAGTCACCCCATATCCCTCACGCCGAAGATGGTCCGTCAAAATGCGGGCAATTTCCGGATCATCCTCCACCAGCAAAATATTCACGTGGTCTCTCATCGCTGTTTCATCCTCCCATGACTGTATTGTAGCGAAGAACGTTCATCCCTCCGCAGAGTTTATACTTTCTTCATAAATGCGTTCTTGAATATAAGAGCAAAGGGTACGCAAAAAGAGCCCCCTGATGTCAGGACGCCCCCTCTTTTGTGGTTGACGCATGTTATCGTTATAATTCGCTCTCCAAGGACAGCGCCTTGGCCCTGATTATCGTAGCATGACTGTTTTTGTCGTGGCAAACGCTACCACAAAAAAAGCATAACTCCGAAACTCATCGTTCGGGAGTTATGCTTCCATTTCTTTTTATTGAACTAAATTGCATTCCATGCGAGTGTGCTTCGATTAACCGAAACGACCCATGATGTATTCTTGCGTCAAGCGGTTGTCCGGATTCGTGAAAATATGCTCCGTATCTCCGTGCTCAACCAGGCTGCCCAGGTAGAAGTATGCCGTAAAATCCGAAATCCGGGCCGCCTGCTGCATGTTGTGGGTAACGATGACGATGCGCAGATCTTTCTTCAGCTCCGAAATCAGCTCCTCCACTTTGCCGGTGGACACCGGATCCAGCGCGGAGGCCGGCTCGTCGAGCAGCAAAATTTGCGGGTCCACGGACAATGCGCGTGCAATGCACAGACGCTGCTGCTGTCCGCCGGAAAGAGCCAGTGCCGAATCGTTCAGGCGATCTTTGACCTCATCCCACAGCGCCGCGCGGCGAAGGCTTTTCTCTACAACCTCATCCAGATCCTTCTTCTTTTTCATGCCGCGGTAACGCGGCCCAAACGCGATGTTGTTATAGATGGATTTATGGAAAGGATTGGGCTTCTGCCATACCATGCCGATTTTCTGGCGGAGCTTGATCACGTCCGTTCCCGGTTCGTTCAAGTCTTTGCCATCCATCCAGATATGCCCTTCCGTACGGGAGCCGGCAATTTCGTCGTTCATTCGGTTCAAAGACCGCAAGAACGTCGATTTGCCGCAGCCGGAAGGTCCGATGAGCGCCGTTACGCTCGATTCGGGAAATGCCAGGCTGATCTGTTTGACCGCCTGAAAATGCCCGTAATATATGCTTAACTGTTCCGTACCAAAAGGTATGGCCATGTCGGTTCCTCCTTATTTCGAAGCTGTCATGCGGCGGTAAACGACCCGGCCGATCCAACGAGCACTCAGATTGAACGCCAGTACGAGAAGGACAAGCACGGCCGATGCTCCTGCCGCCACTTCCTTGGAATCCGGCGCGATGCCTTCACTGTTGACTTTCCAGATGTGCACGGCGAGCGTTTCAGCCGGACGGAATGGATTGAGCGGCGATCTTGGGCTCGCAGGATTCCAGTCCGTGAAGTCCAGCGGCGGGCTGCTCATGCCTGCCGTAAACATCAGCGCTGCCGCTTCGCCGAAAATTCGGCCCGAAGCCAGAATTGTACCCGTAATCAAACTCGGCAATGCCACAGGCAGCAAAATGGACGTGATGATCTTCCATTTGGACAGACCCAGCGCAAGCCCGGCTTCTTTTTGTTCCTTCGGCACGGCCCGGAAAGCTTGTTCCGTCGTCCGCACCATCAGCGGCAGGTTAAAGATGGCCAGTGCCATGGCTCCCGAAATCAGGGAAAAGCCCAGGCCGAACGTGTTAACGATCAGCAAGAGACCGAACAAACCGATCACGATCGACGGAAAAGAAGACAATACTTCCACAACGAGTCGAATGAAGTTGGTGATTCGACCCGGTTTGGCATATTCCGCCATATAAATACCCCCGCCCCAACCGAGCGGAATGGTGATAATCAATGTCAAAACAAGCAAAAATACCGAGTTGAACAATTGCGGGCCAATCCCGCCGCCGCCCTTCAGCAGCTGAGGCGCGCTCGTCAGGAAATGCCAATCGATTTGGCCGATTCCGCGCACCAGAATGAAGGCGAGCAGTCCGAGCAGCAGAACGACGATAAATAGCGCCAATGCCACAATAACGGCTGTGGCCACTTTGTCTACTGTTTTAGCTTTCATCTTCATACGCGGTTTCTCCTTTCAAGCAAACGAACCAGCAGGACGAAGACAAACGTCATCACCAGCAGCACGAGCGCCATGCTCCACAGAGCATTGTTGTGAACCGAACCCATCGTTGTGTTACCCATGCTCAAGGTAATTACACTGGTCAGCGTAGAAGCAGACTCAAGCAAGGATGACGGAACGTGCGGCGCATTACCGATTACCATCTGAACCGCAAGAGCTTCACCGAAAGCGCGGGCCATGCCCAAAACGACACCCGTCAGAAGCGCAGGCAGAACCGTTGGGATAATCACGCGATAGATCGTTTGCCAGCGCGTTGCCCCAAGGGCATAGGACGATTCGCGTAATCCTTTTGGCAGTGCGGACAACGCATCCGCCATGATGCTAGTTACCGTTGGCAGAATCATAACGGAAAGCACAAGACACCCTGCCGCGATTCCGATGCCGGCCCCGCCGAAGATGCTTCGCAACGCAGGAACGATGACCGTAAGACCGATAAAGCCGTATACAACGGAAGGAATGCCAGACAACAGCTCGATGGCCGGCTGCAATATCTTTTTCCCTTTGCCCGGCACGATTTCCGTCATGAACAAAGCCGCACAAAGGCTGAGCGGACTTGCAATCAGTGCCGCAAGCAGCGTCGTCGTAAACGACCCGGTAATGAACGGCAGTGCCCCGTAGGATGCAGGTTCAGTGGTCGGGCTCCATGTTTTGCCGAATAAAAACTCGCTCAGACTTACGCCATCCTTGAAGAAAGTCATCAGACCTTTGGATGCGACAAAATATACGATAGAAAACATGACAACGATCAGAAAAACGACACAGATCGACGTATATATGCGTCCCGTCCATTCTTCCCAGTAATGTTTCTCTCTCAAGGGCCGACCCGGTTTAATGCTTTTCACTGCCGTTCCCCTTTCGGTCTGTTCCATAAACTACCATCCTTCTATAATTGGTTTGGGTACAAATATTGGGAAAACATCGGAGCAAACCGCGCAAAGAGGCAGGACCATAGTCCGCCTCTCTCGCTGTATGCGTAGGTTCAAAGATTATTGAGTGACGTTGCCTGCTGCATCGCGTTTAACTTTCATGCCGGATACCGGAATGTAACCCAGCTCCTTAACGTCGTTTTGTTGAATTTCGTCGCTCAGCATGTAGTCCAGGAACGCTTTCGTTGCTGCATCAGGCTCGCCTTTAGTGTACATGTGCTGGTAAGCCCACACTGGATAAGTTCCTGCTTCCACGTTTTCAACCGTCGGCTCAACGCCTTCGTATTTCAAAACTTGCAGGCTGTCATCCAGGTAAGACAGGGCCAAGTAACCAATTGCGCCTGGTGTTTCGGCTACCAGTTTTTTAACCGTACCGGAGGAATCTTCTTGGATGGAACCTTGGATGTCTTTCACTTTGGTACCGAGCGCAAAGTTTTCGAATGTTGCGCGTGTACCCGAGCTGCTTGGACGGTTAACGATCACGATCGCTTGATCCGCACCGCCAACATCTTTCCAGTTCGTGATTTTGCCGGAGAAAATGTCGATCAGCTGCTGCTTTGTCAGGTCGGTCACGCCAGCGTCTTTGTTGCTTACTGGTGCGATGGCCACAACAGCCACTTGATGGTCGATCAATTCTTTGGCTTTTGCTTCGTCTTCGAGTTTCTCTTCGGCAAATACGTCGGAGTTCCCGATTGTGGCTTGGCCTTCGGAAACTTGAGTCAAACCGGTACCGCTGCCGCCGCCTTGCACTTGAACCGTTACGTTTTTATATTCGTCAACTGCCATAAACTTCTGTCCAGCTTGCTCTACCAGTGGTTGCAAAGCAGTCGATCCGACAGCAAGGATGTTTCCGCTCACTTGCTCCGTAGCGGGTTCTCCTGTCGATCCGGAACCATTGCTTGCAGTATCATCTGTCGCAGCATTTTTGTTCGATCCGCATGCAGCAAGCACCAGTACGAACGTTAAGGTCATCAGAATAAACGGCAACTTTTTAAACATAGTTTTGTTTTCCTCCCCCAATGTAGTGATGGCGATTTGCGATTTTTTTTGTTCACCATCAACTCTGTTCTTATTGTAGTTTCGCTATGTCATCTCTAAATCAATGTTTTGTAAACGCAGTGTTAAAAATATGGGCGGTGGTTTCGAAACATCGTAAATGAAATCCCTTCTCGGAGCAGTCGCTCCGGAAACGAACGTTGCTCCAATCGCTGTTGCTTCCGAATTTTTTGATTATATGATCAATGGTTAAAATACGGCCGCAAAGGCGAACGCTCTCGCTCTCCGCATTCATTCATCCTCTACACTACTTAGCTGCTTAGTTTTTCACTAAAAATCTCCCCACGCCTGGGGATGCAAAAAAAGGCCAGTCGTATTTGGACTGGCCTAATCATGAATGATGCAGATCTATGGAACGGAATACTTCTATTAATAGAAGTAAGCTATATGGGAAATGCAGCAGATTGCGACACATTGCTTTAACATATAGAAAAAAGCCGTCTCATGTCGAGTTCAAGACCCGTGCATGAGTACGGCTTTTCGTAAACAATGTTTACATAAACGGCAGTTCCATTCGAGCCCCGCCGGCTAACCAATCAACCACAGCCATAACGCCAACCCTGCCAACGTAGCAAGTAATGTAGGAACGGTTAAAATGATGCCTGCTCTGAAATAATATCCCCAAGTAATTTTGACACCCTTGCGAGATAAGACATGCAGCCACAACAGCGTGGCGAGCGATCCGATCGGCGTCATTTTCGGTCCGAGATCCGAGCCGATCACATTGGCATAAATCAATGCTTCGCGCACGACACCCTCGGCCTGCGTCCCGTGAATGGCCAATGCATTGATCAACACCGTCGGCAAATTGTTCATTACGGAAGAGAGCACCGCTGCAATCATACCCATGCCGAGCGAGGCGGCCAACACGCCGTGTTTGGCAATGGCATCAAGCCATTCGCTCAAATGGTCCGTCAGCCCGGCGTTACGCAATCCATACACGACGATGTACATGCCGATGGAAAAAATGACGATCGACCACGGCGCTTCCCGCACGACCCGTTTCAGGTTAACCGCATCACTTCGGCGAGCCAGCAAAGCGAAAACCAGAGCAACCGCCCCAACGATGGCCGATACCGGGATGGGCAGCACTTCGCTGGACGCATACGCAGCGAGCAGCAATCCGAGCATGTACCAGGATATGCGGAACATCCGCGGATCCCGGATCGCTTCCCTTGGATCACGCGCTGACGCATAATCATAGCGAGCCGGTATGCTTTTGCGATAGAACCAATACAACATGCCGGTACTGGCCCCAAGCGAAATGAAATTGGGCACCATCATGCGCGCAGCATAATCGACAAACGTAATGCCAAAATAATCGGCCGATACGATATTGACCAAATTGCTGACGATTAACGGCAGCGAAGTCGTATCCGCAATGAAGCCGCTGGCCATGACAAAGGCCAAAACCATCCGTTCATCCAATTTCAGCGCCCTTACCATCGCAAGCACAATCGGCGTTAGAATGAGAGCGGCCCCGTCATTGGCGAACAGTGCCGATACCACGGCCCCCAGCATAATGGAATAAATGAATAACTTTCTCCCGTTTCCCCTCGCAAGCTTTGCCATATGAAGGGCAGCCCATTCGAAAAATCCGGTCTCATCCAGAATGAGCGAAATGATAATAATGCCGATAAAGGCAAGCGTTGCATTCCATACAATGGATGCCACATCCACGGCATCACTCAGACTTACCACTCCGCAGAGAAGGGCGAGCAGCGCTCCTCCCGAGGCAGACCAACCGATGCCAAGCCCTCGCGGCTGCCAAATGACCAAGGCGATGGTAAGCACAAAAATAAGTATTGCAATCATCGTCATAATGTCCCCCACGCCACAAATAGCCGTATCCTAGTTAGGTAAGCATTGCCCAACGATCTATTTATACAGGGCGACAAGGGCAGATGTCCATTATTTTTTCGTAGGATTCTCGCTCTTCGGTGCATCTTCCACCATCTTGAACATGCCGAGCAGACCTTGCAGTTGTTCCGCCATACTGTTCAAATGAGCCGAGGATGACGCAATCTCCTCCACCGAAGCAAGCTGTTCCTCGGAGGAAGCCGATACGGATTCCGTATTTGCCGCCGCTTCTTGCGTAATGCCCGATATATCTTTCATAGCTTTGGCGACGTCAGCCGCTCCTGCCTCCAGCTGCTGCGTTTGCCCGGATAGGCCATCCAGCGTATGGGCTGCTTCCACCACGGCTTCGCGAATTTGCGCAAAGGACTGACCGGAAGCATTCACTGCCTCAATGCCATCTCCAACCCGATTCTGCGCTGCCTCCATCGCCTTGAGAGCTGCGTCCATATCGAGACGGATGTTGTTTACGAGCTCACCGATCTGGGCTGCAGAGCTTCCGGATTCCTCCGCCAGCTTCCTTACTTCGCCCGCCACAACGGCGAACCCACGCCCGGCATCTCCTGCTCTGGCTGCTTCGATGGAAGCATTCAGCGCCAGCAGGTTCGTTTGTTTGGAGATGGTCGCAATGACATCGACCATGCTGCCGATTTCGATGGAGCGGGTATTCAAGGATTGAACGACCTCTGCCAGCTGCTCCACCGTTTCCTGAATGCTGTTCATCTGCTGCATCGCCTGGCTTGCGGCCGCATTGCCCTCCGCAGCCGCTCCGGACGTGTTTTTCATGTTTTCCGTGATGGATTGAACATGCTCGGACATGATCCGCACTTCTTCGGCCATGCTGCCCATCTGTGTTGTTCCGTCTGCCACTCGTCTGACCTGCTGCTCAGCACCCTCCGCCAGCTCCTGAATGGCAAGCGTGGAATGCTCGATCGCTTTAGTGGTTTGTTCTGCGCTTGCCGACAATTCCTGGGAAGAAGCCGATACCTGTTCAGCCGTCTCCTGTACGCCCAATATCATCATGCGCAAGTTATCCACCATTCGTTCGAAGTACTTTGCGAGATCACCGATTTCGTCTTTGCGCGCGGTGTCCATTTTCACCGTCAAATCACCCTTGCTAACCGCTCTCGCGGTTTCCTGCAGGCGTTTAATTGGCCGCAGCAGCGCACGCGTGAACAAAATAATGAAGATCAATGCAAGCACTGTGGCCGCAAGAACTACAATGAGTGTTGCCAGGCGAATATCCTTGCTGGCATCATTGATTTCGCTTTTATACATCGTCCCGCCAATTTTCCAGCCGGTTTCCGGGTTTGTCGAAAAGACCAGATGTTTATCATCGTCCTTGTGTGTGTAGTCAAAACTGCCGTCTGCCGATGCATACAGCGGGTCCAGCTCCGTCCCTTCCACTTTGGAACCCGCCTCCACATCCGGAGATACGATGTAGTTTTTCTCGCCATCCAGAATGATGATATAACCTTCTTTTCCAATCTTCATCGATGCCAATTCCTGCAGGTTCGTCAAGTTCAGAGACAGGCCGACGACGCCGGATTGATCCTTAAGCGTTCTTGAAACGAAAACCACCGCAACCCCATCCGTATTTTTGGATACGGGGGAAATCACTGTTGTCCCCTGTTTTTCCATGGCAAGCTTGTACCATTCTCTCTCACGCGGATCGTATGCCGACCCTTGCGCGCTGCCTGTCGTCTCTTTCCCGCGAACCATGACGCCATCTTTCGTGCCCACGAAAATATTCAGCGTTTCCGGATGCAATTTCAAATATTGCTCCAGCCTGGCCGTCAGTTCAGGACTCTCGTCCTGGCCCTTGACCATTTCAACCCCAACGGTGTCGGCAAAATAGTTGATGTCGTTTTTCTTAGCGCTCACCTGGTCGTCGATCATCGAATTGGTGGTAATCACGTTTTGCCTGGCACTATCCATCAATTGCGTTTCCACGGTGCGGTCTGCAATCGTCAAGGTCATGAATCCAACGGCCTGACTGGGAAGAATCAGTACGATCAGGAACGAAAGCAATACCTTGGTACGTATGTTCCAGAACGAGCCTTTTTTCTTTTTGTTTGTTTTCTTTTTCTGTTTGGATGCTCCGACTGCAGCAGTTTGCTGCTGTCCATTTCCAAGAGAATTACCCATGAAGCCTCTCCCCCTCTTAAATATGACTTTTCTCTATTTATGTAAGTCCCTCTCCATCAACCTGCGATATCAGACCATGGCTAGAAGCCATTAAGATCGATATATGTATAGGTCTACCTATTATATCGGTTAAATCCCCTTAATTCTTTGGGCACATTCATGATATACATCAACGCGAAAAAGCCACTTCGCAATAATGAAGTGACCGGTTATTTTTAGCCAAAAAGTTGCCATTTCAAGCCGTTGTTCGTCGGTATGGCCCTTCCGGAGGACACGATGAAGGTTTACCGAAATAGTATCCTTGAGCAAGCTCAATTCCGACAGATCGGCAATACTCGAATTCTTCGATTCGTTCAATGCCTTCGGCCAGCACCCGGCCGCCAAACCGCCGCGACATCTCGACAATATCGACGATTTTCCGCTGTCTGGTCTTGTCCATGTCGCAATGGTCGATCAAGCTGCGGTCAATCTTGACAAAATCCGGTTCCAGTCGATTCATCAGTTCGAGCGTCGAAAATCCCGCCCCCACATCATCCAGAGCTACCGAAATTCCGTGGGAACGATAGGTATCAAAAATGTATTGAAGCATGGAAACATGCTGAACCTGTTCCGTCTCCACCATTTCAAACACAAAGTCCCTCGGATCAAGTTCAAGACGTTCAATCGCATTGAACGTGTGGGTCAGGCAGGAAGCAGGGTGGTATATCGACGAGGGCAGGAAGTTGACAAAGCGTTTAACGCCGTGCGGCAAACATGCAGCGCTTGTCTCTATGGCCGTAGTACGTGCCTTGCGGTCAAGATACGATTGCAAACCAGTATACCGGGCCACCTCGAATAATTCGTAAGGATTGAATGGCTTACCATTCTCGGCGGGACGAAGCAAAAACTCAAATCCGATAATCTGTTCGGAGGCATCCACGATGGGCTGCATATGACTGCTGAATTGGTTGCCCAAAATGATGGAGACCAACTCGGCATGCCGAATCCGGGATTCCAGCATTTGCGGGCGAATCCAACCGTCCGGGTCTGCTTGCATATGCAGCGGGGTCACTTGAACCTCGACTGAAGCTTGCAGAGACAGGTCTGCCCTCTCCACTTTCCCTAACACGTTTCTAACCGCTTCCGTACTCGTATATTGCATCTGGATTAAATCGTTTGAATGCACAACCTTCATTGCCAATGCTTGAAGAGCCTCAAGCAAAACGGGGGATCTGGGACGCAGATACAAAATACCTTGTTCCTCAATCGGATGTATTGGACTGCAGCCGCTGCAATTCATGTAAGCCCCCCTTGCCGTTGTTGGAGTTCAAAATCGTCATGTTGCATCCTTTCGTCGATGCGTTCGCTACGTCGGATTGGTCCACAGAATGATATCCAAACTTTGTAAATATTATATCATGGGTCTCCTAAATTATCTCTATCGTTTTGATGACCTCGCATATGTTCATATTCGGAGCCGACGCAAAAAAGACGGGCAGTCTACGACTGCCCATCTTCATCGAATGCTTTCCCGTTTATGAAGCAGGGATGACAAGCTTTTGCCCGACTTTCAGCGCATGTACGTTCTTGATTTTGTTTGCTGTTGCAATTTTGCGCCAATCCACACCGTACTTCAAGCCGATGCGATACAGGTTGTCCCCTTTTTTCACGACATGGACCACTTTCCCGCTCGCAGGCTTCTCCGGCTCAGGCTTTGGTGTCGGCGTCGGAGCAGGTGCTGGAGCAGGTGTTGGCGTTGGGGCTGGCCCGGCTGTTTCGTTACCTGGTGTCGAAGGCGCCGCTCCTGTCAGTTTCAACCCGTATTCAGCAAAACCGTCCTCATTAGTACCAATGAAGGACATGGCCGGGTTGGCATCAACCAATGCTTGTGCATCCGGGGAAGAAGCAAATACGACTTCAAGATCGCCAGCTGCTGCAGCCGCTGCATTTGCAGCAGGTTTGATCGGAGCAAGCGACCAGTTGCCATCCGCCGTAGGGTTAATCGTTTTGTTCTCGCGGATGTAATCGATGATGACTTGGCGGTTCTCGTCCGGGGCAGCCAGCACGATGCGTTTGCCGTCCGGATTCGCAAGCTTGGACGAAGAGGCGCGGTAGTTGTTGGTAGCCACGATGAACTTCTGGTCAGGATCCACCGGCTTGCCGTTGAAGCTCAGGTCTTTGATCCGGCTCGCGGATGCGTTGATTACCGTTGCCTTGCTATCGTATTTTGCAGGCTGCGTCACGTCGATCTGATAGGTTACACCGTCAATCACGTCAAAGTTGTATGTCGGGAAGTCCATGTTGATCAGCTGCTGCTGTCCGCCTTTGGACGGATCGATCTGGTTGAACTGTCCTGCCGACCACTCCAACCATTCTTTCAGCTCGGCGCCGTTGATCAATACGGCATGTACCGTATTTGGATATACGTACAGATCAGCCACATTTTTGATGGCGATGGTGCCCGCAGGAATGTTGGTATAATAAGCCGGGCCTGAACGTCCACCTGCCTTGAATGGCGCTCCTGCGGACAGAACCGGAATATCCTCGTAGTCCGTTCCTTGCAGATGTTTCTCCACATACCATTTCTGAGCATTCGTTACGATCTGGATGGAAGGATCGTCCTGCACCAGAGCAAAGTAACTGTTGATAGGAGCCGTTGTTTCGCCGACCGGGCCGCGAATATATTCAAGTGTGCCCTCATGCTCGTCATGGATGGCATCCAGAATTTTTTCGTCCGCTTCCACCAGCGGTTTTTTGTTCGCCGCATCATAAATCGGACGTGCCTCGGTTGCGGAATCTACGACTTTCCATTTGCCGTCGACTTGTTCCAGATCCAAATCGATGATCCCGAGATGGTCGCCCCAGAATCCCGGCTCAACGGATGGAACGCCATTAATGGTGCCTTTATCGAGATCCACCCCTTTTTTGCCGGCAAAATCGGCGCTCGGGAATACTTTATGGGCATGTCCGAACAGAATGGCATTAATGCCTTCCACCTGGCTCAGGTACAACACCGAGTTCTCCATCAGATCGGTTTGGGGAATATCCTCGAATCCGGAGTGCGGAATGGCAACGATAATGTCCGCACCCTTCGCCTTCATTTCGGGAATGAATTTTTTGGCCGTAGCCACGATATCCTTGGCAATCACTTTGCCTTCGAGATTTGCGCTATCCCACTGCATGACCTGTGGCGGCACGAACCCGATCACGCCTACCTTGATCGTATGCTCTTTGCCGTTCTCATCGGTCACCTTCTTGTCCAAAATCTGATAAGGGGTGAAATAGTTTTTGTCGTTCGTCTCGTCATCGTCGCCGTCATCAACGTATACGTTGGCATTGATATAAGGGAAATTGGCTCCCTCCAGCGTCATGTCGAGATAGTCGAGTCCATAGTTGAATTCATGGTTTCCGATGTTGCCCGCATCGTAGTCGAGCAGGTTCATCGCCTTGTATACTGGATGGGTTTCCCCTTGTTTGAGCGGATCGATTTTGGCGACGTAATCGCCAAGCGGATTGCCTTGAATCAAATCGCCGTTGTCGAACAACAGGCTGTTTTTGGCCTCGTCGCGCGCTTTTTTGATCAATGTTGCCGTTTTGGCCAATCCGTACTGGTCTGTCTCTTTATCAGAGTAGTAGTCATAGTTCGCCAAGTTGACGTGAATGTCCGTCGTCTCCATGATGCGCAGTTTGACTTTGGCCGCATCGGCAGCCGATACGGGCACCGGAAATACCGCAAGCACGTTTAATGCAACAAAAGCGGCAGTCAGGCTCGATAACACTTTTTTGTTCTTTTTCAAAATAACCCCTCCCGGTTATGTACATTGAATCAAACCTTCGTTTAATGGGCAAACGAACAGACGCCAAAAGGACAGAATTCATGGCTGTGGGATGCTTTGCTTCCTGGGGCACTGCAATTCGTGATTCAGGTCAGCTAAACTCACATGAATATCTGCTCATATCTGAAGTGCGACGTTTACATTCCAAATCATAACGCAATGCGATGCGGTTGAAAAGCATTATTTTTTACTTTATCCGCACATATCCTCGGAAGTTTACATAATCATGCGTGTTTTCGACATTATACGTCATTACTCTACCTAAAATTAGTTTACATTACACGTAAAATACGTACATTACATTTACTTCACATCGATTCATGCCCTTCCCCAAAAATGGCATAAACAACATAAAAAAGCCGCAAAGTCCGAGACCTCACGGCTGTCTTGCCTAGAAGGCATATGGTTCTGATTATTGCTCCCAGACTTGATGTTCATGATCCTTGCCTGTGTATTCGATGCGCTGCGGCGTAATATCCAGCACCACGTAATTCGGATCATCCGGTCCGTCGAACCAGGCCTTCAGCTCATCGTTCCAAATCTCCTGACGGAGCTGTTCGTTTTTGGTAACCTCGCAAGTGCCTTCGATCTCGACCACTTCTTTGGTGCCGCCCGTTTCATAGCCCAGCAGCAAGCTGACATTCGGATTGTTCTCAAGCTCTTCTACCTTATGGGTACGGCGATTCGTAGCCAGATGGATGTTCAACCCATCATTAAACAGTGCCATGTATCTCGCTTTCGGTTTTCCGTTCTCCACGGTGGAAAAACTGCAATACGGATTGTTTTCCAAAGCGCCTATGATCTGCTGCTCCAATTCGTTTCGGTTCATGATCATGCTCCCTTCCGGATGGTGTATATGATGGAACTCTCACATACTTATAGTGTACCCATCTCACCGGGAGCGAATCCGCTGCAGGTTTAGTTCAAATCGCCCAAATAAATACGTGCCTGCTCAGGGCGTAAAAGCATTTCGCCGATCGTTTTCGGATACAGTCTTACCTGCGGCAAGTCCTCAAGGGGTATCCATTCTACCGCCACTTGGTGATCATCCGGATTGGAACCCGCAAATTCGCTCGCTTCCGGGTCGTTCAGATGACATTTGAAATAAAATTCGACTTGATGTACGTCCTCGTCCCACTCGGCAAATTCGTGGTTTTTGCCGATGTACTCGCGAATATGCAGCAATTCCCCTACCGTCACGGCCTGGCCAATTTCCTCCAAGCATTCCCGTGCAACGGCATCCTTCAGTTCTTCTCCCTTTTCCTGCCCGCCACCGGGGAAAACATATGCCGTTCCGTATTGGTCCTCCAGTTTAATAACCAGAAGCCGCCCGTTCTGTATGATGACCGCTTTGGCCGAATTGCGTATCGGTTTCATTTCCATGTTTCCCTCCTTTGTACTTCTTGTGATCTTTGTTAGTGTTTCATGGCTGTCAAAGTGACCCCTTCGGCTTCAAGAAGATTTCGGATATCCTTGGCAAAAGCAAGGGCCTGCTGCCCGTCGCCATGGATGCAAATCGTTTGCGCTTTGATCGGCACAACCGTCCCGTCCACTGCCAGTACGCTGCCTTCAGTCACCATGCGCAGCACCTGTGCCAAAGCCTCGTCGGACCGATGAATGACCGCTCCGGGCAGCTGCCGCGATCTCAGCGTTCCGTCCGCCTCGTAGGTTCGGTCCGCGAACACCTCGCTTACGCTGCGCACGCCGATCCGGTCCGCGGCCTCGATCAACGCGCTGCCGGCCAGGCCGTACAAATACAGTTCCGGCTGCACGCGATATACCGCCTCGGCAACGGCTTCCGCCAATGTAACGTCCGCAGCGGCCATATTGTACAAAGCTCCATGCGGCTTGACGTGATGCATGCGACCGCCCCGGGCGCGGACGAAAGCATCCAGCGCGCCGATCTGATAGACCATCATGTCGTACGTCTCCTGCGGCGTAACATCCATCCTCCTGCGGCCAAAACCTTGAAGATCCGGCAGACCCGGATGAGCCCCGATCGCAACCTGATGCTCCAATGCCAGCTCTACGGTGCTTCGCATCGTTGCCGGATCGCCGGCATGAAAACCGCAAGCAATGTTGGCCGAGGTAATCCAAGGCAGGATGTGTTTATCCGATTCCATCCGATAAATGCCGTAGCTTTCGCCAAGATCGCAGTTGATGTCGACTGCACTCATCGTTCATTCCCCATTTCGCTCATTTTTCGCCGTATCCACATTTCCGCTTGCCGCATGCTTTTCTCCTGATGCAGAAGCAGCTGCTGCGCTTCCTCGTGGGATACCCTTGCAAAGGCAACCCGGTTACCGGGCCTCGCCTGTGCCAACAGCGGCAGGTCTACACGAGCGATCTGGGCGATGACGGGATAACCGCCAACCGTCTGATGATCGGCCATCAGCACGATCGGCTGGCCATCCGGGGGTACCTGAACCGTGCCGTACGCGACGGCTTCGGATAAGCGATCCGCCTTCCGGGCAAGCTCCAGCGCCGCTCCTTTAAGGCGATATCCCATCCGATCCGATTCCGAGGTGACCATGTACCGATCCCGATAGAACCGATGCAAGCTTTCTTCCGTGAATTCCCCATGATCTTTGCCAGGCATAACCCGCAGAACAGGATCGGTGCGATAGCCAGGAATTTCGTACTCGGAGAGGCGCCACGAAGGGGCGGCCATGCCTTCCCCCTGCTCTTTGGCGCGTTTAGCCATAACATGCAACAAGGCATGAGCTGCCCCGCTCCCCTCTCTCGTGAACAGCCTGTCGCCTGCACGCAATGGGCGTCCATCCAGACCGCCGAAGCCTGTCTTGAGATCGGTGCTGCGGCTGCCCATCGTCCGTGGGACTTCCACGCCGCCAGCAAAAGCGATGTAACCGCGCATGCCCAAGCGGCAGCTCCCGATTCGCAGCACGCTGTCCTGCCGGATCACAACCGGACGCCAGAGAGGCACCGGCTTTCCGTCTACCATGGCGGACATGTCGGCACCGCACAACGCAATGAGCCGGGTTTCCCGAAACCGGAGCTCTGGACCGCTAAGCGTCATTTCCAGCACGGCAGCCTCACGCGGGTTGCCTACAAGCATGTTCGCTGTCCGGGCAGCAAAGGTATCCATCACCCCACCTGACGGAACGCCATACTTTCGATAACCGGTTCGCCCCTCATCCTGAATGATGGAGAGCATTCCTGGACGAATGACCTCGATACTCATGGACAGCCTCCTTCAGAGAAAGGTATTCCTCAAGCGTAATCGGTTGAAAACGGACCCTGTCCCCTGCTGCAAGCAAGCTGGGCGGGGATTGATCAGGCGCAAACAAGGCAAGCGGCGTCCTGCCGATACACTGCCATCCGCCGGGCGTGGCCACGGGATAGATTCCCGTTTGACTGCCGCCGATGCCCACCGTCCCGGCCTCAACGCGAAGTCTTGGCGTCGCCCGTCTCGGTGTGGCGATCCGCTCGGACAAGCCGCCCAGGTATGGGAAACCTGGTGCAAAACCGATCATGTGCACCAAATATTCCGCCCCCGAATGGATCGAAACAACCTCATCGGCATCAAGCCCGTTCACGCTCGCGACGTGCTGCAAATCAGGACCCAGCTCCCCGCCATAACAGACGGGAATCGTCACGATTCGAGACGGCGGCGCCGCATCTTGGTTCTCCGATAAGCCCGATAACTGCTCCAACAACCAGCCGCAGATGGCCTCATAGGGCAGCATCGCCGTCCCCTCCAACAGCTGCGCTGACGCCGCAACCTTTACGGGATCAAAGAACAAAGTAACTGCACTAAAAGACGGAACAACGTCAACGATTCCCATGACATCCTGTGACTCCAGCAAGGCACACACAGACATCACCCGATGGTGGACTTCTTCGGAAATGATATCCCCGCAGCGAATCACGACGCCGGACTCGCCAAGCGGAGATAAGGTTTCCTTCGTCCATATGTACGACCGATCAGCCATGCGAGCCCTCCTTCACCCACTCCTCAACAGTTCCCATTGTCCTCTCAGTGCGACTGCATCCGTAGATTATTCGTCCTTGGACGGGACCAGGTGCGCGCTGCAATTGTACAGCTCGCATTGCCAACCTCTTTGCCCCGTCATGATTCGGGTAATCGAAGTGTTGGACAGTTTGGCGCTAACATCCAGATCGGGCACGAGACCGCGCAGCGTATTGCGTAAAATCGCTCCATGGCTAACGACCAATACCTTCCCGTCCGGATGCTCGCGCGATATTTCCTCCAACACTTCGGAGCCTCTTGCCGTTCCGGCCTCGGGTGCTTCTTTGCCCAAATCCAGGGTGCTCCAATCCGCTCCCCACTTTGCAACGCGCTCTTCCTCCGTCGTGCCTTCCACCTGTCCGCCGCCCATTTCGCGCAGCCGCGCGTCCAAATGAATCTCCTGAATGCCCAGGCGCTCCGCAATGATTCGGGCCGTCTCACTGGCGCGCTTCAGGTCGCTGGCATAGATGGCATCCCAATGTTCTCCGCTAAGCCGCTCGGCGAGCAATTTCGCCTGCTCTCTTCCTTCATCGTCAAGCAGGTTGTCCGTCTGGCCCTGAGAACGTTTCTCCTTGTTCCATGCCGTGCTTCCGTGGCGAATCAATGCAAAATGTGTCATCCCTTTTCCTTCCTTTCTGTTCCCACCCGAAACGGATGGATGATCATCTTCAGATGTTATTGACGAATCACAGCCCCAAGCTATAGCTCATCCTCGGTGAAATGCCGTCGCGTCTTTGGTTTGGCGAATTTGCCGCCATTATAATCGGCAGAAGCGTTTCTAGGGATGGACAGGCTGTCCCAAGGCGTCTCCTTGATCATTTTGGCAGCATAGACTATTTGCCCGACATGATAGGGATAATGCGCGAGTTGACGGATAATGGCCTCCATGACGGTATGACCTTCATTGCGAATATATATGATGCGTTCCAAATCCTCGGCCGTAAAGGCACGAAGCGCGGACAAAAGGCACTGCCACCCTTCCTCCCATTTGTCCATCAGTTCTTCGCGCGTGGATATGTCGTTGACGAACTCGGCGTCGCGCTCGCGCCATGGCTTTTCGCCATCGGAATTCAGCACGTCTGTCCAGCGGGACAGCATGTTTCCCCATAGATGCTTCACAATGACTCCGATGCTGTTCGTATCCTCATGCCACGACTGAAAGAGCTGTTCTGTCTCCAATTGGGCCATCGCTTTTTCGCCGAGCTGTTTATAATACAAAAACTGTTTTTCCGCCGTCTCCAGAAACATTCGGTTCGTATCCACACTCGCCGCATCCTCTCATGTTTTCGTCAAATCAGGCCATCATCATCTATTCTTTATCTTCCAATTATTCCGATACAGGAAATGCAAACGTCCCGTCTTCGTTCGGACCAAACGGAATCACTTTCTGCACGGCATCCAGGTTCAGCTCCCCGTATATATGCGGGAACAGTTCATTCAAGTCGTATAGGTCCTCATAAACCAATTCCGGCTTCAATGCTTTTTCGTCAATGCCCAGCAGCACCAGATCGGTACGCCCGGCATAATACTGCGATGCCACCCACGGAATCTGTTCTTTGGTGGAGCAATGGATAAACCCCTCTTTTTGCAAGCTTTCCGGTGCGTACACTTCTGCTTTCGACACCTCTTCCCACGCAGCGCGGGAAATAATGCTGTATATCATACTTGACCCTCCCCCCATGATTCGAAAATCGTTCGATGTCTTGCATCCGCTTTCGAATATTATAGATCATCCCGGATGCGTGCGTACAATTTCTGATCGGTGAACACGCCTTTAATCTTCAACTGTTTGCGCAGTAAACCTTCATACGACATGCCGAGTTTCTCCATCACCCGGGCCGAACCGATATTGTCCGCATTGCACCTGCCTGCCAATCTGTTGCAATCCAGCTCGCGAAAGCAATAGTTCACAACAGGCTGCATCGCTTCGGAGGCCACGCCCATATTCCAGTACCTGCTCGATATCGCGTATCCCAATTCGGCGCTCTGCATCGATTCGTTCATATCGAATACGCCCCCGCGCCCAATCAGTTCCCCGGTGTCCTTCCAAATGAAGGCCCAAATGTACACAGTCTGCTGTTCATATTGATCCAGTACCCGCCGAATATATCCGACCGAATCATCTATGGTCTCATGACAGTTCCAGAGGCTGTGCTGGCTGACGAGCGGATCGGAGGCAAACGCAAAATATTCAGGCACATCCTCCAAGGTCAGACGTCTCAACCGCAAACGTTCTGTCTCGAATTCGGGCGATTCGGAAAATAATTTGTCGACATTCATGTTCATTTCCTCCTGACGAATCCGTTTCAAAAGAACCACTCTTGCCGCATCTCTTTCAACGCTCGGTTTCGGCCTTTAACACATATCGATCTACAAACCAAGCTCCCAATATCCCCACGGTGTAACGCATGAGATCCATGACCAAAAAACCCCGGCCCAACACAAGTGCCCCTAACGTCGTCGAACGAATTTCGTTCAACCACGGGACCTGGATGAGCTGCGAGCATTCGATGAACCAACTGAACAGCAATCCGGCAAAGGCTGACCATCCCTTGCTCCACGACGTGAATATTAGGCGTATTCCAAAATAAATCATAGCTGCCCATAAGGCATCTCCGGCATGTTCTCGCAGAAATGCGGGCAAAACCTCGCCATAGGCCCTGGAGGCATACCCGGCAGACATCGCCAGCAATGTCACGGACAAATACAACAGTTTGCCTCTTAAACTACTGGCGTACCTCTGCTTATGCATTGTCATGATTGTATTTCAACCCGTATCATATGCGATTTCCCCCAGGCTTGAGTTCGATTCCACGATCGATGCATCTTTCATGTATCTTCCTCCCATCGTACAAAAGGATACAAAAAAAGGGCGTTGCCAGCGCCCTTCAACATTCCATTTTTTAACATTATACCACTAAAACCAGAACCAAGCTTGCTATTTTACCGTCACCGGAATCGTAAGTTTTTTGTTGTTCCATTTGACGACCACGGAAGCCTTGCCTTTGCCAACGGCCTGGATTTTGCCATTCGAAACCGTGACCACGCTTGGCTTATTGCTGCTCCATACCGCGTCACTCGTTACCAAGGCGGTCTTTCCTGTGTCATACTGGGCCATAACGCTCACCGTTGCTGTGCCCTGAGGAGACAAGACCAGCTTTTTGGTGCTGCTGATCAGCTTTTTGAGTAGAGGCACCACGGTCACTTCCGTTTTGACGGTCTGATTCTGGTACACGCCCGTCAATGTGGCCTTGCCTTCTGTCAGCGTTTTGACCGTGCCATTTTTGACCGTGGCCACAGTGGGGTTAGACGATGTCCAGGTCACTTGCTTCGACAAGTTCACCGTTTTGCCGTTCTCATAGGTACCGATGACCTTAAGAGCTTTGGACTTCTTGATGTTCATCTGGATGGCCGATGGCGTAACCTCCACCTTGGCGATGATATCGGTAATCGCTACAGGGACTTTGACCGTGGTTGAGCCGTATTTTCCTTGCAGCAGCACGCGTCCCGGTTCCACCCCTTTGATTTTCCCATTTTCCACGACGGCGGATGGCTTGGAAACTGTCCAGACGATTTGGGAAGTGACGTCCTCTTCTTTACCGCTCGTTCGCACGATCGTTACTTTGGGCAATGCGCTCTCCTTGCCTTTGACAAAATTATAAGAGCTCGGCGATGCCTTGATCTTTTTGATTTTCTCCTGTACCTGCACGGCAAACTGCGCCTTCTCATTATCCACCTGGGCGACGATGGTCGCTTCTCCCGCACCCACGGCTTTGATCTTGCCTTTCGTTACGGTAGCGACTTTGGCATTGCTCGACGACCATGTCACGCCAGCCGTGACGTCCTGCTCGTTATCGAATCCTTCCACCACCGCCATCACTTTCAACGAGGCCGTTTCGGAAACGCTCATTTTATCCGTATTACTTACAATTTTAATGGATGTGATATCTCCCGCGGCCGCCATGGCCAGCGATGGAATCAGCGCAACGCACGCCACGATCAAGGCCAGGGTTGCCTTGAATCCTGCTCTTAAACCTTTCATGCCCATCTTCATCTCCCATAATCCAGTATTTTACTCCTATTATAGTATATCGGAAATGGTATGCCCAGAAATGAATACTATAACTGAAGAAATTCGGATAACAGGACCATTCGACATGTTTTGTTATTTTTCTGCTTCCGGCAGCTTCAGGTATTCCAATCCCCCCATATAGGGCCGAAGCGCTGCCGGAATGCGTATGCTCCCGTCCTCCAATTGGTGATTCTCCAAAAGCGGGATCAATATGCGCGGCGATGCCACTGCCGTATTGTTAAGGGTATGGCAATAAACCAGCTTGCCTTCTGCGTTACGACAACGGATGTTGGAGCGCCGGGCCTGGAAGTCGTGCAGGTTCGACGACGAATGCGTTTCTCCATAGGCTCCGCGGCTTGGCATCCATGTTTCGATGTCGTATTGTTTATAGGTTTTCTGCGACATATCCCCGATGCACACGGCAACCACGCGATACGGAAGCTCCAGCAGCTGCAGCAGTTCCTCCGCATGTCCGGTGATCTCCTGCAGCATTCGTTCCGATTCGTCCGCATCCGGCGCACAGATAATGACCTGTTCTACCTTGGAAAACTGGTGCACCCGATACAGTCCGCGCACATCCCTGCCGCCCGATCCAACCTCGCTGCGGAAACAGGTGGACATGGCGGCCAATCGGATCGGTTCCGCTACATCCACGACTTCATCCATATAATAAGAAACAAGCGGCACCTCCGAAGTCCCTACCAACCATTTGTTCTCGCCCTCAAGCTCATATACCTGATCCCGCCCTGTGGGGAAGAAGCCCGTATTAACCAGCGCTTCCTCCCTCACCATCAGCGGCACTTCCATCGGCGTGAAGCCTTTCTTCAATAATAGGTCGAGGGCTAACTGTTGTACGGCCCGATGCAAAAGCAAACCTGCCGCTTTCAATACATAACTGCGAGTGCCGCCGATTTTTACGCCTCGGGCAATGTCGATCATGTCATGCATTTCACCCAGCTCAACATGATCCTTCGCATCGTAATCGAATTTCGTAATCTCACCGACACGCCGCACTTCAACGTTATCTTCATCCGATGCTCCTGCCGGCGTATCCGGCGACACCACGTTCGGTACCAGCCACTGCAGTCTCGTTACCTCCTCCTGCACGTCGGCAAGCTTGGTCTCATTCTGCTGGAGCTTGTCGTTAAGCTCCTTTACGCGTGTCCGCAGCTCTTCCGCCTGTGCCCGATCTCCAGCCTGCATCAGCTTGCCAATCTCTGCCGACCAGGCGTTCCGCAAGCGGCGCCCTTCCTCCGTTTCCTGCAAAAGCCTTCTTCTTTCCTCGTCCAGGGTAAGCAGCTCGCGAACCGAAACCTTGATTTTTTTGCCGTCCGCGGCCGCCTGAACCTCATCCGCATGCGCACGAATCCATTTCATATCCAACATGTACACCGTCTCCTTTGGGCTATAAAAATGCAAAGAGCGCCCTCATCCCTTGGGACGAGGAGCGCTCTGCTCGCGGTGCCACCCAACTTGCCGGGACAGGTAATCCTGTGTCCAGCCTCTTGGTCCGCGGTAACGGGCGGTTCCGGTTAACTTGGGGAATGGGTTCGCTCCCCTGGCGAAAACGCCTCCGAGTTGGATGCTCTTCAACGGCATAGTTCCGATCTGCAATTGTTGACAATGATTATATATGAAATGCTCCCCCATTCGCAAGAGCTTCATTCATTATGTTTTCAAACGACCATTGCCCAGGAAATAAGACAGATCGGTCAAGCGCTGACTTTGCTTCTGGCCACCACATTGCCAAATACAGCCCGAACGATCGGCCCCACCACCAGAAGCTGTGCCGGAAGTGCCAGCAAGAAGTTATGGCCGATCGCCGAACCATAGCTTCGCAGGATGGAACGACCTCCAAGTCCATTGGTGAGGTAGGATGTCATTACACCATAGAAAGACATGACCAACACCATGCCGACCACCATAAAAAACGAGAGCGTCAACACGGCCACCAATTTGTTCGACTTGTCGAACGGCAGGGAAAACGCTACTTTTTTCGCCACAGGACCTATCAATATCGATTCAACCGCAAAAGCGACCACAAAACAGATCACAAACTGCAGCAGAATCTCCATCAAAGACAATTTCCCGATCATTCCGCTGTTATACAGATTAAACAACAGCATGATCGTGACCATGCCGAAGCACATCATTAATCCGAACACCACTTGTTCTCTTTTCGTTGTTGGCAATGTACTCATCCTTTCTGTTCATTTGATCATTATAGTGATCACGTTATGCCCTTCATAAGTGAACAAATTGTGAACTTTTAAAATTTAAATCTTTATTTTTTACGTAAGCGCGTTCAATTGCCGCTCTAATTCCAACTTGACAGCTTGGATTTCCACATCTATTCTATTTCTAAAATGCTAATGGCGAATTATCTGCCCCGGGAGGTATGTTCATATGGCTTTTCAAAAACGCGTCGACCACGTCGGAATCTCCGTTCGCGATCTGGAAACAACGCTCCGCTTCTATACCGAGATTGTCGGTCTGGAACTGAAGGGACGGTTGACTCACACCAACGGTGTCATTCAGCTGGCATTTCTCGGTTTTAACGGGAGCGACGAGACCGAGATCGAGCTGATTCAGGGGTATAGCGACAAGCTGCCATCCGAAGGAACGGTGCACCACTTTGCCATCCATGTGGAGGACATCGAAGCGGAATACCGGCGCATTCAGGCAACGGATGCAGAGTTCATCGATGGGGAGATTGTAACCTTGCCGAACGGATATCGTTACTTCTTCATCTATGGACCTGAAAAAGAATGGATTGAATTTTTCCAACGGTAATCCCGGTCGTCCCTCCAATTCCTTACTGGACACAATCCGGACTCTTGCCTATAATTACTGTGATAGCAACGCCCGTAACTTCATAGCTTCCCAGGGGTGTCGGAATTGGCCGGCTGAGAGTGTATCCCATAAGATACTGACCCTTAGACCTGATCTGGATCATGCCAGCGTAGGAATCGGAGTATATTGACCAAGGCACAGCCCCAAGGCTGGTGGCCATTCTCTAACGCCTGCATGCGTCCCGAATAACGGGACGCTTTTTTGTTAATATCAGAACGTGTGGACCGCGATGCAATTCCCCTGATATGGCATTCTTAATCAGATGTTGTGGACATGAAGCCAAGGAGTACCCGTGCCGATGGCCGGACAATATGAAGGAGAGAAAAAGAAATGAAATGGCGCAAAATGATGGGCCTGATGCTCTTGTGCATCACCCTCGTAACCGTTGCCGCATGCGGCGGCAAGGAAGCGGCACCTGCCGGCGAGAACGGCAGCAGCACGGAAAAGGCAAGCGAAGGCGGCAATGCCGCACTGAAAGACGTTAAGGTGGTGCTCGATTGGACGCCGAATACGAACCATACCGGCCTGTACGCTGCGGTGGATCAAGGCTTTTACAAAGCCGAGGGACTTAACGTCGAAATCGTGCAGCCTGGCGCAGGCGGAGCGGACACGATGGTAGCCTCGAACGAGGTCCCTTTTGGCGTCAGTTACCAGGAGAGCGTAACCCAAGCACGCACGCAAAACGTACCGCTCGTATCCATCGCCGCGGTCATTCAGCACAACACGTCCGGCTTTGCCGCTCCGGTGGACCGGAATATCAAATCGCCCAAAGACTTTGAAGGCAAATCTTATGGAGGCTGGGGCTCTCCGGTAGAAGAAGCCGTCATGCAATCGATTATGGAAGGCGAAGGCGCCGACGTCTCCAAGGTGAAAAACATCAATATGGGCGATGCCGATTTCTTCACTGCCGTGAAACGCGACATCGACTTTGCCTGGATCTTCTATGCGTGGACCGGGATTGAAGCACAACTGCGGAATGAACCGATCGACATGCTGTACGTCAAGGATTACTCCGAAGCGCTCGACTATTACACGCCTGTGCTCGTAACCAACGAAACGACGATTCAGAATGATCCGGAGCTGGTTAAAGCGTTCATGAAAGCGACATCCGAAGGATATCAATATGCGATCGATCACCCGGAGGAGGCTGCCAACATTTTGCTGAAGGCCGTTCCGGACCTCGACAAGGATTTAGTACTCGCCAGCCAGAAGTGGCTCAGCCCGAAATATCAGGACGATGCCGCACGTTGGGGCGAACAGAAACAGGAAGTTTGGCAAAATTACGCGGACTGGATGTTCAGCAAAAAACTGCTCGACCAGCAAGTCGACGTTTCCAAAGCGTATACGAACGAATTTTTACCACAATAACGAGCAACTATATAACGAAATCGGAAGGAGCCGTGAATGGACATGGCCAGCACACTGCTTAGCATACAAGTGATTCCCAAAACGCCGAACGGCGAAAACTCTTATCCTTACGTCGATCGCGCGATCGAAGTCATTCAACAATCCGGCGTCAAATATCAAGTAAACCCGCTGGAAACGACCATGGAAGGCGAACTTGAGGAGCTGCTGCAGATCGTGCGCAAAATGCACGAAGCACTCGTGGAGGCCGGCAGCCCAAGCATCATTTCCCAGATCAAAATTGCCCATAGCCCTGACGGGTTCAGCATGGATGCCCTCACGGAGAAATATCGCTAATGAATTCATACTGGAAAAGCGTATGGCCGCCCTTCGTGGCGGTTATTCTCTTTATCGCGTTATGGCAGGGAGCCGTATCCCTGTTCCATATTGAAAAGTGGATGCTTCCCGCACCCTCGGACATCGCCCGCGAAGCGGCATCTCAAGCCGATCGCCTCGGCATGCATGCTTGGGCTACCATCCAGCTTACCCTGATCGGCTTCGCTGCCGGCACGGCCGTCGGATTGCTGATCGCGATGGTGCTGCATCTTATTCCTTTGCTCAAACAGGCGTTATACCCTTTGCTTATTTTAAGTCAAAACATACCCACCATCGCGCTGGCTCCGCTCCTGCTGATCTGGTTCGGCTTCGGGCTGCTGCCCAAGCTGATCACGATCGTTCTCGTCTGTTTCTTCCCGGTCGCCGTAGCGGCCATGGACGGGTTAACCCGCACGGATGCGGCCATGATGAATTACATGCGCATGGCCGGTGCATCGCGCCGCCACATCTTCTGGAAGCTGGAGCTGCCGCATGCGCTGCCCTCCATCTTCTCCGGCGTGAAGATTGCCGCCACATACAGCGTTATGGGCGCCATCATCGCAGAATGGATCGGCGCCGACAAGGGCATCGGTTATTACATGATGCTGCAGAAGTCCGCTTACCGGACAGATCGATTATTCGTCGCCATCATGATCATCGTGGCGCTGAGCCTGCTGCTCTTCCTGCTCATTGCCTTGCTGGAGAAGCTGCTCGTTAAATGGCGGCCGCAGAAGCGCTAACCCGACATTGAACCAAGGAAGTGAATACGACATGAATCATACCGGTTCTCCGGCAACACCAGCGGCTGCCCCAGCTATGCAGGCAA
Organism: Paenibacillus sp. XP01; assembly: GCF_057364885.1. Lineage (NCBI taxonomy): Bacteria > Bacillati > Bacillota > Bacilli > Caryophanales > Paenibacillaceae > Paenibacillus > Paenibacillus sp. XP01. The sequence continues at coordinate 473,394 of NZ_CP139481.1, read as the reverse complement.
GCGAAACGGGTGCAGCTCACTCTGACGGCACGGCACCGACATCGGCATCGGCAACGGCGCCTGCGCTCAACGTCAGGAATGTGCACGCCTCCTTCCGCGAGCGGCGAAGCAAGCTGCCGGTGCTTAACGATATTTCCCTGACTGTGGGGCAAGGCGAATTCGTGGCACTCGTCGGACCGTCCGGCTGCGGCAAAAGCACCCTGTTCCATATCATCGGCGGGCTGCTGAAGCCGCAGCAGGGAGAGATCTGGATGAACGGCGAGAACGTGACCGGCCAGCGCGGCAAGATCAGCTACATGCCGCAGCAACCTGCGCTCTTCCCGTGGCGCACCATCGAAGAGAACGTGCTGCTTGCGGGCGAAGTGTCTCCATCGGCCCAGCCGCGGCAAACCGCGCTTGCCGAAGCGCGCCAATGGCTGGAGAGCGTCGGCCTCGGCGGCTTCGAGCAGGCATACCCGCACATGCTGTCCGGCGGAATGCAGCAGCGCGCCGCGTTCCTGCGGGCGCTGCTCAGTCCCCAGGAGCTGATGCTGCTCGACGAGCCGTTCAGCGCGCTCGACGCCTTGACGCGCAGCGACATGCAGCGCTGGCTGCTCGACATATGGGAGCTGAACCGCCGCTCGGTGCTGCTCATCACCCATAATATCGAAGAAGCGCTGCTGCTCGCCGATCGCGTCTACGTGCTCTCGAATCGGCCTGCAACGGTGATGCACGAAGTCCATGTTCCTTTTGAACGGCCCCGTCAAGAAACGATCGCCGATCTGCCGGCATTCCTGGAGCGCAAACGGCAAATCTCCGAGTGGATGAAGCAAGAACAAAAGAAGGCCCGCCTATCCTGAGATAGCGGGCTTAAATCATGCAGAAGGAGCGTCTCTCCATGAAAATGCCAACCCATGTCCCCTTCATCGATGCCCATCTTCATCTGGATCAATACACCCCGGCCGAACAGCAGGACATGCTTCGCTCCCTGCCTTCGCACCAGGTTGAAGCGGTCATCGCCGTCTCCATGCACCTTGCCTCCTCGCAGGCCACGATGGACCTGGCGGCCAGACATCCGCATGCCGTCTTTCCGGCCATCGGATTCCATCCGGAGCAGCCTCTACCTTCGCCGTCGGAAGCGGAGCAGCTGTTCGACTGGATCGAGCGCCGCATCGATCAGGCCGTTGCCATCGGCGAAGTAGGGCTTCCCTATTACAGCCGCCAGGAGGCGGAGCAAGCAGGGAAACCTTGGGACCAATCCGGCTACGTTTTGCTGCTCGAACGTTTCGTTCGGCTCGCCAAAAAGCACGACAAACCGATCGTGCTGCATGCCGTGTATGAAGATGCCGATGTGGCTTGCGACCTGCTGGAGCAGTACCAAGTAAACAAGGCTCACTTCCATTGGTTCAAAGGCTCGCCGGAAACGATTCGGCGAATGGCGGACAACGGATACTACGTCTCGTTCACGCCGGATATCGTATACGAAGAGGAGATTCAAGCACTGGCAAGGGTGTATCCTCCAGGACAGATCATGGCCGAGACGGACGGGCCCTGGCCGTTCGAGGGCCCTTTTGCAGGCAGGATGACGCATCCAGCCATGACAAGCCGCGTCGTTCAGGCGTGGTGCGAGATTACGGGAACGAAGCCGGAGGCGGCAGTACGCATTTTCTACGAAAATACGAAGCGCTTCTATCGTTTACCCTGAACAAGGACCCCTAATTGGATCATCCAAGCCGCTAGAGCAGGTCATATCTTCTACGCAAAAGAAGCCAGTCCACGAGGACTGGCTTCTATAATTATGCGGATGCTATGTGCAGTGTCTCTGTTACATCTCATCCTCTATCCAAACAGGTTTGCTACTGAACGATATCTCACTCGCGTTCGCTGCCCGAATCTGCGCAACGAGCAACTTTCGGCAGTTTTTCACCGTTTTATAAACCCTTTGCCTTCAAGATATGTCTTCATTTGCAGCCTTGCCGGCTCCGTAAGGCGTTTCGCCATCATTTCGGACCATGTCGTTGAACGCTCGCCTTGGGTGCGCTCCTGCATATATGCTGCAAATGTTTCATCGTACTCTTTCATGCCTTGCAGCGTCTGTTCAGCCTGGTAGCGGCCATGGTGCAGCACCGCCTGCAGCGGCAGTCTTGGGCGAATGCCCGTATCTTGATCCGCTACGCCGATGCACATGCCATACACAGGGTATACGCCTTCAGGCAATCCCAGCAGTTCCGAAACTTCGCTGATCCGCGTACGAAGACCGCCGATATATACAATTCCGAATCCGAGCGACTCCGCCGCAAGCGCTGCGTTCTGGGAAGCAAGGGCCACGTCGATCGTCGCTACCATGAAATTTTCCATGCTATCTTCGAACGATTCTTTCTCCGGCGCATGTTGAACTGCGGCTTGCTTGAGACGATACAAATCCGCGCACCACACCAGGAAAACAGGGCATTGATCAATGTAAGCCTGGTTGCCCGCAAGCTCGGCCAGCTTCGCCTTCTGGTCTTTGTCGGTAACCGCAATAACCGTGTAAGCCTGCACATTGCTGGAGGTAGAAGCCATTTGACCCGCCGAAACGATGGCGGCCAATTGTTCCTCGCTAACCGGATCAGGTTTGTATTTCCGCACGGAGCGGTGCTTCATCATCAATTCAATGGTTTCGTTGTTCATGCTCATTCACTCCCAATCCTCGTAATACAAACTCGACGGTCTGTTCGACTAGCTTTTCCGGATCGACATTCGGGTAGTCCAGCATAAATCGTGTGTTATGGGCCCTTTTGTGGGCAAGCGCCACGCTTAATACCTGAAGCATGCCATATGTGGCCGACTCGATGCGGAATACTCCCTGCTCCTTGCCTCTTTCCAACAATTCGGTCAGCTTGGTCCAGATCGGCTCCAGGAAACGAATGACGGAAGCGGCGCGGTTGGTCCGCAGCGCCATCTCCAATTGCACGATATCACTCATGTCCCGGTCCGACAGGGTGAACCTGACAATCTCGCCGATGACGAGACTTACCCCCTCGGCTGGTGACATGGACTGAATGATCTCATCCAAATCATCCGGAATACGGATCAGGAAATAACGTTCGAACAGCGCTTCAAACACTTTCTCTTTGCCGCCAAAATGATACGAAACGAGCGAAATATTCGCTCCCGCCTCGTCGCAGATCTGCCGCACGCTCGTCCCGTCATATCCCTGCTGGGCAAAGAGCTTCTTCGCTGCCACCAAAATCCTCGTTTTGATATCCAATTCCGGTTCCGTCATTCCGTTCTCTCCCCTTGTCCGTTCTATTCAAGCGCCCGGCACGCTCGGACTGCATGCCTGATCTCTACCTGTTATTATGAAAGTTTGTGTCAAAAAGTGCAAGGCATGTCATGTGCCGTTTCCGCAAAGCCAACACTCCAGAACAGGCGAACACCCCGATGAATTCCATCGGGGTGTTCGGTCGATCGCAGCGATGAGGGTATCTGCATCTGCGTCGCAAGCCTTCGTTTTTCTTAACCGTTAACCGGTGCCGGGTTTGGCGCTACTGCAGGCATACGGCCTTTTTTGAGCAACGTCGCCAGCAAGGACAGCGCCACCGCAACGACCAGAATGATCGCAATCGTTCCTGCGGCCGCCTGTGCTCCGGGACCGCCGAGCTGAACGCTCAGAATGCCCTGTACCGCATATGTGGCTGGTAAATATTGTCCCAAACCGCTGTAGAACCCGTTCAGCAGTTCACGCGGCACCATCGCGCCGGAAGACACCAGCTGCAGGGACAGCGAGATAATGTTGAACACACTTCCTGCCGGTCCGAACAGGATCAGGAAAAATTGGGAGAAGAACATAAATGTGCACAGGAACAATGCCTGGAACATCCAGAACGCGATAAAGCCTTGTTCGAATTGTCCCCCGAGGGCCACGATCAGAGAGGAACCAACAAGGGATACAAGCAGCGCGGATCCGATGTTAATGATCACTCTTGCCCCGAACAGCGACAGGCGCGAATGCATCGCTGCCAGCATGCCCATGGCTCCTTGCACGTTCATTCCCATGATCATTGCTCCCACATAGGAAGCCAGCACCATCATCATCGGCACCATTTGGTTATTCATGCCGTTCACCTGATTGATGGATGTCGTTGTTCCCTCCACGCGGGAAGTCAACGAAGCGGCTGCCGAAGCCGCTTGGTCGGCAGGTGCGCCGGAAGCGGTCAATACCGCTTGAACGCCTTGTGCAGATGCCTGTTTGTTGATCGTGTTGGTCACGCTTTGGGAAACGCCTTGCATCATGCTTTTGATCGTAACCGGGTTTGCTTCGTTAAGCGTGTACTTGATCTGTGCCGTGGAGCCCGGCGTTTGAAGCACCTCGTTGAATCCGGCCGGGATGTCAAGCACCATGTGCACCTTATGATGCTCCAGTTGGTCCAGCGCCTCGGCGCTGCTCAGATTGGCCACGGTGTGAAAAGGAAGCGTTTGGGCCAAGCTGTCTGCAATCCCTTGGGATTGCGTGCCGTCCTCATTGACGATGGCTACCGTCAGTTCTTTCGTTCGATCATTGACGCCGGAGTAAGCCGTCATCCAGATCACGCTGAAAATGACTTGGAACATCAACGCCGTCACAATGCCGATAATGACTGGCGGTTTCTTTAAAAGAGCGCGTAAAGCTCGCAGCATAAAGTTTGTCCTCCATCGGATATTTAGTTTTACATTGATTTAAACAATCGTTTGAATCAAACAGTCGTTTAAAATTTTAAATGGAGTTGTCTGTATTGTCAACCCGGTTTTCTGAAAGATGCAGAAATACACACTAGCATTTTCATTAAAAAACGGAGATCATCTGTCTGGCATTTTAACCTTTAGAACAGATGAAAATGCACGCCCCGCCTTGGCGGGCCGTGCAAAGTGCTCACATCTATTTCAGGTTTCTGTATTCATCAAGCCAAAAGAACCACCGCGACGTTACCCGGCACGCCGCTGGAGCTTCATGCGCTGCAAGCGCAACGCGTTCAGCACGACCGATACCGAACTGAATGCCATTGCTGCTCCGGCCAGCCAAGGAGCCAAGAAACCGGCCGCAGCGATCGGGATGCCCAGCACGTTGTACCCGAGCGCCCAGAACAAGTTCTGTTTAATGTTGCCCATCGTGCGGCGGCTCATCTCGATCGCGTCGGCGATGCTGTTCAGATCGCCGCGCATCAGCGTGATGTCGGCCGCTTCCATCGCTACATCCGTCCCCGTTCCGATCGCCATGCCGATATCGGCCGTAGCAAGCGCAGGCGCATCATTGATGCCATCGCCGACCATGGCGACCTTGCGGCCGCTTTCCTGCAGCTTCTTCACTTCCGCAGCCTTGCCCTCAGGCAGGACTTCGGCGAGAATGTGCTTGATGCCCGCTTGTGCCGCCACGGCGCGGGCGGTACGCTCGTTGTCGCCCGTAATCATAATGACATCAATCCCCATCGCATGCAGACGACCAACGGCCTCACGGGACGTTTCCTTGATCGTATCCGCAACGGCAACGATGCCTGCCCATTGACCGTCCACCGCAACAAGCATTGCCGTGCGCCCTTGCTCTTCAAGCTCGTGCATACGCTGCAGGGCCTGCTCCGGCACGTTCACCTGAGCATCGGCAAGCAAACGGCGGGTCCCCACCAGCACCTGCCGGCCACCTGCCACTGCATGTATACCGTATCCGGGTATGTTTTCAAATTGTTCCGCTTGGCCAGGTTCCAAGCCCTTGCCCCGGATTCCTTCTACAATGGCTTCCGCCAAAGGATGCTCGGATCCTTGCTCCGCGGCGCCTACCAGTTCCAACAGCTCGGGCTCGTGCCAGTCCCCGGCAGCAACCACGTCCGTCAGCACCGGTTTACCCTCGGTAACCGTGCCCGTTTTGTCCAGCACGACCGTTTGAATCTGCTGCGCGGTTTCCAGGTATTCGCCTCCCTTAAACAGGATGCCGAACTCCGCTGCCCGTCCCGAACCGGCCATGACGGACGTCGGCGTGGCAAGCCCAAGGGCGCAGGGGCAGGCAATAACCAGAACGGCAATGGCTTTTTCCAGCGAACCCGCAAAATCTCCGGGACTGACGAAGAAATACCAAATCAGCAGCGTCAACGCCGCAATGCCGACAACGATCGGCACGAATATGCCTGATATTACGTCCGCAATGCGTTGGATCGGCGCTTTGGAGCCTTGTGCCTGCTCAACGACTTTGATGATTTGCGAGAGTGCCGTATCCGATCCGACCCGAGTGGCCCGCAGCCGCAATACGCCATTTTTGTTCAGCGTGGCACCCGTAACCGGATCGCCCGGTTGTTTGTCGACCGGCAAGCTCTCCCCGCTCAGCATGGACTCGTCGACCGACGAACGTCCCTCTTCCACCACGCCGTCGACCGGGATGCTGTCGCCCGGCTTGACGATCACCAGATCGCCAACGGCAACATAAGCGGAGGGAATGACAACTTCCTTGCCGTCGCGAATCACCCGCGCTTCGCGCGGAGCAAGCTCGATCAGGCTTTTGATCGCTTGAGAGGAGCGTCCTTTGGCGACCGCTTCAAACCATTTGCCGAGCAAAATTAACGTAATCAGAATGGCGCTCGTCTCATAATACAGTTCAACCGAAGGGACGGCGACCGCCGTACCCATTCCGCCATGGTCCATAGCCGGCTGAGTCCCGTATCCACTGCTTAGGGTCAGATATAAACTGTAGAAAAAAGCTGCGCTCGTTCCCAGCGCAACGAGTACATCCATGTTCGCGCTGCCGCCCCGCAGTGCTTTATACGCTCCGACATAGAACTGCCAGCCGATCACGAATTGTACCGGTGCTGCCAGCAGCAGCTGGAACCAAGGGTTCATGAACAAATCGGGCACCCAGATCCAGGACGTAAATGAGAAATGACCGACCATCGCCCAGAGCAAAGGAATGGACAGCAGGGCAGAAACGATCCACTTCCATTTTTTGCGCTGCAATTCGCGTTCGCGGACAGACTGGTGTTCTTGCTCGCCCTGCTGCACTTCAGCGCCATAACCGAGGTGTTTGATCTTGGCCATGATGTCGGACGGCTTCAACGTGCCGGCGGCATATTCCACATGCGCCGTCTCCAGCGCAAGATTGACGTTCGCCCGCGATACGCCGGGCAAGCGGGACAATCCTTTCTCGATGCGGGCTGAGCAAGCGGCGCAGGTCATGCCCGTGATGTTCAGGTCCAGCGATTCCGAGGCGGTGCCGTAACCCAGTGCCTCTACCTTGTCGCGCAAGCTGGAGACGTCCACCATTTTCGGATCATACGAAATCGTCGCTTGCTCCGTGGCCAAATTCACGTTGGCCTGATTCACGCCCTCCATCCGGGACAATCCCTTTTCGATCCGGCTCGAACAGGCCGCGCAAGTCATGCCGGTAATCTGCAGCGTGGTCTGTACTCCAACCGGAGACGTCAACGCATTCGAATCTTGATCGCTTGCCGTTGTCGATGATTTAACCATAACACAGTCTCCTTTCCCTATTCCGAAAATACCCCTAAGGGGTATAAAACAAGCCGAAATCCGGGCTTAAACGCCCGCTTCCGACTCTCTTAAGGGAAGCTGCGCTTAAACCCAATACGATCGCTTATTGCTTATCTTAGGCTACGTCATAACCTTGATCTTCAATCGCTGCCTTAATTTGTTCCACGCTCACGCTTTGCTCGTCGTATTCCACAGCAACGGTTCCCGCTGCCAGATCAACCTGGCCTTTCGCTCCTACACTTTTAACGGCTTCCTCTACGGATTTGACGCAATGGTTGCAAGACATGCCTGCAACGTTCAATGTGATGTTGGACATCGTTCATTCCTCCTTAGTATATATTCATCATTTCATGAGCTTTCTGACCGTAACAAGCAATTCGTCTACAACCTCATGCTCTCCGGCCTGAATGCGTTCGACGATGCAGCTCTTCATATGCCCTTCCAACAGCAGCTTGCCGACCGAGCTCAATGCGGATTGCGCTGCAGCGATTTGCGTAAGCACATCGTCGCAATACGTATCCTTCTCAATCAGCCCTTTGATCCCGCGAATCTGCCCCTCCACGCGGTTCAAGCGGGAAATGAGATTGCTCTTCATCTCCTGGGAATGATGGCTCTTGCGAACCGGTTTCCCGTCAGGTCCCGGCGTATGACAGGCATTTGCCTGCGTTTCCGGCAGCGAACCTTCTTGCCCCGCTGCGGTTACCGCCGTTTCCATCTCTTCATGGGGATGGCTCTGATGTTCCATCATGAACACCCCTTTTCAAATGATTTCTGAATTCAGAATAACATACCCCATAGGGGTATTCAAGCCCTATTTTTTCTCGCCATCAATTGTTCATCATTTCTTCATGAGGGGCTTACGCTCGCAAAATATATTCCATTCGGCTGCTGCGGACGGCGAAACCAAGTTTCTCGTAAAAAGTCTGCGCTCCCTCGTTGAACGACGATACCGTCAACTCCACGCTGTCTGCCTGAAGCTCCTTGCCCAGTTCGATCAGTTCTGTCATGATTCGCTGCCCGACGCCTTTTCCCTGCCACTTCCGATCCACGACAACTTCGTTGATATACAGCATATCCCGGTCAAGCAGCACATTCAGGTTCCGAATCTGCTGCCATTGGGCGCTGGCAAATCCGACGATCTCCCCCGCTTCAAGATCCTCAGCAACGAATAGGTATCGAGTATCCTTTTCGAGCCAATCCTCATACTCGCCCGGCTCCAAGCGGGGCTGAAGGGCCCGATAGATATCCGGTCTCCCTTTGACGTGTTGTTCATGCAACTCATCCATTAACGCGGAAATGCCGATATAATCTTTAACCCTGGCACGTCGAATCAAGAGCTTGTCCATAAACTAATGCCACCTCGCCACTTGTTTCCATGATTATACATTACCGGTTGGCAAGGTGCCCAGACGTGTCATAACACCATAAAAACGTTACCTTCTGATGAAATGATCCGAAAAATCGACACTTACCTATTCCAAACCTTCATTTTTTGTATAAAAATGAAGGAAGTGCTCGAATGATGACGAAAATCATACAAGTACCATGGAAAAACATAACGGGGATTGACGTAAATGAAACCGAAACGGGAAATTGCACTACCGCTTATGATCGGCATTTTTTTGCTGATCACGGTAGTTAGCCTTTATCAATGGTTAGTGCCACCGATGAAGGAAGTCGAGGCCAAAAACGGGGTGTTTGACGCCCGTCAATGGAACTTCGAAGCGGACGGCTACTTGCCGCTGCGCGGGGAATGGGAGTATTATGCGAACCGGCTGCTGACTCCTGTGGATTTTGCCGAGGACGACGGCAGTCTGTCCAAGATCCGCAAGCTGAAGAATGTCCCGAATGAAAAAACCAATGCGCTCTCCTCGGCCAATCCCAACAACCAAGGGGCTGGAACCTATCGTTTGCTCGTTGAAGTGCCCGAAGACGGAATGTACGGACTTCGCGCCAAAAAAATCCGCATCTCATCGCGCTTCTTCATTAACGGCCAGGAAATGGGAGGCAGCGGGAAACCCTCGATGACTTCGGAACACTTCGTACCAAGCAACACGCCCTATTTTCGCACATTTCAATTGAACAAAGGCGTAAACGAAATCATCGTGCAAACGGCTGCGTTCAACAACCTGGGCGGCGGCATGGTTCAGACACCCGAGTTCGGCTTGGCTACCCAGATTGGCAAACGCGTTGATGGGGCAAGGCTCGCCGATATGGCCATCATTGCCATGCTGTTTTCATTCGGTCTTTATTATGCCGGCATGTTCAGGCAATGGGGCAAGGAACGCTACCTGATGCATTTCTGCCTGTTTTGTCTGGCGACAGGTCTTTTTATCAGTATCGACAACGAAATTCTGGCGCTAATCATCTTTCCGGATATGCCTTTTCCTTTTCTGCAGAGATTGCTGTTTTTGCTGCCGATCGCTTCATTTTATTTTTTTGCAAGTTACGTGCATTCATACACCGACGAGACCAACTTCTTTTTGTTTAAATGGCTTGGGTCATGCGCGATCGTTCTTACGGTCATTTTGCTCGTGCTTCCCAACGATTATCTTCCGTTTTCCCTGGCGCTTGGCGTACCGATACAGATATTCGTATTTTTTCTTATCGTAAGAGCCATTTTCCGGGGGAGAAGAAAAGGCATTAACGATCGCCATCATCTGCTTCTCGGTTGTTTCTTTCTTGCGGTCTACTGGATTTTCGGGGAGCTGCGATACTTGTTTGCCCTGGACAATCCCTATTTCATGGTAGGGACGCCGCTGCTTCTTTTATTATCCCAGGCCCTGCTCATCTCCGACCGGCTGCAGGACAACTTTTTACGGAGCGAAAGCCTTGCAGAAAGACTATTGATTTACGACCGTCAGAAGGATGAGTTTTTGGCCAAAACATCCCATGAACTGCGGACGCCGTTGCACGGCATCGTCAACCTGTCCCAATCGCTCCTCGACAGTACGGAACACCCGCTGCAGGAAGATCACCGCGAGAACATCATGCTTCTCCATCTGATGGGCCGAAGGCTGTCGGGGATCGTCAATGACATTCTGGATCTGAATCGGATCCGGCATGGCCAATTCGTGATCCATCCGACCCCCGTCAACGTGGGCACTTCCATTCATTTCGTCTTGGAGACCCTTTCGATCGCGCCGATCAACAAGGAGGTTCGTCTGGTCAACAAGCTGCCTGATGCGCTTCCCCTGGTCTATGCCGACGAAAATCGTTTGAAGCAAATTTTGCACAACCTGATCGAAAACGGGCTGAAATTCACGAAACGGGGGACGGTGACCGTATCCGTGGAATGTCTTGAAGAGGAGATGGCTATATCCATCACCGATACGGGACCAGGCATCCCTGCCGAAGAGCTGGATAACATCCTGCAGCCCTATAATCAGTACAAGGACAGCTTTCAGGACGATACTTCAGGGGGCCTCGGGCTCGGCCTTAGCATTTCCAAACAGCTGATCGAGCTGCAAGGCGGTCGCCTGGAGGTAGCATCGCAGCTGGGACAAGGTACCCGGTTCACGTTTACCCTTCCGTTAGACAAACAGTCTGAAGCCTCGGCCACGGCACCGACCGTCTCCTTGACGGTGGACGCGGAAACGATGAACGACATGCTGCATCCCAGCCCCCTCGCGCCTTTTCACGCGCTCATCGTCGATGACGAGTTGTCCAATATGAAAGTGCTCGTCGATGTTATATCATCGTTGGGGTACGCCTATACCGCGGTCGGCAGCGGCGAGGAGGCTCTTGAAGTGCTGCGTGACGGCTCCAAACCGGATATCGTTTTATTGGACCTGATGCTGACGGGTATTTCGGGAATCGAAGTATGCCGCCAAATTCGCGAGAGACAGGGCCTGGCCGAGCTTCCTGTCCTGATGCTGACCGCTTCGGGACAGACCGGCGATATCGTGGCTTCGTTGAACGCGGGAGCCAACGATATTTTGCAAAAGCCATTCGAGCTTGCGGAATTGAAAGCAAGGGTCCGCTCCCTGCTGGAATTAAAAAATTCCTCCGAGCAGGCGGTTCGCAGGGAAATGGACTTCTTGCAGGCACAGATTATGCCCCACTTCCTTTACAACAGCTTGAACAGTCTCGTAGGGTTGAGTTACACCGACCCCATCAGGCTTAGGGAAACGATCTATCACCTGACGACGTACCTCCGCTCCAAGTTTACGTTTGTTTTTCATAGCGAACCGATTACCTTCGAACGTGAACTGGAACTGGTACAAGCTTATGTTGCCATTGAAAATCTAAGGTTCGGCGAGAGATTGAATATTCGTTATGAGCTTGAAGAGAATTTGAAGTGCCTGATCCCCCCTCTCACGCTGCAGCCGATTGTGGAAAATGCTGTTCGCCACGGCATCGGGCCAAAACCCGAAGGCGGTACGTTGTTGATCTCTGCGCATAACCGGAACGGCATCACGGAAATCGTCGTTGAAGATGACGGCGTTGGCATGAGCAGTGTTCAGCTGGAGATGCTGGAACGCGATCAGGCTTCAGGCATCGGTTTTCGGAACGTGAATCGCCGCCTGCAGATGTTGTACAATTTAAGGCTTGAAATCAGCAGTGTGCAAGGGAAGGGAACACGGGTTAAGCTTACTGTACCGGAGGTAAGAAATGTTGAAAGCAATGCTGGTTGATGATGAAAAAATCGCCCTAGATGTGTTGGAAATTTTGCTGAACGAAATCGGCGGCGTTCAGGTCGTCCGCAAATGCCAGCTGGCAGCGGACGCACTGGCCTGTGCTGCAACCGTACAGCCGGACATCATTTTTCTCGATATTGAAATGCCCGGGATCAACGGTCTGGACGCGGGCAGGCAGTTATCTCTCCTGTGTCCGGATGCAGAGATCGTTTTCGTGACGGCTTATCAGCAGTACGCGGTACAGGCATTTGATGCCCGCGCCATCGATTATTTGCTTAAGCCCGTTGCGAAAGATCGTCTGCAGGAAACATTGCAGCGTTACACCCGTTTGCGGCAAAGACGCGACGAATCAAAAGCCTCCGCAGTCCAGGAGTCCGTCGTGCAAACCAAACAGCTTCAGCTCAAAGTACTCGGCGGACTGGAACTGTACAATTCCGGCGGAAAGCTGATCACGTGGCGAACCAAAAAGACAAAGGAGCTTTTCGCCTACCTGTGGTTCCAACGTGGAAAACCGGTTTATCGTTATCACCTGCTGGATGATCTCTGGCCGAATATCGACGTCGAGCGTGCACAGGCCTTGCTTCATACGACGTTGTATAACTTGCGGAGCCTTCTGAAATCGGAAGGGTTCGTCAACAAAGTGGAATTCGGCGACGAACGCTATTGGATGCATGCACATTGGATCAGCAGCGACATGACTCGCCTGGAGTCCTTGCTGGAGTCGGAAAGCGGCAATGTCCGGGAACTGTTGGAGCTGTACAGGGGAGACCTGCTCGAAATGGAATATTACCAGTGGGCCGACGTCAAAAGGGAAGAATTGCGGAGCAAATTTATCAGGCACTTGGAGAAGCTCCTGCCCAATGTAGACGAGGAAATTCGCTCCATGTTGCAGAGCAAGCTACTGGAACTGGATTACATATGATTACCGACGTTTTCCAATGCCTCCGGAGGTATTCTTCTTTCTGCAAGAGAGCAGACGAAGCCAAACAACCACTTGCAGCGGACAGATTGAATGAATAAGACGATGCCAAAAGCGGGCACCCGATCGGGTGTCCGCTTCGTTTGCGTTTGAATAAACATCGTTGTTTCCGCTATTTTTTGGACGTTGTATCCGCTTCGTCAAATGCTACCGGTGAAGGTTTTGCCGCCCAAGCGTCTGCCTGCGGCTCAATGTCCACTCCGTTCAGAATCTTTTTCTTTTCCATCAGGGAATCCCCATCCTCGTCCAGCTTGTTGCGGATTTCGGCCTCGTCCTGAGGCTGGTTGTTTTGCTTCATGATGGACTCCTCCTCTTCATTATGGGTGTAATGCTTCTTAAGTAATTTACCCAATTTGAACGCCATCATTCGAAAAATGCATAACGCCTGCCTGAAAAAATGCAGAGAGGCAAATCGATCTTTGCCTGCACTTCACAACCTAAAAACGTATGGATCAGTCTCCCTGCCTTACAGCTCCCGCTAGATGCAATACGTTTTATTTCATCCACGCTATTTAAAGTCTACATGCTTGTCCAGGATGACTTCCTCCAACTTGATCTCCAGTTCGTGAACTGCCGGAACAAGCGAAAATTTCACCTGCTCCAACGAAGGTGGGAGTGCAGGCACAACCCGGTAGCTAAGCTGAGCATCGCTACCGCTACCACGACTGCCTTCTCGAAGAACCATGTGTTCACCCTGAGCACTGGTGACCTCCAGCATCAATTGCGGTTTGAGAAAGACATGCTCTGCCTTGGGCTCCCGGTGGTGAATGTCGAGATGCACAATGCTTTCATGATCATATTGCATGGCATGTGTAATCACATAATCGCAGCCGTCCTGCGTCGTTTGTTTCATAATCGGAAGCACACCCGTCAGTTTGGTTTCCTCCTGGGGGACAAACGGTCGTTTGGGCCTTGGCTGTACACTGCGAAGAACATGGCGAATGTCCTCCTCCTTCATGTCCAGTCGCTCCACCCACTCATCAATGGTTTTCTGATCCGGATGATGGTAAGCAGCCCCCGTAATGCTTTTTCTTGCCGCCACCAGCCTTAACAGCTGTTCATCGATCTGCTTCACCTGATCATTGTATTCAAACGGAATTTCCCGAAATTCAGCCCAGCCCATAGACATGATCCTAATGATCCTCCTTTTACATTCCAAACTTTTCTATTAATCCTGTTTCGATCTAGCCCCCAGTATACAGCAATTTTTCTTCAAACTGGAGCTATAAGCCATAAAAAAAGCACTCTGAATGCCGTTCATCGGCAACCAGAATGCTTATTTCAAGGACGCTTCTTGTTCCTGCCAGCATGCACTGTACTATTCCTTGTCCTGGCGGGCGAGCGACGCAAGCGCACGCAGCGCGGCATCGATCTCGCGCTCCACGGCCTTGGATACCGCATCCGTATGCGGGTCGTATTCGGCAGCCAGGTCACTGTCCGCAAAACCGTCGATCGCCACGATCGCTCCGGCGCGCGCACCGCGCAGGGTACTCACGATGTAGAGCGCTGCAATCTCCATTTCGGCCGCCAAGGCTCCCGCTTGTTTATATTTGCGGTGGGGAATTTCCTCCACGCCCGTAAAAAACGCGTCCAGCGTCACCGTAATGCCGACGCCGAGCTTCCCTTGCTCGCCTTCTCCGGCTTCCGCAGCCGCTAGCAGCGCTCGGGTCACATCCAGGTTTGCAACGGCGGGGAAACCGTCGGGCACGAGCTGACGCGTCAAACCGTCCGTACGAACTGCCGCCGTGCTGACGATGACGCTGCCAGCCGGATAGTCGGCCGTATACGAACCGGCCGTGCCGACCCGGATCAGCGTCGTTACGCCGGCGCGAATCAATTCCTCGAAGCACACTGCGGCTCCTGGACAACCTACGCCATGGCTGACCACAGCCAGCCTCACACCCTCGTAATCACCTACAAACGTACGATATTCGCGGCTGAACGCCAGCTCCCTGGCTCCGTCCAGTTTGCGGGAGATTTTCTCCGCACGGGCCGGATCACCGCACACGATGGCGTAAGCGGGCATATCCTCCGAATGAATTTGCAAAATCGGCATCAACATGTCAATCAAACTCCTTTTTCGTCCACTCGTCTTCCGGAATCGGCAAATCCTCGCCCGAGAAGCGCTGTTCTTTGAACGGATCGGCAAAATGGTGGAAACCGTTGCTCTCCCAGAAGCCATTGCGGTCCTCCGTCATAAATTCCAAACCGCGAATCCATTTCGCGCTCTTCCAGAAATAGAGCTGCGGCACAACGAGGCGCAGCGGATAACCATGCTTCGGCGTCAGCGGCTCGCCGTTATATTTGAAGGCGAGCAGCACGTCATCGTGCATCAGTTCCTCCAAAGGCACATTCGTCTCATAATCATGGTCGGCGTGGACCATCACATATTTCGCTTCCGGCTTGACGCCGAGAATCTTCACGAAATCCGAGAAGCGGATGCCTTCCCAGGACGTATCAAACTTGGACCAGCGCGTTACGCAGTGGATGTCGCTGACCGTGTTCACCTGCGGCATCGCCTGCAGCTCGGCGAAGGAGAATACCCTTTCCTCCCACACTTCGCCAAACACTTTCAGATCCCAGGTGGACAGGTCGTATTCCGGCACTTCTCCTTCGTGCAGGATCGGGAATTTTTCCGTCAACACCTGCCCTGGGGGCAGGCGGTCGCCATATACTGAACCGGCCTTCGACGCCGGGGCCTTCGTTTTTTTCAGACGTTCAGCCTTGTTATGCAATTTGCTTTCCTCCCTTGCTCGATTGGCGCGCCGACGTTATTTCGCCAGCGGGCATTCAGATTAACGCGAGCTTCCGCCCGCTTTTTGCGCGTCCTGCGCATAAGTCCGATCTTTGAAAAAGAACATGGCCACCAGCGTCACGATATACGGAAGCATCATCGTGAAATGCGTTGGCAGGGAGAAGCCCTGCAAACGAATGCTCAAAGCTTCCATGAAGCCGAACAGCACGCTGGAGCCCAATACGCCAAGCGGGTTCGCCTGCCCGAGCATCGTCGCCACGAGCGCGATGAATCCGCGTCCAGCCGTCATGCCTTCGGTGAACATCGTCACCTGGCCCAGCGACAATTGCGCTCCCGCCAACGCGCACAGCACGCCGCACATCAGGACGGCGCCGTATTGAATGCCGCGCACCTTGATGCCGATGCTTTGCGCAGCAATCGGATTTTCACCGACCGAGCGCAAGCGGAATCCGGAGACGCTTTTGAACAGATAGAACTGGAGCGCAATGACAAGCACGATCCCCAAATACACGAGCGGACTGTGGCCAGAGAACACGTCTCCGACCCAGGGGATGTCTTTGATCAGCGGAATGTCCCATTTCGGAAGTCCCTGCATGTCCTTATCGTAATATGCGCCTTTTACGTCGAAAATCGCGCGGAGCGCAAAGGTCGTCAGCCCTGTCGCCAAAAAGTTGAGCGAAATGCCGACAACGATGGCATTCGCCTTGAGATTGATGCTGATGAATGCGAATAAGGCCGAAAACAACATAACGATCACGATGGAGAACATCACGGCCAGCAATACGTTGCCGAACAGGTAGTTTCCCACGATCGCAGAGAAAGCGCCGATCAGCACGAGTCCTTCCAGTCCGACGTTGAACAGTCCGACACGGGAACACAAGGCCCCGCCAAGCGCCGCAAGCAGAATGGGAGTCAGGATCCGCAGGGTCGAGCCAAACAAGGCTGCATCAAACAGTTGCTGCATTGGATTTCTTCTCCTTTCTCCGCTTCAGGAATGAATAACCGATCTGCGCCGACACGAACAGGGTCAGCACGGCTTGAATTACGCTGCCGACTTCCAGCGGCACATCCGTGTTGCGCTCCATGCCCATCGCTCCCGTCTGCAGAGCAGCGAGCAAGATGGCCGCTACGGCTGTTCCAAGCGGATGCGAGCGGGCCAGCAAGGTCGCCATGATGCCGCTCCAGGCATAACTGGCCGAAGACAGAGAGCCGTCCAGGAAGCGGTACTGCGTGCCAAGAACCTCTCCTGCACCCGCCAGTCCGGCGAGTCCGCCGCTGATAATCATGGACAGCATCATGATGCGAATGCGGCGAACCCCGCCATATGTCGCAAAGGACGGGTTGCTGCCGAGCATGCGGATCTCGTATCCGGTCACCGTTTTATACGTAAAGAAATAGATCAGAACCGCCGCCACGATGGCAATAATGAAGCCGGCATGCAAACTCATGCCCTGAAACAGCTTCGGCAGCCAGACGCTCTGGTCGATCATCGGCGTCTGCGCCATGGCGGCGGAGCCGGTGCGGTCCTTGAACGGGTACGATACCATATATCCCCCGAACCAGATCGCAATATAGTTGAGCAGCAGTGTGGTAATGAGCAGATTCATGCCGAACCGCGCATCCAGCCAGCCTGCCAGCAGGGACCATATCCCGCCTGCCAGAATGCCTGCGACGATCGCGGCAATACATACGAACCAGCCTGGTCCCGGAAGGTAGAGCGCCGTAAGCGCTGCGCTTAGTCCGCCCAGAATCATCTGCCCCTCGGCACCCATGTTGAAAAATCCGGCACGGAAAGCCAGCGCGACGCCCAACCCCGCCAGAATGATCGGCGTGGAGCGGGCCAGCGTGTTGGTGAAGAAATAGAAGTTCCCGAAGGCCCCTTTCCACATTTCCCCATAGGTTTCGATGACGTTCCCGCCAACGACGAGAATCGCGATTGCGCCGGCCAGCAAGCCGATCAATACGGCAAGCAGCGGCTGCACAAGCCCGCGAAGTGAGTCTTTTAACCGATTCATACCCGCTCTTTCCCTCCTGCCATTAACAAGCTGATCTGTTCTTCCGTCGCATCAGCCGCGTTCAGTTCGCCGGCGATCTCGCCTTCGTACATGATGACGATGCGGTCGGACAGCTGCAATATTTCAGTCAATTCCGAAGAGACAAGCAAAATGCCGGCTCCCTCATTGCGTTTGCGCAATAACTCGGCATGGATGGTTTCCATCGCGCCGATGTCGACGCCGCGGGTAGGCTCGGCGGCGATCAGAAACGGCGTGTCCTGAGCGAATTCGCGCGCCGCAATCAGCTTTTGCAAATTACCGCCGGACAAAAACTGTGCCTTGGTGTCAGCCGATCCCGTTTTGATGCCGAACTGCTTAATCCAACCTTCCACCATCGCCCGGGCTGCCTTGGCTTTGATCAGGCCGCGGGATTGCAGGCGGTAATGATGGCCCATCAATCCATTCTCGCGTACGCTGGCATCCTTCGCCGCTCCCCACATGTAGCGGTCTTCCGGAATATGCGCCAGACCCTGCTCGCGGATGCGCCGTACAGGCCAGTTCGTCGTATCCTGTCCGGACAGCAGCACGCGCCCGCTGTCCGCCTTGCGCAGCCCTGCAATCACCTGAATCAGCTCGGACTGTCCGTTGCCGGAAATGCCCGCCACACCGACGACTTCGCCCTTGCGAACCTCAAGCTGAATGTTTTTCAGTGGCGAGCGGTCCTTGGCACCGGACAAATTGACGCCTTCCACCCGAAGCACGGCTTCGGCCGGAACGGACGGCTGTTTGTCCATGCGTACAAGCTCGCGCCCTACCATGAGACGGGAAAGCTCCTCCACGTCGGTATCCTTCGCATCCAATGTGCCCGTGACCTGACCGTCGCGGAGCACCGTGATCCGGTCCGCCACATCCATCACTTCCTGCAGCTTGTGGGTGATCAGGACAAACGTTTTGCCCAATCTGGCGAGCGATTTCATGTTTGCCAGCAATTCCTTCACTTCAAGCGGCGTCAATACGGCAGAAGGCTCGTCCAGAATGATGATGTCCGCACCTTGATGCAGCACCTTCAGAATCTCCACGCGCTGCTGCATGCCAAGGGGACATTCGGCTACCTTTTTCCACGGATCGACCGGCATCCCGTACTTCTTGCCGAGCTCGTTCACCTGCGCAGCCGCCTGCTTGCGGTCAAACACCCCGGCCGATGAAGGCTCGCGCCCGATGACGATATTCTCGGCAACCGTAAAGGATGGAAACAGCATGAAATGCTGGTGTACCATGCCGATGCCGCAGGCCATAGCCTGCGAAGGGGTGGCAAAGCTCACCTCTTTCCCACGGACGCGGATCGTTCCCGATGTAGGCTGCTCCATACCGTAGAGCATACGCATCAACGTTGTTTTTCCGGCACCGTTCTCGCCTACAAGGGCATGGATCTCCCCTTCGCGCAGCGTAAAACGGATGTCCCGGTTGGCCGTGAATTCGCCGTATTTCTTCGTAATCTGTTCCATCTCCAACAGCATTTCCCTCATTCGCTCCCCTCGGTCTCGGACATGATAATAGCAGCAAAACCGGCTGCCTGATTGGGCAGCCGGCTGATCAACATGTCAATCACTCCATAATCGACACTTCAATCTTACTGTTGCAGTGGATCTTTGACGACGATTTTGCCGGATACGATATCATCCTTGATCGCTTTTACTTTGTCGATCACTTCTTGTCCCACGAAATCGCTCAGCGGGGATTCGCTGTCACGCGTAACGAAAGTCAGGCCAACGCCATCTTCCTTCAGGCCGTAGTTTACCGCGCCAGCCTTGAAGCTGCCCTCCACAAAATCCTTGACGGTTTGATAAGCAACGGTATCCGTAGATTTCAACTGGGACAAAACGATGTGTTCCGGATCTTCAACAGTACGGTCCGTATCCTGTCCGGAAGTGTAGAATCCTTTTTCCTTCGCTGCTTCGAACACGCCCAGATCGCCTACAGCCGATGCGCCGGCGATGAAGTCGGCACCTTTGCCGAATTGAACCAACGCCAATTCTTTAGCTTTGGCCGGGTCATTGAAGCCGCCGACATAGTTTACCAGGAACTCGGCATCCGGGTTAACGGATTCCAGACCTGCTTTGAAACCTTCTGTATATTTCTTGATCAGAGGCACGTCTACCGCTGCGATCATGCCGACTTTATCCGTTTTGGTGGACAATCCGGCTGCAGCGCCGAGCAGGTAAGCCCCTTCGTACTCGCGGAAACCGACGCTGCGCACGTTAGGCAGGTCTACCGTTGTGTCCACGATCGCGAATTGCTTGTCCGGATTTTCGGCAGCCACTTTTTTCAGGGCATCTTCCGCTTGGAACGTAGCGGTAATGATCAAGTCGTAATTCTCGGCAACAGCGGCACGCAAATTTTGTTCAAACGCAGCCGGGTCTGTCGATTCGATCGTTTTCGTATCTACCTTGAACTCTTCGCCCGCTTTTTTGAAACCTTCATCCATTTGTACGAAGAACGGGTTAACCCCGATTTTTTCGGGAAGCACCAGCGCCATGCGGAGCGATTTTCCGGAATCGCCACCTTGCGCGGATTGTTCGTCTTTAGAGGCCGAATTTCCGCAAGCAGCCAGCAAAATAGCGACCATAACGATGGATAAGACGAACGATAAACCTCTTTTCATTTTTAAACTTCCCCTTTTCCACATTCTTTTGTTATCATCCTATCGGATAATGTCGATCCTTGTCAATAAAACTTTAACCGTATACACTCTTTTAAATGGCTTAATGTTACATCCTTCATTGCGGCAACTTTGAACGACAATGATATCTTTGTTTTTTTCGTTGACATCCTCCGCTTCACCGTGCTAAATTCATTCCAATCTTTAAATTCGGATAGGATTTGTCAGAATTTTAATGCTTTTCATCCAAACTTTCAATACATATTTCCTTTAAGGAGGCATTTCCTTTGAAAAAAATGACTCGCGCCACACTCGCCGCACTGCTTGCGGCCCCGATTACGATCGGCAGCATTGGCCTGCCCCTCACTCCCGCATCCGCTGCAACGGCGTCCACGCCGGCGCAAGCTTCGGCCCCAGCATCATCAACATCGGCAACGCATGCCGAAAGCGCCGCTGATTACGCCCAATTCCTGCAAGCCAAGTATGGCGTGCGGCTGCCGGCACAGATCACGAAGGGCGACTTTATTCAAGCCGTTGCCGCCATCACCCAAACCGCTGAGGCTGATGCTGCCGCAGATCAGGCGGCTTCGTTTACCGACCTGAAGGCCGGCGACGACGTCTATGATGCCGCAGCTTCGCTGTTTAACGCAGGCATTCTCACTTCTACCGAAGTTCGGGCAGACGATACGCTCGGCACTTATGCCGCAGTATACCTTGCCGTCAAAGCAGCCGGCTTCAAGGAGCTCGCTTATACGTACCCTGAAGCAAAGGTGAAGAATGCGCTGGCCAAAGCGGGCATTTCCAAAAATCGCGTCCAAGGACAAGCCGCTCAGGAGCTGGCCGCTGCCATCGATACGGGGCTGTTGCCAGCAAGCCTGTACCCTGCGTTGCGCAAAGGCGGGGCAGCAAGCAAGGATTTCGCCAATGTATTGCTTGGACAGGTGCTGACCAGTCTGGGACAATACAAAAATGAAATCGGAAGAGCCGGCGACCCGGATATTTACTCCAAACTGTATGCCGCATACCGCACGGCTGATCTGATCGATGCGCCTGAGCTGAGGAAGATCGTCGATCAGGCATTGCGCGACAATCTCGTCACAGGTTACAACCTGAAGGACGAACGTTTTAATTCGAATTTCATCGGTGAGCTGACATTGACGTATGGTCATGACGACATCAAACATGCCGCACAGCTGATCGGCCTGCTGCGCAGCGAAGGCATCGATGCAGACATACAGTTCCAGCCGAAAACATCGGCATTCATTTATTTGAAGGAATGGGGCGAGCCGAAAGAAACCCCGGATTATAAAGTAACGCAAATCGAAAACGGCAATTATATCGCTTATGCCAAAGAATACGACATTCAATTCGAGTTCAACAATGCGGCAGACAAAGCCCGATTTAACGACATCGTTGCAAAATATGCCAAAAAGAACAGTGACGGCACGTCCCCGCTGATTCATGCTTCCTGGTGGCAGCCGCTGTATTACTCGCCAACCGCCATTGACGGTTACCCGGTTATTTCCAATACCAAAATCGCGCTTGGCCATTATTACGCGCAATCCTTCTCCCTAAAAGAGCAGGCGCAAACGATTCGCGATGGGTTCCGCAAGCTTGCCCCGGATGCCGATATTTCCGGATACGACTTCTGGGTGGATCAGCCGTTTTTCAATTACCTGAACGGCGAATCGGAATAATTACGAACCAAACCGCATTCATGAACCTGCAGCGACTAGTCGCGAAGGCTCACGAATGCGGTTTTTTGATCTTTCTCCAGAGGTTAACAATTTTTTTATCGAATCGTCCAAAATCATGAAGGAATTACCAATACGAGGTCGAATAACATAGATACATAAACACGCATTTACTTACACATATCTGCAAGAACAGGAGTTTTCCATGGTATACGATGGGATTTTGATCGGTGTGATCGTCGGGCTGTTTCGGGGCGGATTTCGCCATGGTCTTACCCAATTTTCAACGTTAAAGTTGAAAGGCGGCTGGATTTTCCCGTTATTGCTGCTTGGCCAGTTTCTGATTTTTTACGTACAGGAGAAGTGGACTTGGGTTGCTTCTATTAATGGTTACTTGTTTGGAGCCGTGTATGTCACCGGTCTCGTTTTCCTCTGGATGAATAGGAAGTATCCGGGGTTTACATTGATCTGGATCGGGGTATTTCTCAATTTTGCCGTCATGGCGGCGAATGGCGGACGGATGCCCGTTTCAGTGGAGGCTTCTGAGGTACTGGGTCCGTACTATGTGGATTTATTGCAGCAAGGGGGCGCGGTCTCCAAACATTTTGCGATGGATGCCTCTACCCGGCTATCTTTCCTTGGTGACATTATCCCCTTGTCCAGTCCCTATCCGCGCACCCAGGTCATCAGCATCGGCGATGTGGTCATGAACTTGGGCATCTTCCTGTTTATTCAGCACATGATGGTGGACAAGAACCGGAAGAAAGCCAAGGCTCCCGAAGCACGTCAGGCATAAACGGAATGGTTCTGCCATCCGATTCCAAGGAAGGGAGGTTCAATCCATGAAAAAATTTGAAAACATCAAATATTCTCGCCTTGTCATCAATGCAATCATCGTAGCTTCCGTTGTTGTGGCTTTAACTTCCGGATACAAGCTTGGCGGCTAATAACTCCAAACTTGCCAACTAACGAAAACAGGCTGCCCAAGCAGCCTGTTTTTTCGTTCTGGATTTTTGCCCAGCAACTTGTTATGGTATACATCGATATAGTATAAGCGGATACAACATCACGAGCAGACTAAATCAAGCGGGAGAATTGGCATGAACTTCATTCGTAACCTTATCCATAAAGCAGATCGCAGCAGCGTGTATACCATTTTGCTATGCTGCGCGGGTATCGGTGGTTTTCTGTATATGAACAGGTGGTCTTATTTTCATCTCTCCATGGATGATTGGGTTATGGTATATACCATGCTCGGGGCCGCGCTGATCCTCGACTACTTCACGTTCCAGATTCCGCCCAAAGGCAATCAGCAATCGATGGATTCTTCCGTATATCTTGCATGCATCTTCATGTTCGGCGGCGCCTTCAGCCTGTCGGTGCTGCTTCCCGTCTCTCTCATTCTTCTGATCAAGGATCGCAAGCTTGCCTGGTGGAAGCATATCATCAATTTCAGCATTTATGTCCTCATGATTGCCGGAGCCGCAGCCGTATTTGCTTGGACTGGCGGCAAACCCGGCCTGCTGGACGGATACAACCTGTTCCCTTATATTGCTGCGCTGGCGGCGTACTTCATTATTAATACGTTCACGCTTGGACTCTTCTTTCATTTCACAACCAAGGATGCCCTTCAGCAGATGAAACGCGCCTTCGTCACGGAGTCGCTGCTCGTCTACCTGTGTACACTCATTCTCGCGCTGGTTTTAACGATACTGGTTAGCCATAACGGCGTACTTGGATTACTGCTGTACCTCAGTCTTACCATTTTGCTGTCGCATGCGTTCAAACAACTGTTTCTCATGTATCAGGACATTGAGGAAAAGGCCAACAAGGACCAGCGCACAGGACTGTTCAACCACAGCTATTTCGAAAACATGCTCGAAAGCGAGCTGGCCAAGACCCGCATTCAAGGAACGTCGCTTTCTCTGGGATTAATCGACATCGACGATTTCAAGAAATACAACGACCGCTTCGGGCATCTGCAAGGAGACAGCCTGTTGTCTTTTTTTGGCAAATTTCTGATCCAAAAAACGAAAGGCACACCGTTTACCGCTTTCCGTTACGGCGGGGAAGAATTCACCTTGCTCATGCCGGGCCTGGAGGTGGACGAAGCGTTTACGTTCATGAATGCACTGCGCAAACAACTGAACGATACTCCTTTTGAAGGCGTGGAGGTTTTCCCGCATGGCTGCCTTTCCTTTTCCGCTGGCGTTGCGCAATATGAAACAGATATGTACAACAAGTCCCAACTCGTAGATCAGGCGGACAAGGCACTGTATTACGCCAAGAAACAAGGCAAAAACAATGTGCATCGCCATGGCAGCAACGACGGCATGGAGCAGGAAATCGACCTGGTACAGGACGTGCGGGATATCGAACAGCAGCTCAACTTGTTCCGGTACAAGGATATGGATACATTTAAACATTCGAAACGGGTATACAAATACGCAATCGATATCAGTGAACGCATGCAGCTGGACAATGCCGACAAACGGCGCTTCGTGCTGGGTGCATTAATTCACGACATCGGGAAACTGGAAATCCCCTGGTCTTTGCTCAACAAAAAAGATAAGCTCACCGCCGATGAATGGGAAACGATCAAAGGCCATGTCACCTGGGGCAAAAAAATGGTCATGACCAACGAGCGGTTTGCGGACCTGATCCCTTACATTGAGCTGCATCATGAGCGGTACGACGGGAAAGGTTATCCTTACGGCCTCAAGGGGGCCGAAATTCCGCGGTTATGCCGCATGCTGACGGTCATTGATTCATTCGATGCGATGACGACGGAGCGGCCTTACCAAAAAACGAAAAATATGCAGGAAGCCATCGATGAGCTTCGCAGGTGCTCAGGCACGCAATTCGACCCCGAACTGGTCGAACTGTTTATCGGGTACATCCAAACCAAACTCTCCTAACGCTCCTGACCCGTATAACCGGACTGTAGTTCAGCAGAACGTCAAAGCGCTATCCCCATACAATCCGGGGATAGCGCCATTTTTTTTCGAAATATTAAATTCCAAGAAAACACTGTTCATGCAGGCGGCCATAATTCGTATTCGAACCCATTCCCTGTTCTACGAACGCTATTATCGCTGAGCGTTCAGTTCATGCGAAGTCTGAACCAATTCCTTGATCATTTGCTGCAAAAACATGCTGTCCTGGCGGCTGATTCCATATTGATTATCCTGCAGAATCATTTGATGGATGTTTTTTTTGAGCAACTCGCTGCGACGTTCCAATACCTCTTGATTCATGTTGATGCATTCACTCCTTAACATGGTTTGTCATCATTTAACGCTCTATATAAGTATAAAGAACCTTGGCGGTTCGGGAAAACGGGGTCATCCATGCTTAGCCCTCCACATCGGGCTTAACAGTCCATCAGAGATACCCACCATGTCTGTTCGCAAAGATCCTCCCGGATGCTCCTGCATACAGCCCAATCGCCATATCCCCCCACCGGGCTATGGTCTTCGAGAACGGTTGCGTTATAATGAGGCCATGCCATCAATCTTGTCATGTTTGTTGACTTTGAATTCTATCTAAGGGGTTATGCTTGGTGTCCTACAAACAGATCAAATGGATGATATTGCTTATTCCAACCGTCACGGTCGGACTATGGGAGTATATTCGCCACCAGTTTCTGATGCCCTATCTCTCCATGGACGCCGGAAACTGGCTTACGCCGCTCATCGTGTATCTGGTCAGCGTAACGCTGCTCAGCCGCCTGTTCAATATGCTGGAGAGTGCCAGGGCTGCCCTGGAGCAGGAGCGATCCACCAAAGCTGCGCTGGAAGCCAGGGATCAGCTGGCCAGGGAATTGCATGACGGCATTGCCCAGTCGCTCTTCCTGCTCTCCGTCAAAACGGATAAAGCCGAGCGCAGCCTGGCCGGAAGCGAACACGAGCGAGATATCCGTGAAATTCGCAAAACGGTTCAAGAAGCGAATGATTATGTAAGGCAAGCCATCTCCCAGCTCCGATACGTGCCGGGACATTCGGCCATGCCGGGAAAGGCACCTCTTCTCGGCCAGGTCAAATCGATTGTCAACGATACCGTTCCCTCAGCTCGCGTTCATTGGCAGCTCGATGCCACCTTTTTGACGCCGAAAGAGCAGGTCGAACTTTTGGCTTGCATCCGCGAGGCACTGATGAACGTACGCAAGCATGCAGAGGCCACGGATGTCCGGATTGATGCAAAAGGCGATTCCACGTTCTGGACCATTCGGATCGAGGATAATGGCGTGGGGATCAACGGTGACCCGTTTGCCCTTAAGGAACGATACGGACTGAGAATCACGAAAGAACGTGCCGCGCAGATGGGCTGGTTCTTTTCGCTGGAATCCAAGCCGGGGCTTACCCGCATAACGATCGGAAAGGAGAATGACTGATATGGAGCATGTACGCGTATTGGTTGTGGATGATCATGCACATGCGCGCGAAGCGATCTGCAGCATTTTGTCCGAGGACCGCTTGTTCGAAGTGATCGCTACGGCCGCGAGCGGCCATGATGCGCTCGCATTGACGGAGCAATGGATGCCGGATCTGATTTTGATGGATGTGCAGATGCCCGATATGGACGGATTGGAAGCCACCCGGCTGATCAAGCTGCGTTTTCCTTACGTCATGATCGTGATGGTTACCGTCTCGGATGACGTGACCTACCTGTTCGAAGCGTTGAAACAAGGAGCTCAGGGATACTTGCTCAAAAACCTGTCGCCCTCCACATGGCTCGAGTACCTGCGTGCCATCGTTTCCGACGATGCGCCGCTGACCAAGGAGCTGGCCTATCGCATTTTGCAGGAATTTCCTGCGCCGCGCAGTCAGGACGTGCCCGATAACCCGTTGACCTCGCGCGAGCTGGAGATATTGCAGTGGGTATCTGCCGGTTATACGAACCGGGAAATCGCAGAACAGCTCGGCATTTCCGACCAAACGGTGAAAAACCACCTTAAAAACATTTTGCAAAAGCTTCAGTTGGACAACAGGGTCCAATTAACCCGCTATGCCCTGGAGAGCGGGTTGGCCGGGCGCAACCTGCGTAAGTAAACGCAAGCTCTTACCGTAGAGACATCCATGCATTTGTCACATTTCCGGAAAGCAATCCGTTTTTTTATAGCCCGATGTAGTCATATAACTATAAATTGGACAAAGTTATAATGGAATAGATTGTGATCCGTATCACAGGAAAACCATTCCAACTTACCTGAAGGTGATTTTTTGATTCTTTTTCACGGATTTAAACCGGCATGGGCCAAGAGACACTGGTCCTTTGCCATCTCCTTGTTGCTCTTTTGCTGCCTTGCCATGCCGCAATGGGCATCCGCTCACGCCTATATCGTTAAGGCCAGCCCGGGCGAGAACGAGACGGTTGCCTCCGCACCGGCTCTACTCACGCTGGAATTCAACGAATCGCTGCAGACGGCCTTCTATGACGTCGTGATTACCGGACCGGACGGCAACCGGGCGGACGATGGCAGCGTGCGCATCGATGAAGCCAAACCGCATGTGCTGGAAACCGGGCTTCGTAGCGGACTTGGGAACGGAACGTATGCGGTAAGCTGGAAAGCCGTATCTGCCGACGGGCACCCCATTCAAGGCGTTTATGTATTTCATATCGGTGCACCGTCAGGAGCGCCACCGGGGCTTGAGAACCTGACCTCAGGTTCCGGAGCGGAGCAAGGCGGCGGCCCGCTCAAATGGCTGGTATCGTTGACCGACTGGATTCAATACTTGGGACTGTCCACGATCCTTGGCACGCTGGCCTTCCTGCTCTTTCGGATCGTACCGAAGTCCATCGCCGGCGAAGCGTTGGACGTTCCGCGCAGCCACAGGTTGTTATGGATAAGCTATGCCGCCGCGTCCGCTGCGGCGATCATCAGCCTGCCGCTAAACACGATCTATGAATCGGGCGTGGCCATCGGCGAATTCAGCTGGTCGCTCATCGGCAGCGCGCTAAAACTGACCTCCTTCGGACAGCTCTGGCTCGTCCAAATGCTGCTCCTGATGCTGCTCGCTGTGACCATCCTGTCCGGATATGATCGCGATCGTTCAGTGAAGGCGCGGCACTGGAATTCCTATGGCTCGCTAGTCCTTGTCCTGGGCTGGCTGTTCACCCATGCCATGACCGGGCACCCGGCGGCTGCGGAGGAGAAGGTACTGGCGATTGCCATGGACTACATCCACCTGGTCGGAGCCTCATTTTGGATCGGCGCCCTGGCGGTTATGGCTGTATGTTTGCCGCCGCTAACGGACAGACTCCCCGCGTCCTTGAGAGGAGAAGCTTACTGGGCGTCCATTCGCCGCTTCTCGGCCTGGGGAATCGGTGCCGTGGCCGCTCTGGTTGCTACGGGGATCTATAGCAGCCTGGTCATTTTGCCCGAGCCGATCCTGACATCGCTGTTCACGACCGCTTATGGCTATGTCTTGTTGGCCAAAGTGCTGCTGCTCATGGCCATGCTGGCACTCGCATGGCGCCACGCTGCGCTTGCCCGCACCGGAACGGGGGGCCGGCTTTCGGGAAGCCTCAAGGCTGAACTGGCCGCAGGCGCTGTCGTGCTCGCTCTTGCCGCCGTCCTGACACATCTGTCGCCAGGACAACCGGCCGCATCGGGGCCGTTTCAGGAAACGCAAACGATCCAGGACGGATCGGAGATCACGCTCCAGATCAGTCCCAACGTTACGGGTGAAAATACCTTTACTGTGGATATCAAACGGGCAGACGGAACAACCGTCAACGATCTGGAACAGGTTACGCTTTCCCTGACTCATTTGGATATGGATATGGGCATCTATGAGATTACCATTCCCAAAAACGACGCCGGCATCTATAAAGCCGAGGATTATCTCTCCATGCCCGGCCATTGGCACGTCAAAGTACACGCACTGACAAGGTCCCTGGATTCACTGGATGCCGAATTCGAATTCGAGACAAACAATCCCTGAATAGGCGATGATCCTTTTCCAAACCTTGGATTTACCATTAAAAAACAAAGTTACGCATTACGAAAGGGGTTACTCAAGTTGAAAAAAACGTCATGGATGTCCAAACTTGCTTCCACTTTAACTGCCGGAGCCGCCGCCCTCATGCTCTTTGCCGGGTTCGCCAGCGCTCACGTTACCGTCAATCCCTCTGTCGCGCAGACAGGAGCATGGCAAACGTATACGATCAAGATTCCGTCCGAGAAGGACATCGCCACGACCAAAATCGCCTTGAAAATACCTGAGGGCGTTTCGTTCAAACAATACCAGCCGCTGGCCGGTTGGAAAGTAACCACCGAAAAGAACGACTCCAACGAAGTCACTATGGTCACTTGGGAAGTGGACGGCGATAACGAAGGGATTCTGGCCGGACAATTCCAACAATTTAACTTTGTTGCCCAGAACACGGATCGCGAAGCGGAAGTTGCCTGGGATGCGTTCCAATATTACAGCGATGGCAGCATCGTGGAATGGACAGGCGAATCGAATGCGGATTACCCGCACAGCATCACGACCATTACGGCCAATCCCGACGCCGCAGATTCCGCGGCGGACAGCCATGGCCATGACAGCGACGGAACAGCCGGCAGCACAAACAAAGCAAGCGATGGCAGCAAGTCCAACGACAATACCACGCTTGGCGATGCATTAAGTGATACGGTAACCGGAGAGCCGAACAACACCGACTCCGATCCCGGTACGCTGAGATTGCAGCAGGCTACGCTGATCGTTTCTATTTTGGCATTGATCCTGTCCTTCCTTGGAATCGCACTGGCCACACGTCGCAAAAAAAGATGATCATGCACTTCCTCAATGAGACGTTAAACGCTCCACATCTTCATCAGGAAAGATAAGCGCTGAATGAAAAGAAGCCATCGGACCGCACGGAATACCCGTGAGCCGTGGCTTCTTTCTCTTTGTTTCTAAACCGTCCATGGCGCCTTGCGGATTCGGGATTTGCCTATCATGCGGGGAATGAAGGCCAGCACGATCTCATCCATACTGCCGGATAGCCGATTCCATCAGCTGCTCGCCAACCAACTCGGCATACGTTTCACAGCGGCTCAGCAATTCATCATGCGTACCGGCGTCGATCAGCTCGCCCTGATCAAGCACATATATCTTATCCGCATTCCGAATCGTGCTAAGGCGGTGGGCTATGATGATTTGGGTGCATTTGAGCATGCTCAAATTGCGTGAAATGGTTGCCTCCGTAATCGTATCGAGTGCGCTGGTCGCCTCGTCCAGAAGCAATATTTTGGGCCTGCTGACCAGCGCCCTCGCCAAGGCAACCCGCTGTTTTTGCCCACCAGACAGATTGGACCCCGCTTCCGATATCAAAGTGTTGTAATTCATCGGCATTTTCTGAATATCTTCGTGAATGTCCGCCAGCTTGGCGGCGAAAACGACCTCTTCCATAGTTGCTTGCTCTGCATGAAGCCTGATATTGTCACATACCGTTCGGTTGAACACGAAGTTATCCTGAAGCACAATACTGATCTGGTTACGAATCTCCTGCTGCCTTAAATCCTCCATATCTACACCGTCAAAGAAAATCTTGCCTTGGGTAGGCGCATACAACCCTACCAGCAATTTTGCCAACGTGCTTTTGCCCGAACCGGATTTGCCGACCAAAGCAACCCGTTCGCCGGCCTTGATCTGCATGCTGATGTTCTTCAAGGCTTCCGATCCATAATCGGTATATTTGAAGCTGACCTGTTCGATCGCAACTTCGCCTGACAACTTAAAATCCGTCAGGTTGTTATCCGTTTCTTTTTCCTTAAATCTCTCGCCCTCTTCCGCCTGGATGACGTCATAGATCCGATCAAGCAGCGTGTCCGCCATGACAAACTCATTCAGCATCAACGCCAACGCATTCAACGGGCCAAGAAACAGGGCAGCCAGTGACTGAAATGATACAAGCATGCCCAATGTCATGTTCCCCTGCATGATTTGGTACAAGCCCACCAACAAAATCAGCATGGGCGCCACGAAATTAAGCGTATTCGTCACCGTATTGACCCGGGTTTGAAAGATCGACTTCTCCTTGATCGTGGCCAATTGACGTTTGAACAGTTCCCGCCACGTATCCTCTGTTCGCTCTTCAATGCCCAGTGATTTGATCGTCGATATTCCCTCAAGCACTTCCGTCATGAACGACCCCGCAAGGCTTTGCGCGACGATTTGAGTCTGGGTCAGCTTCTTGAATCTGCTGCGCGTCCATCCGAAAATCGCCACCTGCAGCACGCCGATGCCCAATAACGTAAAAGCGATCACCCGGGACTGGATCACGATATACGTGAAGGTCACTACGATCAGAAATAAGTTGATCAGGGTGGAGATCATTTTTTGGGATACGATTTCCCGAATGGTCGTATTGCTGTTCAGCCGCATCATCAGATCGCCGCGGGACCGAATCTCGAAATACTGGTATGGCAGCTTCAACATATGGGACACGAAACGAGTCGTCAATTGTGCATCGAGCAGTTCCTGCAGCTTGACGATACACATATCCTTGATATAGCTGAAACCGATCTGAAACAGGGTCAATGCCGCGATGCTGACGATCAGCACCGAAAAAATGGACTGCCCGCTCTCTCCCATCGCCGTATCGATGGATATCTGCATCAGGAAGGGGAAAGCAACCGATACGAGTTGAAGTCCCAGTGCCAGCGCTACCGTCCAGGCAAAATATTTTTTGTTGCTGCGGATGAGTTCCCCGAAATAGCCAACCTTGCTGATTTTTTTACCCGTTAGCGGCACGAAGTGTTCATTGGGATGCACGAGCAGAAAAATGCACGAATATTTTTCTTCGAATTCTTTCCGGTCAAGCGTGACCCTGCCCAGCGCCGGGTCAGCCACCACATATTGCCCGCCTGCCCTAATCTGCTCCAGGACGACGAAATGCCTGTTTTCCCAGAAGCAAATGACCGGCAAAAATTCGTTGCTCATCTGCTCAATGGATGCCCGTTTGGCAATTCCGTTCAACTGATAGCTCTCGGCCACTTCCTTCATTTTGAGCATGGAGCTTCCGTCACGGCCATTGCCGAGCATAGCGAAACGCTCCTTCAGCTCGGCAAAGTCTGCCTCATAACCGTAATAGGAAAGCAGCATGTGCAGGCAGCTCGGCCCGCAATCATACTGGTTCATCTGCAATTTAATAGGAACGCGGCGTCGTTTTCCCCGCCATAGCCCGAGCACCTTTCCCTTAGGCATAAGGCTGCTCCCCCGCATAGGTTTCAACTCTGCTCGGAATGCCCTCCAAATGAAGCGTCCCTTCCGGATCCGTTCGGTTGTCGCTCCGTGGTCCTTCCATCATGAGTACGGAAGGCAAGTCGGGATTATGAAGCCTTAGCAGCTGGTATCCGATTCCCGCCAAGCCAAGCATCAATCCGGGGATCTGCTGGCGGCCGGGAACGCCGCATCTCCAATGATGCCCGTCTTTGCGTACCTGCCTTACGATGTGGCCTGCCATATCGTAAGCATACTGTTCCAGCTCACGATCGCCGAAATGACTGGAAGCCAGCAGCAGCAGCTCCAGATTCCCCATATCGCCATGACATAGCGAATAGCTTACTTCCGTGAATCCGTCGTCGATCGTTTTCGCTACGGCGCGATGAATGTCCGTCTCCACGCTCTGGGCTGCGGCAGATGATCCAAGCTGCTCCGCAATGCCCACTCGAGCTATACCAACGCCCGGCGCACCGTTGCACCAGTACATGACATAATGATTCTCCGGCTCGCTTCCATCGGTGAATCGAAGGTCTTTCCAGTTGTTCAATTCCGGGTTGTATAGGCTTTCTTCATATTCCAGTCCCTTCAGGCAAGCATCCAAATATTTCGTCTGGCCGGTCACGCGGTACAACCGGGCAAGCGCAAGGCAGATTCCCGCATTTCCATGGGCAATTCCGCTGAGCGGCGTTTTATTGATGGCCGAAGTGACCCAGGCGATTCCGCTTTCCATGGGACGCGCCATTTCCAACAAACGATCGCCGCAGCGTCTGGCCACCTCCAAAGCCCTTCCGAAGGATTGGGAGACGTACATGTCTACGCAGGCGATCAGCGTACCCGCACAACCGGATATCACGTCAAGCTGCTGATCGTCATCGATCATCTCTTCCAGAATGTCCAGCAATTCAAGCGTATCCGCATGGATTGCCGGTTCGGAACAGACGCTGGATCGATGCATCAGCAGGTAAAGCAGCGAACCGTATCCCGTGAACAAGGAAACGTTCCTGTCCATTTTTTTGCGGATCATCTCCCAGGCCGTCTCCGTGCACCGATCCACCATTTCCAAATACTCGCTCTTTCCGGTCTCCTTGCTCAGATAGAGATAGAAAAAGGCAATTCCCGTTACCCCGTTATACAGACCAAGCTCGGAGGATTTGTAGATCAGCTTCTCGTCGGCATCCATTCCCATGCTTATCCACGATACGGACCGACCGTCGTCTCCCGCAATGGCAATTTCTTTTATGTAATCCCCGATCCTCGATGCTTCAAGCAGGTAATCCTCGGCGGACAACGTGGTGCGCTTTCCTTCTATTTGTTCCGCCCTGACGCGATCCTTGCTTTTTTCCATGGCGAAGGAACGTTCAAGCACATATTTCGTTTGAATGGTTCGTTCTGCGAACTCCCACTGCATCTCCAGATCTTCCGGGCACATTCGCATAACCTTGTCCGCCGTCAGCGTCAAAATGTCCGATGCATACACGCCATCGATCGGCTCATGATCCGAATGGTGAAACAAAAGCTTGTCTCCGATCCTCGTCTTGAACATCGGTACATCCCCGTGCAGCAGATCATAATACTCGTATGCGAACAATCTTTTCCGGTTCCGATCCTGGCGAACGATCATCCACATCATGTCGAAAAGAAGGTTCCGATCCAGCGCATTTTTTAAATATTTGGGATGCGAACTTGCTTCGATCAGGCTGAAATAGGAAACGGTAGGACGGACGATGGTTCGCACCGTGCAACCGTGAAAATACGAAGACAGCGCATCGACAAAGGACTCTTTGCTTTCCATGATAAGGGAATACGTGCGGTAGAAGCCTGTCTTCAGGTTCTGGATGTACCTCTCGGGATTGATCGGCTTATTGCGGTAGGAAGGCAAATGATTAAATCGGGTTACGCTAACCTTCGTTCGTTTGATTCGCATCGTATCTGTATTTTTGTCCAAAATTTCATACGTATTGAGTACTTGGTCCACATCGCCCGCCAGCCCGCTCAAGTCGCTATGGTACAAGGCATTGGCATCGAGCGTAGGAAGCATGCTTGTTTTCAGCAGCGAATCATTCAGGATGGCCATCGTTTTCTCGAGCGCCGTTCCCCCTATCTGGTCATCGTTATACTGGAAGGGTTGATTGTGCAGAAGGGACTCCAAATCGATAAAGAATGGATGCTCGCCATGAACAACGATATTTTCCATGTGCATATCGGTCGCGTTCAACGCATACAAGACGGCGAGATATTGCCCCTGCCGCTCGAAAAATCGTTCCACTTCTTCAAGGCTTGCAGCCTCCTTATAAGGAATGAACTGCTGCCATCCGTAATCCGACCGATCCAGCGACTTGATCATTCGAAAAGGCAGCGCGATCTGCCGATCATTGAACCATTGCAGCAGCTTGGCAAAAGCCGTGTCAATCCCCATATCTCTCGGCTTGTACATCAGGCTGGCACCGCTGGCAAACTGTAACCGCATCACGCTTGCCCCGCCATTGTGGGAATCTCCCAGATAAGCGACATCCTCCAGCCGGTCCAAATTAAAAGCAAACACCTCTTCCAGGTCACGACGATCCAGCGTAAGCCTATCCAGAACAGTCAGCAGATTTAGCGCAATCCGCCGGGTCTGCTCGACAATGGCTCTGGCCAGTACGGGGTAATCGATGAGCAGGTTAAGAATCTGATGCCGATGCTGCAAGTTCTCCCTGACGAAATATTTATACCTCTCGGCAGGATGATCTCCCTTCAATTCTCCCTGTAGTCTCGACCTGTTCAACTCATAAATCAGCATTTTGGCGGACAGGTGAAACACTTTATCCGATACGGTTTTGAGCACCAGCCCCGTGATGCGCCTGCGGTCCAGCCACTCATAGCCTTCGTGCATGCCCTCCTGCAAAATATGAATGACTCGTTGCAGAAATGGCCTGGAAAATTCAAAAAACGGAATTTCTTCCGTCTCGCCCCCGATATAATATTCGATTTCATAATCTTCGTTCTCCAAAAAGGTGCGCTTCAGCTCCCCATACCATTCCATGTGCGTGTAAGCATCGGACCAATCCTCATGTTCAGACAATGAACGAACCTCTTCAAACGTCATATGCTCAGCCTCAAAACGTTCCTCCAAAAGCTGCCGGTCACCGAAATACTTCTCGATCCAATCGGCCATCCGGCCTCCTGATTCCTCCGGTCCTGCGGTACGGTTATGCAGAGACGACCATGAGGCACGTCCAGACGACACAGCCTGCTTGAAGCGTTCATATTTTTCGTTCAGGTATAGGGCATTGTTCCATCGAACATCCCCCAGTAGTTCTTGCATGTTCATTTTTCCCAACTCCTGTCCTGTGCGAGATGATATAAAGCCCTATAAGAAAAAACGTCCATCTACGTAACTTGAAGGAAGATGGTCCGTTCTTAGACGAAGTTAATTTTGCGATATAGAATGGTTCAGCTCCGCTGAAACCTGTATGTTCCATAATTTTAAAAAATTCAAGCACACAACTGATAACAGCCATGTGCTTGAAGATGATCAAAAGAACTTAGCAACAAGTCAACCAGGAAGAAGGCGAAACCGAATTATAATGACACTCATGACTCACCGTGCAGAACACGCCGCCGCTTTTCGCAGCCTCGATGGCCGCTACCGCGCCCGTAATGACCATGAGCTCGTCATCACTGATGTCTTCGATTGCTCCCAATGCTTCAAAATTGAATTCTTTCATTGAGAAAACCTCCATTCGAATAATTTTTTATGAATAGCTTAAATTAAGCTAAACACCACATTAAATAAACATTTTATTACATTATTTAAATATTTTGTAAATCTTCTATACTCATAATCTACCATACTATTCTAGTATTTGTAAATAGTTTCCTTAAATTTTTTTCCAACATTTTTACAAAAAATGCAGCCTGCCTACAATGCCTCGTCACTCCAAGTTCTTTTGCCAGTTCAAAGAATGCACTCCTCAAAGCATTGAACGATCCAATGAATCATATAAAACGCTCTTATGTATCTTTCTATCGTTGTTATAGGCATAAACGTCAAAGAGTCCCGTCCCCGAAAGAAACCTATCGGGATAGGGGAAGCTCTATAACAGCCCACAAACCTGCTCCAACGTCGCTTTTCAAGATCAGCTTGCCCTTGTGAGCTTGGGCAATTCGCGAAACCATAGGTAAGCCCAAGCCGTGTCCTTGCCGGGAAGGCCGTTTTCGCCCTGCGGCGTAGGGCAGCATGACGACATCGGACAGTTCCTCCTTGGCAATGCCCTGGCCGTCATCGGATACCACAAAATGACAAAAGCCATCGGTTGAAGAACGCAATGTTTGCAGCCGGATCGTGCATCCTTCGGAGTTGTGCCGAATACTGTTCTGTATTAAATTCGTGACGGCCCGATATAGAAGGCGCTCATCGCCCATCACCTGCAAACTTTCGTCCTGTACTTGAAGCACGATGTCGTACCGATCATCCAACCCGTTGTTCAAAAAGTCGGATACGACCTGTCTCGCGAGCACAGAGAGCCGGATCGGCTTCATCTGCAGCGGCTGCATCTCGTATTCGAGCATGGATACCAGGTTGAGATCGCTGACGAGCGAACGCAGGCGTTCCCCTTGCCGACGGATGATCCCAGCTTGATGGCTGGCCTCCTCGGGCAGCTCCTCCCTCTCCTCCAGCTCGCTTGCGTAACCCAAAATCATGGAGAGCGGCGTCCGTATGTCATGCGATATGCCTGCGATCCAGTTCGAGCGGGCCTCGTCCCTTGCCTTTAATGCCTCGTTTTTTTCCTGCAGCATGCGGGACGCAGAGTTGATGCTCTGGGAAAGGTCGCTGAAAATACCGCCGTTCTCCACATGCACGGGCTTTCCTTTTGCAAGCGCATGGATGCTTTCCATGAGTGGACGGATGCTGCGAATCAGGCGTGTTCCGATTAATATAGACACCACCAACGCCAGAACTACGTTGCATACCAATAGCAGCAGGATGCGCAGCGGAAGGGATCTCAACCAATCTGCGAGAAAATCAAGCTGATATTTCCCGTGGGAGTTCTTGGGGTATCCTACCACTAACAGACCGTTCGCGTGTTCCCACACATACACCGGGTACTCCATGAGATAATATCTGGAAAACTTTGCGACATCGGTTACGCTGTACGATCGTGGAATTTCAGTCGGCAAATGCTCGCTCCACTGCACCTTCCCCTGCTCGTCCAGCAGCATCGCCCAAGCCTGATGCGCACCAAGCAGGCCGGAGGATTCCGCATTTAGCTCATAACCTCCCTGTCCATCCTCCGCAAGACCGCTTGAGAGCTGCTTCACAACCGCTTCAGGCGAAGGACCCTCATGAAGCTCTTTAAAGATCAGTGAACCGAGCAGGATTAAGTTGAATATGAGAAGCATAACGGATACGAGAATGGTGGAACCGACGAATCGCCTGAGAATGCGGACGGCCCCATCCATTAACGCGCCTCCTGAACAGCGAGCAGCTTATACCCCAGCCCCCGCACGGTCAGCAAATACATCGGCTTGGACGGGTCCTCCTCAATCTTCTCCCGGATGCGGCGCACATGAACCATCAGCGTGTTTTCATATCCGAAGCTTTCATCCCCCCAGACGGCCTGGCATAGTGCATCGCTCGTTACGATTCGGCCCTGATTCTCGTACAGCTTGACCAGAATGGCATGCTCCTTGGCCGTCAGGGGATGCTCGCTATCCCCCCTTTGCACCGTTGCGCTTTCCAAATCGATGACTTGCGAACCGAGGCGAAACACAGGCAATCTTTCCACGACCGGTGCCGCGTATACCCGTTTCAAAATAGCCATTAGCCGCAAAATCAACTCTCTCGGCAAGAAGGGCTTTACCATGTAATCGTCCGCGCCCAAGCCAAGGCCCAGCAATCGATCTTCATCTTCGCCTCGGGCCGACAAGAACAATACAGGCATATCCGAGAATGAGCGAATGGACGAGAGCAGGGAAAAACCGTCTCCGTCCGGAAGCATCACGTCCAGAATCGCGGCATCCGGCTTTTCCATCCTGCATACCGAGAGTGCATTGGCAAAGTTGTCTGCCGTGTATACCCGAAAAAAACCTTCTTTTCGCAAAAACCGTTCAATCATCTCCCGTATTTCAGGTTCATCGTCCACAATCAGTATTTTTTTGTTCTTCATTGTATCCAATTCACATCACCTTTTTTTAAACTAGGTACGCTTCTGGTGCGGCAGTACGGTTCCCCGGCACTGCACTAAGAACTTTCTTCGGCTTTTTCCAACATTCCATGAATTTACATCTACAGACTTTTTTCTTATTATACATGATAAAGGCATTCACCCGATATTTTCCAATTTCATTTAAGGTAAATGTAAGGTTACCTTCAGCGGGGAGCAAGGCGATGACGCTATATTGGGGACAACGGGATAAATCGAGTTGAAATGGAGTTGAGACGACGATGAGCATACAACCCATCGTAGAAACGCGGCAGTTGACCAAAACCTACGGCGGCGTAGAGCGCGTGCATCAAGTCAACCTTTGCGTGGAAACCGGACAAATCTATGGATTTTTGGGTCCCAACGGGGCCGGCAAAACAACGACGCTAAAAATGCTGCTAGGCTTGATCAAACCTACGGAAGGCACCATACGGGTTTTTGGCAAAGACCTGAGCAAGCATCGCCCCACGATCCTGAACCAGACGGGTTCGCTGATCGAATCCCCCTCCTACTACGGCCATCTGACCGGATTGGAAAACATGAGAGTGATGCAGCGGTTGCGGAATGCTCCTGCGAAAAACATCGACAAGGTGCTGCAAATCGTCCGCCTCGAAAATCAGAAGCACAAGCAGGCGGATCAATATTCGCTCGGCATGAAGCAGCGTCTCGGGATCGCCATGGCTTTGCTTGCCTTTCCCAAACTGCTGATTCTGGATGAACCCACGAACGGCCTTGACCCTTCCGGTATCGGCGAGATCCGCGAGCTGATCAAGTCCCTGCCGGGGCAATATGGCATCACCGTGCTGCTCTCCAGCCACCTGTTATCCGAAATCGAACAGATTGCCACATCCGTCGGCATCATTAGTGACGGGAGATTGATGTACCAAGGAACGATGCAGGAACTGCAGGCCAGCAACAGGGCAACGATCCATTTCCAAACGGCAGATCCTGCCCGGGCGGAGAAAATTTTGCTTACGCAGGGTTATATGCCCAAAACAAAAGAAAAACAGCTGGTCTTCGATTATCTCCGCGATGAGGAAGTGTCCCGCTTGAACAGAATTCTGGTGGAACAGGAAATCGCCGTAACGCGCATCGAAGAGCACAAAAAAAGCCTGGAGGACATCTTCCTTGATCTTACCGGGAAGGAGCGGAGTTTATAATGAAGGCACTCGCGCTGGAGTATTTCAAAATTCGACGCAAAAAGATTTGGGTCATGCTGACCCTGTTTCTCGCCGCCGAGATGATCTGGGCAGCGATGTCTATCAGTATTTCCATCTCCCGCAGCGCGTCTAACGCAAACTGGGAGGCCCTCATTTTCAGCATCGCTTCCATGAACGGATTGTTCCTTCCCATCATCTCGGCGATTGTCGTCTCCCGCATCTGCGACATGGAGCACAAGGGCAGCACCTGGAAAATGCTGATGACTACCAATATCGGGCGCAATGAGGTATACACCGCCAAGTACGTCTGTTCCAACAGCCTGATTCTGTACGGCATTCTGGCTCAGGCCGTGTTCATCGTCGCTTTTGGTCTTTCCAAAAACATACCGGGCCCTCTCCCGTTCTCCCTGCTCGGGCAGTTCGTGATCGGGACACTGCTTACGACGCTTGCGATTACCGCTCTTCAACAATGGTTATCGCTCACCGTCCATAACCAGGCCTTTGCGCTGTGCCTTGGCATGCTCGGAGGATTCATCGGAACGACGTCTGGCTTGTTTCCCGCAGGCGTTCGGCACCTTTTTATCTGGTCCTACTACATGGATCTCACTCCGGTGACGTATATTTATGGCGCTTCCTCGGGGTCTTACGTTTCTGGCAGCCTGCCTGGCGGACTGCTTGCCGCCGCCCTGCTCATGGCAATCTTGTTTTACATCGCGGGCAATATCCATGTCTCACGACAAGACGTATAAGGAGGAAACCACATGATCCGAAGCATTTCCGCCGAATGGCTCAAGCTGAGGCATTCCCGGATCAGCCTGGTGTTGGCCATTCTGCCCATTATCAGCCTGCTGATCGGATGCTTCAACTATTATTTCAACCAGGCCGCACTTCAGAATGGATGGTACAGCCTTTGGACGCAGGTGAGCCTGTTTTAC
Organism: Paenibacillus sp. XP01; assembly: GCF_057364885.1. Classification (NCBI taxonomy): domain Bacteria; kingdom Bacillati; phylum Bacillota; class Bacilli; order Caryophanales; family Paenibacillaceae; genus Paenibacillus; species Paenibacillus sp. XP01. The sequence goes on along the minus strand of NZ_CP139481.1, from coordinate 432,709 downwards.
GGGGAGTTTTTTCTGCCGATCCTGATCGCGATATGCTGCGCCTTCGTCTGCAGACTGGAGCATAACAATCGTAATTGGAACATGGTGCTCTCGTCCCCGATGTCCGTTACCAGCTTCTTTATGGCAAAATTGGTTATCGTCGGCGTGCTGATTCTGGCAGCCCAAGGGTTCTTTATGTTTATGTATTGGGCTGCAGGGAAGCTGTTTGCCATTCCTGACGCCTTCCCCATGGAGACCATCATATGGAGTCTGCGCGGTTGGTTCGCATCCCTATCGATCGCCGCTTTGCAGCTCGGCCTGTCGATCCGCATCCGCAGCTTCGCCACGCCGATCGGTATCGGCCTGTGCGCCGTCTTCCTTGGCTTGGGGATGTACGTACTCAAAATCGGCATGCTGTTTCCCCATTCTCTGCTGACCATCGGCATGGGCGTCCTGAGCCAGACAGGACTCACACGGGCCCAGAACGTCCTGTTTATGTTGATGAATATCGCGTTTATACTGATTTTTGCTTTCTGGTCGATACATCGCCTGAAAACCAAGGACATCGTCTCGTCCTAAAACAAACGTCATCATCCATTAAGGAGGGTAGGTCCCCATGAAAAAAGCATTCACCTTACTGGCTGTGGGACTGGTCATCTTGACTGGCCTGTGGCTGTTTTTCATGAATCCGGCCAAGCTGACCCCAGACAATCCGGCAGGCAAAACGATTTATTACACCGTCGTAAATCAGGAAAGCGCCACGACGGATAGCAATGGCCGATACGCGTATGAGCTGACCGGTTACACGGATGAGGGAAAATCGAAACAACTCAGCTTTACCGCAAGCAAGCCGCTTCAGCAGGGCGCATTCCTGAAATTGTACGTAACCACCTTGCGCGGAGTCACACATTGGGAAGAGGTCAGTGCAAATGATCTTCCTGGCGAAGCACGACAGTTATCTTCCCAATAGCATCCGGAATCGCCTACGGAAGTGTGCCGTATTCATCTCCTCGCACCAAACAACCCCGGTAATACGGACGGAGGGCAGCTGCCTCCGTTCATATTGCCGGGGTTCAGTTTATAAAGTCCATGGAATTTATTTTATGAACCGGATCGGATGGGGTGCAAATGGCTTACCTCGACTGGTCCGTCTGGATCATGGCCTCAATATACTGCAATAAACTCCGCTTCTGCTCCTCAATGGATTGTATGCGGCTCGACAGACCTGCAAAAAAGGCTTCGATCTGCTGCCTGACATGATCGGCCGATTGCCCTTTCCAGTCTTCCAACCGTTTGTAAAGCGCCCTCGCTTCCTGTTCATCCGCCTGCAGGCGCACCAGCAGCTGGGACAGCTCCCTTTCCGCAGTCCGGAGATCATTGAGCTCTACAAGCAATTGTCCGTTCACTTCGCTCCCTCCTTATGTACACCCTCTAACCAGGCAACAAGTGACCATGCCCTATCGGGCAAAACTAACCTGCGTTTGGTCCGCCTGCCGGAATTCTTCGGCTTTTTGCTCAATGAAGTTCAAAAACTGGCTTGTGTGTTTCATATGCCAAGTACCCAGTTCGTTCATCGAGGCATCCAATTGGCCAACGATCGGCTCCAGCCTTCGGCTGCGGCTGGAATGCAGATATTGCATCATGCGGCCCCGCACCGCGTTCAGTTCCCCGTTGCATTGCTGGGCATGCTGCTTCCAGCGAGTGGCCACGTCTTTGAGTTCTTCCGGGGTAACCTGGATCGTGCCCGCAACCGCCCCCATGGCAATTTCGCCTGCGCGAATGCCAATGTTACGCATAAACAGGGCAAGATCACTCAGCGCGTTGGACGGCTGTCTTGGCGTGCGTGCGATCCGTTCGCCGGTGACGGGGTCGTACAATTCGTTGGACACGTAGCCATTTTCGAACTCATAGCGATCCAGGCTATGATAATCTTTGCCCCCGAAGGTGTTTTTGATCTTGTCGATCATGCTCATGTCGTCGTTCATGTCTTGGTAATTCGAATCGATGTAATAGGTAGAGCCGACGTGGCGGTCGTATCCTCCGAAAAACCCGCTGGCCACGAAATCGCCCGGATGCCCGAAATTGATGATCTGGCTGTCGAATTCTCCATCCTCGGCCTTACGCTTCATGCCCGGCGTCAGACTTGAAATGACGGATGGCGCGCTGAACGTGACTGCAGGCAGGCCCGTATACACCGCGGCGTACTGCGCATTACCACCGCCAAGCGAATGTCCTGTCAGCGAAAAGTCCAGATCCTTGTGTTTTTTCTGCATATCCTTGGCATAATCCTCAGCCTCGTACATCTGGTTTGGTCCAAAGGAAAGGTGTTTATCGATCCCTTTATCCACTTCGCCGAAAAAGTTTTCCACTGCGGTCATGCCCGTAACGTCCTTGACCTTCTGAATGCCGCCTGACAGCCAGTCGGGCCGCAGATCCATGCTTTGATCGATTTTGCGCCCCAACTCGGGAAGCGCAATCTGTCCGTCCGCGAACAAGTCGGGAGCCATGCGATCCAGTCCGGCACTGCCTTCGGTTCCCCGATAAGCGATTACCGCCTGATTGGTTTCCGGGTTGTAAAAGGTCACCGCATCGAATCCCGACCTCTTGTTCCCATGGCTGTCTTCAAGCACCTTCCAGCCCGGCAAGTCCTGCACCTCGTCCCCTTCTTTGAAATCGCGGTAGGCAAGCTGGGACATCGTCTTGTACGTTTCGTCATCGATTTTCTGTCCTTGGCTCAAACTGTTCTCCCCTCCCTATTCGGCCTGCGGCTTCGCAAACGGATCGTATCCATTCGCTATGATGGCTTCCTTGATTTCCGGGCTCATGACGAAGCCCACCATGGTTTTTTTGTCATAGTTATACGAAATGCTGAAGTGTTGTTCCTCGTGTCCCTGAACATGGCCTTCCAGACCGATCTCGTTCATTGCCATTTCGGGCAGCAGCTTCTTGCTGGTAATCGCCACGTCCAATTCATAATTGTTCTTGAAATAACTGACAGCCTTGGCCTCCGCCTCCTTGAACAAGGCTTCTTTTTCGCTTACCTTCATGTTCTGGCACCCCCCCAATACGAACATAGACAACATCGTCACGACTAACAAAATCACCCAAGGTTTTCTCGGCTTCATGCGGGTCACCTTCTCTTCCCCATTGAGTTTCCTGCGAAAAACAGACGCTGAAGTCAATCCGCCCCATAATGAATCTATGCAGACCCGTTTGCTCCATATCCGCTATTTTGCCTGTTAGATGAATGATAGTACAAAATCAACATCGGCCATATCGGCTGTCAGCATCGTTTTTGTGAAACTTTATTCCTAAAATGATTCGGGCAAAGTGTCCCGGTCTATATTACCCGCTTGTCGGTCCGATGCAACATGCTGTGCTGTTAACCAAGCTTTCCTTGAACCCTCTGCAATCCTTGTGCCATAACGGCACGAACGCATGCCAAAGAGAGCCGCTTCCCAGCGGCTCTCTCCTTTTCCCAGACGATTCTGGGTTCTCGCTATTATTCCAGCACCATTCGTAGTCCCGTGAGCACGATTCCAATGATAAAACCGGTAACCGCGCCGTTAATCCGAATCCACTGCAAATCTTGTCCCACTTTGTCTTCGATCAGCGAAATCAACGTTTTATTGTCCATTTTCTCGACGTTTTCACGGACCAGGCTGCCGATCTTGGAATGGTTCTTCTCCAGCAACGTCGTGACGCCTACCACGATTTTGGCATTGAGCCCGGACAGCAGCTCTTCGTCGGAGCGCAGATCCGTCAGCATCCTGCTGATGGCAGGCAGCGCATACGCCTCTACGTAGGCTCCATCCTCCATGGCGCTAAGGGCCTTGTCGCGCAGCTCGGTCAATTTGTTAAGCACCGTCTGCTCGGCATCCCATTGGTTCAACATGTCGTTCTTCCATCCATTCAGCCCGTCTTGCACCTTGGCGCTGAAAGCAAGCTTGGAGGCCTGCTCACGGACAAGGCCAAGCACTTTGTAGCGGAGGGCGCTGCCTTCGCGTTTCATGTCTTCTACCCTGTCGAAAAGATACCCCTGCAAAATCGCGCCCATCTTCTCTTCGTTCATGTAACCCAGAAAAGCGTTCATCGCAAACTGCATTAGCCCATTCATCTGGATGCCGCCGATCGCTTTCATGGCGCTCTCGCCAAGCACGTAGACCGTCTCCGGCTTCACCAGCCATTCCTCAGCCTGCTTCAGGCCATAATCCAATGCCTTGGCGTCATACCCTTTTTCGCTAACCTGCGATATCGCCCGTTCCAGAATCGGTCCAAGATCGAATGCCCCGGCTTGCGTTTTGACCTCTGCCGCCACGATGGGAGCAATTTGCTCCAGCGGCAGCCCGGCCAGAATGCGTTTGCAGAGCGTATCCATCATCTGCTTGGCTCCGTCGGTATGCAGTTCCCGCATAAGGGTATCCATCACCATCTCCGCTGCTTTGAATCCGGCGATTTTCTCCGTGATGCTCTCCTTGTTGAGCAGGTTGTTCTCCACGGCAGACACAAGCCCTTCCGTCATTTTCGCCCGATTCTTCGGCAGCAAGGCCGTATGCGGAATCGGAATGCCGAGCGGATGGCGGAACAATGCCGTGACGGCGAACCAGTCCGCAAGTCCTCCCACCAAACCGGCCTCGAACGATCCCACCAGCAATTTGCCGGCAATCGAGCCTTGGAACGGCAAGGATGCGGCAAATCCCGCCCCCATGACGACGAGGGACCAGGCCGCCGCGGTTTTGGTATGCTTCGATTTCTTCATCTCCACTTGCTCCTTTATGATTAATGACACGCCCCGTTAGTTGCCGTTCGAGCCGCATCCCTTCAATTGAGATCATCCTTCGTCAGCGGAAGCAAAGCCCCCTGACTCGTTATACTTCATCTTATCACCCGTGCGCATCAAATCCAAACCTCTTCCTGTAGAATAAGGAAAAAAACAGCTGATCTTCATGTCCAACATGGTCCATAAACTTTGCCGACGGAGGAGCAGCTTTAGTATAATAAATGTTGGAATCATCCTGCAGGGCCAAGCACACATCCGGGGAAGCACACGGAGAACACATCGACATAACCAAAGGAGGAATTTCGGACCATGAAACATGTACAGGACACGACGACGCTGTATAACGGAGTCAAAATGCCATGGCTTGGATTTGGCGTATTCAAGGTGAAGGACGGACAAGAAGCCGTGGACGCCGTCAGAACGGCGATTGAAACCGGTTACCGCAGCATCGATACCGCCAAAGCCTATAACAACGAAACCGGCGTTGCCCAAGGCATTCGCGAATCCGGCATTGCCCGTGAAGATTTGTTCATTACAACGAAGGTTTGGAATTCCGACCAGGGTTACGAATCCACGCTTGCTGCCTTCGAGGCCAGCATGGAGCGCCTGGAGCTGGATTACCTGGATCTTTATCTCATTCACTGGCCGGTCAAAGGAAAATACAAAGATACGTGGCGCGCGCTTGAACGACTGCATCGGGAAGGACGCATTCGCGCCATTGGCGTAAGCAACTTCCAAATTCACCATCTGGAGGATTTGATGACCGAAGCAACCGTTGTTCCTGCCGTCAATCAGATTGAGCTGCATCCGCTATTGAACCAACAGGAATTGCGGGATTATTGCAGTAAGCATAAAATCCAGGTCGAAGCATGGTCTCCGCTTGGTCAGGGCCATTTGTTGGAACATCCGCTGCTCCAAGAAATCGGCGCCAAGTATGGCAAGTCCCCGGCCCAGGTCATTCTGCGCTGGGATCTTCAGAACGGCATCGTCACCATTCCCAAATCCGTTACACCGCAGCGCATTCGGGAAAATGCCGATCTGTTCGACTTCGAACTGACGCCGGAAGACATCGGGCAAATTAACGGGTTGAACGAAAACAAACGCTTCGGTTCGGACCCCGACAACTTCAATTTCTAAAAAATAATGATGCCAAAAACCCCGATGCAGGCTCATGTCTGCATCGGGGTTTTCGTTTGTTGTTGGAATGAATGTTAACAATGGTTAGCATGCTTTCGAAAAGCCAAATCAGCCCTTGGCTACCAGTTTGAAATCGTCGTAGTGGAAACCTGGCGCCACCACGCACGAAACGAGCACCGGCTCATCGCCAAGTGGACGCGCCGTTTGCCAAGCACCTGCCGGCACAAGCAATTGCGGCAGCTGTCCTGCGGCAATATCCATGCCGAGCACATGGACTTCCTCATTTTCCGGACGCTCGCCGGTGCCGCCCAGCTTCAGTTCGATCGGACTTCCGCTGTGCCACATCCACAGTTCATCCGACAGCACTGTATGCCATTCGGAAAATTCATGCGGGTGAAGCAGGAAATAGATCGAACTCGCCGCAAAGCGCGGGCCTGAATAGGCTTCAGGCAGCACGGACTGCGGAATTTGATAGGATGCTTTCCATACTTCCTTATACCAACCACCTTCAACGTGCGGCTGCATGTCGAGCGCAGCTACGAGAGGCGAAAGTTCATGTGTCGTCATAACCAATTTCCTTCCTTCCACTTCAGTTTGGAGACGCCGATCCAGGCTCTGTCCCACTCCTCCTACTGTAAATCATCGATCATATTTTGTCATCCTTCCCGCTCCTAACCTGAACGATACTCGGATTTAGAGCCGATTCGCCCCACCCCCGGCCTTCAGCATGTCAATTTATTGATAGCGTTTACAATTAACTGGATTTTCCGTTATGATATGGTTATATTCGTAAACCATTCTTGCAGGGAGGAACTGCGCAAATGCATGTAATCGAGGATCGAATCGGACCCAAGTATCGCATCGGGGAGAATTCATTTACCATTCAGCATATACGCAGACAGGACGGATACGCCATGACACACCCGCATGCCCATCCGTTTTACGAGCTGTATTATCTCCTGGAAGGAGAACGGGTGTATTCCATGAAGGGACAGGTTCTTACCGCACGCAAAGGGGACCTGATGCTCATCAATCCCCATGATCCACATACAACATCCAAAGGAAGCAATCCCGGCTTTGAACGGATCCTGATCGAGTTCTCCCCCTCTTTTGCTACGGGCATGGAGGTCGGCCTCTGCGGCCTGCTTCCCTTTGACCATTCCCGTTTGGTTCATTTCCCGAAAGAGGAGCAGCCGGAGACCGAACGTTTGTTATGGCAGATGCTGCGTGAATGCAAAGAGCGCCGATCGCATCATGAGATTGCGGTGAGAAGCCTGCTTGCCCAACTATTGATCAGCATCCATCGCGTAGAAGAGGCTACGCGCCAGACGATGTCCGATCCCGTCCATCCCATGCAGGACAAGATTAGCGAAATCGTAGGTTACGTTAACGAGCATTACAGCCAAGCCCTTACGCTTGAAGATACGGCGTCCCGTTTTTATATCAGCCCTTCGTACCTCAGCCGGATGTTCAGCCGATTTACGGGGTTCCGTTTCAGCGAATATTTGCGCGTCGTGCGCGTCAGGGAGGCCCAGCGCCGATTGCTCTCTACCAGGGACCGGGTACAGATGATCGCGGAGAAGGTGGGATTCGAGCACACGGCCCATTTCAATAAAACATTCAAACAGGTGACGGGGACGACCCCCCTTCGATACCGGAAAGAACATCGGTGAACGGTCTGGAGCAAGCATATTGCATTTCCGGCCCTTCTCTCCGTCTTTTTCATATAGGACAAAAAGAGCCGCATTTCGCGAATGCGACCCTTACCCGATTGGACGCTTAAGCCGAGCCACTGGAATGTGGAGATCAACGACTGGAGTTCTCATTATGAAAAAAAGGCGCGGTGGCTGTGCCCTGTTTCCAGCCACCGCGAGACACGTCTGTATGACAGCGCCGCTCCCTCAACCCAGCTGCGGCGTCTTGTCGGGACTATCTGCGAATAAGCGCCCCGCTCCGCACTTCGGGTCCGACGGATATCTGGCGTCCTGCTGTTTCGTCATCACCTTCTCGGCAAACGATCCCCGCTGTTTCTCGCCCGGTCAACGTCAACAAACGCCCGTCCGCGCCATGCCCCCCAATCGCCTCCAACTCCGCTCCTTTGCACTGATGCAAATGGATTAGGGAACCTTCGGCAATGTCGGCGTCCAGCCGCGCAATTCGCAAATGTTTGGCATGGGAGCACTGTATTCCGGATCGGGACTGTACCTTGTAATCTTCGATGACCAATCCTTCCAACGGCATTTCGGGCAGCCCGCTGACAAACAGCGCCGTTTCCGCGCCTGCACAGACCACTTCCCGAATGTGAATGTCACGGAAAACGGGGGTCTCCTCGCTAACCTCCTGCGCCAAGTCGCTGCCCCTCGCTGAACCTTCCTGGTTAGCATAGAAAAAGGAGAACGAGATGCCTTCCCAGATGATATCTTTCATGTAAATACGCTCGATCTGAATATCCTCGACAACCCCTCCGCGTCCGCGTGCACTTTTGAAACGCAGCCCGATGTCCGTGCCGATAAACGTGCAGTCCGACACGCGTACATGCCGAATGCCGCCGGACATTTCGCTGCCGATGACCACCCCGCCATGTCCGTGATACACGGTGCAATCCCGGACCGTGATGTACTCGGAGGGCATTCCCAACTCGCGTCCTTCCGCGTCCTTGCCGGATTTTAAGCAGATGGCATCATCGCCAACGTCAAATACGCTTTGTTCCACCAGCACATGACGGCATGAATCTATATCCAGCCCGTCACCGTTCTGCGAGAACCACGGATTACGCACTTGCACATTTCGAATCGTCACGTGTTCGGATGCCCACGGATGCAGGTTCCATGCCGGTGAATTCTGGAACGTCGGTCCGTCCAGCAGCACCCGTTTGCAGCGTCGCAGGCTGACCATGTTGGGACGCAAAAAATCGCGAATTCCTTCATAGGCCGCCACATCCCGTACCTTTTCCTGATATAGGCGCAGGGCGATGGAACCGCCTTCAAGCGCAGACGCGGACGGCCACCAGATCTGGTCCTCTTCTCCGGCTCCCGCTACCACTCCGCCCGAAGACACAAGCTTTCTCCATTGCGAAGGTGTCAGCTTGGAACGTTTGACCGGTCTCCAGGCTTGACCGCCCCCATCCCAGATGCCCTCGCCCGTAATCGCAATATCTTCCACTCCTTCGGCATCGATCGGGGATTGGCATCTGACGACTTGCCACCCTTCAAAACTCGATGCAATTAAGGGATACTGATCAAATGCCTGACTAAAGGTGACCAACGCCCCTGCTTGTGTATGAAGTTCGATGCTGCTGCGGAGCACGATTGGTCCTGTCAGCCATACGCCTGCCGGAATGACGATTCGCCCGCCGCCCGCTTCCGCGCAGGCCGCTATTGCCAATCGGAATGCCTCCGAATTGTCCGTGTGGCCATCTCCAACGGCGCCGTAATCGGTGATTCGAAAATCACGCGCAGGAATCTTGGGCAGCTGTACTTCATATTTTGGTTCATTGGTGTTGAAAGCAGTACCTTTGTCTGTTTGCAAGGAAGCGTTATATGTATTCATCGAACCGAATCACCCTCCATATCATTACTATTCAAAACTTTGGAATGGCACCAAAACCGGACATCAACCCCCCGGTTCACAGATGGTGGCTCCATCATATCAGCAGGACAAGCCCTTCGGGTTGAGCTTTTTTGCTCTGTCCGCACGGAATTTGAGATTATATGCTCCATGATCCACATCATTTGGGCTTCTCCATAATAAGTATACTACAACCATATATTCCAATCTCTACAAATCATCTAGGCGATTCGATTCATTTTTTTGTCAGGATTCGTCACAACAATTCCAACAACATCACAAACATATAACATAATAACGAGCTTCAGGCCCATTATTTCTATTACTTACGTCATATTTTATAACAAATCAATTGCCATGAAGAGGATGTCTCGGTATGATAGAATAACCAATTCCATTTAATCCCTAAAATTTCCTGTCACACCAAAACAGCAGAAAGGATGGGATGTATTTTGATTGAATTCAGGGGTGTTCAGAAGCATTATGGTCAATTTCATGTCCTCAAAGATATCCATCTCACCATTGCCGAGGGCGAGGTCGTCGTGATCATCGGCCCTTCGGGCTCAGGCAAAAGCACGCTGCTTCGCTGCATCAATCGTCTGGAAACGATCACCGAAGGCGAACTGTTCGTTAGCGGCGTCGCCCTGCATGGCAAAAAGGTGGACATCAACCTCTTCCGGCGCGACATCGGCATGGTATTCCAGCACTTTAATCTCTACCCTCACAAAAAAGTCATCGATAACATCACCCTTGCCCCCATCAAAGTACGCAAACAATCCAAAGACCAGGCCGCGGCCACGGCCATGAAGTATTTGACCCGCGTAGGCATTGCCGACAAAGCCGACAGCTATCCCTCCCAATTGTCCGGAGGCCAGCAGCAGCGCGTGGCAATTGCGCGAGGACTCGCGATGGAGCCCAAAATCATGCTGTTTGACGAGCCCACTTCCGCGCTCGATCCGGAGATGATCGGCGAAGTGCTCGACGTCATGCGCTCCCTGGCCCATCATGGCATGACCATGGTCGTCGTGACGCATGAGATGGGCTTTGCCCGCGAGGTAGCGGACCGGGTTATTTTCATGGATGAAGGAAGAATTGTGGAAGAAGCCGCTGCCGCCGACTTTTTTGATCAACCGAAGGAGGAACGTGCACAACAATTTCTTAGCCGCTTGATTCATCATTAGGAAAGCAGAGAAAATCCACGATCCGAAAGGGGTATGATCCAATGAAAAACGTGTTGAAATGGCCTGCATTCATGTTGGTGCTGATGCTCTCTATTGTTCTTTCCGGTTGTAATACGGGGAGCGATTCACCGGGGAACGGCGGGGACGACGATTCCTCGGCCAAAGGCACGATCGAACAGATTAAAGAGCGTGGCAAACTCATCGCAGGGGTGAAGTACGATACCAAGCTGTTTGGCCTCAAAGACCCGTCCAGCGGAGCCGTCGAAGGCTTCGACGTCGATATTGCCAAAGCGCTCGCCAAGCAAATTCTCGGAGACGAAACCAAGGTCGAGCTGAAAGAGGTCACCTCCAAAACGCGCATCCCCATGCTGCAAAACGGCGACATCGACATCATCATCGCAACCATGACCATTACCGATGAGCGTAAGGAGCAGGTTGATTTCAGCGATGTGTATTTCGAAGCAGGGCAATCCCTTCTCGTGAAAAACGATAGCTCCATCACCGGGCTGGATAGCCTTGGCAAAGGCGTGAAAGTGCTTGCGGTGAAAGGCTCCACCTCTGCGCAAAACATTCGCGAAAAAGCACCGGACGCCGAGGTGCTGGAATACGACAACTATCAGGATGCCTTCACCGCTCTCAAAGCCGGCAAAGGCGATGCGCTAACCACCGACAATATCATCCTCATCGGCATGCAGCAATCCGATAACAACTATAAGCTCGTCGGCGGCAATTTCACCAGCGAACCTTACGGCATGGCCATCCGCAAGGGAGACAGCGCCTTTGTGGAGGAAGTGAATACCCTGCTCAAAAACATGAAAGATAGCGGCGAATACGATGCCCTGCATGAAAAGTGGCTGGGCAGCAAGCCTGAGTAAACAAGCAGCAGGGCGGATAGGTCTGCAGACAATCAACCGATACCAGTCCTCTGCCCTGCTTCACCCCATCTGTGTCACTCCCGCAACGAACGGAGGCGTTTAACGTTATGGGAACATTGGATTTCAGCGTGCTGACGAGGCACTCGGACCGCTTCCTTGAAGGTTTCCTGAATACGATCCAGATTAGCCTGATCGCCCTCGTTGGCAGTTTTCTTTTGGGTGCGGTCATTGCGGTCTTTCGCATCGCTCCCGTCAAGCCGCTTAACTGGATCGGCACCGCGTTTGTCGAGTTCATTCGCAACATCCCGCTGCTGCTGGTCGTGTTTTTCTTTTACCTCGGGCTGCCTGCACTCGGCATTTCATTGGACGGCTTCGTCTCGGGCACGCTTGGCCTGACCATTTATACTGCGGCGTTTATCGCCGAAGCGATCCGCGCGGGCATTCAGTCCGTACCGCGCGGGCAGCTGGAGGCCGCCCGGTCATCGGGTCTTTCCTACATTCAGGCCATGAATCTGGTCATCTTGCCGCAGGCAATCAAAATCGTGCTGCCGTCCATCGGCAACCAATTTATCAACCTGGTCAAAAATTCCTCGATACTGGCCGTCGTGGCTGGCATGGATCTGATGTATTTCGCCGACCTGGTCAACTCCGATACGTTCCAGCCGCTCAGCGTTTATACGATCGTTGCCTTGTTCTATCTGGTCCTGACCTTGCCGCTCAGCTTCCTTGTGCACTACATGGAACGGCGGCTCGGGAAAAGCGATGGCGGAATTCGGCCCAAACATCAGCATTCCCGAAAACCGAATAAGCGCTCGGAGCAAGCGACGATGTGAGGCATTCTTTTATCAAAGGTGGTGATCGATCCCATGGACTTTGCCGGCGCTTACGCTTGGCCCAATCTACGCTTTCTGCTTCAGGGGTTTCTGGTAACCCTCCAGGTCGCCGGATTATCCATCGTATTCAGTTTCGTGCTTGGAACCGTGTTCGGAACGATCCGGTATATGCGGGTTCCGGTTCTGTCGCAGCTTGCTGCGGTCATCGTGGACATCATTCGCAATTTGCCGCTGTTGCTGATCATTTTTTTCATCCATATCGTCCTGCCGCAGCTCGGCATCAAACTGCCCGTATTTTGGTCCACCGTTGTGGGCTTGAGTTTGTTTGAGGGGGCCATGATCGCCGAGATCGTTCGCAGCGGGCTGAACTCCATTGAACGAGGGCAGATTGAAGCAGCCCGCTCGTCCGGCCTGAGTTATATGCAGACACTAGGCAGCATCATTATGCCTCAAGCCTTGCGGCGCATGTCTCCTCCCATGGTCAGCCAGTTCATCTCCCTGCTAAAGGATACGTCCCTTGCGATCATCATTTCCTTGCCGGAGCTGATGCGCAATGTGCAGATTCTTGGCGGGCAAAGCTTCAATTACGTCATTCCGGCCCTGCTGCTGGCGACCGCGCTCTATTTTATCATCAACTACACGTTGTCGATCGTGGCACGACGACTTGAGGCCCGTATCCATTGAGGAAAACGCATGGCTCGATAACGTATCCGATGAATGTATGAACGATACCATGACAAAACCGCCGAATGCATGATGCAATCGGCGGTTTTTCGACTCTTTTCATTTGGCAAAATAAAAAAACCGACGGCTCTACGCGATCGGCTGATGGTTCAGAATACGTTTTTGGTAATCGAAACGATAGTACTCATTAATAAGCTCGTCCAGCACCATAGACTGGTGCAGCACTTTCTGGTCGTGCATGCCATGATCGGCCGCCAAACGACTTAGTTCCTTCCGGTTCTGTTCGATTTGGTCTCTAATCTGTTTCGGTACTCTCACAGCATGCCCCTCCCCTTCTTATATCCATTTTAAGATAGTTTGCCAAAAAGTTGAACTTTTTTTCCTTTGCAAATTGAAATGATGGTTTGCAAAAATAATTTTTCATAGAATAATGACACCCTCCTCAAACATAACCAAACAACAAACTTCCAATCACTGATAAAAATTTACTTTATTTTTCACAACTCTCCAAAAGAAAATATTCAGCAAATAAAAAAAACCAACCAACATCGGTCAGCGTCCGACATTCAGTTGGTTCCATATTTTTTGCGCTCACAAGTACCTAAACCTCTCTCAGCGGTGAAATTCTTGTATCGAGGCGTTTCCATAGACATTGTTTGAAGAAATCTGTCATATTCTTTCTCTTGCTCTAACGTAGCATGGCCCCTATTCTCACCGTAGAGATCGAGACATTTAACAATCGTAAAATAATCCCAATTATTGATAGCAGCTTCTAAGCTTTTAAGCAAGAACCTTATACCCTTATCGTATCTTTTTTTTCGCAAATGATATCGTGAAAGCTCGTAAAACATTGAAATTACAAATTTATTCGATGTCATTACATCTCCCTCAAAAGGGAAATGGTAGAATTTATTTAACAGTTCCTCGAATTGAATTATTACAAAATCAACATCATAATCATATTTATTCGCGGCTTTAAATATATGTCCCAACGCAATATGCTCTTCATCTTTATACGCAATTATACATTGTATATATTCTCTTAATTTTGTCATATTACCCATCATCACGTTATAAAGTAAACTATTCAACTTTGCCCATTCTCTAAATTTATTGATGTGTATCAATTCTTCTCTTGTTGGATCATTAATTAAGGTGATTCTCTGATAATGTTCCACACATAACAAAGCTTTTTCATATTGCTCAGTATGACTGAAAAACGAGCCTCTCATTAAATATGCATATGCTTCGTAAACGAAAATCGGGTATTTAGATTTTGCTACAGTTTTATTTGATGTGTACTTTTTCCTTGTCTGCACAGCTTCTTCAAGTTTAATCGTAGTATCGTATAATTTATCAAGTTCAAGACAAGCAGAGTAAACATTCATAAGATCCTTTATCGCATCCAACCTATGATCTTCATCCAGACAATCAACATACTTCTCAAAAACTGCCGTTAAACGGAGATTTTTTCTGCTATCAGAGTCTAGAGACAAGATAAAAATTCTGTAGTGACATATAGCGAGTTTTTCTGAGTGCTGATATTTTTCGATCTCTGCGACACATTTGTATAAAATAAGCGCAGCCTTGTATAACCCTGTTTCGTACCATTTCTCAGCCAACTTAAATAACTGATTGATATAAGAACGGTCATCTGTTGCACGGGTTACAACCTTTTTTATACACTGAAGCTTGTTAAGTTCAGCACACCGATTTAAAAAGGGCTCCAACCTTCTCCAATGAGTTTCTCCTTCAACAAAACTCTCTATTGCATATTTCTCGTAAAAAAAACCTAACTCTAGTCCCATAGCAGCAGTAATTTTGTCTAATTGATTCATAGACAGCGGCCTTTTTCCTTTTAATATGGCGCTAAGTGTCCCAACATTTACTCCAGATAATTCTGAAAATCTCTGAAGTTTGTAACCTTCCTTATTCATGTGCCTTTCAATTTGCGAGCAAATCGTAGCCTCTGGCCCCAATGGTCCCACCCCGAATCTGCAAACATAAACGATAAATATAATTAATGTAAATTATATCCTCGATTTTAAACCTGTTGATCTGTTAATTCAACAAAAAAAACAGTAGCCCCTCAGGTTAGGGGTTACTGTTTTTCATTTCGCTATACTCGTAATTTTAATAAATCCCGAACTTATGTTGTAATAACGGTTTATACATCATACTCCACCAAATCCATGGTTTAACAGCCTTAAAACAGTATCCAACGTAATTGAGAAAGTCAACATTGCCACCGTACAAACCTTAATGGACGTAGATATTTTTTTTCTTCTCATAACCTTTATAGACCTCCTCAATCAGTTGTCTGTAACTATTAATAATATGATTTGGAGCACTGGATCTATTTTTCTCAAAAAGTCCTACGCAATAAATAATGGTTTTGTGGTCATTGATTCTGATTGCGTGAGACAAACAACTCAACAATTGAACGAAACCTTCGATAGAATCTGAACTTCTTAAATAATATTTAGCTAATTCCATTAGAAGCTTTACTTGCCTCTCATTACTGATTTCGGTATTGTAGATGCTATTCAGATGATCAGGGCCATTTAATAGAGAAATAAATGAATCAAATTTTGTAAGAACATGGTCAATGTTAATATCATACATATTGGAAGCCTCTAATATTTTCACTAAACCCGGTAATAATTCATCCGGATTATTTTCAATATAATTGACGTATGGCTTTAACGCTTCCAAATTCCCCATCATCAATAGAAAAAGATATGTGTTGACTTCTGCCCAGCCTTTAAATCTCTCAATAAATAATCGATCCTCGGAGCTCGCGTTTTCCACATGAATATCCGAGTATAATTTTGTGAAACTTAAAGCTGTTTCGTAATCTTGATATTCACCAAAAACTACCGACTTCATTAAATAGGAGTAATACTTGTATATGAATAATGGATATTTAGATAATCTGTTCAGAGATACATCCGAATTCTTCCTATATATGGTCTCCATAAAGTTTACTCTTTCTTCGAGTTCATTGGCAAGATGAAGAACTTTATCCCATAGATTAAGCCCTCCATATGTATTTGCCAGATCCTTGATCGCATCAAGCTGCCGCTCCTCATCCAGCCGATTGATGAAGGGCTCGAAATGCACGGCCGCTCTCAGGTTTGCATGTTGATCCTGACCCAAGGACAAGGTGAAAATCCGGTATTGGCAGAGTGCCAAACGCTCGGAATGTTGATACTTCTCGCACTCCGCAACGCATTCGTAGAGCATGAGTGCCGCCTGGTTCTGTCCGCGCTCGAACATGCCTTCCGCCATCTCGAACAACTCGGAAATGTACGAACGGTCGTCCGTTACCTGGCGAATCACGTTCTGGATGCAATCCAGCTTGTCCAATTCGGCACAACGCTGCAGGAAAGGCTCCAGCCTTCTCCAATGCGGGGCTGCTTCCACGAAGCATTCGGCCCCATACTGCTCGTAAAAATGCCCCTCTTCCAGCTTCATGCCTTCCGTCAGCAAGTCAAGCTGTGCCATGGCGATGGGTCTTGTCCCTTTGATGATGGCACTCAAGGTCCCTGCATTAACACCGGATATATCAGCAAAGTACTGCAGGGTGTACCCCTGTTTCCTGATGTAATCCTCGATCGTCGAGCGAATCGTAGCTGTAGGTTCCATGCATCCCACCCCCGCAATAAAATCCAGAAATTAGAATTTATATGATAACAATAATTTTAACCCTAAATTTTACAGTGGTCAATAAAAATCGTGGCAATTCCGTTACCTTTTCAATATCATTCATGCTATGTCTGTTCGTTTTCAGTGATTTTTGTCACTAATCAAATTATTTTCTCGTGTTCATGATCGGGCTGCTAATATGCGAAGCCGTACTCAACGCATTCAAAATAACCTGGCTTCGAATCTGACTCTACACCTTTTCCGCTGCTTATAGAAAAAATCCATTAGAAGTTTGATTCGGACCATGGTACATTAAAAAAGTAACTTATCCAATTATTCCAATAGGATATGGAGACGATGGAATGAAGTTTGCCTTGTTCAGCCTCATGATGAATCTGCCCAATGCGTTAACAGGCGAAGCCCTGACCACGCAGCAGAAGTTCCTGAACATTTTGGATCAGGCCCGCCTGGCGGAGAAGCTGGGCTTCGATGCATATGGGGTCGGCGAGAGACATGGCGCTCCCTTCCTCTCATCTTCCCCTCCCGTCGTGTTAACCGCGGTGGCTGCCGCGACTTCGCGCATTCGTTTGCTGACGACGGTAACCGTGCTTAGCGTGCTTGACCCCGTGCGTGTAGCCGAGGATTACGCCACGCTTGACCACTTCTCCGGCGGACGCCTGGAGCTAATCATCGGCAAAGGCAACGATCCCCGGCATTATCCGCTGTTCGGCATCCGTGAAGAGGATCAATGGGAATCTCTAGGAGAACGATACGAGCTGCTGAAACGGCTTTGGACGGAAGAGAGCGTCACCTGGAACGGAAAATACCGCCCACCATTACATGAAGTCACAACCCAGCCAAGGCCTTATCAGCAAACCATCCCTGTTTGGCATGGCAGTGCATCCAGCACCCTGTCTACCGAGCTTGCAGCCAAACATGGGGAGCCTTTGTTCACTTCGAATTCCTTCCATCCCCAAGCCAAATACAAGGCGCTGATTGATCATTATCGAGAACGCCTTGAGCACTACGGCCACGATGCCGGCAAAGCGCTTATAGGCTCCGGAGCAGGCAGCCTGTATTTGGCAGATACGCGCGAGGAAGCCATACGCCGATACAAGCCCTACTACGAGGCATTTCATGCAACAGCCGCCGCTCAGCATAACCAGTCGCCTTTCAAGGACCTGGAGGATAACATCGCTAACGGCCCGGTACTGATTGGAAGCCCGGAGCAGATCGTCGAAAAAATTCTGGATTACCACCAGGCATTTGGCCATCAGGTGCTAAGCATCAGCGTGGACGGCCTGAGCCATCAGGAGCAGTTAGAGCAAGTACAGCGTTTCGCTGAAGAAGTGGCTCCCATTTTACGGAGGGAAATCCCCAGTCAGGTGTGGAGCACACCCCCGATTCTGAATGAGCATGACTCCACTTCGTCCTCTGTCGGCATCCCTCCTGCCATTTCCCCGATTTTTCAGGTATGATATTTGTCCTCTTCCCCACGCAAACTAGGGGCGATTCCATGGAATCGTCCCTTAATCTTTTGGCCGAACAATCGCTATGTAACGCGAATCCCCTCAAATAACGAGTCCAGAAGCTCCAGGATGTCGCTCTCCAAGATGCCTTCCCCCGTAACGAGCATTCGATAGAAAACCGGTCCATAGATCATATCGATATACAATCCGATGTTGGCATCGGCTCTCAATTCTCCGCGTTTCACGCCTTTCTCGATGATCCCCCAAGCTTCCTGCCTTCTAGGGCGGATATACCTGCTTCTGTATT
Source organism: Paenibacillus sp. XP01 (assembly GCF_057364885.1). Lineage (NCBI taxonomy): Bacteria > Bacillati > Bacillota > Bacilli > Caryophanales > Paenibacillaceae > Paenibacillus > Paenibacillus sp. XP01. Next base: position 414,249 of record NZ_CP139481.1, on the reverse strand, counting down.
CTTCGGCTAGCGCAGGATCGAGTTGTCCTTCTCCAATAATTTCAGTAATCATTTTCCCCTCACGGCTCGTCAGAAAAACGACGAGATTGGCGGCATGAATGCGCAAATCTTCGAATACGGTTCCCGTATCGGGAACGGGAAGCCGTGCCGTGGCCGCATTCATGTATCCGTCCATAATTACTGCGCCTTTGTTCGGCCACCATTTATAGATCGTTGCCTTGCTCACTTGCGCCCGTTCAGCAATTTTCTCCACCGTAACCGCCGCGAATCCGAGTTCAAGCAGCAGCTCGTACGATGCGGTCAGAATAGCGTTCTGGGTTTCCATGTTGCGAGGGCGCCCTCTTTTGGCAGTCATCGATAGTCCTCCCCAAACCTATAAACTAATCATCCATATAATGTACGTTCATTATACTAAAAGAAATCGGACACAACCAATTTTCGCCCCGCTTCAAATTTGAATGCAGAAAAAATGGATTTGCCTATTTACAATACTAAACGTATAGTTTATTATATAACCATAATTAATGAACTAAACGTTTAGTAATTCATCTTTAACTCGCAACGAACGATACGAATAACAATTTGAATATTACGGAGGATGATCGTCATGGAAATGACCAAAAATTCGAAGCCGGCTGCGCCCGTATCATCATGGATGATATTGCTTTTGGCCTCGGCATGCGGGCTCATCGTGGCCAATCTCTATTATGCTCAAACCGTCATTGGCCCAATCAGCGCTGCCACGGGGCTATCGTCTGCCGCAGCCGGACTGATCGTCACCATTACCCAAATCGGGTACGTCCTTGGATTGCTTTTTATCGTGCCGCTTAGCGACATTACCGAAAATCGCCGTCTGATCACCATACTTCTCCTTGTTCTGATCGTCGCACTTATGGTGGCTTCGTTCGCACCTAATGCATCGCTGTTCCTGTCAGCTTCGCTGATTATCGGAATCGGCTCCGTGATCGCCCAGATTCTTGTGCCGTACGCCACGTACCTGACTTCCGAAGAGCAGCGGGGGCGCGTCGTGGGCAACGTGATGAGCGGCCTGCTGCTCGGCATTATGCTCGCTCGCCCTGTCGCAAGCTTCATCACCAGCCTGTTCGGATGGCATGCGGTCTTCATTTTCTCGGCCGTCGTAATCGCTCTGCTGACCCTGCTCCTCTCTCGGGCCCTGCCTACCCGGAGACCCGAGCCTGTCATGAATTACGGCCAACTTATCGGATCGCTCGCCAAATTGTTCAGAACACTGCCGATGCTCCGTCGCCGCGCCTTCTACCAGGCCAGCCTGTTCGGTGCCTTCAGCCTGTTCTGGACTACCGTTCCGCTGCGTTTGGCTAATGACTTCAATATGTCTCAGCAAGGCATAGCCTGGTTCGCTTTGGCTGGTGTGGGCGGTGCCGTGGCTGCTCCGATTGCAGGCCGTCTGGCAGACCGGGGCATGACCAAAGTATTGACGGGAGTCGCCATGGTCGTCGCTGCCCTATCCTTCGGTCTCGCTTATCTGTTCCAAGGCCACTCCGTCCTGTCGCTCTCTCTGCTCGTCGTCGTCGCCATCACGCTGGACATGGCCGTTTCGGGCAACCTGGTTCTGGGACAGCGCGTGATCTATTCTCTGGCAGGCAATGCCCGCGGACGCGTGAATGGGATCTTCATGTCGATCTTTTTTATCGGCGGGGCGATCGGCTCAACACTCGGCAGCTGGTCTTATGCAGCCGGAGGATGGAGCCTTACCACGCTTATCGGATTGATTATGCCGCTGCTTGCTCTCGGTTACTATCTGACGGAGAGAAAAGCTCAGGCCGCAGTCAATCCGTAAACTTCTAGTTTCGACGCATATAAAAAATCAGGAGAATCCTGCAAGGGACTCTCCTGATTTTTTGCTTATGCTGATTTATCGGCGCAATCTGCGGGAGCTCAGGGCGTGATGCCCATTTTGCAGAAACGTACTGCGCGCGTTTTTCATCCATTCAATGCGACGCTCAGCCAGACGGTCCGCCGCCATGTAAGTTGCTATACCTTCCGTCCGCGAAATTTCAAAAACCTTCTCCAGATTTTCGTAAATTTCCCCAATCTTGCTCCATGCCCTCTCCCGGTTATACCCGCTGAGTTCATCGGCTATGTTGATGACGCCTCCTGCGTTAATCACGTAGTCAGGCGCATATACGATGCCCATCTCGTGAAGTCGGTCGCCGTGCCGAGTCTCCAAGAGCTGGTTGTTCGCACAGCCAGCGACAACCTTTGCCTTCAGCGTCCTAAGTGTGTCGTCATTGATGGTGCCTCCAAGGGCGCAAGGTGCATAAATATCGCAGTCGACGCCAGTAATATCCGAGGGATCCACGGCAGTCGCGCCAAAACGGTTCACCGCTTCCTGCACAGCGTCTTTATGGATATCCGTCACGATCAGGCGGGCTCCCTCCTCATGCAAATACTCGCATAAACGCATGGCCACGTTTCCGATGCCTTGCACGGCTATCGTTTTGCCTTCCAGTAAATCGGTGCCGAGTGCCTCCTTGGCTGCTGCCTTCATTCCCCGATATACGCCCCAGGCCGTCGCCGGAGAAGGATTACCGGATGAACCGTAACTCGGGGAGATGCCCGTAACGTAGTCCGTCTCCTGATAAATCAGGTTCATGTCTTCCTCGGTCGTACCGACGTCTTCCGCAGTCACATAACGGCCGTTCAACCCTTGAACGTATCTGCCGAAAGCGCGAAACATCGCTTCATTTTTGTCCCGTCGCGGGTCCCCGATAATAACTGCCTTTCCTCCGCCCAGGTTCAGGCCGGATACGGCATGTTTGTACGTCATTCCGCGGGCAAGCCGCAGTGCATCTTCAATGGCTGCATCTTCGGAGGCATATGTCCACATTCGCGTCCCGCCCAGTGCAGGTCCAAGCGTTGTGTCATGGATAGCGATGATCGCCTTCAATCCGGATGATTTATCCTGACACAAGACGAGCTCCTCGTAATCATGGCGTTCCATTGCTTCAAACCAATTCATGGCTAACCGTCTCCTCAAACCGTTTTTGCGATCGAATCAATCATTCTGTCTTTTTGACTCCTCTCTGTTGCGCACGCGATTCATTATTTCCATTACAATGACACCAACCATGTAAAGATCATATTCATACTAGCTTTCTAATGTCAGAATGGATTACTTATTTCTGGGGGCAATATATTTCCTTTCCGTGCAGGCCCTAACCTTTACTGAATCGTCTCTATCACGTTGATTGGATGGAGCTCCCCGTCGACTGCAAAAGAAGCCTGTCCCGTCTCTTCGGAGACGACCAGCACGATCGCGTCCGTCAGCTCACTCAGTCCCAGCGCGGCCCGGTGACGGGTTCCCAACTTTCCTCCAATGGCGTCGGCCTGCGAGACGGGAAGCACGTTGCCGGCCGACACGATCTGGTTGCCACGAATCAACACGGCACCGTCGTGTAACGGAGCACCCGGAATAAAAAGCGATTCCAGCAAGGCATGCGTGACTTTCGCATCCACGGCAACGCCGGAATGGATAATCTTCTCAAGCGATATTTCGCGTTCGATCACAATCAACGCACCATATCTGCGATCCGACAAATGCTGCACACTCACCGTCAGTTCGGCAAATTTCTCCGTGAAGGGTGACAAATAGCAGTCCAGATAAAAGGAGGCAGCCAGCACCTCGACCCTCTTGATCTCGTTCCGAATCTCCGCAAACTGTGCCAGCAAACAGACGCTATCCTGATCGAAACGCGTCAATGTCTCATTCATGCGGTTCGCCACGCGCCGAAGATCCTCCTTCAATTTTTGCCGCATGGATGAACTGTCGCAATCTGCCTGCTGATGGATCATGGAATGTTCCTCCTTCGTGATGTCTTCATCCTTTCCAACGTTCACGGTACCTAATGTTCATTAACGTGCCCATAAGCCCATTCAATCTATGCAATGCTACATAATCTGTTCCGCCATCATAACAAAGGTACTTTTTTACCAGGGTGGAACACCACCTATAAGCAACAAAAAAAGCCCTTGCAGCGCAAAAGCTTTTTTGTGTTTTAAATATAAGTTGGGTGATGGTCGAAGTCTATGGTTGTCAAACGTACAAAAGATCGAGAAAAGGACCCGTTCGTCTAAATGCGAAGCAGATCCTTCTTGCATTAATTTAAAAACAGACCATTAAGAGACGACGAATTGGACTACTATTGGGGTTCCAGGATCGAGGGCGTCGCCTCCAGGGATCGTGGCATTCTTAAATACTTCTACATTTCTTTTTGCGTTTATAATATGTTGTTCCACTCTTTAGGAGGATCGGGCGAAAATCAGAACTGTGGATGGGCCGGTACAGATACCGAATTCTAGGATGTGGAATTGAATATTCCTCCCTGGTTGGCATCGCTCCGAGGATTGAGGATACGGCATACCGCGGACATGCTGCTTCGAGATCAGTATGTCGAAATTTACGCAAAGAAAAAACCCTTGTCGCACAAGGGTCTCAAAAAAATTTAAGCGGGTGATGGGAATCGAACCCACGCTACCAGCTTGGAAGGCTGGAGTTCTACCATTGAACTACACCCGCATCCTATAAAAAATCGGGATGACACGATTTGAACATGCGACCCCCTGGTCCCAAACCAGGTGCTCTACCAAGCTGAGCTACATCCCGAAAACATACCGGTGAGAGGACTCGAACCTCCACGGTTTCCCACTCGATTTTGAGTCGAGCGCGTCTGCCATTCCGCCACACCGGCTTATTTAATTAAATGGCGCGCCCTGAGAGATTCGAACTCCCGACCTTTTGATTCGTAGTCAAACGCTCTATCCAGCTGAGCTAAGGGCGCATATTTGGAGCGGACGACGGGAATCGAACCCGCGACCCTCGCCTTGGCAAGGCGATGCTCTACCGCTGAGCCACGTCCGCATATGATTGGTGCGGTCGAGAGGACTCGAACCTCCACGGGGGGTTAGCCCACACGGACCTGAACCGTGCGCGTCTGCCAATTCCGCCACGACCGCATAATATAACTGGTGAGCCATGAAGGACTCGAACCTTCGACACCCTGATTAAAAGTCAGGTGCTCTACCAACTGAGCTAATGGCTCTTACTAAAAAAATTCTCTGGCAGGGGCAGCAGGAATTGAACCCACACTAACGGTTTTGGAGACCGCTGTTCTACCTTTAAACTATGCCCCTATAAAATAATGGTGGAGGCTGATGGATTCGAACCACCGAACCCGTACGGGAGCAGATTTACAGTCTGATGCGTTTGGCCACTTCGCTAAGCCTCCACAATATAAGGTGGCTCGGGACGGAATCGAACCGCCGACACGAGGATTTTCAGTCCTCTGCTCTACCGACTGAGCTACCGAGCCATATTCGTTTATAAAGATAAAAGCGGAATTGACAAACCCAATACCGAATTGCCATCCCTGATGAATATTCAAGTGGCGGAACCGACGGGATACTCTCACTTCGTTCGAGACTGCGCAGCTTATGCTCTCGAAGTGAATGCTTCGACGAACCCATTTACGGATTCTCATCCCTGCTGAATATTCAAAGTGGCGGAACCGACGGGATTCGAACCCGCGATCTCCTGCGTGACAGGCAGGCATGTTAGGCCAACTACACCACGGTTCCAGGCACTAAATGGTGCCGGCGAGAGGACTTGAACCCCCAACCTACTGATTACAAGTCAGTTGCTCTACCAGTTGAGCTACACCGGCGTATATGGTGGAGGCTGAGGGGATCGAACCCCCGACCCTCTGCTTGTAAGGCAGATGCTCTCCCAGCTGAGCTAAGCCTCCATACTACTATGACCCGTAGGGGATTCGAACCCCTGTTACCTCCGTGAAAGGGAGGTGTCTTAACCCCTTGACCAACGGGCCTTGATATAATGGTGGAGCCAAGCGGGATCGAACCGCTGACCTCCTGCTTGCAAGGCAGGCGCTCTCCCAGCTGAGCTATGGCCCCATAATATGTAGGATTTATTGATTTGTAAGTTAAATGGTGGGCCCTGGTGGACTCGAACCACCGACCTCACCCTTATCAGAGGTGCGCTCTAACCAACTGAGCTAAGGGCCCAAGCAAATAAGGCGAAAAAAAAGCCCCTTAAGGGGTTTCGCTTGGCGGCTTCCTACTCTCCCAGGACCCTGCGGTCCAAGTACCATCGGCGCTAGAGGGCTTAACGGTCGTGTTCGGGATGGGAACGTGTGGAACCCCTCCGCCATCGCCACCAAACGATTTTTCAGTTCAGAGATTGCTCTCTGAAAACTGGATTCGAAACGAAATCTGCGATCTTAGAACCTGCATTTCTTGGATAAGCCCTCGACCGATTAGTACTGGTCAGCTCCATGCATTGCTGCACTTCCACCCCCAGCCTATCTACCTCGTCGTCTTCAAGGGGTCTTACATACTGGGAAATCTCATCTTGAGGGGGGCTTCACGCTTAGATGCTTTCAGCGCTTATCCCGTCCGTACATAGCTACCCAGCGGTGCTCCTGGCGGAACAACTGGTACACCAGCGGTACGTCCATCCCGGTCCTCTCGTACTAAGGACAGCTCCTCTCAAATTTCCTACGCCCACGACAGATAGGGACCGAACTGTCTCACGACGTTCTGAACCCAGCTCGCGTACCGCTTTAATGGGCGAACAGCCCAACCCTTGGGACCTACTTCAGCCCCAGGATGCGATGAGCCGACATCGAGGTGCCAAACCTCCCCGTCGATGTGGACTCTTGGGGGAGATAAGCCTGTTATCCCCAGGGTAGCTTTTATCCGTTGAGCGATGGCCCTTCCATGCGGTACCACCGGATCACTAAGCCCGACTTTCGTCCCTGCTCGACTTGTAGGTCTCGCAGTCAAGCTCCCTTATGCCTTTGCACTCTTCGAATGATTTCCAACCATTCTGAGGGAACCTTTGGGCGCCTCCGTTACTCTTTAGGAGGCGACCGCCCCAGTCAAACTGCCCACCTGACACTGTCCCCGTACCCGATTAGGGCACCAGGTTAGAACCTAGATACGATCAGGGTGGTATCCCAACGGTGCCTCCACACAAGCTGGCGCTCATGCTTCTCAGGCTCCCACCTATCCTGTACAGATCGTACCCAAATTCAATATCAAGCTGCAGTAAAGCTCCATGGGGTCTTTCCGTCTTGTCGCGGGTAACCTGCATCTTCACAGGTATTAAAATTTCACCGGATCTCTCGTTGAGACAGCGCCCAAGTCGTTACGCCATTCGTGCGGGTCAGAATTTACCTGACAAGGAATTTCGCTACCTTAGGACCGTTATAGTTACGGCCGCCGTTTACTGGGGCTTCGGTTCACAGCTTCGGGATAAATCCCTAACCGCTCCCCTTAACCTTCCAGCACCGGGCAGGCGTCAGCCCGTATACTTCGCCTTACGGCTTCGCACAGACCTGTGTTTTTGCTAAACAGTCGCTTGGGCCTTTTCACTGCGGCCCCCTCGTGCTATTCACACTACCGGGGCACCCCTTCTCCCGAAGTTACGGGGTCATTTTGCCGAGTTCCTTAACGAGAGTTCTTCCGCGCGCCTTAGAATTCTCTTCTCGCCTACCTGTGTCGGTTTGCGGTACGGGCACCTTCATCTGGCTAGAGGCTTTTCTTGGCAGTGTGAGATCATGACCTTCGCTACTGTAATTTTCACTCCCCATCACAGCTCAGCCTTGCGGTTAGCGGATTTGCCTACTAACCAGCCTCACTGCTTGGACAGGCATCCATCAGCCTGCGTCACTACCCTACTGCGTCCCCCCATCGCTCGTAACGATTTACGGTGGTACAGGAATTTCGACCTGTTGTCCTTCGACTACGCCTTTCGGCCTCGCCTTAGGTCCCGACTTACCCTGAGCGGACGAACCTTCCTCAGGAACCCTTAGGCTTTCGGCGGATCAGATTCTCACTGATCTTTTCGTTACTCATACCGGCATTCTCACTTGTATAATGTCCAGCGCTCCTTACGGTACACCTTCAACCCTTATACAACGCTCCCCTACCCCTGATCATAAGATCAAGCCATAGCTTCGGTGGTGTGTTTAGCCCCGTTACATTTTCGGCGCAGAGTCACTCGACCAGTGAGCTATTACGCACTCTTTCAATGATGGCTGCTTCTAAGCCAACATCCTGGTTGTCTGTGCAACTCCACATCCTTTCCCACTTAACACACACTTGGGGACCTTAGCTGATGGTCTGGGCTGTTTCCCTTTTGACAATGGATCTTAGCACTCACTGTCTGACTCCCGGAAGTAAGTCTATGGCATTCGGAGTTTGACTGAGCTTGGTAACCCTTGCGGGCCCCGCACCCAATCAGTGCTCTACCTCCACGACTCTGTTTTCCGAGGCTAGCCCTAAAGCTATTTCGGGGAGAACCAGCTATCTCCGAGTTCGATTGGAATTTCTCCGCTACCCCCACCTCATCCCCGCACTTTTCAACGTGCGTGGGTTCGGGCCTCCAGTGCGTGTTACCGCACCTTCACCCTGGACAGGGGTAGATCACCCGGTTTCGGGTCTACGTCCACGTACTATGTCGCCCTATTCAGACTCGCTTTCGCTGCGGCTCCGGCTTCTCACCTTAACCTTGCACGGGAACGTAACTCGCCGGTTCATTCTACAAAAGGCACGCCATCACCCCTAAAATGGGCTCTGACTTCTTGTAAGCACACGGTTTCAGGTTCTATTTCACTCCCCTTCCGGGGTGCTTTTCACCTTTCCCTCACGGTACTGCTTCACTATCGGTCGCTAGGAAGTATTTAGCCTTGGCAGATGGTCCTGCCGGATTCATACGGGGTTTCACGTGCCCCGCACTACTCGGGATCCGTCTCGGAGGGAGCAGACTTTCAATTACAGGGCTTTTACCTTCTATGGCGGGCCTTTCCAGACCTCTTCGTTTAACCGGCTCCTTTGTAACTCCATGTGAGACGTCCCACAACCCCAGAGAGCAAGCTCCCTGGTTTGGGCTGTTCCGCGTTCGCTCGCCGCTACTGACGGAATCACTATTGTTTTCTCTTCCTCAGGGTACTTAGATGTTTCAGTTCCCCTGGTATGCCTCTCCTGCCCTATGTATTCAGACAAGAGTAACTGGGTATTACGCCAGCTGGGTTTCCCCATTCGGACATCCCCGGATCAAAGCTTGCTTACAGCTCCCCGAGGCAGTATCGTTGTTCGCCACGTCCTTCATCGGCTCCTAGCGCCTAGGCATCCTCCGTGTGCTCTTAGTAGCTTAACCAATTGCTCGGATGAGCAATGCAGTTTTCACTA
>NZ_CP139481.1:145000-402500 GCF_057364885.1 Paenibacillus sp. XP01 | reverse complement strand
TATTCATCATTTATTGCTAGACGGGTGGTTTCTCTTTCCCGCAGCCTATCTCGGCGTTTACGCCCCTTACCTCATCTGGATGTGCCTACGATCAACCGGCTCACAAAGATAATGGATGATCTCCTCAAAAAAATGCATCCATTTTTGCTGATCGCCATTGCTTTTTATAACCGTTCATTGCATAATAGACATATAGTTTGATAATGATTATCATTATTATAGTCGTTCTGTTACTTATTAACTATGCATATGATTTCTGAACACATAGATAAAGGGGTACGAATATCGAATGAATACCGACATGCAAAAAGCCACGCTGCAGCTTGATGATTATCTCGACCTTCTGAATCTGGCAATCCAGCTTGGGGATACGAGATGGCAAAAAGAAATCACCCGCAAGCTTGCCTACAAGTATCCTGCCGATCAATGCAAACCCATGAGATAGTTTTACTCTTGCATACCTACCCATGAACGGTTCTTTACCCGAATCGATTCATGGGTTATTTTTATATCATTATATGTAAGAAAGGAGATTGACATGAAACTTGAAACCGAACGTTTGGTCATCCGCGATATGCTCCAGTCCGATTGGGAACATGTGCATTCGTATTCATCCTTGCCCGAAGTTGCCAAATATGCCTCCTGGGGACCGAACACGGAAGAAGACACCCATCAATACATCCATCATGTTCTAACTCAGCAGCAGCAATCACCAAGGAATGCATACGAGCTCGCCGTTTGTATAAAAGATCAGGATCTGATGATCGGCTCGGTGGCCATTTTTATCGAGAAAACAAATGCCGAGCTGGGTTACGTGCTTCACCCTGAGCATCACGGAAAAGGGTACGCTACCGAAGCCGCTATGGCTCTTCTCGATTATGGATTCAATACACTGGGCGTTCACCGTGTTTTCGCTACCTGCCGCCCAGCCAACAGAGCGTCCGAGCAGGTTATGAAGAGAATCGGCATGCAGCGCGAAGGCCTGCTTCGGGAACATTGGCATTTCAAAGGCGCCTATCATGATTCTTTGCTGTATTCGATTCTCGCCAGCGAGTATGGTCGAAGCCCTGTCGAATAAAACCAATCCAGAAAAGGGCTGACACCCGCTCACGCGAATATCAGCCCTCCTCCAATTTATCCGATGCGACCCCAATCGCCATCAAAACAAAGCAGATACATCCAATCTATTTCCTGTTACAAGCGACACATCTCTTCCGGACAGCTCGGAAACGTCGGGCATCCGCACATGCTGCGCAGAGCTCCAAGATCGCGGATCATTAACTTTCCGTCCTGCGTATCCAGCGTCCCCTGCTCCTTCCATGCACCAAGCATACGTGTGACGCTTTCCCGCGTAGCGCCGATCATTTCGGCCAACTCGGTATGGTTCAGTTTCATGTCCAGCACAATTCCCTCCGGCGTAAATCGACCATACGAGTTGCTGGCACGGATCAGTGTCGAAGCAAGCGCACCCGCCTTGCCGTACAAGAGCAGGTCGCGAAAACGCGACTGGGTGATTCGTTGCGAAAGTGCCATCCATTGCAAAAACTTCAGAGCGAGATCGCCATGTTTGCTAAGAACGCCTTCCAGGTCGCCGAGCGAAATGATCGCCAATTCCCCTTTTTCCGTCATTTCCGCGCTATAGCTATGCGTTTGACCACCGATGCCGCCGAATTCCCCGATCAAATCACCTTTCTGCTGGATCGACAAAATGATTTCTTTCCCGTCTTCCGTCGATTTGGTCATTTTCACCCGGCCTGAGCGGAGGTAGTACAGATATCCGGCTTCATCACCTTCCAGAAAGAGGCTATAACCGGCCTTAACCCGTTTGGATTGCATTTTCGCCTCAATCCACGACCACTGCTCGGCTGTAACAAACGAAAGTATCCCACCTGTCTCCCGCACCATTTTGTTCCCCTCCGTTGGTTCCTGTCCCGTAGCTCGGGTTCCTCTTTCCACGAATACCGTACTCATGACTGTTCCTCCTCGTGTTTCCTTATGATTCCATCATACCGCGAAAATACAGGATTGGTTATCAGGGGATTACCTGAACCTCTGCGATAAATTCCCTGAATTTGCTGTGAGAAATGTCACATCGGTTAATGGTCCGCATTGGCAAGGGTGTCTGCATCTTCGCGTAGAATGCGGCTTCTCTGTCTTTTCAATGCCATAATCGGTAAATACGCAGATTTAAATAGGGGTTTTCCCTGAATTACAAGGCCTTCCGAATTGCCTACAATATATAGTAAGGAACCATCGAAGGTAGCATTTCAAAAAGGAAGTGTCTTCTCATGCATGATGAGTTTTCATTCGACATTCAGGAGATCGTCGATCATTTGCGCGAGCATACATCCAGCGACTTCTGTGGATTGGCTTGCTTGTCCGGAGCAATGCTTCATTGGAAGTTCACGTCGGGCGCAAGCAATGAACGCGTGAAGCGGATGCACATGCGGCCAGGCCAGGATCTCGTGGGCACGGCGCTTCGGACCGGACGTACCGCCATATCCGATGGACGGACTTCAGGCGACCGTCTTCCCGGGCGCTGCCCATTGATGCTTGCCGAGCGGCTGGTCAGCGCGGTCGTCGTACCTATTTTTGAGAAGAGCAGCGTCCCGGATGCCGTCATTCTTCTCGGAAACAGACAGCCCTGCAGCTTTTCGCCGGATGTTATTCAACTGACCGAGCAGGCAAGCAGGGAATTGCAAACGCTAATGTATGCCTGAAGACGTCGGTTGCCAACCAAGCCTCGTTATCCCGCTAAGGGATAACGAGGCTTTTTTAGATGAAAGATTCGAAGAATCAAAGTCTGGGTACCTCGCTTTTTTGGTATGATAAGGACAGCAATATGCAAAGGAACAGGAGGAATTGATGTGATTCGTTTGTTGGTCGTAGACGACCACGTTGTTGTACGCTCAGGTCTGATCGCGCTGCTTGACGGAAAAAATGACATACGCATCGTTGGCGATGCAGCAGACGGTGACGAAGCCATCTCAAAGGCTCAGGAATTGAAACCCGACGTGGTGTTGATGGATTTCAGCATGCCGCCGGGCAAAGATGGATTGACGGCAACCGCCGAGCTGAAAAAAATCATGCCGGATCTGTCCATTCTAATACTGACCATGCATGATGACGAAGAATATCTGTTCCGTGCCATCCATGCCGGAGCATCCGGATACATACTCAAAAGCGCTCCGCACGAGGAGCTGTTAGCTGCTATACGCTCGGTTGCAGAAGGAAGCGCCTATCTGTATCCAAGCGCAACCAAACGGCTGATGAGCGAATACCTCGATAAAGCCAAGCAGGAGAACGCCGGGCCGTACGACACGCTGTCCGAACGGGAGAAAGAGATTTTGTCGTGGATCGCCAAAGGTTACGCCAACAAGGAGATTGCCGAGCATCTGGTGATCAGCGTCAAAACGGTCGAAACGCACAAAAGCAATTTAATGGAGAAGCTCGGATTGCGCACCAGGCCGGAACTCGTCAAATTTGCAATGAAAAAGGGGCTGTTGAACTTTGAGTAGTGCGCGTCCAAACCGACTCAGCAATCTGGCCGATCAACCGGTTCGCGAGCTGCTTGAAGTGATCGACAACCACATTGCCGATCCTGAATTCCGCAGCAGGCTGAAGGGTTCCCTGCATCAACTCAGCGACTTGAAGTTTGCGTTGGATGAATCGTCCATCGTGGCACTGACAAACAGCCGGGGCAAAATCCAGTACGTTAACGACAAGTTCTGCGAGATTTCGCAGTATCGGCGGGAAGAGCTGATCGGCCAGGATCACCGGATCATCAATTCCGGTTATCACGGCAAACTTTTCATGAAAAATCTGTGGGAAACGATCTCTTCCGGGCAGGTATGGAATGGCGAAATACGCAACCGGGCCAAGGACGGCAGCTATTATTGGGTAAACACAACCATCGTGCCTTTTCTGGACAATGAAGGAAAACCTTATCAATATCTCGCAGTGCGCAGCGAGGTCACCAAACTGAAAACGGTGGAAGCTGAACTGCAGCAAATGATGACCCAGGTCATGAACATTCAAGAGGAAGAACGGCTCCGCATTTCAAGGGAACTGCATGACGGCATCGGCCAAAGCCTGTTCTCCCTCGTCATCCAAATGGATCGACTGCTGGCCGACCAGCCTCATCCAGGCGTGGAAGCGTTAAGAAAACAGGTTACCGGCATCATGGAAGACGTCCGCGGCATGGCCTGGGAACTGCGGCCCTCCGTGCTCGATGATCTCGGCGTCGTTCCTGCAATCCGGACTTATGTTGAAAATTACACCCGCCATTATGGCATTAACGTTCGGCTGGATTGCAATTTGCGCGGTCGGCTGGATACGAGCCGCGAAATAGCGATGTACCGCATTATCCAGGAGGCATTGACCAATATCGCGAAATACGCGGATGTCTCGGAAGCGGCAGTTAGCGTGGAGGATACTGCAGAGGCCATCGTCGCTACCATTGCCGATCACGGCGCAGGGTTCAGCGCATCGACGGCCGGCAACGGCGTCGGACTGTTCAGCATGGAGGAACGGGCACGCGGAGCAGGAGGCACATTAAAGGTGACTTCCGATCCGGGGGAAGGTACCACCGTAACCCTTTATCTCCCCAAAAAGACGGAATAGAGCATGTTCTTCTAACGGAATGAGCTGCTTGCGGCATGGAACCGCAGGCGGTTTTTTTACTTTGGTATAGGTTACAAATTGCAAACCGGAATTCGGAATAAATTCACATTTTCAACAAATGAATTGACTGGCATTACGATTCGTCAGTAAAATATGGGTGCTGCATGCAAAATGTCTTTCCATTTGTTGATTTTCAAATATAACGCAACAAAATGACAGAGAAAGAAGGATCGTTGATGACTAACAAGCGCTCTTCGGAAGGAAGAGAAATTCCGCTCATGCACAACCTGGATGCCATGGATCGAAAAATACTGGCCGCCCTCCATCAGAACAGCCGGATTTCGTATACGGACCTGGGGCAACAAATCGGTTTGTCGCGCGTAGCCGTCCAAGCCCGCATTAATGCTTTATCCGAAAAAGGCATCATCGAACGCTTTACTGTCGTGATCAATCCCGTCAAGGTCGGAATGCAGGTCTCGGCTTTTTTCAATGTAGACGTAGAGCCTCCGTTTCTCGACGAAGTCGCCGAAAAGCTTGATGAAGAGCCGGCGGTGACCAGCCTGTATCATATGACCGGGCCCAGCACGCTGCATATGCACGGCATTTTCGCCGACATGGAAGAGATGGAGCAGTTTTTGCTGGAGAAGCTGTATAAGATGCCCGGCATCGTCAAAGTAGAATCCCAATTGCTTCTGAAGCGTTACAAAAGCCGAATGGGCATGAGACTGTAGGAGGATAACAGCATGAGTTGGAAGGTTTACAGCGGTCTCATCGCAGGCATGGTTAGGACCGGCATTCTTGGTTACGGCGGGGGGCCATCGGTTATTCCGTTAATTCGTTATGAAGCGGTCGTCAGATACAAATGGGTTAGCGACGACGAATTCGGCGAGATTCTGGCCATTGCGAATGCCCTCCCCGGACCGATCGCAACGAAGATGGCTGCTTATCTGGGATATAAAAAACAAGGCGTCTTAGGCGCTATCGTCTCCGTGTTGGCACATGTTCTGCCTACGAGCATCGCTATCATCGCCCTGCTCGGCTCCATGTATGCCCTGCGTGAATCCAAAGTGGTCGCCGGCATGGTTGCGGCGGTTCGCCCGGTCATTTTCGTCATGCTCGGCATGATGGCCTATGAATTTGCCAAAAAGGCATGGTCAGGCCTTGGCAAAATATTCGCCATCCTGTTCGGCGTCATTGCCTTCGTGCTGCTGCAGCTGCTCGACATTCATCCAGGCATCGTTGTTGCGGTATTTCTCGGGTATGGCGTCTTCCATCTGGATCTCGTGCAGCGCTACAAAGCAAAGCGCAGCTCCGACAAGGAGGTGTCCTAACCGATGATTCAGACTTGGTGGGAATTGTTTTGGGGATTTTTTGTAGCCAACGTGCTCGGTTACGGGGGCGGCCCGGCTTCCATCCCTTTGATGCAGGAAGAGGTCGTCAACCATTACGGCTGGATGACCAGCGAACAGTTCGGTGACGTGCTCGCCATCGGCAATGCGCTCCCCGGTCCGATCGCTACCAAAATCGCCGCCTTTGTCGGCTATCAGGTGGCAGGCTGGTTCGGCGCAATCATTGCCAGCTTTGCCACGATCGTGCCGTCAGCAGCCGCTTTGATTTTGCTGCTCAGACTGCTCAACAAATACCGGACCTCGCCTAAAGTAAAAGGCATGACCTTGCTCGTGCAGCCAGTCATTGCCGTGCTTATGATCCTGCTCACCTGGGAGTTCGGGCAAGTATCCGCGAATTCGATCGGCATCTGGCAAACGTTAATCATTTCAGGCATTTCGCTATGGGTCATGACCAAAACCAAGCTGCATCCCGCCATTCTCATCGTTATTGCTTTTGCATACGGCGCCTTGGTTTTGTCCCATACGATGTAGTTATAAGTTGCTGCATACGTTCCAATGCAAAAAGGGGTACCCGCCTAATGCGAGTACCCTTTTTCTTTATCTTTTCTAGTCGGTGCATGTGAATGCGGGTAATGCTCGCATTACTTCGCTTCTACAATAACCGTCACTTTGGTTTTTTTGCCGGCAAAGCTCACGGTAATCGTCGCTTTCCCTTTGCCGTTTGCTTGAATGACGCCATCCTTCACGGTTGCGGCGGCAATCTTGGAAGACGTCCATAGGGCCGGCTTGGATACGTCGGCTTCCGATCCGTCCGCATAAGTTGCGGTAGCTACTACCGTCACTTTGTCGCCCGGTTTCATCGTAAGCGTTACTTTATCGGTTTGCAAATACTTGAGCGTATCTACGTCAACGGCGACGCTCACCGATTTGCTGCCGTATTTGGCGGTTACTTTCGCTTTGCCATAACCGACGGCCTTTACTTTGCCTTTGCTTACTTGAGCAACCTTGTAACTATTTGTCTTCCAGTCGGCTTTGTCGGTTACATCCCGCTCGGTGCCATCGCCCAGAATTGCGGTCACGGTGATCTCTCCCGAATCTCCGGATTTCATGGACAATGCCGGAACGGAAGCCACGAGGCGGGTAATCACGTCCACTTCTACTTGAATCGTCACTTTTTGTGAGCCGTATTCAGCCGTGATGTTGGCTTTACCGCTCGCGTTAGCCGTAATAACGCCTTTTTTGACATCAGCAACGCGGGAGTTGCTCGATTTCCAAGTGGCTTCCGTCGTTACCACCTGCGTCAATCCATTCTCGTCCGTTGCCGTCAACACGATTTGCTGGGTTTCTTTGGCGGACATCACCACATAGTTCAAATCTGCTTCAAGTCCGCTGGCCATGCCAACTTCAACCGGCAGCGTAAGGGATTTTCCGCCGATTTTGGCGGTGATGGTTGCTTTACCTACTGCAACACCGGTAACGACACCTTTGCTGTCGACCTCAGCGATTTTCTCGCTGCTGCTGCTCCACTCCGCCTCCTCGGACACATCCTTGGACGTTTCGCCGTAGACGGCAAGTACTTTGGCGTTAAATTTGCCGCCAACGGAAACGGAAGCCTTTTTCTGTTCCATTTGATACTTGTCCGGAACGTCCACATTCACGGTGAATTTGGATGTTTTGCCGCCGTATGCCACGGTAATTGTTGCCGTACCGGATTTGTAAGCGATCAAGTCGCCTTCGGAAACGTAAACTACGTCCGCATCGCTGGATGTCCAGGTTGCTTTTTTAGTCACGTCCTCTGTGCTGCCATCGATATATTCCGCTTTGGCTTCAAGCGTCTTGGTTTTGGTGGAATCCCCGAGACTCATCGTCAATTTTTCTTCTACGCCTTTAATGTCGAGATATCGTGCCGTATCCACGTCTACGGCGATTTCCACCGATTTATCCCCGTATTTTGCTTTAATTGTAGTCGATCCTGCACCCACCGCCGTAATTTTGCCTTGGTACACGGTGGCTACTTTCTCGTTGCTGGAAGTCCACTCGGCTTGAGTGGTCACGTCTACATCCGCACTGTTTGGATACGAAGCGGTTAGAGTCATGCTTGCCGTTTTATTGGTATCGGCCAGGCGGAAGAAAATGCTTTGTTTCTCCACGCTGATCTTGCTTGTCAGGTCTACGTCTACATCGATCGTTACCGATTTGGTACCATAGCTTGCCGTAATTTTCGCAGAACCGGCAGCATAACCGGTGATTTTGCCTTGAATGGCGTCAGCCACTTTCTCATTGCTGGAGGTCCACTCGGCCAGCGTCGTAACGTCTTTGGTGGAACCGTCCGGATAGGTCGCTGTCAGTTTGACATCTTCACTTTTGTCCAACAGCAAGCTGATTTTCTTTTTGTCCACATCGACACGTTTAACAACCTCGACGTTGACATCCACGGTGACGCTTTGTTTACCGACTTTACCCGTAATTACTGCCGTACCGGCGCTTTGTCCGGTAACTTTGCCGTTGACGACCGTAGCAACCTTCTCGTTGTCGGAAGACCATTCCGCAATTTTGGAAGCTTCGGTATCTGTCGAGTTGTCGCTGTACGTTGCCGTCAGGGCGATCTCTTTGGTGTCGCCGGTCCGCAAATCAAGGGTCTGCACGTTCTTGGACAGTGCTTTGACCTTTTTCGTGACATGCACGGTCAACGTTTGGCTTTTACCTTGATACGTAGCCGTAATTGTAGCTTCTCCTTCTTTTTTGGCTGTAATCGTCCCGCTATACACGGAAGCAATAGCATCCGAATTACTGCTCCAATCGGAGCCGAGCGTTACGCTTGCCGACGAATTATCGCTATATACACCCGTCACCGTCACTGAACCGGAGTCACCCACTTCAAGAGACAGCTCATTCTTGGATAAGACGATTTTGGACAACTCTTTGTCTGCCGCAGCGACCATGCCTACGTTGGAAATACTCAAAATCATTACCAGCATCAACACCATGTACTTGGTCCATCTTGGCTTAAACATCATTTCCCCCCTGAATGCGATCATTTTTTTCCATATCTTTAATGTCGGCATGAACTTTCCAGATGTTTAGACTTTCGGTGGATTTTTAGGAAAACAACACGAAAAGCAGCCGTCTTCTTAAGGGAACCGCATGTATGCCCAGCATGCCTGTGATCCGCGCATATCTGATCCGGAAATACCGCAAGTTTGGCCCAAGCGAAAGAGCCGTCCCGAAAGACAGCTCCCCCTACAGAACATATTAAAAACAGGCCATGCGACATGGGATGCCTCGCTCGCTCCTGACGGTTGCATATATTCGCCCCTTCGGCTGAACAACCATGAAGCTGAAGCCCTGGGATTCAGAACCATCCTTCCCGCCCGCGCAGCTTCGCCAGCGTTTCCATATAGAAGTAGTCGCCATAAATAATCGGCACGTTCAGGCCGCGCCGTTCAGGGTAATGCACGGTTCCCTGCAGGATCAGCCCCTCCTCCGCGGACGAGACCCCGGAGCTGTAGCGCTCGTATAAGCCGCGCGCAAGGCGCTCTCCGGCTGCGGCATACGCCTCGCCTCGCGGCGACAGCTTCGCCAGCTCCAACAGTCCGCTGGCAGCGATGGCCGCAGCGGACGAGTCCCACGCCACCTGATGCTCGGCAGGTGCGCGAAAATCCCATGGCGGCACGATGTCTTCCCCGAGCATGGCGAGGAAGGCATCGGCCGCGCGCTCCGCTGTCTCCAGATAGCGGGCTTCGCCCGTGTACCGGAAAGACAGCGCAAACCCATACAGCGCCCAGGCGTTGCCGCGCGCCCAGGCGGAACCCGGAGCATGGCCCTGCCCGCCATGCTCCCGTACCTTCTGCCCCGTGGTCGGATCGAATTCCACCACGTGGCAGATGGACCCGTCGCCGCGGACGAATTCGCGCGCGACGGTATCGGCATGCGCTTCGGCCAGCCAGCGGAAGCGCGGGTCGCTGCTCTCCTCGGATGCCCAGTAGAGCAGCGGCAGGTTCATCATGCTGTCGATAATCGCCACGCCGCGCGTATCCATGGCCGCCGAATCGAAATTCCAGGCACGGATGAACTGTCCCCGCACATGGAAGCGGGCGGCGAGCAGGTTGGCCGCAAGCAGCCCGCGCCTCCGTCCGTCCGCGTTTCCGGTTTGGCGGTAATGGGCAACGCCGCTAAGCAGCCAGACGAAGCCAAGGTCGTGATCCACCAGATCCGGATCACGCAAACAGACCTCCAGCTGTTCTTCGCAACTCAACGCGATCCGGTACAATGAATCGGCTTCCTGAGCCGTCCCCGCTTCCCTCTGCACAAGCCACAACAGTCCCGGCCAGAACCCTGCCGTCCACCACTCCGGCGCGTTCTGGTCATATTCCCCCTGAATCGAGGTATGCGGGAACGTATCCTTGATCCGCTGCGCGTTTCTGACGGTTTTAAGCACTCCCTGCTGCCATGCCTCTTCTGCCCAATTCGTTTCTTCTGCCATAGCTGCCATTGTAATACTCCCCCTTTATCTTTTCTTTACGTGCCACCACTCGACAACATCACCAAGCCGCTCATTAAGCACCTGCATCCCCCTGTAAAGAGAAGCACCCCATCATGCCTTCCCTGTCGACGCGCCCAGTTCCACCGTAAACGTCAACGTGCGGCTCCCCGGCACTTCCATTCTGGCGAATCGCAGAAGGCCATTCCGCGAGGCCACCGTGCCGTCCTGAACATGCACTCGCCCGATGCTGTCCACCAATTTCGATTCTGCATAGGCCCCGCGGAATTCGGTACGCACACGATTGGCGGAACAAGTGATCTCTGCCTGCTGCTCACCGTCGCCGAACATGAGCGGAATGACAGCACCCGCCGCCTGAATCTGCCCCTCGAACTCGTAGGTGATCTGCAGCAGTCCCTGCTGCTGCAAGACATGCATACGCAGTTCTTGCAATCCTTGCAGCGGGCCATGCCACTCCAGCGTGAATGAATTACGGCAAAAATGTTCCCGAGCCTGCTCGCCATGGAATGCTTCCGATTCCACCTCCAGCTTGACCGAGCCTCCACCGAGTGCCGGATCGATGCCTGCATCCCTGTCGTATTCCGCGCCGGACGAAATTCCCTCTGCCAGCGTATGCCACTGTCCGTCAGGCGTCTGCCAAGCCGGACAGTAACTTAACGGCAGCGTCTCCCCTTCGCCGAACTCGGTGAATCCCGCATTCCCATGTCCAGCCGCTGCGGGACCGATGCCTCCAGGCAACCCCTGTTGATGAATGCGAACCAGGCCCGGCACCGTGTAGGGATCATTTAGCGCGGTATGCAGGATGATCTGCTGACCCGGCACCGAAGCGGAAATCGTCTCGAACCAGCCGTCCATCTGGAGCACGCGTGCGCCAACCTCGGAAGGGATCGGCCGCTCCTTCAGCCCGTCCCCCGGATCACATAGGTATGCATTGGCTAATGCCGCCACCGTCCACAAGTTATAGCAGGTATGATTCGTATATACCTCATATCCGTGTCGTTTCTCCGGAGGGTAGAAATTTCGAACGATATGCAAGCGTCCGTCTTCCATGCTCCAGCGGGCCACGGCATCGAAGCACAAGTTGGCGGCGCGGGCAAAAATGCCGGCCATTCCGCGATCCCTGGCCTTCAATGCAGCCGAAGCCTGGCTCGCAAACACGGACGCGGCAGCCGCTTCGTTCCACTGATGCTGTGAACTGCGTCCCCGCGGGGGAATCTCTCCGAGCGGCGAGAGCGTAAGC
The DNA here is from genome assembly GCF_057364885.1 of Paenibacillus sp. XP01. Classification (NCBI taxonomy): domain Bacteria; kingdom Bacillati; phylum Bacillota; class Bacilli; order Caryophanales; family Paenibacillaceae; genus Paenibacillus; species Paenibacillus sp. XP01. Next base: position 390,787 of record NZ_CP139481.1, on the reverse strand, counting down.
AGCGAGGAAAAGGCACCGTGCCGCAGACATTCGGCAAGTGCAGGGGCGCACTCCCCCTCATATCCGGCATCAATCATGATGCCCAGATGGTAACGCGTAGCGATGTCATAGGCGAGCGGGCAATTCGGACGATCGAGCGGGCCGTCCTGATAAAGGCCGAGCGCCGTGAACCGCGTCAGATGATACGCGCTTAAATAACGGTCCATCCATTCGGTCCCTTCCCCGGCCAGTCCTTCCTTCCAACGCAGAACCTCGCCCGAAATCATGATGGCATTCCAATTGATCATACGGTTCGGATTGTTCATTTTGCTCATCGTAAATACATAGTCCCGTTCCGGCTCAATCTGTCTTAACATCCCGGCCCAAACCTCCGCTTGCTCAGGCAAGAAGGGTTTGAGCAGCATATAAGCGCGCATCATCAAGACTGGAAAAAAATCCGGATGGGAATCCGGAGCTTCCCCTTGCACGACGGCCGATATGCTTCGCGTGAGGGCGGCCGACGCTGAGGGCAGCAGATCCGCATGGCCTTCCTTAACCAACACGGCCGCCGCCATCGCATAAGCTGGGGTTGAGTAATACCGCTCCCTGCCTGAGTATGGGTCTTCGATCGCCCCATTTTCCTGTTGATAAACCCTGTACGCACGCACAATTTGTTCAATGAGCGCCAATTTCCGCTTGCGACTCCATCCGGTCGGTTCAATCCCATCCGCCTGCGCCGACAATGCCCGAAACTCCTCCAGCTCCCGCTTCCAAGGATAAGAAGTCCCGGCTGTATACGTTAACAAGAGACAGACCTCCTTAAGATCGGATTTTCCCTTTTGCTGTCACAACTCGCACAACCCCATCGCTATCCTTTGCCGCCTTCACCTCGTGGGGATACGACAAATCTCATCTTGCATTCGGTGACCGGCGAGCCGGGGCCAGCTCCTTGCCCGGATTCCGGCATCGACCCCGCCCGGCTCAAAGACAATGCCGTTCGATACAATCTCAACGGGCGGTGATCATGATCCACGGCATCCAATACCTCAACCTTTGCATCCCAACAAGCAGCGTCGTAATGCAAGGTCACGGCAGCGCGTCGGCCCGCCCATCGAATCCGTCCACGCTCCGATACCGGCTCGAATCTGCTAATCAGGTGTTCAACCACGAAAGGAAGCGCCTGACGTTTCCCGCCAGTGTTCTCATCGATTGCGTTCTTCCATACGAATCGATCTTCCACAACCAATTCCGCATCCTCGCTTCCTCTTGGACCGTTCCACTTCAAATGACGGAAGCAGGCTGCAAGGTTATTCGCTTCCCCGTAGGCCGACGTTAGGTCGAAGGCGATCTCCGCCCTTCCCGGCGAAGTTACATCCGCCGCCAGCGTATGCGCGGCTGCATTCCGTCCCGACACCTGATAGGTGCCTTCGATGACCGGAACGCTGTGCCCCTGCGAGCCGATCTGCATGATCGATTCGCGTCCCGGCGAAAAATAAGCTTTGGTGTACTCTCCCGAACCCGGATCGCAGAGAATCGTTTCTCCGCCTGCATGCAGAAGAAAGTGCCCCAGATCATTATGGTTATGAGGCTCATCATTGTGCCCGCCCTTGACCGAAAAAGCAGCTGTCCAACTTGCGCCATTCTCTGCCTGCACCGTCCCTCGGGAAATCGTCCATGACAAGTTTTCCAAATGGACCGTTGTCGCCTGGTTCGCAGGTTGGCCTTCTGCCGCAAACCAAACCGGATCGCTCCACAGCACGTTGCGCATGGCATGTGCCCAGCGGCGGCAAGGATCGCCCGTCAGCAGCGGCAGCTCAAAAGGGAGACTTGCCGGCTTGCCGGTATGGGAAGCCCAATAGGACAACAAGCCTGACGGGAGCACCTCCCGTTCCCGGCTATCCGAATAGTTGACGAAGATGCCCTCCGATAAATGAATATGGCGAGGATAAGCGGCAATGGCTTCGATTTTCGGACCGGACAGCAGATCAAGTTCTCCCCCGCTGAACAAATGAAGCATGTCGGCATAATACGTATAAAATCCGAAACCGTACACCCAATAGCCGATGCCTTCCGCACATCCGCCATCCATGCCGTAGCCGCTCAGAAAAGCCTCCATGGAACCAAGCGTTCTCCGGACTGCCGCTGCAAGCAGCTCCTCGTCTTCCACAAGCAGCAATGCCGCAATACCGCATCCCCCGCTGCATACCGCCGACCAGTTATGGTCCGCTCTCTCCCAACCGAATGGGGCATTGTCCCGATACAACGGAGCGAATATGCGCCGATCAATCTCCCCGCGTACAAGCCTGCCGACGCGTTCATCCAGCTCATCGCCCAGCATGACGACCATTTCCGCCAGCATTTGGGCCGTTTCAGCGGCGAACAGGTCGATCTGTATCCCCGACCGCGCCTCCTCACCGGCACCGACATGGGCCGGCAAACACCAGGTCAGCTCCTGGCACACGTTCCAGATCAGATCTTCCAGCAAAGCCAGCCTTTCCGGCTCCGGTGAAAATGCAGCCAGCAGACCGGTCGCGACAACTCTCCCCCGCCGTTCGAAATACGCTTGCTCGTATGCCTTGCGCTCACCCGTATCCCTGAATTCGCGATAAAGGGAAAAGCTTAGCTCAGGCATCGCCTCTTCACGAGCCTTTTGTTCATACGCCAGCAGGTCTGCGCGAAAATCAGCAAAAGCCGCGCTATGGAGCGTATCAGCCACCCGTCCCCTCCAACTCTGCACGCTCTTCAACGCAGCCGGTCTTGCGGTGCGAAGCGCTTGTTTCATCTGATCCGTCGGCCAAGCGAAGCCTGGATGAACAGTCATCGCCATCCCTCCCCGTTTTATGTAACCGATTTCATTCTAGCCCATCACGTCGCAAAAATGAAGGGGATTTCCGAAACCAGATATTTATTGATAAAACTGCGTAAAATAATCATATTTCCTGCAACTCCTACACAGACGGATCGAATTCGTCCGATGTTTCCCCAACGACACAGGGAGACAATGACACTGGAAATTTTATGGCTGGAATAGGAAAAAAGGTGCAACCTTTTGACCCGCTACCTCGTACATGTCATTGTCGATCAGCATCAGATCGTGCCTTTTTATTCATTTTATAAGGATAGGTGAACAACACTGTATCATGAATTTTTCCGCCAAGCGGCAGACGATCTTGTACAGCGTTCCGGAAGCCGGGTTCATGTCCGCATCGAACCATGTTTTCCGGATGGACGTCTAGTCGGCGGCAAATACCATGCTGCCAGCCATACGGTTTTTCTTTACGAAGAAGAAATCATAGAGCAATGCAAGCTGCTTTTCGGTTCGCTCGAACCTTTGAGATCCTATATACGCGTCATCCTGGCTCATGAACTGGGGCATGCCGAGGACAACGAGCTGGAGTATCTGTCAGGACTTCTCGACACGTCGTCTGCTCCTGCGGATCGGTTCAGAGTGATGCTGCACATCGAAGAAAACGCGTGGAGATATGCGGAAGCACTGCTCCCGGATATCGATCCGATATTTCTGCGCACCATCGTTGACGAGTCCTTGTTCAGCCATCGCCAAGCTGTGGAGCAGCATATTGCCTGAGTATGGCTTCCGTCGCTTTCATGGATGCCGTTTGAAATACCGCCAAATGAACAAGGCCGGATTTCACCCCGTTCGTTCGGGTTGAAGTCCGGCCTTGTTTATTTTTTAGTCAGGGCGGTTCATGTCCTGACCAGGTCTTTAATCGTTTCGATTACGGGCTCGGGCCTGTCCGCCTTTGCGCCCGGCTTCCTCGCGACTCATTTTGCCATCGTCATTGTCCTGGTTGTTCCCGCTCGCACGACCGCCCTCACGGCCGATCTCCTGGTAAAACTCTCTGCCATGGTTGTTGGAAGTCGCTTCTCCGCCTTTACTGCCGATCTCTTGGTAAAACTCGCGATCATGCGAATTGGACGTCGCCTCTCCGCCTTTGCTGCCGATTTCTTGATAAAACTCGCGGTCATGGTTTCTTGAGGTTGCTTCTCCACCCTTACGTCCTGCTTCTTCACGGCTCATTTTTCCGTTTTGATTGTTTTGTGCCATTTGAATTCACTCCTTATCGGGTATTGAATATAATGTGCTACGATTTTTATTTACCCCTCCTATTGTTATTTAAACATTTTATTTCTAAAAATGGTTTTAATAGTTGAAAACAATTAAAAAGCAGAGGGCATGTCATATGCCTCTCTGCTCGCCTGCCTTGCTATTGGATTTTCAACGGACTTTCCTGCACGATCTTCAGCCACTGCCGTGCCATCAGCTCGTGTCCTGCTGCCGTCGGATGAACGCCATCCCAGAGCCAGTATGCGGCGTCCGCCTGCTTCAGAGCAACGTCGAACACCTGCTGCAGCGGCACGAACACGGCCCCGAATTCCTCCGCCAGCCCGGCAACGATTCGCTGGTAAGCGGCCATTTTCCTCTCCCAGACGTCCCATTGTTCCGCTGGCGCGCCCGTGTTCAGGATGAACGGCTCCATCAAAACCAGACCGGTATCCGGCAGCACTTCACGCGTCTCTTCGAGCAGATGGCGATAAGCGCGTTCGAAACGATCCGTAATGCCGCTCGCTTCCCCTTTCATCGTGCGCCAAAGATCGTTCACGCCGATCAAAATGCTGAGGAGCTCCGGCTTCAGGCTGATCGTATCCTCGTTCCAACGTGCGTACAGATCGGAAGCGCGATCCCCGCTAATGCCCCTGTTATAGAAAATCGGCTGCTTGCCTGCCAATTCCATGCCCAGCTTGCTGGAGATGAGGTACGCATAACCGTGGCCCAGAAAATGGTTCGGATCGTCATTGCGCGAGCGGCCTCCATCGGTAATCGAATCTCCCTGAAACAAAATAACGGACGGACTTTTCACCATGATATGTTCTTTCCTTCCTCGCTATGTAAAATGAACTTCGATAACGCCCTGTTTCCATTGTAGACCTTTCCCGTCCAATAGAAAATAGCGTTTTCACATTCATTTGCCGAGGCCGTTACCATGGTTTTCTTGAAAGCTTCGTCGTTCAAACGAATTTCTACTGCCCTCTTTTGACCAGAGGTACCATTACCGTTTCGGTTGCTCCTTGGCCACGTAACCTCCGCCCTGATACGGCGTCTCGTCCTGCTTATCCGGTTCTCCCCTGCGTTTTGCCTCTTCCCATAGCACCGCAGCGTCATCCTCGGGGCGATATCCGATGCTGTCCGCCAGATCGCTGATATCGTAATAGTTGTCGGCATTGGCCGAGGTTCCGTACAGATTGAAGAATCTCATGGACTCGTCCGCTTCGATGCAGCATGAAGCCAGCTGCACCATGTCTCTGGGCGAAATCCAAATATGCGAAGCTCGCTCGGAATGCGGGTGATTGTCTCCGGAAAAGTTGCCTATACGGATATTGAAGGAGGACAGACCGTATTTGTCGGCATAATACCTGCCGAGCAGCTCAATGTAACATTTGCTGAGCCCATAGAAGCTGTCCGGACGGTACGGGTCATCTGCCTCGATCGCCTCGCCTGTTTTGTAGAAGCCCGTCGCATGATTGGAGCTGGCAAATATAACGCGTTTCACTCCGTTCAGCCGGGCTGCTTCATATAAATGGTAGGCTCCGGTCACGTTAATCGGCAGCACCTTGCCCAAAAAGTCCTCCTCGTCCTTCGCCCACGCAATGTGCAGCACCGTGTGTACACCTTCGGTCAATTCCCGCAAACGCGAGGCATCCGTCACGTCCAGCGCAACGATGCCTGCATCATGATCCGGCCGCAGATCGGCCGCCACGATTTCATACCTGTCCAATGCCTGCAACCCATCCAGCAATGCGCGTCCAATAACGCCGGCTGCGCCGGTGATCAACAATTTTCGCCTTGGTAACTCCATCTCTCTTACTCCCTTCCCTGGTGAAGTCAGACGTTAAACCCAATGGTCAGGTACGCCATATGTTTCATTATTAACCGAAGAAAAGAGGGAATTACCCGCAGGCTTAGATGAATGATCGGCATCTGTCCGTCTGCCACATTTTCGCACGCTGCCCCGAGCCGCTTTTCATTGGTTGCGAAGCGCCTGCAACCCGCTCAATGCTGCATTTACCCTAACCAGTAACGCAAAACCATCATGGCAACAATGCCGACAAGCACCGTTCCGAGCAGACTGCGCGTCCAGATGGCCACGGCAAACGTAGGGAGCGCTGCCCACAACGCAGCATTTTGCGTAATGGGGATAAGCTGGTTACCCGACATAAACAATTCCTGACCGATGAGTGCCGCCATGACCGCTACGGGCACATACTCCAACCAGCGTAGAAGCCAACCCGGAATCGGTATGCGGCTGAAGAGCATGAGCGGCAGCACACGCGGCAGGAAGGTCAGCAGCGCCGCCCCCATAATGATCCAGAATACGTCCCATCTTATTTCCATCGTTCCATTAGCACCCCCATCGTTGCAGCGATGACCGCCGCCACAATAATGCTCATGCTGCCCAGCGATGCCATGCTTGCCCCAACGACGCAGACTACGGCAATCACCGCCACGCTGATATGCAATCTTCTGTTTTTCCGCTGGGCGAGTTGAAGCACGATCAAGCCGATAAACATGGCAGGCAGCGCAAAATCAAGCCCCAATCTTTCGGGGTTAGCAATCCATCTTCCGAAATAGGCGCCTGCCATATTGGCGGCAAACCAATTCAGATAGGCTGTAATGTTCAGACCATGCATCCACCGCTGGCTCAGCGACGTGCGTCCGATGGCCCGCGTCATCGCCACGCCGAACGACTCGTCCGTGAGCAGCGAGCCGATCCACATGTTTTTGAGCGGCGTCAGGTGGCGGAAATACGGCGAGATTGCCGCGCTGAGCAGCAGGTGGCGCAGATTGACGAAAAAGATCGTAAATATGATCGCTGCCGCCGACCCGTTGGAGGCCAGCATGCCCGCCGCGATGAACTGCGCGGAACCGGCATACAGAATAAGGCTAATTAACGCCGTTTCCGCCAGGCTAAGCCCGGCCGTCATTTCAATGACTCCTGCGGCGAAGCCGATGCTCAAATATCCGAGAAGGGTTGGAACGCAATCCTTCACGCCTTGCATGAAGGAGGCCTCGTCCAAAGTTTCAGCACGGTACGTTCCATTAGCGTCCATTCCCGGTACCGTTTTATTCAAGTAATGCAACTCCTTTCCGATGTCTTCATCGAATCAAATTATGATGTAGGCTGCTTAATTCCAGAAATATACCACAAGTTGGCGGTTTCGAAAGAGACAGATATGCCATATACAGAACAGATATGATCCATAAGAACTAATCCATAGCAACTTTCATGCAAAGCCATTTAAAATTATGTTGAATAAACTCGAAATATGTCATACTATAGCACCAGAACCATCTGAAAATGCATGTTTTTCCAGATGTAGAAATGACTTGGCCTTACATATGGAGATGATGATCACATTTAGGGGCATGCGGAAATGCCATGCCACCGAGGGGGAAATCGGATGAAACAAGGAACGAAGCACAGGACGGCCAGAGCACTGAAAATGAGAGAAAAACTGATTTTATCGTTTACGCTGGTACTGTTGATCCCAACAGTCAGCCTGGGCATCATCTCCTTCCAAACGGCGGAGGCCAAAGTGGAACAAAAGATGTTCGATAGTGCGATGAGCAGCGTCAAGGTACTCAACCAGACTATTGACCAGATTATCGGCGCAACTCAGAAAAACGTCGATCTGCTGGCAAGTCAGCTGGACCCAGGCAACGTCGGCCCTAAGCAGGGCGATGAGACGGACACGATCCGAACGCTTCTGGATGCATACAAAGAAAGCCACAACGATGCGGAACTTGCCTCAATCGGCACGGACAAGGGCGTTTATGTCAATTCTCCGGTTACCGCGGTCAACAAGGCTGGATACGACCCCCGGGAACGCCCGTGGTATCAAGCCGCCATAGCCAACAAGGACAACCCCACAGTAATCACTCCATACATCTCAAGTATCACGAATAATGTCGTTGCCGCAATAGCCCAAACGACGGATGACGGTCATGGCGTTGTTTCGGTCAGTCTATCGTTAGAAGGCCTTGCCAAAACCGTGAACGGTACGAAACTTGGAGAAAAGGGTTATTTCTACATCATTGACGATCAAAATAAGATCATCGTGCATCCTACCGAGAAACCCGGTACCGAAGGCACGATGTCACCGTATAAAGATATTTACGAGCAAAAGAACGGAAACATCTCCTACTCCCTGAACGGAAATGCGGAGCATGCCTTCTTTGAAACAAACGCTACGACAGGCTGGACCGTTGTCGGTGTTATCGATGACAGTGAAGTCACGGCATCGGTACGTCCGATTTTGTACACCACCCTGGTTGTTATTGCGATTGCGATCGTTGTAAGCGTCGGCATCATTTTTTGGATCGTGCGATCGGTCACCCGGCCGTTGAACCGTCTGGTCCAGGCCACGAACGAAATCAGCGAAGGCAACTTGGCCATCGAGGTGCCTGTTCAAGGCAGCGATGAACTCGGTATGCTTAGCGCCAGCTTTAACAAAATGAGCGAATCCCTCCGCGGAGTCATTCAGGATGTACGGCATACGGCCGAAGAACTAACAGCTTCTTCCGCCCAGCTGGCCGTCAATTCCTCGGAAACGACGAGAGCCACGGAACAAGTCGCCCTGATTACGGAGCAATCCGCCGCCGGCATCGAGAAACAGGCGAGCAGCCTCAAGCATACGGCACATCAAATGAACGAGCTTGCGCAAGGCGTAGGCCAGGTCACCGGTAGCACGCAGCAAGTGTCCGAAGCGGTCATGCATGCCAGCGAACTTGCCCAACAGGGCAATGCAACCATGCAGAGTGCCGTTGCCGAGATGGGTGCGGTAAGCCTGTTGGTGGACAACATGGCCCAAACCTCGGAACGGCTCGGCCGGCATTCGGCGGCCATTGGCGAGATGGTGTCTGCAATCACCGGCATCGCGGCGCAGACCAATCTGCTCGCCCTGAACGCATCCATCGAAGCTGCGCGGGCAGGAGAACACGGCCGGGGATTCGCGGTCGTCGCCAGCGAAGTCCGCAAATTGGCCGAGCAATCCAGTCAATCCGGCCAACATATCGTCGAACTCGTCGCAGCCATTCAGAAGGAAATCGTGCAAGCGAACGAAGAAGCCCAGAACGGCAAACGCGAGGTGAGCAGCGGCATGCAATCCGTCCGCTTTGCGGATGAAGCGTTCTCTCAGATCCATCAAGCGATCAACAGCGTAAATACACAGCTCGAAAACATCGCGGCCGCTTCCGAGCAAATGTCTGCGAGCACGGCTGAAGTCGTGAATTCGATCGACCACATTCATGGAATTTCTGAACAAAATGCCGATGGCACCGAAAACATTTCGGCAGCAACGGAGGAGCAGGTCGCTTCCATGCAGGAAATCTCCTCTTCGGCCGATTCGCTGGCCCATCTGGCGCATAAGCTGCAAAAGCTGGTTGAGCAGTTCAAGCTGTAAGCCGAATTGCCACGAAATACAAAAGGTCCTAACCGCGATTGCCGGTTAAGACCTTTTGTACGTTTTACCCTTTTGCTTGCCCAAGTCAACTATGGTATCCCTTGTCGCCGTAAGGCTCGAGCTGTTCCATCCAACGTTTCAGCAATTTGGCAAGAGCATCCTTGGCATCGAAATACGGGTTATCTTCTTTTTTTAACACCTCGAGTACTTCGATCGTAAATGCCTGCTCGCCGTACTCCTTCCATTCGGCCTGAAGCTGACGATTGAGGTGCGTGCCCATCTGGAGCATGAATTTCTGTCCGTTTATCGTTTTCAGATTCGGCGTGCTGTCTACGAACACCTTCCCGTTACGTTCATTGCGGATACAATATATACCTGCTTCGATTTTGACTTCTTTGGCCTGCTCCTGCAGTTCTTTGCGTCGATTCATTCCTTTTTTCTCTCCTTTCGCTGCACCTTTCGCCGCTTTGACGTTATTTTGTGAACTCTCCCCCAAGTCACGCAGCCAATACTCGCTGCCATCCTGCTTGCGATCCAACAGCGCGTAGTCGACCAGATATCTCCTGATCTCCGCGTAATCGGGGTACACCCGTCCCAACAGTTCATTCACCTGTTTCTCGGTATACGTCCTTCCGGGTTCAAAACGCCTCGCGATTTCGCAAAGCACAATGTATTTATGTTTCTGCTGCATGTGAAAGCTGGCCAGCGGACCGTCCGTGCCTTCCGGAAAATATTTGAGAAGCACCTTTTCCCGATCCTGCTCGGAAATGTCGAACAAAGACGCGTCAATCATGCTCATCTTGCGTGTAACGGGCTGCGCCAGCTCAGCAGGCTTGTGGGTATCCTTGCTTCGAAGCAGTTCCATAAGAGCCAAAAAAATTTTGGCCTGCCGTTCCTTTTCCCTCAGCGTAAACCGGTGATTGCGTATGGTCGATGCACTGCCGATCCCGAGGGCCGCTTGCACCTCGGCATCCTTTTTTCCCTCATAAAACTGACCAAGCAGGCCGCGCTGCACGTCGGAAAGTCCGTTGACGCTTTTGTCCAGTTCCAGCAAATACTCAAATACCGACCCATGGACTTTCTCGATGTGCACACGCATATATCGTTCCGATTCATAGAGCACCCCGTCTTCCGGGTAAACAATTCCCGACTCGGTTTGGTAGCCGCAGCAGACGCATACAAAAACTTCTCCCTGCTGTCGATATCCCCGCTTAATCTCTTCCAGCGAAGCGGCCTGCAGCAAAGATTCTATATTTTCCATAAAATAACCGCCTAATCGTTTGTTTATTTATAGACATTTTATTGTTTTGTTTATTAATTGTCAAACAAAACTCCAAAAACAAGCTGTATCCCAATTCCAACTCACGCAAGACGCATCACTCGGATCATGGTTTCCCCAAAGCTCAAATCGAAAAAACCGCAGGGATTTCTGCTCCCTGCGGTTCTGTCATGTTTTTGCGACGACTTGCGCCATGTTTGCTACAACTTGAATCGTTCAATCATCTCTTGCAAATCTTCCGCCATCTTGGACAACGCAGCCGAAGAGGCTGCCACCTCTTCCATCGTGGCCAATTGCTGCTGGGCGGCGGCAGATCCATCCTCCGTACCGGCAGCGATCTGGTCTGACAGCTGAATCGTATCGTTGACGGCTTTGGTCACATGGCCCATTCCCCCATCAATGGCTCGGGACGCCGTGGATACCTCCTGGACCTGCGCGGCAACTTGCTGCACGGCGCTTCGGATAGTGCGGAAAGCTTCGCCCGCTTCCGTGATCAAAGCGGAACCCTTAAGCATGCCTTCTCCTGTCCGGGCAAAAGCCGAATGCACCGCATCCGTTTTTTCATGCATCTCACGCATCAGTTCGCTGATGCGTCCGGCGGAACGGCCGGAATGTTGGGCCAAGGACTTCACTTCTTCGGCAACAACCGCAAACCCCCGGCCATGCTCGCCGGCCCGCGCGGCTTCGATCGACGCATTAAGCGCCAGAATGTTCGTCTGCTTCGCAATCGCCGTAATATCGGCAACGATCGCCACGATCTCATCGTTTTTGGAACGCAGATCCTCAATCACCGCCGATACGGCTTCGCTTTCGCCATTCACCTGCCGGATATGCGCCACGGCCTCTTCCACCGTAACCATGCCTGCTTCCGATTTCGCTGAAGCTTCCCCGGCGATCCGTGCCGCATCCTCCGCGCTTGCCGAAATCTCTTTGACGCCATGGGACATTTCTTCCACAAGCTGTCCCGTAGCCGCGAGACTGTCATTTTGTTTCCCCGTTCCCGTCGCGGCATCCTGCATCAGTTCGGCAACCTGTTCGGTAGCCCTGGAGGTTTGCTCGGAACTCGCCATCAACTGTTCGGATGACGCCGCCAACTGGCTTGACGTATCATGCACTTCGCCCAGTACGCCGCGCAGCGATGAGGTCATTGCATCGAAGCTGTCTCCAAGCTTGCCGAACTCGTCCTTGCGCTTCAACCCTACCTGCACGGTTAAGTCGCCGGAACTTACTTTGGATGCCGCCTGCGTCAGTTGGGCCAAAGGTCTATGGATGCTGCGAATCACGAAGACAAGCACAACAAGGCCAATGATCAGGGCACTTCCGACCAGTGTATACGTACGAATCATAATCGGCCTTACGGCCTCTTGCGCTTCGGAAGCGACCAGCTCGCCAACGATTTTCCACCCCGTCACCGGATTGGTATCGTACACGGCGATCATGTCCTGCCCGTTATACGTATAACTCACGGTTCCGCGTTCCTGGGTGTACATTTCATTGATGTAGCTCTGGTCGGACTGACTTCCTGATTCAATATCATAATGGAACAGGAATTTTCCGCCATTATCCAGCATGTACAGCTTGCCCGCTTTACCGATGTGCACCTCTTCGACCGAGGCTTTCAAATGATTGAGACTGACGTTGGCCCCGAACGCGCCTTTTCCGTCAGGCAGCTTGACTGCTGCGGTTACAACCCACTCGCCCGTCGTTACAGATTGAAACGTATCCGAAATGATCGGTTCATCGCTCGCCATCGCCATTTTGTACCAGCTGCGTTCGCGCGGATCATAGACCTGACTGCCCGGGTCCGGGGATTTCATCCAGCTGCCGTCTTCTGCCCCAATTGTCAATACGCCAAGCTCCTCATGGGCAGCGGACATCTGGTCCATCTTTCGTTGAAGGGCAGGCGATTTATCGATAACGTCTTTCGAAGATACCCCGGCAGCAAGCTGCGCCGCGTTTTGTTTCTCCATGTCCAGCATTTGGGTAATTTGAAAGTTCAACATTTCCGCTTTGGCATGTGCCGTGGATACAAGTTCCTCATGAACCCTTTCCGCCGCTTTCAGATAGGATAACCACCCCACCGTTACGCTGGGTACGATCAGAAATAGGAGCAATACGGCGACTAGCCGTTTTTTTACGGTTGGCCTCAGCCAGCCTTGTATCTTTTTCTTCATTATATAATAGCCTCCATCGTTTAGCTTCACCTTTCATTTATCGGACAGTTTCCATGAAAACATTATGGATGCAGCAAAATGGTTTCATGAAATATCGGCATGCCCTTTCAACAAGCTATCCAATAGATGAGTTGCCCGCCCCACAGATTGTGACCGCTTTTTTGACCCCCTTTCCAAGATCGTTTACAATAACCCTTAAAGTTGGACAAACATGAAACGTTTGGAAGGAGAGGATTCGAATTTTACGCAAGCTTCAGGTGCAGGACGGCGTTATTTCTGTATTTTCGCCCGTATTGCGCATCCTGCTCGCCTTTGTTCTGGTCGCTTCCCCGGCATGGATCGGTCAGACTTCGCCAGCAGCGGCCGCGCAAAGCACAAAGGATGTTTACATTGAGGTCGATGGCATTCAGCAGCTTTGGAAAAACAAACCGCTTATCATTCAAGGCACGACGTTTGTTCCATTGCGCGATGTCGTTCAATCGTTACAAGGTTCCTTGAAATGGGATCAACGGACCCAGTCGGCCACCATCACCTCAGGCCGGGACACGCTGGTCCACAAGGCAGGGACCGATGTGATCGAGGTCAATGGCTTACAGATGAAGGCTGCCACTCACTCCCGCAACCTGAACGGAACGTTGATGCTGCCTGTACGCATGATGGCGAATGCACTCAAGGCAGATATTCACGTAGGGCGTACGGATGGGGGACAAATGCGGGTCAGCATCAGATCGGACCAAGTCAGCCTGCTTCACAGCGAAGTCGCCGGCGTGGACGACTACTTGCGCGAAATCCAGTTTCCCGGCATCGCGCTCATTGCTCATAAAGGCGAAGTATTGCTTCGGCAGGGATATGGTCTTGCCGATGCGCACACGCTGAATCGTCCTGACCGGAAAACGCGCATCGCTTCCCTGAGCAAATCGTTTACGGCAGCCTCCATTCTCAGTTTGGCGGAAAAAGGAAAGCTGGATGTGCAGGACCCGATCTCCAAATATATTTCCGGCATACCGGAGGGAGACAAAATCACCCTCCATATGCTGTTATCCCAAACGTCAGGCCTGCCATCCGCTTTCGGCCGTGGCGAAGGCACCACCCTTGAAGAGACTGTGGAAGAAATTCGCCATAAAACGCTGAAATTCGAACCGGGCTCTGCCTATTTGTACAGCAACAGCGGATACGTACTGCTCGCCTATGTTATTGAACAAGTATCCGGCATGAGCTATGCCCATTACGTGCAGCAAACGATTTTGAAACCGCTGGACATGAAAAACTCCGGCGAAGCGTCCCCTAAAGTGAATACGATCAGCGGGTTCGTGCAGTCCGGCGGAGAATGGGTCGAGGCCCCTTATTACGTGTCCCAGTCGGGTTCGGGCACGATCTATTCCACCGTAGACGACCTGCTGAAATGGGACCGCGCACTGTATACAGACCAGATCCTGAGCCAGGATACGATCGAAACGATGTACGAACCGTACTCGGACAAAAACTACGGTTACGCCTGGATCCTCAAGGAGAACGGCGACAAAAGAACGGTCTTTCATAACGGTAGCGGCGGCGGTTTCTCCACAGCCCTCTCGCGCAACTTGTCCGATGATGTGACTATCATTCTGCTGGGCAACCATGCAGGCATGGACATGACTGCCTTGATGGACGAGGTGGAATCCCGAACGGCCCAAGCTCTGCAATTGCAATAATACCGATTCCCAATAATCAGCATGAACGCAAAAAGACGATCCTCCCGGGGATCGTCTTTTGCGTTCATGCTACTCCGTATGATGCCTGCGATACTCCAGCGGCGATATGCCGGCATGTTTGCGAAAGGCACGCGAGAAATGGTGTTGGCTCTCGAACCCGACTTGCGCCGAGATATCCTTGATCGGATAGACGGTCAACGAAAGCAGCTCCTTGGCTCGCTGCATTCGCATCAATTGCACATATTTCATGGGCGACGTCCCGAGCGTCTGCTGGAACAGGGACCTGAATTGCTCCTTGCCGAGAGCGGCACGCTCCGCCAGATCATCCAGCGTCATCGGATCGGACAAATGCGCCGCGACGTAATTGCATATTTGGAAAATCCGGTGGTCGTACATTACAGGTCGTTCAGGCAAAAAGGAACGCAGCGTCTCGAACAGTTGGAGCAGCCACGACAAGCCCAGCGTTTGCATCTTCAAATACTGGATGGCCTGGTTCGTGTCCAACCTCGCTTGCTGCAATCCGTTCACCCGCTCTTCCTTTATCGTTTCGGTGTACGACATGCATTGATCGGCGACGTTGTGCCATGATTGCAGCAGTTTGCCGAAGGCGGAAGGATCAACCGCAGACGCTACCCTTGGAAAACGGTACAGGCGAATGAAATCCAGAAGCCCGATCTTGGCCTCCAAAGCAAACGCATAATAATGAAAAGGTTCCGAATCATCAATGCTCTGCCACGACTGGCAAGTTTGAGGAGGAATGCATACAATGTCCCCTTTTCCGATGATGTAAGGGGTTTGATCGTACAGGATGGTTGCTTCTCCTCCGGTAACCAGCCAAATGGCGGTATACGGGAAAACAAACCGGCCGGAATGGCCTTCCCGCACATCCCACTCCTTGAGCCATCGGATCTGGATGGAAAGCTGTTCCAGCAAGTTTCGAGTCTCGAATTCAAGACTCTGGCGGGTCTGGGAATGCCAGCGGTCAATCCGGTCCTTTGAGATGGAATCGACAGCAGGGACGGTTCTCTGCAACATCCTCCCTCCCTATTCTTAATTGTGCAAATCTGCATAATGGGTAACGATTTACGTTTTTTGAGTACATACGCTTGTACCTCTGAATGCTATAATCATAGGCATTAAATATTCAAAAATCAAGTATTTCAGTCGGAATACTTGATATGTGTTTTGACCGTACGTACGGAGAAGCACGCAGACTGTAAACGACGATGACGAACATATCTGGGGGGAAACATGTTGAAAGCAAATTCACTCATTCGCGCCATCCTGACAATGACCGCCTTAAGTCTGCTGCTTGCCGGATGCGGTCTGACGAGCAGTGGCCAACCTAACGCTTCCAGCACCGATAAGGTAGAGAACGCTGGACAAATTTCACTGAGCTTCTGGTTTCCGGGGACGGATCAGGTGACTGTAAACGCCGTAAAGGCGTCTATCGAAACGTTCGAGGAGCAGAACCCAAATATTAAGGTAAATCTAACCTCTGTCCCTTGGGACCAATATTTCCAGAAACTTGCCGTCGCGTACTCCGGTGGAACGCAACCGGATGTGCATGGTCTCGGCTTCGGTCAGCTCATTTCCACGGTAGATCAGGGCAAATATCTGAACCTGCAGCCATACATCGACAAAGACCAGTGGGAAGGGACAACCGACTTCTACCCCGATATCCTCAAAGCAGGACAGTGGGAGAATGGACAATACGGGCTGTTGATACCGGATCTGCGCCCACTGGCATGGCGTAAAGATTATTTGGCCGAAGCCGGCCTGGATCCGGAATCTCCGCCGCAAACCCTCGATGAGCTGTTCCAGTACGCCGATCGGTTGAAAGTCGTGCAAAACGGCCAGACGGTACGCTCCGGCTTGGATATTCAGACGAGCAACGGAGAGCAATCCTATCTATCCCTCCTGCTCCTATACGGAGAGAATTTTTACGACAAGGAGGGCAATCCGACCTTTGATTCGGAAACCTCCATCGCTCTGGTTGAGAAACTGGTCGAGCTATACAAAGCGGGTGTATTCACGGCAAGCAATCAGCAGCAGACCGGAGGGACACCTTTCGCTCAAGGTCAGGCCGCGATGGCATTCGTCTCTCCTTCCAATACCGCATCCTTGATTCAATCCATCGGAAAGGAGCAGGTGGATTGGGCGCTTCCGCCAGCAGGACCGAACGGAGAACGCACATCGCTGATGCTGGGCACGTTCCTGACAGCAGCCAAGGCTTCCAAACATCCGGAGGAAGCTTGGACTTTCATCAAGTTCTGGTTCAGTCCCGACAATCAAATGGCTTATACTTCCAAGACCGGAGCACTTCCGCCTTTGCAATCCATTCGAGACGAATATCTGACGAACTTTCCGCAAAATCAAGTGATCTATGAAGCGATGAACGATGCACAAGGGTATATCGCCTCCAAATACTGGTCAGTAAACATCAAATATCTGAGAACGGCCCTCGAAGAAGCCTATAATGGCTCCAAATCGGCGGAAGATGCTTTGATTGCCAACGCCGAGCTTGCGCGGGACGAAATCAAGTCCATCAAGTAAACATGAGCACCCTAATTCGGTATCATGGCTGGATTAGGGGCATCTCCATGGCCCAAAGGACGTGTAACGATGAATAAAGGCTTGAATCGCGTTTTCCCGTATCTGTTCGTTTTTCCGAGCATGCTGCTATTCGTATGGTTTGGGCTGATTCCAATCGCCTGGATCGTCTACCTGAGCTTCACTGACTACTCCATGCTGCAGCCTCCCGTATGGAAAGGGCTCGACAATTATGCACGCCTGCTCCAAGATCCGCTGTTCGCCAAATCGGTGGGCAACACCGCATGGTACTGGCTCGGCACCGTATTGCCCTCGATGGCCATCGGCCTTGTTCTGGCTGTGCTCATGTCCATGCGCCTGAAGCTGCTGCCCCTCTTCCGGGCTTTGATCTACTTGCCCGGCACATTGTCTTCCGTTGCCGTTGCCATGACATGGCTCTGGCTGCTGGATCCGTCCAGCGGGCCGGTGAACCGCTGGCTTTCTTTCATGGGCGTTGCCGGACGCAACTGGCTGAATAGCCCGGACACGTCCCTTGCTTCCATTATCGTGATTGGCATATGGACAGGCATCGGATTTTGCATGATCGTGCTGCTCGGCGGCATTCAAGGCATATCGGTCAGCCTGTATGAAGCCGCCGCGCTCGATGGCGCTTCCGGATTACGTCAGTTTTTTCACATCACGATTCCCCTTCTGAAGCCCATGCTGTTGTTTCTGTTTATCATTGCAACCATTCGGTCGTTTCAGGTTTTCGATCTGGTATACATTCTGACCGGCGGCGGTCCTGCCAATTCGAGCACAACGATCGTCAGCCAGATCGTCAATGCCAGCTTCCAAGAATACCGAATGGGATACGCTTCGGCGATGGCCGTCTTTTTGCTGCTGGTCACGCTGGCTGTCACGCTGCTGCAATACTGGATGGGCGGACGAAATTCTGCCTCAGATTAGGAGAATGACATGAAACCGACAACATTCGAACGAATTTCAGCCTATGCCGCACTCGCTTTCGTCACCGCGCTGTCTATTCTGCCGCTCCTGGTGCTTGTCTTCACCTCCTTGAAGGGGGATGACGAGTTTGGATTGGGCAGAACGACCATCTTGCCTTCCGGCTTGCAATTCGATAATTACGTCCGGGCGTTGGGCATGGCGGAATGGGGTCTCTTTTTCCGCAATAGTGCTATCGTTACTGCTGCAGCTGTAGGGGGCAGCCTTTTGTTAAATACCCTTGCCGGATTTGCTTTCGCCAGGCTCCGCTTCCGAGGAAGCCAGTTCATGTTCCTGCTGCTGCTGCTCGGCCTCATGATTCCGGCCCAAGTCACGGTCATCCCCCAATTCCTGCTGTTGAAGTCTGTTCCATTCTTCGGCGGGAACGACTGGCTTGGAAGCGGCGGGACCGGCTGGCTGGACAGCTACTATGCCTTGATCATTCCCGAGTTATCCGGAGCGTTCGGCATCTTTATGGCACGGCAATTTTTCCAGCAGGTGCCGAAGGCGCTGGACGAAGCGGCATATATTGACGGAGCCGGTATTCTGAGATTGTTTTTCTACATCTATATCCCGCTGAGCGGGCCGCTGCTCGGTACACTCGGCATTTTCAAATTCGTTGCGGTGTGGAACGACTTCTTTCACCCGCTCATCTACACCAGCAGCCCGTCCATGCGAACAATCCAGCTGGGCCTTCAAGTTTTCCGGGGCGAATATCAGGTGCAATACAACCTGTTGATGGCCGCTACACTGATGGTGTCTTTGCCCATCGTCGTTGCCTTTTTCCTATTCCAAAAACAATTCATCCGCAGCGTGGTATCCTCGGGTGTGAAAGGATGATTTTTGCATGAAAGCAGTCATGGTCATGTTCGACACGTTAAATCGGCATATGCTCTCCCCCTACGGCGCGCCCGATTGGGTACAAACGCCTCATTTCGACAGGCTTGCCCGGCGCAGCGCCGTTTTCCTGAACAGTTATATCGGCAGCATGCCCTGCATGCCGGCCCGCCGGGAACTGCACACAGCTCGGCATAATTTCCTGCACCGAAGCTGGGGCCCGCTGGAACCGTTCGACGATTCCGCCATCGAGCTGCTTGGGCAAGCAGGAGTGTACACTCATTTGGTCACGGATCACCAACATTATTGGGAAGACGGGGGAGGAACATATCACCCCAGATATGAGAGCTTTGAATTCGTTCGCGGCCAGGAAGGAGACCCTTGGAAAGGTGAGGTAAGCGAGGAGGCTACCCAAGGAAGAGCGGGATCGGGCATCCCGTTAACGTACCAGAAAATTGTTCATCACGACCGGATCAATCGCAAACACATCGTTTCCGAGGAGCAATTTCCGCAGGCACAGACCTTTGAGCTGGGCATCGACTTCATCCGCCGCAACGCTGGTCAAGAACGCTGGTTCCTCCAGCTGGAGACGTTCGATCCGCACGAACCGTTCTACAGTCCGGAATCGTTCCGCAACTTGTATCCGAAGCTGATCGGGGATCGTGGAAACGATTGGCCGGCTTACGGACCCGTGAAGGAAACGGATGACGAGGTAGAGCGCATGCGGCATCGTTATGCGGCCCTGCTCACCATGTGTGATGACCATCTTGGGAAAGTGCTGGATGTCATGGACGAGCTGGATCTGTGGAAAGATACATTGCTTATCGTGAATACGGATCATGGCTTCTTGCTTGGCGAGCACGGACATTGGGCCAAATGCGTGCAGCCCTTCTATAACGAGGTCGCCCACACGCCGCTGTTTATCTGGGACCCGCGCAGCAACGTTCAGGGGGAACGGCGAAACAGCCTTGTTCAAACCATCGACCTGCCTGTAACGCTGCTCGATTATTTCGGCGTGCAGCCTACATCCGATATGCATGGTCAATCCCTTCGCGCTACCATAACCAGCGATCAACCTGTGCGCGAAGCAGCGCTGTTCGGATTGCATGGCGGCCACGTATGCGTTACAGACGGGCGTTACGTATATATGAGAGCAGCCGCAAGCGAGGACAACCAGCCGCTGTTCGACTACACCCTGATGCCCACGCATATGCGAAGCCGCTTCTCCCCTTCCGAGCTGCAGGACATGGAGCTTGCCGGACCACTTCCGTTTACCAAAGGAGCACAGGTCTTGAAAATAAGGAGCGCAGGCCGGGGAACGCTGCATCAGTTCGGCTCGCTGTTGTTCGACCTGGAAACGGACCCGCGACAGGAGCATCCAATCGAGGATGCACAACTTGAGGCCAAAATGGTTGCTTTGCTCATCCGTCTTATGCAAGAGAACGATGCGCCGATCGAGCAATATGAACGATTGGGACTCGAACCGAACGCACGCCGCGAAGCAAAAGTGCAGTATTCCGGGGAATCGGCTTCCGAAGGCGAAAAGGAGCATCGTCCATGACCGCGAAACCGAAGCGTCCGCATATCATCCTGTTCAATCCGGACCAATGGCGGGGCGATGTGCTCGGCCATCTCGGAAATCCGGCAGCACGAACGCCGCATTTGGACCGTTTCGTAGCCGAAGATGCCGTATCGTTCAGTCACGCTTTTTGTCAGAACCCGGTCTGCACGCCAAGCCGCTGCTCCTTTATGACGGGGTGGTATCCGCACGTCAGGGGCCATCGGACCATGTACCATATGCTCAAGCCGGATGAACCCATGCTGCTGCAAAAGCTGAAAGAGGCTGGTTATTACGTATGGTGGGGTGGGAAAAACGATCTGGTCGATCCCGAATCGGGCTATGGCGAATATTGCGACGTCAAGTATGTTCCGCCCGACACAACGAGACGCATGTTCGGACCGGATTGGAGGCGCGGCAAACCGGAAGAGGATACGTTCTATTCGTTTTACGTCGGCAACATCGACAAAGGGGACGGGGAAGACTATTATCCCGACTCGGATTGGGCTCATATCCACGGAGCGATTAATCTGATTCGGGAAGCCCGGTCGGATCAGCCTGTATGCATTTATTTGCCGATCCTGTACCCGCACCCTCCTTATGCCGTAGAAGAGCCATGGTACGGTTCGATTGACCGTTCCTTGCTGCCGCCCCGCGTCGCCGAGCCGGTCTGGGAAGGCAAACCGTCCATGTTAACCGGACTGCGGGAGAGGATGCAGCTGCACGGTTGGACCGAGCAGCGCTGGGACGAGCTGCGAGCAACGTATTACGCCATGTGCGCCAGAGTAGACGAGCAGTTCGGCCTGCTTGTCCAGGCTCTGAAGGATACGGGAATGTACGAGGATACGGCCATTTTCTTTTTATCGGACCACGGCGATTTCACAGGGGACTACGGGCTGGTGGAAAAAACGCAAAACACGTTTGAGGATTGCCTGACCCGCGTCCCCTTTATCGTCAAACCTCCTGCAGGCGTTCCGGTACGGCCAGGCATCTCCGACGCCATGATTGAGCTGGTCGATCTGTGCGCTACGGTATACGATTATGCAGGCATTGACGAGGGGTACACCCATTTCGGCCGTTCCCTTCGCGGCGTAATCAGCGGGCAGCTGACGGAGCACCGTGACGCCGTTTTCAGTGAGGGCGGTCGACTGCATGGCGAATCGCACTGCAACGAATCCACGCCGTTCAACGAAGATCCCCGCAGCCTGTATTGGCCAAGGGGCGAAACGCAGCGCAGCGAGGGACCGGAGCATACCAAAGCCACGATGATCCGCACGGATCGGTTCAAGTATGTGCGCAGACTTGATGAGCAAGACGAGTTATACGATCTCGTTCTCGATCCGGGAGAGACCCGCAACCGGATCAGCGATCCTTCCCTTGCGCAAGAATTGCAACGTTTGAAGGAGCGCATGCTTGATTTTTACCAATCCACTTGCGACGTGGTCCCGCACCGGCGCGCACGACGGGAATGATAGTTATATCTTGAACGAAGGGAGCATGAACACGGATGAAACCATCGAAAAACGGATGCTGCTGCTCCGTAAAACGGAATTCCGCCATTGCAGCGACCGTGCAGCTCCCCAATCATCATGCAGATCTGGGGACCAGCGTCGAAACTGTGCGGCCCGAACTGCTGGAACGTATGGTCCGCATCGAAGGCGGCACCTTTGTCATGGGAACCAATGATCTGAACGGTTTCGCCTCGGACGGCGAAGGGCCCTCCAGAATTGTGGAAGTGGATAGCTTCCTTATGTCACCCTATGCAGTGACTAATCGGGATTTCAAGGAATTCGTCAAGGAGACGGGTTACATGACCGAAGCGGAGCAATTCGGCTGGTCTTACGTTTTCGAATTGCTCGCGTCGGAGAAGGTTCGAAACGAAGTGCAGCGCGTGCCTTACGGCGTGCCATGGTGGCTCGTCGTGGAAGGCGCGTGCTGGCACCGCCCCGAAGGGTGGGATTCTTCTATTGAGGGGAGGGAGAACCACCCGGTCGTACACGTCAGTTGGAACGATGCCTTGGCATACTGCTCATGGTCCGGCACCATCCTGCCGACCGAGGCGCAGTGGGAATATGCGGCGAGAGGCGGATTGGAAGGTAAAACCTACGTATGGGGCAATGATTTGCTGCTTGACGGAGAGCATCAATGCAACATTTGGCAAGGGCGATTCCCGACTGAAAATACTGCAGAAGACGGTTACGCGGGAACCGCACCCGTTGATGCCTACCGTCCCAACGGATACGGTCTGTACAATATGGCCGGGAACGTATGGGAATGGTGCCTCGACCGTTTCACGCCCAGGTATCATGAAATCACCGAAACGTGCAATCCGTTGTTTGCAGGAATGTCGGACAAGGTTTCGATGCGCGGCGGCTCTTATTTGTGCCACCATTCATATTGCAATCGGTATCGTGTAGCTGCGCGAACCGGGAATACGCCAGACAGCTCGTCCGGGAACTGCGGTTTTCGAGTGGTTGTTCGCTAAACCAACGCGGAACCTGGATCTGGATGTGCGATGAAAAGCCCGGTGCCTATGGCAACGAGCTTTTCTTTCGATTCCCGCAGAGCAGTAATGGTTCGATTAGAGCGACGTGCTATTTCAAAGACACCGGAAGTTTCCCTGCAAAAGGAATCTGCCCCGTCAGCGCGCGTGCAATGCTCTGCATAGCCAGCGGCCTGCTCTCGTACGCGGCCACATATACCGATGCATCGGGAATGGCCAGCAGATCGTAAGGGCTGCGCAGCGCCACCACTGCTACCGGCTTGCCCAGTCTGTTTAGCCGGCCGATTAATCTGCGCTGCGGGTCGCCTGAGGGATTGACGGCATTGTAAGTGCCCACCACAATCTGCTTGACCCCCTCATCTTCGGCGGCTTGAAGCAGACGCGCTGAATCGGACGCCACGTCTTCCGGTGATACCGTCAGATCCACTACTTCAAGGCCAAAGTCGGCAAGTGCCGAACCAAGCGTCGGTGCCTGGACGAGCTGCTCGTCAGCAATTGTCGTTACCTCCGTCGCCACCGTAATGACCAGCGTTCGCTCAAGCTTGAGCGGCAGCATTCCTTCTTCATCGCGAACCAGCGTAATGCTGTTCTCGCTGATCCGCCTTGCCACATCCAGATGCGAGCGATCGCCCCGCTCTACGCGCTCTGCTTGTTCAGGCGCAGCTGCAGCTAGTGACATGGCATTATCCTTTTCGCGGCCAGCCACTGCTGCCGGCTCGTCGGCATCCATCCGCAGCAGTCCACGCTTCGCTTTGTATGTGAGCAGCCGCAAGACCGATTCGTCGATGCGCTTTTCGCTAATTCTCCCGCTCTCTACCGCCTGTACCAGCGCACCGAAGGACTCCCTCTGCAATTTTGCCGTATGGCTGATCAACACGAGGTCCGCTCCGGCTTCAACGGCCATGACCGCAGCCTCCACCGTCCCATAATGAACGGCAATGGCATCCATCTCCATACAATCCGTAACGATCAGTCCCTCATATCCCAACTCTTTGCGCAGCAGTCCGCTCAGCACGGCAGGAGATAACGTGACTGGCAGCCGCTGCGGCTCCAGCGCCGGAAAATAAATATGCGCCGACATCATCGCGTCCACGCCGGCCGCTATGGCGGCACGAAACGGAACAAGCTCCACGCGTTCTACCCGTTCGCGCCCATGCGCGATGACGGGAAGATCCAGGTGGGAGTCTATGTCCGTGTCCCCATGACCGGGAAAATGTTTCGCCGTTGCAGCAAGGCCCGCATCCTGCAGCCCTCTTATCGTATGTACACCGAATTCGGCTACAGCCTCGGGTTCTTCCCCGAAGGAACGTACGCCGATTACGGGATTAGCCGGATTGTTGTTGATGTCCAGTACCGGGGCGAAGTTCATGTTAATGCCCATGGATTTCAGTTCCAGGCCGCTGATACGCGCGGCTTCGTACGCATCCTCGAGCGAGCCTGCTGCCGCAATCGCCATCTGTCCCGGCATCAGCGAAATGCCCTCGGTAATTCGCGCTACCATACCGCCCTCCTGGTCGATAGATATCCAGAGCGGCAAATTCCCTCTGCCCCTGGCAATGTGCTGCAATCCTTTCGACAGTCGCTCTACCTGCTCCGGCGATTCCACATTGCGCGCGAAATAGATTACGCCGCCGATCGGGACCTCCGTCAGCAGGCGCTCAATATCTCCGGAAGCTTCCGTGCCGTGAAAACCGCACAGCAGCATCTGCCCGATTTTCTCGCGCAACGTCATCTGCTTCAGCAGGCTCCGACCGCTTTGATTCTGCTCCATCATCCCTTCGTCCCCTTTCGCATTAATCCCATTCATAACCAAGCAAAAACGGCTGCCGGCGATCATTCCAAGCCATCGCCTGCATCTTCCACTCCCGTCTGAGTCGTTCCAGGACTCCAGGATCATGAATGTTTTCCCGGACAACGCTTCCTCCGGTCAACAAGTCAATGAAGTACCGCGAACCCGATTTTGGCGGCTCCAGCCATCGAAACTCATTTTGCGCAAGCGAAATCAGCTCATGCAGAAGCACCAAGCCCATGTCCGCTGCGCGGAATTTCTCCGGATCTGTCACGAAAATACGAACGCCTCCGCACAACTCACCCGCATGTTTGGAGAAAGTAGGCGACATGTACACGGGATGGAAATGCACTCCCTCTAACCCATGCTGACGAACGCGCTCGGCCAGTCGCTCACCATCGACCCATGGCGCGCCGATCCACTCGAACGGGCGGGTCGTGCCCCTGCCCTCCGATACGTTAGTACCTTCCAGCAAACAGCTTCCGGCGTATACCCGCACCGTGTCCAGCGTAGGCATGTTCGGCGATGGCATCATCCATGGCAGCCCGCAATCGGCAAAGGACATCTTGCGCCGCCAGCCCTCCATGGCGACTACGTCCAACTCGCAAGGATGTTCCAGCTCACTGTTGACGAGCAACGCCAGTTCACCAACCGTCATACCATGGCGTACCGGCATGCGCCAGGCACCCACAAGCGATTCATACCCCGCGTTTAAAACGCCACCTTCCACGATGCATCCGCCCAACGGATTGGGACGATCCAGCACAAGCAGTCGCTTGCCCGCCTGCGCGCACGTCTCCATCATTTGAAACAGCGTCGATGCATAGGTGTAATACCGAATGCCGATATCCTGGATATCGAACAATACCGTATCTACACCAGCCATTATCGCGGGTGTGGGCTTTTTCTGTTCTCCGTACAAGCTGAACACGGGAATGCCAAGCTTCGGATGCAGTGTATCTCCGAAACGTACGCCTGCCTGCAGCTCGCCGTCCAGTCCATGCTCACATGCATAAAGCGCCACCAATTCGGCATCCTTCAGCCCGGCGCATACTTCAATGGTAGACCTGAAATGGGATGTAATGCCCGTCGGATTGGTGATCAACCCGATGCGCGAACCGGTAATCCATGGATGGGAAAGACCTTCCGCCAGCAGATCAACTCCTGTCCGAACCTTGGAAGACATCGGCTTAACCACTCCTGCCTTTGTAAGGCGCGAGCCTAAACCCTTCACCACATCCTTTCTCGGAATCTTACGCCGTCCTTCACTTCCGTTCATCGCGCACTCCCTTGACTCTGGCCAAACCAAGTGGACGGTTGATGGTCATTACCCTGCAGTACGGCAGGTTCTTCCTCCGGCTCCAGTACATTTCGCGCCACCTTATGCTGATAAACGGCAAACATGCCCGCAAACAGCGCGCCATATCCCACAACGGTTAACAGGAGCAGCGCAGCAAGACACAATGCCTGAAATGCGGCAGCAATGGTGTATCCCGGATATCGGAAGAACAGCTTGACGCTCTCTCCCATCGCTTGCACGATCCCCATATCCTTCTGAATGACCAGTTGCCACGTATAGAACTGGGAAAGCGCCGCCATCAGCACAAAACAGGTCTGAAATGCCATCACCGCCATGCCCAACATGCTTCCCTGGCCGCCGTAGTACCACCATGTCGACCAAAGAATGAAGCTTAACACAGCAAACAGTACGCCAACCATCCCTCCGGGAACGATTCCCTTTAACGTCCCTGTCCACATATCCTTCAGGCCGTTCCGCTGCTCCTTGCGTTCCAGCCGATGATGCATCGCAAAGCAGGCTCCAAACAGCACAGGCATGTATGTGACCACAAGCAGAAGTAACGCTACGGGCAGCGGCGCAAACAGCAGGATGGGCACAAGCACCACCGAACTGGCCACACTGTACAAGGCAACCCGAATCATGTCCTGATAGATTTCAACTCCCGTCTTTACCAGCACCTCGCTCAGCTTACGCATATTTCAGCTCTCCTCCCTTGCGGTTATTGCCACAAATGACTCCGACTTCTCTGCACCTTCCTTGTTCCACCACTTATTCGCGTCCAATTGCAAGCTCTGTTTCCGGGTCAAAGAAATGCGCCTTACGCAGGTCCAGCACAAACACTTTATCCATACCCACATACGTATGCGTCTCAGGGTGCACCTTGGCGGTAACGGTACGATTACCCAACGGAAAATAAATCAAATTTTCGGAGCCCAGATGCTCAACGACCTGCACTCTTGCCTGCAGCATATGGTCCCTCGGAATATTCGGCGCAACATCCTCGCCAAAAACATGCTCTGGCCGAATGCCAAGAATCAACCGCTTGCCCTGATACTCGCGCAAACGCTCAAGCACATCCTCCGGCAAAGCAAACGACGCGCCCTCCAAAACCAACTGCGCACCATCCAGCCGCGCATCGATAAAGTTCATCGCCGGCGAGCCAATGAATCCTGCCACGAACATGTTGCGCGGACTTGCGTACAATTCCTTCGGCGAAGCGATCTGCTGAATGTCGCCGTGGTTCATGACCACGATGCGCTCGCCCAGCGTCATTGCTTCGACCTGATCGTGCGTCACGTATACGATCGTCGCTCCCAAGCGCTTGTGCAGCTCGCCCAGTTCCACACGCATCTGCACGCGCAGCTTGGCATCGAGGTTCGACAAAGGCTCGTCGAACAGGAATACCTGCGGGTCGCGCACGATGGCGCGGCCCACGGCAACCCGTTGACGCTGGCCGCCGGAAAGCTCGCGCGGCTTGCGCTCCAGCATCGCTTCAAGCCCCAGGATGGCTGCGGCATGGTTTACCTTTTCATCAATGTAAGCTTTCGGTTTCTTCAAGTTTTTCAGTCCAAAGGATAAATTTTCCCGGATCGTCATGTGTGGATACAGCGCATAGTCCTGGAACACCATCGCAATATCGCGATCCTTCGGATGCAGCTCGTTCACGATCCGGTCGCCGATGACGATATCTCCGCTCGTTTGTTTTTCCAGCCCGGCGATCATTCGCAGCGACGTGGTTTTGCCGCATCCCGACGGGCCGACGAACACCACGAACTCTTTATCCTCTATGACAAAGTCCGACCCGGCGACAGCCGTGAACGCTCCTTTATGATCATCTTTGAATTCTTTGCGTACTTGGCGAAACTCCACGCGTGCCATTGGCAGATCCCCCTTTGCGTTGTCGCATGTGTTA
This sequence comes from Paenibacillus sp. XP01, assembly GCF_057364885.1. Classification (NCBI taxonomy): domain Bacteria; kingdom Bacillati; phylum Bacillota; class Bacilli; order Caryophanales; family Paenibacillaceae; genus Paenibacillus; species Paenibacillus sp. XP01. The sequence continues at coordinate 362,751 of NZ_CP139481.1, read as the reverse complement.
TAGCCCGATTAGAGGGGTTATCCCTTAACCGCGCCGATGGTAATTCCCTGCAGGAAGTAACGCTGCAGCGAGAAGAACAGTATGATCATCGGCAGCGCGCCGATCGTCGCTCCTGCCATCATCGCCCCGAAATCGGTCGATTCGGCAAAGACGAATGATGCGAGCCCCACCTGAATGGTGCGCATTTCGTTGGAATTGGTAATGAGAAACGGCCAGAAAAATTCGTTCCACGAAGCGACGAAGGTAAAAATCGCAAGCACCGCGATCCCCGGCTTCGCCATAGGCAGAATCACCTTCCAGAAGATGCCGAATTCGCTGCATGCATCGATGCGCGCCGCATGGATCAGCGAGGTTGGCAGCGTGGACATGAACTGTTTCATCAAAAAGATGTTGCCTACGCTTACCGCGGCAGGCAGAATAATGGCGATGTATGTGTCGCCGAGGTTAAACACGTTGACCATCAAAATGTAGAGCGGGATCAGCGTAACTTGAGCAGGAATCATCATCGTGCCGAGCAGCGTCCAGAAGACAGCCTGACTGCCCGGAAATTTCAGTTTGGCAAACGCATACCCTGCCAGCGAGGCAAAGAATACGTTGGTCACGGTCAGGATAGCCGAAATCAACAGCGAGTTATAGAGCCAGCGCCAGGCGTCCGTTTTGGCAAAAAAGCGTTCATACGGCGACAAGGACAGCTGATTCGGCAGCATCTGCGGCCGAAAGGATGCCGACATTGCGCTATCCTGCACCGAGCCTACCAACATCCAGTACATGGGGATGACTGTCACGATCGTCCACACGCTTAGCAGAACGGCAGCTATGATCAGCAGCAGCTTATGGCGTGATGTTTTCATGGATGAAATTCACCTCCGATTGCTTAATACTCGATATCGCTCGAGAAGTACTTGAATTGAATCACGGAGATGACGATGATGATCACCGCGAGCACGAACGACTGCGCCGACGCCAATCCGAATTCGTAGAACTTGAAGGCCGTCTCATAAATCAGGTAAGCAATCGTCGTTGTGGCAAAGTTCGGGCCGCCTTGTGTCATTAGATATACCGAAATGAATACCTGAAAAGACGTAATGACTCCGGTAACAAGCAGATAGAGCGTCGTCGGTTTGAGGAGCGGCCACGTGATTTTGCTGAATTGGGTCCAGCCGCTGGCATGGTCAATGTCCGCCGCTTCATACAGCGACTTCGGAATACCGCCCATCGCCGCCAAATACAGAATGATGCCCGCACCATGCGAACCGAGCCAGTTCATCAGAATAAGCGAAAATAACGCCGTTCCCGACTGCCCTAGCCAGATGACCGGGTCCAGGCCGAACAGGCTCAGGAAACGGTTCAGCAAACCGGAGTCGGTGGGATCGAAAATGGCAAGCCAGACGATGGAAATCGTTACTCCGGATGCCACGGCAGGCAGATATAACGTAGCTTTGAAGAAGGTCTGCCATTTGCTTTTCATTTGAAAGATGAAATAAGACAGCACAAACGTAATCAGAATGTTGACCGGCACGGTGCCCACCGTGAAAATGATCGTGTTGCGGATGGATTTCCAGAACGTATCGTCCTTGACCAAACGCTCGTAATTGTCCAGCCCGACCCACGTGGAATTCATAATATTGTACTTCTGGAAACTCATGACCAGTGCCGACAGTACCGGGTACAGCGTGAACACAAGAAACAGCAGGACAGGCGCCAAAATAAACAAATACGCCCACCCGTAATCCCGCCAAAACCGGGCGAACCGGGAAGTCCGGGCCGCGGACGGCTTTGGCGCAAGGGCGGTCTGCATGGCGAATCCTCCTCTCCGAGATGATGATGCCTGGATGCTTATTGGCCAAACATTTGCTGGCCTTTGCCTTTGAAGTCTTCAGCGATCTGCTCAGGCGTTTTCTCCCCCGAGAACAAAGCCTGAATATTCGGTTTCACAACCTGCTCCTTAAACTGTTTCATTTGGGCAGCCTTGTCGATATCCAGTTCCAGTACAACCGGCATTGCAATGTTCTCAGCCATAAGGTTGGCAGCAGCGATATTTTCCGGTTTGCCCAGCTCCTTGCCTCTGAAGAGGTCCGCCTGGGACTTTCTTACGAACGGCAGTGCCAACTCATTGGCCGAATTGCCCGCCTTCGCGCCGCTAAGCGCCTCCATGACCAGGAATGTATTTTTGGCATGCTGCTCGCCTTTGTCGTTTTTCTGTCTGAACGCGACATAACCTTCGCCACCCATCGTCGTCTGAGCCGGCTGGTCGTCATTGTGAGGCACAGGCAACAACACGAAGTCGATTTTTTCACCTTGCACGTTGCCCGCATCGATGTCTTTGCTGCGATTCTGGATCATCACGTCGTAATAAGGAATCGCTTTGGAGATGATTGCCGCTTCGCCGGCATAGAACATGTCCGTGCGTTTCGCCGGAGCGATTGCGGCCGTTTCCTTCGGCATGTAACCTTGATCCATCAGTTCTTTGACGAAACCAAGCGTATCCAGAATGCGGCCATCGTTCCACTGGAACACGCCGTCTTTGTCCAATACGTCGATCATGCCGTTATTACGCGTCAACATTTCAATGAAGTCAAGCGACGTGCCATCGGTAACGAGAGCATACTGAGCTTTGCCGCCATCCAACGTTTTGGTCAACTTCGCGGCGGCCTCCTTGAATTCGGTCCAGGTCCAGCCGTTCGCCTGAATGGATTGCCAGTCAATGCCCGCTTCCTCCAGAATGCGCTTGTTTCCGCCCCACGCCCACTGGAATTGGTATAAAGGGAGACCATATTGCTTGCCTTGAATCTGGCCTAGCTCCAGCGTTCCCGGCAGGTAATCATCCTTGATCTCCGGCGTCAGATAAGAGTCCAACTCCAGGGCAAGCCCGGTATTCACATAAGTTCCGTCCACGCTGTGGAAATACAGATCAGGCGGATTCCCCGCGTTCAGCGCAACATCGAATTTTTTCGGTCCCTCAGCCCATGAGAGCACTTCGGTCTTCACCGTGATATTCGGATGCTCTTTATTAAAATCTGCAATGAGATCCTTTAGCTCGTCTTCGTAAGTGCCATGAACCGGATACGTCCATACCGTCACCGTATCGTTTGCGTCAGGATCGTTCTCCGTCGCGCTGCTCCCCCCATTGCCACAGGCCGTTACCAGAATCATCATTAACAGCATGGACCAAACCAGACTTCTCTTCTTCATGCTTTCATCTCCTTCGCATGTCATCTACCTTTGGTAAATATCTGAGCCAATTCCAATCTGTGTGCTGACCCTTTGAAATCTCTCCGCATCCTCCCCTTCAGATTCGACCCGCCCTTTGCTAATCAAATCTTTTTAATGAAAGTTTAACGTCAATTTAGATGACATTAACAGTATTAATTCCTTCCAAAATTGTAGATTGAGTTCATTATATGAGCTGTGAAATAAAAATTCAACAATATTTTTAATCATAAAATTTAATTTTACTTTTTCGTTCCCTGCCACTATACTATGAACAAAGAAAAATGAAGCAAGCGAGGTGATTCACTTTGCGTGTCTATGCGGGTATTGATGGAGGCGGTACCAATACAGATGCAGCGCTGATTTCCGATACGGGAGATATTGTTGCTCAAGTCAGCGGAGGACCAAGCAACCCATATAGCGTGTCGCTGGAGCAAGCCGTTCCCGAGCTGGAAAGAGTATTGGATCGACTATTTGGCACAAATCATGAGCTTTTGACAAAATGTGATGGTATATGTCTTGGTATGTCAGGTATAGACAAAATGCAAGAACGTCAGATGATCAGTGATGTCGTGATTCAATACATGAAAAGACGTTTACCGGAAGCGTTTAACACATGCCCTGTCTGGATTGTAACTGAAGGAGAAACGGCTCTTATGGCCTCTTTGGGTAGTACGCGCGGCGTTCTCTGCATTTCCGGCACGGGGTCCATCGTCTATGGATTCAACTCTGAAGGCACCCGTTATCGCACGGGTGGTTGGGGACATTTGCTGGGCGATGAAGGCAGCGGTTATCGCATCGGGCAGCGCGCACTTCAATCGGTCATGCAGAGCCATGACGGCATTCTGCCACCAACCCGGTTGACTTCGCTTCTCTTGCAAGAACTGGGGCTCAAGGAACCAACAGAGCTCAAGGATCGCGTATATCACAACGGTTGGGGAAAAAAGGAGACCGCTTCGCTCGCTCGCCTCGCCATCGCGGCGGCTGAAGCGGGAGACCCTGTCGCGAGCGACTTGGTCACTGACGAGGCAAGGCACCTCGCCGAGACTGCACGAGCGCTGATTGCCCGAGACCCGGAGTTCCCTGCAGCACCTGTCGTATTGTCCGGATCGTTATTTCGTCATTCTCCATTGTACCGAGAGGCCTTTATGCAGCAGCTTTCCCGGTACTACGAAGGACTCGAATACGTGCAGACGGAGCATGCTCCACCTCCAGCCATTGGCGCGGCACGCTTGGCACGGTTCCATCGCTCCCTGCACGATACCAGATAGAAGAGACAAGGAGGCCATACTGATGAATCACATGCTTAACTCATTGCTGACCGAACAACCCCATCCGCTAACGGATCAGATCGACGTACTGCCTTCTGCGGAGATCGTTGAACTGATCAATCGGGAGGATCGCCGCATTGCCGAGCTGATTCAGCCGCTTATTCCAGTCATTGCCCAAGCGGCCGATCGCATCGTCGAAGCTTTCCATTCCGGCGGCAGACTGTTCTACGTTGGCGCAGGCACCAGCGGCAGGCTCGGCATTCTGGATGCTTCGGAATGTCCGCCGACTTATGGCACGCCGCCCAGCATGGTGCAAGGTATTATTGCCGGAGGTTTCCGTGCCGTGAAGGACCCGGTCGAGGGGGCCGAAGATAGCGAATCAACCGGTGCGGCTGATCTCGATGACCATGGCGTGAATGATCATGACGTTGTAGTCGGCATCGCTGCCAGCGGCAGAACGCCATACGTGCTGGGTGCCATGAAACGGGCGCGCGAATTGGGGGCCGGAGTGATCAGCCTGAGCAATAACGCAGGCTCCCCCATGTCCAGCTTGGCGGACATTAGCATCGAAGCTGTTGTCGGCCCGGAAGTAGTGATGGGTTCTACCCGCATGAAGGCTGGAACGGCACAAAAAATGATTTTGAATATGCTGACCACCACCGCCATGATTCGGCTCGGCAAGGTATACCGCAATCTCATGGTCGACCTGAACCCGTCGAACCAAAAGCTTGTCCATCGGGCCAAGCGTATGATCCGATTGGCAACGGATGCCAGCGAACCTCAAGTGGAGCAGGCGTTCGCGGAAGCAAACGGACACGTCAAAACGGCCATCGTCATGCTGATGGCCAATGTGGACGCGACGGAAGCTGTGAAAAGGCTGGATACGGCTGGCGGGTTTGTCCGCAGCGCCATTGCCGGCTCTTCATGACGGCAATACAGAACGCGCGGCGTGCCGCAAGCGGGCATGCAATCGTTTATACGCATGCGAGCTGCAGGCTGAAGGATGAAGCTTGCAGCTCGGAGTCCGGCATGGTCCGGGCTCTTTTTTTATAGAGTAGACCAATACTCAACTCTATGGGTCAGCTTCGCAATATGGCAAAAATACAAAAAAACCTTTTCTAGCGTTCGTGCCGGTACGGACGTTAGAAAAGGTTTATTGGCCGTGGCTTGCCGAAGTGTGTTGTTGCCCTAGGAATCAAGCGTCCGGTTGACTGCAACTTATTTGTGTTCCAGGATGGCCTGACGGCTCTTCTCCAAATACTGAACCGATTGGTTATAGTCCCTGCTGGCGACCGCCAGATACAGGATATCGATCACGTTAAGCTGCGCAATGCGCGAAGAGGTGGCCCCGCTGCGAATATTGCTCTCCATGGAGGTAATCATCAGGGGAACATCCGCAAGCGAACTTAACGTATTGCTGCCCCATTTCGTAATGCTGATCGTCGCTGCTCCGCCTTCGCGTGCATGCTTCAAGCAAGACACGACGCTGCCCGTTTCGCCCGAATACGAGATGCAGACGACGGCGTCGTCTGCCCGGAGCGTCGTAGCGGATGAAATCTGCATGTGCGGATCGGCGAACGAAAAGCTCGTACGGTTGATGCGCATAAATTTGTAGTGTGCATCCAAAGCGATCAGATTGGACGCTCCCACGCCGTAGAAAAAGATACGGTTTGCCTTCTGCAGCACATCCACTGCCTGCTCCACCATGCGAGGATCCAAAATGTGAACCGTGTCCTTGATCGATTGAATGTTGTTCGCCGAGACGTGCTGAATGATGCTTTCCATGGAGTCCTGTGGACGTATCTCCGTATATTCATACGACTCCCCTGTCTGCAAATCCCCGGCAATCTTCAGCTTCAGTTCCTGAAAGCCTGTCACCTCCAGCGATTTGCACAGTCGGATGATCGCCGCCGGACTGCCCCCGCTGCGCTCCGACAGCTGCGCAACCGAAGACTGCACCGTTTCTTCAGGGTGCTCCAAAATATAAGCCCCGATCTTCCGTTCCGATGGGGTCAAATCATCCAATATAGCGCGCAAACGCACAAGCCCGCCTTTCATGCCTTCCATCTGCGCCTCCCTTCCGTACTGATTCATGTACAATCATTTTGTCTTATTCGTTCTAAAAAGTCTAATCTGAGTGTAAAGAGTAAAATCCCACCTGAGTCATAACGTCAGGATGCCCGAAATTACGGGGGCTGACGCTCCTGTCACAGCTGGGAGGGTATTCGCCCTTCCCATCAGCGCTTCATGTCCTAGCAACGCAAAACCCATCGCCTCACGTGCGTCATCCGGGACGCCATGATCAGCTGTACGCTCAAGGCGAATACTCGCGGGAAGGCGCTCGCGGATCATGCGCATCAGGGTAGCGTTGGAAGTCCCCCCGCCACAAGCCAGCATAGCAGCTACGTTCATTCTAGGCAGAACGAAATTCTCCACAGACCGCACAATGGTCTCTGCGGTAAGGTAAGTCGTGGTGGCTAGTGTGTCCTCCAACGATAATGAATGCTGCCGTGCCCATTGCATGATACGTTCGGCGTAAGCAGCCCCGTAAACTTCACGGCCGGTACTCTTTGGAGGCATTTTGCGGAAATATTCATCGTCCAGACATTGTTCCAATAATATTGTATCCACCTTCCCTCTGGCAGCGATGCTGCCATCCGGGTCATAATGCTGCCGTCCTTCGGTAGCTTGTCGAACAATCGCGTCGATGACCATATTTCCGGGTCCCGTATCAAAAGCCGATACCTCTTCCATTGAAGAAAGCGGAGGCAAAACAGTTACGTTCCCGATTCCCCCGATGTTCTGTACCAGCCTTCCTACGGCCTGACTTCGGAACAGTAGCGCATCCGCATATGGCGTCAGCGGCGCACCTTCACCTCCGGCAGCCATATCCCTGGCTCTCAGGTTGCCGATGACAGGTAGTCCGGTCCGTTCACGAACGACGGCACACTCCCCGATCTGGAGAGTCGATTTGACGTTAAGGAGTGTGTCCGCCGGGCCGGGAAAAGCCGCTTCCTCCGGCGCGTGCCACACCGTCTGGCCATGCATGCTGATTACGTCGACATCGGCAAGGGATATGCCTGCCGAACGAATAAGCTCGCTCACGCTGTGCGCATACCACTCGGAAACGCCAAAATGCGCGGTCGTAAGGTCATCGATGCGGGCCGTTTCGGGCGAACACAGCCGAATTAACCGCTCTCTTAATGTGTCCGAATACGGAACGCAAATGAAATCAACGAGCTCGATCTGTTGCAAGGCACCGCTTATATCCGTCCGGATTCGCACCAGTGCCGCATCCGTCCCATCCAGTGACGTGCCCGACATCAGGCCGATCACCACATGTTCCCGTTTCTTGCGATACTGTTCCCACATCGGAAAACTGCCACGATCCATTCCCCCATACCTCCCGCAAGCCGATTGAATCCGATCTCTCGAACAAATTTTACTCAGTATATGATATAAAATTTCACAAGTCAATAATATTATGAAATTATATTACACTCATACCAGAACATCGGAACAACTCCTTTATGTACCGCTTATCCTCGAAAACGAGGCAAATCTGCATTGTTCTTAGATTTACTCCAACTACCATTGCTTGATCCAAATTGGTTCCATATCGGAGTAACCCATGACTTGCAGCAGCTCCCAAGCATTGTCTATCGTATGCTGCTTTCCATTAACCCAAAGCTCTTGATCCTTCTGTAAATAATGGATCATTTCAGCGATATGTTTCGGTCTACCTAAATGGATGGTCGTATGTAGGTTGTTTTTTTGTGCTGCAATATCATAAAACGCCCAAAAAGCATGGCGAACCGCACATAACGCCAAATGCCCGCTTAGGTGCATCCAGCACCCAGCAGGTCATTCCATTCGCATCATGTCATTGGTTCATAGAATCAGTTCTTCTCCAGGGCCCAATGAATGCAAAAGCCCCTTCTCCGGCTGCAAGCTGTCACGCTCTTTAAGCAGCGTCTGCTTCAACCGATCGGTTTCGGCACGATCCGCATGCACAAGCACCGTGTGTTTGGCGGGAATCCGGTTCAGCATATCTCTGACATCTCGCACGCCTTGATGCACCTTGTAGCGTATTTTCCGCACTTCGCAAGCACCGTACTCCTTGGGGTTTTCCAACAACCGGTGGGCAAAAGTCCCTTTCGCGGCATGCCCGGTAATCAGCACAAGATTTTTGCTGTCATCGGCAAACTGCTTGTAATACCACCGTGCCAGCGTGGACTGCAGCATGCCGTCGGAGATGAACCATAAGGACGGTCCTGTCCGTTCCAGCAGCTGCTGGCGCTCCTCATTCGTGATTGGCGAGCTCCAGCCGCCTTCGTTCAGGAACCTTTTGATGACATCCACTGCCGTTCCTGGCCCCAAGTCCCCGGATTTCTTCAACCAGTATGGGGAGTGGAGTAACTGCATCATGCCTGCAGCCAGTTTCGGTTCCACAATTAGGGGTACGCTCGGAAACTGCTGCCGTGCCCAGAGCACAAGCTCTTGTCCGCGCCCTACCGCAGGCATGGGGAGAAGCACTTTGCCGCCGCGGTCCAACGTTTGCCGCAACGCCTCATGCAACTGCATCAGTTTGTCCTGCTGCGTTTCGGAATCGGTCCCATAAGCGGCATCCATGATGGTCAAATCCATGACATGCGGGATAAATGCCTCGTGCGATAAGCTGGCAATTTCCGTCGACGGTTTGACATGCTCCAGCGTTTTGGGGCGATGCTTGGACGATACAGCGACTCCTTCCCGGCCCAAACGTTCACCATGTTCTGTACCCGTTCGTTGCTCATGAATCCATTGATCATCATGCATAAGTAACGTGTCTGCCGGACAGTCATCCTGCAGCAACATGGATTCGGAGGTGTAATCCCCCGAATAGAAAATACGTTTGCCCTCCATCCGTAGGCCCAGCCATACCGAACCGGCCAGATGCCCGCTCTTTCCCCACATGGCCTGAACGTCGGGAAGAATTTCGAACCATTGCGCGCTCTCCGATTCGTCTTCCAAGTAACGATAACGTATGGCCTGCTCGTCGGCTTCGGTATAAGGCAGCTCATTCCCCGCACGTTCCATGTTATTTCGCCATGATTGAAAATAAGATTTCAGCTGTTCACGGGTTTCCCGGGTCGTCCATACTTCTCCCGTATAACCCATCCGGTACAACAGGGGAATCGCCACCGAATGGTCCTCATGGGCATGGGACAACAATACCGTTCCAAGCTGCGGAACCATTTCCGGATCGATCAGCGGGTATTCCCCGGCCCCTTCCTTCTTCACCCCGCAATCCAATAAAAGGTGAACATGGTTTCCGCTCAGGAGGTAGGCAGAACGACCATGCTCGCCAGCTCCGCCCCATACCTTCAACTTCATCATGATGCATTCCACTTTCTCTTTGAATTCAAAATCTCAATGCCCAGCAGCATCAACACCGTCATGCCGACCGAAACGACGGCCATCGCCATGCCAAGCGATACTTGCCCCTGCTCGAACTGAGCGAAAATATAGGTAGCCGATGTCTGCATCGATGGTGGCAGAATCAAGAGCGAAGCAACCAGCTCCCGCGCCGCGATCGTAAAGGTCATCATCCATCCGGCCAGCATGCCCGGAATGATGAGCGGAACCAAAATCCGCCGCAAAATATATAGCGGCTTTCCGCCGAACACCTGACCTGCCTGAAACAATGTGCCGTCAATCTGGGTAAAGCTCGACTTGACGTACTGTACCGTATAGGGCAGAAATAATACCACATAGGTTAGCACCACCATACCGTACGTGTTGTACAGATTAACCGGCATCCACGGTGCGTTCCATAACAAGATAAGTCCCACCACCATAACGATGCCCGGTACCGTGTTGGGCAACAAGCTGAACAGGTCGATGACACGCTGCATGCGCGATGACGAGCGGCCAATGGCCAGCGCGAAACCCGTGCCGAAAATAACGGCCACCGTAGAAGCCGCGAGCGACAATCCCAGACTGTTCAGGATCGCTTTCATACTGACCGAACCCCATGTGAGCAAGGTTCCGTAATGCTCCAACGTGAGATTGTTGAAAGAGAGCCCCGCCCCGCGAAGTTTCATCGTCGAAGCGGCAATGATCGAGAAATAGGGAATGCCGACCGACAATATGAGCAATGCCGCCATATACAAACCGCACAACCAGCCGGCACCCCCGCGAAGGGAATAGGTTTTGGAACGCTGGCCTTTCCCTCCGACCAAGCGGTACGTGAACTTGCGGCTCATGGCCGATTGCATATACCACATCACGAGACATACCGACAACAGGATCGAAGCAAGCGAGGTCGCCTTGCCGAAATCGATGGGCCAACTGGAGATATACTTGTGGATCTCCGAAGTCATGACGTAATACCCGATCTTGCGGCCAAACGTCGCCGGCGTTCCGAATTCCGCAATCGTTTTGACAAACACAAGCATGATCCCCATGCCGTAAGAAGACAGCAGCAGCGGCAAAATAATGCGTCTGAACCGATACCCTGACGGCGCGCCATGCACGGCTCCTGCTTCTTCCAGGTTTCCGCCGATGCGGATCAGCGCATCCCTGAGCAGCAGGTACAAGAAAGGAAACAGATGCAAGCTCATGATCAGCACCATGCCCCAGAAGCTGAAGAAATGCTCGGTCCAGTTTGCGGAAGAAGGCCACCATTGCTGCAGATAGCCTCCTTTTTGCATGAAAAGAATCCAGCCCATGGAGCCGATATACGGCGGGGTCATGAAAGGAATCATCAATATGACGTCGACCCAGCGATGCCGTCCCATGCGCGTCTTTGCCATCATCCAAGCCAGCGGCAGCGACAAGAGCGTCGTACCCGCCGCTACACATATGCCCAGCCAAACAGAATTCAACAGCACCCCGGACAAATGGTGTCCGGCAATGGTTCTTAGCGGGGCCATCCAATCCCACTGCCCGTCCACGTACACGCTCTGCCAGAAAATCAGCAGCAGCGGCACGCCAATGCTTACGGTTAGCAGAAAGAGGGCGAGAATGACGCCCACTCTCCGAAAAATACGGTTGTTGTCCACTGCAACAGGTCTCACTGCTTGTTCACCTCAGATCGCGAAGCCGTTTATTTGAAAATCTCCGAGAAGCGTGCCGCTGTGTCGTCGCCATTCTCGCTCATCCAGTTCCAGTCGACTTTAAGCTGAGGAATGTCCTTCAGATTGGCACGGTTAGTTGCTTCCACATCTTCGCGTCCTGGAATCAGGTAAGCATCTGCAACCAGTTTCTGTGCTTCGTCGGACAACAAATAATCGATGAATGCTTTCGCGTTCTCTACGTTTTTGCTCGATTTCAGGATCGCTGCCGGTCTAGGGCTGACCACGGTTCCTTCCGATGGGTATACGATATCCAGCGGTTCGCCTTTCGCTTTGGAGGAATACGCCATGTAATCCACGCCTGCCGCTACGATGCTTTTCGCTCCGGTGATGACCGGATCAAGCGCCTCTTGGTTGGCACCAGCCATGGCAACGCCGTTCGCTTTGTATTGGCTGAACAAGTCCCAGCCTTTTTCCCCGTTTGCGCTCAAATAACCGGTGATGAAGTCCAAGGCGGACCCGGACAGGGTAGGATCCGGAATGTTGACGGCGTCCTTCCAAGCTGCCGTAGCCAGATCGGCCCAGCTCGTTGGCGGCGTTGTGACGAGTTTCGTATTGTACACGATGCCAAGCGCAGAAGCGCTGGAGCTGAAGTAGTTGCCTTCGGCATCAGACCATTCCTTGTTCAGCTTGTCGCTATTCGCGGCTTCTGGATATGGCAATGTCAGGCCATCTGCTTTCAATGCTTGTGCGGAGGGCAACGAGGCCAGAATGACAACGTCGGCCACCGGGTTGGCTTTCTCAGCCTCCATACGCGCCAAAATTTTACCTGTCGTTCCTTGGAACATCTCGACTTCAATGCCCGTTTTCTCTGTAAAACCATGGATGATGTTATCTGCCAGTTTCTGCGGGCCGGCACTGTACAATACGAGTTTCCCACCGGTAGTCGATGTGGCTGGTGCCTCTGCCCCTGCCGCCGCCGTGCTGCTCTCCCCAGAGCCCTGTGCGCTTGTGCCCGTTGCCCCGTTCCCCGTGCTGCAGCCGAACAAACTGATGCTCATTACTGCCGTCAGCAGCAGCATGGCGCCTTTTTTGCGTTTTTTAACATTCATCATTTGGAATACCTCTCCTCTGGTTTTGTTCAATTTGTTTTTAATCGATTTCAGCGAAAATGTAACATTGCATGGCTACCGTACTGTCGCTCTATGCGCTAGCCCCGCTAGCGCTGCGTTCTACCTTGCGCTCCGCAGGCTTTTCACCCATACGGCAAATCCGGTCCGGCGACACATACAGCTTGACGCGCTCACCGGCTTTTACTCTTGTGTTGGAGTAGGTCGTCCAGATGCTAAGACCGTCGATCTGTACCCGAATTTCGTAGCGTTCACCGACATAACTGACATCGATCACCGCGCCCTGATAACACAGGTCGTCATGTTCGCTCTTGCTCCAGGATACATGTTCCGGACGAATCATGGATTGATCTGTGGTGAGCCAGTTCGATTTGCCGATGAACGAGGCTACGTATGCATTGCTTGGCGAGGAATAGATCGTTTCAGGAGCGCCCTTTTGCATAATCCTCCCTTTTTGCATCACAACGATTTCATCCGACATGGACATCGCCTCAACCTGATCGTGAGTGACGTACAACGCCGTCAGCCCCATGTCGCGTACGAGAGCCATCATCTCCAGCCGCATTTCCTCCCGTAGTACTGCATCCAACGCACTCAGTGGTTCATCGAACAAAATGACGCCTGGTTTGACTGCCACCGCCCGGGCAAAAGCGACCCGTTGCTGCTGTCCGCCCGACAATTGGTGAGGATAACGACCCTCCATGCCTTGCAAACGCACCATCTCCAACGCTTCAGTGACCTTCTGATGCAGTTCGCCCTTTTGCCTGCCGGCCCGCAGTCCAAATGCTACGTTCTCATATACCGTCATATGGGGCCATAAGGCAAAATCCTGAAACACCATGCCGAGATTTCGCTTATGCGTAGGCACATCGATTCGCTTGTCTGCGGAATAGATACACTCGCCGTCGGCATAAATCTCTCCCGCATCCGGCTGCTCCAATCCGGCCAGTATACGCAGCAGCGTCGTTTTGCCGCAGCCGGACGGGCCGAGCAGTGTTGTGAACTGACCATGCTCCAGCGTCAGATCGGTGGGAAACAGCGCCGGCGTCCGGTTAAACGATTTTTGCACGTTTCTGATTTCTAGTTTCATGAGCACCCCTGCCTGTCCTCTGTTCTGATCTTAGTCTAACGCCTGCCTTCGCGGTTTGTATGAGCCGAATGTAAAATTGGAATTAACTTTTTAGATGAATTCTGTTGATGTTCATAGATTAAATCTATAGAGGAGATATGTAATATGGAAGGAGTGCCTTTCGCTTGAATCTGATCAAACTGCAAATCGTCGAACTGATCGACAAACATCACCACATGACGAGCGTCGCCGAAGTTCTGGGTATTAAACAGCCCACTGTTACGTTTCATATGAAATCATTGGAGGAAGAAATGGGCGTGCGACTTTTTGAATCGCGCAATGGCAAAACCTTTCTGACCGAGGCAGGACAGGCCCTGCTGCACTATTCCGTCAAAATCAATGCCCTTACCCAGGAAGCCCGCCGCGTCGTACGGGAATATGACAGCCTGTATCGGGGCAGTCTGCATATTGGGGCAAGCTATGTGCCTGCAACCTACTTGCTGCCGGCCATGCTCAATGCATTTTCGCAGGAATTCCCGGGCATTCGCATCGTGCTGTCGGTCAAACCTTCGTCCGCCATCCGCGACATGCTCATCGGGCACCAGATCGATCTCGGCATCATCTCTTCCGAAACGTTCGTGAGACCTTTACTGCACGCAGAGCCACTGTGTGCGGATGACCTGGTGTTGATCTGTGCCCCGCAGCACCCGTTAACGCAGCTGGAAGAATTGCAGCCCGAGCATATTGCGCGGATTCCTTTTGCCCTGCATGGGGATGAATCCAGCACGCGCCGTTTGACCAACCAATGGCTGGAGCAGCATGCCGTCCGTCTGCGCACTGCCGTGGAGATGGATTCGCTCGAAGCGATCAAACAATTGGTTCTACTCGGCGGGCATGTGTCCTTCATGTCGCGGATGGCCGTGCAGTGGGAGGAACGGCAAGGGCTTGTCCAGGTGCTCCCTATTCCAGGAGAACAGGCCTCCCGCCATATCTATGCCGTGCATAATAAAGAACGCCATCCCTCCGTGCAGGTGAACCGTTTTAAGGAAATGCTGCGCGAGATGAGCACCCACTTTCCGCCTGTCCGTTTTTGATCTTATGAATAAAAACTATCGGGGACCATTCATCAAATCTATGCAGGATTAACGCAAACAGGCCCTCCATTTGATGGATTCAAGATATTAGAACGCTACATTGGTTCTGTACGTTAATCCAAGTTTAGGGAGAGTGAATGTTTTGAAAACATGGAAAAAGGTCACCGCTTCAATCATGCTGAGCATCATGACGCTGGGAAGTGGACTGACGGTGCTCGAAACTCCTCAGGCATCGGCTGCGGCCAACGCGGTACCTGCTTATGAAGTCAAGTTTTTGGCCAAGCCGGAAGCCGTGCTGAATGCCGACGGCAAACCAAACAGCGACGTACTGCAAACGCTTGGATTGGACAGCTCGCCACGAGCCATTGGCGTAGAATATTTTGACAACGATTCCCTTGGATTCGACGAGCAGGGCTGGAACGTACGCTTCCGCAAGAAGGAGGATAAAAACAATTACGAGCTGACCTATAAAAAGCGCTACCCGATCATTGATGGTGATGTCGAAGCAGCGTTGACGCTGGCTAACCAGGAGGGATTTGACGCATCTGACGATAATTACGAGGCTGAAATCGATTGGGGCTACGGCAAACAGACCCTGAGCTTCTCCAATACCAAAAAAGTCGATGCCATAACAAGCGGCGCGCAGCTTCCTTCCGATAGCAAGGCTTTGGAAATGCTGCTCGACAAACTGCCGGGCAAACTGAAAAACTGGTCTGCTTCCAACTGGGGCAAACAACAATTGTCCGCTTCCCGTGCCTACGGCCCGATTACGTTCGAGCGTTATGAAGGAACTTGGAACGGTCAAGAAATGACGCTTGAAGTGTGGCCGATTCTGAATGAAGCTGGCACAGGGGTTGAAAACATCGTGGAGGTCTCCTTCAAGACAGACGATGCGTCTACGGTATCCGGCCTCCGTGCCCAACTGATGCAGCTGCTGGAGAACGAAAACTGGCTTCTTCCGGGAGACGGCCTGAAAACCCAACTTATTTTGGAACGTTATTAATGGAATCTACGGGGTATGTTGTTTGAGCATCGCGTTTCTGATACATCTCCACTTTTGACAGAACAGCCGGAACGATTACCCACCTGCTGGCTGGTAAAAATAGCATGAAACGAAGGCCTCATTTCTGATCCTTAAGATCAATGAAATGAGGCCTTTATTTGTCCGCTAGCACTTTGCGGTGAGATAAACGATCCTTTTCAGATGTTCTTTTTCCTATATAAATGTGGCAGTATCAATACACTTTGAATGTTTGCCCTGTTTCAATGCCAAGCGCGCTTTGAATGAACGTATTGGCGACGCGCTCAACGGGCACCGGGTTAAACCCAATGAAGAAATCACGGTATTTCTCGGCCGATTCCACAAACAGATTCGGACTGACGGAGTTCAAACGGATACCTCTTGGCAGCTCATAAGCAGCCGCCTTGGCAAATGCATCAATAGCCCCGTTCGCCATCGCGCTGGAAGCACCCTGTTCGATCGGATGGTCCTTGATAATTCCGCTGACCAGTGTAAAACTTCCCTTATCGTTAATGTAGTGTTGACCGATGAGCACAATGTTGACTTGACCAAGCAGCTTGCTCTGCACGCTGACCATGTTGTTCTCGGGCGTGAGTTCAGCCAGCTTGGCATAATGAGTCTGGCCTGCTGTCACAATGACGTAGTCGATATTGGCAACCGTTTCAAAAAGCGTCTTGATACTATCGGTTGAAGTCATATCGACCGTATAATCTCCCGAATTTCTGCCTGCAGTTACAACTTCCACAGACCATTCCTGCAGCTTGGCAACAACCGCTTTGCCCAATGTTCCATGTCCTCCAATAACAAGTGCCCGCTTCATCCTTCGAATCCCCCCTGATCGTTGTTCATTCACTTCATTTATTTAATCAAAGATCACGTCTGTTATCAAATTCAAATCATTGATCGGATGACCATATATTTTCGATACAAAACAAAAAATAGCCCTGCACGAGGCAAGAGCTATTTTGCAATTCGTTAAGCGGGTGATGGGAATCGAACCCACGCTACCAGCTTGGAAGGCTGGAGTTCTACCATTGAACTACACCCGCATCTTATAAAAAATCGGGATGACACGATTTGAACATGCGACCCCCTGGTCCCAAACCAGGTGCTCTACCAAGCTGAGCTACATCCCGATACTTGAGAGTAAATATGGCGCGCCCTGAGAGATTCGAACTCCCGACCTTTTGATTCGTAGTCAAACGCTCTATCCAGCTGAGCTAAGGGCGCATATTTGGAGCGGACGACGGGAATCGAACCCGCGACCCTCGCCTTGGCAAGGCGATGCTCTACCGCTGAGCCACGTCCGCAAATGATTGGTGCGGTCGAGAGGACTCGAACCTCCACGGGGGGTTAGCCCACACGGACCTGAACCGTGCGCGTCTGCCAATTCCGCCACGACCGCATAATATAACTGGTGAGCCATGAAGGACTCGAACCTTCGACACCCTGATTAAAAGTCAGGTGCTCTACCAACTGAGCTAATGGCTCTCACCGAAAAAATAATGGCAGGGGATATAGGATTCGAACCTATGCATGACGGAGTCAAAGTCCGTTGCCTTACCGCTTGGCTAATCCCCTATGAAGTTAAGATAAAGGGCGATCGAGGGGACTTGAACCCCCGAGTGCCGGAGCCACAATCCGGTGCGTTAACCCCTTCGCCACGACCGCCATACGTTGTTCCAACGCAATGTAGGAACATTATAGTTTGTCCAATCGGACCCGGTTCTATTCAAACCGCTAAAAGAAAATCATGGTGCCGGCGAGAGGACTTGAACCCCCAACCTACTGATTACAAGTCAGTTGCTCTACCAGTTGAGCTACACCGGCAAAATCATAAAAGTGGCGGAACCGACGGGATACTCTCACTTCGTTCGAGACTGCGCAGCTTATGCTCTCGAAGTGAATGCTTCGACGAACCCATTTACGGATTCTCATCCCTGATGAATATTCAAGTGGCGGAACCGACGGGATTCGAACCCGCGATCTCCTGCGTGACAGGCAGGCATGTTAGGCCAACTACACCACGGTTCCACGATCCCTTATTAAAATAAGTTCAATTGCGGGGGCAGGATTTGAACCTGCGGCCTTCGGGTTATGAGCCCGACGAGCTACCGGGCTGCTCCACCCCGCGTCGTTAAAAAAATATATGGTGGAGGCTGAGGGGATCGAACCCCCGACCCTCTGCTTGTAAGGCAGATGCTCTCCCAGCTGAGCTAAGCCTCCGTACTACTATGACCCGTAGGGGATTCGAACCCCTGTTACCTCCGTGAAAGGGAGGTGTCTTAACCCCTTGACCAACGGGCCTCAATAAAACCAAGCTGGCGGAGAGAGAGGGATTCGAACCCTCGAGACGCTTTTGGCGCCTACACGATTTCCAATCGTGCTCCTTCGGCCAACTCGGACACCTCTCCATAATGGCTCCCCGAACAGGACTCGAACCTGTGACAACTCGATTAACAGTCGAGTGCTCTACCAACTGAGCTATCAGGGAATGGTGGAGCCAAGCGGGATCGAACCGCTGACCTCCTGCTTGCAAGGCAGGCGCTCTCCCAGCTGAGCTATGGCCCCATGATATGTAGGATTTATTGATTTGCAAGTTAAATGGTGGGCCCTGGTGGACTCGAACCACCGACCTCACCCTTATCAGAGGTGCGCTCTAACCAACTGAGCTAAGGGCCCAAATTATATTCAAGACCTTCGAAGTATTTCAATACCCGAAAGGGTTTCGCTTGGCGGCTTCCTACTCTCCCAGGACCCTGCGGTCCAAGTACCATCGGCGCTAGAGGGCTTAACGGTCGTGTTCGGGATGGGAACGTGTGGAACCCCTCCGCCATCGCCACCAAACGATTTTTCAGTTCAGAGATTGCTCTCTGAAAACTGGATTCGAAACGAAACTTGCGATCTTAGAACCTGCATTTCTTTGGATAAGCCCTCGACCGATTAGTACTGGTCAGCTCCATGCATTGCTGCACTTCCACCCCCAGCCTATCTACCTCGTCGTCTTCAAGGGGTCTTACTAATTGGGAAATCTCATCTTGAGGGGGGCTTCACGCTTAGATGCTTTCAGCGCTTATCCCGTCCGTACATAGCTACCCAGCGGTGCTCCTGGCGGAACAACTGGTACACCAGCGGTACGTCCATCCCGGTCCTCTCGTACTAAGGACAGCTCCTCTCAAATTTCCTACGCCCACGACAGATAGGGACCGAACTGTCTCACGACGTTCTGAACCCAGCTCGCGTACCGCTTTAATGGGCGAACAGCCCAACCCTTGGGACCTACTTCAGCCCCAGGATGCGATGAGCCGACATCGAGGTGCCAAACCTCCCCGTCGATGTGGACTCTTGGGGGAGATAAGCCTGTTATCCCCAGGGTAGCTTTTATCCGTTGAGCGATGGCCCTTCCATGCGGTACCACCGGATCACTAAGCCCGACTTTCGTCCCTGCTCGACTTGTAGGTCTCGCAGTCAAGCTCCCTTATGCCTTTGCACTCTTCGAATGATTTCCAACCATTCTGAGGGAACCTTTGGGCGCCTCCGTTACTCTTTAGGAGGCGACCGCCCCAGTCAAACTGCCCACCTGACACTGTCCCCGTACCCGATTAGGGCACCAGGTTAGAACCTAGATACGATCAGGGTGGTATCCCAACGGTGCCTCCACACAAGCTGGCGCTCATGCTTCTCAGGCTCCCACCTATCCTGTACAGATCGTACCCAAATTCAATATCAAGCTGCAGTAAAGCTCCATGGGGTCTTTCCGTCTTGTCGCGGGTAACCTGCATCTTCACAGGTATTAAAATTTCACCGGATCTCTCGTTGAGACAGCGCCCAAGTCGTTACGCCATTCGTGCGGGTCAGAATTTACCTGACAAGGAATTTCGCTACCTTAGGACCGTTATAGTTACGGCCGCCGTTTACTGGGGCTTCGGTTCACAGCTTCGGGATTGCTCCCTAACCGCTCCCCTTAACCTTCCAGCACCGGGCAGGCGTCAGCCCGTATACTTCGCCTTACGGCTTCGCACAGACCTGTGTTTTTGCTAAACAGTCGCTTGGGCCTTTTCACTGCGGCCCCCTCGTGCTATTCACACTACCGGGGCACCCCTTCTCCCGAAGTTACGGGGTCATTTTGCCGAGTTCCTTAACGAGAGTTCTTCCGCGCGCCTTAGAATTCTCTTCTCGCCTACCTGTGTCGGTTTGCGGTACGGGCACCTTCATCTGGCTAGAGGCTTTTCTTGGCAGTGTGAGATCATGACCTTCGCTACTGTAATTTTCACTCCCCATCACAGCTCAGCCTTGCGGTTAGCGGATTTGCCTACTAACCAGCCTCACTGCTTGGACAGGCATCCATCAGCCTGCGTCACTACCCTACTGCGTCCCCCCATCGCTCATAACGATTTACGGTGGTACAGGAATTTCGACCTGTTGTCCTTCGACTACGCCTTTCGGCCTCGCCTTAGGTCCCGACTTACCCTGAGCGGACGAGCCTTCCTCAGGAACCCTTAGGCTTTCGGCGGATCAGATTCTCACTGATCTTTTCGTTACTCATACCGGCATTCTCACTTGTATGCTCTCCAGCGCTCCTTACGGTACACCTTCAACGTACATACAACGCTCCCCTACCCCTGATCATAAGATCAAGCCATAGCTTCGGTGGTGTGTTTAGCCCCGTTACATTTTCGGCGCAGAGTCACTCGACCAGTGAGCTATTACGCACTCTTTCAATGGTGGCTGCTTCTAAGCCAACATCCTGGTTGTCTGTGCAACTCCACATCCTTTCCCACTTAACACACACTTGGGGACCTTAGCTGATGGTCTGGGCTGTTTCCCTTTTGACAATGGATCTTAGCACTCACTGTCTGACTCCCGGAAGTAAGTCTATGGCATTCGGAGTTTGACTGAGCTTGGTAACCCTTGCGGGCCCCGCACCCAATCAGTGCTCTACCTCCACGACTCTGTTTTCCGAGGCTAGCCCTAAAGCTATTTCGGGGAGAACCAGCTATCTCCGAGTTCGATTGGAATTTCTCCGCTACCCCCACCTCATCCCCGCACTTTTCAACGTGCGTGGGTTCGGGCCTCCAGTGCGTGTTACCGCACCTTCACCCTGGACAGGGGTAGATCACCCGGTTTCGGGTCTACGTCCACGTACTATGTCGCCCTATTCAGACTCGCTTTCGCTGCGGCTCCGGCTTCTCACCTTAACCTTGCACGGGAACGTAACTCGCCGGTTCATTCTACAAAAGGCACGCCATCACCCCTAAAATGGGCTCTGACTTCTTGTAAGCACACGGTTTCAGGTTCTATTTCACTCCCCTTCCGGGGTGCTTTTCACCTTTCCCTCACGGTACTGCTTCACTATCGGTCGCTAGGAAGTATTTAGCCTTGGCAGATGGTCCTGCCGGATTCATACGGGGTTTCACGTGCCCCGCACTACTCGGGATCCGTCTCGGAGAGAGCAGACTTTCAATTACAGGGCTTTTACCTTCTATGGCGGGCCTTTCCAGACCTCTTCGTTTAACCGGCTCCTTTGTAACTCCATGTGAGACGTCCCACAACCCCAGAGAGCAAGCTCTCTGGTTTGGGCTGTTCCGCGTTCGCTCGCCGCTACTGACGGAATCACTATTGTTTTCTCTTCCTCAGGGTACTTAGATGTTTCAGTTCCCCTGGTATGCCTCTCCTGCCCTATGTATTCAGACAAGAGTAACTGGGTATTACGCCAGCTGGGTTTCCCCATTCGGACATCCCCGGATCAAAGCTTGCTTACAGCTCCCCGAGGCAGTATCGTTGTTCGCCACGTCCTTCATCGGCTCCTAGCGCCTAGGCATCCTCCGTGTGCTCTTAGTAGCTTAACCATGTTACTCGTAAAGAGTAAGATGCAATCTACCGTTTTATTGAAACTTGTTTTGACACAAGTTCAGCTAAAAGGAATGTTCTAATTCGCATTTTTCGTTTCGATATCCAGTTTTCAAGGAACAATCTCGTTTGCTTTCGGGCCGTTCACGGAATGTGTCGGTCGAAAGTTACGAGCATGTGTTTGAGAGTTTGAACTCTCAAAACTGAGCAACGAGTGAGTAAGTTTGCAGCTGAGCTGCTTATTTGAATGTCTTCATCGCAGAAGACGATTCTCCATAGAAAGGAGGTGATCCAGCCGCACCTTCCGATACGGCTACCTTGTTACGACTTCACCCCAATCATCTACCCCACCTTCGGCGGCTGGCTCCTTGCGGTTACCCCACCGACTTCGGGTGTTGTAAACTCTCGTGGTGTGACGGGCGGTGTGTACAAGACCCGGGAACGTATTCACCGCGGCATGCTGATCCGCGATTACTAGCAATTCCGACTTCATGCAGGCGAGTTGCAGCCTGCAATCCGAACTGAGACCGGCTTTTTAGGATTAGCTCCACCTCGCGGCTTCGCAGCCCGTTGTACCGGCCATTGTAGTACGTGTGTAGCCCAGGTCATAAGGGGCATGATGATTTGACGTCATCCCCACCTTCCTCCGGTTTGTCACCGGCAGTCACCTTAGAGTGCCCACCCGAAGTGCTGGCAACTAAGATCAAGGGTTGCGCTCGTTGCGGGACTTAACCCAACATCTCACGACACGAGCTGACGACAACCATGCACCACCTGTCTCCTCTGTCCCGAAGGAAAGGTACATCTCTGTACCGGTCAGAGGGATGTCAAGACCTGGTAAGGTTCTTCGCGTTGCTTCGAATTAAACCACATACTCCACTGCTTGTGCGGGTCCCCGTCAATTCCTTTGAGTTTCAGTCTTGCGACCGTACTCCCCAGGCGGAATGCTTAATGTGTTAACTTCGGCACCAAGGGTATCGAAACCCCTAACACCTAGCATTCATCGTTTACGGCGTGGACTACCAGGGTATCTAATCCTGTTTGCTCCCCACGCTTTCGCGCCTCAGCGTCAGTTACAGCCCAGAGAGTCGCCTTCGCCACTGGTGTTCCTCCACATCTCTACGCATTTCACCGCTACACGTGGAATTCCACTCTCCTCTTCTGCACTCAAGTCATCCAGTTTCCAGTGCGATCCGGGGTTGAGCCCCGGGATTAAACACCAGACTTAAATGACCGCCTGCGCGCGCTTTACGCCCAATAATTCCGGACAACGCTTGCCCCCTACGTATTACCGCGGCTGCTGGCACGTAGTTAGCCGGGGCTTTCTTCTCAGGTACCGTCACCTTGAGAGCAGTTACTCTCCCAAGCGTTCTTCCCTGGCAACAGAGCTTTACGATCCGAAAACCTTCATCACTCACGCGGCATTGCTCCGTCAGGCTTTCGCCCATTGCGGAAGATTCCCTACTGCTGCCTCCCGTAGGAGTCTGGGCCGTGTCTCAGTCCCAGTGTGGCCGATCACCCTCTCAGGTCGGCTACGCATCGTCGCCTTGGTGAGCCGTTACCTCACCAACTAGCTAATGCGCCGCAGGCCCATCCTCAAGTGACAGATTGCTCCGTCTTTCCAGTTCTCTTCAGGCGAAGAAAACAAGTATTCGGTATTAGCTACCGTTTCCGGTAGTTGTCCCAAGCTTGAGGGCAGGTTGCCTACGTGTTACTCACCCGTCCGCCGCTAAGCATCAAGGAAGCAAGCTTCCTATCAACTCCGCTCGACTTGCATGTATTAGGCATGCCGCCAGCGTTCGTCCTGAGCCAGGATCAAACTCTCCAATAAAGATGAATTTCGGTCACGAGGTTAATCATGATGAAAATCATCTGAGGTATTGAAAAGAGCGATTAGCTCATTTTGAATCTGACGAGATAAAATATCTCAATGTCGCTCCGGTTTTTATACAGTCATACGACATGTACCAAAAACCTTCGCATTACTCACTCGTTGTTCAGTTTTCAAAGATCAAACTTCGTTTTCGTTACTAGGTTGTTGTCCTTAGCAACTCTTATATCTTATCACATCCGAACCAACTTTGCAAGCATTTTTTTAAGTTTCTTTTTCGAAGCTTATTTGCTTTGCTTGCTGCACCGTGTTTCTCGGTGTTTTCTTGGCCGGAATTAGAATATACCATGTACATAAATATTATGCAAGTACTTTTTTCAAAAAAAGTTCCCCTCCATATTTCCGATCACTGAAACGACTCATGCTCACCTTCATTGAAATGATCCGGTTTGGCCGGACATCCCCCTCATCGAAGGAAACATCATATCCGGCCTTGTCTCCGATCGCTTTCCGTACCCATGTGCACTCCCTACAATATTCGTTTGCCTAGTATAGAAGCAATCAATTCAACACCCAGTCTTGCAGTTTGCCTGTTGATGTCATAAAACGGGTTTACCTCGACTAACTCCATAGAAGTTACCCGATTCGTTGCGGCCAGCAGTTCCAGCGCAAAATGAGCCTCGCGACCACTCAATCCACCCGGTACGGGAGTACCCACGCCAGGCGCCTCACGGGGATCAAGGCAGTCCATGTCAAAACTGACATGAATGCCGTCCGTGCCGTTTCCGGCCGCGGACAACGCCTGTTCAACGACATGCTGAATGCCCATTCGATCGATATCTCGTAAGGTGAAGCTTAGGATTCCAAGCTCCCCAATCTTTTCTTTTTCATACTCGTCCAGATCTCTTAAACCTACATATACAAGGTTTGTATGATCGATGAACGGACCCGCTCCAGGGATACGGGATATATTAAAGGACGAATGGCCCAATGCCGCGGCCAAACCCATGCCGTGCATGTTTCCTGACAGACTTGCCTTCTCCGTATTTATGTCCGCATGGGCATCAAACCATATGACTCCCAGCTTCGCATATTTTGCGGTCAATCCGGCGATCGTGCCGATTGCAACGCTGTGATCTCCGCCTAGGACAAGCGGGAAGGAACCTCTGGTCACGGCGCCGGAAACTGCGGCGCACACATTTCTGCTCATCTGCTCCACCTCAGCCAGATACTTTGTACCATCCTGGCCAGGCTTTGCGGAACTCTCCATCAGACAATCCACTCGTATCTCTTCAGAAACCACATAACCCAACCACTCCAATTCCCGCTTCAATCCGGCGGCGATCAATTCGCCGGGCCCGAACTCCGCTCCCCTTTGCGCGCCACCAAGACCGAAGGGCACCTTAACGACGGCAATCTGCCGGACAGCCGATCTTACCGATGTTCCCGGCTTTTCGAGTTCCTGACATCGTTCAACATGCTCTTCCCCCATGGAAGCTGCCTCCTTGTTCTTCATTATTGGAAGTAATAAGCGGCGTTCTCTTCCCATCCCCAATCTATGCGTTAACAAAAGCCCGTTCAATCCGCTCCACAGCCCAATCGATTTCCGACTCCCTGATCGTCAGCGGCGGGGCGAACCGAATCGTCGTTTCATGCGTTTCTTTGCACAATAAACCGGAACGCATCAATTTTTCACAGAACGGACGCGCAGGAGCATGCAGCTCCATTCCAATGAATAGCCCTCTTCCGCGTATTTCGCGAATCCATCGATTCCGGAAACTCTGGAGCCGCTTCATAAAATAGTTCCCCAAGCGCTCTGATCGCTCTGCCAACCTCTCGTTTTCATATACTTGCAGGGCGGCAACGGCCACCGCGCAAGCAAGCGGGTTGCCACCAAACGTCGACCCATGCGAACCCGGCTCGAACAGATCCAAAATTTCGGACTCGCCGGCTACGGCGGAGATAGGCATAACGCCTCCCCCCAGCGCTTTGCCCATAATCCATAGATCCGGCTCCACCCCCTCCCAATCCGACGCAAACCTCCGGCCTGTTCTGCCGAATCCGGTCTGGATTTCGTCGGCCATCAGCAGAACGTTCTGCGCCTGGCACAATGCCATCGCCTGCGATAAATACCCGTCAGGCGGTATAACAATCCCCGCTTCTCCTTGAATGGGCTCTACGAGAAATGCTGCCGTATATGGCGTAATGGCCTGCCTGAGCGCTTCGATGTCACCGTAAGGAACAATGCGAAACCCTGGAGTAAACGGACCAAAGTCCTTTTTATATGAAGATGAAGAAGAAAAAGAAGTTACCGTCAGGGTCCGCCCGTGAAAATTGCCTGAGCAAACAATAATTTCAGCTTGATCTTCCGGTACGCCTTTGACGCGGTAAGCCCATCTGCGTGCAGCCTTAATCGCCGTTTCAACCGCTTCGGCACCGGTATTCATCGCCAAAATTTTTGATTTGCCCGTGAACTCCGACAGCTTTCGGTAAAATGTCGCAGCCGCACTGCTGTGGAATGCTCGTGATGTCAGCGTGACCCGCTCGGCTTGCTCTTTCAGCGCCTGCACGATCGTCGGGTGTCGGTGACCATGATTCATGGCCGAGTATGCGCTCAACATATCCATGTACCGATGCCCTTCCGGATCCTCCACCCACACCCCCTCCGCCTTGTCGATGACGATCGGGAGCGGGTTATAGTTAGGCGCAGCGTGCTTCTCAGACCAATGAATAAACACTTCTGATGTTGACATATGTCCCATCACCAACTTTTGTTGATTTGTATACAAAATACAATATCAATGTATGCTGTTCCTCGCCGGATTACTACTCCTTCGCCTTTTTTATGCCATAGCCTACTGATTCCATAATCCTCAGCCTGAGTAGAGCTCCCTTGACCGCTCTGCCCGCTTGCCCAACTCCAGTCCCGGTGTTAATATGATTTAAACTTCAGCCACTCGAACGGACACTGCACCGGGCTCTGTGCCCATGCGCATATCACAATATCACGGTTCATGGAAGGGGATTCGATATGAACGTACCCAAATACCGGTCCTTGAAAGACCATGTCTACGAATATATCGCCGAAAAAATACAGAACGGCGCATTGCTCCCTAATCAGAAAATCAATGAAGCGGAGATCTGCAAGAAACTCGACATTAGCCGAACTCCGACAAGGGAGGCATTGTTCCAACTCGCATCGGATAACCTTCTGCAATACATCCCGCGCAGAGGATTCATCGTCACGCCCTTCGATGCCGCCAAAAAGCTTGAATTCTCCCAAGCCATCGGAGCATTGGAGGCACTTGCCGGAACTCTGGCGGCAGACCAGTTAACCCATGCCGATTTGCTTGAAATGGAGGCCTTGATCGCAAGAATGGACGAAGATATCGCCAAGCTCAATCTTCCGGCCTACAATAAAGATCAGTACCAGTTCCACCATTTGTACATTCAGCGCTGCGGCAACGCTACCGTGATCGAAATGCTGAACATGCTGAAAAACGGATTTATCAGGCAGTCTTATGCAAGCGAGGACAAAAACAGACTCTTCAGCATACTCCGCGAAGTCAATGAAGAGCATCGCCACATTTTGGACGCATTCAAAGACAAGGATAAACCTTTATTGGAATCCTTGCTGAAGCATCACTGGCGTATCATCGATAACGACATGTTGTAATGCAGCGCATAACTAGACCATATAAAAAAGCATTCCAGCCGCTGAAGCTCCTCGTCTGTTAGTTACAACAGGACAGAGCCCAATACGGTTGGAATGCCTTTTATCTTTTATACCAAGAATGTTCTTATTGAAAACTTCATTGTTTTGCATTCATGTAATCGTCCACTACTGGCGCACTCGCAGCAAATACGGCATAACCCAGGCGCCTGCCATACTTCGCAAGCAACCGGTCATTGAGGCGACTCATTCTCTTCATCTGCACGTCTTCATACAGATCCGGGTCCATCTCCCGCAGGGGATCATGGTCGATTCTCCACCTTCCAATTGAGGAAGAACGTTCAAGCATCTTCACCGTTTCGAACCCGGCTTCCTTAAAGTACTCCTTCCATCTGGTCACCGTAGCGAGCGTTCTTAACCCGAAAAACCGCTTCAGTTCCTCCGACATTTTATCGGATCTGCTTCCGGACAAAGTCATTTCCCGATCAATCAGCAGACCGTCCGGCCTCAGTACCCTCCTATACTCGGACAGGGCGCGGCGGCGGCGCATAAAAATCGTGACCGACTCCACAAATACGATATCGAAACTGTCATCCGGAAAAGGCAATGCTTCGCCATCAGCTTGAACAAAACGGATATGACGCCGCTCTCGCCTCGCACGCCTTACCGCTTTCTCCAGCATCCCTCGATGCCGGTCCACGGCCGTAACCCGATATCCCGCCCGATCAAGCAAACACGCCGTCCGTCCTGTTCCACACCCAACTTCAAGCACACTTCCATGCGCAGGCAGCGACAACGAACGAAGCAGTTGGACCGTTGCCGCAAATCCCCCAGGATGAGCACTCCCCTCTCCAAGCTTTGCCAGCATATCATGATAGTCCATAACTTCATCCCCCTCCTCTCCAGTGTATGGACCAACGCCAAAAACGGCACATCCCCATACGTTTTACGGGTACACACCCATACCAATCCCGCCGGCTTTTACTATGATATACAAACCGTTGATTTCAGGCGGCAATTCGCAACGCGAAGGAGGATATGCATGCACAGAATTCATCCGATCTGCGAAGAGACGGTGTCACCGCACATTGGACGTCCGGTTTGTCTCATTATGAAAGACGGAAAGCACATGTATGGCGCACTGGGCGGCTTTCGGGATGGAAAGGTTTACCTGAACAACTGCTTCGAAGGTCCGCGTTTGTCTTCCGTTAAACCCGGACAACAACTTCGCAAAAGCGGCAAAAAACGTACGGCTGGGAAAAAAGTGAATTCCTCGGCCTACGGACCTTATGGTTATGGACCTTATGGATCTTACGGATCTTATGGACCTGGATATGGGGCCGGTTATGACCTGGCACTCGTAGCCACATTGCTGCTGATCCCGTTCTTATTCATCTGACCTCGGCCTTCCCCGCTCGCCATTCCAGCCTGAAAATATCAAAAAAGCATGGTCTCCATCGTTAGGGATGGGCCCATGCTTTTTCTTTGAATCGTCGTTGGTCACGCCAGCAATAAAAAAAACACCTCGCTAGAGGTGAGAAAACGATGCTATATCCGATTTCACTTGGACATCGTTGTCTTTGCAGGGTTCGTCGAATTCTCAAGCAATGGCAGCATTCTCGTTGTGCTAACCATCTCAGAAGTACATATCGGACAAGTTGGTACGCTGTCAAACGCAAAATTGTCCCGCATCCATCCTTTGCACGTATCGCTCGTACATTCCCAGATTGCCGCATCCGCTTGCGGAATCTCTTCAATCGGTTTTTTGCGATTATACATGACTTCTACCCCCTTTTGATATTGGAAACACATCCTGCAGACGTTATTTCACAGTAGCAAAAAAAGAAAAGCTGCCTTTAATCATTATAACATGTTAAGGGCAGCTATGCTTGAATTACAGTTTTACAACTTCTTCTGCTTGAGGACCGCGGTTTCCTTGTACAATTTTAAATTGCACTTGTTGACCTTCGTCCAGCGTTTTGAAGCCTTCGCCTTGGATTGCGCTGAAGTGTACGAATACATCTTCTCCGCCTTCAACTTCGATGAAACCGAAGCCTTTCTCAGCGTTGAACCATTTAACTGTTCCGTTTTGCATGTGAATTACACCTCCAAATCAAAAATTAACATGTTCCTTTGTTCTTTGCACAAGCAAATAAAAATTCACACATTATAAAAGGTACCAGTCATAACTTCCAAGTGATCGCCCTTTACAATATGTGAATTAGGTTTGACACTTTTTATCAACTTTCTTGTATTATACCTCTACTTCTGCCAAAAAGCAATTCCTGTATTTTGTTTTCAAACAGCTATGGAAATACATGTTATTCGTCTAACCCGGAAAAGGTCACCGGCGCGCTTACCACGCTTCGTCTTATGAAAGGATATGCAGATCGAAACCAATTTATACATTTATTTCTGATCGAATTTTGAACTGCATATCCAAAGGATGATTTTACTTCATCATTGCAGGGCCCTGTTTGGGTTGACTGACGCTCGAAGAATCGGCCCGAAGGCGGAGCACCAACCAGATCGCGTGAGCGGCCAACACAACAAGAACAAAAATATCGTAAGGAAGCGAGCCTTCCCCTTGATGGTCATCCCCCAGAAATTGAATCAGGTTATGAACAAAATGGAAAAAAATAAGCGGCCAAATATTCCCGTTCAGACTCATAAGCAGGGCAAGAACCACTCCGACCAACAATGCATATACCAGTTGCAGCAGGGTATCGCCCAGACTCTGGCCCGACATGGCGTTCATGATATGCGTAACGGAGAACAGAACGCTGGAAACAACTGTAGCCGTGACTACGCTTTTGCGCAACAAGATCGTAAAAATCAATCCCCGATAAATCGTTTCTTCAACGAAAGCGACCAACAAGGTAAAGAAAATAAAAAAGACCGATTTGGAAAGGGTCAATTCTCCGAACCCCTTCAAAAGCAGCGTGCCCAGTAGAAGGAGCAGCGGGATATAATACATCCACTGCCGGGCCGAAATCGTTCGCAACGAGCGAAATCCGATCAAACCCCATCTGCGCCGGAACGTCAAATAGATTATCAGCACGACCGCGATCGGCGTGAAAGACATCCATACAGGCGCGGTATAGTCCATTTCCCGAATGGTAGCGACGGCCCCGGCGGCAAAAACAGCCAGCAGCAGAAGCAATTCGATAATGACCACAGCGAGTATGGGCCTGCGCCCGGAAAAAGATTCACTGTCTTGGGACTGGGAAACCAACATAAAAATTCTTCCCCATTTCGTTTTCTTTTTTGTTGTCATGCGAATTGATAACCAACAATAGTTGTATCACATATTCCACAATATGTATATCGTAGATTGGATTAAACTGCAAAAGTAACAAAATAGAGACTTTCTTGGGACGTGATTACCCTAAAAATCAGGTAAGATTCATTGCCCTTCAAGCCATTTCACATAAAATAATGATACGGATGCAGGGTTGACGCCGTTTCCGAACGTCTTCTTAGGCAGAAGACACATCAGGATTCATGGTTCATTCAGAAAAACAATCAGGGGGTAATTCATGAAAGCACTCTTTAAGCGCTGGTGGCACTTGCTTGCGATCCTTTGCGTTCCGCTCCAGGGCTCCATCTACGTCCTGCTGGGCAGGAATACAGGCAGCGATGTCTTTTACAATTATGCGTTGATCGATACTAAAATTCCGTTTATCAAAGAATTCATATATCCGTACGTAAGCTGGATGCCGATCCTGTATCTAGGCTTTTTGTATCTGGGCATAACCAACAAATCCCTGTTTTGGCGAGCGTTGTTCACGTATAACGTTGGCGTGATTGCCGCAAACATCTGTTTCGCGGTCTTTCCTACGCACGTTCCCCGTCCGGTTGTGGAGGGCAGCGACCTCAGCAGTTTGCTGGTACAGTTCATTTACAGCAATGACGCTCCATACAACTGTTTTCCGAGCGTTCACGTGTTGACCAGCTATCTGCTGTTCATCATCGTTCAACGGCATCTTACGTTCAAACCGCTGGCCAAAATCTCCTGGTCGGTGTGGCTATGGCTCATCATTGCATCGACCGTATTCGTGAAGCAGCACTCCCTGCTGGACGTAGCCGGAGGCATCGCGTTCGCGGAAGCGGCCTATTGGGCGGTCCATGCTTTTGCCGGCCGCAAAGAGCGTGCAAAAAAACCAGCCAAGCAACCGCTTGGTGCGTCGGGGACAAAGAGTACGAGCGGCAATGCGTAATAGACATTCGTGATTTGCGAGGGCGACGAGCCCTCTTTTTTTATGCAATCATCTCTTATATCGTTGGCGGGCGTTCCTGCAACAGGTCCGATGGGGATGTTCCCGTAAGGCGTTTGAATATGCGGTAAAAATAAGAGAGGTCCCGGTAGCCGAGAAACTCGGAAATTTCCTGCACGGAGAGCTGGGACTCCGTCAACATGTACATGGCCCGTTTCATCCGCTGATCATGCACGTACTGACTGATCGTTTGATTCGTCATGCTTTTGAATAATGCCGCCGCATAATTGGGCGTCCGGCCGATCGCATCCCCAAGCTCCTCTTTGGTCACCTTTTCGCGATAATGCCGTTCGATGTATCGTTTCATCCGCTCCGCATGCACATGTCTCTCGGGCGGGATCACGCCCCGGTCCACTTCCCGATTCACGTAAATTAACACTTCCGTCAATAAGGCTTGGCTCATCATGACATAATAAGATGGCCGTTCCTGCCACTGCTGGAGAATCGTTTTCATGCGTTCCAGGATAAGTTCATAGCAGCCCGGTTTATGCCGCAGCGTTTCCGGTTGTTCCAACATCGGCAATTCACCGGAAGCAGGACATTGCAAATGGACGACAATCTGGGTGTGGGTAACGGTCGGGATGCTTTTGCCGTAGTAAGATACGCTCTCCGGGATCAGCAGCAGTTCTCCCTTTTCCATGATCTGTTTCTCGCCGTTCACCCAATATACACATTTTCCATAGGTGACCAAGCTGAGCCGCCAAGTCCCCCTTGATGGCACGCCCTTTTCGTACCAGCCGACACTGTTGATGTGCCGCACTTCTAGTGGGGTAATCATAAAACACCTCGCCATTGGACTATACTCCAATCATTGTACTATAGTTCATATTCGGATTCGACAGAAAACGCTACAATGACCCTATAAGCAAAGGATATGAGGAGGAAATAACATGTTGAAAACAAAAATTATTTGTACCATGGGACCTGCTTGTGACTCCATTGAAACGTTGAAGGTAATGATTCAGGAAGGCATGACAGTGGCCCGTCTGAACATGGCGCATGGCGAGCTCGAGGATCATGTTGCACGGATCAACAACATTCGCGCGGCTGCTTCCGCGCTGAACAAATATGTGCCGATCATGATGGATATCAAGGGACCTGAAGTGCGAATCGGCAAATTGAAAGAGGCTTCCTGCCATCTGCAGGCTGGCAAAAAACTGACGCTGACCACGGAAGAAATTCTGGGCGATGCCGAACGGATCTCGGTAAACTATCCTGAGTTGAATCTCGTGGTGAAGCCGGGCGACCGCATTCTGATCGACGATGGTCTGGTAGATCTGACGGTCACTTCTGTCGAAGGCACCGAAATTCATTGCGATATCGTTAGCGGCGGCATTCTGAAACCTCGCAAAGGCGTAAACTTGCCAGGGATCAAAACGACCCTTCCGGGCGTAACCGAACGCGACGTCATGCATATCGGATTCGGGATCGAAAACGATATCGAAATCATTGCGGCATCCTTTGTGCGCAAGGGCGACGATATTCGCGAAATCCGCAGCATTCTCAAAGAACGTGGCGCCGAGCATGTTCAGATTATTTCCAAAATCGAAAACCAGGAAGGCATGACCAACCTCGACGACATTATCGAAGCATCGGACGGCATCATGGTTGCGCGCGGCGATCTTGGGGTCGAAGTGCCGATCGAAGACGTGCCGATGATGCAAAAAGAAATGATCGACAAATGCAACCGTGCCGGCAAACCGGTCATCGTGGCCACGCACATGCTGGAATCGATGCAGGTCAACCCGCGTCCTACCCGTTCCGAGGTGAGTGACGTAGCCAATGCCGTGCTGCAAGGTGCAGACGTAGTCATGCTGTCCGGCGAGTCCGCTGCGGGTAAATATCCGATCCCATCGGTCCGTACGATGGCTGCCGTTGCGCGCCGCGCCGAAACGATGATCGACTATAAGGAACAATTCAATCAGAAATCGGCCCAACAGGTGGCTAACATCACTGAAGTCATCAGCCAAGGTGCCGTTAGCTCTTCGCTCGTGCTGAATGCAAAAGCGATCATTACTTCCACCGAGAGCGGATTTACGGCGCGCATGATCTCCAAATATCGTCCAAAAGCGCCGATCATCGCGGTCACGCAGCATGAGAAAGTGCTCGCAAAAATCTGCCTGCTCTCCGGCGTTATTCCGGTGCTGGGCGACAAAGTGACCACGACGGACGAAATGTTCGAATCGTCCACGCGCAACGCTATCAAAACGGGTTACATTGAAAAAGGCGACATCATCGTGCTGTCTGCGGGCGTTCCGATCGGTCAATCCGGCAATACGAACCTGATCAAGGTCCTGCAAGTATAATCCCACATACAAGCAAGTGAATAGCAGCGCGCAAAAGCAACCCGGCCTCACGGGTTGCTTTTGTTCGATTACGGGTCAGCCGGGTTATGCCGGTGGGCCTTTTTTATTTGCAGCTGGAAGCAGAAGCTCATCGTCATTTCGCCATAGTCATCGAAGGCCGCTTTCGATATACTGGGATAAGTTGGGTTTACGGATAATTATTGAAACATGCAGGGGTGAAACCAGAAAGGATAAACCGATGAACGAAACAACCAACATTATGGGGATTCCCTTCCCCAACGTAAATATGGAACAAACGTTATCCTTATTAGGCGATGTTATTCAAGGAAATGATGCCACGCTGTTTCACGTTATTACAGGCAACCCGGAAATCGTCATGTCCTGTCAACACAACGACCGCCTACGCTCCATTGTGGATCAGGCAGGGCTCGTTACAGCTGATGGAGCGGGCATTATCATGGTTTCGAGGCTGCGTGGAGGTAAGTTGACCGAACGGGTCACCGGCTGCGATCTGCTGTTTCGCCTGTTGGAGGAGGGCGATCGCCAACGTTGGTCTTTCTACCTTCTCGGCGCGGAAGAGCAAGTAAACGCAAGATCGGCCGGTATCATCGAAAAAAACTATCCGGGCGTCTCGGTATGCGGACGTCATCACGGTTTTTTTACGGGGGAAGATGAGCTGCGTATTGTGGAAGAGATTGGGGCGGCCAAGCCTGACTTTCTGATCGTTGCCCTAGGCGCGCCTTACGCCGAGGAATGGATACACCGATATCGGGATCGGTTGCAGGCCCGCGTGGCCATCGGCGTCGGAGGAAGCCTCGATATCGTGGCAGGCAAAACAAAACGTGCCCCGGCTCTATGGCAGAAACTCCATCTTGAGTGGCTGTATCGCCTCATGCGCCAGCCTTCCAGATGGCGAAGACAACTCATTTTGCCGCGCTTCGCCGTTCAGGCATTGCTTTTCAAAGAAACCAAACGACAACGATCCTGATGTATCCGGGGTCGTTGTTTTTGTTTGATTGGGTATTCGACCAACTATGCATTCACACAATTTAATTGCCCAAAACTTTTTCGCTTCCGATTTAGAGTGCCAGACCTTATAATGAAGCAGAAGCCAATAAATTACATTGAGAGAAAGTATGGTGGTTCGTTTGATCAGCATGATTTTCGTGGCTCTTGTAGCCATTGAGCACATTTACATTTTAGTAATGGAAATGTTTATGTGGACTAGTCCACGTACAATGAAAACGTTCGGAACCACGCCGGAATTCGCCGAATCCACGAAAGCACTCGCAGGGAATCAGGGGCTGTACAACGGGTTTCTCGCCGCAGGACTGATCTGGGGACTCGTTCATCCGAATGCGGCTTTCGGACACCAGATCCAGATCTTTTTCCTGGCATGTGTCGTCATCGCCGCTCTATATGGGGGTGCAACAGCTTCCCGCTCTATTATTATCAAGCAGGGTCTGCCTGCAATCATTGCCCTGTTATTGGTTCTCTTCCTCCCGTAAAGGGGAAATGGCCGACCGGTCATTACAAGCGTGCCTTGGATATGGTATGTTAGGGTCATGGCATGGACATGCCGATCATTGTGATGAATTCGGGAAGGAGAACGTCTCATGGGACTGTTTGACAAACTTAGACGACGCAAAAAGGAAACCCCGTCGACCTCTGGAGCGACAGAGCAAGCGCCCTACAATGAAACGATCGTCGGTTTCGTTTTGCTCGAGCGCCTGGACTGCGATTTCGATGCTTTCATAGACACGATGAAACGCGAATGGAACATTGAAATTGCGGAGCGCCCGGAGGAGGGAAATCTTTTTTTCGAAGTGGATGATATGCAGGTCGTATGTGCCCACATCGAAGCACCGATTCCAGACCGTGAAGTGGAGGAGAACGCCAAACTGAATGTGCTCTGGCGCGAAGCGGAACAGGTAACCTCACGACATCAATCGCAAATCATCGTATCGGTGCTCAATGCAGATGATCCGATCCGCGGACATGTGTTGTTTACGAAAACAGCTTGTGCGCTGCTGCAGTTGGATCACGCCCTGGCCATCTACACGGCACCAATGGTTGCGGAAGCGAATAAATACGTAGAGACAAGCCGCTCACTGAAAGACGGCGAGCTGCCAGTGTCGCTCTGGATTTTTATCGGGCTGTATCAGGGACCTGAAGGCTCATCTGCCTATACCGCAGGACTCCGCAACTTCGGTAAGAAAGAAATGGAAATCGTTCATTCCCAGCAACATATAAGTGACGTGTTCGAGATGATGTTCATGACCATGACCTATGTCGTCGAAAACAACGTCACCTTGCACGAAGGAGAGACCCTCGGGTTCTCGGCCGAGCAAAAGCTGCCGA
Source organism: Paenibacillus sp. XP01 (assembly GCF_057364885.1). Taxonomy (NCBI): domain Bacteria; kingdom Bacillati; phylum Bacillota; class Bacilli; order Caryophanales; family Paenibacillaceae; genus Paenibacillus; species Paenibacillus sp. XP01. The sequence continues at coordinate 326,600 of NZ_CP139481.1, read as the reverse complement.
TCACCCTTACCGAAGGAGTTGCCGTCGAAGGCAGCAGCTTGAAAATTGGATTTTAAATGCACAATTCCATATAATAACAAAAGGGAAAACGACGACTTAGCCGCGGTTTCCCTTTGTTATGTAAACTTGTCCTCTCTTCAATCCTTGAAATACTGTTCCATCCGGGACCAGTTCATCGGCTCATCCACTTTATAACTCGTCAGTGCATCCCTTGTTGCGGAAGCATCGAATATTTCGATGTGCTGCTTGTCGTAAAACGTGATGTTGAATCCGGACGATTCCCTGCCCTCCTTATTGATCAATAGTCTCCATTCGTAGTAATAAGGTGATGCTTCTTCGCTGAGGCTCGGGCGATCGGCCCGCTTCAATCCGTGATCTTTATAATCGTTCAGCAGCTTCCTGATCTCCTCAGCGTCTTCAATAACACGTTCCTCGTCAGCTTCGTTCCCTGTTTTGGATATTTGCCGGATTTCCAATCGTTTAAACCGATCCAGCATCCCAAAATGCTCCAGCACTTCAGCCCGAAACGTCGTGTGACGTTGCTGATTGATGTATATCGGTATCATAATTGCAACTATTGCCATCAAAATGACAGCAATAATGATGCCTCTTTTTGTCCTCAGCAAAATCCCCTCACTCCATTTGCATATTTTAAGAATGATTCATGTAACTGAAGTAAATGTTCATATTTCCCAGTATACCATTAAATCTTATATCACTCGTTCAACAAGTTCGAACGAATCGACGTAAGTTATGAGGCACTGCGCCGAAAATAAAACAAAAAATGCACCTCCGACTGTTAGAGTGTGTCTAACAATCGGGGTGCATTTCACGCCTTGCTTGAGCGTGATCTCGGCTTGTTTTTTGATTGGATTGCACTGCCCGAGCGATTATGAGCGGGCCTTGGCCGTCGATTCCCGAACAACCAGCTCGGGCTTCAGGATCATGTTCCGGGCAGGCTGCCTTTCCTCTTTGAGCTCATCGATCAGCAAATCCACGGCATGGCGCCCAAGTTCCTCGATCGGCTGGGCGATCGTGGTGAGCGGCGGGCTGGTCACCGAGGCAAGGATCGTGTTGTCAAAACCAACGACAGACAGTTCCTCCGGTACCCGCAGCTTCAGTTCTTTGGCGGCTTGAAGCGCTCCGATGGCCTGCATGTCGTTGCAGCAGAAGAGCGCCGTCGGCCGAGGGGATGCGCCGAGCAGCTGCAGCGCGGCCGCTTTGGCTGCGCCGGGCTCGATTGCAGACTCCAGCACTCGCTCTGCTGCCAGCTCATGCCCTGCTTGCTCCAATGCTTCACGGAAGCCGCGCACCCGCTCGCGGCTGCTGCTCACCCCCGCTTGCTCCGCCAGAACCGCCATGCGTTCATGCCCAAGCTCCAGCAGATGACGCGCCGCCAGGGCCCCGCCCAACCGGTCATCGATTGCGACGGTGTGCACCTCCAGTGTCGGCAGGTGCCGGGCAATCAAGGCCACGGGAATGGACTGCTGCAGGAGCGGCGCCAAAATTTCGGCATTGCTGATCCCTGTTCCGATCATCATGCCGTCGACTCTTTTTTGCTGTAACAGGTTCAAATAGCGCTCTACCCGCTCGTCCTTGTTGTCCGTACTGCAAATAACGACGCTGTAGCCCAATTTGCGGCTTCGATCCTCCACCGCCCTGGCAAGTTCCGCAAAATACGGATTGGATATATCGGGTACGAGCAGCCCAAAGGTGTACGTCTGTTTGCCCGTCAGGGCCGCGGCGATGGCGCTGGGCTGATAGTTCAGGCGCTCCATGATTTCCATGATCTCGGCACGCCGCTTTTCGCTGATTTTGCCTTTGCCGTTAATGACTTGGGAGACGGTTGCAATAGATACTCCGGCCTCCCGCGCAATATCGTAAATGGTTGCTTTCATCGAGATTCCCCATTTGGTTTCGTTTACATCCCATTATGCAGGCGGATGCCCCCATAAGCAACATGAGTCGGCATGGACTGCCATGATCCGCCCATCCAGCTCAGGCAAAAGCTGTATCCTAACCGCTATAACGGCAACGAAGACGGGTGTGAATTATTTAGGCTGCATCAGCCAATCGTGATCCGGATCGTTGCGGAACTTCCAAATTCGTGTCGGGCCGGCCATCACGTTGAGATAATACACGTCATACCCTGGAGGAGCGCCTACCGGATGATATCCGCGAGGAACCAGCACGACTTCTCCGTTGTTCACGGCTAACGTCTCATTCAAGGAACGATCATCGGTATACACGCGTTGAATGGCAAACCCTTGCTCGGGCTCCACGCGGAAGTAATACGTTTCCTCCAGCAACGATTCTTCCGGCAATGCATCCTGATCGTGTTTGTGCGGCGGGTAGCTGGACCAGTGGCCGTTTGGCGTAAATACTTCCACCACCAGCAAGCTGTCGGCTTCCTTCTGCTCCGGTAAAATGTTATGGATTTGGCGTTCCAGATTTCCGTAACCGCGTCCCTCCACGCCGACATCCTCGGGCGCAATCAGCCGTGCCGGATAACTGCCTTTTCCCGGGGCCGCGCAGATGGCCAGCTCCAACGCTGTTCGTGCCGTAATTTCTACCCGATCCAAATTTGGGACGTACACGGAGTACGGGGGAATTTTTTCGAAAACGCTCATGCGTTTCCCCACATGCTCCCAGGTCTGTTCTCTGGTGGAGACATCCCCCACCCCGCTGAGAAAGACGATGCATAACTCCTGATCGCCGCTCTCCCGCGTCAGCGTCTGTCCCTTCGCCAGTTTCGCCACTTGGAAACCGACATACTCCCATCCGGCAGTCTCCGGGGTTACCGTCAGGATCGTTCCGTCTTCGTCAGGCGTGCTCTTCGGTTTGATGATGTATTCCGACATTTGCGGATGACACTCCTTTCCATGAACTTGGAAGCATTCAATATGCCCATGATTGCCGATCCTTTATTTGCAGCGTATCCGTGATCCGGCTTTTCGTTCCAATGATTGACGTTCTTCACAAAGAAACCGTCTTCGATCCGACGGGAGCCCCCGGCACTTCGCTAAGCTTGACCGGCCTTCCCTGCTGCATCGACATGCGGGCCGCCAGCGCAATGCGCTCTGCCTGCACGGCGTCATGACCGTCAACCAGCACCGGCACATCGTTTAGAATCGCGTCGATAAACAGAGCCGTTTCCTGCACGTAAGCTTCGTTATACCGCTCCAGGAAAAAATGCAGCGGCTTGTCGCGCATCAGACCTGCCGCCGTGCTGATCTCGGCTGTGTTCGGATGATCATTGGCCGCGGCGACGCTGCCGAGCGATCCGAACACTTCAACGCGTTGGTCATAACCGTATGCCGCCTGGCGGCTGTTATCGATGACCCCAATCGCGCCGTTGCTGAACGTCAGGGTAACAATCGCCGTATCCACGTCGCCGTGTTCGGCAAAGACCGGATGAATCAGCACATTGCCTTGCGCATATACTTCTTCCACTTCGCTGCCCGTCAAATAACGGGCCATGTCGAAATCGTGGATCATCATATCCATGAAAATGCCGCCCGATACCCGAATGTATTCCGCCGGAGGCGGGCTGGGATCCCGAGACGTGATCTTGACGATGTGCGGGTCCCCGATGGCACCCGATTGCACATGCTCCCGTACCCTTCTGAAATTATGGTCGAACCTGCGATTGAACCCGATCTGCAGCTTCACGCCCGATTGCCGGACCGCCTCCACAACAGAACGGGTCTGCGCCAGATCCATGCTGACCGGCTTCTCGCAGAAAATATGTTTGCCTGCGCGCGCCGCTTGTTCCATGAGCGGCACATGGGTGTCGGTGGACGAGCAGATCAGCACCGCGTCCACGTCGGACATGGCCAGCAGCTTGCCGCTGTCCGTCGTGACAACCGGGATGCCGCGTCCTGCGGCCCAGCTCTCCAGCTCGGGCCCGGCATATAGATCGCTGATGCCGACGATTTCGGCATGCGGGTTGCGGAGCAGATTGTCGGCATGGATTTTGCCGATCCTGCCTGCTCCGATAATTCCGATTCTCACCTTGTCCTTCGTCATTCGTTTATCCTCCCCGTATGCGACTGGACATACTGCAACCATTCAAGGAGCGGAGCTTCTTATGACGCGAATCATCATTCCACCACGGATCGTAGAGGGGATGCTTCGCAAAAACGCCGTTCCATGCACGCATGCAAGTATGCACTTGCGCTTTAATGCGTTTGGCTTGCCGCCGATTACCAGCGGGCCGTCACCATTTTTTTGCGTGTATAGAACTCGACGCCGTCGGTGCCATTGGCATGCAGATCGCCGTAGAAGGATTTTTTCCAGCCCGAGAACGGGAAAAACGCCATCGGGGCAGGTACGCCCAGATTAATGCCTAGCATGCCCGCATCGATCGTTTCCCGGAACTGCCGCATGCTCGAACCGCTCTGCGTGAACAGGCATGCCCCGTTGGCAAACTCGGAGCGGTTCGCCAGCTCGATCGCTTCCTCCAGCGTAGCTACTCTCGCAATCGAAAGCACGGGCGCAAAAATCTCGTCCCGCCAAATTTTCATCGTGCTGTCCACGTCATCGAAGATGGTCGGCCCGACGAAATACCCCGATGCTCCGGCCGCTTCATCCTTCCGGCCGTCACGGATGAGCTTCGCCCCTTCTTGCTGTCCGGACTCGATATAGCCCAGCGTGCGCTCTTTGTGCGGACCGCGGATAACCGGGCCGAGGAATACGCCGTCATGCATGCCGTTCCCGATCGTGATCCGGTCGGCGGCATCCGCCAGTTTCTGCACGAGCGCGTCCGCCACGTCGCCGACGGCAACGACGACGGAACAGGCCATGCAGCGCTCACCTGCGGAGCCGAAAGCGGCGCTCGTGATTTCCTTCACCGTCAGGTCCAGATCGGCATCCGGCATGACGATGGAGTGGTTTTTGGCACCGGCGAGCGCCTGCACCCGTTTGCCGTGCGCGGAGGCAGTCGTGTACACGTATTCGGCCACGGGCTGTGAGCCGACAAACGAGATCGCTTGAACATCCGGGTGTTCAAGCAGCCCGTTCACGACGTCGTGCGCGCCGTGAACGACGTTCAGCACGCCGTCCGGAAGCCCCGCTTCCTGAAACAGCTCCGCCAGGCGGCATGCCAGCAGCGGCGTACGCTCGGACGGCTTCAGGACAAAGGTGTTCCCGCATGCGATTGCCAGCGGGAACATCCAGCACGGTACCATCATCGGGAAGTTGAAGGGGGTGATTCCCCCTACAACGCCGATAGGGTACCGGTACATACCCGATTCGAGCCCTGTGGCGATATCGGGCAGTTGTTTGCCCATCATGAGATTCGGAGCGCCTGCCGCGAATTCGACGCATTCGATGCCGCGCTGCACTTCACCGTAAGCTTCGTTGTAGCTTTTGCCGTTCTCCAGCGTAACCAGCCGCGCCAGCTCCTCCCAATGCTCCACCAGCAGCTGTTGGTAGCGGAACAGAATGCGCGCGCGCCGCGGAACCGGCGTTTTGCTCCACGAGGCAAACGCCTCCTTCGCACGCTTCACGGCAAGATCCACGTCCGCTTGTTCGGACAACGGAACGAGGGCGATGACCTCTTCCGTCGCCGGATTCACCACCGGCTCGGTGCGGTCGCTTGCCGGACTAGTCCAGGCACCCCCGATCCAGTTTTGCACGATTTTAACGCCCGTCTGCGTTGAAGTTTCATTTCCCATCATCCTGTTCCCCTTTCAACGGTGTTCTAGTCGGTATACTCGTCTCTGCTGCACAGCAACCCTGGCTCTGGCGTCGGTAGCGGCTGTCGATGTCTACCTCTTACGAACCTGACGCACGCTATTCGGCGAAATTTCGACCATCTGGAATTCTAACGAATATGAGAAGCGTTATTTGCCCCATTTATGCTCTTGTCCCAGCTAATTCCGGTAAATAACGCCGCTGAAGTTCGTTAGGATTAGACAGCCTCCATTTTCGAGGGAATAAGGTGCCTCATGTTCGTTACATTTTCCAACCACATTGTCACAGCCTTTGAAACTTCGGCCTTCCTCTATAAAGTTGCTGGAGTTCCTGCCTGAACCGGAAACCAAATTTTCCTGACCCAGCCTCACACATTCCAGCAATATCATCCTAAATGGGCTTGCGCTACTTCTTGCCTGCGTCACCATTCAGGGCACCGTAATCTCGCCCCGGTTGCAGCGCTCAATATAGTCGTTGACCTGTTCTACTGTCGGCATCGCATCCGAACAGCTATGGCTGGAAATCACAATGCATGCAGCCGCACTGCCGTAACCCATGCTTTGCTCGATCGTCCAGCCCTGCATCAAGCCGTACAGGAAACCGGCCGCATAGGAGTCGCCCGCGCCGAACGTCTTCACCACCCGCGCCGGATAGCTGTCCGCACGGTGGGATTGGCCCTCCCTCGTATAAGCGATGGAGCCTTGCTTGCCATGTTTGATGACGACGATCTTGGCCGAAAAATCAAACCACTTCCGGGCCGTCACCTGATCGCTGCGGTCCGGGTTGTGGTCGAACGCCTCCATCATGTCGAACTCCTCGCGGGTGCCCAACAGAATATCGCATTTCTCGGCCGCAAGGTTGTAGTACACCGCCGTCTCTTCCGGCGACGTCCACGTGTAAGGACGGTAATCGAGATCAAACACGATCACCACCCCATGCCGCTTCGCATACGCCAAAGCCTGAAACACCGCTTCGCGGGAAGGACTTTGCGCCAGTGCCGTGCCCGAAATCAGCAATACGCGCGAGTCGGCGATCAACTGCTCCTGCACCTCTCCGGCGCGCAGCTTCAGATCTGCTACGTTGTCGCGGTACATGAGAATGCTGCAATCGGTCGGGCTTTTGATCTCCGTGAAAGCCAGCCCCGTAACCGCACCGGTATCATCAGTAACTACATTGGACGTATCGATGCCGTTGTTCTCCAGGTAGCGGTGAATGAACCGCCCCATCTGGTCGTCCGCGATTTTGCCGACAAAAGCCGTTTTCAAGCCAAGACGGGACATCCCGATCGCAATATTGGCGGGCGAACCGCCGACATACTTCGTAAACGTCATCGTGTCTTCCATCGGACGGTTGATTTCATTGGCGTTCAAGTCGATGCACAGGCGGCCGATCGCCGTGAAATCCATTTTCCGCGAAGCGGGGAAATCAACGTAGTTCATGTGAGCGGGCTCCTTTCCGTATCGTTTGGCTCCCGGACAAGAGAATCGATATACGCCAGGGAACGCTTTGCATATTCGTAAGGGTTATGCACTGCCGGGTCCTGCTCCCCTTCAAGCATCGCCCATCCGTTGTACCCTCGGGAAACGAGCTCCTGCACAATGGGGGCAAAGTCGATGCAGCCGTCACCCGGGACCGTGAATACTCCTTTGCGAATGCACCCCACAAAATCGCGCTGCTCCGCCCGTGCCTCTGCCAGCACTTGTGGACGGACATCTTTGAGGTGAATGTAAGCGATCCGGTCATAATGCTTGCGCAGCACTTCCAACGGATCGGCTCCTCCGTAATAAGCGTGCCCTGTATCATAGAGCAGGTGAACCAGGGCAGGATCGGTCAGCTCCATCAGCTTATCGATCTCTTCCGGCTTTTCTACCGCCGTGCCGCCGTGATGATGATACGTCAGCTTCAAACCGTGCTCGCGGGCAATCTCCCCGGCGGCGTTTAGCCCTTCCGCCAAGGCTTGCCACTCCGGCTCTCCCAGCCTCAACACCTCTTTTTCATGAGGCGTGCGCCGTGGGTCGAAATGCAGGGAACCGCCCACCTCGCATGTGCTGATCACCGTGCTGCCCATGGACTGCAAAAATTCGGCGTGGCGGCGGTAACCGTCCAGCTCGGACTGCCGATAGGACGGATCGGAAAACAGCACCGATTTCCACTGGGATACGAGGCGTATGCCCCGCTGATCCAGTTCTTTTTTTAGCTCAATCCGATCCGTCGGATACTTGCGCCCCATCTCCGTGCCCGTCAGCCCTAGACGCTGAATGTCGTCCAAAATTTGTTCGCACGTCGTATCGTTGCCGTGTTCCTTCACATCCTCGCCGACCCAATTAATCGGATGAATGCCGATCCGAAATGGAAGCTTGCTCATATATTCCCGTCTCCTTTGCGATTAGATGAGCCTTGCTTTGGCGCGATTCCGCCGCATGGCGCCATGTGCTTCTACCACCTTGCCCTCTGCGGATACTTCGGGAACACCCACGTTCCACCACGATTCATAACCGCCCGAGTTGGTGCCAGGCACCACCGGAATTTCGATCAATGTTGTCACCGTCTCGGCCTGCACCGCCCGAAGTGCCTGTTCCAGCTGCTCCGCATTCTCCGCCCGATAACCCTTTGCACCCAAGCTGCGGGCATGGGCGGCGAAATCCATCGGCATGTACTCCCCGGTCAAACGTCCGGATCCGGCCTCGCGATAGCGGAATTCGTTGCCGAACCCGTCGCTGCCGTGCTCCCGCTGCAAATTGTGAATGCATTGGAAGCCGTTGTTGTTGAACAGCAAAATCGTCATTTTGCGCCCTTCCTGAAGGCTGGTCACCAATTCGGAGTGCAGCATCAGATAACTGCCGTCGCCAACCAACGCATACACCTCACGATCCGGCTCGGCCAAGGCTACCCCAAACGCACCGCTCACTTCGTAGCCCATGCAAGAAAAGCCATACTCCATGTGGTACGTCTTCGGCTCGGCCGACCGCCACAAACGGTGCAGGTCACCGGGCAGGCTCCCCGCGGCGCAGACGATTACGGATGAGGATGGAATGGCGTCGTTGATGATGCCGAGCGCGTGCGTCTGCGCCAATCCCGCCTCATGCTTGAGCGCATACAGCCGATCGACCTCGGCATCCCACTGTCGACGGAGATCCGCCACCTCGGATGACTCGTATCCGCTGCGATATTTCCGCAGTTGAAGCGCCTCCTGCAAAGCCTGAAGACCCTCCCGCGCATCGGCCAGCACCGCTTCGCCGCCGAGCTTCGCGGCATCCATGCCGTTCAAGTTGATATTGACGAAGGATACGTCGGGATGCTGGAAAGCAGACCTCGACGCCGTCGTGAAGTCCGAAAACCTCGTGCCGACGCCGATGACAACGTCCGCTTCCCGCGCCAGCCGGTTGGCCGCCAGCGAACCGGTTACGCCAACCGCTCCCACATTGAGCGGATGGTCCCATGCCAGGGCGCTTTTGCCGGCTTGCGTCTCGGCGACCGGGATGCCGAAGGCTTCGGCGAAGGCCGCAAGCTGCGCGGACGCCTCGGCGTACAGTACGCCGCCGCCTGCGATCAGCAGCGGCCTGCGTGCGCGGGCGATCTGCTCAGCCGCCCGCTCGAGGGCGGCCCGGACCGGGGGACGCCGGTCCAGGTAGTGCACCCGCCGCTCGAAAAATGCCGCGGGATAATCATATGCCTCGGCCTGCACGTCCTGCGGCAGCGCCAGCGTCACCGCGCCCGTCTCGGCCGGGTCGGTCAGCACCCGCATCGCGTTCGACAACGCCGTCATCAATTGCTCCGGCCGTACGATGCGGTCCCAGTACTTGCTTACGGCTTTGAACGGATCGGTAGCGGAAATGGTGTAATCGCTTCCAACTTCAAGCTGCTGCAGCACCGGGTCAGGCTCCCGCGTAGCGAAATTGTCTCCCGGGAGCAGCAGCACAGGGATCCGGTTGACCGTGGCCGTCGCTGCAGCGGTGATCATGTTCAAGGCACCCGGTCCAATGGACGTGGTGCAGGCATAGATTTGCCTGCGGTTCTTCTGTTTGGCGTAGGCTGCTGCGGTATGCACCATGCCCTGCTCGTTTTTGCCCTGCAAATACGTCAGGCTGCCGGGGCTGCGTTCCAACGCTTCCCCGATGCCGGTCACGTTGCCGTGCCCGAAAATGCCGATGACGCCTTTTACGAACTTCGTTTCCTCGCCGTCCACGGAAATGTATTGCTGGTCGAGATAGCGGAGCAATGCCTGAGCCATCGTCAGCCGAATCGTTGTCATGGATGAATCGTCTCCTTTCCCTTCATGGGTTAAGCGCTTAATCTACGTTAAAGTTAAGCGCCTTACCCCTGAAGGTTAAGCGCTTAATTCACATGATATTACAGCCGTATCATTTAGGCAAGTATTTTTTGTAAGCGTTTTATTATAGAACCCATAACACGCTTCTCCTCTTTCGCAGACTCGCCAAATTACGGCCTGAATCTTCCCATCACGATCGTATCATGGTACATTCCGTCCGCATGCCGCCTGTCGTTATGCAGCACGCCTTCCACCTCAAACCCCACCTTCTCGTACAGGGCTCGCGCCTTCGCATTGGCAGCCAGCACGGTCAGCGTCACTTTTTTAATCGCCTCTTGTGCATCCGCCCAACCAAGTGAACATTCCAGCAGCCGCGTACCAATCCCGTACCCCCAATAATGCTGCGCAACGCCTACGCCGAATTCCACCTTATGCGCAAACCGCTTCAATTCGCTCCCTTCGCATCTCGAATATCCCACGATCTTCCCATCCGCCACAGCCACCAAAAACAGATTTCGCGGCTTGATCGTATCCCGGGCAATCAGATCTTCAAAACCGATGGCATCGATAAACGCTTCACCCGGCTCGCGATCCATATGTTCGGTCTCCCCGTCAATCCGCAAGCGCAGTGCCGACAACGCTTCTCCGTCTCCTTCCTGCGCCGACCTGATCGCAAATGTCTTGCCCTTTGACTGGAACCGCTGTTCTTCAATTACCATTTCCTCATAACTCCATTTCGTATTCTATTCAGCATGTCATCTGTTCATGATCCGCGGTTAGTCTACTTCGGACGGGCTTTTTCCCGTCAGCATTTTGAACACCTGGCTGAAATAGGTCGCATTGCGGAATCCCGTCATCTCGCTCACCTCGTACACCATGTATCTTCCCGTCTTGAGCAGCTCCATGGCCTTCCGAACCCGATATCCGTTAAGGTAGCTGACGAAGTTTTCCCCCGTCACCCGCTTGAACAGTTGGCTCAAATATTTGGGATGAACGTACAACCCCCGCGCAATGGCCTCAAAGCTGATCTCTTCCGCATAGTGCTCCTCCACGTATCGCTTGACCTGGATCACCAGCTTGTTGGTTTTCTTCTCGGCCGTTTCTTTCCTTGCCTGCTCAAGCCAATTCCGGATCACGCCGTCCATCCAGCATATCAGATCCTGCAGCGTATATTTAAGCTGAATTTCGCGCAAAAAGTCGCTCATTGCCAGCGGAGGGTCAAGCCTGGGATATCGGCTGCTCCAACTTTGCGTCAGCGTATCGAACAGGCTCACGGCCACCACTTGTACCTCTTGCATGCTCGTTCCGCTCCCTTTCTCCAACAAACAGCGAATGTGGCGCCATACCTCTTCCGCCAAGTCCGGCCGCATGTCGGTCCACGCTTCGCTCCATTGCCGAAGCTGTATGGAGTAGTCGGGAGCAGGAGCTTCCTGCCACCCGTCCGTTTCATAACAATACACCCGGCTGCCCCCCTGGAATTCTGCCGTTTCCAGCGCCTCCCGGCTCTCCAGATAGGAGTCCATCAACTCGCATAAATGGCCCTTGCACCCGCCGACGCCTGCGTTCATCTCCATTTTGAGATACGTGAACACCTGGTCGATCATGCGCTGCAGCAGCCGCTGAATCGACTCTGCCGAAGAATCGCCTTCCAGCATGACGAGCACGAACACTCGATCCGAGTAGTCGATCACTTCGATATGCTGCCTCTCTGCCATCATTGAAGCATGGGTTTGCACGGTTTCCCTGATGATGTCCGCCGCGCCATACCTGAGCAATTGCCAGTCGCGTTCTTTCATGCGCGTCAGGAATTCGGGGCGACCCAGCTGCAGACTGATGGCCCGAACGCGTCCGGCATCGCTCAATCCGACATATTCCATTCGGTCCCGCGACATTTCTTCCGGACGGTAGCGCGTGGTGAGAAGCTCATGCAGGAACTGTTTTCTCAGATAGGGAAGCACACGTCCGATCTCCTGTTTATAAACGCGCTCCAGCCGCTCTCGCCGCTCTCTCACATCCTGTTCCAGCATGACCTCGCGCAGCACGGCCTCGATTTCCTCCACCTCCGCCGGTTTCAGCAAAAAGTGGTTCACGCCCCACCGCATCGCCGCCCGTGCATTCTCGAATTCGTCGTACCCGCTCAGAATAATGATAGGAACGTCGGGATGCTCGCTCCTCAGCGCCTGCGTCATCTCAAGTCCCGTCATTCCCGGCATGTAGATATCCGTCATAACCAGGTCCGGCTTCACGCCGCGAAACAGCTCCAATGCATCCGCGCCGTTCGCGGCAGTCCCTGCAATGGTCAGGCCAAGGGATGGCCAATCGACATGATGGGTCAGCGCCCGGATCATATGCGGATCGTCATCCACCAGCAGGATCGTTTTCATGCGCTCTCACCGCCTACCCACAGATTCAATTGTTCCTCGCTCTCGATCCGCGGCAGCGTAAGCGTCACCCGTACGCCGCCCGACTCGGCCGTACCAAGCTGCACGCCATACCCTGTTCCGCAGTACAATTGGATGCGTTGATGTACGTTGCGCACGCCGATGCCGGTGGTTTCCCCCAGCGCCCAACCGTCCGGCAGTCCCTGCCCGTTATCCGTAATGCGAATAACAAGCCGATCCTCTGAATTACTTGTTTCCGCCTGGATGTCCACCCGAATTTGAAGCGCCCCGTCCACAGGATGGCCATGCATGACCGCATTTTCGATAAAAGGCTGCAGGATAATCTTCGGAATGTAACACCCGCGCACGAGCGGGTCGACCCGCTCTTCGTAGTCGATGGCAAACGGCAGTCGTTCCGCTTGAATGCTCACGTAACAGCGGGCGTGCTCCAACTCGTCCCGCACGCGAATAAACAGTTTGCCTCCGCTCAGTCCGATGCGCAGCAGTTTGCTTAATTGCACGATCATGCGACTGATGTCGCGTGCCTGATAGTCCATGGCGCGCCAGTGGATCATGTCGAGCGTGTTGTAGAGAAAATGCGGTTTGATCTGCGCCTCCAGCAGGCTCGTTTGGGCCTCCCGCTTCGCTCGGCTCTCTTCGCGGACCTGGTCCATCAGATCCGTCAACCGGGAGGCCATGTGGTTGAAGCCGTAGGCCAGATGGGCGTACTCCTCGGTAAAGGAAAGTTCGACGCGCGTGTCGAAGTTCCCGCGCTCCAGCTGCCGCATGCGTTTAATCAACTGCCGCAGAGGCCGCACGATGCCGCGAACGAACAACCAGGCCAACACGGCCGAACACAGTAACCCTATGACGGCTACCCCCAGCACCTGCCAACCCGCCGCACGGACAGGGGTTAATAACATGTGCACGGGAATGATCTGCACCAAGCGCCACTGCAGCATGGCAGGCCGGGAATAGAGCACGAGCTGCGAGCCGCCCGGGGCAGACGCCACCTCAAAGCCGTCCCCTGCATGCGCTGCATGTTCCTCAAGCCAGGCTTGATCAACCCAAGGCGCAGCATCCCCCACCGTCGCTGTTTCCGCGCTTGGCGAGTCGCCATTGCCGAAGGCCGTGCCATCCGCTCCGTTTTCGCCCATTTGCATGATGACGCTCCCCGACGTATCCACGAGCAGGACCTGTCCGTCCAATACGAGCGGCAGATCGGCAAAACGCCGAACGATGTCCTCCCGGCTTAACCGGATCAGTACATAAGCTACCGTGCCGCCATGACTGTCGAATATGCGCTGGGCGTATCCGACGAGCGAATGCCCCGATCCGTTCTCCCTGAGCGGGACCCAGGCGGCATCCGCGTTTTCCAGCGCGCCGTACCACGAATCGGCCGCTACCGTATCGACGGGGTAAATGCGATCGGCCATCGTCACGGCTACGCCGTTGAACGCATCGGTATACAGCTCCACCGAGGTGATCCCCTCGCTCACGACTACGGTGTGCTCCAGTATTTTGGCGACCTCGCGCCTTTGATGAATCTGCGTCAGCCTGCCCGTGCCTGCCGTTTCCAAAAGGCTGGACAGCTCCCGGTTGCTTGCCAGGGAATACGCGGTGCCCGTTACGTTCGTGATGAAATCGAAGCCTCGGCGCGTGCTTTCGTTGAGGAGCGCCAGGCGCGCATTGCTGATCTCGGTGAACGTCACTTTGGAGAACGACTGATAGGACAGCCATACGATCACCGATACAAGCAGCAGATTAAATGCAATAAAGCAAGTCACCATCAAAGTGGTGAGCTTGCTTTGCTGCAGCCTATGGCGGATAAACAAGGATACGCTTCGTTTCCTCATGCTAAAGTCCCTACCTTCGTCTTGGAATTACCCTTTGAGCCCGGAGGTCGCGATGCCTTCCACGAAGTATTTCTGGCAGACGATGAAGACGATAAAGCATGGCAGCAGAGACAGCACGGACATCGCAAACATCGGTCCCCAATCCGATTGGGAGCTGGAATCCAAGAACAGGCGCAGACCGAGCGGCACCGTGTATTTGCTGACGTCGCTTAAATAGATCAGCTGGCTGAAGAAATCGTCCCATGTCCACAAAAAGGTAAAGATCATCGTGGTGACGAGCGCCGGGAACGCAAGCGGCAGAATCACCTTGGTATAGATGCGAACCGGACCGCAGCCGTCGATCGTGGCCGCTTCGTCAAGCTCCTTGGGCAGCCCGCGGAAAAACTGCACCATCAGGAAAATAAAGAACGCGTCCGTGGCAAGCCATTTCGGTACGACGAGCGGCAGGTACGTATTGATCCATTCCAGATGGTTGAACAAGATATACTGCGGGATCAGCGTCACGTGATGCGGCAGCATGATCGTCATCAGCATCAGCCCGAAGCACACCGCCTTGAAGCGGAAATCCAGTCTGGCAAAGGCATAAGCAGCCATCGAGCAGGAGATCACGTTGCCCAGCACGGCGCCCAGCGACAATACGACGGAGTTGGTCAGGAAGCGGGAAAACGGATTGCCTTGAATCCCCGTCCAGCCGCTCACGTAATTGCTAAAGTTCCATTCCTTCGGCCAGAACCACGTTTCCGTGAATATCATGTGCCCTGGTTTAAACGAACTGCCTAACATCCAGAGCACCGGGTACAGCATGACAAAGGCGATCGCCGAGATCATTACGTGCTTTGCAACGACCCATGCGGTAGAGCTGCGTTGTCCAATCATGATTTTCCACCATCCTCATAGTGCACCCACAGGCGGCTGCTGCGGAACACGAGCAAAGTAAACACGCCGATCAGAATAACGAGAATCCACGCCATGGCAGAGGCGTAACCCATTTGGAAGAACGAAAAACCCTTCTTGTACAAATACAGGGAATACATCAGCGTGGAATTGACCGGTCCTCCGCTTCCGTTACTGATGACAAAAGCCTGCGTGAACGACTGAAAGGAGGTGATCAGCTGCATGACCAGATTGAAAAAAATGACCGGGGACAAAATCGGCAAGGTGATGTTGAAAAACCGGCGTACAGGGCCTGCGCCGTCCACCGCCGATGCTTCCTCGTACTCGGGCGGGATTTGTTTCAGTCCAGCCAGAAAAATGATCATCGACGAGCCGAACTGCCACACGGACAGCAGCACGATGGAATACAGGGCATACTTCGGGTTCGCCACCCAATCGGGGGCCTTGATGCCGATCATGGCGAGCAGCCCGTTCAGCAGGCCGTCGCCGCCCAGCATTTTGCGCCACAGCATGGCAATCGCCACGCTGCCGCCAAGCAAGGTCGGAATGTAATAAACGGTTCGATAGAGGCCCAGCCCACGAATGCCCTTGTTCAGCAGGAGCGCCACCATCAGCGCAAAAATCAGTTTGATCGGCACAGAGACGGCCACATAGGTAAAGGTGACTTTCAGCGATTGACCAAACAACTTATCCGACGTAAACATCGTAACGTAGTTCTCCAGGCCGACCCATACAGGCGAGGTCAGGATGCTGTAGTCGGTAAACGAAATATATAACGAAGCAATCATCGGTCCAAGCGTCAGCAGCAGCAAACCTACCAGCCACGGGGCGAGGAACAGGAGAGCTGCCCGGTTATGGGCATATCTCCGTTTCGCGGCCCGGGCAGCCACGCGTTCGGTTGTCGCATGGCTGACCTGCGTTGTACTCATGTCATTTCCTCCCGCTCATTGGATTCCGGATACGTGCAGGCGGTTATTGGCTTGAACCCAGCGCAGCCTTGGCGCCTTCGATGAATTGCGCAATGACGTCCGGCATGCTTCCCTGGTCGAATGCGATCTGTTCGCTCGCCGTTTTGAAGCTGGCATCCACTTCGGAGAACCCTTGCGGATACGGCGGGTCAATCTCGCTGGAATGCTGAGATACAACGTCGATGAATTGGAAAATGGTCTGCTCCCCTTCGGAAAGATTGGGCTTCAACTGCTCGCGAATGCTGGAGTTCACCGGCACGCCTCGCTCCGATCCCAGGATGGCGGTCGCCTCCGGATCGTTCACCATGAAGTCGATGAACATCGCCACCTCTTTGGGATGCTTCGTTTTGGCATACCCGGATATGAACTGACCCGGTTTCAGGTATTCGCCGATCTGTTTCTCGCCTTCGGAATGCGGAATGACCTGGATTCCCAGCGTATGATCCTGGTTTTTGTTCACCTGCTGGAATGTCAACAATTGATTGGACCAGGCAAAGTCCATGGCGGCCGTTCCGAGCGAGATCGGACGCGTCTCCGTGGCGTTGGTCGTGGATGCCGTCACCTCGGCCGGCGTTGCGCCGCCATTGGCACGGAGCGCTCCCCACATGTCGAACCACTGCTGCAGCTCTTCGCTGGTTGCCGTCAGCGTGCCCCCGTCGAACAGCCCTTTGCCCGTCTGGCGAATGAACACTTCAAACATGTTCGTCGCGCCCGAAATATCCGCCGAACCGTAGAAGCCTTCGCCCTTGGCCGCGGCGATGCTGGCGGCAATTTTGCTGAAGTCGGACCATGTCCAGCTTTCCTGCGGTTCCTCGATGCCCAGCTCCTTGAACAGCGTTGCATCATAGATGACGCCAGGCGCATTCACGCCGAGCGTGATGGCGTACAATTTATCGTCAATCGTTCCGGCCTTGATCATGCTCTCGTCATGGTCTTCCGTGCGAAGCTCCTTGCTGTCTGCATACGGAGTCAAGTCCAGCAAGGCCCCTCGCCGGGCAAAATCGGTCAGGAACGCGTAGTCCATCTGCACGATGTCCGGCGCGTTGGAGCCGGCGACCTGAGTGGTCAGCTTATCCATATATCCGTCCCAGCCGGAGTACTCCGGCTTGATCGTGATGCCGGGATGCTTTTCTTCAAACAGCTTGATGACTTTGGTGGTCAGATCATGCCGCGTCTGCGACCCCCACCACGTCATGCGAAGCTCGATATTGCCGGAAGACTCCCCCTGGTTCCCGCCATCGGACGACGCCGCAGGACTGGAGGTTCCTCCCGAACAGGCTGTAGCGAATAATAACAGGGTCAGGCAGCACAAGTTTACCCACTTTTTCATATGCAGCATTGATGAATTTCCTCCCCTTTTTTAACATGTAATCGCTTACAAATATATTGTACCGGGAGTTCTTCAGGCGGAACATAAACAAAAGTAAGCCATCCTGTCAAAAAAGTAAGGGGTTGGGAGGAGGATCGATCTTCCTGATCTAAAAATCCGCCGGGAGCATGCACTCCCGGCGGCGTTTTACGCACATGTCGCCTTCTCGGCCTTTGCCTTTTGCGGTATTCAGGATGACCGGACAGCTGCTGGCGATTGGCGTTGTTCCAAATGCTGCTGCATACGCGCTACCTCGGTGCCTGCCAGCATCATGATGCCAATGCCATGGTTATCATTGGTCACCGTCAACAAGTCCTTGTCATAGTATTCCGAGGTAAACGCATATCTCGATCCGCTGCATACGCCATGCACGTTTCCTTGACGGTCGATGGCCACACGGGTCAATCCCTGCCATGCCTTTCGCGAAGCTTCGGCATACACTTCCGGCTCCTTAAGCCAGCCAAAGCGCACTCCCCGGGCGAACCCGTATGCAAACATCGCCGTGCACGAGGCCTCTTCGTAGGTATCCGGGTCGTTCAGCACCTGGTGCCATAATCCGCTCTCCGCCTGAAGGGCAGCATATCCTTCGCATAATTCGTTGAAAAACGCGATCAATGCCGGTCTGTCCGCATGCTGCTCCGGCAGCGCGGCAAGCACCTCGGACAGCGAGAACAGCGTCCAGCCGTTGCCGCGTCCCCACGGAATGCGCGTGGCCTGTCCATACTTGAAGTCATAAACGTGCGACATGATCTTCTGATCGGCCATAAACAGATATTTGCGGAAAAGCAAAAATTGTTTCGCCGCTTCGTCGAGCGCAGCCGGGTCGCCTTTCAGGCGTGCATAACGGACAAGGAACGGCGTGCTCATGTACAGGTCATCCGCCCACATCGTATTTTCCGAATATTCGCCCGGGCATTTCCGGTAAAAGGCTCCATCTTCGCGCCGTTCCAGCTTGTTGAGCATAAAGTCCGCGATCTTGTCCGCGATGGGCAAAAAGGTCTGCTCCCGGCAATCGCCGTACGCTTCCAGCATGGCAGAACCGAACGAACCGCAATTATCCAGCATTTTCATCATGACGAGCTGTTGGTTGATGGCCGGAAAGCCATACTGCTTCCGGTCCCACAGCGAGTACTCGTACATGGTCGTACACGCCTGCACATGCTCGGCTGCGTAACGGATCATATCCGGCCTGTCCAGGTAACGTCCCGTCTGCAGCAAACCATATACGGTTACGCCGAGCGGATAATCCCAGCGTCCGTAATTGGTAACGGAACCGACGGTCCACTTGTTGCTCAGCATCGCATTCTCGTAATAAGGACGCACCCATGCCTCGGGTCCATCCAGCCGCCAATACGTATGCTCCGGTTCGTGATCTGCGCCATTGCCCTGCACCGCAAAAATCCGATCCATACGGCACATTTCCATCGCATCAGGTTCCGCCTCGGCTTCAAAAGGACCTGCATACAGCCATGTTTCGCCTTCCGCGCCATGAACCCGCCATGGGAGCTCGTGGGCAACCGGCTCCGCGCCGATGGCTGCGCCCACATGAAACTGCCATGGCTCACCGGCCGCGGGGCATTCGCTGCAAACCAGCAAATCGCCCGTTCCGGGTCCCGCTTCGATCTCCACGTCGAACGAACCCGCCTCAGGCAGTGCTGCCGCTAGTTTGCCCTCCAGCCAAATACGGAGCGGTCCCGACGCATGGCCTGACAGGCGAACGGGAATCCCCGCGGGGCTGCCCGCCTGAATTCGGGTCCAGCCGTACACCCGCCGGCCCGGGAGCCGCCCGAATAAACGCTCCGGCACAGGCAGGTTCTGCCGCTCGGAGGACCACCGCGTTTCTGGCAGCCAATTCAGACCGCAGGCCGCCTCGTCGCCAAGCAAGTCCGGACCCTCCTCGCCGAGGAGGTCGCCAATGCCTGCGGGAACGTGATCCGGGCAGATCGGTTCGGAATATACCCAGCCCGCGCTACCTTTTCTCCCCCGAAACGGAGCCAGCACGTTCAGGATGCGGACCTTGCCTTCGTCGGAGCCGAATCGGCAGCCGAATCCGGCAGCCGTATTTTTCAGTTCCAGCAGCAGCGTGTTCCAGCCTGGCTTGATATCCAAGGATAGCTTCACGGTTGCATCAGGCTTGATTTCATCGATGACCGTGGAACGATAGGTTAATAGACCATTGAACCAGAAACGAACCGGACCGTAACAGCTCACGAGCACGTCCAAATTCCGATCCTCATCCCCCCAGACCAGCGCAGCGGCATAAGAAACCTGTCCTTGCTTCGCATCGGGGAAGCGTTCCCCCAGATTCAGATCATAGAGCCCCTGATCATTCTGCAAAATACCGGATTTCTGAAACTTTCGATACACGAAATCCGCTTGCGGATTAGCCCCGATGTAACGCTCGGCCAGCACCTTCAGTACGTGTTCGGGGTCATCCCCGAATCGGTGGTACATGCCCTGCGGTTCATTGAAATAGATCGTCATAGATATACATTCCTCTCTCGCTGAAATCATGCCAACATGCAGCAAAAGCCATAATGAACTTCATATAAAGCTAGGTTTAGCGCTTAACCTCCATAAGAAATACCATTTCTCAATGCAGGACCCGCCTTTCCCTTTTTCTGATGAACGACAGATCATAGCCACAGTATACCCGACGGCCTCATGGGACGCCACAAGTTTTTTGGTTGCGTTTACATTCCCGGTCGGACAGGAAAGATCGTCCATCGAGGCATGGTTGGTTGATGAAACCACCTGCCGTAAAGCCATCCGTTCCCTGCTTCCCGATTCAACGTTTCGTCTAGTTCAACCGCAGAAGGGGATGTCCGCAAAACCTTCAAACAACGGTTTAGTTTCCGACAACAACTGCCGATATAGATAGTAGGTGGAAATTTCCACGATTTAACTGGGGAATCCCCCCATTTTAATTCAAGCCATTTGCATTGGAAAGGAAAGATGAACCATGAATACGCTAGAATCTTTGGTGAATGCCATGCCTTTTGTGCAGCAAATGTTTCGCGACGACGTATCGATATCCATTAATGACCATGAGAAAGTGCTCTATTTCTCCGAAGCCAAAAGCCTGGAGATCGGTGTAAAAGTCGGGGACGAGCTTCATGACGATTACAAAAACTTCAAGATGCTTGCCAACAAAGACTCTCGTACCATTGTTCGCATGCCTGGCGACCTGCAGGGAAGACCCTTCGACTCCATTCTGATTCCGATCAAGGAAAACGGCGAGGTTGTCGGCATTCTGGGCGTGAACTATTCTCTGGACAATCATCTTACCTTGGAAAACCTGATCAACGAGAACGAATCCACGATCAACGCGCTGCTCGGCGGCATTCAGCAGGTTGCTGCGCATTCCGAGGAGCTGTCTGCCACATCGGAGGAGATTTTGCGCAACTCGAAACAGGCGGTGGAAAACTCGGTAAGCGTGACCAAAGTCACTTCGGTGATTCGCGAAGTATCGGAACAAACGAACCTGCTGGGACTTAACGCCATGATTGAGGCGGCACGGGTAGGCGATTTGGGAAGCGGGTTCGGCGTGGTGGCCAGCGAAGTTCGCAAGCTGTCGGATCACACGAAGCAAGCTGCTGCAGACATTGAATCCTCTTTGGGCAACGTTCGCGAGTCCATGAAACATATGGAGCAGGAAATCAGCCAGATTACGACTGCCACGGTGGATCAAGCCCAATTGGTCGCGGAGTTCATGGTAAGCATCGAACAGCTCAGCCAGACGAGCGCCGATCTGAAAAAATTCGTGCACCAGATGCTGGCCTTGGAATAGAAAGAACGCTAAGTCACCCTTAAGATCGATACATAGACAGGACAAAATGATGCAAAAGGCCGCCCTGCCGTAGATTTCGAAGAAAACTACGACGGGCGGCCTTTGTTGGGCCTATCCACACGAACCTTTGAGCGATTCTAAATCTCCACCGCCACGCCATAATGATCCGATACAACCGGACCGTTCGTTCCGTTCAGCACAACCGTTGAAGATTGGGCCTGAACCGGATGCGCGGACCAAATGTAATCAATGCGCAGAGGATGGCTGTTGTCTGACCACCCGGCAATGGCTTTGACTACTGTTGCTCCCTCATCTTTGCTGAGGGCTGTCGCGTACAGGTCATTCCAGCCCTTTTCCACCATGTAATCGTAACCCTGGCCACGAACCTCCGCCACATTGTTGAAATCGCCCATAATGTATAACGGCTGTTCTTTGTAAGGGGCCAGCTTTTCCTCGGTGAGATCCCACTGCTCTTTAAACGGCTCCAGCTCGTCGTTCCACCAATTGAAGTGACCGTTCACAAACCAGGTTGCCTGTCCTTCAACGACCGTTTGCACCCCAACGATTTTGCGAGTCCGGTAATTGTAGTAATCCTGAAGATGCGAAGCATACTCTCCAAACGCCGCCTTGATCGGCGTCCGGCTCAAAATGGCCAGTCCTTCATCAAATTTGCCGAAGCTGGCATGGGTCGGAATCCATGTCCAATAGTAGGGCGTATCCAGCTGCCCAAGCAGGACGTGGGCGTAATTATCCTTTTTAATGACCGTACCGGGTTCGGCAACAACATAGCGGTCCAGCTCCTCTGCTGATAGCGGCTGCTCCTGCGCGGTTTGGTTAACCTCCTGCAAGGCGACGATATCGAACCGGTTTTCGTTAATGAACCGGGCCAGTCCGCCGATTTTGTTCATCTGGTCTTCTTCTACCCATGCGTGGGCGTTTAACGTTAACAGTTTCATAAGCTCGCTCCCGTAGTTATATTCTGGCTGCATGTCGTCGGCGCTGCATCGAAACGGAAACTATTCGCAGAATTCATGCACGAGGCAGTCCATAACTGATATGATGGTTATAGAGCATGACGTAGCCAGGAGATGGAATGATGAACATATCGAATGACATGAACATGACTGACGCGCAGTGGCAGCAGCTGATCGCCCAGGTGGCCGACCAGTATGACAGCCTGACCCTCATGCGCGGCTTCCAATATTATAAACAAAAACGCGTCGCTGCGTTGCATTATAGCGAACAAGGCAACGTCTCGGCCACCGTTCAAGGTTCGGACGAACACGAAGAAGCCACGCTGAACCCCTACGCGTTATCGGAAAGTCAATGTACCTGTCCGGCAGCTTCGGGCTGCAGGCACATCGCTGCAATCATGATGAGTTGGGCCGAACAGCTTGGCCGCCCCGTTCAGGCCATAGCCAATGCGCATACAAGCACGGTTTTGAAACGCAATTCCTCCAAACCGGTTGGCAAGGCAAGCAGCGGAAGAGCCGGACACACGGTGATTCCCCGGACGGAGACGCCTCCCGATTACGGCTATATGAAACTGAAGGAAGAAGCCGCATCGCTGGCGGAGCTGGACATCGATACATGGCATGACCTGTTCGCCAAATGTTTGGTCCGGCTTGGTACGGGAACGCCCAGCATATCCTACGTGCAGGAAGCCCAAGACGAGCTTTACGCGATCAAGCCCAAGTTATCCCCCGGAATGGACCAGTTGTTCGCACTGCACGCATACTTGCATCTGCTGCGTTTTTGCGTGCCGGAACGCGGTTCAATTCCAAGTATGCCCATCTATTTGAATGTTGCCGCACAAATGGCTGCCGATGCCCTGCTGCAGAACGCGGAAAACGAGTTGAACCGACCGCTTGAGCTATCCAATCAAAGCAAAGCGGAGCGGGAACGAATCTGGGGCCGGGTGGAAGAGACGGTTCAATACCTGCGCAGCCAGATGTTGTCCGAAACGCAAACCCTATTGTTTTTCACACCGATCTATCGGCAGCTCTGGTTGAACTGGATCGTTCCCCTGTCGGACAAGCGGGTACCCATGCTTGAATCCGAATTGCGTACCCTTGTGGCGGTAGAGCAGGAAATTCAACGTGCTTCAATGCCGACAGGCGGAAGCCGGGATGGAGCTGCAAATGGCTCTGGGTCCGAACAAGGTGTTAAGCCAGGCGCTGCAGGATCCCTCCCTCTTGCTCTGGCGCAGGGATGGATCCTGTTTCACCTGGAACGGGATGAACGGGCTTGGCAGCTGCTGGGTCGCGGACACTCCGCATTCGGTATGCCGCCGGAGCATTTGATGCATTTCCTGCATGTACTCGCAAATGATTCCCGCTGGGAACGTCTAGCCGCATGGCTCGGCGAGCTCGGGCCGCTTCTGGTCGGCCGCCGCAACGATTCGCTGCAGGCATACATGCAGCTATGGGACGACACGCTTCGCCATCTGCCGGAAGAGGAAAACCGGATGTGGGATACCTTGGTCGGTATGCTTCCCCATTCCCGTGCCGCCTATGAAGAAGCCATGCGCCTTCGCGGGCAATGGCGCAGATGGATCGACTTTCAATTAAGCACAGGCGCTGAGCCGCTCGATTTCCGGGTCGCTATGCTGGAACCGATCGAGAAGGAGGCGCCGGAGCTGCTGCTGCCCTTCTACCACCAGGCTGCCGAGCGCCATATCGAGCAGCGCAACCGGGACGGATACAAAGCAGCGGTCAAACTGCTGAAGCGGCTGGCCAAATTGTATAAAAAATTGAAGCAGGAAGAACGCTGGGAAGCGTTCATTACTTCACTCGCTGTTCGCAACAGCCGGCTGCGGGCCTTGCAGGAAGAGCTTCGGAAAGGGAAATTGATCTCATGAGCGCCATTCATCCATATACCGAAACCATCGTTGTCCATGTTGCTCTGACAGGTTACGGGGACGCCCTGTTCTACGGGGCGTCGAACACCTACCAATTCGTGCCCGGACAAACGCTCAAACAGCGTTTATTTGCCTGGCACGCCCCTTCGTTCTACGGTACCGAACTCGAAACCCGGCAGATCGAAGAGATTGAGCTGGTCGTGCTTCCCGCCGAAGAAGTCATTCCGTTCTTTGCCGACATGCACACCCTGCTGCACATCGAATGGCAGTGGGACGAACAGGCCGCTCACCTCATCAGGCTGGCCCCGGTTCTGGCAGCAGCCATCGAAGACCGCAAATTCGTGCCCAGCTTCGACGCTTTTCGCTCGGGGCGGCTGCAATGGGCTTGGGACGGTGCCGGCCTCAAAGCGCAGGATCGCTCCGCTCTCGCCAAAGCGCTGGAGGAAACGGACGAAAGCTTCGGCGAAGGCCTTGCCGCCGCATATTCCGCCTCCGTTTTCCAGCACTGCTACGGCACGGAAGAAACCGCGACCGACCTGCGGCGCGAATTTCCGCAGCTCTTCCCTCAAGGCGGCGCCTTGCCGAAGGTTGCGCCTGGCCTGGATGCACAGGCATGGCTTGTCTCCATCGGCTGGAAAGCGGACGCGGCACCATTCCGTCCGCTGCTGCAATTGCTGGAGCCGGATGACGACTCCCCCGCCTGGCGGCTGCGGCTCGTATTGCAGGACAAGCTGGACGCCTCCGTGCTGCTGCCGATCAGGCTGGACTCACAAGGCCGCGCCGAAGGAGAATGGCCGCAGCTATGGGAGGCCTTCATCCTGGATCGTTCCGCCGGTTGGCTGGATCAGCTGCGCGGCCAATTAACGCGCGTCCACCGCTCGGAACGTGGCAGCCGCGACGTGTTGAGTGAACCGCTGAGCGACCAGGAGGCTTGGCAGTTCCTGACGGTGGAGAGCGGCCGATTGCTCGAAGCGGGCTGGCAGGTGCTGCTGCCTGGGTGGTGGGAAGCCGCCCGCAAGAAAAAGCCGCGTCTTCGCGCCAAAGTCAAGGAAGAAGAAGGCAAAGAACGCGGGCAGTCTTTTTTTGGACTGGACTCCATCATTCATTTCGACTGGCGCATTGCGATCGGCGATACGGACCTGAGCGAAGAGGAATTCGCCGACCTGGTCGCGCGCAACGAGCGGCTTGTCCGCTTCCGCGGTGAATGGGTACCGCTCGATCCCGCCCTCCTGGAACAGATCCGGCGGGCGATGGAAGGCGTGGACCGGAAGCAGGGGTTGTCGTTCCAGGACATCCTGCATCTGCATCTGCTGCATAACGAGCAGCGCGAATATCGCAAGCTCAAGCAGCGTGAAGGACAGCAGGAAGAAGAACCTGAAGAATCGCCGGACCGCGTCCATCTGGAAGTGGAACTGAACGAACATTTGAACCGCATCATTGCCCAGCTTGGCGGCGGTCAGGGTGGCGCTCCTTCGCTGCCGGTGCCGGCCGGATTGCACGCCGAGCTTCGTTCCTACCAGAAGGAAGGCTTCTCTTGGCTGGGCTTCCTGCGCCGATTCGGGCTTGGCGCCTGTCTCGCCGACGACATGGGGCTTGGGAAGACGATTCAGTTCATTACGTACCTTCTGCATCTGAAGGAAAACGAACCACGTTCCGCAGGACAGGCGCCTGCCCTGCTCGTCTGTCCCACCTCCGTGCTGGGCAACTGGCAGAAGGAGATCAGCCGTTTTGCCCCGTCCGTGAACGTCCTGCTTCATTATGGGGCGCGCAGAAGCAGCGGAGACGAATTCCGGGCCCAGATGGAGCAAGTGGATATCGTCATCACGTCCTATGCTACCGCAACGCTGGATCAGGAAATGCTGCAGTCCTATACCTGGGCTTCCATTTGCCTGGACGAAGCGCAGAATATCAAAAACGCGCAGACGAAACAGTCTCTCGCCGTACGCAGCTTTCCCGCCAAACATCGCATTGCGCTGACAGGTACGCCGATCGAGAACAGGCTCGCCGAGCTGTGGTCGATCTACGATTTCATCAACCCCGGGTATTTGGGCAGCGCCAGAGCGTTCCAGAACCGCTTTATCAGCGCGATCGAGAAGGATAAAGACGAGGACCGCATGCAGGACCTGCAGCAGCTGGTGAAACCGTTCATGCTGCGCCGCAAAAAAAAGGACCCGAACATCCAGCTCGATCTGCCTGACAAAAACGAAATGAAAACCTATATCCATCTTACCGGCGAACAAAGCGCCCTCTATGACCAATCCGTCAAGGAATTGATGGACAAAATGAAAGAGCTGGAGGGCATCAAGCGCAAAGGCGCGATCCTGTCCGCCCTGACCCAGCTCAAGCAGCTCTGCGACCATCCGCTGCTGGTTACGAAAGAACCGCCTCCCGAGGCGCTGTCCGCAGGCGAAGCCGACTCGGAGTACGACACGTACAGCCCGCAGGACATGGCTATGCTGATCAGCCGGTCGGCCAAGCTGGAACGGCTGATGGAGCTTGTGCGGGAGCTGCGGGAGGAAGGCGAGCGCTGCCTGATTTTCACGCAATATATCGGCATGGGCGAAATGCTCCAGAGGGTGTTGCGGCAAGAACTGCAGGAACCCGTGCTCTACCTGCACGGCGGCACGTCCAAAAAAGCGCGCGATCGCATGATCGAACAATTCCAATCCCGGACGCTGCCGGCGGACCAGCAGCCTTCCGTTTTCATCCTGTCGATCAAGGCAGGCGGAGTCGGCCTTAACCTGACGGCGGCCAACCATGTGTTCCATTTCGACCGCTGGTGGAACCCGGCCGTCGAGAACCAGGCCACCGACCGCGCCTATCGCATGGGCCAGACCAAGGACGTTCAGGTACACAAGTTCATCTCGCTTGGCACGCTCGAGGAGCGCATCGACGAAATGCTGGAAAGCAAACAGCAGCTTAGCGACAACATCATTACAAGCTCCGAAAACTGGATTACCGAGCTGTCGACCGATGAATTGCAGGACTTGTTCACCCGTCGGCGGGATTGGTCTTGACCTAAAAAAGAGCGAAGGCTGGAGTCAAAAACTCCGCCTTCGCTCTTTGCTTACCCGCTCTTCCCTGTCTTATCGCATGTTGCCGATAATGGATGATCTGGAATCCTGCATTTTTTTGATGAAATTGGTCATGACGTCAAATGCCTCATTGCGCTTGTTGCTCAACGACTGCAGGCGAAGCATATCCATTTGCTGCGAGCTGCCCAGTGCATCGATCTGGCTCTTGATCGCTTGGACCGCCGCTTGGTCCCCGCGCAGTTGAGCTTGCTGCAATTGTTCATTTAATTGCGCAATCTGCTGGTTGCGCTGCTGCACCGCGTCCAATTGCGATTTAAGCTGTTGTTCCAGCAATGCGGCGCGCTGGGTTTGGACCATCATCAGCGCCGTCTCCAAATCCATGCTTTGCAAATCGATGCCAGTCACGGATGGGATGGACGATCCCACATATGTACTGCTTTGCGCCGACACGGCAGAACCGATGGATACGGCTGCTACCGTGGCGATCACGGTGGACGTAATGAACTTGCCCGTTTTTTTCACCGAAAACACCTCCCCCAATTTCGAAAGACGACTATACAAAAAGAGACATCTTTCGACGCCATTATATCAAAGGTCCTACAACCTTCAACCCATAATCGCAAAAATGAGACACATTTGATACTCCAGGCTCTAAATGCGGCAGTTTACCCTCACTCACCCTGTCCAACCAAACCAAAAGCGGTCCGTTCCTCTCCCACATCTGGGCAAGGCAATGGACCGCAATGGATGCTCATGTTTATTGGGTTAATGTGCCGTTTCCGTCGATGCTCCCTTTCCGGCCAGCCGTTTCACGATATAAGGTACGGTGATGGATGTCAGGATAACCGCAAAAGCGATCTGCGCAATAGCCGATTCAACATACGGAGCATAAGCCGGATTAAATCCGGCGGCCATGGCAGGCACCACCATGGACAATCCGGCGACCGAGCAGGTGGCTGCTGCCGCATACCCCGGGCGCTTTAACAAAGCACGGTCAATCATGATCAGCGGCAGTAAACAAAGGATGAAAAACAGCAGCGTTACCAGCAGCCCGGACATACTCGAACGGAAAGCAACGCCCAGGTCGATGTTCGACCCGAAGCTTGTCCCCAAGAACGGCAGCAAAATGACCGTTCCCGGAGCAAACATCTTCTGGATATTGCCATCAAGATTGCCCAGCAGGATGCCGATCAGGAAAGGAACCAGCGTGGCCAGCACGCTCAGGTAATCGATCCCCACGCCGCTGGCCGAATTCAGGATCATGACCGGAATGACCGGAACGGCGATCAGGTTCAAAATGCCGAATGCTGCCTGGTCCACATCGTCTCCATAGGAATTCATCAAGGCCAGGTAAAGGCCCGGATTGCAGCTGGTCAACACGGCGATGAACGCAACGGCGGAAATGCCGGCAAAGCCCTCCACGCCGAACCATTGCACGAATGTCCAGCCGAACAGCCAGGCGATCAGCACTCTGGCCAGACAGTGCACCCCTGCCCGCTTCAGCGTGACAGGGAGCTTCCGCAAGTTCAATTGCGTGCCCGATACGAGCAGAATCATGCCGATGAGCACCATCGTTCCTTTCGAGGTGAATAGCGCCGTTGTCGGGTCACCCATCTGAAAGAACTGCGGAAACACCGTGTTGACGACGGCTGCCAGCATCATGGGCACGATGAGCAGGCCGCCGGGAATTTTTTTAACCGATCCCAGAATGTTCATTGCGTCTATAGCTCGGCTCCGTTCGTCCGGATCACGTTCTGATACCAATAGAAGGAGTCTTTGCGGGTTCTCTTCATCGTACCGTTGCCATAGTCATCCTGATCGACATAGATGAAACCGTAACGTTTGCTCATCTCCGACGTCGAAGAACTGATCATGTCGATCGGTCCCCACATCGTATACCCGATCACTTCCACGCCGTCCTGAATGGCCAGGCCCATCTGTTCGATATGTTTGCTTAAGAAATCAATGCGGTAAGGGTCGTTTACTGTGCCGTCTTCATTCACTTTGTCGTAGAAACCGGAGCTGTTCTCCAAAATGAATACCGGTTTGTGGTAGCGGTCATATACCAGGTTCAACGTGTAACGGAGACCCACAGGGTCGATCTGCCAGCCCCACTCGTTTTCGGGCAAATGCGGGTTTTTGTACACGCTGTGCACGTTGCCTGCCGTCAATTCCAACTGTTCCGTGTCGCTGCTGGAAATCATGGAGTTGTAGTAGGACATGCCCACGAAATCGGCCGTATACGCGCGGATGCTATCCAGATCGCCATCCTCCATCTGCAGCTCGATTCCTTTTTCCTTGAAGTACGTCTTGGCGAAATACGGGTATTCGCCCAGGTTCAGCACGTCAAGGAAGAACTGGTTTTTCATTTGGTCATCCTTTTGCATCTGGAGCGCGTCCTCCGGTTTGCACGTGTAAGGGTAGGTCGTGAAATAAGCCACCATACTGCCGATTTTGTTATTCGGGTCGATCTCGTGTGCCCGTTTGGTTGCTCTGGACGCCGCCACGAACTGATGGTGCAGCCCTTGGAACAGCATTTCCTCGTAATTCGGTTTGTCGTATTCGATAATGCCGAGCGTTTTGGCGCCGGCCTTCACGCTCATGTTGATTTCGTTGAACGTTACCCAGTACTTCACTTTCCCCTTGTAACGATTGAACAACACTTCGCAGTAGTTGAGGTACAAGTCCACCAGCTTGCGGTTATACCAGCCGCCGAATTTGTCGATCAGCACGATCGGCATGTCGAAATGGCTGATCGTAATCAGCGGTTCCATGCCATGTTTCAGGCACTCGTCGATGACTTGATCATAGAATTGCAAAGCCTTTTCGTTTGGTGCTGCATCATCTCCGCCAGGGAATACACGCGCCCATGCAATGGAATAACGGAACACTTTGAAGCCCATTTCGGCAAAAAGGGCAATATCCTCGCGGAATGTATGGTAAAAGTCGATGCCGCGGCGTTTCGGATATTTAACGGTATCCGGATCGTTTTTGGCCTCTTCGATCATCTCGCGGTTAATTTTCATCTGTTTGGTTACTTTGCGATCATTCTTGGCGTTAAATTTCATCACGTCGGGAATTGTCAGCGTTCTGCCATCGATATTGTATGCCCCTTCCGCCTGACAAGCCGAAAGCGCGCCTCCCCATAAAAATCCTTCCGGGAATAAAGATTGTGTCATGTTGTTTTCCTCCTTGAGTGTGATAAAAGGGGCAAAAAGGAGCCGCGCTCCCATTGGCCCAACGCATCCGCCACGATTGTGGTTGGATTACGATTACGGAATCAATTTGAGCAGCGCTTCGCTTTCCTTGATCGAACCGCTGTCCGACGCCGTGAGCACGTCGCCGAATTGCTGCATGTTGGTCACGACGATGGACGTAATCGTATTGTATCCATCGGCTTTGATGCCTTCCGGGTCGAATTCCACCAGCAGGTCGCCCGCCTGCATGGATTGCCCTTGCTCCACATGGGATGTGAAATGTTTGCCTTTCAGGCTCACCGTATCCACGCCGATATGAATCAAAATTTCTACGCCGTTCGCTGCTTTGAGCCCGATGGCATGTTTGGTTCTGTACAACGCTTCAACAACCCCGTCAAACGGAGCATATACTTTGCCTTCGGTCGGCACGATGGCGATGCCTTTGCCCATTAACTCCTGTGCAAATGCCTGGTCCTCGACCTCGGACAACGGCTTGACCTCGCCCGTCATCGGGCTCACGATCAGCATGTCGGATGCAGCCGAAGCTGCGGAGACGGAAGAATCCGCAAGCGATTCGTTCGCCACCGCGCTCGTTGTCGCGGAAGCTGCATTTTTTTCTTTGCGTGCAGCGGTCTTCCCGTCTGCATCTTCCTTGATGCCTGCCAGCAGCGTAAACACGAAACCAAGAACAACGGCCGCAATAGAGCCGATGACGACATAAACGTAACTGTCGGCCGTGTACGTCCCCAATGCCAGCACACCTGGCAGGGCAATCGCGTTAGCACTGGCATGCACAATACTGTAGAAACCGCTCACGATTCCCGCTGCAGCGCAACCTGCAAAGAACGGTCGTTTATAACGGAGATTGACCCCGTAGATCGCCGGTTCGGTAATGCCGAACAAGGCGGTAAACCCGGCAGAGCCCGATGCTGATTTCATCGTTTTGTTTTTCGTAAGCACAAACACGGCGAATGCGGCACCCGCTTGGGCAAGATTCCCTGCGAGCGCTGCCGGCAGCAAAACGGTAGAACCCACGCTTGCCACCTGTTGAATCTGAATCGGCATAATCGCATAATGCATGCCGAACATAACCATGATTGGTTTAAAGAACCCGAGAATCGCGCCAGCGAGCACGCCAGCCGTTGCGTACAAATAGTTGATGCCATCCGTCAACCAGGTACCGATATAAGAACCGATCGGCCCAAGCACGATCAATTCGAGTGGAATCATGATGAACAACACAATCATCGGCGTCAGCAGAACGCGCAAAAACTTCGGAATGACCTTGTCGACGACCGGGTACACGTAACTCATGATCCATACGCCTAGAATAATGGGAATGACAGACGAAGAGTATTTCATGAGCAGGATCGGCATACCGAGAAAATCAATGGTTTTCACACCGGTATCGGCAATTTTGGCCGCCGCATCAAGAATGACCGGGTGCATCAGGCCTGCGGCAAGCGCCACGGCCAGATACGGATTGGTTTTGAATTTGTGGGCCGCACTTACGGCCAGGAAGAAAGGCAGGAAATAGAAGATCAAATCGCCGATCATGTTGATGATCGACAGGAAGCCGGAGCCCTCCAACCATCCAAGGGCCGCCATAACGGTGGCCACGCACTTGATCATACCGCAGCCGACCAAGGCCGGAAGCACGGGCGTAAAAATGCCCGCGATCGTTTCGAGCACCGCATTGATCGGATTTTGTTTCTTTTTCGGTGCCGCTTCTCCTTCTTCCGTTTGCAGGTTGCCGGAGGTAAGATTGCGAATCTCGCCGTAAACGGCGTCAACCTTGTTCCCCACGACCACCTGAACCTGCCCTCCGGCATTTTGCGCTTTCAGTACGCCTTCCAGGCTGTCCAGCGCCTTCAGGTCTGCCTTTCCGTCTTCTTTCAATACAAATCTGAGCCGCGTGGCGCAATGCGTCAAAGAGGAAATGTTACGCTCGCCGCCGACGAGTTCCAGCACGTTTTGGGCCAATTCCTTGTTGTTCATGACCATTCTCCTTAACAAAGTAGTAGAAGATTTCAAAAAAAATGACCAAGCCAGGGAATCGTCATTCCCCTATGCTTGGTCATGCCTGATCGAATCAGTAACAGTCCATATGGTTACATTCAGTTGTCGAATGGATTGGGCTGGTCATTGGAGATCAGCCTTTGGATATGAAGAATGAGATACAATTTCTCGTCATTGGTACAGGTCCAGCCGTAATTGTTGTGCAGAAACGCCGCAATCTTCTCCACGCACTGCAGTTCACGCGGAAATTTCTCCTTCACCATCTCGTACAAGGATTCATTCTCATCTTTCAGCGACTTGCCGCTCATCTGCCGCATGATGAAGTAGCGAATATGGGTGGCAAAACGCATGAAATGAATGGACTCCTCCTGAAAGTCGATTTTCAGTGCGTATTTGATGATGGACAAAATCTCGCCGGTCACGGTCATGATTTTGGTCGTATCGCTCATTTCGCCCGAACCTACCTGGGCATTCACGAAATGCAAAGCGATCAAGGTGGTTTCGGCTGCCGGGAGCTTGACCCCCGATTTTTCTTCAATCAATCGGACTGCTGCTTCTCCTACACGGGTCTCATCCGGGTACAGGGTGCGCACTTCCCATTCCAGCGGATTTTTGATGGAGACGCCTTCACGGGTACGAACCAGGGCGAAACTGATATGGTCAGACAGGGTGAGCAGCAGATTGGGATTGAACGTTTTGCCCAAAATGTCGCTGCCCAGCTTAATGACTTCCTCCGCGAGGTAAATATCCTCGATCGGAATGCTGTTCAACAAATCGTACATGCGGATGTTTTTGGGAGCTACGAAAATTTTCTCTACCATATCTGTTTCGGTCAACTCATATGGCGTCTTCAGAAAACCTACTCCCTTGCCAACCACAAACACTTCTTCGTTTTTGTCATTAATGGCAATCGCCACGTTGTTGTTCACTTTCTTGATCACCTTCATGCACGCTCACCCCCCTGCAAAAAATAAAAAATGACCGAAAGCGATTACAGATTATGCAATCGAATTCGGTCATGCCTGGTTCGCCCAGTAACAGTCCGTGTTAGGAATATACCCTTATTATAGTCCGAAGCGCCGAATTGTCAACCATCCATTATCAGGAATATGGTGCCCCGGCACTAGTCGGTTTACTCTCGGGCGAGCAATTCCCCAAATCTGGCGCCCTCCGTTCAGATGAAAAATGCACTGCATTGTGATACAATAAAAGAATTGTGCATTCACTGAGAGGCTATGAATCAGTCGGCCTTCAATTCCATATACAAAACGACAAAGCAGCCACTTTTAGGAGGTTAATGGAACGACCATGCTTATTATAGGTATCGCCGGAGGGACCGGTTCCGGCAAAACGACGGTGGCCCGCTCCGTCATTCAACGTCTGGGGTCAGGCAAAGTTACGTTTATCTCCCAGGACAATTATTACAAAGACCAGTCCCACCTCACGCCCGAGCAGCGCAGATTGACCAATTACGATCATCCCTTCGCTTTTGACAATGATCTGTTGATCGAACATCTTACCCTTTTGAAAAACGGACAGACGGCTTACGCGCCGGTGTACGACTTCACCTTGGACAATCGCTCCGCCGATGAAACGGTAGAGCTGGAGCCCAACCACATCGTCATCGTGGAAGGTCTGCATGTGTTGATCGACGAGCAGCTTCGCAGCCTGATGGATATCAAAGTATTCGTCGATACCGATTCCGATGTGCGGATTTTGCGCAGAGTGCTCCGAGACATCGAGGAACGCGGGCGCACGATCCAATCGGTGTACAAACAGTACCTCGAAACGGTCAAACCGATGCATGACGCATTTATCGAGCCATCCAAAAAGTATGCGGACATCATCATTCCCGAAGGCGGGCACAACGAAGTCGGCATTCAGATGCTGTCCATTCTCACCGAGAAATACCTGAACGGCGAAAATTGGAATATGGCATAAGGACTGGCCGGATCGAATGGATCCATCCAACTATACTTGTCCAAAGATTTACCGGGTACGCACTTTGCGTATCCGTTTTTTTGTGTATACCTCTCCTTCACGCTGCTCTAGCGGTGTCTTTCCTTACCTCCATGCCACTCTCCAATCTGTGTTCCCATCAGGGTTTCGCCCCTGAATTAGCGTCCATATTTCATGTACACCAAAATAATTGTGACCGTGTCATGCCTCACGCAGGTCTAACTAATGTATCAACGATAAAAAAATATATAAATCGCAAAAAAACATACACACGTTAACGGAGAGGCAGAACCAATCTGAAGAAGCGGAGCGGTCTAAGAGCTTTCTGAAAGAAAGCTGCTTCGGAAGCATAGGCTGTTCACCGAATTTTCCCTTTGAAAAAGGGGAGTCAAAAAATCCGGGGATAACAGCGATCGGAAGATGGTACTGCACTCGCAGTGGCCTTGTGTGATGGATTCGTGCGGTTTATATAGCACGCTCATCAAGAAAGGAGTGATCGCTGTGGATTGGGCCCAACTTGTTCCACAAGCCATCCAAGGAAATCGAGAGGCGTTCGTCAGCCTTATCAGACATATGGAACATTCATTGTACAACACCGCCAAAAGCATGCTTCGCCAAGAAGAGGATGTCGCCGACGCGGTCCAGGAAACGATACTGAAGGCTTACAAGGCCATGCATACGCTTCGGGAGCCGAAATATTTCAAAACATGGATCTTCCGCATCCTCATCAACGAATGCAACACCCTATTGTCCCGTCGATCACGATCCATATCGTATGCAGAAGTTCCCGAGAATCCCGATCACGGCCATGATTACGATCATGTCGATTTGAGAGAAGCCGTTGACCGGCTCGATGAACAAAAGCGGATCGTCGTTGTGCTTCATTACTTTGAAGACCTTACCACCAAGCAGATCGCGGATACGCTGAACATTTCCGAAAGCGCGGTTAAAATGCGCCTGCAGCGTGCCAGAAATGAGTTGTACCGTAAATTCAAATTGTTTCGGGAGGGAAAATTAAATGTTGAAACCATCTAATATTGAACAATTACTGCGTGAGACAGGCGAGAATAAACCGGAAATATCGGAGCTCGTCCGCAGCCGCATCGATGAGACCCTTGCTTCATTGCCGGCAGCGCATGCACATACTCAACCGGAGATTGAGACGCAGCCGCGTGCCCGGAAACGCCCCCGGCTGCGCCGCGCAGGGTTCATTGCCATGGCCAGCAGTTTAGCTGCCGTTACCGTATTTGCTTCAGGTTTTGTATCGCCGGCCATGGCCGACTCGATCAAAAAAATCCCTTTGGTCGGCAGCCTGTTCAGCACCATTCAGGCAGATATCGGACTGCAACAAGCTGGAAAAGACGGGCTGGTATCCCAAACAAACAGCACCGTTTCTTATCAGGATGTCAAGCTGGATGTCTTCGAAACGGTGTATGACGGAACGCGCGCAGCCTTTTTGGTACGGGTCAACGCTCCCAATCTCAAGGATGGGAAGTACGATACCGGCGAAGATATCATTCCTTTAAACAGCGGGATCAGCAATGTCTTTTTTGAAGTCGATGGCTACCAACAAACAGGCGGTTTGTTCTACTCCTCTGCAGGAGAGACTGAGCCTGACGTACTCGTCTTCGAAAATGTGTTCGAAAAAGCAGGCCAGGGTGCCTCTCTGCCCGACCACTTTAACGCAGAAGTCTCGATTTCCTTGGAGGGTATCGACCATGAATTCAAACTGGACGTTCCTTTCACCAAGTCAACGGAAGACATTGTCGATTTCAAGCCGGATGCGGCCCACGCCTCCAACGATCAGTTTACCGCTTCCGTATCGAACATCCACATCACGCCGATTACGACCCGTATCTCCACGTCCATTCTGGTGAATGGCAAGAAGAGCTTGACTCTTAAGGAAGAGGAAAAACTCAGGAAGGTAGGCATTGCCCTATTTGACGATCAGGGGCGACAGCTTCCCGCCTTGAGCGGCGAAGGGTTGTATACCGATAACCGGCTGGACAGCGATCGCTTGTATGGCACAACTCCCGGGGGTACCCGTTACCTCGTCGTACGGCCGTTCATCATTGAAGATGACTTCAACGAAAAAGTGAAAGAACGCCAATTCATCGAGGGCATGGAGATGACCATCCAGCTCCCCACACCTGCGAGCCAGCACTAATTTGGCCTCAAAGCAGCCATCGCCTGCAGATTAACCTCCTGAAACAGATGAAACGGGTTATAACCGGCAAAACAAAAACCAAGACTCCCCGGGCAGAACATCACTCGGGAAGTCTTGGTTTTTTATATGACTTCTTTGTTTCCCCTTATTTCATTCCTGATTTTCCTGACGGACAAAACGGATGCCATCAGACTACGGGTATACGGATGCCGTGCAGCCGTGGTTAACTTAGCGCTCTCCAACACTTCCACGATCTCGCCCTTGTTCATTACCGCAACCCTGTCGCTTACTTTCTGCACTACGGCAAGGTCATGCGAAATGAACATGCAGGATACGCCGGTTTCCCGGCGGAGCTGGACGAGCAGGTCCAACATTTGCTGCTGGATCGGGGCGTCCAAAGCGGAAGTAGCTTCATCGAACAGAATGATGTCCGGCTGCACGCCGATCGCCCGGGCTATGACCGCCCGCTGCTGCTCGCCCCCGCTTAGCTCATGCGGATACTTATCCGCTGCTTCAGCGGGCAAACCGACGCGCTCAAGCAGGCGCAGCACGGCCGTTTCCGCCTCGGAACGGCGCATCATTTTGTAATTCAGGAGAGGCTCCCGCACGAATTTGCCGATGCTCGTCCGCGGATTGAAGATGGACGAAGGTTCCTGAAAGACCATCTGAACCTGTTTATACAGCTGTCGCAATGGTTCTCCTTTGAGCTGCGTTATATCCTTCCCCCGATAAAACATTTGTCCGGACGTCACTTTCTCCAAATGTGTGATACACCTGGCCAACGTGCTTTTTCCGCTGCCGCTTTCGCCTACGATCCCCAGACATTCGCCCGGATATAATTGCAGATTAACGTTGCATAGTGCCTGCACGGAACCATGTCCAGGCGCTGCGTAGCATTTGTTCAGTTCCGTAAGTTCCAAAATAGGCGCTTCATGACCACTCATCCTCTATGTTCCTCCAATTCGGGCACGGCGTTCAGCAGTTTGCGGGTGTACGGAGCCTGCGGCGACGTGATGATGTCGGCGGTCCGCCCGTATTCAACCATCTCTCCGCTCTGCATGACACCGATTCGGTCGGCCATGTGCGCTGCAACGGCAATGTTATGGGTAACCAGGATGACACCGGTTCCTCTATGGTCGCTGAGTTCGCGCAGCCGCTTCATCACCTCGGCTTGAGTCGATACGTCGAGCGCGCTGGTCGGTTCGTCCGCAAGCAGCAGCTCCGGCTCCATCGTCAAGGCCATGGCAATGGCCACCCGTTGCTTCATGCCCCCGCTAAGTTGGTTTGGATAAGACTTCATGACGCGCTCAGGGTCAGCCAGTCCCATGCCGGACAACGTATCCACGGCCATACGCTGGGCCGATTTGCGCGTTACTTTTATATGCGTGCGGATCGCTTCCTCGTATTGGCTGCCAATTTTGCGGATCGGATTCAGGTGGGACCCGCTGTCCTGAAATACCATGGCGATCCTTTTGCCGCGAATCCTGCTCCAGTCTTTTGGGGCAAGGCCCATCACGGATTGGCCCTGAAACAAGATGTCGCCTCCCGCATATGTCCCTCTGCTGGGCAGCATGCCGAGCAGAGCCCGCAGCAGCGTCGATTTCCCGCTGCCGCTCTCGCCGACGATGCCCAGCACTTCGCCGGCATGCATTTCGAATGAAAGGTGCTTCAACGCAGCTTGTTCCTTCCCGTAAGCCACAGACAAATCACTTACCCGCAGCAAAGGAGTCATTGCTGATCAACCTTGATGTTGCGATCCAGCAAATAAAAGTCGATCGGATACATGGTTGCACCCTGAACGGTATTTTTGCTGACAATGTTGATCGGCGTATACGTAATGAACATATAAGCGGCATCGTCCAGAATGATTTGCTGCGCCTCTGCGGCCAGTTCATATCTTTTTTCGACGTCGAACTCGGAATGCAGGCGGTCGATGATTTCGTCCAGCTTCGGATTGCTGTATCCGCCAACGTTCCATTCCGCCCCCGTTTTGAAATAGAAATCGAGGATGTACTGAGGGTCGCCCGTAATGCCCGTATTAATGCTGGTCAGCGCCAGGTCATAGTTACCGCTCCTCTGATGGTCGGTCAAATCCTCGTAAGAGGCCAGCTCCAGGTTTACTCCGATCTCCTTGAGCTGGGACTGCATCGCAGCCGCAACGGTCGCATCCGACTCGTACGCAGAGTTGAGGATCATCTGAAGCGTCAGCTTATGGCCGTCTTTCTCCCGAATGCCGTCGCCATCCGTGTCCTTGAATCCCGCTTCGTCCAGCAGCTGCTTGGCCTGTTCCGGTTCATAGTCGTACCCTTTGAGTTTGTCGTATCCGAACGGGAGCGCGGAAGTAAACGGTCCTTTTGCCGCCTGGCCGCCGATCAGCGTACCGGCATACATTTCGCGGTCGATGCCATACGAGATGGCACGGCGAACGTTGGCATTCTCAAGCAGCTTATGCGTTGTATTGAACCAGACAAACTGCGTGCGCAAGCTTGGAATTTCGTCGATGGCATACTGGCCCTTGTCCTGGAACAAAGGAAGGCTGCTGCGCCCAACGTTGCTCGCCACGTCGATTTCGCCCGACTGCAAGGCCAGTGCTCGCGTGCTGTCATCCTTAATGTATTTGAACGTGATCGTATCCGTTTCGGGAGCACCGTCCCAATACCCGTCATACTTTTTCACCTGAATTTCTTGATCCGGGGTATACGAGGTTACCATGAACGGACCCGTTGCAACCGGCTGGCTCTCGAATCTTGATGTATCTGCGCTGGTGTCCACGATGACAAACAGCGGTTCCGCAATGTTTCCGAGCAGGGAAGCGTAAGGTTCCGTCGTTTGGATCGTCAAATCTTGCCCTTCCGCCTTCATGGATTCGATCGGCAGTGTGGACAGCCCTCTTTCGTTCAGCTCCAAGGCACGCTCAATCGATTTTTTCACAGCATCTGCCGTGACTTTGTTGCCATTATGGAACGTAACGCCATCGCGAATCTGAAACTTCCATGTGGTGTCATCGACTTGTTCCCACGATTCGGCGATTTTGGGCACAAGCTGCATGTTCTCGTCAAACTGGACCAACGTCTCGCCGATCGCCGCACGTGTCAGCGTCCAGCCGTTCCATTCCACCGCCGGGTCCAGATTGGTGCCGAGCCAGAACAGAGCCACGTTCAAATGCGACGGCACAGCGGATGCACTCGTTGCCGAGCTTGTTTCTTTCCCACCGGTACCAGTCCTGCTGGATGAATTGGTACTTCCGCATGCCGTGAGGGCAAATACAATAAAAAATGACGCGAACGTAAGCAGTACTGCTTTTAAACGGGTTGTTTTCACTTCTATATCCTCCAGTCAAGCTGCGTTTTTTCGAGGGTCCAGCACATCCCTGAGGCTGTCGCCCAACAAATTAAAAATCATGACCGTACAAAATATCGCCAGGCCCGGATACAGCAATAGCCATGGGGCCGTCTGCAGGTATCTCCGGCCTTCGTTCAGCATGGCTCCCCACTCCGGTTCCGGCGGCTGCGCTCCAAGCCCCAGGAAGGACAAGCCGGATATGGAGAGCATCATGCCGCCCACATCCATCATGGCCATCACGATTAACGGTGACAGCATGTTCGGCAGAACGGTGCCCCAAACGATTCGGGTACGACGCGCCCCGCTGAAAGCGGCGGCGGCGACATATTCCTTTTGTCGCAGCGATATGACCAAACTTCTCGCCATGCGCGCATATTTGGCCCACCAGACCACCGACAGCGCGATGACCGTATGAAGCAGACCCGGACCCAACATGCCGACGACGGCGATGGCGAAAATGATTCCGGGAAAAGCCATCATCGTATCGGCCAGCCGCATCAACAGCGAATCCACGATGCCGCGCGCATAACCGGCAATGATGCCGATGCCTACGCCGATCCCGAACACGATGCCGATCATCATGAAGGTCAGCAGCAGCGACGTGCGTGCCCCATACAGGATACGGGACAGAATGCATCGTCCCAATTGGTCGGTCCCGAGCGGATACTCGGGGCTGGCGGGTTGCAGCACCATGCCAAAGTTGGTGGCCAGCGGATCATGCGGCGCAAACAGGGGGGCGATCATGGCGAGCACGATCCAACACGCCGTCAACGCGAGCACCACGGCGAACCAACGATGCTGCGACAACGTAAGCCGGAATGTCCTCATCATACATCCACATCCAATCGGATCCGCGGGTCTCGCAGATGGGTCCATACATCGACCAACAGATTCAACACGACATACATCGTAGCCATCCAGATCACATAACCCTGAATGAGCGGATAATCCCGTGAAAAGATCGCTTCCACCGCCATCTGGCCCACGCCCGGCCACACGAACAAGCTCTCTATGATTGCGGCCCCGCCGAGCAGAGCCCCGGTAGACATGCCCATTAGCGTGATGACTGGAAGCATCGCGTTCGGAAGAATATGCCGGATCATGATTGTTCCTTCCTTCATGCCTCTGGCTCTGGCTCCGTCTACGTAGTTCTGGGAATGTTCCTCCAGAATGACGGCGCGGATTTGCCTGCTGTACTGAGCGATCAAAGGCAGTGCCAGCGTTAATGCAGGCAATACGAGACTATGCAGACCCGAGCTGCCCGTGACGGGAAACAGCTTCAGATGCACGCCGAACCAGAGCATAAGCAGCATGCCCAGCCAGAAGCTTGGCATGGACAACCCTGCGAAGGAGAACAGGCGAATGATGAGATCCAGCACTTTATTTCTATGGATGGCCGACAGGATGCCGAGCGGAAACGAAACAACGACCACAAGAAGCATGGCACCGCCTGTCAAACGCAGCGTGGCCGGCAAACGTGACATCAGCACGTCGAACACGGGCCGGCCGTATTTGTACGACGTACCGAAATCTCCTGTCCCGACTTGTCCAAGCCATAGGCCGTACCTCACCCAAAAGGGCTTGTCCAGTCCCAATTCTGCCCGCACCTGCTCAACCAGCTCCTCGGATGGCGTCACGCCCGTAGCCATGAGCATCAGCCTGGCCGGGTCTCCCGGCGACAGGTAGGTCAGGAGAAAGGTCAGGAAGGTGATGCCGAACAGAACGGCTGCCAGCTGAAGTATTCTTTTACCGATGTATTTGCCCAAAAGCCAGCCGTCCTCTCTGCTTCGATTCACAGCAAACCCGATCTCTGCCATGCAAAAAAGGCATCCCTCTCCCGTATATTCCCGGATAAGGACGCCTCAAATAAACCGATTCCCATACAAAAATCGCGCTAATTCAAAACACCTTCCTATCTCCCGTAGGCTGTTGCTGTGTTGTCAAACCGGGCAGGTCTCCTGGCTTCAGGATCAACATCGTTGCAGCGCCTTCCCGGCTATGGCCAGTGGCTTATCGCTGCCTGATTCCCCTGTTACAGTGGCGGGACCGCGCCGGCATTTCACCGGCTTCCCTATTAAGCTTGTACCCGATCGGGTACAGCACCCAGTTCCATCTATTCGATTGGTATGTGTTCCAGTATAACTGGCAGGTAGGCAAGATCATAGCTTTTTCTTCAAATTTAAGGGACTTATTCTATCGTGTATCACTCGTTTCAGTGGACTTGGTTCTGGCTCCCTTCGGAGACATGCCGGTGACCTTTTTGAACATTTTGGAGAACAATAGCGGGTCCGTATATCCCACCGAATGTGCCACCTCGCTAATGGACAGCATCGGACTCTGCAGCAGCTCGGCGGCGCGATTCATCCGGTATTCCAGAAAAAAAGATTGCAGCGGCTTGCCGTACTTTTCCTTAAACAGCCCCGACAGGTACGTGCGATCCAGTCCTACGGCTTGCGCGATGTCGAGAACGCTCGTTTTTTGGCTATATCGGTTCTCCATGTATCTCACCGCCTGCCGTATGTACTCTTCTTTGGTAGAAGAAGGCTGCCGCTTGCCCTCCTCTTCCGGTGAAGAAGCAATCAGCTCGGCTATGAGGCGATACAACAAGCTTTGAGTAAACACGTCCGCGCCCGAGCGGCCGGACACCTGAACCATTTCCTGATACAATCCGTCCAGCGCCGCCTCGTTCCTTGCCCGAAACACCGGATGATCGGAATTCAACTGCGCGCGCTGCATGAACGCTTTGGCCTGCACGCCTTTGAAGCCAAACCACGAATACGTCCATGGGTCCGCCTCGTCGGCTTCATAATGCACGATCGTGTCGGGGAGAATGAGAAAACCTTGTCCCTTGGTTAACATATGCTGCCGATCGTTCATCAGCACCTTGCCGCGTCCCTTGTGAACGTAATGAATAATGTAGCTGTCACGCACACCCGGCCCCCAGTAATGCAGAGGCTCACAGTCCTCCCACCCGAAAAAAAGCATGACCAATTCCATCTGCGTCCAATCCATCGGCACCACATTCATTTCGATTCTGCTCACGTCTGTCCCTTCCTTCTGTTTGGAGAGCCGCCAACGTTTGCACCCACGACTCACTTCTTCAAGTTTTATCAAAATTATAACAGGCAAACCGGGCCATATCGCAATGTAAACGAATGCAAAAATGGGATTATGCCATGTTTACGTGAGGTTGCGCCATAGTGAAACGTGCCAAATCGCCCTATAGTGGAGGTACACCAATCCACCAGGGAGGCTGAGCCTGAAATGAACAAAATTACGTTTCTCGGTGCGGGAAGCACCGTGTTTGTAAAAAACGTCCTCGGCGACGTCATGATGACCGAAGCGCTGCAAGATTTTGAACTGGCACTGTTCGATATCGATGCCGAGCGGCTGCGCGATTCCGAACGGCTGCTGGTCAGCATGGCACGTTCGCTTGGCAGCGGCTGCAAGGTGCAAACCTATTCCGATCGCAAGGAAGCGCTGCGCGGAGCCAAATACGTCATTAATGCCATCCAGGTGGGCGGATACGATCCGTGCACGATCACCGACTTCGAAATTCCGAAAAAATACGGCCTGCGCCAGACGATTGCGGATACGCTCGGCATCGGCGGCATTTTCCGCAACTTGCGGACCATTCCGGTCATGCTGGATTTCGCCCGGGATATCCAGGAAGTCTGCCCGGATGCCTGGTTCCTGAACTACACGAATCCGATGGCGGTGCTGACCAACGTCATGAGCGTGCATGGCGGCGTGAAAACGGTCGGCCTCTGCCACAGCGTGCAAGTGTGCGTACCGCATCTCTTCGACGCCCTCGGGATCGATCAGACCGGTGTTGTCGCCAAAATTGCGGGCATCAACCATATGGCCTGGCTGCTTGAAGTCACGCGGGACGGACAGGATCTGTATCCGGAAATCAAACGCCTTGCCCGCATCAAACAACAGGAGAAGCACGACGACATGGTGCGCTTCGAGTTGATGCATCGCTTCGGCTATTATGTGACTGAATCTTCCGAACACAATGCCGAGTATCATCCGTATTTCATCAAAAAGAATTACCCCGAACTGATCGAGCGCTTCAACATTCCGCTGGACGAATATCCGCGCCGCTGCGTCAATCAGATCGAAGGCTGGAAAGAAATGCGCGAGAAGCTGTTCGCCAGCGAAAACATCGAGCATACCCGCAGCCGGGAGTACGCCTCCCATATCATGGAGGCCATGGAGACGAACCGTCCTTATAAAATCGGCGGCAATGTCATGAACACCGGACTCATCACCAACCTGCCGCGCGAAGCCTGTGTCGAGGTACCGTGTCTAGTCGACGGATCGGGCATCACTCCGACGTACATCGGCGACCTGCCACCGCAGCTGGCTGCGCTGAACCGCACCAACATCAACACCCAACTGCTCACCATCGAAGCTGCCATCACAGGCAAAAAGGATCACATCTACCATGCAGCGATGCTTGATCCGCATACGTCGGCCGAGCTTTCCATCGACGACATCGTTTCCCTGTGCGACGAGCTGATCGAAGCCCATGGCGATTGGCTGCCGAAATTTACGTCTTAACATTACAATAGTGGTAACGCGATAAACGCCATTCTCGGATCGTACGGGAATGGCGTTTGTTCTTTTTTATTGCCAGTGGCATTAGTCTTGCATTAAAAATCGATATCCGATGCCTGGTTCAGTCTGGATGAATCGCGGCTGAGCAGGATCTTCGTTTAATTTTTTGCGCAAATGTCCTATATATACCCGTAAATAATGGCTGTCCGATTCGTTGTGATGACTGCCCCACACCTGCTGCAGCAATTGGCGCTGGGTCACGATTTTGCCTGCATTGGAGGCAAGCACCTTCAGCATGTCGTACTCGGTCGGGGTCAGCTTGATGGGCATGCCCTCCAACTCCACCTGCCTTTGGGCAAGGTCAATGGTCAAAGCGCCGCAGCGCAATACGGGTTCGTCGGCCGATTTGGCTGCATGGCGAAGCCCAACCCGGATGCGGGCGACCAGTTCGCCCATGCCGAAGGGTTTTGTCACGTAATCGTCGGCACCGCCATCCAATGCGGCGATTTTATCTTCCTCCCGGTCCTTGGCCGTCAGCACGATGATCGGAACCTGCGACCACTCACGAATCCGCTTCAGCACATCCATTCCAGACATGCCAGGCAAGCCTAGATCAAGCACAACCAA
Organism: Paenibacillus sp. XP01; assembly: GCF_057364885.1. NCBI lineage: Bacteria > Bacillati > Bacillota > Bacilli > Caryophanales > Paenibacillaceae > Paenibacillus > Paenibacillus sp. XP01. The sequence continues at coordinate 281,606 of NZ_CP139481.1, read as the reverse complement.
GTCGGGATGCATGATTCCGGCTTGAGCGACGGCTTCTTCCCCATCCATGCATTCATGGATTTCGAATTGATGCGCTTGAAGCGTCACCTTTAACAGTTTACGAATTTGCGGTTCGTCATCCACGACCAAGATGCGTGCACCTTGCGATGCCGTCATGTGCATTCCTCCTGTCCCTCTTCTTTTCCCGTCCCGAGAAATCCCGTGTCTGCCTCATCCAGCGGCAAACGGATGACCATGCGCGTGCCGCCGTCCGGATTGGCTTCCGCCGCAATCGTGCCGCCATGCACCTCGACGATGCCTCTGCAAATAGCCAGCCCTAGCCCGCTTCCGGTGACGTGCTTCGTGGAATCCGAACGGTAAAATTTCTCGAACACCCGCTCGCGTTCCGCTTTCGGAATGCCTGGACCTTGATCGGCCACGGTAATGACCAGGCAACCCTCCCCGGCATCCATCGCGACCGAGATGACGATCTCGCTGGGATTCGGCGAGTATTTGATCGCATTGCTGAGTACGTTGACCAGCATCTGTTCCAGCAAAACTTCATCGCCGGAAACGAATGGCGGCTGATCGGGCAGCTCCAATCGGATTATCCGCTGCTGCTTATACTGCTGCACCTGCGCCAACACTACGCTTAACATATCGCCCACGTCGCACATGTTACGCCTGAGCTGAAGCATGCCGCTTTCCAGCTTGACCATCTCGAGCAGGTTCGTCACCAGCCGGTTCATGCGCATCGCCGCATCCCGAATGTTGGCCGTCAGTTCGCGCCGATCTTCGGCAGTAAAAAGCTCCTCATTTTCCAGCAGGCCAGTGGATGATCCCATAATGGCCGCGAGCGGCGTACGCAGCTCATGCGACACCGAATCGAGCAGGGCGGTGCGAATGCGCTCCGACTCGGCCGTCATCTGGGCCAAACGCGCTTCCTCCGCCAGCTTCACTCGGGCAATCGCGCTTGCTGCCAGATCAGCACAGGCTTCCAGCAAACGGCGTCTTTCCGGCAAACTGCCGGGATCGGGCAGTTCCATGTTCACCGCAAGCACGCCATGTACCTGTTCTTCCGTGCGCAGCGGCACATAGGTTCCGGAGGCTTCCCGCAAGCTCGAAGATCCCCTGCCAGCCATCTGCCCGTGAACATGCACCCATCTGGCGATGGCCAGCTCCGATTCACTGGTTCCCCATTCAGGTTCTCCAGGTCTTGCAGGCGAAGACGACGCCTGCAATTCCCCTTCCGCATCAGGAAGATAGAGTGCCGCCGGGGCGTTCAGCATCTGCGACACCTGCCGAGCGATGCTAGATAGCAATGTTTCCATATCCGATATGGCAGTAATCTGACGGCTCAAGCCATAGAGAAGACTGGTGGTCGCTTCACGCTGTCTTACGGTCTCCAACTGCTGCCGGAGCTTGCCCGACAGGGTAGCCGTAAGTATGGCAACCGCCAAATATACGGCAAAGGAAAGAATGTATCTTAAATCATCCACCTTGAAGCTGAAATAAGGCGGGATAAAAAACAGGTCGAATGCAGCCGCGCCCAGGCTGGCCGCATATATTGCCGGTCCAAGTCCCCAATAGACCGCGCTGACCAATACGGGAAACAGGTAGACTAGCGCGGCGTTGACCATATCCCGGCTTAACCCGATCCAGTCGATCAACGCGGTCAGCAACGCGATGGCGATCGTTACCCACGCATATGCCGACACGCTGCCCCATATATGGGGCAGCTTTTGTTTTTCCAGCCGTGCTTCATGCTGGTGATCCCTATTATGTTCCTGCACGATTCGCCGACACCTCACCCGCTTCATGATCGTAATCGGCCACAATGAGCACATCCATGTGTCTGGACAACCGGATAAGCCGGCTAACCAGCGATCCGGTCCCCTGATACCGGTTGAAATGCCAACCGAGCCGGGCCTGCCCAACGACCAGCTGCGTCGCCTTGGCCTCGGCAGCCTTGTTCGCCAATATCATCGGCACATCCCGCAGACGGTCTGCCGAATGCACATGAAACCGGCCTCCCAGCCTGACTGTCAGCTGCTCCAACGCTTCAAGCCGGCCCGCCTGTTCTTTCGCCGTACGGCCTACCTGTACATGATGTACGTGCCAGGCGGCCTTTAACCGATATGCCGTACGAAATCCGCGCCGAATCAGCAATTCGGCATGCGCGCCGACGCTAACGCATACAAAAACGACTTCCTGCCGCCGCCAAGGGCCCCGCAGGGCATTTCCCCGTCCTGCCGACTCCAGCCGTTCGTCTACGTCGTCGGCCAGCTCGCGCAAAGCCAATTCCCGCAGGGCAATCAGGTTGCCCACGCGAAAAAAATGATTCAGCGCCTGTTCCACCTTGGCTGCTGCATAGATTTTACCTTCCCGCATGCGCTGCCGCAAGGCCTCGGGCGCAACGTCGATCAGCTGTACCTCATCGGCCATTTGCATGATCCGATCAGGCACCGTCTCCCGCACCCGGATGCCTGTGATATGCTCCACCGCATCGTTCAGGCTTTCCAGATGCTGCACGTTGACGGTCGTAATGACAGAGATACCTGCGTTTAATAGCCGGATCACGTCCTCGTACCGCTTTTTGTTCCGGCTGCCAGGCACGTTGGTATGCGCCAGTTCATCCACGAGCACCACTTCCGGGCACAGGCGGAGGATTGCGGCCGTGTCCATTTCTTCCAGCTCGGCACCTTGATATTTGAGCTTTAAACGTGGTATGAGCGGAAGCTGGCCGATCTGCCCCAACGTCTCCGCCCGGCCATGCGTCTCCAGCAGACCGATGCGTACGTCGATGCCTTTGCGCAGCAGGTCATTGCCTTCCCGCAGCATCATGTAGGTTTTGCCTACGCCGGGAGCGGCCCCGATATACACCTTAAACTTGCCGCGACGGATTTGCCCGATCTGTGCCTTCATTTCCGTATCGGTCAATCTGCGATACGTTCGGGCATCCGCATCAGCCAGCCGGGCAGGAAGCACGCGCTCGCCATCCCTTCGGGCAGTATCGGCCAGAAGGAACAGATCGACGCCTTGCACCTTGCGCAGCAATGAGTTCACGAACGATCCCTGCCAGAGCTCCTGCATGCGGCTCTGGCGCGAGTGACCCATCACGATCCGGGTGATGCGATGCCCTGTCGCATAACGCGCCAGCACGGACGGAATATGCCTCCGATGCAGAGCGCGCAGTTCCTCGAACCGGCCTCCGAACTTTTCCACCAGCTTGACCATGTTCCGCCGAAAGGCCGCGGCCTCCTTGGTGAGCGGCTGCTTCCCCATGCGAAATGTGACGGCGTACAACTCTCCGTTCAACCGCTTGGCAATCTGCTGCCCCCGTCGGATATAGATGGAACCGTTCCAGTGATACTGGCTGGATACCAAAATGCGCTCCATGCTGCCTGTCATGACAGGGGTACCCGTCTCCTCCTGATGTTCGCGCAGCGATTCGTTCACCTCTTCGGCCATAAGACGCAGCGCTAATTCACGCAAAATGCCCAAGTTGCCGTGGTGAAATACAGCATGGTTCTCATGGCCCCTCAGATGCCCTTCGGCAAGCCTGTTTAATATCGCCTCTGGCGTCACGTCGATCAGCTTCACCTCATCGGCCAGTTCCAGCGTGTCGTCTGGCACCGTATGTTCCACGGACACCCCCGTCAATTGGCGGGCGAGCTTGGTATATCCCTCCAGCTCATATACATTGACTGTCGTAATCACGCTGATGTTATGCTGCAGCAGCCAGCGGATGTCCTCCAGCCGCGTGGCGTGGCGAGCACCGCGCCGATTGCGATGAGCGAGTCCGTCCACGAGCACCACTTCAGGATTGCGCTCCAGCAAAGCTTCCAAATGGAGATCTTTCATCACTGCACCGTCCCGTTCACGCAGCCAGTGAATGCTCGGGATGCGTTCCAGCGCCCCCAGCTGCTCCTCCGTCTCTGGGCGCTGCATCGTCGAAACGGCACAAATGACGACATCCACTCCCTGTTCGCGAAGCATGTTGCCTTCCCTGAGCATATGATACGTCTTCCCCGAGCCGCTCACCGGACCGATGTAAATTTTCAACGTGCCCTGCTGTAACTTGTGGATCATCCTTAGAATATCCTCCGGAGATCGGCGCTTGAAGCTTTCGTCCAATAGGCTCACCCCCACCCTTCAAGTCTGTGACGCAATTTGGCCAAAAAACGGAGAAGCCTCCCACCGGCTCGCGCCAGGAGAAGGCATGTATATCCAGCCCGTTCAGAGACTGTGGCGGCTCTATTCCAATCCGTTTCAATTCCAGATTATTTCATCTCCGCCAAGAGGGCCAGGTTCAATTCGGTCACGTTGACCCTCGGCTCACCGAACAGACCCCACTGCCGTCCTCGAATTTGCGCGTTCACCAGTTGATTCAGCCGCTGTTCGTCCAGTCCGGTAGCTTGGCTGATCCGGGGGATTTGGGCTTTGGCCGCTTCCGGAGAAAGATCGGGGTCAAGTCCTGAACCTGAACCGGTCACCAGATCGGCGGGAACCGTTTGGAGTGCCGGATTTTCTTGCTTGATCTCCGCAATCTTGGTCATCATCTCGTCCGCATACTCCTCTGATGCAACAGCCCGGTTGGAGCCAGCTGAAGCGGCAGCGTCGTATCCGGCACCGGATGCCCTTGGCTGGAACAAACCCGGCGAGGCCACTTTCTGTGCCAGCAACGAGGAACCGATCACCTTACCCTGCTGCGTAATCAGGCTGCCGTTCGCCTGAGCCGGAAATAGCAGCTGTGCAACGGCTGTTGTTGCAAGTGGGTAAATGACACCGCATAACAACATTAAAACTAAAGACAGTCGAAGGGCGATCACTGTCATTTTCATCGTGTTTCACATCCCAAACGTGTAATGGTTCCAGCTCTACTCTTATACAAAATTCAGTCCCGACAACACCAGGTCGATCAGCTTGATGCCGATGAACGGTACGATGACGCCACCGATGCCATAGAGCAAAAGGTTGCGGCCAAGCAGCCGGTCGGCCGACATGGCGCGATATTTCACGCCGCGCATGGCGATTGGAATGAGCAGCGGAATAATGACGGCGTTAAATATGAGCGCCGACAGGATTGCCGACTGCGGCGAAGCCAGGTTCATAATGTTCAGCGCCTGCAACTGAGGCATAGCGGCAATGAACATCGCCGGAATGATGGCGAAATACTTGGCAATATCATTCGAAATCGAGAACGTGGTCAGCGCCCCCCGGGTGATCAGCAGCTGCTTCCCGATGGATACGACGGACAACAGCTTTGTCGGATCGGAGTCGAGGTCGATCATGTTGGCAGCTTCCTTCGCCGCCATCGTCCCCGAATTCATCGCCAGGCCCACATCCGCTTGAGCGAGAGCAGGGGCGTCGTTGGTTCCGTCTCCTGTCATGGCGACGAGCTTGCCTTCCTGCTGCTCCTTTTGAATGGCACGGATTTTGTCCTCCGGTTTCGCTTCGGCGATAAAATCGTCAACACCGGCTTCCAGCGCAATCGTAGCAGCCGTCAGCGGGTTATCCCCCGTGCACATGATCGTTTTGATGCCCATGGAGCGCATTTCCTCGAACTTCTCCTTAAGTCCCGGCTTCACTGTATCTTTCAAATAGATGACACCGTAAATCCGGTCATTGATGGCCACGGCAAGCGGCGTGCCGCCTGCTTTGGCAATCCGGCTTGCGATATCGTCCAGATCGCCAGGCACCCGTCCGCCGTGAGCCGCGACATGGCGTTTAATAGCATCGACTGCTCCTTTGCGAATTTGCTGTCCATTAGCCATGTTGAGCCCCGACATACGCGTCTCTGCGGTGAACTCTACGCTTTCGGCCGCAGCATACTCGGCCTCGTTCCACTGTTCGCCCTGGCGGCCCGCCAACTCAACCACAGAGCGCCCCTCCGGTGTCTCGTCCCGCACGGAAGCCCGCAGCGCCGCTCGGGTCATCTCTTGCACGGTTACGCCCTGTACGGGCACGAATTCGGATGCCATCCGGTTGCCATAGGTGATCGTTCCCGTTTTGTCCAGAATCAGCGTATCGATGTCTCCTGCGGCTTCCACCGCTTTCCCTGACATGGCAAGCACGTTGTACTGGGTGACGCGGTCCATACCCGCAATGCCGATGGCCGAGAGCAGCCCGCCAATCGTCGTTGGAATCAAGCAGACCAGCAGTGCGATCAGCGTCGCTACGTCAAGATGGATGCCCAGATAATCGGCCATCGGAAACATCGTCATAATGACGATCAGGAAAATCATCGTCAGCACCGCAAGCAGGGTAGTCAACGCGATCTCATTCGGCGTCTTCTGGCGCTGCGCACCTTCCACCAGCGAGATCATGCGGTCGAGGAAAGACTCGCCTGGATCGGTCTGCACCCGCATAACGATGTAGTCCGAGGCTACTCTCGTGCCGCCCGTGACCGAAGAGAAATCACCGCCTGCTTCCTTAATAACAGGTGCGGATTCCCCCGTGATCGCCGATTCGTCGATCGACGCGAGCCCTTCAATAATCTCGCCGTCGGTCGGAATCATTTCGCCTGTTTCTACGCGGACGACATCGCCTTTTTTCAACTGGGTCGAGGAAACCTGAAGCGTCGTGCCGTCTTTCTGCACCAGTCTGGCCGTTGTATCGGACTTCGTTTTGCGCAGCGTATCTGCCTGCGCCTTGCCCCTGCCCTCGGCGAGAGCTTCGGCGAAGTTGGCGAACAACAGCGTAAACAGCAGGATCAGAAATACCGCCATGTTGTACGCCCGCCCTCCCTCGGCCGCTGCAGCAAACAAATCGGGCTTGATGCATAATAGCAACGTAATCAAGGTGCCTACTTCGACGATGAACATGACCGGGTTTTTGATCATCGCCACCGGATTCAGTTTCCGGAATGCATCAATCATTGCCCGTAGCATAATTTCCTTGTTCATTAACCGTCCCGGCTTCCCGGTGTTCCCGGGCTGAAGATGGCCGTTCTCTCCTCTCACGGCACCTGCCGCAAGCAGCTCGTTGTTCATTCCTTCCATTGTGCGCTCCCTCTTTCATGGATTCACTATCTTCGCAGGTTATAACTTCCTATTTCATTTCGTTGTCCCTCGCGCAACGTCATGTTATTAAAACAGGCGAACGCTATCCGACCGACATAGCCAAATGCTCTGCGATCGGCCCCAGCGCCAATGCCGGGAAAAACGTCAAGGCTCCAATGACCACAATGACGACCACCAGAACGCCGGCAAACATCGGTGTATTTGTGCGCAGTGTACCCGTTGTTATCGGAACAATCCGTTTGGTGGCAAGCGATCCGGCAATGGCAAGCAGCGCAATCATGGAAACGTATCTTCCCAGCAGCATCACTACGCCGATGCCGATATTATAAAAGTCCGTATTCGCATTCAGCCCGGCAAACGCGGAACCGTTATTGGCCGCTCCCGAAGCAAATGCGTACAACACCTCGCTGATTCCATGCATCCCACCGTTGGAAATGGACGCCATGGCGTCAGGGCTCAGGAAAGCCAGCGCCGTAGGAGCCAGAATGATCAGCGGATGAATCAGCAATGCAATGGATGCCAGCTTGATTTCCTTCGCTTCAATCTTTTTGCCGAGAAATTCGGGCGTCCGGCCAACCATCAAACCGCAGATGAACACGGCCAAGATCACATACAGCAGACCGTTTAGAAGCCCTACGCCTTTGCCGCCGAACACGTTGTTCAGCATCATCTGGGCCATGGGGACCATGCCTCCAAGCGGTGTCAACGATTCGTGCATATTGTTGACTGAGCCCGTCGTCGCCGCCGTCGTAACTGCGGTGAACAGCGCCGATTCGGAAATGCCGAGCCGCACTTCCTTGCCCTCCATGTTTCCTTGGATGCCCGCTGCCTCAAGTGCAGGCACGCCGCGATATTCGGATACGAATACCGTCGTCAGCATAACAAGAAACAGTGCGCTCATCGCGGCGAATAAAGCCCATCCTTGCTTCTTGTTGTTGGCCATGATGCCGAAAGCGTACACCAGTGCCGTTGGCAGCAGCATCATACAGACGATGTGCACCAGATTGGCCAAAGCTGTCGGCGTCTCGAACGGGTGAGCCGCATTGGTTCCGAACCATCCTCCCCCGTTCGTACCCAGGTGTTTGATGGATTCCAGTGAAGCCACCAGTCCCCGCGTAATCGTCTGTTCGCCCCCGTCCAGCGTCGCTGCACGGACAGCTCCGGCCAACGTCTGCGGTACACCCTGAAATACGAGAAACAGCGCAACGAGCACGCTCAGCGGCAAAAACACTCTCGTAATGGCACGCACCATGTCCACATAAAAGTTTCCCAGTTCATTCTTGCGGCCTACCAAGCCGCGTATGAACGCAATCGCCACGGCAAAGCCGGTTGCAGCTGACGTGAACATCGGAAACGTCACGGCCAACATTTGCGACAGATACGATAGAGCATTTTCGCCCGTATACGACTGCCAGTTGGTGTTGGTCATAAAAGAAACTGCCGTGTTAAACGCCTGTGCCGCAGGCATGTTGTCGATCCCGTCCGGATTGAGCGGCAGCCACTTTTGCAGCCGCAACACCAGAAACATCAGGATCAGCATAACCATATTGGAAAGGAGCACTGCCGACAGGTATTTTTTCCACCCCATCGTTTCATCTTCCCGTACCCCCATCGCCTTGTATAACAAACGCTCCGGACCGCCAAAGATCCGGTCAAGCCATGTCCTTTGCCCGCCAAACACCTTTACCAGGTAACTCCCCATTGGTTTCACCAGCAGGATGATGATCAGCAGCGTGACTGCCACTTGCAACCAACCTGTACTCATTCCATATGTCCTCCCCAATTCGCACTTGCAACACCTGCCATCAGAACTTCTCCGGCTTCGCCAGCACATAGCCCAGATACACCATCAGTGCCAGCGCGATCGAACCTACAACGACCATATCCGGTCCCTCCCTTTCTTCCCCTATGCCTTCTCACAAAAATTCATAAATCCCCAAAACAGTGCAAACATCAGCACCGTCAACGCAATCATCGTGACGTCGTTCACCATCCGGATTTCCTCCTTTTTCTCCTGCTCGCATTGAAATTTTAATACGGAACCGTGTAAAAATGGGGTAAAGATTGGACCGGCAGCGCGTAAAAAAAGCGTAAAAATGCAAAAAAAGAACCCTTCACTCCAGCTGCAACCCAGCTGAATAACGAACAGGTTCATGTTTAAGGTCGATTTTTCGTTGCTCAAAACGGTTCTTGCGCCCACTGCAACAGCTTCTTCTTGGTGATCTTCGAATGGGAAGCGTGATGGAGAACCTTGCCCTCGCTGAGCAGCAATACCTGCGGCGATTCATGGCGAATCTCCGTTTCTTCAGCGATCCGGCGGGACAAAGGACGACTTTCGATCACATCCACCATCCGATACTCCATATTCTGTACCGGATTGGCGGCATTCGCGCTGACAAAAGCGGCAAATTCCCGATATGCACGCGCGCTGACGGGACAAGTTGTACTATGCTTAAGGATGAGCACAGGGTGGTCATCTGAACGGCGGAGTGCCTCCTCCCAATCGTCTGTTTTATATATCTCCGCAATCTGCCCGCTGAGCAGACGCTCCGAATCGGCAAGAGCACGCTTGCTCACGATTGAACCAACGAATATGCCGAGCGCTGCCCCAAAGGCGACGCCGAGCGCGATCTGATCTGTGACGACGCCAATACAGGCCCCGATGGCAACACCTATGCTGAGCCATAACGCCTGATGGTTCACCTGTTTATCCACAAAGATCATCCTTCCCCCAACGTTATCGGAGCGCCGATCTCTTAGAAGGCATCCTCCGCATTCATTCGTCCTCTTTCCAGAAATTATATCATAGGCCTATGAAAAACGGGGGTAATTACTCATCTCACCCCCTGTTTTTGTGTTACACTATTTGTAATTTGGATACGCTGAAAAGGGATAGAAATGAACGGGAAAAGGAGATTTTCTTGATGACATATGCATTCATGATTGAGCCGGATTTTTATACCCCGCTGCACACGGATGAAGAACGCATCGAAAAGTGCCAAGAATGGGGGCTGCTGTCGGACAAGGCGACTAAGCTCAAAACATTTTATTATAAAGGGAATGGTCTGAACGTCCCTTGCACCATCGTTGGTTTCGTGGATCACATGGCCGCAGTCATTCAGCTGGACAACGACCAGAAACACTGCATTCATCCCGCTTATCTCAAGGAAATGCAGGCCTCGGGCTTTAAAGGCACGCTCGCTGCAGCGCCGGACAAAAAAGCGGGCACGCCAGGCGTGATGGACGGCAGCGAGACAAGCTCCGTCGAATCCTCATCCGATGACGGACTTGTTTCGGACGCAGAATCGTCTGATTTGGCAGACAACAATTCTTCCGCCACGGAAGAACAGCCCTCCGCCACTGACAGAGCCATCGCATCCACGGCCAGTCTGCCAGGCGATCCGGACGGGCTGGTCGAAGAATACGTGTCTCCCCAATCGGCATCCGCATCGGAGGACAAACCTAAGGCCAAAACCGCGAGCAAAGCCAAGGCAGCCAAACTCGATTTGCCGGAAGGCAAGGTCAAAATGACCGCGGTCGTGAAGGAATTTACGACGGTGCCGAACCATTTTGCCGACAATGACGACGAAGTCATCATCTATGAAGCCGTCGCGATTCTGGAACCGGATATGCTCGAAGTGGGCGAGGCCTGGTCCAGCCACAGCGCCACGATCAAAAAGCTGGACCTTGAAGTCGGTGATACGCTGACGTTTGACGCCAAAATCATCAAAAAGAAACTGGCTAAACACCCCGTGCCCTACAAGATCAACAATCCGTCCAAAATTCAGAAACAGTAGGGTCGAAAGCAGCCAACATGGGAAATAATACGTCTATCGACGTACATTCATACAAGACAAACAAGCCTCCGAAAACAGCGCCTATCAGGGCGCTGCTTTGGAGGCTTGTTTGTTTCCTCACTGTTTCCCTGCCCAGCAGCAGCGGGGACATTAAAGACCGAATTAAGCTTGGACAGGCTTTGCGCTGATCTGGAATCCCACGCCGAACTTGTCCGTAACCTGGCCGTAGGCCGGGCTCCAGAACGTTTCCTGTACCGGCATGGTGACCGTTCCGCCTTCTTTCAGTTTGTCGAAAATGCGGCGGGCTTCCTCGGCCGTATCCGTATTTACGGTGACCGTGATGTGGTTGCCCACGGTATGCTCCATGCCAGGAAGGGTATCAGAAATCATGAGCAGGGAGCTGCCGATCTGCAAGGATGCATGCATGACCCAGTCCTTCGCCTCATCGGGAATCGGATGCTCGGGATTTGGCGGCATATCGCCAAATGTTTTCAAATCCAGCACTTCGGCACCAAATGCTTCTTTATACAGTTCCACTGCTTCGCGTCCGGTTCCATTGGTTACAAGGTACACATTCAGACTGATCGACATTCGTTTCCAGCTCCTTTAAACTCACGGATTATATGGCTCAATTCACTTGCGTCAAGAGTATATACCAAGGCTTGTCCACCTGACAAGCAGTGAAATTCGAGTCGGCCACAAGGTAGGATGTTCCAAATTCCTAACGTTTATGCTCCGCGTCAAAAACGAAAAGAACTGCCCGCGCGGTTAAGCGAAGCAGTTCTGATAAAGGATGCACGGCTAAGTGCATGCATTGTATAGGATCATAACCTGTTACAACGGTATTCTAAGCCTCGTTCCAGAACCGGCGCAAATTGTCCATGGCGATTTTGGACGCGGCTTTGCACTCTCCAGTTCCAGCTTGTTATCCTTCCTTCGACAGGGCAGCTCGTTTTACAATGCGAGCATTCTGAGATCGATAACGCTTATAGTTCTTATCAAGACTTGTTCTCACCATTTTCGGCTTCTTTATTTTAATTTCAGAAAAAGGAAAACCACGTGAGTTACGGTTGATCTTATACTTTCCAAGACCTTTTTCTGTGAGAAACAGCACATTATCTGTAGCCACTCTGCCTTCACTAATCTCTACCATTTTCCATAAATCATACTTATCCAAACCCATTTTATTCAATAATTCTTTGATATCCGGTCTACCACTTGAATATGTTCTTCGTTCTAACAAATGAGGTGGGGTCTTAGATTTAACCTCTTTTGTAAGGCGTGGATACTTACAAGTAGATAAGTTGTATGGCTTATAGTGGTAGGTCTCTCCATCATAAGAGATCGTTGATAATAGAACAGGATTTTGTTCCATCTTGACTACGTAGAACTTTTGAGTCATTTCACAACCTCCTAAACCATTTTCAGCATTTCAAGTCTCCAACCAACACAGTAAATAATACATCTTAATATATCATCATCAACGATGCCTTTAAAACGATTTACCACTTTTTCCACATCGCTCATCTGTAATGACAGGAATACAGGTATCACATTTTCCCATACCAATGGATAACGATCCTTTAGATAATATACCAATTCCAATAACTTAGCGCGTTCTACTGGTATTCGGGCTTGAGACATTAAATCGAAAGCGTAATTATGCAGACTGTTCAAATCAGTCAAAAAAGCCTTTGCTCGAGCAGCGCTTATTCCGTAACACAATGATGCAGCATTATCATAGAGAGGAGAGAGTTCTCCCGTTGAAGTGTGAATTGCGAAATTACCGAAATGTCTGTCACGATTACCGATGACATAATCAAATATAAACATTTTTATGATATCAAACCGAGCATTGCCTAATATAAAACCACTATTAATACGTTGTTCTATGCTATCTATGGAATACGTTGTATCAAATAGAGCATTGGTCATAACAGTCATCGTGTCTCCAAACTCGACGATACCGCCCAAATCATAGCACATAACTCCCTTAGCGCCATGGTAGGTCCCATACTCACAATCCATACAAGGTATGCCAAGCAATTGCGCGATATCCTTGGCGATTACTTCAGTCCACTCTTCACCAAATTTAAATAAACCTTTTTGAGAACCATCCGTAAGCCAGAGCTTTTTGGTTACGCCTGTTACGGCTTCCCCTGTTTCTTGCCAATTGGAAAAATCCAAAATGGTACACCGCCTCCTGTTACAGGCAAATATGAAATCGGGTGCGAAAAATTCATTGTTAATTAGTGTGAATTTATGAACAAATGCTACCTTTGCTTCATTTTATTATATTACATTATTGATTAATTCGGACGATAACCAAACATTATTTGAAATTTTGATTATACAATCAGAATAACAAAAAGGAACTGCGCAACCGCAGTCCTTTTGTATAATTCACCGATATTGCAATTTAATACATATTATTTGTATATCACGCCTCGTTCCAGAACCGGCGCAAATTGTCCATGGCGATTTTGGACGCGGCTTTGCACTCCTCCATGCCTTCGAATTCCACGGTAACGGCTCCGTCATAGCCGGAGTCCTTGATCAGTTTGACGATTTTGCGGATGGGAAGATCGCCTTGTCCCACGATCGCCCCGCGCATGTAATTGCCATGGGATGTGGTGAACCATTCGCCTTCGCCCGGATTTTCGTCGAACGGACGCACATAGAAATCTTTGAAATGAACGAGGGAAGCATACGGAAGATTATTCATGACTCCAACAATCGGGTCCTCGTCCACGCACAGGAAGTTGCCGACGTCCAGCGTCGTTTTGAAATTGGGCCGATCCACGGCATGCAGCACCCGCTGCACCCGGTCGCTCGCCTGCACGCTGAAACCATGGTTTTCGATCGTCGTTGTAATGCCGAAGCCTGCAGCATAATCGGCAATCAACTGGCTGCCCTTCACCATGAGCGGCAAATGCTGGTCGAACCAGGCAATCGTCATGTGCTCTTTCGGCAGCTTGAACGCTGTGACGTCGTGCCGCATATGCTTCACGCCCATCCGATGAACCACGTCGACGTGACGCTTCACCCGGGCAACCTCTTCCTCGAAGGCTTCCTCCGTCTCCTGCACGAAATTGGCGGGCATCGAATAATTGGACAGCTCAATGCCTGCGGCAGCCGCACGCTCCCGAATAGCGTCAGCCAGTTCCGGATTGTCCTCCACGGTATAACCGTATGGAACCATCTCCATGTGTTCGCCGCCATTTGCGGCAATCCAGTCGATCACGTCCAGCACCGTCATGCTCCCTGCGTTCAACTCGTTCAGCAGGCTGTAGGTACTCAGGCCGATTTTCATATGCTTACGCCTCTCCTCTGTATTTTCGGATAAACTCCACCGCTTTGCGAATATCCTGCTCCGGCTGGTCGCCGACCTCGCGCTCGATGGTCAGGTAACCGGTGTACCCGATGTCCTGAAGGGCTGCAAAATAAGCGGTAAAATCAACGCTTCCCTCACCTAGCGGAACCTCGCGGAAAAAGACGCCCGATGATACCATTTCCGCGATTTTGTCATGGTCCATCGGCGCATAACCAACGGCTCCGTAAACATCCCTCGGATCAACTTCCTTCAGGCGAACGCCATCCTTTACATGCGTATGCACAATGTAATCCTTCAACAGATGCACTCCTTGGACCGGATCATCTCCTGTGACCATGACCATGTTGGCCGGGTCGAAATTGACGGATACGCCGTTGGTCGAGAGGGTGTCCAGAAATCCCTTCAAATCGGCTGCCGTCTCCGGCCCGGTCTCGATGGCGAAATAGGCCCCTACGCTTTTGGCATATTGCCCCAATTCTTCGCAAGCGGCGTGAAGCGTATGATAGACTTCCGATGCCGGATCATGGGGAACGATGCCGATGTGCGTGGTCACGATGTTGGTCCCCAGATCCAGGGCCAGATCGACGATGCGCTTCGATTTTTCGACTTTCCATGCATTGTCTTCCTTCACCTGAAAACCGTGCCCGCCCAAATCGCCGACCAATGCCGAAATCTCCAGCCCGAGGGATGCGATGTAATCCTTCAGTTCCTTGCGGGCTGCCGGCGTGAGGTTCGCCGGGTCCATCTCGCCTTTGACCGCATAAATCTGCACGCCCTCCGCTCCGGCCGACTTGGCTTTGACCAGTCCCTCGCGTACGCCTACGCCAAAGCTATCCACGATGACGCCGATGTTGTTGGTTAATTTCATGCGTTACCCTCCCTGTTATGTTCGCTTCCCAGATTGGTACTGCCCTCTTCATGACGTGTTGCTGCTGTGCGGCTTACAAGCTTACCTTTTGCCATAGCTGCCTGTTTTTCCTGCCGATACGCCCGCTTTCCATCATAAACTTTTCCCGTCGTTTTCCGGCTGCTTACCTGCTGCCTTCACGAAAAGAATATGTCATGTTCGGCCAAAAAACGCTCCCTTCGCTTAGTGCATTGGCATCAGTTTCACTGACCTCACCTCATACGGCTTGAATGCCAGTCGAAGCACTCCGTCCTGACAAAAGAGTTCTTCGCCCTCATCCTCCAGCAGATTGACTGTACACGCTCTTATCGATGTTTGGGGCAAGCGCAGCTCCACGGTTTCCCTGCCACCGGAAGATTCATAGAAACGCAAAATCGTTCCCAAGCCGTCCTCGGCCGCTTTGACCGTATCCAGAATGACGTGTTTGCTGTCAAAGCGGAAATACGCGTATACGCCGGGCATTATACCTGCATGCTGCTCCGCAGCGACCACGTGCACCGGATGGTTCAGTTCCATGGCGCGGCGCACCACGCCCGCCTCACGCCAATCTCCCGCATGTGGCAGCAAGGAGTAGGTGAACTCATGCTCCCCTTGATCGGCATGTTCGTCAGGCCATTTCGGAGCCCGCAGCAGCGACAACCGGAGCGTCTGCTTTTTAATGTCATAGCCGTATTTGCAATCATTCAGCAGGCTGACCCCGCCATTGCCTTCGGAAAGGTCTGCCCAGCGATGGCCGCATACCTCGAATTGCGCCTGTTCCCAGCTTGTATTGGCATGACTTGACCGCTCCAACGCGCCAAACGGAATTTCGTAGGTCGCCCGGGTCGCTACCAAATCTACGGGAAAAGCTACCTTCAGCAGCTTATGACTCTCCGCCCACTGCACACGCGTCCTGAAATCGACGCGGCGCTGATGGCGGCACAGCACGATATCCTGCTCGATCTTGGATGCGCCCAGCTCCCATCGGAAGCGCAGCACATCCTGCACGCCGCCCTGTCGAACGACCTCGCTGGAGATCAAACGTGCCCGATCGGCGCGCTGCGACTCGAACCGGGGATCGATGTCCCATGCATCCCAATACGTGGGCCTGTCATGGAACAGCTGCAGCTCGTTCGCCAACTCACCGGGCTTCAGCCACTCGCGCTGCAGCGATTTATCATACCAGCGGGTAATCTCGCCCGCCTCGTTGAATTCGAGCACATATTCGTCCGTTTCCCAACGCGAAGGGACGGAATTGCCGGTATCGCCGGCATGATCCGAACCGACCACACGGTCCGATTCACCGGATGCTACAGATCGGTCGGCTTGGCGCAGCCACAACGTTGTATATCCAAATGCCGGGATGCCAGTCACGTGAATCATCAGCTTATGCACGCCTTCGCTCCGAACAAGCTCGCCTTCAAGACGATGCCCCTCCTGATCATAGGCAGCCATTTCCGGAATCGATGAATCCAGCGTGATTTCAATCACTTCATTTCGTTCCCAGCCCATGCTGTTGAAAATAATATACGGCTGTCCCTCTGCACCATCGGTGGCGATTTGCCCTGCAATATTATCCAGTGCGCCCGTCAAGGCCGACGTTCCCAGTTCAAAGACCTGAGCGTATTCTTGCGCCGATGTCACATAAACCTCGGGAATCGATGTTCCCGGAATAATGTCATGGAACTGGTTCAGCATGATCAGCTTCCATCCTTCATCCAGCTTGCTTTTCAACTGTGCCGGGTCTGCTCCGTGAACGGCAGCGCTCGAGACGCGCTCTTTTGGGATGGCCATTGATGTGGCAGCGCTCGAGAGACCCGCGAGTTGGCCCCACACTTCCGCTTCCCGGTACAACACCTCCGCTTTGCGGTTGCTGCGTTTGTTCCGTGCATGCGTCGTGTACGTTCCGCGGTGCAGCTCCAAATAAAGATCGCCATGCCACTGCGGCAATTCCGGCTGCCGCTCTGTTATGCCTTCGAAGAATGAAGCGGCCGTGCTGAACCTGCTGACAGGTTGACCCACCATAAAGGCGGCTTTTTCAGCCATCTCCACCATTTCGCTCGTGACCCCGCCGCCGCCGTCGCCATGCCCGTATAGGAGCAACTGCTCGGGATGAACTCCCTTCTGCCTGTAGGACTGCCAATGCTCCGCCACATCTTTCGGGCGCGTATGCTCATTCACGCCGTGGTTCAAGTAGGAGAGCACAGACGTACCGTCAATCCCTACCCACTCGAACAAGTCATGCGGAAAAACATTCGTGTCATTCCAATTCAGCTTGGTCGTCATGAAGTAGGAAATGCCTGCCTGCTTCAGCAGCTGCGGCAGGGACGCACAATATCCGAACGTATCGGGCAGCCACTCGATCTTCGACCGCTTGCCGAACTCGGCCTCGTAGAATCGCTGTCCGTACAACATCTGGCGCACCAGCGATTCACCGCTCGGAATGTTCAGGTCCGGCTCGACCCACATGCCGCCGACAAGCTCCCATCGCCCCTCGGCAATCCGGGCCTTGACGCGTTCGTACAGCTCAGGATAATGCTCTTTCGCAAAGGCATAGAGCTGCGGCTGGCTCTGGGAGTAGACGAAGTCCGGATACTCGTCCATCAGGGCGCACATCGTCGAGAAGGTGCGGCTGGTTTTGCGCACCGTTTCGCGTACCGGCCACAGCCAAGCGACGTCGATATGCGATTGCCCGATCAGATGCATGAATCCGGAACGGGCTGGCTCCGGGTCCACCTCCTGTACGGCAAGAGCGAGCGTATGCTCGAACTCGCCGACCCAGCCTGCGTCGCTCCAGCGTTCCGGATTGTCGTACATCTCATCCATAATCCGATGCACGGCCTGGATCAAGCGGCCCCTCTTCAGGTCGGCTTCCGGCAATTCGCGCAGCGATTCGGCGAGCACTTTTACGCTGTACATCAAGCTCTGCAGCGGGCGATTGACGTGTACGAGCGCTGCGCGGATGCCGCGGATCGGCGGGTTGATCGTGGCTTGCCGGTTTAAGGGATCGTGGGGCTCCGGAATCGGATCGTAAAGCTCCACCTCAAGCAGCGGATTCATGCCGGTCCGGCTTCTTGGCAATGGCACAAAGCCATGGTTCCGGTCCAAGCCGTGATACGGCTGGCCGTTCACTCGCAGCAATCCTTCGCCTCGGGTTTCAAAAACTAAGCCAATCGCGCCATCCTCCCACTCCGGCGGAATATCCAATGTAGTGCCCAGTCGATACGTCGTGCCATGAACGCCTTGCAGCGCCGTAATGTCCTCCAAGGCAGCCGCCTCTTGCTCGTCTTCATATTCGGCTGGAACAACGTATTTGGTCCTCTGCACCTGCCACTGTGGCAGCTCAATGCAATCAAGCCAGCGGCTCTGCTCCATATCCTGAATGAAACGATGAATGCGGATCATGCTTCTCCCCCCTTGTTCCGTACACGCAGCGTGCACTCGATTCCATCCTGCGAATGACGGCCTGCCTTCAACCTGAACTCACCCGGTTCCACGATGCGGCGCAGCTGCGAGTCCACGAGCGAGAGCTGCTCAAAGCCGACCTTGAGTGTAACAGTCCGTGTCTGTCCAGGTTCAAGCTCAATCTTGGTGAATCCCCCCAGCGCCAGTTCAGGTCGCGTAACGGAGGCGGTAACGTCCGTGACATAGAGCTGAACGACCTCCATTCCGGCAACGGTGCCGCTGTTCGTCACGTCTACATGAAGCTCTGCTTCCTCGTCCGGTCCGATCACTTCGGGCGTCACCCGGATATTAGCGTAGTCAAACGTGGTGTAGCTGAGCCCGAAACCGAACGGATATTGCGGTGCAAGTTCCATCTCCAAGTACCGTTTGCCACGGGTTCGTCTGGCATGGTACACCACCGGAAGCTGGCCGACATGCTTCGGAACGGACACGCTGAGCCTGCCGGAGGGGTTGGCATCCCCGAATAAAATGTCCGCGATGGCATTTCCGCCCTCCTGTCCGGGATACCATGCTTCCAGAATCGCATGCGCGTGCTCGTCGATCCACGGCTCTGCGATCGGCCGACCGTTGATGTACACCACAATGACGGGTTTGCCGAGCTTATGTACCTCTTGCACCAGCTCCAGCTGAACGCCCGTCAGACTGAGCGAAGAGCGGTCGATGCCCTCGCCGCACTCCATGTCGTTCCAAGGGTCGTCTGTAACGACAGAGGCCCCCGTTCTCAAATCAATCGTGCCTTCGCCGAAGTCCCGGGCGCTGGAGCCGCCCATGACCATCACGATGGCATCGGCCTGCTCCGCAGCGTCAAGCGCTTGAGCGAACCCTTCGCGCGATTCGCCCTTGATGCGGCAGCCCGGCGCGTAAAGCACCTCGGCCGCATCTTCCCCGAGCGACGCCAGGTTGGCGCGAATGCCCTCCAGTACGGTAACGACCTTTCCCTTCGGCTGAGGCGAGGTGTAATCGCCGAGTTGATTATAAACGTGGTTGGCATTCGGACCGATGACGGCAAGTGTATACCCTTTTTTAGCGAGGGGAAGCGTGCCGTTTTCGTTTTTCAGCAATACTATGCCTTCCCGGGCCACCTGCCGAGCCAGCTCCTTGTGCGCTTCGCAGCCGATGACCCGTTCCGCAAAGGCGGGATCGACGAACGGCTGCTCGAACAGTCCCAATCTGAACTTCAGCTCCAGCACGCGGCTCACCGCCTGATCCAGATCGTGCTCAGCCATAAATCCCTGCTCCAACGCTTGTTTCAGATGCTTACGGAACATATATCCCGACATTTCCATGTCCACACCCGCCCTCAGCGCCTGAGCTGCGGCCTGTTCGCCATTCTCCGCCGTGTTGTGGCCGTGCACCAGCATCTGGATCGCGCCAAAGTCCGTGATAACCACACCCTCGAATCCCCATTGCTCGCGCAAAACGTCATTCAGCAGATATGTGCTTGATGTGCAAGGCACGCCGTCGATTTCGTTGTACGCCGTCATGACGGAGCAGGCGCCTGCTTCCACCGCTTTTTTGAACGGAAGCAGGTCGATCTCATGCAGCTCCCGCATGCCCATATGTACGGGTGCCGCGTTGCGCCCGCCTTCCGAACTGCCGTAGGCCGCGAAATGCTTCAGCGTCGCCGCAATGGTATGCGGAGAATCCAAACGCTCGCCCTGCAAACCTTCGACGGCAGCCACAGCCAGCTCCCCAATAAGGTAAGGATCCTCGGCAAAGCACTCCTCGGTACGGCCCCAGCGTGGATCACGTACCACGTCAAGCACCGGCGAATAAGTCACCGCCCCTCCCTGGCTGCGCGTCTCCAGTGCGATGGCTTCGCTCATTTGCCGATACAGCGCAGGATTCCATGTACTCCCGACCAGCAAGGGTACGGGAAACACGGTTGCGCAGATCGCCATGTGACCATGCGAGCATTCTTCGCCGAAGAGAACGGGAATGCCGAGCCGGGAATGCTCAATCGCGTATCGCTGAATCTCGTTCATCGCCTCCGCACCCTGGCGCGGCGAAAGTCCGGTCTCCAGCGTCACCTCGGTCCACGGATCGGCACGAAGCGCGCCATAGAGCGACCCGACTCCTCCATCCGCCACGTCCTGCTTGAATGCTTCCGTCACCTGCACGGTGCCGTCCGCCTCTTTGGCGTACGCTTTCCAGCCCATCGGCTGGATCAACTGCCCAATCTTCTCCTCGGTCGTCATGCGCCCGAGCAGATCCTGCACCCGCTCGGGTACCGGACGTGAAGCATCTCTGTAGTCCATGTGCGTTCTCCTTTTGTACATCAAAATAGTATGCGAGAAGTACGAGCGCATCGGCGCCAACTTTTCATTCCCTGCCAAACGTCAAATGAACAATTCAAAAGGGTTCCTCAGTTTCTAACGAATCGTATACACGTTACTTCTAATAAACAGCAGCCTTCTCAGCTCTAACGAATCTCAGCAGCGTTATTTGCTGAAAATCGAGGGTCGATGCAGCATTTAAGGCGAAATTAACGTGTCTCATGTTCGTTAGAGCGACAGATCGGCCGATTTCGACGATATAAGGTGTCTGAGATTCGTTAAACTGTTCACGAGATGCACCGTCTTATCAAATAGCTTTACGGTAATCGCTCGGCGCCATGCCGACCACGTTTTTGAATGCCCGGTTAAAGGAGTTGTAGTTGGTATACCCTACTTCCTCGCTGATTTCCTGAATAGCTTTGTCGGTTTCCTGCATCAGCTGTTTGGCCTTCTCGATCCGCTGGCTGATCAGCAGGTCGACGAACTTCTCCCCGATTTCGTCTTTGAAAAGCTTGCTCAGGTACTTCGGATTGATATCGAACAGATCGCTCAAATAATTCAGAGAAAGGTCCGGATTGCTATAATTCTCCTCGATATACTTTCGAATCTCCAAAATGTTCGTCCCGTGTTTCTTGGAACAGCGCAGCTCGTTCATCCGCCGTGCAAGCTCCCGGAATCCTTCCAGGCACAGCAGGCGCAAATCCTCCTCCGTCTCCCATTCCTCCAGCCGCGGCAGCAGACCTCCGAACACTTCGGCCCAAAGCTCATGGTACTCGCGGGGAAGCTCAGCGAATTCCCGGTTGTAGTGCTGGAACAGCAGCTGGACCGTGTTCATGATCTCCTGCCTGGACAGAACCGAAGCGCGGATCTGCTCGAACAACCGATCGAAATGCTTCTCCCAATCGCCATCGGACAGCCGCATGGCCTGCACCAGCGAAGAGATGGTTTTCAGGAACTCGTAGACGTCGTTGGTCGAGTCCGGAACGTCCGAACAAGGGATAATCCGGTTAAGACCAAGCACAGCTTTGTAATCGAGTGTACGGACCGCCTCCTTGAAGGAGGCGCGCAAGCCGCGCAGATCAACAGCCACCCGCCCGACGCCGATCGTGACCGTAAAGTTCAGATATTGGCCCACCTGCTCCATGTACCCTGAGAGAAGCCGCTGTTCCGCATCCTCCAGCAGCACCCCTTCCGGCAGCCATGCAATGGCGTACAGCCTATGCCCCGCAATCCACTCTGCCCATACTTCCATGCCTTCCTTGCGGGCGTTCTCCTGCAGCATGCTCGACAGGACGAACTTCAGGAGCGACTGATCCTGAAGATGGTACTCGGCAGTAAAGCGGGCATAGCGGTCAATCTCCACCGCCATGACGGACCACCGCGTTCCCGGCTCGGGCAGGTTGAACCTGCGCATGCCTGCGGCCAATTCCTCTGCGGAAAATTCGGAAGTGCCTTCGAGCAGCTCCTGGAACAGGTACTTTTTATGCAAAATGAGGTTCTCCTCATGTTCCTCCTGATAATGCCTGGATTGCTCGATCATGCGCTCCAGCGTGGCATGGATGAAACGGAATTCGTTTTCCTTCGCCTGGTTGACCCCCGGCGCAGGCTGCTTCTGCGAGGCCACCGTCTCGATCAGCGTAACGATCTGCTGAAGCGGCTTGTAATTTCTACGGGTGACGTAAATCACCCAGATCACGCCGGTCAACACCACGGCCAGCGCAAACACAAACCAGATATCGTAAAACTTCAGGGCAAATTTGACGATTTTGCCGTTATTCAGCCCGGTTTGGACCTTCCATCCGCTGTAGCTGGACGTAAACTCCGAGAATACTTCGCCGGATGCTGCTTTGACGGCAGATCGCTCACCCATTGCTCCATCCCACAGATTGCCTCCCTGGTTGTTATAGATATGAACGAACGTGAACTCCGGATCATACATCTGCATGATCGATTTGCGCAGGGTGGCCAAGTCCACATTGACCACGATGAGTCCGGCACCATTGCTGGCTCCCCGGATCAAGGTGACGACCTGTTTGGCCGCCTGGGACGGAAACGCCTTGAACGCTCTGGCACCGACCCATTTTTGAATGTCCGCTTCGCGGCTGTCCCGGATAAAACCGGCATCGGGAAAATCGGCGACCGCAACCCGCTTTCCATTGCTAAACACCGTATCGTCCGTATTTCGAACGAGATAGATGGAATCGATTAGCGGGTATTCGATTTTCAGCTCGTCAATGGCCTCCATCGCCTGAATGTCCGCATAGACATCCCCGCCGCCGTAGCCGGCGTAATAATTTTTGAGGGTGCTGTTGGTCAACATTTCGCGCAATACCTTGAAATCGATCGACCGCAGCGAATTGTCCAGGTATTGGGTCACCTGCGAGGCCAGAAATTCATTGGCTTTGAGGGCTTCCCTCCGATTCTGTTCATTGAACACCTGGAAAAAGATAAAAAACAAAATGGTGGTCACGATAAAAAACACGGGCAAATACGACAACAGCAAACGTCTGAACCAATTGCTCCTCATCTCCGGAACCCCCCGCCACTGATATATGAATGAAATACATCACCCGCCCTTGCCTGGAGCGGCAAATATCCCCTCCGCTTATGAAACCTTCATTCAAATTCAACTCACATGAGCCCCAATGCAAGGAGTATAGGAGAAGACCGTCCCGGTCGCGATTCATCGGACCGGGACAGCCTCTTTTATAGATCCGTCTGGATTATTGG
This sequence comes from Paenibacillus sp. XP01, assembly GCF_057364885.1. Taxonomy (NCBI): domain Bacteria; kingdom Bacillati; phylum Bacillota; class Bacilli; order Caryophanales; family Paenibacillaceae; genus Paenibacillus; species Paenibacillus sp. XP01. The sequence goes on along the minus strand of NZ_CP139481.1, from coordinate 258,114 downwards.
TTTTTCTCGATCGCGCGCTGGTAGATCTCCAGGTACTGACTCAGACCCAGCCCGTCAAATCCTTTCACGTACGCGTCCCACTCCTTGTCGATGCTCTTGCTGCCGATAATGAACTGGGCCATGTTGGTTTGCACGTAATCCTTGATGGCTGTGGTCAGCTGAGCGGCCGTTTCCGTATCCTCGGGACGGATGAAGACATTGGCAGGATAGACCTCTTTCGGGGCGTACGGCGCATACACATTGGTAGCCTGGGCAAGGCGCGTGCCGTAACCTTCGGCTTCAAGCGGGTTCTGCCCTTCAGCGAACAGGTTGCGGAACGTATTGGACAAATCGTGAGCACCGATTTGCGACCAGCTCTCGTTCACGACGATATTCGGATCGCGTTCAGGCAGGTTGTAGTAACTATACTTGGCAGGTTCGCCATTGATGTTTTTTTCGTCCGCCTCGGCCTTCTTCCATCCCTTTCCTTCCGTTGGACCGTACTCTGCATAGAGAGCACCCTCTTCGCTGAACATGTAATCGACGATCTGAATGGCCGCAATCTGTTGGGCTTCCGTCGCTTTGTTCGTGATGGCGAATTCGAATTCGCCTACGCTCTGCGTTGCTCCAGTCGTCTGCACGCCATCCGGCCCTTTCAGCGGAGGCACGATATCCCAGTGCTGATGGCGCGTAATCGTTTTGTCGTACGTATTCACCAGGTAACTGAGCAGCGCCGTCGTGACCGAGCCGACCGTTTCATCGCCTTCCTTATTGCCGAGCTGTCCGATTGCCTGATCGTTCTGCGTGAACGCCGCCGGATCGATCAAACCTTCGGAATACAGCTTGTTCATGTACTCCAGTCCCTTTTTCCAGCCTTCTTTGTTGGCGGCAAAGTCGACTTTTCCATTTTCCAGAATCAAATACTTATCATTGTCGTTATATATGAAACTGTTCATCAAGTAGGCATCGATATTGCCGTTCCATACATATTTGTTTGGGGCACCTGTCAGCGGAATCTCATCCGCTTTGCCGTTGCCGTTCGGGTCCTTCTCCTTGAACGCCTTCAGCACGGTGTACAATTCATCCGTCGTGGTTGGCATCTCCAGTCCGAGGTTATCCAGCCATTCGGTATTGATCCAATACTTTTGCGCATACGTACAGTGGTAGCATTCATTGAAAATGGGCAGTGCATAGATATTGCCGTCCGGTGCCGTGATGGCTTCCTTGAAATACGGCTTCTCTTCCATGATTTTGGTCAAGTTCGGTCCGTATTGCTGAATGAGGTCGTTCAGCGGAATGAATACCCCTTGCTTGCCGTAGTTCTGAAGGTCGGACGTCGTGAACTTGCCGTGCAGGAAAACTTCGGGATAGTCTCCGCTTGCCAGAAGCAGCTGCCTGCGGTCTTGAAGCGCGTCCGTCGGTGCCAGGTCCCATTTCAGCTTCACGTTGAACTTGTTCTCGATAAACCGGGTGAACTCGTTCTCCTCCATTGGCGCTTTGCCCTGCGGAGCGAAGAACGTCATCGTCACGGGCCCGCCGCTCTCGCCGCTATCCCCGCTCCCCGTGTCCGCCCCGTCCGATGAACCGCACGCCGACAGCAGCGTCACCGAAGCTATGATCAGAAACAACATCGACAACCATGATTTTTTCAACCTGACTCCTCCTTTTGAATGAGAACGATAGTTATGCCCCTTCACGTCTTCCATGTTCATTTGGGTTTCCGGGTTCCATTCGGCTGCTCGCTTCTCTAAACGCGAATCCGGATGCCGGAGCGCTCCCTCACCTCCCTTCAAGATGCGCGAACGAAAGAATCGCTTCGTCCGTTATCCTTTCAGGGACCCGATCATGACCCCTTTGACGAAATGCTTCTGCACGAACGGGTACATGATGAGGATCGGCACGCTCGCGACAACGATCAGCGCGTATTTCAGCACCTGCTCAAAGCCCTGATCGCGCAATTGCTGGCTTGTTCCGGCAAGCATGGCAGGATCGGCGGCGTTCAGAATCAGCAAATTGCGCAGCACGTATTGCAGCGGGAACAGATTTTCCGAGCGCAGGTAGATCAATGCATCGAAGTAAGCGTTCCAGTGCCCGACCGCGTACATCAGGGTCATGACGGCCAGAATCGGCTTTGATAAAGGAAGCACCACGCTGATGAGATAGCGGATGTCCCGGCAGCCGTCCATTTCTGCCGCTTCGGCCAATTCCTCCGGAATCGAAGACTGGAAGAACGTCCGTGCCACGATGACCTGGAACACCGCGAGCGCTCCCGGCAGCCACATCGCCCAGCGCGTATCCAGCAGATGGAGATCTTTCATCAACAGATACGTCGGAATGAGTCCCCCATCAAAAAACATCGTGATCATCATGAAAATGATGAGAATGCCGCGGCCATAGAACGATTTGCGCGATAACGGATAGGCCAGCATGACGGTAAGCGTGACGTTGATCAGCGTACCGACCACGGTATAGATGATCGTGTTCCAGAAGCCGAGCATCAGCTGCTGGCTTTTGAAGATCGAAATGTATGCTTTGATGTTGAAATCGACCGGGAACAGCCACACCTGGCCTGACGTCACGGCCCGGGAGGAACTGAAGGAGGAGCTGATAATGTAAAGCAGCGGGTAGAACACGATGAGCAGCACCAGCGTCAGGAACAGGTAGTTGAAAAACATGAACACACGGTCTCCGAGCGGGTCCTTGATCCGGTTGCGATTAAACAGGTTGAGCATATGCACCGTCCTCCTTTACCATAGGCTGTTTTGGGATACTTTGCGCGAGATCGCGTTGACGACGACCAGCAGGATCAGGTTGATGATCGAGTTGAACAATCCCACTGCCGAGGAAAAGCTGAAGTTGGCTCCGATGAGCCCCACCTTGTACACGTAAGTCGAAATGACCTCCGAAGCGCTCGTATTGAGCGGATTCTGCATCAGAAATATTTTTTCGAAGCCTACGCCCATAATGCTGCCCAGGCTCAGAATCAGCATGATGACCGTGACCGGCACCAATGCGGGAATGTCGATATGCCATATTTTTCGCAGTCTCGACGCCCCGTCCATTCGGGCCGCTTCATACAGCGAAGGATCGACTGACGCCAGCGCCGCGATGTAGATGATGGAGGAGTACCCCATGCCCTGCCACACGCCGGACCAGACATAGATTGATTTGAAATATTCAGGGATGCCCATGAAGTTGGTCATCGGAAAACCGAGGAATGAGAATAGTCGGTCCACCACGCCCACATGCGGCGAGAGCATCAGAATGATGATCGATACCATGACAACGGTCGAGATGAAATGCGGAGCATAGGTTACCATTTGTACCGACTTTTTGAAGAAGCCCGTCCGGATTTCGTTTAGCGCCAGCGCCAGCAAGATCGGAATCGGGAAACCGGCAAGGAGAGAGTAGAAGCTGATGCCGATCGTATTTTTAATAAGCAGCCAGAAGTTGGGGGACTCGAAGAACGCCTCAAAGTGTTTCAGCCCAACCCATGGACTGTCCCAAATGCCCTTGACCACGCTAAAATCCTTGAAAGCGATCTGCACGCCCACCATGGGAATGTATTTGAAGATCAGCAGGTACAGTACCGGAGGCAGCACCAGCAGGTAGAGCTCCCAATGCTTTTTGAGGCTTTTGATAAACGGATGCTGCCGTTTCGGCTCAGCGTCGTTTCTGCGTTGCTGTAGTTCCAGCTTGGTGGGTAGGGTTTCCGTAGCTCGACTCATTCGCGTCACTCCTTCTATACTTCAATTGTAATGATACATTACATTTACATCCCTCAAACAGCCTCTAATTTTGCGACATCTCTTGTCTGGACATTAATGATGTGAACAATCATGTCAGGTAGCGCTTTCTTGAATTTGATCGTACTCTGTTGCACCCTCAACGATCAATTCACACTTTTCTCCCACCTCTCCAAATTCGAAAACCCCTTGTACCATCAAGGAAAAACGGCACTTTTTCCTCCACGTTCCGTGAATCTGCGAAAAAAAGCATGCACCAAAAAATCCCCAAAAACCGTCGTGGTCTTCAGGGATTTTTCGGGTGAAATAGTAAAAGTTAGTCATCGGGCAACTCGTTAAAATTACTCCGCTCCGATCAAACGGAAGGTATAGGTAATCGGCACTCCTTCATCTGTGCTTTCCGTTCGTGGAAGCTCCACGGCAAATCCATCATGCGTACGCTGATATGCCAGTGCTCCGTCGATGCCAATCATTTCGATCTGCTTGACCTCGCCTTGGTAAGGGATGATTAGCCGACCGCCTGGTTGCTCCGGGACTTCGTCTTTTTGGTATAAACGGAAAGCATACGCCACGTTCTCCTTGCGGGTAAACGCCCACTCTCCCGTATAAAAAGGCTCGCAGATTCGGGTGCCGTATACGCCTTCGCCGTGAACGCCAAGCCATTCGCCAAGGCCCTGAATGCTTCTCACAGCGCCTTTGGGCAGTCGCCCATCCGGCTGCGGACCGATGTTGAGCGCCAGATTGCCTCCTTTGGACACCACTTCAAGCAAAAGGTGAACCAATTGCCTTGGCGACTTGTACTGGTCATCGAAGCCAAAGGCGAACGAATGCCCCACCGTAATGCAGCTTTCCCACGGAATGTTCATGGGTCGGTCGGGGATCGTCTGCTCCGGCGTCACGATGTTTTCGTAAGGCCCCCCCACGGTACGATCCGCTGCCAGCAGCCATGGCTGCGTGCTCCGTCTGGCCCGCTCGACCACTTCGCCCAGGCGTATATCCTGACCGTGCCGTCCGGGACGGACCCAACCGGCATCCAGCCACAAGCATTCAATCCGTCCATACTTGGTCAGCAGCTCCATGATCTGCTCATGCGTGAATTCCACGAACTTTTCCCATAGCCACGGGTACTGCTTCGGATCGTAGGAAGGGCCGCGCCACATATGGCGCCCCCGTTCCATTCCCGGTGCCCAGTAATAAGGGGTATGCCAGTCCGCTTTGGAGAAGTACGCCGAAATGCCGAGCCCGCGGGCACGAAACGCATCAAACAGCACGCGGCAGATGTCCGCGTATTTATGACGATGGAACGGCGTATCCGGGCCGGTAATGCGGTAATCGGTCGTATGCGTGTCCCACATGCAGAAGCCGTCATGGTGCTTGGTGGTGAACAGCAGGTATTTGAAGCCGTTGTCTGCCGCCAATTGCGCCCATTCATCGGGCTGAAAACGAATGGGGTTGAACGTTTTGTTCAGATCGAAATACTCCCGCTTGAACTGCTCCATGTCGTCCGTCCAGTCCACGTCGTTGCGCGACCAGTCGCCATCCTCATCGCTCAGCGCCCACGATTCGACCAATCCAAGCTGCGAGTAAGGGCCCCAGTGCATCATGAATCCCAGCTTCTGGTCTTTGAACCACTCCAAGCGCTCCAAGAGCAGCGGGTCTTCAGGCTTGACCCACTCGTCCTCCTTGCTGAAATTGTGCACTCCCGCCTCGACCACCTGTTCTTCCTGCTCCAATACGGTATCCTGCGTTTCGCTCATGGCGTTCATCTCCTCGTTCGGCATGATCCGAGGGTCCAACTATAGCGCAGCAATGGTGGCGTGCGATAGTTCGGTTGGATCCCCGTATTATATTCGTCGCTCGATGATGGAGCGGCGGTATGTCGGTCAACGATGGTTCAATCAAGCTCGCGTAATCTTGTTTTACCGTGTTACCTTACTCGATAGCATGGCTATATGCGCGTGACTCGGCCTTCTTTTACAATTCGATCTCGCGCCCCTGGCGCGCCGACTCATAAATGCCGCACAAAATCTTCATGATCTCGACGCCGTCCTCGACCGGACTGAGCGTTTCCTTGCGGCCTCGCGTGCTATCGATGAAATGATTGATTTCGTTGCGGAAGGAACCCATGAAATCAAAGGACTTGGAATCGACCTGGGGCGTCATGTTCAAAATGGTGTTGAACTTCTCGCCAATGACCATAATCTCCGGCTCCAGCTCGGCTCCGCCCTTGTCGCCGTAGAGCTTGATCGACATTTCGTCCGATTTGGCATGCAGGGTGAAGCTGACGTCAATCAGCAGGCTTGCCCCGTTCTCAAAGCGAATCATCGCATTGGCCATGTCCTCCACGTTATTTTTGGAGGCATCGTAATCAGCCGCCTTGTAGAACGACAGGTTGCGAATATGCGCCCGATTGCCCAAAATGTTCGAAACGTTGGCAGAAACGGACTTCACCTTCGGCTTGCCCATCAGGTACCAACAGATGTCGATGATATGTACCCCGATATCGATCAGCGGACCCCCGCCCGAGCGTTCCCGGTCGGAAAACCATCCGCCCGGATTGCCCAGCCGCCGCAGGCAGGAAGCCTTGGCATAATAAATGTCGCCAAGCTCGCCCGCTTCGATGAACTGCTTCAAAATCTGGGCGTTGTCGCTATAGCGGCGGACAAAGCCGACCTGCAGCAGCTTGCCGCTGCGTTTGACGGCCTGCTCGACCGCGAGTGCCTCTTCCACGCTCTGGCAGAGCGGCTTTTCGCACAGCACGTTTTTGCCCGCATCCAGCGCGGCGATGCTGATCTCGGCATGCGAGTTGTTCCAGGTACAGATGCTCACGGAATCGATTTCCGGCATAGCGAGCAGGTCGCGATAATCGGTAAACACGCGGGAAGCGTCGTATTTTTTCGCCATCTCTCGGGCACGCTCTTCGTTAAGATCGCATATGGCATAGATTTCAACGTCAGGATTGTCGGCATATGCCTGCAAATGGCAGTCGGAGATTGAACCTGCGCCGATGACGGCAACTTTCAGTTTGGACATGGGTTTTCCCCTCCATGATTGTGGTATTGGTGTTGGTGTTGGTATCGCTTTCGATTTTTCATTTGGGATGAAGTGCATAATGGCAACGCACGGCTACCCGCTGACGAACCTCAGACACCTTATTTATCGGAAATCCAGGTTGTCGGTGCTCGTAACGAACCTCAGGCACGTTATTCCACCAGATTCGGGCATATTACTTGTGTTTACATCCAAATAGCGCTGCTGAGGTTCGTTAGAATTTAAAAGGAAGCTAATCAGACAGTATAAGGTGTTTAATGTTCGTTAGAACTCTTCAGGTGCCGGCCTCTTCAACTACTTTTCCTCGGAGCGCCTTACACAGAGCATCATTCTTGAACTATTCCTTCCGGTCATTATCTGGGCATTTGCCCAGACACTAAGCTTTGCCCATGCATCTGTGGCTGCTTTCCCTACCGAGTTACACTAAAGCTCTTCCGGCCGTCTAACCTCCATCAGGCCCCTAAGCTTCCTCCCACAGCCTGCGCACGTTATCCATGGCAATGCGCGAGGCGGTGCGGCAATCCTCCATGCCTTCAAACTCGACCGAGATATATCCGTCATACCCGGACTGTTTCAATACGCGGAACACACCGTACATATCGATGTCGCCATGACCTACGATCGCACCGCGCAAATAATTGCCATGGGCGGTTTGAAACCAGCCTTCCCCCGGATTCCGGGATTCCGGCCTCAAGTAAAAATCCTTCGCGTGAACCATCGAAGCATACGGGATGTTGTTTTTCACCGCACTGATCGGATCTTCATCCACGCACAGGAAGTTGCCAACGTCGAGCGTTGTCTTAAAGTTGTCCCGCGCCGTTTCATGCAGCACCCGGCGAACGCGTTCGCTCGATTGCACGTAATAGCCGTGGTTCTCCAGGCTCGTCGTAATGCCGCGCTCTGCCGCATAATCCGCAATACGCCGGCACGCCTGCACAATGATCGGAAGATCGGTCTCGAATTGCGCCACCGTTCCTTCATGCGCAGGGCGGAAAGCCACGTCATGGCGCATTCGCGTCACGCCGAGCGCGGCGGCAATGTCCACATGATTCATCACATTCCGAATTTCCTGCTCCAATGCCTCTTCGCTCTCCAAAGCAACGAAATTCGCCCCGATGGCATAGTTGGAAATGTCGACCCCGACTTCGGCGGCCGTATCTCGAATCTGGCCAATCAATTCCGGCTGACCCACGAGGCTGTAACCCATCGGAACGATCTCCACATGCTCGCCCCCTTGCTCGGCGATGAAACGAATGGCATCCAGAACCGTCATGTCCCCGCGATTTAACGCTTGCTGCAAACTATAGGTGCTAAGGCCAACTTTCATTCTTCCCATCCTCTCTCCCGTTTCGTGTAGTTGAACCACTCACTTATTTGCTTATATCCAACGTATACCGTGTTTCATTCCATCGCACAATTGCCGATAATCGCGCGGTATTCTATTTTCCATTTTCCACGTCCAGCACCGCCCGATCCACAAAGGTGACGGCCCTCTCCGCCGGAGCGTGAAGCTCAAACACGATCAGTTCGTTCCCACCCGGACGAAGCAAGGGAGCTGGCACGTACAACGTCTGCTGCGGCCCTTTGTTCCAGTAACGCCCCAGATTAAATCCGTTGATAAACGCAGCCCCCTTCGTCCAACCATCCAGCCGCAAAAACGTATCCTTGGCTTCATTCACGTCAAACTGCCCCCGATAAAAACACGGTCCCTCGGCGCTCTCAACCCGTTCGAATTGCAATCCGGACAGTTCGGACAACGGCAGGCAATGGATCGTCCAATCGTACAAAAATTGAAACCCATGCCGCACGCCTTCCGTGATGCCTTTAGGGTCCTTCAGATACGGCCCGTAATTGATGCGTCCCATGTTTTCCACCAGAATGGCGATGTCGGCACCTTCCTCCGGCACGGCAAAGGAAACCGACAATTCGGCATTGCCCCGTTCCAATACTCCCCGGTATGTCCCGTTCACAAAAATGAGCGCCCTGTCCCGCACCTCCTGCACCAACAGCTCCTGCTCCTCCCTTGGGCCAGTGATCCGTGTACGGTACAAAATAAAGCCAACATCCTGGCCCAGCTTCTCCATCGGCTCCGGGCAATTGCGCCGCACCGCTGACGAAAGCGCATCCAGCTGCGTAAACAGCGGCGCCTGTTCCGGCAGTTCCACCTTCCCGTACGCCATCGTGCCGACCGGTTCGGGAAGCTCCAGCTCTCCGAGCTCGATATGCCGCCCGATGACCTCTCTTACCGCATAGAATTTGGCGGTCGGTTCCCCCGATTCGCTCAGCGGCGAATCGTAATCGTAGCTGGTGACGGTCGGTTCGTACCGTTCTTTCTCCTGGCAGTTGGCTCCATTATAAAACCCAAAATTCGTGCCGCCATGGAACATGTAGACATTCACCGAAGCTCCGGCAGACAGCATGGCATCCAGAACCTGCGCCACATCCGCCGCATCCCTGACATGGTGCCGCTCACCCCAATGATCGAACCAGCCGTTCCAAAATTCCATACACATCAGCGGTTGGTCCGGCTGATATACACGCAGCTTGGAGAATGCGCCTTCGCTGCCCGAACCGAAATTAACCGTTGCCAGTTGGCCCGGTACCGAACCTGCCTGCAGCATGGCATCCGTCGGTCCGTCCGAGGTGAACAGCGGCACGTCCATCCCATGCCTCAGCATGCTGTCCCGCAAATGGGACAAATAGCGGGCATCGTTCCCGTAGCTGCCGTATTCGTTCTCGATCTGCAGCGCAATGATTGGTCCGCCTTGCGTGCTGAGCAGCGGCTTCAACTTGGGCAGCAGCATATCATAATACCGGTCCACTCTCTCTAGGAACCGGCTGTCCGCGCATCGCAGCGGCATGCCCTCTTCCGCGAGCAGCCAGGCGGGCAAACCGCCGAATTCCCATTCCGCACAAATATACGGGCTGGGCCGAACGATGACGTGCAGCCCCATGCTGCCGGCCAACCGGACAAAGCGCTCGACATCGGCCAGCCCATCGAAACGAAACTTGCCAGGTTCCGGCTCATGCAGGTTCCACGGCACATACGTTTCGACCGTGTTGAAACCGCAAGCCTTCAGCTTCAGCAGGCGATCCTCCCAATATTCGGGGACCACCCGGAAATAATGGATCGCGCCGGAAATGATCCGGAAGGGGCGATCCTCCCAGAGGAATTGCCCGTTTTCAATCTGCAGGACCGTCATGCCCTCGCCTCCTTCGCGGTGCTTCTATATATGCCAAACCCGGATAATGTCGGGCACCACCGGGATTGCTCTATAGTCAGACGAACAGCGTCAGCCTCAACTGGATCAAAACAGCAAATTCGTTTGTAACCCACCACGGTTCCGCAGTAGATCTCCTGCCATGATCCATCGCAAGTACGCGCGTCCAGTCTGAATCGTTCGATCCGCTGGCCGGATCGGATATGTTCCATCAGCACGATTCGGTCAAAGATCGCCCTTCCCGGCAGTTCCAGCTGCAACCATGCCTGCTCCGTGCCCTCGCGAGGGGACCAGTATGTCTGCTTGTCGCCGTCCAGCACCATGGCGGGTGTATGCTTCTCACCCCGGGCTTCCGATGCTTCGGCACGTGCTTGTAACGCCAGATTGTCCCTGAACGTCTCCCTCAGATGATTGCCCAGCTCGTTCAACCGCTCCAGATCGCGTTCATGGATCAACCCCCGCTTGTCAGGCGGCAGGTTCAGCAAAAAGGTGGCATTGCCGCCAACCGCCCCATAATAGACGGCAAGCAATTCCTCCAGCGACTTGACCTGGTCATCCTCGCTGGCATGATAGAACCAGCCGGGACGGATCGACGTGTTCACTTCGGCCGGATACCAGATTAACCGCGAATGACGCCGGATCACCTCCCGGCTGCCAAGATCGTCATCCTGCGTGCCGATGCGGCTGGCGAATTGTCCGTCATCCACCTGCTGCGATTCCGCCTGAATCTTCTCATTATCCTGCATATGTGCAGGGACGACGCTCCATTCCGAAGAACGCACATATCCGGCTTCATTGCCGCACCAGCGCACGTCCGGACCGCAAACCGAAATGACCGCCCCCGGTTGAAGCTCGCGAATAAGCGCGTAGTACGCTGGCCAGTCGTATTCCTGCCGTTTGCCGTTTGGTCCTTCCCCGCAAGCACCGTCAAACCATACGCAGAACAGCTCGCCGTAACCGGTCAACAGTTCACGCAGCTGGTTCAGGAAAAACGCGTTGTAACGCGCCGAATCACCGTATGAAGGCTCATGCCGATCCCATGGGGAAAGGTATATGCCGAAACGCAGCCCGCCTTCGCGGCACGCCTCCGCGACCTCGCGAACGAGGTCGCCTCTCCCTTCGCGCCACGGGCTCGCGGACACGGTATGATCCGTGTGCTTGCTTGGCCATAAGCAGAATCCGTCATGGTGCTTGCAGGTCAGGATCAGCCCGGTCATGCCGGCCGACTTGCACGCTCGCACCCACTGGCGCGCATCCAGTTCCGTGGGAGCAAATAACGCCGGATCCTCGTCTCCCGTTCCCCATTCGCGATCCGTGAACGTGTTTACCGTAAAATGTATGAACGCGTAGAATTCCATCTCCTGCCAAGCCAGCTGCCGTTCGGATGGAACGATCCGTGCCGCCGCTTTGATCCAATCGCTCGCAGGTGTTCCCGAATGTACCATGCATGCCCTCCTCCTTTTCCGTACCGCAATGGTGGGCTAACCCCTTGTATCTATCATAAAAGCCGAGATTGCCAACCACCATTCACAAAACGTCCGGCTTTTTGACCTTTTGTGCCATTTCATCCTCAGCGGACTACCTTTTCTGCGACATGCGCCAAGCGTCAAGTTCATCTTTTACAGCCTACATCCGAGTGATATAATCTTGGCAACATGACCGTTGGGGGCGACGAAATGTACACTGACGTGATTTTTCCGAATATGACCAACACGCTGCACATTACGGGCTGCCATTTCGGCGCCAAACCGCCCGGTTGGCGATATCCCAGACATCACCATCATTTGTATGAAATCATGTATTGCCAGGCCGGAACAGCTAGGCTGAAGCTGCAGCATCTCGAGATCCGGCTTCGGCCCGGAGATTGGCTGTTCATTCGTTCGGGTACCCGGCACGAAATGGAGAATATGGCCGAAAGCGAGGATTGCTTTCGTTTCTTCGACATACACTTCGATATGGACGATTACTCCATACGCAAGACGCTGAGCCAACGCGAATACCATCTTCTTCCCGCCTCCATGGCGGAAATGGCTGGGTTGACGGAATACGTCGCACACATCGAACGGGAGATGCAGCCCAGTTTGGCGTCTGCAGGCGAGATGCCCGCCGCGGAGACGGAACGACGCCTGACGCTGAACCCTGTCCAGAAAATCGCGCTCCAGGCCTACATTCTGCTCATTATTCAGGAAATTCTCCGACTGGCCGTGAAGGTAGAAGAGGAGTCGATGGCCGCCGAACCGCTGCATTCGACCATTCATAAAGCCGACACGGCCCATCTCATTGAAGAGAAGCTGCAGCACCTCATCTCGGGCGACGGCTCCATAAGCCAGGCAGCGGACGAACTGAATCTGAGCCGCAGCCAATTCACCAAAGTGTTCAAAGAAATATACGGCATATCACCACGCCAGTACCTCACTGAAACCAAACTCAACCGAGCCAAGCAAATGCTGGTAAGCACAAGCAAAACGGTCGAGGACATCGCCGATGAGCTCGGCTATCATTCCGTCAGTCATTTCTCCAGGCAGTTCAGGCGGGGCACGGGATTATCGCCCAACCAGTTTCGCCCGCGGCCTCGGGCCTGAGGAAATTGTACGGAAGAAAGGAATGAAAGTCTCTCCCTGCATTCGCCGCAGGAGGCGTCGACGGGGATGCCCCCTCCTAGAAATAACGAAAAAAAGACACCTCAAGGGTGTCTGAATGGCAGGCCTTTGCTAAAATGCAGGGGCCTTTGTGTGAACTGTTTTATTATTTTTTGCGCCGTGCCTTCGTCATGCGGGTATACATAATAAGTGCAGCGATGATCATGGCAATCATGGCGAGATTGCTGGCTGCCTCATGCGACAGGCCAAAGAGCAGGGCCAAGTTGGTCACCAGGCTTCTCGTAATCAGCGCCACCGCAATCAACAGGATCGGACTCCAGAAATTGTACCTTCTCACGTTTCGCGACCTCCCGGAACAGTTTGTTCAGCGTTCAGCCCTCTCACGGATTCCTCCATAGCAGCATTTATATGATCATGTTTCGCGTCACAGGCGACAAGCTGCTTTAAACCAGTTTAAATTCAATCCAATCGATCTGCAAACCTGGCTTGGTGAAGTCCAGCGTCAATTCGTACACGCCTTCCTCCAGCTGCACTTTCACCAGGCGCTGCCGGATCCATTTGCCTTCCGTTCCGTTCGTCTGGATGGTCGTCATCAATTGGCCGCCCAGCAGCACGTTGCAGGCGCTTTGGGCCAGCTCCGGTTCCGGTGACATGATTTGCACGATGATCCGGTATTCGCCGGCCTGGTTCACGTGCATGCGCACAGGCTCGCCTACTGCCGGCTTCACTTGAGGATCGTTCGCCAATGCCTGCGCACCTTCCGCAGACAGGGCTGAATCAGCTTTGAACGCGGCAACCGTCTCGTTCAATTCCAGTTTTCTGGAGATGACCGGGGCGTTCAGAATAAACGTCAAAATGTTTTTGGCCGAGCGCTGAAGCTCACCACGCGTCAACGTGCCGTTCTCCAACGACTCCAGCGTGTTGTCGTCCCATCCGTTGATCTCCGCGCCATAGTTCGGCACAACCATGTACAGATCGTTCTGGGCGCGGATCATCCAGTTGGTGTATTTACGGTCGGCTGCTCCGCCTTGAACGACATCATTCATGATCGCCCACCAGTCGGTCATGACAATACCCTCAAAGCCCCATTCTCCACGCAAAATGGTTGTGTTCAGATCGTAGTTCGAAGCTGCCCAGTGTCCGTTAACCGGATTGTAAGACGTCATCACGGAGTTGGCTCCGCCTTCCTTGACGGCAATTTCGAAGCCTTTCAAGTAAATCTCGCGGAGCGCACGCTCGGATACGACGGCATCCACTTTGCTGCGGTGTTTCTCCTGGTTGTTGCAGGCAAAGTGTTTCAGCGTGGCGTTCGATCCGCCCTTCATAATGCCACGCGTACAAGCCGCCGCGAATTGTCCCGAAATGAGCGGATCTTCCGAGAAATATTCGAAGTTGCGGCCGTTCAGCGGGCTGCGGCGAATGTTGAGGCCAGGGCCGAGCAGCGTGTCGATCTGGTTTCGGAGCAGCTCCTGACCTTCCATCACGTACAATTCTTCCACCAGCTGTGTATTCCATGTGGCTGCCAGCAGTGTTCCGATGGACACCTGCGTGGCCTTCTCGCCGCTGTCCATGCGGATGCCGGACGGGCCGTCGGCTGTACAAGCCACCGGGATCCCAAGCTTGAACAAGCTATCGCTCACGCCGCCGAATGCCGAGGCCGTTCCCGACGTAACGAGCGGACTACTCATGCCTTCACCGCGGATCAAGGTTGCAAGATCCTGATCGCTCAATTGGGCGACGAAGGTTTCCAGGCTCACTTTGCCATCCTTCACATCCTGAAGCTTGTACCCTTGGTCCCCGGTCTGCTCCAATGTCGCCGGCAGACGCTGTTCGATCCGCTGAGCCATGTCTACCTTGCGTTTCGGAGCCTCCACATAGGTCAGCTCATATGACCCGTCTTCCTTGCGCGCTCCCGGTTTCATGCGTGTGAACGACTCGACGGGTGCCATCGCTTCTTCAAGCTGCTCGACAACCCGTACGGACTCCACGACGTAGCCTTCCTGCCCATCGACCTTCACATGTTCCGTTTGTTTGACGCTGGTTCCGACATGCAAACGGTATGTTCCTTCTTCCATTACATAAGCGGAGGCATGTCCGGTCACCCCGGCGTCATCGTAAGAAGCCATGGAATCTACCGGGAAGCTGATCGTCAGCGTCTGCGATTCTCCCGGCTGCAGCAAGCTTGTTTTGCCAAAGGCAACCAACGCTTTGACAGGCTGTCCCAATTTGCCCTGAGGAGCTTCGTAGTACACCTGTACAACTTCTTTGCCAGCATGGACAGAGCCCGTGTTGGTTACCGCAGCTTTGATCTCAATGCAAGTTTTGTCGTTCTTGGCTACGACTTGGGCTTCTTCGGTCTCTACTGCAAATGTGGTGTAAGAGAGGCCGTACCCGAATTCAAACTGGACCTTTTCCGGTCGAAACGTTTCGAAATATCGGTACCCTACATAAATATCTTCCTGGTACAAGTTCTTGAATTCATTTCCGTAATTGCTGGTCGAAGGGTAGTCATGGATCGAATAAGCAATCGTATCCGTCAGTTTACCGCTTGGCGTCACTTCGCCGACCAGAACGTCCGCAATCGCGTTTCCGCCTTCCATGCCACCGTGCCACGAGTAAATCACGCTTTGAATCGGGTTGACGTAACTCTTGTCATCCAGCCAGCTCATGTCGATGATATTGGATACGTTCAGGACTACGATCGTTTGTTCAAAGTGGTTGGTAACCAGCTTCAGCATCGATTTCTCGTCTTCCGTCAATTGATAGCTTCCCGGCGCGTCAGCGTTATCCTGGTCTTCTCCCGCCGTACGGCCGATGACGATGATTGCTTTATCCGACTTCGCTCTTGCCTGAGCCACCAATTCATCCGTCAGCGGCATTTCCTTCTGGTTCCACGGCTCTGCCGCCCAGACTTTGCCACCATCATCGAACGGATTCTGCTCAATCCATTTTTCGTAAACGGCCGCGAGTTCCTCATTGACGCTGATCTGTTTTTTGCTGCGCAGCCCATCCAACAAGTTGGTCGTATAGGCGACATGCACACTACCGCCGGAACCTGTTCCGCTGCGATAATAATTCACTTGAATTCGGCCAAAAACTGAAACGTTTTCGGATTTTCGAATAGGAAGTGAATCTCCGTTATTTCTAAGCAAAACGGCCCCTTCGGCAGCAACCGTCCGGCTAAATTCTGCAAACCCTTCCAAAGGAACACCAATCTGATTTGTGCTCACCCGTTTCCCCTCCTGATTATCATCTCCATACCCATGAATCTCGATCTCGTTGACTGAAGCCGAGTAATTCACCTGTATCTAGTCTCATATTACCAGATTCCATGGCGGAAAATAAATACGAAAACGTTTTTCTTAGAAACTTCATTAATATTGTTCATAAATCGGACGTTCTCCGGCTGACAATTAGGACTTGCATGGCTATTCAAAACACGAGATTATATTAAGAAACTTGAGAAAAAAACCGATTTACTATGGAGATGTTTCAATGTTTGATATGATGGTTAGGTTTAGTAGTCTGTTTTGATTTGCATGATTTCTTTGTTTGGTGCAGCATCACACCTAGCACGAAAGCGAGTCATTATTTATGGGGGCCGCGGCCCATACATAAAAAAGGCATCATTCGATGCGCGTTCAAGGGAAATGGTCCTTGTTAAAATGGGCTTTTCCTCTCATTACGGGAATTTTACGGCTTCACTGGAACGTATATATACTTATTTTTATAATGTTGGGGAAGAAGGTTGTATATCTCATGATCAGAGCATTGTTGGTGGACGACGAGAAACTTGCTATTTTAGTTCTGACCAAACAACTTTTAAACATTTTGCCCGATGTCGAAATCGTGGACAGCTGCACCAATCCGCTACAAGCCATCGAACAGGCGAAAATACACAAACCTGACGTGATTTTCCTGGATATCGTCATGCCGGAGGTGAACGGGATGCAAGCAGCGGAGATGATGCAAGCGGCGAGCCCGCAATCCGATATTGTTTTCGTAACCGGCTATGACCGTTATGCGATTGATGCTTTTGAAATGAATGCCCTCGATTACGTGCTCAAACCGGTTCAAGCCGAGCGCCTGGCCAAATCGATGAAACGTGTGATGGAACGTATGACGCTGACGAAATCGCTGCCCAATGAGCCTGCAGGCCAGATGATCTGCTGTTTCAAGACGCTGCGTCCAGCCTACGTCCCAAACGGACCGAACCGCGAAGCGGGTCAGGCCCAATTTCGCTGGCGCACAACCAAAGCTCAGGAGCTGTTCGCCTACTTGCTGCATAATCGCAACCAGTTTGTCAGCAAGGACCTGCTCATTCAGGAGTTTTGGCCCGACCAGGATTTCAAAAAAGCATCGACTTATCTGTACACTACCATATACCATATCCGCAAATGTCTTGAACAAGCGGGCATGCCTGTGGAAATTGTAAATGCAAGCGGCGGCGAAGGGTATACGCTTCATACGCTGCAAGTAATCATTGACGTGGATCGATTCGAACAGGGAATCCGCAATTTGGGCGAAATCACGGAAGAAAACTACGAAGAGCACTACCAGCTGAACCAGCTGTATGTCAACGACTATCTGGCAGACCATGATTACCACTGGGCAGAAGGAGAACGTCAGCGGCTGCGGCTGCTCTGGCTCCATCACTCCATGAATCTCGTCCAGTTCTACATCCAGGCAGGCAAGGTTCACGAGGCGATCAATGAGTATAAACGAATCCTCGGCGTTCACCCTTATAGTGAAAAAACGCATCTGGGACTCATCGGACTCTATGTGGATCTGGGCGAGCATGATGCAGCGACGGCTCATTATCAGGAAATGAAAGACTTGTACTGGGAAGAACTTGGCATTACGCTGCCCGCTACTTTTGAGGAATGGTCTGTCGAGCAGGCCGGCATCGAACCCCAGAAGCGCTCTCTAAAGCAGGCATAAATTGCATTGTTGAGTTTTTGTAGATGTTCATTCCTTACACTAAAGAATGAATCGTCATTCTTGAATCAAAGGAGCATTGCAATTCCATGAAAAAACTCTCCATGCTGTTCATATTGGTTGGAGCATTGGTGATTAGCTTTCCATATTTGCAGGAAAAATGGAACGACTGGCAGCAGGCAAGGGTCATGAGTCGGCTGGAACAGGAGCTCGCAGCCCCTAAAAAGACTGCCGCTTCTCCGCAAAACCTGCAAAGCGGGCTGTCCAAACTGAACTCCTCCTTTACTGAAGGGGCAGAGGAAGCAAATCTCTCGGGGTCGGAAGCGAATCAGCTATTGGACTCGACCCAAGACGCAATCGGTCTGATTTCCATCGACAAAATCGACGTCCGCCTGCCGATCCTGGAGGATGCCACCGTGCAAAACATGAAGGTCGCGGCGACTCATCTGGTAGAGACCTCCCCGATTGGGTCTGAAGGGAACGCTGCCATCGCAGCCCATCGCGCGCACAAAAAAGGCCGTCTGTTCAATCGGCTCGGAGAGCTTGAGATCGGCGACGATATTCAGGTCACCCTGGCTGGCGGAACAACGATCAACTACAAGGTTGACCGAATCACCGTCGTTGAGCCTACCGATTTATCGGTGTTGGAAGATCCCAAACTGGGCCAAGTGCTTACATTGATCACTTGTGATCCGCTCATTAACCCGACTCACCGTCTGATTGTCAGAGCGGTTGCAACTCCATCTTCCGCTTCCCATACGTAGATATCGATTCTTATCCGTTGGTTTCCATATGTTCTTGCTGAAAAAGAGGCTCCCGTTCCGGCGGGAGTTTTTTGGCGCTATTCAATCACCCGTTTACAATGGAAAATCCCAACGATGCTGCGAAAAAATTAAAGAAAAGCCGCGAACAATGTTCGCAGCTTTTCTCAAAACTCTAGATTACTTCAAATCAAGTCGTCAGCTTCGCATAAGCCAGGAAGAAAATCATATTCTCCCCCATCACGACATAATTAGGCACATGGTAGACAAGATCCACGACGATGCTGACTCCCACGATTGCAAGCAGTATCGCCAATTGCAGTGGGCGCATGCGCAGATGTGCGTGTTTGTACTGGTGGAACACCAGCGCGGTGGAAGCGAAGTACAGCAGCAACGAACCGAATGCAAAGGCAAGCATGAAGCCGTAGTTCAGTTTGTTCAAGTACAGCAGCTGGATCGAGGCTGCGATCATGCTCATCGAGATATAGATGAACAGGTGGCCGTAAATCATCGCCTGCCCGGAGGTGCGAATTTCTTTGCTCACGTTTTTCTCCACATTATCGAAGTACTGCCACCACATCGCGATCACGAATACTGCCGTAAAGGCAATGAACAGGATCGACTCCAGGTTCCAGCGGTCCAGCTGCAGCACTGCAATCATGCTAACGACGGATTCCCCAAGCAAGATGATGGTGAACAAGGCAAAGCGTTCCATCAAATGGTGCGTATGGATCGGCACTTTCACCAAGCGTCTGCGGCCGATCAGCGGAAGAATGATATCGACCGCAATGCCGGCGTACAGGATGAGGTATCGAACCCAAGAATCGAAGAACAGGGAGAACGACGAGATCGCAATGCCGATCAGGAAGCTTAGGCCCAAGAAACGCGCCGCATTGAGGTGATGGTCGCTTTTGGACCCATGGAGCAAGAAATACTGGATCGCCGTGAAGGCTCTTGAACCGATGTAGCCGATGAAAAAGGGAAGATAATACTGGTCAAAATCAACCGATAGGCTCGCCGTCATGACCAACACGGACAGGAGCTGCAGGATAAGGAACACGCGATGTGCGAGAATATCCTGTCCATAGCGGTTGATAAACATCGTCTGGCCGACCCAGGCCCACCAGACAGGAATGAAAATCAACACAAATTTCAGCAGATAATCATAGGGGATAATGCCATGCTCGGCGTGGAGCAGGACATGGCCTGCCTTGGACACGGCTGCGACAAAGAGCAGATCATAGAACAGCTCCAGCCAGGTTACCTTTTTTTCCATCATCCTCTTCCCTTTCTCTTAAGCAAAATAAATGTTAATTAGCCTTGCTCCAAAGTCGTGCCCGCAGGTTCCAATACCCGTACTTCAATCGGCTGCAGATTCGCCTCGATCTGATCGCGGTGCGGTTCGAACCAATCCGGCAGCATCAATTTTTCTCCCATGGTCTCGGCGGGTTCGTCTCTTGCAAAGCCCGGAGGATCCGTCGCGATTTCGAACAAGATTCCGCCCGCTTCACGGAAGTAGATGGCATTGAAGTATTGACGATCCCGGATCGGTGTAGGCTGGTATCCGTATTGATACACGGCATCCCTCCATTGATCATGCTCCTCGAAATCTTTGGCACGCCATGCAATGTGGTGCACCGTACCTGCCCCGCCCGTTCCAAGCGGAATACGCTCTACAGGCACATCGATCACGTTGCCCAGGTCACCGATGGAGCGGAAGCGGGCATACTCTGCGTTCTCATCCACTTTGACGAAGCCCAGAATGCGTACCAGCGCATCCATCGTTCTCAACGGATTGACGCTGAACAACACGGCGCCGCCGAATCCTTTGATCGCTTTATCAGCCGGGATGCTTCCTTGCGTCCAAGTGCTGTTTGCTCCTTCCTCACGTTCAACGAGTTCCAAACGCAGCCCCTCGGTGTCCTCGAATTGTAGGAATGTTTCGGAGAAGCGGGTTGTTCTCGTCACGTTAAGACCGAAACCCTCCAAACGCTCTTGCCAGAAATCGAGCGCACCGACCGGAATGGCATACGTCGTTACGCCGACTTGGCCGCCGCCAATCTGGCCGCGACGTGCACCAGCTGACGGGAAGAACGTGATGATGGTGCCTGGACTGCCGTGTTCATCCCCGAAATACAGATGGTACACGTCTGGTGCGTCAAAGTTAACGGTTCTTTTCACCAGTCTCAGTCCGAGAACCCCGGCATAGAAGTCAACGTTAGCCTGTGGGTCTCCAGCGAATGCGGTAATGTGGTGGATGCCTGTCGTTTGAATAGTCATTGTAATTCCTCCTAAGTGTATACCATTTTTATTTGTTTTGTTTATTTATTTTGAATTATATAATCTTTATTTTAAGATATATGAGTAAAAAAATTTATTCTTTGTCTTTCGCGATTTCTTCCTGTCTCGCTTTCAGTTTGTCAGGAGTGACGTCATCGCCATTCGGATCATAGATGGTTGCGTTCAGCAGAATGTCGTTGACCGAGCCGCGGAAGACCTGAAGATATTCCCGGCGCAGGCGGGCCTGCTCCATTTTCTCCATTTCCGTCAAACCATTCTCTTTCGCCTGTCTCGACAACTCGTTGATTCTGTCCAGCATTGGAATAATCATCTTGATCTCTCCTTTATTGTGGTGTTTGTTTTATTTTATATTAAATATCTTGATTTAAAGATAATATATCTCGTTCACTTTGTCAACACTTTTCAACTAAAAATAAATCATTGTTTTCCACCCGGCGGGTAATGCCTTGCCGTACAACTACAGGGGGACAAAAAAAGCCGGCCACCGGGTGCAAGTTCACCCGTCCGCCAGCTTATACCGCCTCCCCGGCGGGAGACATTCGTGTTACCCCAGTTTATGACCACAGTTCGGACAAAATTTGGAGCCTTCGTTTTTGGTTCCGCAATTCGGACAAAAATTCGGTGCATTGGAAGAAGGGGCGCTTCCTCCCTGCGCATTGGACTGACCGGCTTCTTGCTGCTGGTTCGGGTTCTGATGTTGACCTGCATTGCCCTGATTCATGTTCTTGAGCATTTCGTTCGCCATGTTCATGCCCATCATCATGCTTGCCATGTCCGAAGCTGCTCCCCCACCCTTCACCTTGCCCGAAGCGATGCCGTCCGTCATGCTGACCTGCTGGTACTTCTGGAGGTTACCGATCATTTCGTGGGAGGCCGTTTTCGTAATCATGTCCTGGATTTCTTGCGGATAATTAAAGCTCATAACTTGGAAACCGGTAATGCCAATGCCGATGTCCATCATTTCCATGTCCAGATCCTCGCGGATTCCACGCGCAATTTCGGCGGCATTGGCCTGCAGGTTGAACATGTCCTTGCCTTCCCGGCTGATCCACTTCATAAGCAATTGATCCAATACGGCGGTCATGCGGATTTTGACGTCCTCGACGAGATAGCTCTGTTTAATGCCCGCAATTTTATCGATCAGTGTGACATAGTCGCTCGCTTTGAAATTAAACGTGCCGTTCGCTCGGATCGGCATGCCACCGGGAAGCTGCGGCGTCGGGATCAGAATCGGGCTCTGCGTGCCCCACCGTACGGTGAACTCTTTGGTGTTGACGAACAGCACCTCAACCCGCATGCCGCTGTTGAAGCCGAATTTGAATCCTTTTAATGTAGACAGAAACGGAATGATGTCCGATTCGATACTGAACGAACCTTCATCCTCGAATATGCCTTCGATTTTGCCGTTGTTGAGGAAAATGGCATCCTGCCCCGAACGGATCACCAGCTTGCTGCCTTTTTTGATTTCCCGGTTGCTCCATTTCCAAAAAATCATGTCATCCCTGAATTCTTCCCATTCCACCACGTTTGCAAATTGGTTCCTGAAAAAACCCATCCTTATCCCTTCCTTTCCTGAAATCAATAAGCCGCCATCATCCTAAAAAGATCCCCGGCTGCCGCTGTGAGAGTGCCCGCCACTGGTCGTACCCCCGCCGCCTCCGCCAGAATTGTTGTTATTGTTGTTGTCCGGTATGCGTTCCTTGGTAACGCTGGTCCGAATGTACCGGTCCTCCCGGTCCAGCAAGGCCGAGGAATTAAAATCCTGGTACGTATGCGCATTCACCGTGACCCGTCCACCGGAACGATATGCCATAACGCCAACAGAAACTGCACCGATCAGCGCCGCAATACCTAGCTGCACCCAGGTGTTGGCCAGCAGATGGTCCACTTTTGACGAACCACTTGCCCCCCCATAGCTATAATGATTGTTCGAGGAACCTGCTCCGTTGTAACCTGAAGACCCGGATGTACCCGAATCCGTCTCAGGAGCCACCCCCAAGTAATCGTAGGATGACCTGATATATGTTTCAAAAGCTGTTTTGTAGTCCCCGCTGGACAAGGATGGCGTAATCTGGTCGCGAATCCGATCCAGCCTGGAGTCGTTCAGATAAGTCTCCGCTTTGTAAAATCCGGCAATATAAATGTCGCGATTCAACATATCCAGCGTCATAATGACGGCATTCCCGTGCTTTTTGCTGTATCCGGGAGCCTGCTCATCGTAAAAATCCTCTGTGATTTGCTGAACATCTTCATTGCTTTCATTGAGTGTAGTATAAACGATAATATCGGTTTGCCTTTCTGTCCCAAGCTCGTTTGCTAGTTCGTTCAGTTCCTCTCGCTCCCTTGAGCTTAGCAACGAAGCTTCATCGTAAATCAAGGTTTTCCCACCCGTGACCGCAGCTGCCGATACCGGAATCAATACAAGCGATCCGAAGCCAATGACGGAAAGAAACACTAATAAAATCAGCCCTGCCCCCGCTTTCATGACAAACCTCCTCCCAGCAACCAAATCGCCGCTTTCAATGCAAGGAAAGAAATGCCCGTGATCCCCGCAAACCAGCCTGTCACCTTCCATTTACTGATGGGCGGCTTGCCAACGACTTTGCCCGTATGACCGTTCATGGCAAACTTGTATTCCTTATGGTTATAGTCATAGGAAACCATCCATACCGGCAACAATATGTAATCCGAATGCTCCACCTTCGTCTGCACGGACATGCTGCCCAGCGTCCTCGTCGTATACCCCGTAATGGTTGAAGATATATAAGATTCAATGTATGGACGTACCTTGGATTTGGCTCGCGGAAGCAGCTCTTCATCATCGTAGCTGTACTTCTCGGCGGTATAACCGGCGAGATATGCCGTCTTGAAAGCCTTCAGCTCCTTATAGGGAAACGGCTCCAGCTTATCCATCAACGCATCGTCCATCTTCGCCGAAGCATCCACCGGCAGATTGACGAAATTGGCACGCACCTTCCGATAGATCTCGTAGTGATCCGTTTCCGTGTATCGATATTGTCCCTGGGTATACATCCTTACTTTGGTGGCGTGACCACTTACGTCAGCAACATTGTTGAGTTCGTACATCCAGAACGGCACATAGATTCCGCTCATTTCTTTTACCCGATTCGCCGTCATGAAACCGCTTGGTGTCAACAGGCCGTTTTTGCACCATTTTTTAAACGCTCGCTTCGCCTCTTCCTTTCCAATCGAAAACGGAATGACCTTGGCAGGCGCCAACTCCCCGCTCAATCGGTCCGCCAGCACCACCGCCGATCCGCAGAAGCTGCATGTCGTGGCGCTTGTCTCCGGTTCGGTTACGATAACGGCTCCACAGCTGGTGCAATGGTACTCCTTCACCTCTCCTGCCTCGAAGACCTGCCGCTTCAAAGGGTCTGGAAGCTGCTCAATGTCGTCCTTCCGTCCGCAGCTCGGACAGGACAATGCTCCTGTAACGCTGTCAAACATCATGCCGCTGCCGCAATTGGGGCATTTATATTCAATGACAGGCATTTGCCCACCCCCATGTCTGTAATATCGGTCGTTTGCTCCTTCCATACAAGTCAAGTTACGCAAAGCTGCCGATTACTTCCTTTGCTGTTCTTGCAGGGCCCGGAGCTCCTCCTCGGTTGTGAGTGCCTCGTTTCCACCGCGTGGCTCAGCATTCATCTCGCGCTCCAGCTGCGCAATCAATTCATCCAAATCGTCGCCTTGTGCTTCTGCACGCAACTCGGCAAGCGCCGTTGCTTCATTTAGCGCCTGATTTGCCTTTTCCTCCATCGCTTTAAAGGCAGCATCCGCACTCCGCAGCGCGGCATTCCGTTCATTTGCCTGCTGCTGCGCCCGAGCATCGGCCATTTTTCCCTTGAGCTCCGCATGCCTGGATTCAAGCCGATTCAGATCGGATACCAGCTTATCCTGCATGTGTTTCATCATTTTCGCTTTGGCCGACGCCCGTTCATGGGCCGCCTGAAGCTCGCTCATTTTACCCGCCAGCTTTACTTTCTTCTCCAGAAATCCTCTTGCCCTGTCCTCATCGCCGTCCTGAACCGATTTTTCGGCATACCGCTGGAGTTTCCGGATTTCTGCTGCGCACTCATCCACCGCCCGCTTCGCCCGGCTCTCTTCAGCCAATACGCCTGCAGTTTCTGCCTTAACCTGGCCCAGATCGCTGTTCATGCTTCGCATGCATGCATCCACAACCTTCTCCGGATCATCCGCCCGTTCCAGCAGATGGTTTACATTTGCCTTCATGACATCCCTGAATCTCGTCCACACGCCCATGTCCGTACCTCCTACAGTAAGTAACCATTTTTACTATAATACATGAATTTACATCAGAGGTTTCATTTTTCTATGACGATTCAAACATATAACAACTTTCAATATTAAATCATTTATTTAAAAATCATCCACTTTCTACCTGTTCCATAATGTCCCATATTCCGATATATCCATATAGATATCACGATTCGTGGCAAGTGCACGATGCTTGAGCAGGATAGCATTACATCCGGCCCAATCACGGCACGGATCGATACAACAAGGGGGATTCTATATGTTTCGCAAATCCGATTCGGAACCATCTTCTTCAGGCAGGTTCGCTTGGCTAAACCGCCTGAAGCTGACGACAACCTTCATTTTGATGGTCAGTTTCAACGTGATCGCCTTGTTCGTCGTATTTCTCGTCGGCATGGACGGCATGAAAGACGCGCAGGACGGTCAGGAAACGTTATACAAGGACCGGTTCCAGCATCAAGCCATCATTCTCGGCATCAAAGCCGACTTCTACAACATGCGTGCCAACTATACCAAGGTGCTTGATAAATCGGAATACACGGACAAGCAATATCAACAGGTTCAAAAAGGAAAAGGGCTCGTGTCCGAAGGCTTGAACAGCTATTCCTCACAACATCTTAACGAGCAAGAACAGGGCATGTACGGCGACTTGAAGCAAAAGCTGGATACATACTATGCAGATATCGAAAAGATTATGGAGGCCAAGAAAAATACCGGCACCTACGACCAGGAGGAACGCAATCGCATCAACTCGAACAGCACCGCGATCGTTGAATCGTTAACCGCTCTGGCCGAGTACAATGAAGCACAATCGGCCGCCCTGTTCGAACAAACCGAAACCAACATACAAAACCATGCCAGCATACTCGGCTTCCTTCAAGTCATTCTTCTGGTTCTTATGGTCGGCGCGACCTGGATCACCGTTCGCAACCTTCACCGCCGAATGAAAGGCATCACCCAGTATTGCCAGGAAATCACGGCAGGGCGCATGTATGCGACATTGAATCCCGAGCTATTACAGGGGAAAAACGAGATCAGCGTCATCGCCCGCTCCATTGACCAAATGACGGCAAGCACGGTGAATATCATTACGGGCGTAGCGGAAGAATCCCGCTCCATTCATGCGATGAGCGAAAACACCAATGCCAGCATGCAGGAGCTGAACAAAAGCGTGCTGGACGTCTCCGCTACCGTAGAGCAGCTGTCAGCCACGATGCAGGAGACGTCCGCGTATACGGAAACGATGAACTCATCGGCGGATAACATCCGTGAATCGGCCCATTTTATCGGCAGCAAAGCCCAGGAGAGCGTGGTCCAAGCCGAAGAAAGCATTGAACAAGCTCATCAGTTGGTAGCCCGTGCAGAGGAATCCGGCAAGGCCGCGGAACAAGTGTATCAACAAACCGAGACCCGGTTGAGCAATGCTTTAGTGCGTGCGCAGGCGGTGGATCAAATCAGCCTGCTCTCCCAGTCCATCCTGAACATCTCGGCACAAACCAATTTGCTGGCCCTCAACGCTTCGATTGAAGCCGCACGAGCCGGAGACGCCGGCAGAGGTTTTGCGGTCGTGGCCGATGAGATCCGCAAGCTTGCGGACGGCTCCCGCCAGGCTGCCGATCAAATCCAGCAGGTGACCGTTGAGGTCGTCGATTCCGTTACCAACTTGTCCTCCCATGTTCGGGAACTGCTCGCCTGGGTGTCCGAACAAGTCAATGAAAATGCGATGCTGCTTCAAGAAACGGCAGAACAGTACGCACAGCATGCAAACCAGAACAAAAATGCATCGGCAAGTTTGTTCCACATCATACAGGAGACGAATGAATCCATTGAAACGATGGTTCGCTCCATTCAGGAAATTGCCGCAGCCAGCGAACAATCGGCCGTGTCCACGCAGCATATTGCCGAACAGATGGTATCGGCAACAGAACAATCCGGCGACGTATCCGACCAGTCCGAACAGGTCAAGGCCAGCGTCATCCGGATGGGCGAGCTGATCAGCCGCTTCAAATTGCAGGCATAGGACATCCTGTCTTCCCGACCGCATCACCTGCGCATGAAGGCAGGATTAAAAAACTCACGAGATGCCAGGCCTTGCGGCCATCTGTCTCGTGAGTTTTTCTATTGCGTTTGTGTTGATTATTTGGGCTCCTGTTGCATGTAGTCATCAGTTCATCACGGTTCAAGCGGAAGACTCTCCACGGCGGTGAAAAAGACGTCCAGCAGCTCGACTCCAAAGTGCTCTCGAACATATTCCGCAATCTGCACCAGATCGCCTTCCCGTTGATACTCCAGACAAGGGCGGCCTTCGCTCCACAGTGCCCTGCACGGGAACCGGTCGACGACTTGTTCGATAATGTAATCAGGTTGAACCATTTCGCGGCTTCCTGCCATCTATGATCGTGCCTCCTTTTCCCTAAACACAGCATCACTTCACTATGGTTATTTTGGAAAACGGCAGGCACTGTTTCCGTGATCAATATCACACGCCTAATCCAAAGGGAACTGGCATCGCCGATCGCAGATGATCCTATTTGGAACCAAAGATGGATTGGTTGTTGGAACCGATCAGTGAGAATGTCATCACTTCGTTATGGCTGGACAGCTCATTTTTTTGTTTGAAGAATACGCCTTTATACGTCACCCCGTTAATGACCATGGTGCAGTAATACGTACCGGCGGTGTTCGACCATGTGCCTGTCACGTCGCCGGTAATCGTCCCGTTGGCGTTCAGCGTCACGCTTCGGGTCGGAAGCATGCCCACGCCGCTAATGGAAGCATCCAGCCCCATATTGACGAATTGGTACGTTCCCGTCATGTCGCTCGCGCTATATCCGGTGGAAGAGATGCTGCTGCCCAAAAATTCGTATACGGCCGTCACCGGCCATTTGTCGGCGTTCAAAAATTGCTGATGCGCCCGAACCTCATGGTACTCGGTCCCATTATTGAAGCGGGTATGGTAAATCAAGTACCTCGCACCATCCGTATCGACGAATGCGGAATTATGCCCGCCCGATTTGTACCCGAGCGGTATGCCGGCCAACGCATAGTTGCCGAAGAGCTTCACTCCCCGGGTCGACTGATCGACGGAAGCGGATGCATAGACTGCCTGATTGCCGGCAGCATCGGTATATGTTCCGTCGATCGTTGTGGAACGATACACGCGAATATGATACCCGCCTTCATTGGCCAAACCGCCGTACGTCACATAAAGGTAGTAGTAGCCTGCATCCTTGTCATAAATGATGTACGGCGCTTCTCCGGTTTTGCCGTAACCGCCCGCAATGCGTTTCCCGAAATAACGGTCCGTATTGCCGCTATCCGATCCCGGATAGATCGGCTGCCCTGTATCCGGATTGATCTGAAGAATGTAAATTCCCCCTGACCAAGATCCATAACTCATCCACAGTTTTCCGGAACTATCGTAAGTCAATGTAGGATCGATGGCATTCGGGAATAACGTATTGTTGTAACCGCCATTGCCCAGGAACCAGCCGCTCCGCGTGCCGGAAAGCGTGCCTTTGTCGATCAGCTCGGGAATGTTGGTATTCTGGTACCACGTGTTTACCGTTTTGGAGCCGAGGGATGACGTGGTCGTTATTGGATTGCTTCCGCTGGTGAAGCCCGAGTAAATGATGGTATCAATGTACTCGTATGGCCCCTTTACGGACTTGGATACGCCAAAACCGATGGCTGAGCGAATATAGGTCGAAGACGTGGAGTAATACAACATGTAGGCGCCCTTGGAACCGTCTGCCCACGTATAGGAAGCATTGTAGATCGGCGAAGCCGGTGCCCATACCGCATGGCCGCCGGAGCTGTCCTGATCGTTATATCCGGCCCAAGCATACGATACCGCCAGAGCGGACGTCAGCGCCGCCCCGGCGCTGCGGGACGCATTGCCGGTGCCGCCTGCTTTGACCAGCTCCCATTTCTGCATATCTCCTCCCCAGTAGTTCCATTGCTGTATGCTTGCTCCGGCAGTCGTGCTGCCGCCAGCCACATCCAACGCCCCGGTATACCCGGATGCCTTGGTCAGGAATGCGACCGTGCCGTCCGCATTTTGCTGAATCCGGAACAGCTGCATCGCACCGCCCCAATATGCCCACTGCTCAATCGGAGCACCATCCGTAGCCGATCCGCCATTGACGTCAATAGCGCTTTTGTAGGCCGAATTGGCCGTAAGCAGGTAGTAGTCCCCGTTCCCGTAATGCATGATTCTGAATTTCTGCGCATCGGAACCGTTATAGGACCATTGACGAAGGCTTGTTCCGTCCGCGGCCGAGCCGTCGGCCACGTCCAGGTACAAGCCGCTGTTTTTATTTTTGAGGTAGTAATACCCTTCAAACGTGGACGGTGCGTACAGGGTGCTGTTGGCGTATCCCTGTGTTCCTTCATACGACCAGTTCCTAAGATCCGTGCTGCTGGCCTGAGCCAGATGCGAACCGTAAATATAGTATTTGTTCGTAGCTGAATCGTAATAGATCGACGGGTCGTGCACGGAAACCCGGGTTGTGTTCGAAGTGGTCGACGAGCTTGCGGCGCCCAACGCGTTCCCGCTTCCCAAAGTAACGGCCAATAGCACGAAAACCAACAACATCGAACCCAGCTTGTTCCATCGTTTATGAATATGCTGCATGATCGGGCCAATCTCCCTTCATTTTGGATGATATATTACGAATCGATATCTCCGTAATTTAACGAGTCACTCTTATGTGAAGCGCTTACAAAATAAAAAAAGCCAATCATTCCGAATGCCCCAATTCCATTCACTTCAAAAAGAATGCGTTTTCACTAATTTGTGAATATATACATTAACATCCCCCTTCTCTGGAATTAAGTATAGCGACTTGGTGCTCCAAACCCTACACTAAACCTCATATTAAAGGGTCCTCCTTGTCGAAGTAAGGCATTTTTTGTCACATTGCAAAATATATATATTTATTAATAGATTAGTGAAAATGTGAATTAATTGTGTTCCCTCTTTCTATTTCTCCGTTCAAATCTCCGTCGCGTTCACACGAGCCAGCTCATCGTCAATATACACATAGGTGCCTTCCTCTTGTAAGTTGGCTATAATAAGGGAAGCGCTCATTCATTGGGATCACCGATCCTCTTGATGAATGGCGATATTGATTAAAAGGCAGGATCACTATGCGTACACGAGTTCACATTGTCGCTCCTTACGAAGCGATGATTCCTATCATACAAGATTGCATTCCCCAATTCCCCCAATTGGCCGTCAAGCTGAACGTGGGCGACTTGGCCAAAGGCGTGGAACACGCCGTCGAAGCGGAAAAAAACGGAGCGCAGATCATCATCAGCCGCGGAGGAACGGCCAAATTGATCAAACATGCCGTGTCCATCCCCGTCATTGACGTGCAGCTGTCGGGATACGACATGATTCGTTCCTTGACATTGGCCAGCCAATTCAACGGCCTTACCGCCATTGTCGGTTTTTCCAACATCACGTCCGGCGCGCAGGCAATCATTGATCTGATGGACCTGCCTTTGAAAGTGTATACGATCAACAGCTCCGAGGAAGTGGCTCCGCTGCTGCTGGAGCTGAAGGCATCCGGTTACCGACAGATTGTCGGCGACGTCATCACCGTCAATACGGCAAAGACCTATGGATTGGAAGGTTTCCTGATCCAGTCCGGCAAAGAATCGATTATGCGGGCGTTGGAAGACGCACAGCTCGTATACCGTTATCTGAGCCAAAATCAAACGGCTTCCGTGATCCTGAACAATTTGGCAACACAGGAACATCCGAACCTGCTCATTTTGAACGATCATAATAAGGTGATCTTCGAGAGTCTTGCCGACTTTGAGCGCAATCCGCTCACCGAAAACCAGATTCATATCATTAACACCAACCTGGAGTTCCACCAATCGAAAGTACAAAACGTTTTTATGGTGGACGACTACCAACTGACAGTCACGGCGCATGAAACGACCCTGGATAACCAAAACTATAAGATATATTACATGGAAAAAGGAAATCCTTATTCATTTGCACAATTCGGTATCAAGTCATATACCGAGGCTTCGATCGAACCGATCGTGGCCGAATCGCCGGCCATGCAGGCCGTCCTGAAGAACACCAAGGCGCTCCATGAAAAGCATGAAGCGATACATCTGCTTGGCGAGCCGGATTCCGGCAAGTCATTCCTGATCAAACATCTCCATCAAATGTACTCGGACGGCGGATTGCTCCTGCAGATAGACATGTCGCAGCTTCCTCCCGGCCATTTGCACAATATTCCGCTAGCGAAAGTGCGCAACGTTGAAATTAACCATGTGGAACACCGAATTCAGGATCAGGAATTGCTCTCTTTTGTCGAGACCTGCCTGGACATGAAAATCGGCGTGTTTATTCTGAGCGAGCAAGCGCTGGACGATCACTGGCCCCTCCATATGAAACTGAATACGATTATCATGCCAAGCCTGGCCGACAGGCAGGAGGACTTGCCGGCTCTAATCCAGCAGTTCTTGAGCCGTTATCATCAGCAATATGGAACGAATGCCGTAAAAATCAAAGAAGACGCGCTGCGCTTCATTCGGGAACAATCGGCACAAATGACGGTGAGCGAATTGAAACATCTCGTCAAACAGGCGGCGCTGAACGAACGGGATTTCGTCATTTCGACCGAAACATTATCCCGGCTGCTTCGTCAACGTCCGGTCTCGAATACGATCCGATTGGATGGCACGCTGAAAGAAATCGAAAAAGAAATCATCGAATATGTGCTGCGCGAGGAAAACAACAATCAATCCAAAGCAGCCGAACGCTTGGGTATCAACCGAGCCACCTTATGGCGAAAACTTAAAGAGTGACTTTAAGTTTTCGCCCTTTTTTTACGCTATAGTGTTGCATTTTTAAACATTATCGATGAAGTATTTAAATTTACAGTAATTATGTGTTGCCAAAATAAACACCATGAGATAAGATAGTCCCTGCAAACGCTTTTATAAAACGATTACTAAGGAGCTATCACTTATGAAAATCAAAGCGACATTAGATCGTATCCCTGGCGGCATGATGGTTGTTCCCTTGCTCATCGGCGCATGCATCAATACGTTTGCTCCAAACGCACTCCGCATCGGCGGATTCACCGAAGCGCTGTTCGTGAATAGTTCAAGCACGCTGATCGCATTGTTCCTGTTGATCGCCGGAACGCAAATCACGTTCAAAACGGCAGGTTCTTCTGTAGGTAAAGGTCTCACGCTGCTTGCGTTCAAGTGGGGGATTGGTGCGATAATAGGTTTGATCGCCATTTTCTTCGCTGATTCGAACGGATTGTTTCTTGGCCTTGCGCCACTTGCCATCATTGCTGCAATGACGAACTCCAACGGCGGTCTGTACATTGCCTTGGCCGGCCAGTACGGCAAGGAAGACGACAAAGCCGCTTATCCTTTTCTTGCATTGAGCGACGGCCCGTTCCTGACGATGGTTGCACTCTCCATCTTCGGTGCCATGGGCTTTGCCAACGGCATGTTCTCCCCGATGTCTTTCGTGGCGGTACTTTTGCCGTTGATCGTAGGTGTCATTCTTGGCAACCTGGACCGCAATCTGGCGGAATGGCTGCATAAAGGCAGCGACAAGCTGGTTCCGTTCTTTGCCTTTTCGCTCGGTATGGGCATCAACTTCTCGGCCATCATTCAAGGCGGACTGAGCGGTATTCTGCTTGGCGTGCTGACCGTATTGCTTACGGGCGGGATTGGATTTCTGCTCTTCAAAGCGATTGGATGGAACCCGATCGTTGGCGCTTCGGAAGGTTCCACTGCCGGTAACGCAGTAGGTACGCCTGCCGCGATCGTAGCTGCAAACGCATCCTTTGCTCCAATCGCCGAAATCGCTACTGTACAGATTGCCGCAAGCGTAGTGACCACGGCCATCCTGCTGCCGATCTTCATCGGCTTCCTGTCCAAACGGCTGGAGAAATCAGGCGGCGTGGCGAAATACAATCAACCGAAAACGACTTCATAAACCGAGCTTCATCATTTTGATGCAACTTCGTATTCATTTAGCTTACAGGGAGGCGATAGCCGCATGAAATTAGCCATTATTGCTGACGATTTGACCGGTGCCAATGACAGCGGTGTACAGCTGGCCCGTCATGGTTTGAAAACAAGCGTATTATTTGACATGGACGAGGATCACATCACCAAGTACGATGCCGTCGTCTTTGATACCGACAGTCGTTCCATCGCGGCGGAGAAAGCTTATGAACGCGTCGCTGGCGCAGCCCAGCTGCTGAAGCGAAGCGGATATGAGTCCATTTTCAAAAAAATGGACTCGACCATGCGCGGAAATATCGGCATCGAGATCGATGCCGTCTACGACGTCGTGAAACCTGATTTCATGATGATCGCTCCGGGTTATCCCAAAAACAACCGCACGATCCTGAACGGCACACATTATTTGAACGGTATTCCGCTGGCGGAAACCGAAATTGCGAACGATCCGAAAACGCCGGTGACCCTCTCCTATCTTCCGGATCTGCTGAAACAGCAAACGAAGTATGAGATCGGTGAAATTACGATCAACGACCTTGCGGCAGGAAAAGATCGCATTCAGGAGCAATTGCGAGGCTTCAAGGAGCAGGGCATTCCTTATGTGCTCGTAGATTCGACGGAAGAGAACCATTTGGAACAAATTCTGAGCATTACCAGCGAGCTGGACTACACGTTTGCTTGGGCAGGATCGGCAGGGATTGCCAATTACCTTCCCGATCATTACGATCTGGGGGCCAACTCCTCCGAGCTGACCATCCCGGAAAATGGCGGACCGATTCTTACCGTCGTCGGCAGCGTGAACAAAAACTCACGCGCACAACTCAAGCTGCTGCTGGAACAAACGGACGTCACATCGATCCCGTTCCATTCTTTCAAAGCAGTGGGGGGAGCCGAAGATCGGACGGTGGAAATTGACCGCGTGTACGAGGAAGTCAAAGCGAAAGCGCTGGAAGGCAAAGACGTCGTGATCTACTCTACCGCAGAGCCGGTAGATATCGAATTGGCTCGCGCCACTGGAGAAGCAAATGGTCTCGACCACACGGAGGTCAGCAACGAAATCGTGCGGGCCATTGGCGAAGTGTGCGCCAAGCTGCTGGAAGAGGGCTGGTTCAAAGGGGTATCGATGACCGGCGGAGATACGGCTAAGCAGATTTGCATCAAATGGAACATTAGCGGATTCGAATTGTTGGACGAGCTCGAAATCGGCGTGCCGATCTCCAAATTCATCGGCATCGACAACCTGCATGTGATCACCAAAGCAGGTGGATTCGGCAAACCGGACGTGTTCATTCATGCCATTCAAAAATTAAAAGGAGGCGTTCCAGCATGAAACCGATTATTGGAATAACTATGGGCGATGCCGCCGGCATCGGACCCGAGATCATTATGAAAGCACTGGGCCATCAGGAGATTTACGACAATTGCAAACCGCTTGTTATCGGTGACGCCAAAATTTTGGCACGCGTGCTGCCTATTATCGGCTCGAACCTGAATATCCATGCGATTCAAGACCCGGCTGACGCCAAATACGAATTCGGCACCGTGGACGTTATCGACCTCGACCTCGTTCCTGCCGATCTCGAGTACGGAAAAGAATCTGGCATTGCCGGAGATGCCGCCTTCCAGTTCCTGGCCAAAGCCGTTGACCTGGCCAAAAAACAGCAGATTAACTCCATTTGCACAGCGCCATTAAACAAAGCCGCTCTGCACAAAGGCGGCCATCTCTACCCGGGGCACACTGAAATTTTGGCCGACCTGACCGATACGAAGGATTTCTCCATGATGCTGACGACGCCTAATCTACGCGTCATTCACCTGACCACCCACATGGGACTGATTGAAGCGATCCAAAGCATCAATCCGGAAAGAACATACACTGTCGTCAAACTGGCTCACGATACACTGAAAAAAGCCGGCTTCGACAACCCCCGCGTTGCGGTATGCGGCATTAATCCGCATGCAGGCGAAAACGGCCTGTTCGGCAACGGCGAAGAAGAAGAGAAGCTGCAGCCAGGCATCGAGCGCGCGCAGCAAGAAGGCATCAACGTCGTCGGCCCTCTGCCTGCCGATACGCTCTTTTTCCGTGCGGGCCGCGGCGATTTCGACATCGTCGTTGCCTGCTACCATGACCAGGGACACGCTCCGATCAAAGTCATGGGCATCGAGGAAGGCGTGAACATCACGGTTGGCCTCAAAGGCGGCATCATCCGCACATCGGTTGACCACGGCACGGCCTTCGACATCGCCGGCAAAAACATTGCCGACGACAAAAGCATGCTGGCCGCCATCCGTTCGGCGATTGAGCTGGCACCGAAAACGCAGGCTTAATAAGCTTTTGTTGCTAGAAGCATAAATAAAGCAGCGATTCTCTTTGGGATGGAGAATCGCTGCTTTTGGTTCATGCTCGTATTTTGCCGCCTCGTTCTCGGTGATCCTCACGACCATATGTCATTTAAAACTCTTCGTATTCGCTCGGGTCTTGTCCCCACAACCGTCCGTCCTCACGGCTGAACGAAGAGATGACTCCCATCTCTTCCGCGGTCAGCTCAAAATCGAAAATATCGATGTTCTCTTTCTGATGCTGGAGAGAACTTGCTTTCGGAATCGGAATGGCACCGAGCTGGGTATGCCAGCGCAAAATGACCTGCGTCCCCGTTTTGCCATACGTTTCTGCAATCTGGAGGATCTTTTCATCGTTCACAATGTCCTGTACGATATCGTTGCCGCGTCCGAGCGGGCTCCAGGATTCCGCAATGATGCCGTACTCGGCATCCTTTTGCCGCTGATCGCCCTGGTTAAAGAACGGATGGAGCTCGATTTGGTTCAAGCTCGGTGCCACGCCGGTTTCCTTCACCAGGCGATCATTATGCTCAGGCAGGAAATTGCTAACCCCGATCGAGCGGATATAACCACGGTTTTTGGCCTCAATCAGGGCCTGCCATGCCTCCACGTACAGATCTTGTTTGGGATTCGGCCAGTGGATCAAATACAGATCGTAGTAATCGAGCCCTGCTCGATACAGCGATTCCTCTACAGCCATGATGGCTTTATCATGGCTATGGTAACGTCCTGGCAGCTTGGAGCAAATGATGAGCTCTTCCCTGGATACGGAACTCTGCCGGATGGCCTTGCCGACCGTTCCCTCATTCTCGTAGTTATACGCCGTATCGATCAGGCGATAACCCGCATCTATTGCGCCCGCGATTGATTTGACGCCGGCTTCCCCTTTCAGGCTGTAGGTACCAAGCCCGATTGCGGGCACCTTTAAGCCATCATTCAACGTATGCTCCGGAATGCGATGGTTCATCTGAAATCTCTCCTTTGCTGGGGGGATAATGGAAAAATTTACTTGCCTACTTGTCTATTCTACCCCTGTACGCGGGAGTGAATCAATTCGGCATGGGACAGAAGCGATTCCGGAGTACTTTTATCGAAAAAAAGCCATCAACCAAAAGTTGGTCAACGGCTTATCGCTTCGTTCAACAGTCCACGCCATATGCGATGTATGAATTGAATGAATTTATGAGTACCCTCGTGAAAATTCCCTGCTGTCCTTAAGCTGCGCAATATCGTGCCCCGTTGGGTTTTGGAACGCACGCAGCCCGAACGTCGGCGCAACGGCGAAAATATGGTCAAAGATATCGGCTTGAATCGATTCATATACTCCCCAGTTGGTATCATTGCTAAATGCGTATACTTCAAGCGGCAGTCCCGTGTCTCCCGGCGCCAACTGTCTGACGATCATCGTCATGTTCTGATTGATTTTGGGATGATTCCGAAGATACTGATGGATGTACTCTCTGAATACGCCCACATTCGTAAGTTGCCTGCCGTTCACATTGCTTTCCGTATTGATTTCATGTTCAAGGTTGTACGCTTGGATCTCATTTAATTTTGTCGTTATATAATCCGTAAGGTAGTGGATCTTCTGAAATTCGCTGATCATTTCCTCGGTGCAAAAACGGATGCTGCTGATATCGATATAAAAGCTTCGCTTAATCCTTCGTCCGCCGGATACCTGCATGCCTCTCCAATTCCTGAACGAATCCGAAATCAAAGCGTAGCTCGGAATCATCGTAATCGTTTTATCGAAATTCATCACCTTTACCGTGTTTAGGGTAATATCGATTACGTCGCCGTCCGCATTATATTTCGGCATCTCAATCCAGTCGCCCACACGCACCATATCATTCGACGATAGCTGAACGCCAGCCACAAGGCCTAGGATGGAGTCTTTAAAGACCAGCATCAATACGGCCGATAACGCGCCAAGCCCGCTGAGAATGATTAATGGATTCTGACCGATCAGGCTCGAAATGACGATAATGCCTCCGATGATGAAAAGAATAATCTTGGCAACCTGGATATATCCTTTGATCGGCCTGATCTTGGATACTTCATAGGAACGATATATGTCATCAAACACATTGAGCAGCGCATTAAATACAGTGATCGTCACCACAATCATGTACGTCATTGCAGCCTTTTCAATCAGGACCTGATAGGATGGAAAGACATAAGCAGAATAATAAATAATAATGGCCGGTACGAGATGCGACAGCTTGTGGAACAGCTTTTTCTCCACAATGATATGGCCCCATTTGAATCGATGGTTATTGACGATATGAAGGATTGTCCGCAGCACGATTCTTTTTGCGATAAAATTAGCCAATACCGAGACCACGGCGATAAAAACGACCATGATCATATTCGAGAGATATCCAATGGCAGGTTCGCTGATGCCAAATCCGTCTAGTTGATTTCTGATAAAGTCCATTGTCTCCTCCTAATGCAGTTTGTATCAGCTTATCATCTGAGAGCGGTGCCGGGCAAAGTTTGCGAGTAAATGCCATGGACGATATTCGCAAATACAAAAACGGACACCTAAGATGGTGTCCATTCGCTTGTTAGACGCTTTACGTACAATCCGCTATATCCAGCAGTTCGCTGACCGTGACCAAGCGATACCCCTCTGCGGCCAGTTCCTCGACCAGCACACGCACAGCCTCCACCGTCTGGGTGCGCTCCCCGTATCCGTCATGGAAGATCAAGATGCTGCCCGGCCTGACGGTTGGCCTTGTGTGCTCGACAATATAATCGACGCCAGGATTCTCCCAATCCTTTGCCCCGCCATTGACCGCGCCGATCGTCTGGTATCCGCGCTCCGCAGCCAGGGACAGAATGTCATCATTCACCCCGAAATAAGGCGGCCTGAAGATCCGTGCCGTTTCCCCCGTGACCTCTCGGATGAGCTCCTCTGTCCGCAATAGCTCCTCTCTGGCTGTCTCCAGCGTCAGTTTGGTCAGATCGGGATGCGAATAGGTGTGGTTGGCGATCTCGTGCCCTTCACGGTGCACAGCCGCCGCAACCCCTGGATGCGCTTCCATTTCCTGACCGATCATAAAAAAGGTCGCCCGTCCGTCCGCACCGCGGAAGATCTCAAGCAACTGATGCGTATATACCGGGTGCGGTCCATCGTCAAATGTAAAGGCGACTACCTTTTCCTGCACATTAACCCGTTCTACCAACGATAATTTCCCCATTTATGAGTGTCTCCTCTCTTATACGTCCTGCTAACGCTCTTTCGCTTTTCCATGTGGAGAATAATAAAGGATTGTACTAGGCAAACAACTACAAGCAAAGTTCCAGACACGCTATTACGCTAAAGAGAAACCTTGAAGTATTTCTTCAAGTGCTGGTCATGATTGTATTCCCTGAAATGCAGCCCGCTCTTGGTATTCAGCTCTTCATATAAGCGTTGAACCGTCTGCGTTAGGTCTGTCATTGCCTGTTCGATGCCCCCATACGCACCGTAATATGAATTCTTTTTTTCCGGCTGATCAATTTTATTCGCTTCATCGAAGTAAATATTATAGCTCATTGTACGCATTCCAAATAACCAAAATGATAACGTGCCACTGACTTCCATCCATATACATAATATCATGATTATATAAGAATAATACCGATGAGTGTAGTCTTCTCCGCTTCGTTAGCAGAGTTGGTTTTTTTGTATTTAAACGCATGGTGTCCGTCACCGATACTACCAATGGGGGCAAGAGGCATCGCCCTCCATTTTGTACTTAAAATTATATGCAGACACAAAATACTCATTCAGATCAAAAATATTACTTAGAGGATTATTTAAATGCCGTTAAAGACAAGAATTTAGATAGAATGATGGAACTTACTCATGATTATAGATTTTCTAATTTGGATGATAAAAAGGAGTTGTATCAAAGATCTTTATCCTCTGATAGGGAGGGGATTACTGATTATGAGATAACGGACAGTGAAAAAATAAAGAATGAGGCAACTAAATTCTCAGTTAAAATATATTTTAAGAATGGGGCAATATCAGAAGCTCCGTTTGTGGTCGATAATATCGAAGGGGAAATGAGGGGAGTAATAGAAAGCCCTCACACCATCAATGATGATATTTTAGAAATTCAGAAGGCTCCAGATAATGACGAGTTTTTAGAGAATTCAATAGTGCCACCAAATAATTCTGATACTATTACTATTCAAGCCACAAGATGTACTTGGAATTTTTCAGGTCGTGTAGATGGAAGAAGTTTTGATTCAATATGTTCATTTGATATTAACACAACAGATAGTGAAGCTGTAATAAACTATCGGCAATGGAATGATAATGGTTTAGGAATTGATAACACGGTAAGACACGAAATCAGAAACAATACATGGCAATGGGGCTACACAGATGCATGGGGGCAAAATAAAGATAAAGGAAAGCAGCTTACCATACATGGTAAGACAAAAAAAGATGCCTTTATGAGATTCACTGTAAACGAAGTTGATGATAAAGTAGTTACATATGCTGGTTTCGGTGAATTATACGATTAAACAAGAGCGGAGAGATCGCTAAGGTCTCTTCGTTTGTTTTTTGTCATGCGTGTATGCTGGCCAGCAATACAAAAATTGTAAATATGTAATCCGCTAATTATAGTATCACTACATCCCTAAAAAGATAAATTATGTAAATAAAACCTATTTTATACATCGAAAGTTGCAATTTAGAATCTTTTGGAAGCTTATATTCTTTAACAATCCGACCACCCGTCACCGGTCTAACGGGTGACGGGTGGTCGGATTGTCGAGAAACCCTGTACTTTTTTCAAGGTACGGGGTTTCTTCTCGCATCCTAAAACGGAGAAGGTCTATTGGGAGAAGCCTCAGACACTAGAAGCGGCTGAATCCATGATCGATGAACACATTCGTTACTACAACAACAAACGAATTAGAAGACCGGTCGCCTGAGGAATACAGGTTTGTGGTCGCTTCACTGTTTGTCGAATTCATTCCACACAGCCAGGTTAACTATCCACCAGTGTCTGGATTAACATGAACAACGACTGCCGTGAAGATTGTACCTTCGGTGTTGGTATAGTGGACAATACGGCCTATTGATGGCCTTTGCATGTTGATTCCTCCATTTGATTGATTTTCAAAACAGCAAAACAACCGAGGAGCGTAGCTATCAGGAGTTCCCCTTTGCTCGATTTCCACAATACAAATAGAAAGTCCAACGAACCCATCAACATCCGTTCATAAATCGCTCAACAATCGAATGTTACTATTACACTAATTACAGTGCGTTTTTTACATATATATACAAATAAAACTCCAAATGTTATTATATTCCTGTAACAACCAAATTATAATGAAAAGAGGTCTTATTCTATGAAAAAGGTTAAGCAACTGGGAATCGTATCATTATCTGCACTCTTGTTGTCCTCATTCTCTCTACCGGCTTTTGCTAGCGCTCATGTTGCGAATGGTAATTCTATTAATTCGGAAACACAAATCGAATTGCCATCTGGTCCAATCAACCAAGATGTAAGAATTGAACTTGAACTGAGACAAGTAGATTATGATGCTCTTTTTAGAACGATTGGAGCTGAGCTTGGCATAAAATCAACTGCAGGCGATGTTACTACCCAAGGGTGGAAAACCAAGCTGGCCAAAGAAGTTGCACAGGAACTGATCAAAAAGCTGAAAAATGTTGGTTCTCGTGCATGGGATGCACAAATAAAAGAGTACGTAGATAAAATTCCTTTGCTAACAGACGGCGCGAAAACAACGTTGAAATATTATCTAAGCTACCAGGTACTTATGCAAGCTTTAGATATTATGGTAGATTTCACAGGAACTGCGGAAGATGGCCTCTCCAATGCTTTACAATCCGTTGGACTTCCGGCATGGTTAAGTGATGCAGCAGCAAGAGCTATTGTATTCTTCCTGCTGTAAAACATTGATCTTCAAGGGGGACTAAACGTGTATATACTCGCACTGATCATACTTATCACTACAGGTTTGGTATCCATAGTTGATATATTATTCGGAATAAAAGAAATCGGCGAAGGAATTAGAATATTTGTCAACGTTTCACAAGCCCTTTTCTTCTTATCGCTCTTATTCTTTGTAATAAAAATGCCTACCAAAAAGAAATGAATCGTAAAAAAGGAGGACTGCAATGACAGTTCTCCTTTTTCTTTGCTTTAACATACAAATTCTCGGCTTAGCTCAGTACCTTCTGCGACTTCCAATCCTAACGCATTGGCTGTATATCAACCTCTCTTATATGAGAGTATTCGCCGATACACCCTTCTATCCTTTAGCTTACGGAAATGTGACATGGCCGGATAAAGGTTGGCTTCAATAATGGATACATGCCCTCGCTGATCTGTTGCAATGTCGAGGCCATAAATACGGTGCCCGGGAAAAAAGGCTCCTAATCTCCTAGCGGAAAGAATTGAAACTCCATCGATTTTGGATTCCAAACCGGAGACAGACAAACGCCTAATGGATGACCTCCGAATACCCGACCTAAACCTAAGCAATTTCCCCTTACTCCGGGTATTATTGGACACAATATAACCTTTGCCCGCAACCTTGATCACCTTT
This sequence comes from Paenibacillus sp. XP01, assembly GCF_057364885.1. NCBI lineage: Bacteria > Bacillati > Bacillota > Bacilli > Caryophanales > Paenibacillaceae > Paenibacillus > Paenibacillus sp. XP01. The sequence goes on along the minus strand of NZ_CP139481.1, from coordinate 216,277 downwards.
CCCGTAACTACCCATCGGGATGAGTGGTGTTTCCGTTGAACGATGACTCTCATATCAAAGGGACGTTTGTTGATGGTCGGGCGAGTAATTCTACGTTGAACCATGTAATCGGCAGACCCTATTTTTTTTCGGATATAACGATAGATATTCTTTTTTCCTCGAATCACTTTTCTCACGTTCTCGTAGTGTATGGCAAACTTGTCATTACCCAAATACGAGACTTGAATGACTCCCCGACCGCGACTCCCCCATACCGGTTTAACAATGACATGCCGGTATTTTCGCAGAAGAGCCCAGAAGGAATGTCGGCTCATCCTTTTCGTTGTGGGTACGTAAGGAGCAAGGGGGCCATACTTCTTCAAAAGCAAATATTTCAACCATTTATTTTTTGTCACCGATCCCATGGGACTCCGCCTTTCTCATGTTCACTTAAATGCTGCCTAAATAATTTTCAAGCAATTCCAAAAACACCTCGATATCCTTGGACGTAATATCCCCAATATTGGCAATCCGGAACGTCTTCAGTTCATCTAGTTTGCCGGGATAAATCATAATGCCTTTGCTGTAGAAACAATCATGCATGGATTGAAAATCATAACCTGCATAAGGTTCATGAATGGAGGTTATGATCTTGGAATGATGCTCTTCTGGAACGAGATAGGTTAATCCCAGCCTGGTCAGACCAGTGATTAAGGTTTTCCAGGATTCCTTGTATCGATCGTAACGCTGTGCCACGCCTTCCTGCTTTAATTCCTGAATGGCTTGCCTGAGCGCGTACAAAGTCTGTACCGGCGGTGTAAACCGCATTTGCGCATTTTCAGCGAAATATTGATATTGGGCGTACAAATTCAAATAATAATTTCGTGGTTTCCTGCCTTTCAAATGATCCAATTTGCTTTTTTCTGCAATCACGAACGAAACGCCGGGCATTCCCTGCAAATTCTTATTGGAACTTGATGCGAGAAACGAAATGTTCATTTCTTTCATTTGAATCGGGATCGCAGCAAATGAGCTCATCGCGTCCACCATCATGTTGATATGATACTTTTGGCATAACAAGCCAATATCCTTCACCTTGTTCAGAAGGCCGGTTGTGGTCTCATGATGGACTACAGCGAGATGAGAAATCATGCGGTCGGAGGAGCGGATGCACTCCTCTAATGCATCTATATTAATAGCATCATCAAAGGAACTCCTGAATTCTAAATAATCGATTCCATAGACCTTGGCGATCTCGCACATCCGTTTCCCATAAGCGCCATTATTGACAATGATCATGGCTTCGTTATCCGGGACGGAGCTGATCATGGATTCAACGGCTGCCGTGCCCGACCCGCCAAACAATACGGTTTGATAATGGTCCGGATCCGCAACCAAGCGGGTGAGCTCTGTGGAAATATGCTCCATCACCTCGCCAAATTCAGCCTCGCGAGGGCATATGTCCGGAACGACCTGTGACCATTTCACACTTTCTGTAGTCGTTGCCGGACCGGGGGTCAGCAAAATGTTTCTCTTTACGGCAGAACTCATGAGCCATCCACTTCCTTGATCTTTACGGAATCGTTCTGGATAAATCGCTGTAGGCGTTCTCTTACTTCGTGAGGCTTTATGCTCGGGCGAGCGAGCTGCGCCTTGGACTGCTTGGATATTTTTAAATACAGGAAAGTAAGTCCTTTAGACTCTTTCCATTGTTGCAAACAAGCTTTCAGTTCTTCGAGGTTGTGGACATGGATCGACTTCGTATAACCGCAGGAAGCAGCAATGTTTACGAAATCAACATTATGGGATACCGTGCTCTGTCCGCCTGTCGATTCGTGAGCGTTATTATCGAGAAGAATATGAATCATATTGCTCGGGTTGTAGTACCCATTTGTCGCCAAGCTTCCCATACGCATCAATAAAGAACCGTCTCCGTCAATCACGACGATATTTTTGCCAGGCTGACTCAGGGCGAGCCCAAGTCCAAAAGAACCGATACACCCCATAGAGCCCACCATATACAGATTGTTGCCTGCATCTTCAATTTCATATAATTCCCGTCCTGTCTTGCCTGTGGTAGCAAGCTGTACCGTGTCCCTGTCTTTCACCGCATTGATTACGGCTAATGCCTCATATCGTGCCGGCATCTGATTGTCTTTATGGGCATGACGTATGATCTGGTTGGAATGAGTGGCGTTTTGTAGCTTTTTCAAAGGCTCAGCGTCAAAGGTCCCTTTCTTGACTACAAAGAAGAACGGTCGATTCCGGGCAATTTGCTCATTGGCGTGAATCAGCTGCTTCCGGGCCTCCTCCAAATCTTTGGAGAGATACTGCCACTCCACCTCCATCAATTCCAGCAGCTGTGTCGTGATCCTGCCCATAAGTTCATGTTGAGGCTCGTCGGGAACACCCGGCTCTCCGCGAAGGCTGACAAACCCAAGCAGTGGAATTCGAAAGGGGTGGATCAGGGAAGATAGCGGCGAAACAGCGTTGGTTAACCCTGAGTTTTGCATAAGTACAACGGATTTCTGCCCTCCTAAAGAAGCAGCGGATGCGATGGCAACCGCATCCCCTTCATTGGCCGCTGCAACGTAATCGGTTTCGTTGATGGCATAATTGATTAAATTTTTCAGGTAGGAGCAGGGTACACCGCTGAAAAAGGTAAATCCTAAATTACGGAGCTCTTCTCCAAAAATTCTCGTGTCCATCATATTCCCTCATTCGAGCCGGAGTTCGGCGCCGGGAGATATTTTTGTTCCGCGGCTTGCAGTTCCTCTGCCCCTTGAAGCCCGAATACTTCGTCCAGTGTTGCAACATCTTTTTCGATATGGGCAAGGCTCTCTTCCTGATAAATTTTGCGGGATACTTGTTTCATGACTTTGATGGATGATCTCAAATTATGGTTGGCCCAAATGACAAGGCTAATCCCCAGTTCCCGAAACTTGTCGGTTGGAGTCAAGTAATACTTCGTAGGCACGATGACTACGGGTAATCTTCCCGCCCATTCCTTCATGAACGCCTCAATCTCCATAATATCCGGCCGTTTGCTGTGGATGAGCACCGCATCGGCACCTGCCTTCCGGTATGCTTCAGCCCGCCGCAGCGCCTCGTCAAGCCCTCTGCCCGTAATAAATGCCTCTACTCTGGCTACAACCAAAAAATCATCGTCCATTTGCGTATCTTTCATCGCCTTGATTTTGCCGCAAAATTCATCGATATCGGCCATTGGCTGCAATTGGCCGTTTATGAAAGAGTTCATTTTCGGAAATTGCTTATCTTCAATACATACCCCTGCAATATCCCGCTGCTCCAGCTTTTTGACCAGGCGTCTTGCATTATTGAAGTTGCCGTATCCTGTATCCCCATCCATTAGAATCGGAATGGACGTTGCGTCGCTCATGAATTCCAGAACATCCAGCACCTGAGTCCAGGAGGCTTCGTTATTATCCCTTACTCCCATCGCCGCAGAGATCGATAAACCGCTGGCCCAAATCCCTTTAAAACCTGCCTCCTCAACAATTTTGGCAGACAGGCCATTATGAGCCTCCATAATAAACCCCAGCTTATCGGAGTTGATCAGGTTTCTAAGCTCCTTTGTTTTTTTCATTTGAAACTTTTCCCCTTCCCATTGCAATCATCAATATGGAGCTTATATTCCGATGGATCGTTTGTTTGCCATAATCGTCCTGATCATTGTGCGATCGGAGAGCTGAGTAAACAGCATATGACCCGGATGCGAATTAGCTTCAATGATCCAAATCCGGCCTTTCTTGTCTATGGCAAGATCAACCCCTAGTTCATGAATGGAATGCCACTTATTCACTGTTCTGGCGATGGAAATGGATAGTTTTTTTATTTTGCGCTCATAGGCATTCACTTTGGCATGGTTATGCTTGAAAATACTAAAGAGGACCCTTCGCAGAGATTTGGCATGCCCCCCTTTTTGATAATTGGTCACAAACTTATGAGGTGCGGCAACACGGGCGGCCATACCCGCAATCATCCAATGATTCTTCGGCTTCTGCAGGTATACACGGATATCAAAGATCACCCCATGATACTTCGCTAATCGCAGGCCTTTCTGCACCAAATACCGATGCTTTGATTTCCGGTAAGAATGAATCGCTTTGAGGACTGAGGAACGTCGAACCATTTTCCGACTTGAGCCGCACCGTACCTCAAATCCCCTTCTTAGTCTCTTGACTCGGATGATTCCGCTACCGCCGCTCCCGTGATTAGGTTTTATAAAGAGGGATGAATGGGTTTTCAGCATCCTTAAGGTCCTTGATTTCGTCATCCGATGAGTTTCAGGCAAATGTGGACGCAAGACAGGATTCCTTAACATTTCCCTGTACTTCTTCATTTTCCCAATTGCCATTGATATTCACCTCTTCCCTTGGGTTTCAGATACAAGAGCATATTCATCAAACTTCACTGCTGTATAGACGAATACCAGTGGGGGAAAAAATTAAATGGGTGTTCGCAGAGGTGATCGCTATCACCGGAACTCCATTCCGTATGAATTTTCCATACATACAAATTTGCTCGAATCAGGTTACGAAACTTCCGAATCGTTCAGCAAAGCGTTCAAGCGACCATACAGTCTTACTTCGACAGATGCCAGGAAGCTTCCAAGTTGGGAAGGACCGTTCTTTCTATGCTTACCGATCTGAAGATACATGTACATAAATAGTTGATTTCATGGAATTCCTCGCTCCTTTTTGCGATTTTGGGCATAAAAAGAGCAGGTCCACCGTTTAGGTGCCTGCAACGAACTGCGAGTTATTGTGTTTGGCTGATCGACAATACGCTGGATGTGCATTCTCCATGATCTCCTGCATTTTTCCCCAGAAAATCTCATACACAGATTCGTCACTCCCTATAGGCTTCTGCATACAATGGAGAAATGAATGAATCTAAGCTGGAGATCAAAACCATGAGCTTACAACTGCAGGGACAACAAGAACAAACACTGTTTCGAATGGATCCAACTACTATGCATAACTTAAAATCCTTTCACGATCATATAGCAAACATATGTAAAAGCCATGCTAATGCACTTGTTCGAGTGGAAACAGTAGATGGCGATGTTTTTGAAGGGTTACTTATCCACTGCGAACGGTTCTACGTGTAGTCACAGTTTTACTGGCAACTAATTAATCATCTGTACCTTACAAGCACAGTTCTGGACCAATCAGGTATTGACTCCACACAATAAAGCAAATTACCATTTATGATTTCAGCAACAATCGAAGGCTCGTATGTATTATCGATGATGGTAACCTGTTCTGCGATGGCTAAAGCAGGTTTAAGATTTTGTAACGACTGACCATATCGAAAACGAATATCCTCTTCAGCAATCCAATGTCCACCTTGCTCGACACGAGAAGCCACACGATCTATATGCATTTGGACATCTTGGAGGCCGATATAATACATGACAATCTTATATCCGGCATCTTTGGCAATTTGCATATGCTTCAAAACAAATTTACCTGATAATGTCGTTTCAATAGCAAAGGGGTGTCTTCCCTTGATAAGGGAACGAATTCTTTTTACTGCTTCCCGTCCTGCTGACAAATCGGCACCTCTTGGATCATCAGGGTTTAATTCTCGTGCAATCTGGTCTGGGTCAACTAGCTCACCTAGCCATTCTCTCATCTGCAAGCTAATTGTGCTTTTGCCAGCCCCATTGGTACCTGCAAAAACCGTCATAATGGGTCGGGTATCATTCATTATACTCTAACTCCCGCCGGTTGCCGGTTGCATCAAAAACGATCTCGAATTTATTACCTTCTGCATCTTCTCGTATACGTTTATTATTTTTTATATAATATATTGATGCACCTGATTCTTTGGCTTGCTTGCGTGCATGTTGGTTAGCTTTTTTAAGAATTTCTTGGAGCTGTTCTCGATTTGAAAGCATCTTGAATCCCTCCATCTTTATAATTACGCTTATTATATCATAAAGAGCCACCAACCAGATGACTGGTCGATGGCTCTTTGACTTACTACATATGGAAGCGAGGGGAGTCGAACCCCTGTCCGAAGATAACGCAACATAGGCTTCTACGTGTGTGTAGTAGTGTGACATTTTTGATGTCACTGGTCCTCACTATTAGTGCTTCGTCTGATTAGGACTTGTATTAGCTAAAATAGACAGCATTTTCTCACTCTTCTCCATGAAGGAATTACACTGGCCACAAACGGGTTGAATCGAAAAGACAAAGTTATCCCTCATCCATCCGTTGCACTTTTCATTGGTGCATGACCATATCGTTGTCATTTCCTCTGGAAGATCAATCATCAGTCTTTTCCTTGAATAGTACAAACAGCATCCCTCTTTCTCTTCTGGAATAATGGCGAAAAAAAAGTCCCAACACTAAGTGCCGGGACCTTCTACTACAGCTTTACAGTTTAACAACATTCTCGGCCTGTGGGCCTCGATTGCCTTGTACTACACTAAATTCAACTCTTTGACCTTCATCCAAAGATTTGAAGCCGTCACTAACAATTGCACTGAAGTGTACAAATACGTCGTCTCCGCCTTCAACCTCGATAAAACCAAAGCCTTTGTCTGCATTAAACCACTTTACTGTTCCTTGTGCCATGATCCATTACCTCCATATTTTTATTTTTACATGATCTTCGAATTCAAAAAAAAATCACATATTGTACAAGGCTACATAATCAAAATCTAACCCTCTACAATATGTGATCTTAGGTCGAAATTCCAATGAACTAACTCTAACACAACTGGAGCTGATTTACAAGTTTGTTTTGTCTTTGCTTTCGTTTAATTGCTCCTCACCTATCTTGCAGTACGACACTGACTACATATGGAGGCGAACCGCGGCTATGTAAAACCACAATTCGCCGGAGTGTATGGATTAGGTTACGGTATGCTAAGTTGCGGTCCTAAAAAAGGAGAGCTTCTAAAGCTCTCTATGGGCTGGCAACATCATCCCTTGAGTGGGGCGATCCGCTTACCTCCATACCTCGGAGTTCTCCTCAATCCAGCCATCCCTTGCTGCGCGCGATATCTATTGCCTCGATCCGTGTATTTGCCCCGAGCTTCCCAATCGCGTCGGACATGTAGTTCCGTACCGTTCCATAGGATAGAAACAGCTGTGCTCCAATATCTTGAAGAACTAAGCCTTGGGCTGCCAACTTCATGACTTCACGCTCCCTGGGTGATAATGGACATGGATCATCCCATACCGCGAGGGATAATTCCGAATTGATGACACGTTTCCCATCATGGACCCGACGAATCGCATCAGCCAGTTCATCGCTGCCCGTATCTTTAAGTAGATATCCATAAACTCCTGCCTGCATCGCCCGCTGGAAATATCCGGGACGCGCGAATGTCGTCAAGATGATGACACGACAAGCGGACTTATTTTTTTGAATCAATTCCGCAATATCTAACCCGGTTTTCAGTGGCATCTCAATATCCAGAACAGCTACATCTGGTTCATATTGCTGGATCATGGACATCACTTCTTCCCCATTTTCAGCTTGACCGACTACTTCAATATCATCTTCTAACGAGAGTAACGTTGCCAGCGCTCCCCTTAATAACTTTTGATCTTCTGCCAAAACAATACGAATCATCTAAGCTCTACCTACCTTTTCATTTCGTATTACCCTAGGTATATGTAAGGTGACTTCCGTCCCCTTGCCTGGGGACGAAGACAGCGACATACGTCCGTCGATCATAACCAACCGTTGCCGTAATCCGGCGAGGCCATTACTGCTAGTATAGAATTGTTCCGTATCTGCCCCAATACCGTCATCACGTACAGATACACGAACCTCCCCTTCCTGAATGTCGAGAAGAACGTTGCAACTTGTTGCTCGGCTATGTCGAACCACATTTGTAATCGTCTCGCGAAAACACATCGCCAAAATCGTCTCCTGCAAGGGTGTTAAAGGAAGCTGACTGTTTACTAAAGCGTCCTCCGTCCCTACATTAGAAGGTCTGGGATCTGAAATCGATTGATATTGAAATAAAAGCGGTATGCCTGCAGCTGAACATAACGATACAGCATGCTTATATTCATCAGCGAAGTAAGTAACTTTCATCTCCGTAACCAATTCACGCATTTGTTTCAAGGCTGCGCGTGCCGTTTCTCGTATTTCACGAGCCTCTTCGATCGCTCTCTCGGGGTTACGATTGACCAATTTCTCAACGACCTCCCCTTTTAGTGCAATTAATGACAGCGTATGTCCCAACGTATCATGTAATTCACGCGCGATCCGCTGGCGCTCCTCCTGCTGTGCCATTCGTTCAGCCGTTTCTGCCCGCAGCCGCGCAGACTTCTGTTGAAAGCGAGTCGAAGTTCGAATAATATACGGCAGAATACAGATGCCAAACATAGGCACCAGCCCTATCCATACTAGGCTGCCCATCCGTTCCAAGTAAGGAACAGCGATAAATCCCATAGCCACAGTGAAAATGATCGTTATGGAGAGTAATATCGGCAGCTTTTGTTTGCTCAGCGGAGCAGCTATCATAAAACCTATAAACGTATACATAGGGTGAAATACACCTGCTAAAATTAGAAGTATTCCTACCTGAACGATCAATATTGGCGTGGCCCACTTTGTATAAAAGTAGGATTGTCGAAACGATAGAACGAATATGCCTAACAGAACAAAGCCAAGCCACTGTATACTTGATGGCTCATAAAGTAAAAAGTACATGGGTATCATTAAATTTGTTAACAAAATATAAGGAGCGACCCCTTCCGATTTTGGAAAGAGACGCCACTTTTCTCTATTCAATTAGACCGCATCCCGTCGATTATATATATAGATTGATAGTAGCATAAAGAAGAGACCGCATCCTGTCAAGATTATGAAATCAATACTTGCTGGATTTTTCCCGGCGATCATATTCCATGCCCCATTGGCGTAACGGTGAGATGGAAGCCATTCCCCGACCGAGCCCATCCAACTTGGCAAAGTACTAAGCGGCATCCAAAGCCCTCCCACAATGGCAAGTCCCATCTGTAATACATTTCCGATGGCAACGGAGGTATTCGCATTTTTAAGCGTTCCTAACAATGCACCAAGCGCCAGAAAAGATATGCTTCCAATCCATAACCATAATCCGCATAAAATCCATTGCCCGGCTGTCAATTGTATATCATGAACAAGGCCAGCAGATAAAAATATAACCACAATAACGATCAAGTGAACTGCCATTTGCGATACAATTTTGCTCCCAATCCAGACTGCAGGAGATAGTGGAGTCAGCTTCAACAGGCGTACCCACCCGTCTTGATGCTCGAACGATAGACGGATACCGAATTGAGATACGGCTGTACCAATCAAACTGAATGCAGTCATTGACATTAATGAAAAGACGCCCCAAGTTGTCGATTGAATCGATTTATCTACCCCATTCATACTCGCAAATAAAAAGTAGAAAGCAAGCGGCATCGCAATGGAGAAAAGTAAGAAAAATGGACTGCGGATAATTCGCAAACTTTCTGCTTTGGTCTGGGCAACAAACATATGTAACATAGCTGTCTCCTCCTAAAAATGTTTTTTTATCGTATAATCGCTTGTTTATTTGAGCCTGTAAGACTTCGGAATGTATCTTCTAAGCTGGCCGATTGTATATCAATATCGGAAATTCCCCATTCAGACTGCATCAGTTTAAGTAACAATACATCGGTCTCTTGAGCATACAGACGAATTCGCTCGCCGTTGCATTCTGCCTTTTCTACACCAGGTAATGTGAGCCATTCCTGCTCAGCTGGCGCGTTCGCCGCTCGAAATGAAACGGTTCTAAGTGCTGTTTGAGCCTTTAAACGTGCTGGAGTCCCTTCCGCAACAACCTGTCCACTGGCGATGACTGCGATGTGATCTGCGACAGCATCCGCTTCATCTAAATGATGTGTAGTTAAGAGCACCGTACGTCCGTCACTTGCCAGCGCTTGGATAGTGTCCCAAAAGCGGCCACGAGCCTCGATATCCATTCCGACGGTTGGTTCATCAAGCAGGAGAAGCTCTGGATTTCCCGCCAAGCTTTGGGCGAAAGCTAATCTACGGCGTTGTCCTCCAGACAGCGAGGATGCGCGTCGTTTCTGATCCGCGTGGAGACCCGAAATATCTAACAATCGCTCGAGCGACATCGGATTACGATAATAACTGCGGAACAATTGAAGCACTTCTTTCACCGTAAGTCCATCTGCTGCTTTAACATCCTGCATAAGCGCTCCGACGCGCTGCCGTAATTCCTTTGCTCCAGACGGAACCCCCAAGACCCTGACTTCTCCTGATGTTGGCTTGATCATTCCGAGGATCATAGAAATGGTTGTTGTCTTACCCGCCCCATTCGGTCCGAGCAATGCTGTTATTTGACCTTTCTCAAACGACAGATTCATATGATCAACAGCGCAGTAATCGCCGAATTTCTTTACTAGATTTATACATTCAATGGCTTTTGTCATTTTGTCCTGACCTCCGCTAATTTTTTCTTTCGTTACCTGATGTCCTCATTATATTGAAAAAGCGCGAGATTCAATTAGTGTGGGTTGTCACAAGCCGGTTATGACAAATGTCAGAAAATAAAGAGCGATAGCAAAAAAGAAGGACCTCTAAAGGTCCTTCTTCAGCAAAACGTGCATTTGACACTCTTTGAGCGAAGTGTCTTGCTTTGCAAACTTATAGCTAAGGATTTTACACTTTTAATCGAACACAGCAAAAAACCACAATCGCATGCGATTGTGGTTTTTTTGTATGGAGGCGAGGGGAGTCGAACCCCTGTCCGAAGATAACGCCACATAAGCTTCTACGGGTGTAGTCACAGTTTTGATGTCACCTAAGCCGACGCCCCGTAACCGGCTTCGTCAAAGGTCAGCCTGATTGTCTTCTTCAGCACACCCCAGGCGGAGATGTGACAGCGTATCCCACTAAAGTTGAGCCCTCATCCCGGTACATGGGCGATACAGGTTATCAGCTTCCCTTTTGATTATTATGCTCGAGAAATTTACTAAGCACACCTGTATATTGTGGAAGAGAATCATTCAAACGAAAGGGATCAACCGCTACACCTATGCTAGGTGCCCATTTATCTTTGTTTTCAAGCCACCGACTCATACCTCCTTCAATTCTAAAAAAAGTACTTGTAGGCTTATCTTGATGTATTTGTTTCTTTAAATTCTCTATAGTTTCTTTCAAAGCATCTTTTTCTTTTTGATCGATCTTTAATGAGCCTATCTTTTTTTCTAATTTATTTATAGCCTCGTCTTTATCCGCAAGTTCTTTTGCATGTATTTCTTCCATTTTTTGCAGAGCGTTTTTTAGATAAAGTACAAATGAACCCATTTCATCAGCATTCCCTGCAAGTCGATTAAACATTACTAAATAATAACTTAAAATTTCATCATCCATGTTATGAGGATATCTTATTAAATGGTCAATCTCGCTCCAACCTTCTTCAAATATTGTCCTTACTTGTAATTCAACCATCACTTCTGTTTTGTTTGGTCTGGTTTTTAAAATATAATGCAAAGATCTATAACCATATTTGTGGTTAACGATTTGATAAGATTTTTCTTTAAACTGTTCCAGTAATTCTGGATCGTCGCCATCTCTAACATTTGCTTTTGGAGTTTCATGAAGCTCCCACTTATCGTTTACGAAATCATCAATGAATTTCCAATGTCCTTTAAATAAATGTAGTGCTCTTATACCAATTAAATCAGTGATTTTATTCTTATAATCTAAAGTCGTATACTCCAATTCTGGATTGCTCAGTTTTTTCCTTATAATCTTCGCGATCAAATGTTCTGGATCTTTAATTCTTTGCCTTACTGAGTGTACATGTTCTTCTTTTCTGAGAATTGATGCAACGTACTCTGCAACCGGCTCTAACTCGGGAATAAAATTTAAGTAGTCTGAATATATCGCTTGTAATTCTGCCCAACTAATACCACTTTCCTCAAATTTACTTTCACTAATATTGTATTTAATTAAAAATGCTGACTTATCATTAATTGTACTTTCCACAATTCTTCCCCTCTCTACTGTAAACAAACCAATTGACCATCATGAGCGATTTCATCTCGAATACTGATACGAAGTTCAGCCGACAACCTAACAACTTCTTCATGATACTGGAATATGATAAACCTATATTCCCATAACGTGAACGCACTGTCAAAAGAATTGCAGGCTACTTCCTATTCAATATAAACTACAATTCAGTTACGATGTGCTTCTCATACAAAACTGAGGGAGAGAGGTACTAATTTGATGCTACAGTTTTTCGCTTAAAGAAGTCGGAACATCCACCGACAGAACACCAAAATATGAGCCACATCCCGATGATTACATAAAATATAAGCTGGCGGAATGGTTCAGATATGTTGATTTAGGCTGAATTTGTAGAGGGATGCGGGCGTCCTTTTCGCTATTTTTTAACATCTTTGCCGCAGGGTCGGGTATCCGAATATTAATAATTTTCTTCCGTTACAAAATTACTACTTTCAGAATATATAGAATAGAACCCTTAGAAGCTGATGTTTACTATCGCAACACAACACTAAAAGATCGCTGAAATCACCCTTTTTACAATATTTCCATCAGGTACTCAGGTATAATGAATTAATATCGACGGAAATAACACCAAGTTAACCCAGACCTGTTATCTATCGATGAGCGAAAAATTCCTACCTCTTCCCTCAACTTCGTCCTTGTATCCCAAAAACATGCGTACCAATGTATTAGGATACTCCATTAGCTTACGATACTCCTTTGCTGGTAGATCAGGATTCTTCAACATGATCGCCTGAAGCTTGGCTATTTCTGAAACATCGTAGCGAGCCTTGTACACCATAAATTGAGATACGTAATCTCCCATAGACAGTTCTGACAGATGCTCATTACCGTTCCATGAATACAATTTGATCTGTTTTATAAACCGCTCTACATTACTGCCCTCAGACAAGAAGCGATATATCAGATCACTCTTGATTAGCGTTGTATTTGAATCTCCTATGTAGCTTTCTTCCATCAGAAAAACTACAATCCCCATAAACGTATCAATAATTTGTAGGGGAATAGATTCATGAGACTCCTCCGATTCAACAGATGCAATCTTATACCTTTTGCTCCGATATACGGAGTGAGCGTTCATCTGCTCTTTAATTTTGGAATGAAGTCGTAATGAATCGTACTCATCGTTTCGGTCGATTTTAATTTTCACGTCTACCTGACCGTTCAAGTGACGTGTCACTCCATAGAACAATCTCTCAGGAATTTTAATATAGAAAAGATTTCGAAGCTCCATCATCGTAAGGTTTAGTTGTTGAGCAATGCTACAAGCTTCTGTATTATCGACAATTAAAATATTGATATTCACATCCTGATTGATGATGTAGTGAAGAACTTTAAAGTATTTCCTCAAATATTGATCATGATTATACTCCCTAAAATGCAATTCGCTCTTGGTTTCCATTTCCTCAAACATACGTTGTATCGTCTGCGTTATGTCCGTCATTGTCTGCTCGCTGCCACCATAAGCACCGTAATATGAATTTTCTTTTCCGGGCTGATCAATTTTATTCGCTTCATCGAAGTAGATATTATAGATCATCGCACACATCCTACAATCAAAATGATAAAGTAAAGCTTGACTTTCATCCATATACATAATATTATGATTATACAGAAATAATACGGATGAGTATAGTCTTCTCCGCTTCGTTAGCTAGAGCTGACTGTACTCAATAAAAACCCTTCTCCGCTTCGTTAGCAGAGTTGGGTTTTTTTATCCACTCCTACACAAAAAACATGTTAACTCTGATTGTTGTTTCAATAATTTATTTTTAATCCTCTTTACATGACGATTTCTCTTTTCTAACAATCCTTACTTGGAGTTATTTGTTTATATAAATTCTCTGACATCGCCACTTGGATAAAATGATGCAGTAATTGTAGTCATAAAGAATAAGTAAGTTTTGCTGTTAACTCCTGTATTTTAATAAAATATTTCTGCAATATCTACATATTCTTTTGTTTGAAATCTATCCTTTTGAGAAGCTATATCTCAAATAGCATTCAATACTTCTTTGCATAGTGTGCACGTTATTAACAATTCGATTGAAGTTTCCATTTTGTACACTTTCGAGTTGAATATTTTCATGTCTTTGGAAATTTGATAAAAGCTGGAGAGCATAGTGGAGAGGTAAAAACAGTGTATCAATGTAACGGGATTACTTATTTCAGGATCGTCTTTATACGTCGCCTCATTTGCATGAACAAGTAGCCACTTAGCTCCATTTAATAGCATCTGTCTATTATTAAATATTAGATCGGGCCGCTTATATTGTAATATTCGTTCAATATAATCTTGAAGTAATCCTCGTTCCTGACAACGTAAAATGACTTAAGCATGGTATACACCTATCACATCTCCAATTGTGGCGAACAGAAAAACTAGTTGATGTAACCTAAAGCCGTTTACGGGGCGATACTCGGGTGACATCAAAACTGCTACGTACAGAGTTACCGCCATGTAGATCTTCAGAAAAATGTCGTATTCGACGTCAGAAAGCCCATAACCCTAGAGCCGAATCGGTTTACCCGCCCCCTTCGACCGGGCAAGCAAAAACGGACACCGAATGGTGTCCGTCCCTGGTACTACATATGGAGGCGAGGGGAGTCGAACCCCTGTCCGAAGATAACGCCACATAAGCTTCTACGGGTGTAGTCACAGTTTTGATGTCACCTAAGCCGACGCCCCGTAACCGGCTTCGTCAAAGGTCAGCCTGATTGTCTTCTTCAGCACACCCCAGGCGGAGATGTGACAGCGTATCCCACTAAAGTTGAGCCCTCATCCCGGTACATGGGCGATACAGAGCGAGAGCACGCTCACAGGTTATTAAGCTGCGAAAGCGTAGTTGTTTTGTTGTTTGCCAGTTAATTGGCTTTAGCGTTGATGAAGCGGACGCGTCCCCACTACCCGCTACCCATGCTCGAACTATCCCCGTCGAATCCATAAACGCCCCCTCAATTAAGAAGGGCTCCTGGATTAATCCGTGAATACGGAGCAAAGGTGCTGCATGTCTTTTCCCTCCAAGGTGAAAAGCATGCTCTTTGAATCTCGGCATTCCTGCTGGCTACATTTATTATGTTACCACAGCAGTGAGCACCGCTCTAGTGCAGATTGCTGGAAAGCGATCCATTTGGCCGCACCATGTGCAGGCTTATCCAATCTCACCAGTGCAAGAAACTCGTTTCATCATTATACCGCTTTCGAAAAAAGAAGTAAAGTTTGCCAGCGCCAGTACGCTTAACCTGTTAACGAGCTACCTTCTGCTTCTCGCGCAATGCCCGTTGAATATCGCGTTGAGCATCCCGTTTCGCAGCCGATTCGCGTTTGTCGTATTGCTTCTTCCCTTTACCCAATCCAAGCAGCAGCTTCGCATAGCCGTTACGGATGTAAATCTTCAAAGGCACGATGCTGTATCCTTCCTGTTTGGACAAACCGAGCAGCTTATGAATCTGCGATTTGTGCAGCAGCAGCTTACGCGTGCGTGTCGGATCGGACGGGTTATGCCGGTTGCCTTGTTCGAACGGGCTGATGTGCATGTTATGAATGTGGATCTCGCCATTACGGATTGTGGCAAATGCATCGCTAATGTTGGAACGTCCGTTGCGAATAGATTTGATCTCCGTTCCGGTGAGCACCATGCCCGCTTCATACGTATCTTCAATGAAGTAGTCATGGGAAGCCTTTTTGTTCTGTGCAAGCACTTTGTTCTGTCCATCATTCTTGCCCATGTACTCACTCCTTCTTCATAAAAATACCCCGGTATCCAACCAGGATCAATGCGTCCAATTACGCCTAAAAAACCACGGGTCAGACTTTAATTTTAGCAAGTATGACGGTTAAAATCAAGAAAGAGGAGGCTTTCATCGCCTCCCCTTAACCTGATCCTTCACGATTGGACAGCCGTTTCTCTCTACCCAACAACAAGCTGTCAACAACCGCGTCGATCTCTCAGTCTTACCAAGCATTCTAAAGCATTACCGCCCACTTAAAGCAGAATCTGCCCGGCTCACTTATTACTTTTTCTTTTTGCGTACAAACGCAGCCGTTCCGTTGTTCGCTGCCCCTTTGTTTTTCTTGCGCTTGCGACGCGGCGCGTCACCTTCCTGCACGCTTCCCGGCGTTGCCGCTTCACCGATGAAGATGCCGCTCGGCGACGTTTTCTTCTTGCGGCCGCCGCTTGCTTTGCCGTTCTTGCCGCCGGCTTTGCCGGATTTCTTGAAGCTGCGTTCGCTTGAACCGCTGCCACCTTCCGTCGTTAGTGAAGGTGAGCTGTATCCGCCTTTACCCGAACCAAAACTGAAACTTACCGCTCCGGCATTCGCGCTCCGGGCTGCTCCACCGTTCATTTCCGCTGTAGAATGACGCTCTCCTCTCGGCTTACCGCCGCCTTGGCCGGAAACACCGCCAGCCTCTACGCTGCCACCCTTCCGGCCAGACTCTGCCGATTTGGAACCGCCACGCCGCTTGCTGCCGTTTTTACCCGAGAAGTCGCCTTTGCCTCCCCGCGATCCGCCGGATCCAAAGGAACCTCCCTTGCCTCCGCCGCGTGCGCCTTTGCCGCCAGCGCCACGTCCGCCAAAGGAGCTGTCACGTTCGCGCCGTGGTTTCATGTCCACCATCTCGAAGTCGATCGTATACTCATCCATGTTGACGCGCGCAACGCGAATTTTAGCTTCATCCCCGATGCGGAATACCTTGGAAGTGCGCTCTCCGATCAAGGCCATATGCTGGTCGTCAAAATGGTAATAATCGTCCGTCAGGGCACTGAGGCGAATGAGACCTTCCACTGTGTTTTCCAGTTCAATGAACATGCCAAAGCTGGTTACGCTGCTGATGATGCCGTCGAATTCCTCGCCGACTTTGTCGAGCATGTATTCGGCTTTCTTCATTTTCTCCGTATCCCGCTCGGCCTCGACCGCTACGCGTTCGCGTTCGGATGACTGTTGGGCAATGTCCGGCATGCGTGCAGCCAGATGCTCTTGACGGTTTTCCGGCAGCATCCCCCCGTTTTCGATGACCTCGCGAATGACCCGGTGAATGACCAGATCGGGATAACGCCGAATCGGAGACGTGAAATGGCTGTAGTATTCGGCCGCGAGACCGAAGTGCCCCGACATTTCCGCATCGTACTTCGCCTGTTTCATCGAACGAAGCATCATCGTGCTGATGACCGTTTGCTCCTTCGTGCCCTGGATGTCCTCGAGCAGCGACTGGAGCGCGCGAGGATGAATCGAATTGCCGCGGCCTTTGACATGATGTCCGAAATTGGCCGCAAAAGCCAGAAAGTTCTGAAGCTTCTCCTGATCCGGATCTTCGTGCACGCGATAGATAAACGGTACCTTCAGCCAGTGGAAATGCTCTGCCACCGTTTCATTGGCAGCCAGCATGAATTCCTCGATGATTTGCTCGGCAATGGAGCGTTCGCGTTTCACGATATCAACCGGCTTGCCCTCTTCGTTGACGATGATTTTGGATTCCTCAAAGTCGAAATCCACCGCGCCGCGTTTCATGCGCATTCCGCGCAGCTTCAGTGCGAGTTCCTTCATCAAATGGAAATCGTCCACCAAATCCTTGTAGCGTTCAAGCAGCTCGGGATCTTCCCCCTCCAGGATTTTGCGCACATTCTTATATGTCATGCGTTCCTTCGTCTTGATGACGCTCGTGAATATGTCATGCTTCACAACCTTCATCTGGTCGTTGAATTCCATTTCGCACGAAAGCGTCAAGCGATCTACCTGCGGGTTCAAGCTGCAAATCCCGTTGGACAGGCGATGCGGCAGCATCGGAATAACCCGATCCACCAAATACACGCTGCATCCGCGGTTGTAGGCTTCCTGATCCAGCTTGGAATTTTCGCGCACGTAATATCCGACATCGGCGATATGAACACCTAAGCGGTAATTGCCGTTAGGCAGTCTTTCCACGTTGACCGCATCGTCCAAGTCTTTGGCATCCTCGCCGTCGATCGTCACGATGTTGAGACCACGCAAATCGCGGCGTCCCTGCTGCAAAATCTCTTCGTCCGTAATGGTTTCCGGCGCGTTCTCCGCTTCCTCCATCACTTCGTCTGGAAAAGCCTCCGGCAGCTGATGTTTGCGAATGACCGACAAAATGTCGATGCCCGGATCGTCTTTATGGCCAAGAACTTCGATAATCTCGCCCTCTGCCGCAGCACGGCCTTCCGGGTAGCTTACAATTTTGGCGACAACCTTCTGCCCATCAACCGCTCCGCCGAAATTGGTGCGTGGAATGAAAATGTCGCGATTGATTCTTTTATCATCCGGAATAACAAATCCATATACTTCTTGGCTTTGGAACACGCCAACCACCTGCGTAATCGCACGTGTGACGATCCGGATAATCTCGCCCTCCAAACGTCCCCCAGCCGGTCCCTGAGACGTTACTTTGACCAATACGATATCTCCGTTCATTGCACTTTTCATATCGTTGGCATGAATGTATACATCCGGGTGATCCTTATCTTCCGGAATCAGGAACGCAAACCCTTTGGCATGGGCCTGCAGACGTCCCCGCACCAAATTCATGCGTTCGGGCACGCCATATCGGTTACTGCGCGTAAGCAAAATTTGCCCGGAATCCTCCAGCTTGTTCAGCATAACCAGAAAATCCTTGAAATCAGCCGCGTCCTCGATCTGAAAGTGCTGTTCCAGCTCCTGATAAGTCATCGGTTTATAAGCGGTTTCCCGCATGAAGTCGAGCAGTTGTTGTTCAGTAATCATTAATTTTCACCTCGGGAAACATAAGAGTGTAATCTGTTTTGCTTTATTGTATGTATCGGAATCCTCGCGGATTTTATGCAATTCGAGCAGTTGTCCTCACTTATCACATACCCTAGTATACACGAATTTAATCCGGCCCATCCGTGCTCCGCAAAATTAACCCCGTCCTGCCGTTGTGCATTCAAAGCGGTTACATCCTGCATAGCTGACTGCAAACGTTCCGTATCATGGTCACCAAAATATTCATAAACGATGGTACATCAACGAAAAACCATGATCAACATAAATTCGGTCGATACATGTTAAGCGGGGAATACGATAAGAGCGTGCGGAGGGAATTAAAAGGAGCGCTCACCCAACACAGGGGATCGGATCTTTTGAAAAGTTCAGCATTAATAACACTAAACCACTGTATAGACGCAGGTTCAAGAAAAAAATTCCACTAACGATGGTTACAAAAAAACCTCCGTTCCTGTCGAAACGAAGGTTTTGTCATTCAATCGTCCATTGCCTAACTTACAGCAAGTCTACTTCTTATTTCAAAATAAACGTTACCGCAACAGCAAGAATCATGAATCCTGCACCAAATACAATCGTTGCACGTTGCAAGAAAAGATCGAGTCCGCGCGCTTTCGTTTTACCGAAAAGATGTTCCGCACCACCGGAGATGGCACCCGCCAGACCTGCGCTTTTCCCGTGCTGCAGCAATACAACAGTGATCAGACCGATCGAAAACACAACGAGCAGCAATTTCAAAGCTATATCCATTCTTTCCACCTCCTACTCCTGTGGGCATAACATCTCAACATAAAAACAGTTAGTTTAATTGTAGCATAGCTAATCGCGCGACACAAGTGGATAAGCCCAAGCGATCCTGCTGCTGAGCGCTGTTCGGTGAACAAAAACAGGCAAGCCGGTGACCCGGCTTGCCCTGGAGTTGTCGCAAGACAACTTATTTTTTGAGGTTGTAGAAACCTTTGAGACCATTGTATTGGGCCAATTCGCCCAGTTGGTCTTCGATGCGGAGCAATTGGTTGTACTTCGCGATACGGTCTGTACGGGAAGGTGCACCTGTTTTGATTTGTCCAGCGTTAGTAGCAACCGCGATGTCAGCGATTGTGCTATCTTCGGACTCACCGGAACGGTGGGAGATAACCGCTGTGTATCCTGCACGTTTAGCCATTTCGATCGCATCGAACGTTTCAGTCAATGTACCGATTTGGTTCACTTTGATCAGGATGGAGTTACCGATTCCTTTTTCGATACCTTGAGCCAGACGCTCAGTGTTCGTTACGAACAAGTCGTCACCAACGAGTTGTACTTTGTCACCCAATTTCTCAGTGAGCAATTTCCAACCTTCCCAGTCGTCTTCGGACATACCGTCTTCGATCGTGATGATTGGGTATTTATCAACCCAAGAAGCCAGAAGGTCAACATACTCAGCGGAAGTGTAGGATTTGCCTTCGCCAGCCAATGTGTATTTACCATCTTTGTAGAACTCTGTGGAAGCTACGTCCATACCCAGGAATACGTCAACGCCTGGTTTGTAACCTGCTTTTTCAATAGCTTCGATGATTGTAGTGATTGCTTCTTCGTTGGACTTCAGGTTCGGTGCGAAGCCGCCTTCGTCACCTACAGCTGTGTTCAGGCCTTTGGAGCTCAGAACGGATTTGAGGTTGTGGAAGATTTCTGCGCCTACGCGAAGAGCTTCTTTGAAGCTTGGTGCTCCAACAGGAAGAACCATGAACTCTTGAACGTCGATGTTGTTGTCAGCATGCTCACCACCGTTGATGATGTTCATCATTGGTACTGGAAGTGCTTTAGCGTTGAATCCGCCCAGGTATACGTACAATGGCAGGTCCAGAGCATCGGCAGCCGCGCGAGCTACAGCCATGGATACAGCCAGGATTGCGTTAGCACCCAATTTTCCTTTGTTTGGCGTACCATCCAAAGTGATCATCAATTTGTCGATACCCAGTTGATCCAGAGCGTCCATGCCGATTACTTCTGGAGCAATGATTTCGTTTACGTTCTTAACAGCTTGCAGAACGCCTTTACCCATGTAACGGGATTTGTCGCCATCGCGAAGCTCAACAGCTTCGTGGGCACCAGTGGAAGCACCGGATGGAACGATTGCGCGTCCGATTGCGCCGGACTCCAGATATACTTCAACCTCAACAGTAGGGTTACCGCGGGAATCGAGGACCTCGCGAGCGTACACGTCAGAAATGATAGTCATGAGTGATAATCTCCTTTGTAGTTGGAATTTTTATTTGGGACCCACTTACGTTTGCACTGATTCACTACGTCCGCAGAATCGCCTTCCGATCGCTAATTATCCCCTGATTTCTTTGAACTTATTTTCATAAGTTGAAATCATGTGATAAAGGCGACCGCTTCGCTTCTCCAGGCTATTTCTGCTTCCTCCGTTCATTGTGCAAACTTCACACGTCTCATAGAAAAATTATTTGCGGGCAGCAATAACGGATGTTCCCGTCATTTCTTCCGGTTTTGGCAGCTGCATCAGGTCGAGAATCGTTGGCGCGATATCCGCCAAAATTCCGCCTTCGCGCAGCGTTACGTTTTCGTCCGTTACGATGAACGGAACCGGATTGGTTGTATGTGCAGTGAACGGACGTCCCTGCTCGTCAAATACCATATCCGCGTTACCATGGTCAGCCGTGATCAGCACAACGCCGCCTTTGGCAAGAACAGCTTCAACGACGCGGCCCATGCATTCATCTGTCGCTTCAACCGCCTTGATGGTAGGCTCCAGCAAACCGGAGTGTCCGACCATGTCAGGGTTGGCAAAGTTCAGGATGATCGCATCGTGTTTATCCGATTCAATCTCACGCACCGCTGCGTCAGCCACTTCATAAGCGCTCATCTCCGGCTTCAGGTCGTATGTTGCGACCTTCGGCGAGTTGATCAGCACGCGAGTTTCGCCTGGAAGCTCCACATCGCGGCCGCCGCTGAAGAAGAACGTTACGTGAGGATATTTTTCGGTTTCTGCAATGCGCAGCTGTTTTTTTCCTTGCTGTACGAGAACTTCGCCCAGCGTGTTGTCCAAGTTTTTCGGCTCGTAAGCCACAAAACCATCCACTGTCTCGCTGAACAATGTCAAGCACACAAAGTGCAGGCCTTCAGGGAATTTCGGTCCACGATCGAAACCGCGGAAATCCTTGTTGGTGAATACCTGCGACAACTGGATCGCGCGGTCAGGACGGAAGTTGAGGAATACGACGGAGTCGCCGCTTTCCACGAGACCTACCGGTTGACCGTCCGCTTTGACGATGACCGTTGGTTCAACGAATTCGTCGAACACGGATTTTTCGTACGATTCTTCGACCGCTTTGAGCGGGTCAGTATACTGCGGACCTTCGCCATAAACGATGGCACGATAGGATTTCTCCACGCGCTCCCAGCGTTTGTCGCGGTCCATCGCATAATAACGGCCTTGGACCGTTGCGATTTGTCCGATACCAACCTCTTCGATTTTGGCGATCAGTTTTTTCATGAAGTCTTTACCGCTATCCGGCATAACGTCGCGACCATCCATGAAAGCATGAATGTACACGTCATTCATTCCTTCTTTTTTGGCCAGGTCCAGCATAGCAAACAGGTGATCGATGTGGCTATGTACGCCGCCATCGGACAACAGGCCATACAGGTGCAGTTTTTTGCCGTTTTGCTTTGCTTCGCGCACCGCTTTGACAAGCGTTTCGTTTTCGAAAAACTCGCCTTCGCGAATGGACTTCGAAATCCGGGTCAAGTCTTGATATACGATGCGGCCTGCACCGATATTCAAATGGCCTACCTCGGAGTTACCCATTTGCCCTTCAGGCAAACCAACAGCTTCGCCGCAAGCGGTAAGCGTGGTGTGAGGGTATTTGCTCATGTATTTGTCGTAGTTCGGTTTGTTGGCTTGTGCCACGGCATTACCTTCCACCGTGTTACGAAGTCCGAAACCGTCCATGATGATCAATGCTACCGGTTTTGGTGCTGTCATCTTACTTCGCCCCCTCAACAAGCGCGATAAACGAAGCTGGCTGCAGGCTGGCACCGCCAACGAGCGCACCATCGATGTCGCTTTGTCCGAGGTATTCTGTTACGTTCTCAGGTTTAACGCTGCCGCCGTATTGAATGCGGACTGCATCAGCAACCTTCTCGTTGTACAGATCCTTCACGAGGCTGCGGATGTAAGCAATAACTTCATTCGCATCTTGGGAAGTGGAGGATTTGCCTGTACCGATCGCCCAGATTGGCTCATAAGCGATAACCACTTGAGCTGCTTGCTCAGCGGAAAGACCTGCAAAAGCAGCTTCGGTTTGCACTTTGCAAACGTCTTTCGTTTGATCCGCTTCGCGCTCTTCAAGCGTCTCACCAAGGCAGAAGATTGGAGTCAATCCGTGACGGAATGCGGCATGCATCTTTTTGTTGACCGTCTCATCGGTTTCCGCGAAATATTGACGACGCTCCGAGTGGCCGATGATCACATAGTCCACGCCGAGGTCTTTCAGCATAACGCCGCTGATTTCGCCTGTGAATGCGCCGTTGTCTTCGAAGTGAAGGTTTTGGGCACCGATTTTAATGTTTGTTCCTTTAACGGCTTCGACGAGGGCTGGCAGATTGGTAAAAGGCGCACAAATGACCGTTTCAACGCCATCAACCTCTGCTTTGCCTTTGACTTCCTGAATGAAGTCAGTAGACTCGGAAACCGTTTTGAACATTTTCCAGTTACCTGCGATAATTGGTGTTCTCATCTGTTTCAACTCCTTCATGCTATAGCTTAAAGCTTACTTGTCGTTCAATGCAACTACGCCTGGAAGCTGTTTGCCTTCCATGAATTCGAGGGAGGCACCGCCACCTGTGGAGATGTGGTCCATTTTGTCAGCCAGCTTGAATTTCTCAGCCGCTGCAGCAGAGTCTCCGCCACCGATTACAGTGTAAGCGTCTGTTGTTGCGCATGCTTCCGCTACCGCACGAGTACCGTGGGAGAATGGCTCGATTTCAAATACGCCCATTGGTCCGTTCCAAACAACGAGTTTGGAGTTTTTGATTACGTCAGCGTAAATCTCGCGCGTTTTAGGACCGATGTCGATTCCTTCCCAATCCGCAGGGATGTCGCCTACTTCAACGATCTTAGTGTTAGCATTTGCGCTGAAGTCATCGGAGATCACGATATCCACCGGCAGGTAGAAGTTTTTGCCCAGTTTTTTTGCTTTTTCGATGAAGCCCAGAGCAACGTCCAGTTTGGACTCGTCGAGCAGGGATTGACCCACTTCGAAGCCTTGTGCCTTCATGAATGTGTAGGACAGGCCGCCACCGATGATTACGTTGTCTGCGATGTTAAGCAGGTTGTCGATGACATCGATTTTGTCTTTTACTTTGGAACCGCCGATAATCGCCGTGAAAGGACGGTCAGGGTTGGACAATGCTTTACCCAAAACCTCCAGTTCTTTCTCCATCAGCAAGCCGGATACGGCTGGCAGCAGGTGAGCGATGCCTTCTGTGGAAGCGTGTGCTCTGTGCGCCGCGCCAAATGCATCGTTGACGAATACGTCAGCCAGCTCGGCAAACGCTTTTGCCAATTCCGGATCGTTTTTCTCTTCGCCAGCGTGGAAACGCACGTTTTCAAGCAGCAGAACGTCACCGTTTTTCAGTTCGGCAACTTGCGCTTTTACAGCTTCACCGATCGAATCGTCAGCTTTGACTACCGGTTTGCCCAGCAGTTCGGACAAGCGCTCGGCAGCCGGAGTCAGACGCATGGACTCGACAACTTCGCCTTTTGGACGTCCCAGGTGGCTCGCCAAAATAACCTTTGCGCCTTTTTCGATCAAGTAGTTGATCGTAGGCAGGGTTTCGCGAATACGTTTGTCATCTGTAATTTTACCATCTTCGAGCGGCACATTGAAATCTACACGTACAAATACCTTTTTACCGTTCAATTCGATATCGCGTACACTTTTTTTGTTCATTGGTCGTTCCTCCGCACCCATGTATTTTGTGCATGATCATGGGGCCAGAATAGCCCTGTTCATGCCGGTGTTTTTGAGAAATTTGCAAAAGGTTGATAGATAAAGAGCGGAAACAACAATAGCTCTGTTTCCGCTCTATGATGATGCAGATATTACTTGATCATTTTTGCAAAGTGCTCCAATGTGCGAACCAATTGAGCTGTGTAGGACATTTCGTTGTCGTACCAAGCTACAGTTTTAACCAGTTGTTGGTCGCCCACAGTCAGAACTTTAGTTTGAGTTGCATCGAACAGGGAACCGAAAGTGATGCCCACGATGTCGGAAGATACGATTTCGTCTTCTGTGTATCCGAAAGTTTGCGGATCGGAAGCTTCTTTCATTGCTGCGTTAACTTCTTCAGCCGTTACTTTTTTCTCCAGAACCGTTACCAGCTCAGTCAGGGAACCTGTTGGTGTTGGTACGCGTTGAGCTGCACCATCCAATTTGCCTTGCAGTTCAGGGATAACCAGACCGATTGCTTTAGCAGCACCAGTTGTGTTAGGAATGATGTTTTCAGCCGCTGCGCGAGCACGACGGAAGTCACCTTTAGGGTGCGGAGCATCCAGCGTGTTTTGGTCGCCAGTGTAAGCGTGGATTGTAGTCATCAAACCTTGAACGATTCCGAATTTGTCTTGCAGTGTTTTTGCCATAGGAGCCAGGCAGTTTGTTGTGCAAGATGCGCCGGAGATTACAGTTTCAGTACCGTCGAGGATGTCATGGTTTACGTTGTAAACGATGGTTTTCATGTCGCCAGTAGCTGGTGCGGAGATAACCACTTTTTTAGCGCCGCCTTTAAGGTGTTTCTCAGCAGCTTCTTTTGTTGTGAAGAAACCAGTACATTCCAGAACGATGTCTACGCCCAGGTCGCCCCAAGGCAGTTCTTCTGGGTTACGGTTAGCGATAACTTTAACTTCTTTGCCGTTCACTTTGAAGAAACCGTCGTGTACTTCAACTTCGCCGTCGAAACGACCTTGAGTTGTATCATATTTAAGCAAATGCGCGAGCATTTTAGCGTCAGTCAAGTCGTTGATTGCTACAACTTCGATGCCTTCTACATTTTGAATGCGGCGGAATGCCAAACGACCGATACGTCCAAAACCGTTAATACCTACTTTAATCATGAGTAAGTTCCTCCCAAGTTTTGATTAGTTTTGTATGAAGCTTTATATATTCAAGACAGACGGTGAGGTCCGTCAAGACAACTGAATTACGATACGAATAGGAAAAGCAATCAGTCCAACTCGGCGACGATGACTTTCGCCGCGGCCTCGTCGATGATCAGAATATCTTCCTGGCCGAACCGGAGCACCGAATGAATGGCAGCTGCCTTGCTGGCGCCGCCCGCAATGCCGATGACCACGTCCGTCCTTTCGATATCCTGCAGCCGCATGCCCAGAGTGAGCATGGTATGTACCACTTCACCCTGATCGTTGAAGTAATAACCGTAAGATTCGGATACTGCCCCTTGCTCCTTGAGCTCTTCTAAGATCTCCGGTGCAAGCTTGCGCCTCCGCGCCATCTCCACGGCATCGCCGATTCCGTGAATGACTATCCGCGATTTGCGGATCAGCTGCAGAATCTCTTGCACGCTCGGGTCCTGAATCAGCGATTCATAAGCGTGATCACTTAGCAAATCCGGTACATGCAGGAGTTTGTATTGTGCTCCCGCCCGCTTTGCCATCGTGGATGCAATCGTATTGGCCTGAATTTCAAGGCTTTCTCCCAGCCCGCCCCGCGCAGGCACGAACCAGACGCCTTTGAGTGAGGTCGGCAGCGTCAATTGCTCCGCAACTTCGGCCGTCGTTGAGCCGCCCGTGACAGCTACAACATCATTATCGTTCATAACACTGCTCAGCGCTTTCGCTCCGGCCTTGCCCAATTCCCGCTTGGCCAGCGGTGAGGCATCCGAATCGCCGGGAACGACGACTACCTTTTGCAGACCGTAGGCTTGCATGATGCGTTCTTCCAGTTCGGACAATCCGAACAGCTCTTTGGCTACCGGCTCCAATTGCTGCAGCAACTCAAGCCCCGCCTCGCTGATCTTCATCCCCGCGCTGTCGATTTCAATTAGTCCCTGAGCCTTCAACAGATCGGTCTCAGCTCTCAGAACCCGCTCGGTCATCTGCATGGAATTGGCTAACGTTCTTCGTCCGATCACATCCGATAACATGATCTGGTGGAGAATCGTATACCTCTTCTTCAAGACATCCATGAGATCAGGCAGAAGCTGCTTTTGCACTTCTAAAATCTTTCGCATGCTTTCCACTCCCGCAAGCTTCTCGTTCCAAGCTCATATCATGGCCCTAAAATGTCCCGGGTTAACTTTTTAAGTCCCACGTATATTCTACCTAAAACTGACGCGACATGCAAGTGTTTCAAAGGCCCATTTCATCCCGTTTCAGGGCATTTTCACGCTCAATTTTTCACAATCCTGCCACGGCAACTTGTAGTCCGCATTCGGCATACTATATATAGAAGATCGGCTGCTTTCCCATCTATATATCGCCCCTGCAAACCAGGAGACCGCACATCAACAAACCTCTTATAGCATGTACCGAAAGCAGTTCTTTATCCGCATATTTTCAGCATGATCATTTTCGGCACATTCCAAACGATTTCTTTCGAATCATCTGCTTGCAATTGATTGGGTCATGAGCTATAATCATTATTGCTGTCACATATTTGATTGATTGTGCGCCCGTGGTCCAATGGATATGACGTAGGCCTCCGAAGCCTGAGATCCAAGTTCGATTCTTGGCGGGCGCGCCATTTTTACTTTGCTTTCATAAGTTGTTTAACCAGTGAAACCGGAGAGGTTTCTTTTTTTTCAAAGTTAGTTTGACTTTCTTTGACTTTTTGATTGAAATTGTTTATGATGTGGTTAATACGGTAACAGTTTAAATATAACCACCAAATTTAACATCACATTTCCGAGGAGGTTTTTCACGTGAGTTACATTCCTATGGTCGTTGAACAAAGCAATCGCGGCGAACGCGCTTATGACATTTATTCCAGATTGCTGAAGGATCGCATTATCTTCCTTGGTAGCGACGTCAATGACGTTGTCGCAAACTCTATCATTGCACAGATGCTGTTCCTGACTGCGGAAGATCCGGAGAAAGACATTCACTTATACATCAACAGCCCTGGCGGATCCATTACAGCCGGTATGGCGATCTATGACACGATGCAGTTTATTAAACCAGATGTATCGACCATCTGTGTGGGTATGGCGGCATCCATGGGCGCGTTCCTGCTCAACGCTGGCGCCAAAGGCAAACGTTTCGCGCTGCCGAACAGCGAAATCATGATCCACCAACCGCTGGGCGGAGCACAAGGCCAAGCCTCCGACATCGAGATTCGCGCACGCCGCATCCTGAAAATGCGCGATACCTTGAACCGCATCATTGCCGAGCGCACAGGCCAACCGCTGGAGCGCATCGAGAAAGACACCGACCGCGACTACTTCATGACTGCTGCTGAAGCTGCAGAATACGGTATCGTAGATAAAGTTATCGAAAACGTAGGTGCACAAGGCGTATAAGCCGCAGTGCCACATCTATAGTCGTTAAAGATCGACTTGTCGCATTTTGCTGACAGACGATCCAACTAAAGGGCGTCCCGCACGTGAAAAACGTGACGGAGACGCCCTTTTCGCATAGTTGATGCGTTTTTGTACAAAGGTGATATCTTACGAACCTCACACACGTTATTCGCCGATATTTCGCCCTTACAGAACTTTAATGAACCTGAGGCACGTTATTCACCCAGTAAATCACCTTTAAAGTACAATTTCACCCCAATAGCGATCCTGATGTTCATTAGAATTTTAACCAGCTGTTTTTGGGACCGATAAGGTGTATGAAGTTCCTCAAAAAAAGAGCACTGGCCACCAAACATTTCTGTTCGGCAACCAATGCCCTTCTCCTTATCTCACATTCGATTCAACTCACTCACACATGACCGAATCGCATCATACGATCTGCCTACTTATTTATCCGCACTTACATTGCTGAATGGCTCGCTGCCCTTCGGCAGGATTTCTTTGTACGTAAACGGGAATTCCGGGAATCCTTGCGCATACGCCGTGTACTCATACAGTTGGAAGAAGACCACGATGCCCGTAGGCGTTACATAGAAATCCTGATCCTTGTTCAATCCTTTGTAGCCATCGAGGTAACCACCCAGCGCTTTCAGTTGTTCCCCTACCTTTTTGCCGATCGTCTGACGCATGGAAGCATTGTTTTGCAGCACGTCATCGAGGCTCAATGCCTTGCCCGTGTCTAACGCAAACGTATGACCGGTGCGAGTCGTCATGCCATGTGCGCCCGCATAATCTTCATAACGTTCGGTAATCAGCCCAAGCACGCCGTTTTCATTATAAGTAACCACATACGAGCTTTGGAAGCCGTATGGGCGGTTGGCTTCAGGCGCCCCGATTTCTTTAACCTGATTTTTGAAGCTTGCCACAAACGCGTCGGATTCGTCCTTCAGCACTTTATTGATCGCCTTTTCGGCGTTCGCATTGGCCAGCCCGCTCACCTGAGGGTACTTAATATCCACCGTGGCGTTTTTCAACGTTACTTTCGTTGTTGCCGATTTAACAACGATGTTGTTTTGCTTCACTTTGCTCAGGGTCAGTGTTTTGGTTTTGACATCCCAATCACCCTGTACGCCCAGATAATCTCTCATGGCAGAGAACGGAATGTACAAACGACCTTGAATCAGCTTCGCTTCCACCGGCGTATAGTAGTCATTGACATAAACGATGTTCTCGCCATCCGATTTAACGATTCTCATTGTATTATTAGCTGCCGAGAGGGCATACTCTTTCTTCTTTGCATCATATTTAAGCGTGCCGCCCGCTACATCCTTCACGGCTGTAAGGGATACCCACGTCGAACCGTTTTGCAGAAGCCCTTTTTGCGAGAGTGTTTTTCCGCCGGATTTCAACGTTACTTCAGCAGGAGCTGTTACCTTCGAGGTCACCGATGCCGCCTGAACGGAATGGTCCAGCCATACCGAGCCGCCTCCCAACATTACACCTGCCGCCAACAACGCACTTGTCCATTTTTTCAAAGATGTCATATATAAAAACTCCTCTCCCATGATCCCATCGAGTTATATTGCGTATGTAATGATGAACCGTATATCTCATACGCTCACCTCTTCATTATAATTAACCCTATTCAGGAAAGGTTTACATCCCCAGTTACAATATTGTTCGATCCGGACGCCGTTCATGAATATTTTGTCACGAACAAACGCACAAAAACGATACCAATGGACCGGATTACTTTCCACAACGTCCAGCAGCTTCTCACAACTATCCCTTCTAGGATAACCCTCACTGTTATTTTTCGAAGGATAACGGTCCGACCACCTCCGAACAACATAAATGGACCATAACTTCCGGAATTCTGCTTCCGAAGCGATGGTCCATAAAATGGCCTACCTAGTGTGAAATTCCTATTTCATTTCATACGTAATGCTCAGTGTCGTATTCACTTTTACCAGACCTGTTTCAACAGCCGTGCCTGCTTCAGCATCCGCGCTTGATTTGGAAAAGGAGCTTTCCGTCGCATACAATACTGGAGCTACCGCATCGCCTTGCGTTACGGACAATACCGAGCCCAGTTGGCGTTTGACTGCTTTTGCGATCGCCGCAGCTTTTACGTCGGCATTGGCCACAGCTTTTTCAATGACTTGAGCTTCGTATTTCTCCGGGCTCTCTACCGTGAAACGGATGTTGTCGATGCTGTTCGCGCCTGCTTGGGAAGCGTCATCCAGCAGCTCACCCACCTTGTCCAGTTCGCGATACGTTACGGAGAGCGTGTGGTATGCCGTATATCCTTTAACTTTTTGCCCGTCTTTCTCCGAATACGTGTAGTTTGGTTGTACATAGAATTGATCGGTTTTAATGTCGTCCGCACTGATTTTCCACGTGTTTTTCAACAGGTTGATCACTTTGTTGATTTTGGCAGCCGTCGCTTTCTGCGCCGATGCAGCCGTCTCTGCCGTGCTGCTCACGCCGATCGACAAATACGCCACGTCAGGCTTCACCTGAATTTCGCCTTTACCCACAACGTTAATGGTGTTTTGCTGTATTCCTTGTACCTCGGCTGCGTAAGCATAACTTCCAGGCGCTACCCAAGCCGTTCCTCCTACCATCAACGTCCCTGCCACCATTACCGCAGCCAGCGGTTTCAACCACGTTTTACCCATCACAATAGCCTCCTCGAAGTATACTATTTCATTTCAGAATCGGTTTGATACTTCTACAGACGAAGCGACTGCCAAAATGTTGCAGGACAATCCCCTTAAACGCAAAAAAAAGCCCCTTTCGGGGCTTCTTCCTACGTTCAGGCTATCTTATTGGTTCTCAAGCTCTTCCTTGCTTACCAGGCTAACTAAAGCGTTTACAGCCTGTTCGGCGTCCGCGCCTTCGGCACTAATTTGGATTTCCGTACCAGTGCTGATCGCAAGGCTCATGATCCCCATAATGCTTTTCGCGTTAACTTTCTTGTCTTCTTTCTCAACAAACACTTCAGAAGAATACTTATTCGCTTCTTGAACGAACAATGCAGCAGGTCTGGCATGGAGACCCGTTTTCAAACGGACTACTACCGGGTGCTTTGTCATATAAACTTACCCCCCTATAGGAAATCTGGACATTAAATACACAATTATATTTATAGCAATTATACCATTAACCCGTGAAGGAAACTACAAAAAAAACATTGGACAATCCCAAAAGATTCCGCAGCTTCCCTCCACGCGTTAACCATGGCGTTCACTTCGTACTTTCTCAGCCAGTTCATCGATCTTGCGCAGCCGGTGATTCACTCCGGATTTGCTTACCGTTCCTTTGAGCAGCTCGCCCACTTCCTTCAGGTTGATGTCGGGATGCGCAAGCCTAACTTCAGCCACCTCCCGAAGTTTCTCGGGCAGCGCTTCAAGGCCGATGTACTTCTGCAGCAGCTTGATGTTATCGATTTGCCTTACCGCGGCGCCGATCGTTTTGTTCAGGTTGGCCGTTTCGCAATTGACGATCCGGTTTACGGAGTTGCGCATATCGCGCATGATGCGTACGTCCTCGAACTTGAACAACGCCTGATGCGCCCCGATGATGCTGAGCAGTTCAATGATTTTCTCGCCTTCCTTGATGTATAGGATGAATCCTTTTTTCCTTTCTATACACCGGGCGTTCAGATGAAACTCATTCGCCAAATCCACCAAGGCCTGGCAGTGCTCTTCGTACATGGATGCAATCTCCAAGTGATAGGAGGAGCCTTCCGGATTGTTGACCGATCCCCCGGCCAAGAATGCCCCGCGAAGGTATGCGCGTTTACAGCAATTTTTTTTCAGCAATTCCCGATTAATGCCTGGCGTGAACAGGAAACCTTCCGACACGATGTACAGTTCCTTCAAAATCTCCTGAACCATGGACGGAATCCGAACAATATACACATTGTTCTTTTTCAGCCTCATTTTTTTGCGAACGAGCAGTTCCGTATGCACCGGAAAGTGCTTTTTGAGCAAAGAGTATGCACGGCGCGCAATGGCGGCATTCTCCGTCGAAATATCCAATATGACTTTTCTATTCGATAGCTGCACCGCACCAAGCATACGGATAAGGGCTGAAAGTTCCGCCTTTTCGCAGCACGGCTCGCTTTCGATCAGCGTTAATTCTTTTTTGGTCTGTGCTGCAAACGACATGAGACTTCACCTCTTCCGTAACATCCAATTTTGAACCAGCTGGAAAATATGATGGCTGAGTTTCTCAGCATCGTGGCGCAGATAAGTCCGGAACAGAACCAGCGTATCCGCAACTACCTGATAGCCTGCGCTTTTCAGGACATTCATATCCAGAACGACCGGTTTTGATCCCTTTTCTGCATATCTATTCTGAACTTGCAGTGGAATATCACCATTATTTACGATGACATAGTCAAAAAGCTGGTGCCCGACATGATCATATACGGCTTTAAGGTGATCGCTCACCGTATAATCGTCGGTTTCCCCAGGCTGCGTCATCACATTGCATATAAACAATTTTACCGCATTGGCCTCAACGACCGCTTCGGCCAGTTTCGGGACAAGCAGATTAGGCAAAATGCTCGTATACAAACTCCCTGGTCCGATCAGAATGGCGTCGGCTTGACGGATGGCCTCGACGGCCTCTGGCAACGGCTCCACGTGATCCGGTTCAAGGAAAACACGTTTGATCCGTCCCCCGGCCTCGGGGATTTTCGATTCGCCCGTAATGATCGTACCATCTTCCATCTCGGCATGCAGCACAACGGCCTGCCCGGCAGCAGGAAGAACCTGCCCGCGAACGGCAAACACGCGGCTAAGTTCCCGCACTGCGGTTACGAAGTCGCCCGAAATATCCGTCATGGCAGCCAAAATCAGGTTGCCCAGGCTGTGGCCTGCAAGCCCCGAGCCTGTATTGAAACGATAGCTGAGCATATCCGAAAGCAATGGCTCCACATCGGCCAGCGCAGTGAGCACATTGCGAATGTCGCCCGGAGGCGGCATTTGCAGCTCATTGCGCAGGATGCCGGAGCTTCCGCCGTCATCGGCAACCGTGACGATGGCCGTGATGTCCATCGGTTTTTCCTTCAAGCCGCGCAGCATCACAGACAATCCCGTTCCGCCGCCCATGACGACAATTCTCGGACGTTCTCTTCGTGGTCCGGCCTCTTTCATCCCTTCACCCTCTTCAATGACGATCCCGATCAGCGTCGCGGTGACTCACCGTCACAGCCTCGGTTTCGCTGGTACCCAGCATTTTGCCCAAATATTCCGAGATCGCGACAGAACGGTGTTTCCCGCCCGTGCAGCCGATTCCGATTATGACTTGGCTCTTGCCTTCCTTTTTGTACTGCGGAATCAAAAAGTGCAGCATATCGAGCAATTTGGTCAGGAACGACTGCGTTTCGGGCCATTTCATGACGTATTCATACACTTCGCTGTTCTGACCCGTGTTTGGACGCAAATGATCAATGTAATGCGGATTTGGCAGGAAACGAACATCGAATACAAGGTCTGCGTCAATTGGAATGCCGTATTTGAATCCGAATGACGTGATGTTTACTGACAGCATATTGCTTTCCAGATGGGAAAAACGGGAAATGATCCGCTCTTTCAACTGAGCCGGTTTCAACGTGCTTGTATTCAGTACCTGTGTCGCCGAAGTTTTGAGTTCCTCCAGCATTTTTCGTTCAAGCCGTATGCCGTCCAGCGGCATGCCTTCAGGCGCAAGCGGGTGTCTGCGCCGGCTCTCTTTATAGCGCTGTACAAGCACGGAATCGGTCGCATCCAGGAACAGAATTTCGCAGTGGATCGTAAAATGATCCTTGATGTAACTTAAGGACTCGGACAGCGCCGTAAAGAACTCCCGTCCCCTCAGATCGATCACCAGCGCCACTTTGCCGATTTTGCCGTTCGATTGCTCGATCAGCTCCGCGAATTTCGGAATCAGCACGGGCGGCAGGTTGTCGACGCAGAAAAAGCCGAGATCCTCCAAACTTTGCACCGCAATGGTTTTACCCGCTCCGGACATGCCCGTAATGATAATGAGCGTGGCGCTTTTGCCCGATGAAACTTCACTCTCAAGCATAATGTTCCCCTCCTTATCATATTGCCGCCCTACCGTCTTGTTGCACGTACACTACGAACGAAGATGAAGACCTGCCGCACCTACGATACCCGCATCATTGCCCAGCGTAGCTTCCAGAATGCGTACGCCTTCCTGCAGCGGTTCCGGCGTCAATTGGGAAAATACCGAACGCACTTCGTCAAACAGGAAATCCCCAGCTTTGGATACGCCGCCACCGATAATGAACAGTTCCGGGTTGATGACCGCCGCAACGGCTGCCATGGACTTGCCCAGGTAAAATGCTGCACGGTTCACGATGCGCAGAGCGACTTCATCGCCTGCCTTGGCAGCGTCGAACACTTCTTTTGCCGCAATCTTGTCAACCAGTGCCAGCGACGTATGATCGCCGCGCTCCACCGCATCTTTCGCCATG
Organism: Paenibacillus sp. XP01; assembly: GCF_057364885.1. Classification (NCBI taxonomy): domain Bacteria; kingdom Bacillati; phylum Bacillota; class Bacilli; order Caryophanales; family Paenibacillaceae; genus Paenibacillus; species Paenibacillus sp. XP01. Next base: position 181,428 of record NZ_CP139481.1, on the reverse strand, counting down.
CGAATGATTCCCGTCGCGGAGGAAACGGTTTCCACGCACCCCATCTTGCCGCATCCGCACTGGATCGCTTCCAGATCAGGCACCACGCTGATGTGCCCCAGCTCCCCTGCCATGCCGGAGAAGCCTTGATAGATTTTGCCGTTCAGGATCAAACCACCGCCTACGCCCGTGCCGAGCGTATAGCAGACGCAATTGTCCACGCCTTTACCGGCCCCGGCCCATGCCTCGCCAAGTGCAGCCACGTTTGCATCGTTATCTATTTTGACCGGCTTGCCCAAACGTTCCTCCAAAATGGAACGAATGGCCACATTCCGAAATCCGATGTTAGGGGCCAGAACGATAATGCCCTCGCGTACATTGGTGAAACCGGCCACGCCGGCTCCTACACCCTGAAGCTGATCCCAGCTGTATGGGGACTCGGCAACGATATGACGGACATATTTCTCAATGTTGTCGACAACGCGGTCCACGCCCTGACTCACTTCTGTCGGCCCTTCGTACGTATGCAAAAGCTGACCTTGATCATCGCATATACCGACCTTGATTGCTGTTCCGCCGAGATCGACCCCAACGTAGATTTTCTCAGACATGCTGCAAGCCACCTTTATCTATCTAAAATAGTTTATCCTACCTACCAACTATAATTGAAGGATACCCCGGGGTCAAGACGATAGAAACTGTGATAGAACGCGTTCCGAGCCCTCTTGTGAGCCGCATCACAGCTCTGCCGAAACACCCCTTTTCACCCTCCTTCTTTTATTCAAACGCAAGCTCGCCCTTCCGGCACCATGCTGCCGGCAGCCTCAACTCATGATATTGCCCAATCATTCGTTCCATGCCCAAAACATGACAGTTGTCATCCGAATGTCATGACAACCCTTACTAATGTCACCTCCTCTCATTTCGTATGATGAAATCAGCCATTAGAACTGAACAAAAGGACGTGAATCCATAATGAAACCGGCAGTGATCCAGCTTGATCATGTGAGTAAACGATTTGGAAGCAAACATGCCGTGGGCGATATATCTCTCCACGTGGAACAAGGAACGGTTGTGGCCATCCTGGGGCCTAACGGAGCAGGCAAAACGACGACGATCCGAATGATGCTTGGCCTCTCCACCCCTACCTCGGGCCGCATCACGGTGCTCGGCAAAGCGCCCGAAGACCAGGCCGTCCGCCAAAAAATCGGCGTCATGCTCCAGGACGTCAGCGTCATGGACGGTATTACCGTCCGCGAAATGATCAACCTGGTGCGCGGCTACTATCCCTCCCCGCTCGATGCGGAACAGATCATGCAGCTTACCGGCCTGCAGCCGAAAGACATGAACAAGCGCGCAGAGAAGCTGTCCGGCGGCCAAAAGCGCAGCCTGGGTTTTGCTTTGGCGATGGCTGGAGATCCGGAAGTGCTCTTCTTCGACGAACCGACCGTCGGCCTGGATGCGGAAGCCCGCAGACATTTCTGGAACCATGTACGCGAACTGGCGGGAAGGGGAAAGACCGTTATTTTCACCACCCACTATCTTCAGGAGGCGGACGAAGCTGCCGATCGTATTATCTTGTTCCATAATGGCAAGGTTGCAGCGGACGGAACGCCTGACAGCATCAAAGCGGGAATGTCCCGGCGCACGCTGTCTTTCGCCATCTCGGATCCATTAAAGACCGAAAGCAGCCCGAGCAGCTCACCTGAGCCTTCGCCGAATATGCGCAAACTCGTGGAGGATCTGCCCGGCGTGGACCAAATCGAATACAAGAAAGGTCGCTGCGTTCTGTACGCCGGCGATACCGATGCACTGATTCGCCAAATTGTGGAGCGTCAGCTTCCGGTGCGGGACATCCGCATCGAAGCCGGACAGCTCGATGAAGCTTATGCCCAATTCGTCGAAACCCTGAAGGAGGACGTTTAACATGTCGATGTCGATGCTGATTGCCCAATCCAAAGTCGAAATGCTCCGCATGTCGCGCAACGTTTATTTTGTATTCTGGTCCCTGATGATCCCGGTTGCGTTCTATGTGCTGTACACCCGAATCTTCGCTACGGGCACCAGCGATGCGGAAGCGTGGAACGCGCATTACCTGATGTCCATGACCTGTTTCAGCATCATGGGTTCCTCCATCATGACGCTGGGCATCCGGCTCGTACAGGAACGCGCACACGGCTGGTCAACCTTCCTGCAGGTCACTCCACTGCCAGGCTCCATCTACTTCGCCGGTAAAATGGTCGGCCAGACCGCCATTCATCTTTGCTCCATCGTCATCATTTTTACCGCCGGCTACCTCATCAACGGCGTAGAACTGACTGCCTCTCAATGGATCGGCTCCGCGCTGTGGATTCTCGCCGGATCGCTGCCGTTTCTGGCGCTTGGCACCTGCATCGGCACATTCCGCCGGGTTGACACGGCGAGCGGCTTGAGCAACATGCTGTACTTGGCGCTTGCCCTGCTCGGAGGCATGTGGATGCCGCTGGACGTTATGCCCGAATGGCTGGCACGCATCGGCAGCTGGCTGCCATCCAACAGCTTTGGCAACGGGGCATGGAATATCGCAGCTGGCCAAGCGCCCGCTTTACGCGATATCCTGATTTTGGCGGCATACTTGGCGGGTTTTATGTTACTATCCACATATATCCGCAGAAAGCAAAAGGAGGCGTAACACACACGCATGCTTCGGCGCTTTGAACTTTTCCCGAACCGGTACGGCTTCTATCCTTATATATGGTTGATTTATCTCGCCATGCCGGTCTACTACTTGTGGAATTCGCGGGGAACCGTGCTCTACGTCGGCTTGACCGCTTTTATCGTGTTTATCGTAACTTACAGGCAGCTGTACATGACGGCCGGAACCGCCAAATTTTCGTACTGGCTTTGCCTGCAAATGTTGACCGTTCTGGTGCTGTCGCTGATCATCGACCCCAATATGTTCTTCCTGGGGTTCTTCTCGGCCAATTTTATCGGATGGTACGCAGACAAACGTTTGTTTCGACTGTTTCTGCTGATCTTTGCCATCGTACAGACGGTTCCCGTCGCGCTGCGCATCACCGAACTGACCGCGGACCAGCTGATGTTCTTTACCCCGTTTTACCTGATCATGCTCGTGTCCCCCTATGGCATACGCACCATGATCGACCGGCAGAACCTGGAGGTACGATTGGATGAGGCGCAGCAGCACATCAAAGAGCTGGTTAAGCGCGAAGAGCGGATGCGCATCGCCAGGGATCTGCACGACACGATGGGACATACGCTATCCCTGATCACGCTCAAGAGCGAACTGGTCGCCAAACTGATCCCCAAAAATCCCGAGCGGGCACTGCAGGAAGCCCGCGAAATCGAACGCACGTCCCGCGCGGCGCTCCGGGAAGTCCGGCAGCTGGTGTCGGACATGAGGGCCATCAGCATTCCCGAGGCTCTCGCCGATGCCAAAGAAATGCTGCGCAGCGCCGAAATCGAGCTTCACATGGCGGGGGAACAGGAATCTTGGAGCGACGTGCCCGAGTTGACGCAAAACATGATCGGTCTATGCTTGCTCGAAGCGGTAACCAACATCGTCAAGCACAGCCAGGCTACGCGCAGCATGATCCGCATGGAACGGACCCGTTACGGGATCGGCATCACCGTGAAGGACAACGGCATTGGATTGGAGAACCCGGAGGAAACAGCCGGGAACGGATTAAAAGGCATGGGTGAACGGCTCGGCCTCATTGACGGTTCACTGAGAATCTCCTCCGACCAAACCGGAACGGAGCTTGTCCTTTCCTTTCCGCTGATCGCCAGTAAAATGCAAGGAGGAGTGCCATCATGATTCGAATACTGATCGCCGAAGATCAACGCATGCTGCGGGGAGCGCTCGCTTCCCTGCTTGATCTGGAGGATGATTTGCAGGTGGTCGGCGAGGCCGGCAATGGCGAAGAAGCATTGCAGCTTATTGCTTCCCTTCAACCCGACCTTTGCCTGATGGACATTGAAATGCCCGTCATGACCGGGCTGGACGTGGCTGAACGCATTCAGCAGCAGGGCTTGTCCTGCAAGGTCATCATCCTTACCACCTTTGCCCGGCCCGGCTTCCTGGAACGGGCCATCCAAGCGGGCGTGAAAGGCTACCTGCTCAAGGACGAGCCGAGCGACAGGCTCGCCGAAGCCATCCGCCGCGTCATGAACGGCGGGCGCGAAGTGTCCCCGGAGCTTGTGTTCGGTGCATCAAAGGAAGCCAACCCCTTGACCGAACGCGAGAAAGAGGTGCTGCGGCTGGCCGCTACAGGCTTGAATGCCAACCATATTGCCGCTTCCTTGCACCTCTCGTACGGTACGGTACGAAATTACTTGTCCGAGGCATTCAATAAGCTGGAAGCCAAAAATCGCATGGAGGCCGTCAGCATTGCCGAGAAAAAGGGCTGGCTGTAGCCGGATTGCCACGGAAGCCGATACGATACCATGGATGGGCCATGCCGTCTGCTGCAGGCCGATCCGGCTTTGGTTTCCGGCGCATATGGTCCGCAGGCATGCATGCGAAAAAACGCCTTCCCGACATGGGAGGCGTTTTTCCTTTTTTCCAAATTTCAACCATTGCTGTAATGTCAGCGTACTGAGATCCATGCTTTATGGCTTCGATTCCACCCGCACCGGTTCGTCCGTTTTCTCCATGCGGTTCACATCCAGAATGTCCAGCAGGAAGACAAAAATCGGAATCCCGATGATCAAGCCCCAGATGCCGAGGAAATGCTGGGACAGGATCAGCACGATAAAGGTGTAGAACATCGGCAATTTTGTTTTGTGCGCCATCAGCTTCGGATTCAGGAAATACGTTTCGAGCGCGTGAATGACGATGATCATGAGAACGACGATAATGACCATTTGCAGTCCGCCGATTTGATATCCGATCAAGCACAATGGCACCAGGGAGATGATCACCCCCGCCACAGGAACCAGACTGAGTGCAAACACCAGAATGGTCAATGCGAACAGGTACGGAAATCCGAGAATCCATAACCCCAGAATAGTTAAAATCGTATTGAACACGGCAATCATCAACTGGGCCTCGATCACTTTGCCAAAGGAAGATATGAATTTATCCCCCAGGTATGCAACCTCTTTATAAAACCAGCCAATTTTGCTCTCTTTGAACTTGGATGTAAATTTGAAGATTTCTTGCTTTTGGAGCAGGAAGAACAAGCTTAGAATGATGACGAGCAGAATGAATTCCAGCCATTTGCTCAGCGCCAGAATGTATTTCAATGCTCCGTTCGTGTAGTTCTTGATATCAAACGATTGCAGGTAACCTGCGATTTTGGACGTAAAATTGTCGCCGTCGGCGCTGTCCAGAAACTTGATGATCTCGTTGGTCAACTGGATGACCTGGTCCACGATCCTCGGAGAATACCTCGAAATTCCCAATACAATGGCCGCAATCACGATCAGGTATAACAGAATGACGACCACTTTATAATTTATCGGAAACAATTTGTTCAGCTTTGCCGTAATGAATTGTTGCAGCCGGTTCATGACGTACGTCACCAAAAACAGCAGCAAAATCATGTGCAGCATGCTTCCCATGCTAAATAGGATCAAACAGAACAGCAGGAGGATTAGAAACCGTCTCACTGTTGCGTTCTGAAGCCACTCCCTTACCATTTCCCCCAATTTCTTCACCTCACACCTAGTATGCGCCCTATGTATACGATCTCCAGCTTATTTGGTTTCAAAAAAGAGAAGCCTTCCGGCTTCTCTCGTCAATCCATGAGACTTCCCGACGTCTCTTCCCTATAGTTTATGCAAAAAAACACCCTCGCCATGCTTAGAGATCCAACGTCTCGCTCCAGTCGTGAACCATTTCGCCCTCAAGGAACTTTTCGCAATCCATGGCCGCCATGCAGCCTGAGCCCGCAGCCGTAACGGCCTGGCGATATCTCGTGTCCTGCACGTCTCCGCAAGCGAACACGCCTGGAACGTTGGTTTCCGTCGTTCCCGGTTTGACGAGAACATACCCATGGTCATCCAGCGTGATCTGGTTGCCCAGGAAGCCTGTATTCGGCGTATGTCCAATCGCCACAAAGACGCCATCCGCCTCCAAAAACTCTTCCTGCCCGGTCTCGTTGTTCCGTACCTTAAGGCCTTTGACGCCCAGCCCTTCCGCTTGGACCTCAAGCGGTGTACGGTTCAATGCCCACTTCACCTTTTCGTTGCTGCGCGCCCGATCCTGCATAATTTTCGAAGCTCGCAGCTCGTCGCGGCGATGCACCAGCGTCACTTCGGTTGCGAAGCGGGTCAAGAAACTCGCCTCCTCCATGGCGGAATCGCCTCCGCCAACGACAATCAGCTTTTTCCCGCGGAAAAAGAAACCGTCGCACGTCGCGCATGTGCTGACGCCACGCCCAACATTTTCCTGCTCGCCCGGTATGCCGAGATAACGCGCAGAAGCACCGGTCGAGATGATCACGGCATCGGCTTCCAGCTCGCCAACGCCTTCTACTTTGATCTTAAAGGGACGTTGGCTGAAATCGACTTTCTCAACCCATCCGTTTCGGAACTCTGCTCCAAAACGCTCAGCTTGTTTGCGCATGTTATCCATGAGTTCAGGCCCCATGATTCCCTGAGGGAACCCCGGGAAGTTTTCCACTTCGGTTGTCGTCGTCAATTGACCTCCAGGTTGAAGGCCTTCGATCACCAGCGGGTTCAGATTGGCCCGTGCCAGATAGATCGCTGCTGTCAGCCCTGAAGGGCCTGTTCCGATCACGATTGCTCTGTGCTTAGACATATAGATTCAGCCTCCTTGGTAAGGTTGAGAATGGATTGACCCGTGAACTTCAATAATGACCCTGTTAAGCCCATCAGTTAAGTTTACCCGTTTTCCAACCCGTTATATCCTTCCACAACGGATCGAATCTTTCCACAAACCTTCTTTACCCAGGCACTCGATCTTCCGTTGTTCAACCGAGCAAAGCCATTTCGATGTTCTAAACGGTTGGCAGCGTTTCATTGCAGACCTGACTAATCTGGCGGGCATATTTGCTCACGGTTGCGGCTGAGATGCCATAACGTTCCGCAATGCTCTGATAAGTTACGGAACGATGATACGCTTTGGCGGCAACATATTCCAGGCCGGCTGCCCAGCACTCAATCTGCTTTGCATTCGGCTTCTCGGAAGGCATCCGGGACACAAAGTCGTTCCACACCCGCTCCGCCTCCTGCCGCAGCTCTGCGGCAGATCCGGTCATTTGCACCACGCGTTCCACTACGGCCTGCCATGATGGGGAAGATCCAGCCGGATCCTCCTTCTTTGCGGCAAGCTGTTCCTTTGAAGCCGATTGGCCCCTTACCATGGTGACGAGCACCGGAGAAGACGTTTTCTTCCCCTTGGTCTCAGCCTCGGATTGGCGAAGCTGGTTCAGAACCGAGCCGGCAACGTGAAGCAGTTCATCATCTTCATCGGCAGCTTCATCCACAAACGTCTGAAGTGCCTGCTGCACTTCATAATCGCCGATCATGGCCAGCGCTTGGATAACCTGAAGCTTCGTTGCGCGATCTCCGTGGCGCAGTGCCCAGAAGAATGACGAGCGGATGAGCGGATCGTTTCTCATTTCCTCCGGAATGCCGTCGCCGGCATGCTCCCATTGCCGAAACTGCTCATCAAAAGGCAAATGGTAATGGTAGCTCAGCATTTGGGGCTCCGCCTCTCCTTGCCGCACCTGCTCCAGGCCGGACAGATAGAATCCGGAAACCTCGGAAGTCGGGTCAAGCCTGCCCGCATGCCGCCACAACCGTTCTGCCGCATCATATCGTCCGGTATTGAAAGCCGCAACCGCCGCATAGTGCACAAGCGCAGGATCCGCAGCGGTCTCTTCGTTCTTCAGCAAACGTCGGAAATGGCCGTATGCCGGTTCGTGCTGTCCAAGAATACCCATCGTGGTCGCCAGTTTGTATACCTGCTCTTCCTGGAACGGAACCATGACGCGCAGCTTGTGGATGAGCTGCAACACCTGATCCGGACGGTTTTCGTTCTGGTAGAAAATCGCCAGGTTGCACAAGGCGTGCAAATTGCCCGGTTCCTGTTTCAGCACCTCGGCAATCGTTTCCCGCGCTTTATCGAACAGCCCCATATAATAGTAAGATAACGCCAAATTGTTGCGGGCAGCCAAATAATCGGGGTAGTCCGGCTGCATGCTCTCCAGCAGCTCGGCAGCCTGGGCAAACTTCCCTTGCTCCAGAAACTCGCGTGCCTGATCGTGCTCAACCACGCCTTTGCGCGATTTGATCTGATTCAGCTTCGCCGGACGATCGAGCTCATAATAGAGCAGCTCCATCATCTCCTCCGCTTCGGCCATGAACTGACCCTGCGGGTCCTCCTCCAAATAGGTTACCAACGCCTGCTCCGCCTCTTCGAAACGGTTCATGTTGGCATAATTGTTCGCCATGTAAAAATAACATTCCGTCATCGACGGATCGACAATGTCAAGTACGTGTGCAAGCACGGCATTGGAGCCCTCGTAATCTCCCTTCTCCGATAAAATGCCTGCCATATTGCAATGATTGACCGGATTGTCCGGCTCGTATTCTACCGCTTTGCGAAAATATTTCAATGCCTTGTCGACATGATTTCGGTCCAGCGAGCGGACCGCTCTTTCGAAAAAGAAAGACGCATCCAAATGAATCGGTATAATATTGGCAAGGTGTCCCTTAGCCCGCAGTAGCTTGCCCTTCATCCACCAAGGCACCTCCTCTTAGCTTTTCATTCATACTCTCCAGTATACCACATCTTGAGGGCCTCATCTCAATATGCAGTTTCATGGGGTTTATGCAAAAATTGCAAAAAAAAATGACGGCTCCTTCCTGATTGTTGAAGGGCACGTCATCTTTTGGGTCTGCCTCAGCGCTTTTCGTCTAATATCGTGTTTAGGGTATTTGCCGCCATGGACGGCGATAGCGAAATATGAATGGTTTTGCGAAACGGCGTCATGAAATTGACCAGCACAACCTGGCAGCCGTCCGGCAGCTTGGCTTCACGCACCGTTGCCGCCAGATGGCCCAGCTCGCCACCGGTCAATTCGATCCAGTCCCCGCCGCAGGCATAGCGCAATGTGCCGCCTTCCCAGAAATAAGGGCCGCCTTTCTTCGTTTCCACCAGCCCGTTTGAGGACAGCTCGCCTTCGCTGCCAAACACGAAGGACAGCTGCATCATGATCTCCTGCGGGTTCTCGCCTGCCAGGTCCAGCGTCCAACCGTCTTTCGTTTGCGCCACCTCGGCATGCACGCTAAACGTCTGCTCATGGGTAAGCTCCCTCTCCTGATGGGGAAGCAAGTACCACGGGCTGGTTGGTGTGTTGGCCGACAATGGCAACCGGTTTGTGGGCACGGGGCCATAGTATCCTTTTTTCTGTTCGCCGATCAGACTGTAACCGGACTCCGTTTGCCTCATTTGCTGCATGGGTACATAACCGGGGTTAAAGTAGGAGGCCAGCTGCACGGCCAACAAACGGACGGCTCCGTGCCGCAGCGCAAAGAACGAAGGCACCTCCGTCATTACGGTCACGCTCGTTTTTCCATCGCGAATGCGGGCCACCGGCGCGCCAAAGTCCGTATGCATGCGACTGTGGCTGATGCGGCCATGATGGCCTGCTTCATCCATCCGTCCCAAATATTGCTCCCGATCAAAATTTCCGTTCAACATGACCTCATACTGATCGAGCAGATCAAGTCGGCCGCCTTGCGTTTCCTGCAAATCGGGCTCCAGCATCAGCCTGACGAGTGCGTTGACCGAGCAAACGCCCGGATCCGTCAGCGACTCTGCCGCCCATTCGGCCATGCCGGCAAACAGCGGATCGCCGTCCAGTTTGGCCATGATCGCATAGGACAGATAATAAGGCGACAGATCATGAACTTGCCCCAGATCCTGCCGTCCCGAGTAGTCCGTCACAATTTCGCCGGAAGGATGCACAAGATATGCCATCATGCGCAGATTGAGCCTCACCGGTTCAAGCAATTCCGGCCGGGACAGCAATCGCGCGGCATGAATGAGCATAATATCGCTCACTGCGCTGTATATGCCGTTGCTGCGCTCGGTCCACTCCCCGGCAGGCGTAATGTCCATGCCCTCTGCCAGCCATTGCCCGGCGCGCTGCAGCGCCTCTTCCTGCCCGAATATCCGGTACAGAAAACCGAGCGCCGCGCATAGAACCCAGCGATGATTGGGCGTATGGCAGCCACCGGTCAACATGACCGGCATGGTTCGTTCCAGAAACAGGCGCATGTTGTGCAGTACCGGCTGCAGCGGCGGCCATGCCTGCTGCTGCAATACCAGATATAACTGGGCATACCCTACAACGACAAACGCCGTATCCGGCGGAGAGTGATAATTCGTCCAGCCCGGGGAGATAGAACCGTCCTCGTGCTGGTGGCGAAGCACAAACTCCGTCGCCAGCAACAACCGTTCCAAAAGCGCCTCGTCCCGGTAATAGGCCGATGCCGGATTCACGAGCGCGGTGCCCCAGTAACACATATCCGTCGGCGTGCCTGTGGTATGGTTTACCCAGGCCACTCCCGTGTACGGATCGATCGTTCCTCCGTAATAACGGCTGTCCGGATCAAGCACCTGCCGGGATAATCCCTTTTCTACAGCCTTGTCATTGCGCTCCACCAGTTGTTTGTACATGCGTCTTTCCCTCCGTACCCAGGCATTTATCGTTTTACCAAAGCTCTGCATTTACCCTTGGCCCGCATGCGCGATGTTTTATGAATACGCCGCTTCCGCCAATTTGGACATTAACAACGCGTGACTTTCATGGATTTCTTCGGGCTTACAGGCGGCTTTCAGCTCGTATACCTTGACCTGCGCCCGCCGGATCATCGGCAAGTATGCGTCGTAAAAGTTCATGTCCTTGCTGTGCACATACGGGCACCAGTGGTCGGAAAGGCCCAGCGTCTCGTGGATGTGGACTCCTACGATATCATCCATCAATCCATCCATCTCCCCTACGCTGTCATACAGGCCGAGGCGATCCATCATGATGGCATGGCCCGTATCGTACCAGATGCCGACAGGGGCGCCGCGGAGCGCCTGAATAATCGTTTTCGCTTCTGCAAGAGTGGGGATCTGCTGTGGCCTGGAACGGGTCTCGATGCCGAATCGAACCTTTATGCCCTTGGATATCGCCTTGTTGCAGACCTCATCGAGACTGGCGATAATCTTTTGCACGTAGCCGGCAGCAAGCGCCTCGCGCCGCTCCATCAATTCTTCCCATTTGCTTCGATAGGCCAGGGAATCTTTACCTTCATCGTGGTACAACCGTGACAGTTCTTTGCTGATGTCCGGCTCGAACGGCACTTCCCCCGGGTGTACCACGACGGCTTCCGCACCATAACGATGGGCATATTCGGCCGACCCGACGAGCAGCTCGATCGCCCTTTTCCTTTTTTCCTCATCCTCAAATCCGAGCAGCACGGAATCCGTGCCGTAATCGGGATCCGGTACGTGGGGGAACGTGTTATGCACGCTGGATATGCCGATCTCCCCACGTTCAATCATCGGCTCAATGGTTGCGAGCATATCTTTCGTCACATTATAGTTCAGCTCCACCCGGCGGAATCCCAGATCGGCGATTTCCTGCACCATATCGGCTCCGGACGTATGACGCTTGATATTCCAGCAGGTCGAGAACGAATACTCGCCCTTGTCCGTCCCGTTCATCATCAGCTTGCACTCCTTTCGAATACATGGATATCTCTTCTCGCCAACTTAGCCTTTAACGGCCCCAAGCATCGCACCGCTGACGAAGTACTTTTGCAGCCAAGGATAAACGAGCAGGATGGGCACCGTAGCGAAGATCACCGTAGCCGCCTTGAGGCTCTCCGGCGTCAGCGCCGTGCGGTTGGCCCCTTCCATTTGCGTCAGCTCGCTCACCATGTTGTTTTGCACCATCTGGAACAGCTTCAGTTGAAGCGGGTACAGCTGCGGGTCGTTGATATACATCAAGGAATCCTGGAATCCGTTCCAGCGTCCGACCGCATAGAAGAGAGCAAGGGTCGCCATCACCGGCATCGATAAAGGCAATACAATTTTCAACAACGTATGCAGATGCGAACTGCCGTCGATTTCGGCCGATTCTTCGAGCGACTCCGGAATGCTGTAGAAGAAAGAAATCATAATGATCAAGTTAAACGGGCTGACCAAGCCCGGGAGAATTAGCGACCATGCCGAGTTCAACAGGTGCAGATCGCGAATCAGCAGGTATTCGGGAATGATGCCGCCGCTGAAAAACATCGTGATAATGATGACGTACATGAACAGCTTGCGCCCCTTCAGTTTTTTCTTGGTGAGGGGATACGCAGCAGCAATCGTGAAGACCATGCACAGCACCGTAGTCACGATAGTCAGAATGATCGTGTACCCAAGCGAATAGAGCATCGAATGATCGGAGAACACTTTGACATAGGCATCCCAATTGAACTCTTTAGGGAAAATGGTTACTTCCCCGGACGTAATCGCGCGGTTGGAGCTAAGCGAGATTGCGATCGTGTGCAAGAACGGTGCCAGGCAGAACAGCACAAACAAAGCAACAAATGAGATATTAACGATATCGAAAATCCGGTTTGAGGTGCGTTCACTCATAGGCTCCACAACTCCTTTATACAGTTCTTCCAAACAGACATATGCGATATTGCCCGCCAGGGGCTATAGAATGCCGTCTCCGGTCACTTTTTTCGAAATGTAGTTGGAACCAAGCACGAACACAAGCCCGACCACGGCCTGAAATAAGCCAACGACGGTCGCAATGGTATATTGGCCCGATTCTAGACCAACCCGGTATACGAAGGTACTGAGAACATCCGAGTACTCGCGTACGGCCGTGTTCCCGATGATGTAGGGGCGGTCAAAGCCGATGCTGACCATTTTCCCCAAATTGAGGATGAGCAGCGTGACAATGGTGGTGCGGATTCCCGGCAGCGTAATGTGCCATATTTTTCTCAGACGCGAAGCGCCATCGACTTCGGCTGCCTCGAACAATTCTTTATTCACGCCGGTAAGCGCAGCCAGATAAAGAATCGTGCCCCAACCCGCGCTTTGCCACACGCCAGTGAAGAGATAAGTGACAAGCCATGGATTTTTTTCGGTCAGGAACGGAATGGTGTTCAGTCCCATGCTTTCCAGCACGCCGTTTACCATACCGGACTGATTGCCGAACAATTGGTACACGATCCCCCCGATAATGACCCAGGAGATGAAATGCGGAATATACAGAATCGTTTGCGATACTTTCTTGAACCATTTGAAGCGGATTTCATACAGCATGATGGCCAGAATAATCGGTGCCGGAAACGAGACAACCAGATCCAGAAAATTCAACATAAACGTGTTGCGAAGAGTCGTATAGAAATCCCTCATGGCAAAAACTTCGCGGAAGGCATCAAAACCGATCCATTCGCTGCCGTTAATGCCCTGGAACAGGTTGAAATCTTTGAAGGCGATTTGCACGCCGTACATCGGGCCATAACGGAAAATGAGGAAATAGAGCAAGGGCAGCGAAAGCAGTGCATACAATTGCCAATACCGTTTAAAGTATGATGTGGTCAAGTCGTTCTCCTCCTATCTACGGAGAAACTGCGTGCCGCCGGCAGCGGCGGCACACGTCTCTTTTTTAATAGCCACAGGCAAAGGCAACCTAAACCGTTCAGCGGTGCATTACACCACGCATTATTTGGCTGCAGTTCCCTGTAATGCCTCCTCAAGCTCCTTCTTCAAATCCGCGCCGCCCAAGGACATGTAATCATTCATTTCCTGCTCGTATACCGCTTCGAATTCAGATGGTTTGGCCATTGCCGTTTTGACGATAATGACGTTGAGCTTATCTTTCAGTGCGGTGCTGTATTTCATCTCGGCCTGAATCGGCTTGTCAAAGATGATCGGACCCACGGTATCGGTATTGGCGATGTCGATGGACTGTCTCAACAATCCCTGATTTCGTTCAGGGAAGCCCATGATCCATGCCTTTTCGTTGGTAGCCTGGTCGCCGATGTTTTTACCGTTCGAGATGATTGCCATGTCTCCCGCGTTGAACAGGCGATCCCTGGCTTCTTGAGAAGCGTCTTCTTTAACGACCGGAATTCCGTCAACCAGCTCATAGTTCTCGCCTTCAACGCCGCTGTAGATGTCTCTCAAGTTATTGTCGGACGCCATCCAATCCAAGTATTTGACGGCCTCTACGGCACGTTTGCTGCTCTTCGGAATCATGATGTACATCCCGTTCGTTCCGTACCGTGATTTGATATGCTTATTGTCCGCATTGGGGTTCGTATATACGTCTACCGGCAGCACTTTGCTATCAGGCACGTTCTTCTTCAAGTTGTCGATGGTACCGTCGGCATAAAACATCGCGTCGACGTCTTCGGACCAGTACCCCGTATTTCCGTTTTGGATATCTTTGGCCAACTGGGCCTTGTCCTCGTCCAAACTGAAATCCTTGCTAATCAGTCCCTCGTTGTACAGCTTGTTCAGGAACTGCATCGCATCCTTGAATCCGTCATGAAGCGGCAGCTCGTAACGCTGTCCGTAAGTCAGGTCTCCGCTCACCGGTTTAATGAAAGAATAGATTAACGTTTCGAATTGAGCCGGTGCCAGCGCCATGCCCATCGGAATGTTTTTGCTTCCGAGCTGTCCCGGATCTTTCTCTTTAAACGCTTTCAACGTGGTATAAAGCTCATCGGTTGTCTTCGGTACAGGCAAGCCCAGTTTATCCAGCCAGTCTTGACGGATGTAGGAACTGTAGCGGCCCGTAATGGCGCGTTTGCCCGGGATCGCGAATTGCTGGCCCTCCACCTGGCCGAACTTCAATGTATCTTCGCCGAGGAATTTTTTAAGATTCGGTCCATACTGGTCCAGCAGCTCGCCGACGTCAGTCAGACCGCCCTGCTGGGCATAACGGTAAAACACGCTGGAGTCATACACAAATACGATATCAGGAACATCGGTGTTGCTGGCCATCAGCACGTTGAGCTTCGTTACTTCTTCGGAACGTTGGATCGGCACGAATTGTACGTCAATGTTATTCGGATCCCCAAAACGTTCCTGCACCAGCTTTTGCAAGTAGTTGCTGGTAATCGTTTGCGGAGCAGGGCTGTTTCCGCGATCAAAAATCTCGACCTTTAATGTTACGCGATCGCCCGACGAGCCGTTATCTGCTGTGCCTTGTTCCGATGAAGACGAACAGCCTGCAAGCAGGGATACGGCCATAACCATCGTAAGCGCCATCCCAACCCATTTCTTTAGACTCCCCTTGGGTGCTCTTCCTGTCATTTGTGTCATCTCCTTTGACTTTGCGTGATTGATTGAAGCCTGCACCGAGTATTTCATATGGCATCGCACTTCAGCAATAAACCAGTTTCGGAAACGCTTACATACGGATTATGGTTTATGCCTGCTGCCTATTTTCGCAGATGTTCCCGTTTCATAACCATGACCGCTCTGACCGCACATACCGCTCTCTGCGTCCTACCGGATGTTATTCCCGTGGTTTGAACGAATAAACCATTTTCATGCACTGCCTATTTTCGTAAAGACACGAAATGAGAGCCATGATAACAAGGTACGCCCTCACACAATAAGCGGACAAAACCCATGTGACGCCTTGAAAGAGCGATTACGCCGGTAAACCAAAAAGGCGGTCCGGCAGGACGAATCTCCTGACGGAGAGCGCCTGCACGGATTCCGCCCCTCTGGTTCAATAATCATGATCCGAAATTAGCAGAGTTCCTTCGAGAATATGACGAAACAAAGTACGTCTGATTTCTCCGCAGCTTTTTAGTGATTCGCATCGGCTGCTGCCGGGGGCTCACGCTTTAAACGGCGATAGTCTCCCGGCGTAATGCCGACGATCCGTTTGAACACGCGCCCAAAGGAGATCGCATTGGCATATCCCACTTTCAGGGCGATATCCTGTTGCGACAGATCCGAATTCAGCAGAAGCCGCTCGGCCTCCTTCATGCGGAGCTCGGTGACAAAATCAACGAACTTCATGTTGAACTCGGTCTTGAACAAATAACTCGCATGTTTGCCGGAGATCTGGAAGCGCTCGCTCAAATGCTTCAGCGAAAGATCCGGATTGGCAAACTGCTCTTCGATGTAATTTTTCATTTCGTTGACCATGGCCCGGTAACTCTTCGTTTCGCTGGCGGAGACATACGTTCGGAATAAGTCGGTCAGATCATCAAGCAGTAGCGCTTTGACCTCTTCGAATGTTTCGGCCTCATCCATTCGTTTCAAACGTTCCCCGATCCGTTCTTCGGACAATTGCTCCTGCAGTTGCTCCGACATGACCGCTACTTCGCGGCTCAACATCTGCAGCATCGCCTGGATCAAGGAACGAATCTGGTCATCCTGCAGCTGGTTCTGCTCGAACGCCTCGAACATTTCCTCCAGTTGATCCCGCCACTGACTGCTCGACATGCGGAACCGTTTCACGAACTCGGAGATCATTTGCAAACAGGAATAGGTCACCAATAAACGCTGGGGCGTCTCGCCGCTTTCGGCGGCCAGTGCTACGTCTCCGTTCATCAGCAATTTGCGGTGCAGGACCGCTTCTGCCGCTGCATAAGAATGACGGATATGTTCCGCCCCTTCCGCAATGGGTCCAATGCCGAAGCTCAGCGGGATGCGCAAATTCTGCTCGACCCAATCCCGACACTCCTCGGCAACCGCTTTAATCTGCTCCGTCGTTTCTGCTTCGTTCCCCGTTGACAAGAACAGAATGGCGGCCCGGTCGGCGCCGATCCACTCTGTCCAGCATTGCAGCCCTTGATCGCGGGACAACTCCTGCAATACGTTCATTAACGCAAATCGAAGCGTGTTCTGCTCGCTTCGCGTGTATTTCTGTTGGAATACTTTTTCAAACCGGTTGATCTCCCCGACAACGACGGCAAACCGCGCCGAATTCGAATCATCGAAGCCCGATAGCGGGGAGAGCTCCTGCAGACGCTCCATAATGCCGTCCAGATTTTCGCCGTGCAGCAGGTCGTTGAAAAGCTTGCTGCGCTGCAGCAGCATATTTTCCCTGCTTTTTTTGTCGTAGTCCATCATGTGGTTAATCAGGTTCTCCAGAACGCCGTCGATCAGCTTCATCTCATCCGTGCGGGAGCCCGATTGTTCCATCGTTCGAATCTGATGGGCCTCGATCCGGTTCATGATGACCTGGATCGGTTTGTAGTTGCGACGCGTGATATAAACGATATAAATGATGGAGCACACGACGGTGACAAAGGCAATGCCCACCCACACATAGGAAATGACGGATACCCATCCAAAAAGATTGCCTGCCTTAATGCCGCTGGTGAATGTCCATCCCAGCCTTTCCAGCGTCAGGGTGTTCAGTTTTCTTCCGTTCGCCACGCCCTCGTGGTCTGAATGCGCGTCGTATACGACCTGACCGTTATGGTCAAGGATCGTCATAAACGATAGTTGTCCGTTCACCATGCTATCAATGCTCTGTTCGATGCTGCTCATCTTTACGTTGATGACAAGCACGCCTTCCGAGCCGAACGGCAGAGGCATCTCCTTGTTGACGGTCAGTACGCGAACCGGCGTCCGCTGGACCAACCCGGCATTGTATTCCCTGACAGGCTGCCAGCCCGGTCCTACAGCCCCTGAGGCGATCTCGTCAATCCAGGCTTTGTCGGAAAAACCCTCAACCTCTTTGGACCCGCTAACTGTTAAAACGCTTTCATTAATCTTGTCATATAAGTAGATGGATTGAATGTTGGAAGACGAATTGGTCAATTCCCGCAAATTCTGCGCAATGGCATACACCGCATCTCGGCTGACCTGGCCTTGGTTGTTGAAATAGAGTTTATATGCAGGGTTAGCTTCCACCGAGTTTAAGACGGATAACTCAATATCCCGAATAATCCGGTCCACGTTGTCCACAAGATAGCTGGACGATATCCGGTCCGCCTTCCGGGTCTCCTCCCTGGAAATGTCGTTTACAAATACAAAGGCAATAAAGATGATGATCGTCACGGTAAGCAGAAAAATGGGAAAATACGAAAACAGTAAGCGATAATACCATGTACGTGACAATGGAACCCACTCCTCATTTCTCGCTGCCACTTCGCCCGGCTGCGGTTCTGCTGTATTCGAAAGATCTGGTGCAACACCACAAAAATGGGTAACCAGCAGGTGATTCCGTACCAATTTTCTGTATTATAACACATCGCATAGAGAGACAAAGCAGAGATTCTGGCGGATGTGATCCGGATACCTTAACCACGCATGACAAAAAACCGTGCAGAGCGGCGACCGCCCCGACACGGAGATTGAAAACAAGGCGCTGCCGCCTTCACTAAATTCCGGAATCCCTGAACAGCGTCGCCATCGAGCCGCCATCGACGATGATGCGTATCGCTCTGGCCAGCATAGGTGCGACCGGTAGTACGGTGACGCAATTCGGATGCGATTCCGGCAGAGCAATCGAGTCCGTAACGACCACTTCGGCGATCGAAGGGTGATCCAGCTTGCTTAATGCGCCGTCGGAAAAAAGACCGTGCGTTGCGCACACGTACACATTTTTCGATCCGCGTTCCTTCAATCCTTCAACCACGTTCAGAATCGTCGTGCCCGTGTCGATCAAATCTTCAATGATGATCGGCGTCCGGCCTTCCACATCCCCGATGACATGCGTAATCACCGATTCGTTATGGCTTGGACGCTTTTTGATCATGATCGCGAACGGGGAATCCAGGCGATTCGCCAGCTTCTCGGCCATGGAGGCCCGGCCGGCATCCGGCGATACGACGACCGGATTCTCGATCCCTTTGCTGAGCAAATAATCGCTGATCAAATCAAGGGAAGTCATGTGATCGACCGGAATGTTAAAGAAGCCTTGAATGGCCGCGGCATGCAGGTCAATGGTAACCACGCGGCTTGCTCCGGCCGTGGTCAGCACATCGGCGACCATCTTGGCGGAGATCGGTTCGCGCGGGGCAGACTTGCGTTCCTGCCGGGCATATCCATAATAAGGAACGATGATGTTGATTGTACGGGCAGAAGCCCGCTTGGCTGCATCGATCATGACGAGCAGCTCCACAAACAGTTCATTGATCGGATGAGACAACGACTGCACAAGAAACACATCGCAATTGCGAATGGTTTCCTCGTAGTGAACGTAGATTTCCCCGCTCTTGAACCGAGACAGCTTGATTTTGCCCAGCTCAACGCCCAGCTTGTCGCATACCTCTTCCGCCAGCTTCGGGTTCGAAGAACCGGAAAAAATACGTAATGATTGTTGCATAATGCCCCTCCCGAGCGTTAACGCCCCTTAATTGTCCTTTGATGCATCAGGACTTTCAAGCTTATTATACTCCAGTGCCCTATACATTTAAAGGAACGAAAGAACGGCGCCGGCCTTCGAACACGGCAACCTCCGTACAACCAAGTTCTGCGAGCAGGGCTTCGGCATGCTCCAGATTCTCGCCAAGCTTCTTCGGATCGTGAGAATCCGATCCAAGCGTCAGCGGAATGCCCAGCCGGAGGGCTTCCTCCAGCATGCGCCGGCTTGGAAACATCTCGGCGCAGGGTTTGGTTAAGCCGGATGCGTTCAGCTCCATTGCGCAGCCGCTGCGGGCAATAGCTTGAAGCGCTGCATTTTCCAGCGCAATGCGTTCTCCGGTCTGCTCCTCCGACGGTACATATCCGAAACGTTTGATCACGTCCGTATGTCCCATGATGTCATACATGCCGGTAGCTGCGGCTTTGCCGACGGCATCATAATATTGACGGTATACCTCCAGCACGTCGCGTCCTTCCCAGCCATGCGTCTGCCTGAAGTCGGTGATGTCCCATTCGCCGAGAAAATGGACCGAACCGATCACATAATCCCATGGATATCGTTCGATGATGGCGCGGATTTCATTTTCCCAGCCTTCAATGTAGTCGCCTTCAAGCCCGACACGAACTTCGATTTGTCCGCGGTACCGCTCCTTCAAGGAGAAGCATTCCTCCACATAACGCGGGAGTTCGTCCATCGGCATGGCCATCTCCGGATAATACTGAGCCGGGTCGACGTGCAGCAGCGGCATATGATCAGACAACCCGATGTGGGAAAAGCCCATCTCTACCGCACGCTGTACATACTCTTCCAGCTTGCCGACGGCATGACCGCAGCGTTCATGGTGCGTATGATAATCGATCCGCATAAGTGGCTGCCCCCTAATCGCGGCGTGGCCGCTCATGGCGACGGCTCAATTCGGACATGATGTCGCCCAGCGGCAGCTTTCGCTCCTGCAGCAAGACGAGCAAGTGGTACAGCAGGTCGCTAACCTCTAGGCGGAGCTCTTCATTATCCTTATTTTTGGCGGCGATGATCGTCTCGGACGCTTCCTCGCCGATTTTTTTCAAAATTTTATCGACGCCCTTATCGAAGAGATATGTGGTGTACGCTCCTTCCGGACGCTCGCGTTCACGTTCCGCAATGACCGACTCCAGCTCGGCGAGCACATCAAACCGTCCCGAGGCCGGGGAAGCTGCCGCGTTTTCGCCGTCAGTTTGCTGCGGCAAACCCACGATTTCGTTGTGGAAGCACGTTACCTCGCCGGTATGGCAAGCAGGACCATCCGGTTTGACCGCTACCAGCAGCGTATCTCCGTCACAATCGTATTTGATCGAAGTAATCTTTTGCACGTTTCCGGACGTTGCGCCTTTATGCCACAACTCTTGTCGGGAACGCGACCAGAACCAGGTCTCTCCCGATTCGAGCGACAATTTCAGCGATTCTCGATTCATGTATGCCATCATCAACACTTCGTTGGTTGTTGCATCCTGCACGATGGCGGGCACTAGCCCGTCCTGCCAACGGATATGCTCGACCACTTGCTCCAGGGACAACTGTTCCCTGATTTCTCTGCTTACGTTACTCACGGATTTCCACCCCTTGTTCTTTCAAATGTTTCTTCAACTCCGGCACAGCGATTTCCTTGTAATGGAAAATCGTAGCCGCAAGGCCCGCATCGGCTTTGCCTGCCGTGAACACGTCATAGAAGTCGGACTCCTTGCCTGCGCCGCCGGAAGCGATGACCGGAATCCGTACCGATTCGGATACCGCGGCCGTCAGTTTCAGGTCAAACCCGTCCTTGGTTCCGTCCGCGTCCATACTGGTCAACAGGATTTCTCCGGCGCCCAGCGCTTCGGCCTGTTTCACCCACTCCAGCGCCTTGATTCCGGATGGCTTGCGTCCGCCGTGGGTGTACACTTCCCATTCTCCCCATGCTTCGTTATACTTGGCATCCACCGCCACCACGATGCATTGGGAGCCAAAACGCCGTGCTCCGTCCGCAATCAATTGCGGGTTCAGCACGGCAGCCGTATTCACCGCGATTTTGTCTGCGCCTGCGCGCAAAATGCGTTTCATGTCATCCACCTTCGAGATGCCTCCGCCTACCGTAAACGGAATAGCGATCTCTCCCGCCGTCTGCCGCACGACCTCTTCCATCGTTTCGCGGCCTTCCACGGAAGCGGAGATATCGAGAAACACGAGTTCGTCCGCGCCTTCGCGGTCGTACAGCGCCGCCAGTTCCACCGGATCTCCCGCATCGCGGAGATTGACGAAATTAACGCCTTTGACAACCCGGCCGTCCTTGACGTCCAGACACGGAATGATTCTTTTTGCCAGCATGCTCCTCTTCCTCTCTCCCCAATGATTGATGCGCTACTTGATCGTACGAATGGCCTCGGACAGGTCGATGCTGCCCGTATACAGCGCTTTGCCCACGATCGCTCCACCAACGCCGTCTTGCGTGTATTTGCTCAGTTTGACGAGATCATCCATCACGCTCACGCCGCCGGAAGCGATAACCGTGCGGCCGCTCGCCTTGGCCAGAGATACGATCGCATCCACATTAGGCCCCTGCATCATACCATCGCGCGATATATCGGTGAAAATGAACGTCTCTGCGCCGAAGGCTGCCAGTTCCTTGGCAAGCACTTCTGCCTGAACTTCCGATGTTTCCAACCAGCCGCGTGTTGCCACATAACCGTTGCGGGCATCGATACCGATAGCCACCTTGTCGCCATAACGCCCCAGCACTTCTTCGGTAAATGCACGATCCTCGATCGCCGCCGTTCCGATGATTACCCGGCTCACACCTAGTCCTAGCAAACGTTCCACGTCAGCCACTGTCCGCAGGCCACCGCCCACTTGAACGGGCACCTGCACCGCTGAAGCGATGCGCCCGATCAAAGCGTCGTTGACCGGATGACCGGCCTTGGCGCCGTCCAGATCGACGAGATGCACAAACGTGCCGCCCTGCTTCTCCCAAGAAAGAGCGACTTGCACCGGATCATCGTTATATACCGTTTCCTGGTTGTAATCTCCTTGTACCAATCGTACGCATTTGCCGTCCCGGATATCAATCGCCGGATATATGATAAAAGATGACATACAAGGCCTCCCGAATCTAAGTTTGAAATTGAAATGCAATGAAATGAATGTTCTGATCCCGTCCGAACCCGCTGAACCCGCGATTTACTGCTCCGGCCGTTCCCCTCAGCGCCCGCACCATGGCAGCGATAACGCCGTACCTTGTGGTTCTCCTGCTATTAACGAGAGATAACGTTCGGCCCACCCGTAAGCGCGAGGAAATTGCGCAGCAATTGCATGCCGAGTTCGCCGCTCTTCTCGGGATGGAACTGCATACCGAAGTTCGAGCCTCTGCCGACGATGGCCGTAACCGGATGTCCGTAATCCGTCACTGCAAGCAGGTCGCTTGCCACTTCAGGCTGGGCATAATAGGAATGGACGAAATAAACATGCCCTTCCTCCAGCCCCGTAAACAGCGGGTTTTCAGGCTGGCGAAACTCCAGACGGTTCCAACCCATATGCGGCACCTTCAACTCACCCGGGGCAAACCGAACAACTTTACCTGGCAGTATATCCAGTCCTTCATGTTCGCCATGCTCCTCGCTGGAACTGAACAGCAGCTGCATGCCCAAACAAATGCCCAGCAGCGGCTTCGGGCCGGCTGCAGCCTCTTTCACGACGGCATCCAGATTGTTTTCACGGAGATGCACCATCGCATCGCCAAACGCGCCTACGCCCGGCAAAATCACTCCGTCAGCACCCAGGATCGCCTCACGATCCCCGGTGATCAACGCTTCGTAGCCAAGGCGCTCGACCGCTTTGCCGACGCTGTGCAGGTTCCCCATACCGTAATCGACAATCGCAATCGCCATCGCCTACAGCACTCCCTTCGTGGAAGGAACGCCCGTTACGCGTGGATCGATGGAAGTCGCCTCATCCAACGCACGGCCGAGCGCCTTGAACACTGCCTCGATCATGTGGTGCGTATTCTGTCCATAGTGAACGATGACGTGCAGCGTAATGCGCGCTTCGAGCGCCAGCTTCCACAGGAATTCATGCACCAGCTCCGTGGAGAAGCTGCCCACCTGCTGGGACGGGTATTGTGCGCGATATTCGAAGTGAGGACGGTTGCTCACGTCGATGACGACTTGAGCGAGCGCCTCGTCCATAGGAATGAACACGTTCGCGTACCGCTTGATGCCGCGTTTGTCGCCAAGCGCTTCGCGCAGCGTCTGTCCGAGGCAAATGCCGATGTCTTCGACCGTGTGATGGTCGTCAATCTCGATATCCCCGCGAGCCTGAACGTCCAGGTCGAACTGTCCGTGCTTGGTGAACAGGTCCAACATATGGTTCAGAAAAGGTACGTCTGTTTCGATGTTCGCCTTCCCGGTTCCGTCTACTGCAAACGCAAGCTGAATGTTTGTTTCATTCGTTTTGCGGTCCACTTGAGCGCGGCGAACCGCGCTTGCGTTTTCTACCCCTTGGTTTGGATTACTCATGATCCGATTCCGCCTTTCCTTCCTGTTCTAGACGCACGGCAATCGCGCGCGCGTGTCCTTCCAGCCCTTCGTGCCGGGCCAATTCTATGATTGCAGCGCCGTTTTGGAGCAGCGCCTCCTTGCTGTAATAGATCAGACTTGATTTCTTGATAAAATCGTCCACGTCGACCGGCGAACTGAACCTTGCCGTGCCGTTCGTCGGAATGATATGGTTCGGGCCGGCAAAATAATCGCCTACCGGCTCGGAGCTGTACGGCCCGAGGAACATCGCGCCGGCATTTTCGATCCGGCCGGCAACGGCCATCGGCTCCTGCACCATGATCTCCAGATGCTCCGGCGCGAGCCGGTTCACCACGTCGATGCCTTCATCGAGCGAATCGACCACGATGATCGCGCCGTACTGCTCCACCGAAGCAGCAGCGATCGCTTGCCTTGGCAGCGCCTCAAGCTGGCGCTGCACCTCGGCCCGCACGGCTTCCGCCAGCGGGGCCGACGTGGTGACGAGAATGGCCGACGCCATCTCGTCATGCTCCGCCTGCGAGAGCAGGTCGGCGGCGACGTACACCGGGTTCGCGGTGTCGTCGGCCAGGACCGCAATCTCGCTCGGCCCGGCGATGCTGTCGATGTCGACCGCGCCGTACACTTCACGCTTCGCGAGCGCCACGTAGATGTTGCCCGGTCCACAGATCTTGTCGACCGGGGCGATGCTCTCCGTGCCGTAAGCGAGCGCGGCGATCGCCTGCGCGCCGCCTACCCGGTACATCTCGTTAACGCCTGCTTCCGCAGCGGCAACGAGAATGTACGGGTCGATGCCCTCGCCGCCGTTCGTGGCCGGCGGCGTCACCAACACGATTTCCGGCACCCCGGCCACCTGTGCCGGAATCACGTTCATCAGCACCGAGGACGGATACGCTGCTTTACCACCAGGGACATATACGCCCACCCGTTTCAACGGGCGTAACACCTGGCCCAGCAGACTGCCGTCCGGCTGCCAGTCCATCCAGGAATTGCGTTTCTGCTTCTCATGAAACGCGCGAATGTTGGCAGCGGCCTGCCGGATCGCTTCCACGAAAGAAGGCTCGACGGCTGCGTAAGCGGCCCGCAATTCCTCCTGCGGCACCCGCAGGTCCGCAGCCGTCAGCCTGGTGCGGTCAAGCTGCTCGGTGTACCGCAGCAGCGCCGCATCGCCCTCCCGGCGAATGTCGCCGACGATTCGCCGTACCGTTTCGTTTTGTTCCGGGGTGCCGTAGTCCACTTCCCGTTTCAGATTGAATTCACGCGCAGATACCACTTTCATGCCCGTAACCTCCTTCTCTCGATTCCTGATTACTGCGATAATTCAGCCGGTGCTTCGGAAGAAGCCGGGATGACCTTCTGCAGTGCATCGCACAGTGCTTGGATGCGTCCGTTTTTCATGCGGTAGCTTACCCGGTTGGCGATTAATCGGCTGGTGATATCGAGGATGCCGTTCATTTCGACCAGCCCGTTCTCGCGCAGCGTTTGCCCGGTTTCCACCAAATCGACGATGCGGTCCGCAAGTCCGATCAGCGGCGCCAGCTCAATGGACCCGTTCAGCTTGATGACCTCGACCTGCTGACCCTGTTCCAGGAAGTACCGGGAAGCAATTCGCGGATACTTCGTCGCTACCCGCTGCTGGATGCCGGGGGTCCAATCGGGAAGACCGATAACCGACATGCGGCACCGTGCAATGCCCAGATTAAGCAGTTCGTACACGTCCCGGTTTTCCTCCAGCAATACGTCTTTGCCGACGATGCCGATGTCCGCTACCCCGTACTCTACGTATGTCGGCACGTCCACCGGTTTTGCCATGATGAATTCCATGCCCGCTTCCGGCACTTCAATGACAAGCTTGCGGGTATCGTCCACATCCACTGGAATATCCAGTCCGGCTTCGCGGAACAGTTTGGAAGCTTTTTTGTAGATTCGGCCCTTCGGCATCGCAACCTTCAATATATCCGACATCTCAACGCGCTCCTTTCCCGGATGGATATGTGATGACTTGCTCGTATTGAGCGTGTTCCGCTTCGTTTGTTCCCGTCTTTCCAGACTCGATCAAACGGGTAACGACATTTTGGCCGAATCCCCGGAGCCTTCCAGCTTCCGCCAACGCCTGTGCCCGGTGCTCGGTGCCGTATTCGATCAGCACCGCTTTCTTCTCATCCACTGCGATGCCGTGCACGCCATCAATGATCCGGTTCGTTTTCAGCGCAAACCCCGTCGCCGGAAGCGAGCGTCCGAACTGCTGCAGTAAATTGTCGTAACGTCCGCCGCTGCATACCGGCGAGCCCAACTCCGCAGCATAACCTTCGAACGTCATGCCTGTATAATAGGAGAAATCGCCAATCATCGTCAGGTCGATCAGGACATGCTCAGAGACGCCGTACGCCTCCAATACTTCAAATACCGCACACAAGTGGGCAATCGACTGTGCCGCCTCATTGCTGCGGCTTAACCCTGCCGCGTGATCGCACACTTCCTTGCCCCCGCGTAGACGAAGAATGGCCTCCAGCTGCTCCTGCAGCTCCGGTGCAAGCTTCAATGCACGAATGGATTCGCGATAGCCGACGTAATCCCGCCCGAGCAAATACTCCTTCAATTCCTCCTGCTGCTGCGTCTGTCCCGGGATGACCTCTTCCAACAAGCCGTTCAGGAAACCCATATGACCCATCGCGATCTTGAAGGACGTTACGCCGGCAGCCTGCAGCGAAGCAATGGCAAGCGCAACGACTTCCGCATCGGCTTCCGGCGAATCGTCGCCGACCAGCTCGACGCCTGTCTGAAAGAACTCGGCCTCTCTTCCGGCTTCTTCCTCGATGGAACGAAATACGTTCGCATGATAGGAAAGCCGCAGCGGCAATGGCTCATCCTTCAGCAAAGAAGAAACAACACGCGCAATCGGTGCCGTGAGGTCTGATCTCAACACCAGCGTCGTTCCCCGGCTGCTTAACAGCTTGAACAGCTTGCGGTCCGATGTGGAGCTGGCCACTCCTACCGTGTCGTAAAATTCGATCGTTGGCGTGATGATCTGGCGATACCCCCAGCGCTCCATGCATTCCAGCACGCTCCGTTCAATGGTTTTCAGCTTACTTACCACGCGTGGCGTATAGTCGCGAAAACCGATCGGTTTTTCAAAGCCTTTTGGTTTGGACATTGTTACGATTCACCCCGTGTCGATAATTTGAGATTGGTCCGCGTACCGCTTTCCAACAGGATTTGTTTATGTAAATCCCCGTTCGGTCTAACTCATTTCATTCTTCATGGCTCGGTATAGACGCCACATTCTCGATGTATTTTCATTAAGTTACTTTCGTATGGTAAAGTGCTAACAAACTAAAGAATATGGCATATGATAACATGAATCCGGCTTAACCGTCAATAAGGCGAACGTTGGTCCAGCCATCGAATCATGCTGCATTCAATATAAACAAAAACGTCGGTATGCTCTCCTATCTAACGTTCCGCACACATTCCTGGTTATATGAAAAAAAGCTGCCTAAGCAGCTTGTTCCCTTCAACGTTTATAACCGTTCTTGCAGGTTTCATTGGTTTATATTCGCTGGTCCGGCATCGCAGCAGGTTCGTCCTGAGCCACCGTGGACCGGGTCAGTTCGCGCAGCGGGTTCCCCCCTACAAATGCCCCTGGCGCCACATCCTTGTGAACGACCGAGCCTGCGGCCACAACCGCCCCGTCGCCGATCGTCACACCAGGCAAAATGGTTGAATTTGCGCCAATCAACACATTTTCACCGATGATCACTTCACCCAGCCTGTACTCTTTGATGAGATACTCATGAGCCAAAATGGTGGTGTTATAACCGATGACCGAATTTTCGCCCACTGTAATCTTCTCCGGAAAAAATACGTCCACCATGACCATCAGCCCAAAGGCCGTATGTTCCCCTACCTTCATGCCCAGCATGCGACGATAGATCCAGTTCTTGACCGGAAGGATCGGACAGTAGCGTGACAACTGGACCCAGATGAAATTGCGCACACCCTTCCAAGGACTTACAGTCCGATAAATGTGCCACAACGCATTGTGTCCCTCAATGGGGTAGCGGGTCACCTTTCTCATGAACGTTCCGACTTGATACCGACCAGATCGAGCAGATCTCTCATGTCATGCAGCATATAATCAGGGCCGTACTGGTTTAACACGGCCTCGCCCTTGAGAGACCACGCAACCCCCGCCGCGAGCGCTCCTGCATTTTTAGCGGATTGAATATCAACCGGACTGTCGCCAATCATCAGCGTTTTGGCCGGATCAGCGCCCAGCTCTTTTATCGCTTTTAATACCGGTTCGGCATGTGGTTTGGGATGGGTTACATCCGTTACCGTGACGATCGATTTCATGTACTTGGTAAGATCGAACCGTTCCAAGGTTTTGAGGGTCGATGGACGAATCTTCGTCGTTACGACGCCCATTACGATGCCTGCCTGGTGCAAGGCTTCCACAACCTCATTCACATAAGGAAAAGGATTGACCATTGCCTCATGATGAATATCATTGTATGCCCGGTAGCCTTTTATATATTCAGCCACGTCTTCTTGACCCGAAAACGTCCGGAACTGCTGCTCCAGCGTGCCGCCCATATGGGGGATAATCTGTTCCCGCGTCCAGGGGGCAGAGTTCTCCCACCCCTCCATGACGTGAAGGAACGAATTGATAATCAAATCATTCGTATCGATAATCGTACCGTCAAGATCAAACAATACCGTTTCAATCATGCTTGCATTACTCCTTTTTGTCATCGGCAGATTCGCGTTCCTCTTCGGCTTCATGGTTCGTTGCCGCCGAGTCCAGCTTGCGTGCCGTTCCGGCACTGTGCGGGAGCTCATCCGAAGGTTCGGTTACCGCCTTGGTCGACACAATCGGGTCGCTGTAACGTACTTCAGCTTTGCCAGTCACCCTTCTTACGATGATGAACGCCGCCGCAGCGATAATAATGGCGATCGCCAACAGCTGCGAAATTCTAACATTGCCATAAGCAGGATCCAGGTATCCTTGTTCGAAACCAAACGCCGTCATCGGTGACCATAGTCCATTCACCAGGGAAGCAAGCCACTGTGGCGCCTGGAAGCCCAGACTGTCCGTACGCAGCGCCTCGATGAAGAATCGCCCGATCGAATACCAAATGAAATACGACATAAACAGCTCGCCCGCACGCAAAAACTTTTGTCTGCGCAGGATCAGCAGCAGAATCAGGCCAACCAGGCTCCACATGGATTCGTACAGGAATGCGGGATGATGAAATACCCCTTCCACATTCATCTGATTGACGATAAAGTCCGGCAAATGCAGCTTATCTCGCAAAAAAGATTCTTCCACAGGCCCGCCATACGCCTCTTGGTTGACGAAGTTCCCCCAGCGGCCGATCATTTGGCCCACAATCAACCCGGGTGCGCAAATATCTGCCATGCGCCAGAAATTGTATCCTTTGCGGCGGAAGAAAATGACCGCGCAAATAATTGCGCCAATCAGTGCACCATAGATGGCAATACCGCCATTCCATATCTTGAAGACATCCCAGAAGTTGTCCTTATAGTCTTCCCATTTGAACGCGACATAATAGATACGTGCGCCGATAATGGCGGACGGTACGCCCAGCAGGATCATGTCCATGAACACTTCCTGAGGAATGCCGAACCGCTTGCCCTCCCGAATCGCGAGCAGCAAGCCTACCAATGCCGCCGTGCCGAGGATCAGGCCATACCAGTGAACCTTCAATGCACCAATGGAGAAGGCGATTGGGTTCAACAGCAGATACATGTCCATTGCTTCACACTCCCATAAATTGCTTCACACTTTTTCGTACCAACCAGCTTCTCATGCATGCAGAAACAGAGCATTGAATCGCTCTGTCAGTTCTGCACGCTATCCACTTCTTGAAGACATCCCAGATGGCCTAGTCCATATCTTCCATATCTTCCGAAATCGTTGCTGTCAGTTTATTCGTAAACTGCAGTGCCGCATTGAGTCCCATCTGTTTGAGACGATAATTCATCGCAGCCACCTCAATGATGACGGCCAAGTTTCGTCCAGGGCGTACCGGAATCGTTACGAGCGGTACGTCCGTATCAATGATCCGGGTAGTCTCCTCATCCAAACCAAGACGATCGTATTGTTTGTCTTGCTGCCATGCTTCAAGGCGGACGACGAGCGTAATTCGTTTGTTGTTACGCACGGCACCGGCACCAAACAAGGTCATCACGTTAATGATGCCCACCCCGCGAATCTCTAGAAGATGACGGATTAATTCAGGAGCGGTCCCGTGCAGTTGGAAGTCGGAAGTCTGACGGATTTCTACTGCATCGTCCGCAATCAAACGGTGTCCACGCTTCACGAGCTCCAATGCCGTTTCACTTTTGCCGATACCGCTGCTTCCCGTAATCAGCATGCCGACGCCATAAACGTCGCAGAGCACGCCATGTATCGTAGCGGTTGGCGCCAGCTTCCGTTCCAGGAAACCGGTAATGCGGCTGGAAAGAATCGTCGTTGCCATATTGCTGCGCAGCACCGCCAAATTTTGCTCTTCGCTGATCTCGATCAGTTCCGTCGGCACTTCAAGTCCACGCGTAACGACAATGCATGGCGTCTCCTCCGTGCAAAGTTTCTGCATCCGGTCACGGCGTTCATCTTCCGGCAGCATTGCAAAAAAGGCCAGCTCTGTTCTTCCTAACAGCTGAACCCGTTCTTGTGGGTGGTATTCAAAATAGCCGGCCATCTCCAGGCCTGGACGGTTCAAATCGTCTACGGTAATGAAGCGCTTAAGTCCTTGAGATCCAGAGACGACCTCAAGCTGAAACTGCTGCACCAATTCAGATACCTTCACTTTTTTCGCCATTTGTCTCTTCCTTTCAGCATTGGCTGCTTATCTATGTATATCTGGTCATATTTGTCCTTCGAATTCAAACGGGGAATCCCCTGATCAATTAAGAATGGTTACACCGAAAATGAAGGCGCAAGCTTTCTATAAATCTTAAATGAATTCGGGACCGAATGCAATCTGAACCATGGACTCCTGATGTAAAAAGCCCCTTCCAGCAACAACGGAAGGGGCTCGAAATTCATTATATAATTACGTATCAAACACAGGATCCGACCATACGGGGAACCCCGGGATATTAGTCTTGAAGGAGAACGTTCGCTTCAGTCTCTTTATCAAAGATATGAACTTTGTTCATGTCGATCGCCATTTTAACGGTGGAACCTTCACGCGTGTTGGAACGTCCGTCTACGCGAGCAATCGTAGTGTCGCTACCTACACCGCTCAAGTAGAGGAGCATTTCGTGACCAAGGTTCTCGGTTACGTCTACATGCGTAGAGAACACGGAGTTCGGGGAAGCTTCCAAGAATACCGGCTCTTCGTGGATGTCTTCAGGACGAACGCCCAGAATGACTTCCTTGTTAGCGTATCCTCTGGATTTCAGCAATTGCGCTTTCCCTTGTGGAATTTCAACGTCCACGCCAGGAGCTACGAAATGCAGGTTGGACCCTTGCTCCGCAATTTTACCCGAGATAAAGTTCATTGTAGGAGAACCGATGAAACCGGCCACGAACAGGTTCGCTGGGTGGTTGTACAGTTCTTCCGGAGAAGCCGCTTGTTGAATGATACCGTCTTTCATAACAACGATCCGGTCACCCATCGTCATCGCTTCGATCTGGTCATGCGTTACGTAGATAACAGTCGTTTCCAGACGTTTCGCGAGCTTGGTGATTTCCGCACGCATCTGACCGCGCAATTTCGCGTCCAAGTTGGAGAGCGGCTCATCCATCAAGAATACTTGCGGGTCACGGACGATCGCACGACCGAGTGCGACACGCTGACGTTGACCACCGGACAACGCTTTTGGTTTACGATCCAGCAAATGCTCGATATCGAGGATTTTGGCTGCTTCGCGAACGCGTTTGTCGATTTCATCTTTTTTCACTTTACGCAATTTCAAACCAAATGCCATGTTTTGATACACGCTCATATGCGGGTACAAGGCGTAGGATTGGAAAACCATCGCGATATCGCGATCTTTAGGAGCAACATCGTTCACGACGCGGTCACCGATATAGAGTTTACCTTCAGAAATTTCCTCAAGGCCTGCGATCATGCGCAACGTTGTGGATTTACCACAACCGGACGGACCAACCAGCACCAGAAATTCTTTATCTTTAATGTCCAGGTTAACGTCAATAACTGTCGCTTTGTCAGCACCAGGGTATTTTTTGAAAATATGCTCTAAACGTACACCAGCCATGATTATTGCCTCCTTAGAGATCGTTTTGTAATCGAATACATTTTGTAAATTCAGTGTAACCTACGGAAGGGATGTTTGACTATTCGCAAACTGCACAAAAATATCACGGCTTTTTCGTCACTTTGTACATCAGCAGTAAAAGTCGGACCAGCACCGCGTTTTCAAAGCTCCTTACATCGTATCCGATCTCATGTTTGATCTTGTCCAGACGGTAAACCAGCGTATTGCGATGAATAAACATCCTTTTTGCGGTCTCGCTTACATTGCAATCCAGACTGAAAAACGTCTCCAATGTGCCCATCGTCTCACTGTCGCTGAAGAGCGATGTGTTCTTGCCGATCTCTTCTATAAAGCGCAGCCGTTCCGGTTCGGATATGCTCGCGACCAATCGTTCAAGATGCAAATTCCATGGTAAATGTATGTGCTCAGTGACATGAAACGATCTGCCCAGCTTTACACTCTCCCGAAGTGTAGAGGTTACAGATATCAATTGCTGGTAAGGAACACAAGGCAAGGCTGCCGACAAATGGAATCCACCTGCCCATTCACTGGCAATCAGCTCATACAATCCAAGACAAAACGCATTCAAGAGCTCTTTCCTTGCCTCAGTGGTATCGTCATCAGCCTCTGCCGTAACGGTCTGAACCGAACCAAAAAATACCCACTCCTGTTCTCCTAAGGGAATCAGAACGATGTCCTCACCAAAATAGCTCTCGAGCAGCTTGTTCAGTTCGCTTGAATGAACGCGCCGGTCATCCGGCGTCTCGCCCTGTAACAGGAAAGGAATCTTTTCTTGTTCCAGATGCTCGCCCAGCCCTGCAGCCAGAAAACGTTCTGGGATACTGTACCCTTCGTTTGACAGATTCATTTGCTCCCGCAGCCAGGTGCCCAACTCAATCAAAAGCTGCGCCTGGCCGTTCCCCTCGCCTACAGTTTGTTCATGAAGAGCTTCATCTGAATGGCTGCTAATCAACAGCTCTATTAATCTGCGCGATTCTATCGTCAGATGATCGGAAGAACACCCCCAGCAAATTACATGTTCACGATCAGCACTTCGGCCAATTTTAAAATATATTTGTTGATCTATGGTTAGGCTTCCTGCACGGTCTGCTGACCGTTCTACACCCAGCATGACTGTACTATTATTTGCTCTATCATTTGAGCTGAGAAGGAGATTCTCGTATTGACTCCACTCATCCAAAGTAAATTGAAATGTGTTCATTGAAGTGTCTAAAATTTCCTCGATCCGCTGCTTAAGATCCGAAACATGCTTCATCTTATGAACGCCACCACTCTGCTTTATTTTCTGATATAAAAACCGCAATATAAAACACACAATCTTATAATTGTCTAACCCTTTATAGGGATCACGCCTATGGCTCTTTAGATAGCCGTTTACATTTATCTTATCATATCTTAAACGTTCTCGCCTTCGTGGTCGCAGCAACACGCTGATATGCAAAAAAAAGAGCGACTAATCAATTTAATGATTAATCACTCTTTTGTGAGATGAGCCATGAAGGACTCGAACCTTCGACACCCTGATTAAAAGTCAGGTGCTCTACCAACTGAGCTAATGGCTCAAAAACTGGTGGAGGCTGATGGATTCGAACCACCGAACCCGTAAGGGAGCAGATTTACAGTCTGATGCGTTTGGCCACTTCGCTAAGCCTCCACGTTTTGAAAGGTGGCTCGGGACGGAATCGAACCGCCGACACGAGGATTTTCAGTCCTCTGCTCTACCGACTGAGCTACCGAGCCATATTTAATTGTAAGGATTAATGGCGGAACCGACGGGATTCGAACCCGCGATCTCCTGCGTGACAGGCAGGCATGTTAGGCCAACTACACCACGGTTCCAGACATTAATGGTGCCGGCGAGAGGACTTGAACCCCCAACCTACTGATTACAAGTCAGTTGCTCTACCAATTGAGCTACACCGGCGTATATGGTGGAGGCTGAGGGGATCGAACCCCCGACCCTCTGCTTGTAAGGCAGATGCTCTCCCAG
Organism: Paenibacillus sp. XP01; assembly: GCF_057364885.1. Lineage (NCBI taxonomy): Bacteria > Bacillati > Bacillota > Bacilli > Caryophanales > Paenibacillaceae > Paenibacillus > Paenibacillus sp. XP01. Next base: position 147,325 of record NZ_CP139481.1, on the reverse strand, counting down.
CTGAGCTAAGCCTCCTGGGTAATATGGTAGCGGCGGAGGGGATCGAACCCCCGACCTCACGGGTATGAACCGTACGCTCTAGCCAGCTGAGCTACGCCGCCATATTAAGTATCGTATTATAAGCTTGTCCATCCAGTTGAAAGATGGCGGAGAGAGAGGGATTCGAACCCTCGCACCGCTTACGCAGTCTAACCCCTTAGCAGAGGGTCCCCTTATAGCCACTTGGGTATCTCTCCAAAGCTAATTAACGATCGTTCAGAGATTGCTCTCTGAAAACTGGATTCGAAACGAAACTTGCGATCTTAGAACCTGCATTTCTTGGATAAGCCCTCGACCGATTAGTACTGGTCAGCTCCATGCATTGCTGCACTTCCACCCCCAGCCTATCTACCTCGTCGTCTTCAAGGGGTCTTACATACTGGGAAATCTCATCTTGAGGGGGGCTTCACGCTTAGATGCTTTCAGCGCTTATCCCGTCCGTACATAGCTACCCAGCGGTGCTCCTGGCGGAACAACTGGTACACCAGCGGTACGTCCATCCCGGTCCTCTCGTACTAAGGACAGCTCCTCTCAAATTTCCTACGCCCACGACAGATAGGGACCGAACTGTCTCACGACGTTCTGAACCCAGCTCGCGTACCGCTTTAATGGGCGAACAGCCCAACCCTTGGGACCTACTTCAGCCCCAGGATGCGATGAGCCGACATCGAGGTGCCAAACCTCCCCGTCGATGTGGACTCTTGGGGGAGATAAGCCTGTTATCCCCAGGGTAGCTTTTATCCGTTGAGCGATGGCCCTTCCATGCGGTACCACCGGATCACTAAGCCCGACTTTCGTCCCTGCTCGACTTGTAGGTCTCGCAGTCAAGCTCCCTTATGCCTTTGCACTCTTCGAATGATTTCCAACCATTCTGAGGGAACCTTTGGGCGCCTCCGTTACTCTTTAGGAGGCGACCGCCCCAGTCAAACTGCCCACCTGACACTGTCCCCGTACCCGATTAGGGCACCAGGTTAGAACCTAGATACGATCAGGGTGGTATCCCAACGGTGCCTCCACACAAGCTGGCGCTCATGCTTCTCAGGCTCCCACCTATCCTGTACAGATCGTACCCAAATTCAATATCAAGCTGCAGTAAAGCTCCATGGGGTCTTTCCGTCTTGTCGCGGGTAACCTGCATCTTCACAGGTATTAAAATTTCACCGGATCTCTCGTTGAGACAGCGCCCAAGTCGTTACGCCATTCGTGCGGGTCAGAATTTACCTGACAAGGAATTTCGCTACCTTAGGACCGTTATAGTTACGGCCGCCGTTTACTGGGGCTTCGGTTCACAGCTTCGGGATTGCTCCCTAACCGCTCCCCTTAACCTTCCAGCACCGGGCAGGCGTCAGCCCGTATACTTCGCCTTACGGCTTCGCACAGACCTGTGTTTTTGCTAAACAGTCGCTTGGGCCTTTTCACTGCGGCCCCCTCGTGCTATTCACACTACCGGGGCACCCCTTCTCCCGAAGTTACGGGGTCATTTTGCCGAGTTCCTTAACGAGAGTTCTTCCGCGCGCCTTAGAATTCTCTTCTCGCCTACCTGTGTCGGTTTGCGGTACGGGCACCTTCATCTGGCTAGAGGCTTTTCTTGGCAGTGTGAGATCATGACCTTCGCTACTGTAATTTTCACTCCCCATCACAGCTCAGCCTTGCGGTTAGCGGATTTGCCTACTAACCAGCCTCACTGCTTGGACAGGCATCCATCAGCCTGCGTCACTACCCTACTGCGTCCCCCCATCGCTCGTAACGATTTACGGTGGTACAGGAATTTCGACCTGTTGTCCTTCGACTACGCCTTTCGGCCTCGCCTTAGGTCCCGACTTACCCTGAGCGGACGAGCCTTCCTCAGGAACCCTTAGGCTTTCGGCGGATCAGATTCTCACTGATCTTTTCGTTACTCATACCGGCATTCTCACTTGTATAATGTCCAGCGCTCCTTACGGTACACCTTCAACCCTTATACAACGCTCCCCTACCCCTGATCATAAGATCAAGCCATAGCTTCGGTGGTGTGTTTAGCCCCGTTACATTTTCGGCGCAGAGTCACTCGACCAGTGAGCTATTACGCACTCTTTCAATGATGGCTGCTTCTAAGCCAACATCCTGGTTGTCTGTGCAACTCCACATCCTTTCCCACTTAACACACACTTGGGGACCTTAGCTGATGGTCTGGGCTGTTTCCCTTTTGACAATGGATCTTAGCACTCACTGTCTGACTCCCGGAAGTAAGTCTATGGCATTCGGAGTTTGACTGAGCTTGGTAACCCTTGCGGGCCCCGCACCCAA
>NZ_CP139481.1:0-140000 GCF_057364885.1 Paenibacillus sp. XP01 | reverse complement strand
GATCTTGCAGCATTTCGACGTCGTCCGGATCTACCGCTTCAGGTTTGATCGTAACAGAGAGCAATTTTTTGTGTCCGTTCACTTCTGCCGTAACCACGCCGCCTCCGGAAGTACCTTGAACCGTTTTGTCGCCCAGTTCTTCCTGCGCTTTCAGCATTTGTTCCTGCATTTTCTTCACTTGCTTCATCATTTGGTTCATGTTATTCATCTGTAATCATCTCCTTAATAAAATGATATTGCATTGACAACAAGACATTGCGACATTATTCCTTAATAATGACCAAGTCTTCCCCAAAGAGCTGAATAGCCTCGTCAATCCACGGCTGCTTGCCTCCCGAGCCTCCATCCTCATGTTCGGGTTCGAGCTTAAATTCCTCCTTCGGGGACTCAACAGCTCCCTCTATGACGCCATTCCAATCCTTCAGCATCATGGTTACGAGACGCATCGGACGTCCTATTTGTTCCGCAAGCACCCGTTCAATCACTTCGCGATTCGCCTGTTTCTCGGTCGTTTCCCGGTGAATGTTGTTTTTAAACGCAACCAGAACGTTGTCTTCCAGCACCGACACCGGCTCGCCATCCATAAACCAGGCATGAACGGTAACCTTTTCTTCCTTCACTCGCTGCAATATTTGCCCCCAACGCTTGCTGACATCCGCAAATTCCGGCGACCCTTTCCGTGCCACATACTGATCCAGATGCGACGGAAGTTTGGCAGGTGCGTTGCCTCTGGACACAGGAGCACGCGTCGCAGGACGCGAAGGACCACTAGAAGCAGCCTCGCCTCCACTCAACCCGGCTTTAAGCGCTCGATCAAGTTTCTTCTCAAGCTCCGATACCTGCTGTTTCAAACGCTGGATTTCCCCATGATCGCCAGGCATGGAAGCAGATTGCGCAGATACGCCCGCCGCCGCTTCGCCATCCGACCCTTGTTGACCAGGAATGCTGCACAGCTTCAACAAAGCCACCTCGAATAACGTTTGCGGTTGAACAGCGTATTTCATCTCGCTCTGATAGCGGTTAAGCGTATCAATCATCTGAAACAGTTGCCCTTTGGTAAAGGCTTCGGCCATTTCCCGGAACGACTCCGGGTGAAGCACGCGATCCGTCAGCTTGTCGGCATCCGGTACCATTTTGATCATAAGCAAGTCGCGGAAATAATACAGCAGGTTCTCCATGCATTTATCGGCACTTTTACCCTCATGCATGAAGCCCTCGATCATCTGTAAAATATGACCGACATCGCCCTTGAGCAAAGAAGCTGCAAGTTTGGCAAACTGTTCCGAGGGAATTCCGCCGGTCATATCCATAACCTTCTGATAAGTCACCTTGCCGTCGGTGAAGGAAGAGATCTGGTCGAGCACGCTAAGTGCATCCCTCATCCCGCCATCAGAAAGTCGAGCAATATACTGGAGGGCATCCCTGTCGGCTTGCATGCCTTCCTGTTCACAGATCAGTTCAAGCCGGTCAGTCTGCTCATCCAGCGACACCCTGCGAAAATCGAATCGCTGACAACGCGATATGATCGTCGCAGGAAGGCGATGCGGCTCGGTTGTAGCCAAAATAAACATCACATGCGGAGGCGGCTCCTCCAATGTTTTCAACAAAGCATTGAAAGCTTCTGTCGTCAACATGTGCACTTCATCAATAATATAGACCTTCTGGCGAACCTCGGTCGGAGCATATTTAACCTTCTCCCTCAGATCGCGAATTTCCTCAACGCCGCGGTTGGACGCAGCATCAATCTCCTGCACGTCCATAACTGAGCCGGAAGTAATTCTGCGGCAGGCCTCGCACTCGTTGCAAGGCTCGGGCGCAGGGCCGCGTTCGCAGTTTACAGCCTTCGCCATAATTTTGGCGGCACTCGTTTTACCGGTTCCCCGGGGCCCACTAAACAAATAAGCATGGGAAGTCCGCTGCTCACGAATCGCGTTCTGCAGGGTCTGAATAATATGCTGTTGTCCCACCATATCCTGAAACGACTGGGGGCGCCACGCCCGATATAACGCGATATGCTCCATGATGCGTTACCTTCCTTCCACTTCGCATTCGAGTCTCTTGTCGTTCCCCCATTATACTATATTCCGGGGTGAATCCAAACTCCATCTGACTCAATCTCGCATCCTTTTTTGGTAAAATAAAAAGACCTCTGCATGTCATATCTGCAAAGATCTCTGAAATATCATCGTAAGCCGTGCACCTGTTATTGATAATTGCGATCCAAGTGGCACCCCTGAACGAAAGCTCAGGCTAGGCAACCCTTCGGCACAAGAGTGGTCTCACTTATGGCTGCTTCCTTCCGGACCTGACCAGGTTCATGAGTACTCATTGCGAAGGACCCAACCGTCAACGCCCCATTCAGGGACCAAACCTCACATCGACAATACCTCTAACAGGAATTCAACCTCGCTATAGCGGATTGCGAGTAACAGGGCACCGCTACCTCCCCATCTAGCACGGTAAGAAATAGTATAGCGTAACCTCATCGAAAATGCAACCAATCTGCAATGGGAAGTGTCACCATCTCTCGTGCACACAAGCCATTACAACAAAAAAACCCCTGCCGCTAGGGCAGAGGTGTTTTGCAAAGCAATGCTCAGACCGTTCATAACGAATGGCTGAATTAGATGCCGTATTTTTTCTTGAAACGATCCACACGGCCGCCTGCATCGATAAACTTCTGTTTACCAGTAAAGTGCGGATGGCACGCGGAGCAAATCTCTACACGCAGTTCGTCTTTAACAGAGCCTGCTTCAAAAGTGTTACCGCAAGCGCAAGTTACGTTTACTACAGTGTATTTAGGATGAATTGCTGCTTTCATTTCCTTTCACCTCTTTCCGCCCTGAGCCTCAAGCGGACCCAGAGTAAATGAAACAACTTTGACGATTATAACACGGGACATTCCGACTTGCAATTGTTATTACAAGGGGGTAATCAACCGCTTCGGCCGCGCCATGCCCACCGGCGGAACATGCGTATAAGATCCGATGACGACGTCCGGAAGCTCCTGTTCAAAGATCTCAAGCGCCTGTTTCATGCCAAGGATATCTCCTTGAGCGGGCGGGATCAGTTCCAGGTAACTTTCAGGATCAATGTTCAGGTTACGCATCTGGATCAGGCGCAGATTTGTTCTGCGGGCGAATTCGATCATCGCCTCAATCTCTTCCTCGCGGTCTGTTACTCCCGGGAAGATGAGATAGTTAATCGACGTATACACTCCTTGGTCAGACGCATATTTTAGCGATTTTTCCACATTGGCCAGCGTGTACCCGCGCGGTTTGTAATATGCATTATAATGATCATCCAGCGCACTGATCGTGCTTACTCGCATCAAATCAAGCCCGGCATCAACAATGCCGCGGATATGGTCGCTCAAACCAGCATTGGTGTTGATGTTAATGTAGCCCATATCCGTAATGGATCGAACCTCGCGAATCGCCTCAATGATCAATTTGGCTTGAGTGGAAGGCTCTCCCTCACACCCCTGTCCAAAACTGATGATCGATTCCGGCGTCTTGAGATGCTCCAGCATAACCTCAACGATTTCTTCCACGCGCGGACGGAAATTCATACGTGTCTGAGGGGATACAAAACCGCTGTCATCCGGCTGCTCGGAAATACACCCGAAACAACCCGCATTACAGGAATACGAAACAGGCACCCCACCTTCCCAACGATTCAAAAACGTATTGGATGATGTCAGACACTCATAACCAAGGGCACAATTGGACAAATGCGTATACAGCCGGTTTTCGGGATACTTCTCGGTCAGGCGCTTCACACCGCTCCGTACCTCATCGCGATCGCAGTTCAGCGGATTCCACTGGTCCGGCTGGTCGGACATCCGGGCCGTTACGTAGAAACCATCTTCTTTCCATACAACCGCCGAATATCCAAACAGCGGCAGCTTGTATTCCTTATCCGTTTTCACATAACCAGGCAGACAGAGACGCGTAAAGCCTTGTGGCAGAAGCGCGCCTACGGCCTGGGTGTCCTTCGGCAACGGCAGCATTTCTCCAGTCTCCGGATCCATCCCGATCGGACGAGTGCTTGGCAATCCCACAAGCGTCGCGCCCTCAGGCAACGGAATCAACTCGTCCTCCATAATTTCCACGATCATATCTCCGCTGCGGGCGAGCCCGAACAACGAAGGATGATCAAAAACATTACCTTGTTCATCTGCGTACACTAAATACATGATGTTCTCCTTACATCTAATGGGTTAATCCTCGCGTCGGGGTCAACGTCCGAAGAAAGATGGCCCGCAGCCGGGCCTATGCTGATGGCTGGCAAAACTAGGTTGTTGTCGCAGAGGTTGCGGCCTGTCTTGTAGACCGGCGAGTTGTCGTCGTTCCCGAGTTGCTCGTCGGGCTGCTTCCCGCCGTATCGAAAGCGGCCAAAAACTCGGTGTTCGTTTTACTATTGCGCAACTTTTTCAGGAAGCTTTCAACAAAATCATGAGAGTCGTTCATGTTTTTGCGGATCGACCAGATTGTATCGAGTTCTTCTTTGGTCAGCAGCACTTCTTCGCGGCGCGTTCCCGATCTGCGAATGTCGATGGCCGGGAAAATGCGGCGTTCCGCCAAACGGCGATCCAGATGCAGCTCCATGTTCCCCGTACCTTTAAATTCTTCATAAATGATGTCATCCATACGCGAACCGGTATCGATGAGGGCCGTAGCCAGAATGGTCAAGCTGCCGCCCTCCTCCACGTTCCGCGCTGAACCGAAGAAACGCTTCGGACGATGGAATGCAGCGGGATCGATACCACCGGAAAGCGTTCGTCCGGAAGGCGGAATAACCAGGTTGTACGCACGCGCTAGACGCGTGATACTGTCCAAAAGGATAACCACATCCTTTTTCGCCTCAACCAAGCGCAGAGCCCGTTCAAGCACCAATTCCGCAACCTTGATATGGTTCTCCGGCAATTCGTCAAACGTAGAAGCCACAACCTCACCTTTGACAGAACGGGACATATCCGTCACTTCCTCCGGACGTTCGTCAATCAATAGCACAAAGAGTTCAATGTCGGGATTATTGGTTGAAATGCTATTCGCGATCTCTTTGAGCAGGAGTGTTTTACCCGCTTTGGGAGGTGCCACGATCAATCCGCGCTGTCCCAGACCTACTGGCGCTAGCAAATCCATGATTCGGGTAGACAAATGGTTGGGGGATGTTTCGAGAACCAGCTTTTTTTGCGGATACAATGGGGTTAGCGCCGGGAAATGAAGTCTTTCCGCAGCAGCCGAGGGGTTCTCGCCATTGACGGCGTTCACTTGCAGCAATCCGAAATAACGTTCGTTTTCCTTGGGCGTTCTGCATTTTCCGGATACAAGATCGCCGGTTCTCAGGTCAAACTTGCGAATCTGCGAAGCGGAGATATAGATGTCTTCTGTGCTCGGCAGGTAATTGATCGGTCTAAGGAACCCGTAACCTTCCGGGAGAATCTCCAGCACGCCTTCCATGAACATTAATCCGCTCTGTTCCGCCTGTGCGCGCAAAATCGCAAAAATCAGTTCCTTCTTTTTAAGTTGGCCGTAGTATGGAATTTGATATTTTTTGGCCAGTTTGTAAAGATCCGTAAGCTTCATTTCTTCCAAATCGGAGATCTGTAGATCCATATAATAACCACCTATTCAATTAATAAGTCCGTGAAATGGATAGTTTTTCTTGATATTCCGGCAAGCGAGCCCAGCACTCTCTCCTGCTGCACTCTCTTCTGTCCATTGTACGGAATGTAACCGTTATATTGCAAATCGTTGTCCTAGAATGTAAGTTTTCCGAGCGGGGTATTCAAGATTCCGCTGTCGGTAGTGAGTGAACAAATTCATGAGGCGATTGATCCGGGTGACCAGCGATGAAGTGAAGTTCAAACAAACCGGGGTACGGGGAATGGAATACAAGCTGTTGGAATGAGCAAACTGAAGTTCAGCTCAAAAAAAGACCCTCCGGATAAGGAGACCAAACCATATCCACTTACTCCGGAGAGACTGAGAACTCTATTAGTATAGGTTAACCCAGTTGTCTAAAAGATATGCAGTTAAACGAGAAAAAAACACTTTGTCGACAAGATTCCATCACAAAAAGAGACATGCCGACATTGAACAGGCTGTTTCCCTTGCCAATCAGGAGTCGAATCAAATCGTTTCACGCCATACGTCAGCGCCCAACATCCGCAGATTGGTTACAAGGTGATCGTAACCCCGATCAATCAACTCTACGCCCGTCACCTCGGTTACACCTTCCTTAACGGTAAGTCCAGCGATAACCAGAGCAGCTCCGGCGCGGAGGTCGGCCGCCTTGACCTTGGCAGCGTTCAGTTCCCCGCCTTCAATAATGGCCGAACGTCCCTCCACTCGAATTTTGGCTCCCATACGAACCAGCTCGGGAACATGCTTGAAGCGATTGCTGTAAACGAAATCGCTAAGCACGCTTACGCCGCTGGCTTGGGTAAGCACACTTGTCATTGGAGATTGCAGATCTGTCGGAAAACCGGGGTACACCAACGCCTTCACGTCAACATGACTATAGGACGGGCGCCCGATGACACGAATGCTCTCATCCATTTCCTCGATGCTCACACCCATTTCCAGCAATTTGGCCGTTAAAGCCTCCAAATGTTTGGGAATAACATTATCGATCAGAACGTCCCCACGCGTTGCTGCAGCAGCAATCATATAGGTTCCTGCCTGAATGCGGTCGGGAATAATGGAATGGCGGCACCCTCTCAGGGATGGAACGCCTTCTATGCGAATCGTCTCGGTTCCAGCGCCTTTTATGCTGGCACCCATGGAATTCAAAAGTGTTGCTACATCTATAATCTCAGGCTCTTTGGCCGCATTTTCAATAATTGTGGAACCTTTGGCACGAGTGGCTGCCAACATAATGTTAATGGTTGCGCCAACACTGCTTACGTCGAGGTAAATCTTTGCACCGCGCAGTTCTTTGGCGTGCAGATGGATGGAGCCATGCTCGTTGGTCACAGTCGCTCCCAACGCTTCAAAACCTTTGATATGTTGATCAATCGGACGAGGCTCGAAATTACAGCCTCCAGGCAAACCGATGGTTGCCTCTTTAAAACGCCCAAGCAGCGCTCCCATCATATAATAAGAAGCTCGAAGCTTTTTCACGGGACCGTTAGGCATGGGGATGGATTTAATATCGGAAGGATCGATCTTCATCTGATTGCCTTCCCAAGATACACGTGCCCCAAGCTCCTCCAAAATTTCCGCATAAACTGCCACATCGCTCAAAAGCGGCAGGTTGTCCAGCACGACTTCCGACTCGGCAAGCAATGCTGCAGGAATAAGCGCAATGGCGCTGTTCTTGGCGCCACTAATAGTCACAGTCCCCTGCAACGGGCGTCCGCCACTAATCATCAATTTTTCCATAAAGCTTAAAGTCCCCCTACGTGTTTTGCGGCCGATGAACGGCAATTCATGCTGACGGCTTTCGGTGTGAAACGGGCGTTAAAATGGAAAGACACCGGCTAGGCGGTGTTCTTTCCACTTGTACCCATATGGAGCTGCAAAAAAGCAAATTAAGCTTTGTTGTTGGAACCAAACTCACGGATTTTGCCAATAACCGTTGCTTTGATCGCGTCGCGACCTGGAACGATGTATTTGCGCGGATCGTAAGCATCCGGCTTCGCTGCAAGCACTTCGCGAACCGCTTTAGTGAATGCAATTTGGTTTTCAGTGTTTACGTTGATTTTGGAAGTACCCAAGGAAATCGCTTTGTCGATATCATGTTTAGGGATACCAGTACCGCCATGCAGAACGAGCGGCAGTTTAACAGCATTGCAGATTTCTTCCATCTCTTTGAAGCCCAGGTTTGGTTCGCCTTGGTATGGACCGTGAACGGAACCCAGAGCCGGAGCCAAAGTGTCGATGCCTGTTTCTTTGACGATACGGATACATTCGTTCAGGTCAGCATATTGGATGCCGCCGATTACGTCATCTTCTTGTCCGCCCACAGTACCTACTTCAGCTTCAACGGAAACGCCTTTAGCGTGTGCATATTCAACGACTTTTTTCGTCATTTCGATGTTTTCGTCGATTGGGTGATGGGAACCATCGATCATAACGGAAGTGAAGCCGGCATCGATTGCTTCTTTACATTTATCAAAGCTGGAACCGTGGTCCAGATGAATAGCAACTTCAACCGTGATTTTCATATCGTGAATGAGTCCTTCTACCATTTTCACTACAGTGTAGAAGCCGCCCATGTGACGCGCTGCACCTTCGGATACGCCGAGAATTACAGGAGATTTTTCTTCTTCTGCAGCTGCGAGAATCGCTTGCGTCCACTCCAGGTTGTTGATGTTGTATTGACCAACAGCATACTTTCCTTCGAGTGCTTTGTTCAACATGTTTGTCATAGAAACTAATGGCATGGTTTCAATCCTCCTAGGGGTTTGGGTTGTGTCTATGGTTTTTAGCCGAATCACATACGGGCTTATTATACCACATCCCGTGTCAAATACTAAACAAGCATTTGCAAAAATGCTGTGCTATGCAGCACAGTTTTCATAGACAACGCATAACGGGCTCCCCATATCCAATATTCCCCTGCCATCTGTTCGCAATACCCCTTTTACGACCTGCCTGTATCAAACCGCCTCCAACAACCGAAAGCATGACAAAAAAATCCTGCTGGACACAGGACTCAACTGCATTTACCAGCCGTATCGCTGCGGAGCTGCATATTGACCGCCACCCGCATTTCATCAATGTCAAACGGTTTCGTAAAATGCATCAATGCCCCCAGATCGGTCGCTTCCTTGATCATATCCAATTCCCCGTAAGCAGTCATCATAATCACCTTGATGCTCGAATCGATCTCCTTGATGTGTTTTAAAATCTCCAGCCCGTCCATGCCCGGAATCTTCATATCAAGCAACACCAGATCAGGTTTGTCATTTTTGACAATCTCCAAAGCGACTTTGCCGTTCGGTGCCTGAAAGGTGTTATATCCCTCGCTGCTGAACACTTCCATTAACAGAATTCGAATCCCATTTTGGTCATCAACAATTAAGACTTTTTTGTTTTCCACGGATTAAACCTCCTACAATTAGGAAAAGCATGTACGCAATCGAGAACTGGATAACTATCCCATAGTCGACATGATAAGTATTCTACTTCGTGCAACGAAATCCTGCCTGATGGAAAAATCTTGGGCTGTAGAAAAGTAACCCCGTCCGCCCAGGTACTGCCTCTACCTCAATTAACCTTTGTTAAACGAACCGGAATTGTTTTTCTTCATGCACTAACTCCAAATTTTATACGTACATATATAAATCAAACGTTTATCTGACTCAAAAAAATCTCCCGCACGACTGAATTCACTTCAGTGTGCGGGAGATTCCATATCGCTGCATCCGACCCTTTGTCGGATTTCGCATTTATAGATGAATCGCTATGGCTTATTTGCTTTCAGCGTTTTGCAAGGATGCTTTCACAAACTCGCGGAACAACGGCTGCGGACGGTTCGGACGGGACGTGAACTCCGGATGGAATTGAACCGCCAGGAACCAAGGATGGTTCGGAAGCTCAACGATTTCAACCAAACGCCCGTCAGGGGACGTACCGGAGATGACCAGACCTGCCTTTTCAATCTCTTCGCGATACTCGTTGTTGAACTCGTACCGATGGCGGTGTCTCTCGTATACCAATTCGTCGTCGTAGCACGCCGCAGCCAGGGAACCTTCCTGCAGCTTGCACGGATACAGCCCGAGGCGCATCGTTCCACCCAAGTTTTCGATATCCTTCTGCTCAGGCAGCAGGTCGATCACTGGGAATTCGGTGGTAGGGTTGATCTCGGAGCTGTTCGCGCCGTTCATGCCCACGATGGAACGTGCATACTCGATCACGGAAACCTGCATGCCAAGACAGATACCGAAGAACGGAATTTGTTTCTCGCGTGCATATCGAATCGCCGTTACCTTGCCCTCGATTCCGCGATCGCCAAAGCCGCCGGGCACCAGAATGCCGCCTACGCCGCCCAGCAACTCGTCCACGTTCTCTTCGGTCACGTCCTCGGATTGAATCCAGCGAAGCTTCACGTCCGCATTGGCCGCAAAACCTGCATGGGACAAGGATTCCACAACGCTCAAATACGCATCGTGAAGCGCCACGTATTTACCCACGATCGCGATTTCAACCGTACGCTCCAGCTTGCTGATCCGCTCAACCAATCCTTCCCACTCGCTCATATCCGGTGCAGGAGTGGTCAATTTCAGATGGTTCACGACAATTTCGTCCAAACCTTCTTCGCGCAGGTTCAGCGGAACTTCATACAACGTGCTGGCGTCGCGGCATTCCACAACGGCGTTGGCATCAATATCGCAGAACAAGGCGATTTTGGCTTTCATGTCTGTGGACAGTTCATATTCTGTGCGGCAAACGATGACGTTCGGCTGAATGCCGATGCTGCGCAGTTCTTTTACGCTATGCTGTGTCGGCTTTGTTTTCACTTCTCCCGCAGCCTTGATATAAGGAATCAGCGTTACGTGGATATACATGACATTGTCGCGGCCCACGTCGCTCTTGATTTGACGGATTGCTTCCAGGAAAGGCAAGCTCTCGATATCGCCGACGGTTCCGCCGATTTCCGTGATAACAACATCCGAGCCCGCTTCGCGGCCTGCGCGGAATACGCGTTCTTTAATCTCGTTCGTGATATGCGGAATGACTTGCACCGTGCCGCCCAGATATTCCCCGCGCCGCTCTTTGCTGATGACGGAGGAGTATACTTTACCAGTCGTGACGTTGCTGTTTTTGGAAAGGTTAATATCGATGAAGCGCTCGTAATGACCCAAATCCAGGTCTGTTTCCGCGCCGTCATCGGTTACGAACACTTCACCATGCTGATACGGACTCATGGTACCCGGGTCGATGTTGATGTACGGATCGAATTTTTGAATGGTCACCTTCAACCCACGATTTTTCAGCAATCTGCCCAGCGAAGCTGCCGTAATCCCTTTGCCCAGGGAGGACACAACGCCGCCCGTCACGAAAATATACTTTGTCACTTTCTTAACCCTCCTAATATAAGTACGAAAATTCAGGCGATATATGGTGTTATCGTAACCCGTTTCCCAGGTAATCATCGTCAAAAGGAGTTGGCAACAAATGCCACGACCTGCAAGCCGCTCTCCTTCACGAAGCCAGTTGCATAAAGTTTTCAGGCGAAGTCAACGTACCGTTTTTCCGTAAAGCCTACCCTCGTCCAGAGCGGCAATGCATTCCAAGAATAACTTTGCGCACAAGGTTTTTTTATAACCTAAATGGACCAAGATTCGTTGGCCGGGAGCATGGAAAAAGAATACTTTTTAACGAATTCAGCCTTAAAAACACAAAAAAAAAGCACTCCCGCAGGACGGGGCACTTTTTATAAAAATCATAAATATACAATCGCTCATTCATAAGCCCATGCAATAGTTTACCCGTTACCCAAGTCTGTGTCAAGGCTGACTCTCCCGGGAAAAAAGGGCAAAATATTGACGCCGGATGATTAGCGATCCTTTTCGTCGTTGTAATCCTCTTCGTCGTCAAACTCTTCTTCTTCTTCATCCTCAATGTCTTCTTCTTCGAGGTCGTCGTCTTCAACCAAGACTTCTTCGTCGCTGTCGTCTTCGTCAAAGATATCGTCGTCTTCATCCTCATCCTGATCATCGTTGGAATCGTTGAAGTCATCATCCACGTTGTAGTTGTCTTCCTCTTCGCCGAAGTCCTCGTCTTCCAGGTCATCGTCGTCATCATTAATGATGCGTGGACGATTGGTCCCCGAAACGGCATCTTCGTTCCCGCCAACCGGATACCAACGCTTCAGCCCCCAGAGACTTGTACCTACACATGCAAATCGACCATCGATATTGATTTCGGTGTACAGCTGGGCAATATATTCGTTGATCTCTTCATCCGTCATGCCGCGTTGTTTCGCAACCTCGTTCATCAAATCAAGGTAGTAGTACGGCGTGTTGGCCGCTTTAAGTACCATGAACGCAAGATCGACCAAAGGAATTTCCTTAACTTTTTCTTTATCAATTTTCAAATTGAGTGAGGTACTCACTGACTGACACTTCCTCTCACACATAATTCGCAAACACGTTATATCCCTGCAAGATGGACCGTTACGCATAACATATCCATTAACAAACCTAAGTAAAACCTATTTAGCGTCAAAAAGCAAGTTTTTATCCAGCCATTTTTTATATTGTCAAACGCCAGGTCCCCCGCACCCTACACGCCTTTTTTCGGAAAATAAATCTAGAGTAAAAGGCTGGGCAAAACCCAGCCCCTCCTCATCAAACCGTACGTGAGGTTTTCCCTCATACGGCTTTCCGATGTTCTTCGTTCATGGGCATGCAAATTACAACAGCGTTTTTAGTCCATATTGGGCGGCGATATTTTTAACCTCAGCTACTGAACCCATCCATTTTCTGCGTTGTCTCTTCTTCGCGTACCACCGGGTTAACCGTTGCAAAATATACCAATCCAGCTTTGCTAGTCTCTTCTGGCTGTAGCTTGTGTAATAATAATTTCTCCACCCTTGAATCTTCAGATTGAGCCATTTCACATGTTCTGCAAACGATCTGGATCGCATACTTGGCGGGGATAATCGCTCTTTAACGACTCCACGAATACGTTCTTCTGCCTTTTTGGTTAACCATTGCTGCGTGGTGTAATATACCTTCCCTTGCGACGTTTCTGCTTTCGTTTTTCGGTGGTGCATCCCTAAAAAGTCGAATCCTTCGTTTCCCGTCCATAAGCCTACAATGCGGGTTTTGGTCGGATGCAGGGTTAGCTCTAGACGTTCCATGATTCTGCGTATAAGTTCATACGCATGCTCCGCGTCCTTTTTGGTTTTGCAAACCACCACAAAATCGTCTGCATATCTTGTCAGTTCTCCCACTCCACTTCCGTGTTTCTCCCACAATCGGTCAAAGTAGTTCAGATAGATATTCGCGAGCAGTGGAGATATGACACCACCTTGCGGTGTTCCTAAATCAGAACGCCGTACGTTTCCTTCTTCCATGATTCCCGCTTCAAGCCACTTCCGGATTAACTTCAAGATCCTCCTGTCATTGATACGCATTTGTACCAATTTCATGAGCTTCTCTTGATTCATGTTATCGAAGTAACCTTGGATATCGACGTCGACTACCCAATTCCCTTTGCGGTTGCAGGCTTTCCGAATTCGTTCCAGCGCTCCTTTCGCACTTCGTTTCGGACGAAATCCATAAGATACATCCTCAAAATCTGCTTCAAAGATAGGTTCGATCACGAGTTTCGTTGCCATCTGGATGACTCTATCGCGCACGGTGGGTATGCCCAGCGGTCTTTGCTTCCCATCTTTCTTTGGGATGTAGTGCCGCCGTACAGGCTGTGGATGGTAGTTGCCTTCTTTCAACGCTCCTTCGCAGTCCTTGAGGAAAGTCAGTTCTCCTTGTTCCTCTATGTCAGCCAGCGTCACAGCATCTACACCTGCCGCTCCTTTGTTCGCTTTCACTCGTCTCCAGGCTTCCTGCAAGACATCCCACCGGTAGACTTTGTCGTACAAAGCATGGAATTTACGCTTGTTGTTCTTCTTGGCCACATGACCTAGCTTTTCTTGGAGTTGTTGAACTTTTTCCTTTGGTGTTGTTAGCCGTCTGGCATTCACTCACTCGTACCTCCTCCAAAAGCATAAACAAAGCAGGGCTCCTTCCCTCCCCAAGGTTATGTTGTCCTTGGGTTCTTCGGTACTATGAGCCCCTCGGACTCCCTTCCCACAGACGTTTCACTTCGTCTTTTAGACTTATAGAATGTCTCTTTACGAATTCCTAAAAAAAATTCCGTGTGGGGGAGGGTCTCCCCAGTTCACTGCATCCTCTTTCATTCCATGCTGCTCCCTATACGCCGGAGGATTCTTCGCTGTTGTTCCAAGTTCTTTGCAGCTTCCATGGCCTTCGTCCACATTCGCGAGACTCGGCTTCCTCTTGTCCCTCTTGCGAGGCCTTTTTAACGACGCGGCAGGATTCACTTCATGTTACAGCCTGGCTTGTTGCTCGCCCTGTCTCTGACAGGTACTTTCGTCGATACGCTTTTGCGCACAGATTTCGCTATACGCAAGTATCCTAGCTACGCAGGGGCTTGGCCCCTCCTGCGACCGGACTTTCACCGGCTAGAAGATGCGTGCTTAGCTGGGCACGCCAAATGGGAAAAAGACGGAGTTTCCTCCGCCTTTCTGACTGTATGCCCTTAAAGGATTGTTCCTCGCCCTGGGTCCCCGCAAGAGCCCTCCAACCCTCTATCCATCATATGTTTCTGTCCCCGTTTTGACACGGAGGGAGTGGGTTTTCGCAAAAAAAGGGCAAGTTCCCCATGCGCCGGGATGAACGCATTCATAGAATACTTCAGCATGTTCATCCCGAAGGGGGCTCCCAATATGGACTATACCGGCTTATTGCATCATTTGGCGGAAGGAATGCAACGCCTTGAACCAGAGCAGAGTGAACGGTATCTGATTCGTTTCGCCAGACCCGGGCAGTATGAAGCTTGTCTGATGCAATTATCCCGGATGCGAAACGAGATCGCCGGCCTGGGAACCGTTCGCTCTTCCCGGTTGGCGCGTTCCATTATCGCTCCACTGCCATGCCCTGAGGAATTGGTTCGTTTCGGAAATGATCTGACCCTGGAGAAGGATCAGAAAGTCATGATCCATACCGCAGCCCTTTACAACAAACCAAGCAGCGTTCAAGGCATCCCTTGGGGCGTCAAGCAGATTCGGGCACCCAAGGTTTGGTCTGTTTCCACCGGACATCGGGTCAAAATCGGCGTGATTGATACCGGGGCAGACTTCCACCATCCCGATTTGCGCTACTCACTCGCCCAAGGGATCAATCTCCTCAATCGAAGCCTGCTTCCGCACGACGACAACGGTCACGGGACCCACATTGCAGGAACCATCGCCGCAGCCAACAGCACGGCAGGCATGATCGGCGTTGCCCCGCGTTCCCTGATCTATCCCGTAAAGGCATTCGACCATAACGGTTCCGCATTCGTATCCGATATCGTCCTTGGCATTGATTGGTGCGTGCGCAACCGGGTCGACATCATCAATATGAGCTTCGGCATGAAAACGCGCAGCAAAGCCCTGCTCGACGTGGTCAATCGCGCTTACCAAGCTGGAATCGTTATCGTTGCATCGTCAGGAAATGACGGGAAACGACGCAGCATCGATTATCCGGCACGTTATCCGCAGACAATATCCGTTGGGGCCACCGACAAAAATCGGCGCATTGCGCCATTCAGCAATCGCGGCACCTACGTGGATGTTTATGCTCCAGGCGACAAAATCGTCTCCTCCTGGGTCCACGGAAAACATCATGAGATGAGCGGCACGTCCATGGCCACCTCTCATGTCAGCGGAGCCATTGCCCTGCTGCTCGCCAAATACCCCGGCTTGTCGCCGGGCGAAATCAAAACGTTGGTCAAACGCGCAACCGTGCCGTTGCGAGCCCGCAAACCATCGACCGCCAAGCCCAAAGTTCGAGGCGGAGAGATCGATGCTCTCAAGCTGATGCAGGAGAAACGTGAGTAGGTCGGAACGGTCTGCCCGCGCAGGCAGGAAAAAGAAGCCTCCATACATGAGGCCAGGCGTAACCCGCAGCATGCATGGAGGCTTCTCAGCGCAGGCGCGCCAGAGCGCCTGTCATGTAATTACATTTTGTCCGGTGCGGACACGCCGACCAGACGGAGCGTTGTCGCGATCACGGTACGAACGGCACCAATCAGCGCCAGACGCGCCTGGGTTTGAGCAGCGTCTTCGGTGATGACGCGTTCAGCGCGATAATAACTGTGGAACAGGGATGCCAGCTCATACACGTATCGAATCATGCGATGAGGGGCATAACCGGCTGCCGCAGCAGCAATTTCCTCTGGAAGTTCCCCGATTTTGCGCAGCAAATCATACTCATGCTCCGTGTTCAACTTCGAAAGGTCGATCTCGGAGATCGGCAGCAATTGAATGCCCTGCTCTTCCGCTTGGCGGAATACGCTACATACGCGAGCATGCGCATACTGCACGTAAAACACCGGATTCTCATTCGAGGTAGAAATGGCGAGGTCCATGTCGAAATCCAGATGGGAGTCCATGCTGCGCATCGTGAAGAAATAACGGATGGCATCCACGCCGACTTCGTCCATCAAGTCCTCCATCGTTACCGCTTTGCCCGTACGTTTTGACATCTTCACTTTCTCGCCGTTCTGGAACAAGCTGACCATTTGCGCGATCAGCACGACCAATTTGGCAGGATCGTTTCCGAGTGCCTGCATGGCCGCTTTCATCCGCGGAATGTAACCATGATGGTCCGCTCCCCAAATGTTGATCATGATGTCGTAACCACGAGCATACTTGTCGCGATGATAGGCAATGTCTGGCGTGAGGTAGGTATACGTTCCGTCGTTTTTAATCAATACACGCTCTTTGTCGTCGCCGTATTGCATCGTTTTCAGCCAAGTCGCCCCGTCTTGCTCGTAAATTTCGTTGCGATCGCGCAGCTCGTCAAGAACGCGCAGCACCTCACCGTTGTCGTAAAGCGATGTTTCGCTGAACCAATTGTCGAATGGCACGCGGAAGCGTCCCAAGTCACGCTTGATTTTGTCCAATTCCTTTTCCAGGCCATAGTCGCGGAAATACGCCGCACGGTCCCCAGGGCTCATGGACAACAGCTCTTCGCCCTTCTCCGCCACGAGTTCCTTCGCGAAACCGATAATGTCCTCTCCATGGTATCCGTCTTCCGGCATTTCGGCATCCTGGCCGAGCTCCTGCAAATAACGGGCTTCGATGGAACGAGCCAGGTTGAATACCTGGTTGCCGGCATCGTTAATATAGTACTCGCGGGTAACCTGATATCCCGCAAAATCGAGAACGTTGCACAGCGCATCGCCGACAGCCGCACCGCGAGCATGTCCCAAATGCAGGCTTCCTGTCGGATTGGCGCTGACAAACTCCACTTGGACCTTGCGGCCTTCACCCGCATTGATGCGGCCATAATTTTCGCCTTGCTCTTGCACGAGCTCCAGCACAGGGTACAGATAACTCTTGTCCAGCTTGAAGTTGATGAAACCTGGTCCGGCAATGTCGGCCTTTTCGATGCCGGCTTCCGCCAGATTCAGATGGTTTATGATCTCTTCCGCAATTTGGCGAGGATTGCGCTTCGCAATTTTGGTCAGCTGCATCGCAGCATTCGTAGCCAGATCGCCGTGTGCTTTGTCGCGTGGCACTTCAAGCGTGATGACAGGCAGCTCTTCCTGCGAAACAATGCCTGCAGCCACGATGGCATTGCCAACAGCCGTGCTTACCCGTTCGTTAATCGTATCGAGTGGATTACGTGTCATGAAATTGGTTCCTCCTGTATATGCAAACTAATCGCAAAATGTCCGGATGCTTCATCAAATCGGTAAAATTCGTAGCTCCACGCCGCTTTTGCATTTAACCCGTCCATGGAAAGCTCCATTTTCCGGGTGTGCGTGGACAGCGCAAACGACATGTAAGGCGAACGATAAAACCCGGGCAGCTTGCGCCCAAGCTCAAACGTCTGCTCCGACTCCACCTCGCCGTGGCGCATGATCTTGATGGATTGTGCACTGAGCTTCAGGGTCGTGCGGGTGATGCCGCCCTGCGGGCCCGCTTCAGGCTCTACGTAACGCACGTATAATGCCTTTCCTTTTAGCGTCGCTTCCCCCTGAAGATCCTGCACTACATTTTCACCATCATAACGGCTGTGCAGCCGGATCCGAACCGGTCGCATGTTCGACATGAATGTTACAACCTCCAATATATTCGAAGACGGCACAAAGCGGGGCGGCTGGTGAGAACAACCCATCCCCCGTCACGACCGCTATACGCATTCAGTATACGGAAAACGCTCGGCCTCCCGCGCATTTCTTTGCGTATGTCTCATTTGATTCCCATACATTCAAAATCTCTACTGTATAACTATATCCAGTTCAACCGTTCAATTCAAATCCAAATTCAGAGTTTTTGCCCAGCCGCGACAAAAAAGAGCTGCACTTATTGTGTACAGCTCCATCCAAATTCGTTCATTATTCGCAAGCGTTCAATTCCATCTCGGCTCATAAGGGTACGGACAGACCGAATCGGCCAGTTTGGCGCGCACATGAACAATGCAGCCGCAGTAACGGCAGGTGGTCCCGTACTGCAAACCCGGACAACTTGAACAGATGGATAGCCGATTAGCGTATCGCTCATCCGTCACAACCGCGCGAGCCCGAGAAGCCAGCTTCACGAGTTTGGCCAGTTTGGCCTCGCTGATCTGCACGCCGTGCTCCTCGCTGCATCCTTTGCAGCGTCCCTGCCGATTCGTGCGTTCATCCGTTTGGGACATTGGCGCCGTCATGCCTTCAACGCAATCACGCCGACGGATGCGGGAGGGAGCGTGAAGCGCAATTCGTTGTTTTCTAGCGATAGATCGCTCCAATCCGCCAATTGAACCCGGTTCGGTTCTTCAAATGTATTGTATGCCCCGAAGTCGTCATGGTGGAGGATTCGCCCCGTTACCGATGCCGCATCGGAAGTTTGGAAGGAGTCCAGACGGCAAACCACTTCCAATTCATCCGTGTGGCTCAGATTGCACGCCGTTACATGAACGACTCCCTCCGCATTGCGGGACGCGGACAAGCTAAGCTGAGGAATGGTCTCATCCCCGAAAGTGTATGCCGGACTCTCATAGTTCAATTCCAATCGCTGCGCGTCCATATGCACCTGATACATGTCAAAGACGTGATACGTCGGAGTAAGCAGCATACGCTCGCCCTCGGTCAGCACAAGAGCTTGCAGCACATTGACGATCTGCGCCAAATTGGCCATTTGCACCCGTTTATTGTAATTGTTGAACAAGTTCAGGTTAATTCCCGCCACAAGCGCATCCCGCATCGTGTTTTGCTGGTACAGGAAACCCGGGTTGGTTCCCGGCTCCACGTTGTACCACGTCCCCCACTCATCGATGATCAGCGCAACCTTGTTCTCCGGATCGTATTTGTCCATAATCTCCGAATGCTTCACGATCAATTCTTCCATATGAAGCGTGCGTTTCAAAGTGCGGAACCAGGCTGCTGCGTCAAATCCGGTCGCTTCCCCTTTATCCTGCCAGTTCCCTGTCGGGAGCGTGTAATAGTGCAGACTTAATCCGTCCATGAAACGTGCTGCTTCGCGCATCAGCACTTCCGTCCATTCATAGTTGTCCTCATTGGGACCGCAGGCGATTTTGAAAATGCGGTTGTCGGAATAATTGCGCACATATGTGGAGTAACGGCGATATTCATCGGCGTAATACTCGGGTCTCATGTTTCCGCCGCAGCCCCAGTTTTCGTTCCCCACCCCGAAATAGGTCAGCTTCCAGGGCTTTTCACGCCCGTTGGATTTGCGCCAGTTCGCCATCGGGGATTCGCCGTCAAACGTGATGTATTCGACCCATTGCTGCATTTCTTGAACGGTTCCGCTCCCCAGATTCCCGCTAATGTAAGGCTCTGTGCCGAGCAATTCGCACAAACGGAGGAATTCATGCGTGCCAAAATGGTTGTTTTCTTCCACCCCGCCCCAGTTGTTGTTGATCATGCGCGCGCGTTCGCTTTTGGGGCCGACGCCATCTTTCCAGTGATATTCATCGGCGAAGCATCCGCCCGGCCACCGCAGTACCGGAATATTCAGCTTCTGCAGCGCTGTCAACACGTCATTGCGAATGCCGTCCGTATTCGGAATGGGCGAGTCCTCCCCCACCCATAATCCCTCATAGATGCACCGTCCCAAGTGCTCCGAAAAGTGACCATAAATATTGCGATTTATTAATCCTTTATCGGAATTTGAATTTAAAATAACATCAACCATAATTCCTACCTCCCCAAATTATATTGTTATCGCTTACAATACTATTTTTTGGCATAGGTTTCAACCGTTATTATCACCGTACAAAAAAAGACTTTCCAGCTTATCACAGCAAGGAAGATCCTCTCGGAAACACCAACGGGGCTGCAAATCACACTGTACCTTCAAATTGTGGTTCGATATATGAAATAACAAAATTATTAATTCATATCCATTTCGTGTTTAGCCAAAAGTCAGAGCGTATATCGTAGTGGTTCGATCCCAGGACAACCGCTGCTTCCACATCGTTCCACCGTCCGTGTCTGATCCATGGCAAAGGTATCAGCGCTCGTTACAACAAACCATACGGCCATAAAAAAAACGTCCCCTTCCACGCAGGCCATAACCTGACGAAGAGAAAGGACGTCGTTATTCTCGGTTACTTCACGAATCCAAGCAGCATTTCGCGAATCAGTTTTGCTGCAACGATTTGCGTCTGTTGCGTCGGATCGTAGATCGGAGCCACCTCGACCAGGTCGCAGCCCACAACGTTCACGCCGGAACCTGCAATCAAGTGTACCGCTTCAAGCAGCTCTTTGGACGTAATGCCTCCCGCTTCGGCGGTACCTGTGCCTGGCGCAGCCGACGGGTCAAGCACGTCGATGTCGATCGTCACGTATACCGGACGGTTGCCCATGCTTGGCAGAGCTTCCTTCAGCGGGGCGGCTACTTCGAACGGATAAAAGTTGATGTTTTCGCGGCCATATTGGAACTCTTCGCGGGAACCGGAACGAATACCGAATTGATAAATGTTTTTGCCGCCCATCAGCTCGGCAGCTTTGCGTACCGGCGTAGAGTGGGACAGCGGTTCGCCTTCGTATTGCTCGCGCAGGTCAGCATGCGCATCGATATGAATCAGGATCAGGTCCGGATACTTTTTGTGCATTTGCTGAATAACTGGCCAAGTGACGAGATGTTCCCCGCCAAGACCGATCGGAAATTTGTCATCCGCCAGCAGGCCGCCGATGTATTCGCTAATGACGTCAAGGCTGCGTCCGGCATTGCCGAAAGGCAGAAGCAGATCGCCTGCATCAAAGTACGTCATATCCACAATGCTTTTATCCAGGTATGGGCTGTACTCTTCCAGACCAACCGATGCCTGGCGGATATGGGACGGGCCGAAACGAGAGCCGGGACGGAAGCTGACGGTATAGTCCATCGGCATGCCGTAAATCACCGCTTTGGAGTTTTCGTAATCTTCGGAGCTGCAAATAAATACGTTGCCGGAATAGGCTTGATCCAATTTCATGAATAATGTCCTCCTTATTTCGTCAGGTCCTCCACGAATTTGGGGAGCACAAAGGCTGCCTTATGCAATCGCGAGGAATAATACCTGGTATCCAATTCGGGAATTCGAGTCTCGTCGACGCTGAGCGGGTCATGCGTCTTGCTGCCCATCGTGAACGTCCAAAGGCCGCTCGGGTATGTCGGAATATTGCACCCGTATACGCGCACGATCGGGAAAATCTCTTTAACATCCTTGTTGACCTTTTGGATCAGATCCGCCTTGAACCAGGGGTTATCTGTCTGGGCCACAAAGATGCCGTCTTCCTTCAACGCTTCGTATATGCCTTGGTAGAAACCGCGTTCAAACAAAGGCGCCGCAGGACCTACGGGTTCCGTCGAATCAACGATGATGACATCGTATTCGTCTTTATGTTCAATAATGTGCATATAGCCGTCATTCACGAGCACTTCAACGTTAGGCTCGTTCAGTTTGCCGGCTATTTCGGGCAAATATGTTTTGGAATACTCGATGACTTTGCCGTCGATTTCAACCAAAACGGCTTTTTCTACGGCATCATGCTTGATGACCTCGCGAATCACGCCGCCGTCGCCGCCTCCCACGACCAGAACCCTTTTCGGGTTCGGATGTGTATTCAGGGCAGGATGAGCCGCCATTTCATGGTACACGAACTCATCTTTTACCGTGGTCATGACCATTCCGTCCAACACCAGCATGTTGCCGAACTCTTCTGTCTCAATCATCGCCAAATCCTGAAATTCCGTTTGCTCATGAACATAGGTCTGTTTGATCTTCGCAGTGATCCCGAATGTGGGAGTCTGCTTCTCCGTAAACCACAATTCCATGATCCTACCTTCTTTCCGTATAGTTGATGCTCAGGGCGTCCCGAAAGCTTCGCCATCAGGAACGTCCGAACTCGTCCAACAATTCGGCCTTGGCAACGGAACTCGCTGAGGCCAGCGGGAAAGTCCGCACTCATTTCATTTACGACAGGAGACAAACCGGATCAGATGATAAGCCGTATCGTACCATTCAACCAAACTACACAGCGTTATACCGATCAATGGATCGTGCCTTCTGTATGTTGTGCTGAACAGTACCTTTTCATTACCCTTTTGCATTATACGCGATAGATGTTTCATCTGCAAAACGGTTTTTTTCCGTGAAAATGCTACAATTTACAAGGACTCCGGCTAAACTGAATATACCTTACAACAGAATCCCATACTGGAAATAAAAGAAAGGAGCCCGTCCCATGAAACAACCTGCCCAGAAGACCCGCAAACGCGGGTTCCGCCTATGGAAGTGGATCAAAGGCCTGTCCCTGCTCCTCATGCTCAGCCTCATCGCTGCAGCTGCGGGACTTGTCTATTTATATGCAACCAGTCTGCCTTTAGCCGATTCTGACCGGAATTCCAGGCTGCTGGACAGCCAGGGCGAGGTCATCGCCACGTTTTCTGCCGGAGGCAAAGATTCGGTTCCCGTGCAGCTTGATGCCATTTCTCCTGACCTGATCAACGCGACGTTGGCTGTTGAAGACCGCAAGTTTTATGACCACCACGGTTTCGACATTCGCGGACTGGGACGGGCCGTATTGGTCAATCTGCAGCATATGCAAATGTCCCAGGGGGCCAGCACGCTCACCCAGCAGCTTGCACGCAACCTGTATCTGTCCCATGAAAAGACGTGGACCCGAAAAGCCAAGGAAGCCATCTATACCGCTCAATTGGAGATGAAGTACAGCAAGGATGAAATTCTGCAGATGTATCTAAACGAGATTTATTACGGTCATGGAGCGTATGGAATCGAATCAGCCGCAAGAATGTATTTCGGCAAATCGGCCAATCAGCTCGACTTGGCGGAAAGCGCCATGCTCGCCGGCATCCCGAAGGGTCCGACCTATTACTCTCCATATAATCATATGAAAAACGCCAAAGACCGCCAGCGCATCGTACTGAATTCCATGGCGGAAACCGGAAAAATCACGCAATCCGAGGCGGATAAGGCCTATGAGGAAATACTCTCCTTCAAGCCGGAAAGCGAGCGCAAAACGGTGGAGCAGGCACCTTATTTCCGTGACTATATCCGCAGCCTGGCGATCAACGAGCTGGGCATCAGTGAAGCCATGCTGGACCATGGAGGACTGAATATCTATACCACCCTTGACCTGCGCATGCAAAAAGCAGCCGAGGACGCTGTAGCTAAAGGCATGGATCCCAAAAGCGAGCTGGAAACGGCCCTGATTTCCATTGACCCGCGAACCGGGTATATCAAAGCGATGGTCGGCGGCAAAAATTATCGCACCAGCCAGATCAATCATGTGCTGGCAACGACCCGCCAGCCAGGCTCGGCTTTCAAACCGATCATGTATTTGGCGGCACTGGAGTCCAAACAGCTCACGAGTGCCTCCATCTTTAATAGTGAACCTACCTTGTTCCATTATGATAACGACCGCAAAACCTATAAGCCCGGCAATTTTGGAGACAAGTATTTGGGCGAAATTGATTTGAGGCAAGCCATAGCAGCTTCGGACAATATCTATGCGGTCAATACGATCATGAAGATCGGACCGGAAAAGGTCGTGGACATGGCCCATACGTTGGGGATTACAAGCAACCTCAGCCCGGTGCCTTCCCTTGCGCTCGGCACTTCGCCAGTCAGCCCGCTCGAGATGGCCTCGGCGTTTTCCGTTATCGCCGCAGGCGGGCAGCGTACCCCGCCCGTCGCAATTCTCCAGATAACGGATGCAGCCGGAAGAGTGCTGTATGAAGCGCCGCAAACCAAGGCAGAAACGGTCGTTGAGCCCTCTGCAGCGTATGTTCTGACACGTTTAATGGAGAGTGTGTTCGAGAGTGGCGGAACCGGCAACCGGGTATCGGCAACGATGAAGCGCCCCGTGGCAGGCAAAACCGGCACAACCAACACCGATGCCTGGCTTGTCGGCTTCACGCCCGAGCTGTCCACTGCCGTATGGGTGGGTTATGATCAAGGAAAATCCATAACCACCTCGGACGGAAGACGGGCTGCCCCCATCTTTGCCCAATTTACCGAACAGGCGCTGGCGAGCGTGCCGCCCAAAATATTCCCGGTACCGGATAACGTCGTGAGCGTGTACATCAATCCGGAAACCGGACAATTGGCAGGCAACGGTTGCGCAGAGAAGCGGCTCGAAGTGTTTATGGCGGGAACGGAACCAACCGATGTATGCCGGGGTGCCGATTCGGATCCTAAAGATGCTGCAGACCACAGTAAGCCTGATCAACAGAGCGAACAAGCGCTGCAGGAGGAAAAGCATTCCTGGTGGAAGGACTTTAAACGCTGGTGGGTGGAATAGCGCTATTGACCCCACCCTTTCCGAATTATCCAAATGACGAATAATACCGCTGCAGCCAATGCGGCATAACGAAAAGCCCTGCAAGCCGAATGAATCAGGCTGCAGGGCTCTTTTGACGTTCGTTCAATCAGGTTAAACCCTGATGATGCAAGCGGCAGTTACGCCAATGCTTCGTTGTTATGCCAACGCTTCTTTCAACTCATCCGGGGAAGCGTTCCACCAATCTTCATTGTGGGAAATCAGCAAATTCTTGAGCGCCGCACGTTCCGCTGGTCCAAGCTCATCCAGCATAATGCGGCGTTTCAGTGCGTAGTCCATACGATTGACGTGATCTGCAAGCAATTTCCAGCCTCGCTTTGCCTCTGTATCGATCCACATCTCGCACGCGGTAGCTCCACCATACAGCTGCCCGTTCTCGTTGCGATCCACGGCTACCCATACCAGCCAAACCTGGCGTCCGTTCGGTACGTCTTCCCGATTTGTTGAAAATTTGATGCCTCGCTCCACCTTGCTTTTGGCATGCATTGCACCAATATCGATTTTGGCCTCCCCTTGGTCGATGATGACCGGGGAAAGGTTGTTCAGGTCGATGGATCCTGCTCCAAAACCTTTATGCTTGCTTTTTGAACTTACGATATTCAAGGCAATCTGTTTCTTGCCGTTTTGCTCGTTCTGATCCATGTTCTAGCCTCCAAGGGTTGATACCAATATTTTAACTAATAATCGTCCGGTTGCAAACATATACATGCTTTAGATGCTTGTCAACGGGAGGTATTGAATGATGATTTCACGACGCGCCAAGATCCGGCTCACTGCATGTCTTGTCCTTTTTCTTCTAGCCGGAGCGGCATGGTTCATTCTGGGTAAACCCCAAGCCACAATATCCGAATTGCCCGCGTTCGCTCCGGAATCGGGCAAGCCTGTGGCACCCGCACAGCTCCCGAACTCCCCTGAGAGCGTGCAGACACCCACTGCAGAAGTGCTCAGTGATCGCGTGGTGGAATATCACATCGACGTGAAGCTGGCGGATGATAACGTCCTTCAAGGAACGCAGACCCTCACTTGGACCCATCCGGGCAAAAAGACGGTCAACGAGCTTTACTTTCATCTGTACCCCAACGCCTTTTCCTCCCAAAACACAACATTCATGCAAGAATCGGGCGGAAAACTGCGAGGTGACGTCATGCCGGCGAACGGTTACGGTTCCATGACGATCACTGAGATGAAAACGGAGGACGGGCTCTCCCTAATGCATCGCATGCAGTATGTCCAACCGGACGACGGTAATATCAAGGATCGTACATTAATCAAGGTTCGTTTGCCTAAACCGGTCAAAGGCGGAGAAAGCATCACGCTCCATACCCGATTTGAGGTCAAGCTCCCCCAAATCTTTGCCCGAATGGGCACCGCGGGCAATTTCGTCATGGCAGGCCAGTGGTTTCCCAAACTGAGCGTCTACGAGCCGGCAGGCCGTAGAGACCGTGCCGTTGAAGGGTGGAACCTGCACCAGTACCACGGCAACTCGGAATTTTATTCGGATTTTGGCATCTATAGCGTACGCATTCGGGTACCGGAGAAATACAAGGTGGCAGCCACAGGTTTCCCAACCAGACCCTCTGTCGTAAAAAACGGAGAAAAAATCTATCAATTCTATGCCGACGACGTGCATGATTTTGCCTGGGCCGCCTCACCGGACTTCGTCTATGCCGAAGAGCCCTTCTCCGCACCCAACGTGCCTGGCGTGCGCATCAAGCTATATTTGGATCCTGCCCATGAGGACTTGAAAGAACGTTATTTCTATGCAGCCAAAGCCGCATTGACCAATTACAGCAAATGGTTCGGGCGTTACCCTTACTCCACATTATCCATCGTGGTTCCTCCGAAAGCCGGTAACGGTGCCGGCGGCATGGAGTATCCAACGCTCGTTACAGCGTTTGGCGCGGACGATACGTCCCCGGGTTATGATCTGGAACGCACCGTTGTGCACGAGATTGGGCATCAGTATTTTTACGGTATGGTCGCAAGCAACGAATTCGAGGAGGCTTGGTTGGATGAGGGCTTCACCTCCTATGCCGAGGATAAGGTGATGGAACTGGAATACGGCCTTATTCCCAACCTGCCTGTACAAGCTGGTCTCATTACCTCCCCTGCCCCGCTTACGCAAGAGTCGTGGAAGTTCGATTCGCAGAATGACTACGCCTCCAACGTGTATACGCGCGGCAAACTCGTGCTTCTCGGCATCGAACAGCAGGTCGGCGCCAAAACGATGGAACGCATTCTTTCGACCTACGTCAAAAAGTACCGGTTCAAACATCCTTCCTCCACGGATTTTCAGAGGGTGGTGGAACAGGTCACGCGAGCCTCGTGGTCCGAATATTTCAACCAGTACGTATACGGCAGCGGCATGGCCGACTTCGCGGTTGAAAAAATCTCGGTGAAACCCGTGCAAAAGGAAGGTAACACCTGGTATGAATCGTCTATCACGGTCCAGAAAAAAGGCAGTGATTACAAGGGCGTGCCCGTTCGGATCGTGTTTGAAGACGGCCACGTCGTGAACAAGCAATGGGATGGACGGGAAGAGCGGATTACTTACCGTCTCACTTATTCTTCTCCCGTCTCCTGGGCCATGACCGATCCGCTGTACAGCATGGTGCTGGAGAACCGGCATATGAACAATTTTTTAAAAGCCGGCCTGGATGAGCCCGTCCAATTCCGCTGGAGCCTGGGCGCAACCAAACTAATAGAAGCCATTTTCGGAGGTCTGACATGGTGAGGTGGAAACAGTGAAAGCTAAAATACGCGAAGGCTGGTTTCTCGTCCGCCAGCACATGTTCATTGCCGCGCTTTTATTCTTGTATCAATTGGTCTGGGGTTACTTCCTGTTCCGGATGGTACAGTCGGCAGTCGTGCCGCTCCTGCGGCGCTATCCCGAGCCTGAAGCGGGCGAACTCAGCACATTATTGTTCAAAATGGAAAGCCAGCTCAGCCTGTCTGCCCATCCGGAAGTACATCGATACCTTTGGATTCTGGGGGCCATGCTGCTCTTGCGGATGCTAATCAGCCCCCTGATCCATGCCGGCCTGATGTACTCGCTGCAGCATTTCGAGCAAACGGATGAACGTATCCCGTTTGTGAAAGGCATTCGCCAGCTTTGGAAGCCGATCCTGCTCCTGCAAACGACCCGAACCTTGCTCATCTTGTTGCCCGGCTACTGGCTTCTGCCAAAGCTGTATGCCATTCTGATGGACGGGTTCCATTCACTCGCCCTGCTGATGCCCGGGATTCCTTATATCGCCGGCTGGATCGTCTATGGCTGGATCGTGCATCATGCCTTGTTGTACATGCAGTTCGGGGTCTCGGCTCCAGAAAGCCATGAACCGATAAAAAGCGCGTTCCACGCGCTGTGGATCGCGCTCCGGAGCATTATGACCGTGACGGGCATTGCCCTTATTCTCGGTGTTTTCCACCTGCTCCTCTTCGGCGCATTCACCTCGTTCTCCTGGTGGTTGACCGGTCTTGCCGGACTGATCCTGCAGCAAACCTATCCGCTTGCACGCTGCATCCTCAGCCTGTGGAAAATATGCGCACATTTTCGCCTTTGGCAATCCAAGCTCGCCAAACATTAAGTCAGGGGTTGGCGAGCAAATTTGTTACCATCTCCATGTTAACTTTTATTTATAAAAACGCTTTAAAATCAGCAATCCCCGACCTTTCCCCGTCTAAGGTCGGGGATTTTTTTGCTAAATTTGCTGTTAAACGTTGCCAAACAGGTACACCTCTGTTACAATATTCCCAGTGATCTTTTAGTAACAACTTTGTAATCTTTAACTTCATAATTGTAACTACTTAAAATTGTCATATTGATTTCACAGGTGCACATCATGATAAGCCAAATTCCTGGCACCTGGGAAGCGGGGGAACCAGTTATGGGTGAATTGATCTTGCTACAGAGGGATCATAGGGGACCTTCAACCGAATCCTTAAGCTAACCTCGCAGGCGTTGGAAGGGGAAAAATCTTTTGTTTAAGAAGAAAATCACCGCAGCTGTACTCAGCCTAACATTCGCACTATCGCTTGGGGCAGGAAGCGCATTCGCAGATTCTAAAATGGATGAAGTCATTGATTCGGCAATGGGAACTACATATAAAAGCGGTGGAACAACCCTTAGCGGTTTCGATTGCTCAGGGTTCACGCGTTATGTATTCGACAAGCTGGGCATTGATTTGGCACGTCAATCAAGCGCTCAATACGAAATGGGCGATTCGGTATCCCGCATGGAAATGAGACCAGGCGATCTGGTATTCTTTAACACGACAGGTAAAGGCGTTTCCCACGTTGGCATCTTTGTCGGCGAAGGCAAATTCGCACATTCTTCTTCATCAAAAGGTGTAACTATCAGTTCCCTGAGCGAAAACTATTGGGCTGACCGTTATATCGGCGCCAAACGCATTATGAGCACGGACGCATATGAGACGCTTGCACTCGACTAAGGACAAGCTAGGCAACGTCATACTGTAACGAAGCTTGAACAAAAACCGTTGGCATCATTCTCCGCAGGAATGATCCCAGCGGTTTTTTGCATGCGTCCGTGCCCTTATGATGATTTTACCCATCCTGTTATAATATAAACGGCGAATGGCGTATTATGAATATATATAACGGAATAGACAGGACTTTTGTTTCACTTTTTTCAAAGCTTGTCCTGTTTCGCATCAGGAAAGGAGGCACGGTGGTGTACGAAGGTTCAACCACATTCAACGTTATTCCGATGCAGGAAGAACACGGCGAACAGATCTGCAGTTGGGCATATGATCCCCCGTACAACATCTATGGGTTCCTTCCTTGGGAACAGATGAAGGCGCTTGAGATCGAATTTGGGGATGATCGGCTAAGACGAGAACAATATGTCGCCGTCCTCACGGAGCATGGCGAATTAGCGGGATTCGCGCAATACTTTCCGCTGGAAGGCGTAACGCGCATTGGTCTCGGGATGAGGCCGGAGCGCTGCGGACAGGGCCAGGGCATGGAGTTCGTGGCAGCCATCGTCCAGGAGGCCCGGCGCCGCAATCCTGAAAATGAAATCGATCTGGAGGTGCTGACCTGGAATCATCGGGCCATTCGGGTGTATCAAAGGGCAGGATTTGCGATTCACGACACCTATGAACGAATGACGCCGGAAGGAATGAAGCTTTTTCACTGCATGGTTTATGAAGGCTTTTAATTCTACCGGACGGCCGCCTCTCTATTAGTCGGTTGAATTGAATGATATGTGAACCAGCATCGCAAATCCTGCAAAGGTGTAATTGGTTATGATAATTTCCACAAAATGCTATGCTGTCCCACCCGGTTCCGGTATAATGAGATGGACAGTTGGAGTAAGATGATCTTTCATTCTGGAGGGGGACTTAAGGGATGCACAAATGGATCATGAGCGGAATATTTTTTGCAGCATGCGCGTTGGCAATCGTGTTAATGTTTACGCTTCCAGGGAAAGAGGAGGTGGCTGAGGAGGCCAAACCCACCATGCCGGAAGTTACGATGGACGCTGCCCAAGCGGAGGCGACCGTCAAAGCCAACTGTATCTCCTGTCATGGAGATCAGCTTCAAGGCGCCGTTGGCCCCAATCTGCAAAAGATCGGAAGCCAGGACGACGTGGACAAAATCTACTCCGTCATTCTCAAGGGCAAAGGCGGCATGCCTTCCTTCAAAGGCAAGCTGAAAGAAGAGGAAATCGCCAACATTGCGATGTGGTTGTCGGAGAAGAAATAATACGCAAGCATGGCCCTTCGCATGGGGTGCACATGCAGAAAGGCTCACGGCCCTCTATTGAAGGATCGTGAGCCTTTTTCCATTGCAAACCATAGGCAGCACGGCTGCTGCAGCGCCAAGCCTTGTAGAAGGCTATTTGGACGCTCGCTCCGCGAGGAATGCCTCTACCTCGCGCGCCGTCGGCATCCCGGACTGGGCGCCGAGCTTGGTCACCGACAACGCTGCCGCGCCCATGGCGAAGCCTACGGCCGCGTCCAGCGTTTCGCCGCGCGCCAGGGCTACCGCCAGCGCGCCGTTGAAGCAATCGCCGGCGCCGGTCGTGTCGACGGCGCTCACGGCATAGCCGGGCGCACGGCATGCGCCGGCTTGCCCTGCCTGTACGCGGCCGCCTGGCGCAGCCGCGTAGGCAGCCCCCTCGGGGCCGAGCGTCGTGACGACGGCGGCCCCGAGGGATGCGGCGAGCTCTGCGACCGCCGCATCGACGTCTTCCGGCCGGAGGTGGTCCCGGCCGGTAAGCACGGCGAGCTCGCTGCGGTTCGGCGTAATCACGTCGACGCACCGCAGGAGCTCCTCAGGCAGACCCGGCACTGCGGGAGCCGGGTTGAGCACCACCAGAGCGCTGCCTTCGGCCGCGAGTTGAGCCGCGCGGGTCACCGCAGGCAGCGGAATCTCCAGCTGAAGCAGCACGGCTGCCGCTTCCTTCAGGCTTTTTGCCGCATCAGCCTCATCCATCATTTCCGGCACAACGCTCCCGTTCGCCCCAGGAACGACGATAATTCGGTTATCTCCACCTGACAGCCAGATCGAGGCTGTACCGGTCCCGATTTCATCCAGTACGCGTACCTGAGCAACGTCTACCCCGCTTTCGGTCAAGCTGTCCATCAATCTCTGGCCGAAACTGTCGTCGCCGATGGCGCCGATGATCGTTGTCTCGGCGCCAAGACGCGCGGCTGCCACAGCCTGGTTCGCTCCTTTGCCCCCGGCCAGGTAATGGAGCTCCTCTCCGGTCACGGTCTCGCCTTCTTCCGGAATGATATCCGATTTCACGACCAGATCCATGTTCAAGCTGCCCACGACAGCAATATGAGGCCTCATCTGATTCTGTTCTGACATGTATGCTTCACTCATTTCCAGCCGTTATGCAATAACCGTTTCAGTTATTCCGAGCTCATTTTCTCGAAAGCTTCATTATACTGTTCCGCTTCCTTGATATCGACCGAAGTAATGCCGCCTTCGTCCCATGACGTCAATCGCAGTGTCACGGTCGTATAGTCGATCGTAATGAAAGGATGGTGATTGAACGCCTCCGAGATCGCGGCTACTTCATCCACAAACGCAATCCCCTTCATGTAACTGGAAAAAACGAACTTGCGTACAATCCAGCGTCCCTCTTCCAGCTCCCAGCCTTCCAGCCTTTCCAAATACGCTTCGATCTCCTCTTGCGAAAAAACCATGTGTCATCTTCCTCCCCTTTGGACGGAAATTATAGGCATCCTTCCGTACTCCCGCTCGCATTTCCATGACTATTATCTTACCACGGCGAAGCCTTTAATCCAACCAGGACGCGGTTTCGCAGCGATGCCGGCTCGGATTTGAAAGCATCACCTTTTGTGTTCACCACAACAAAGATAAATATCCCATGGTCAGATCAACGGAACAAAGGTCAGTTCCTCTTCTCCGATCAACACGTTAATCCGGTGCAGGTCCTTGTCGTGCATGACGACGCCGCTCCCCACCGGTATGACGGGCTGTGTGCCGAGCGCATAGAACAGATCCTCCGCCAAAGCTTCATCGACCTCCAGTTGCTCTGGAGCATCCAAACGGGTCCAGTCTTCTTCGTCCATTTCGAAAAAAACATACCGGTCCGGTATCCGGCCGATCGCCCCTGTCAAATCTGTCAATATTCCTTCATAATCCCGTCCATGCTTTACGCCCATTGGCTTTTCACTCCTGTTCGGCCCCTGCGGAGCGGATTTAATCCTATTATACCTGAAAATAAACCTTAAAAAAAAAGGCCCCTTGGTCGATAAATACTATACATGACCGTTTTAACTATTGGGTAGTTCCCGAGACCTCCCGGTTAGGCGGAATGCGGCGTTACGTTCGTCCGGAAGCCCGAATGAAGCCGCTCGAAAGGATTCAATTTTATCTCATGGATGAGGTGTATAATGGAAATTTCAACGATTATCGGACTCGTTTTGGGACTTGTTTCCCTTGTAGTCGGCATGATACTAAAGGGTGCTCCCATCATCAACCTGGTAAACAACCCGGCAGCTTACATGATCATTTTTGTAGGTACGGCAGCAAGTATTTTTATGGCATTTCCCATGTCGGATGTCAAAAAGATTCCCAAGTTATTCGGAATTTTGTTCAAAAAGCAACAGCTGATCGACCGCGTTTCCCTGATTGGCACGTTTATGGACTGGGCTTCCACCACCCGTCGGGAAGGTCTGCTGGCGCTTGAATCGAAAGTCGAAGAGATCGACGACCAGTTTCTGCGCGGCGGCATGCGCATGATTATTGACGGCAACGATCAGGAATTCGTCAGCGATGTCCTGATGGAGGATATTCACGCAACGGAAGAGCGTCACCGCGCCGGTGCATTGATTTTCTCCCAGGCGGGTATGTACGCTCCAACGCTCGGGGTACTCGGGGCGGTCGTCGGTTTGATCGCGGCGCTTGCCGATCTCAGTGACATGGAAAAATTGTCCCATGCGATCGCGGCTGCATTTATTGCCACATTGCTCGGTATTTTTACCGGTTACGTGTTATGGCACCCGATGTCCAATAAGCTGAAGCGGTTATCCAAGCAGGAGATCGAAATCAAGCTTATGATGGTTGAAGGATTGTTATCCATTCAATCCGGTGTGTCCACCATCGCCATTAATCAAAAATTGTCTGTATTCCTGACGCCTTCCGAACGTAAACAGCTGGAGGAGAAGGAGGGGGCTTCAGGTGAAAAAGGCTAAGAAACACGAGGCGCACGAAGAGCATATCGACGAGAGCTGGCTGCTTCCGTATTCTGACTTGATGACCTTGCTCCTGGCCCTGTTTATTACGCTGTTCTCCATGAGCTCGCTCGATGCAGCCAAATTCGAGCAGATGGCCAGTGCGCTAAGCAGCGCATTGAATGGAGGATCAGGGGTTTTGGACCACACGTCCATGAACCCGACAGACTCCAGCACGGATCTGGGCAAAATGAAACAGGAACCTCAGGAAGTGACTAAAAATAAAACCAATCAGATCACCGATGCGCAGATGGCCCAGAAAGAGCAGGAAGATCTGGAGAAGCTCAAAAAACGGTTGGATCAGTATATTAAACAAAACGGTCTTTCGGACCAGTTAAACACCAAGCTGAACCAATCCGAGCTCAAAATCACGATCAGCGACAACGCGCTGTTCGCCTCGGGACAAGCCACTGTCAAACCGGAATCGCGCGCATTGGCCAAAGCCATTGCCAGCATGCTGGTTGAATTCCCTGAGTACGAGGTGGTTGTATCCGGCCATACTGATAATGTTCCCATTTCCAACAGCCAATATAAGGATAACTGGGACTTAAGTGCGGATCGTGCCCTGAATTTCCTCAAAATATTGTTGTTGAACGCGTCTCTCGACCCCAGCAAATTCACGCCTAGCGGGTATGGAGAATATCATCCGGTTGCCAGTAACGATACTTCGGCTGGAAGAGCCCAAAACCGGCGTGTAGAGGTCTCGATTATTCGTAAATACCAGAGCGGAAACACCGCCACACAGTCTGTGAATCAGAATAACAACTAAGGTCGCTGACCCATTGATTTTTGGACCGTCCTCCCTAGCGGGGGACGGTTTTTTTATTGCCCCGCATCCATGGGAGCGCATACATTCGCCGTTTATAAAAAACCCTGTCATCTTTAGACAACAGGGCTCGTACGGATTTCCGGCTACGTCACTCCAGGTGATAGTCGAGCATGCGGCCCAGTTCCTCTTTCTCATCGGCACTCAGCTCTCTCCATACCCCTGTAGCTTGTTCGCCCAAATGAATGTTCATGATGCGGACGCGTTTAAGGCGTTTAACCTCATAACCAAAGGCACTGCACATCCGGCGTATTTGGCGATTCTTCCCTTCGGTTAAAATAATGCGGAATACTCGCTCCGATATTCGGGTTACTTTGCAGGGCAACGTCATTTCTCCCAAAATGCGCACGCCCGTGCTCATACCTTTCAAAAAACTCGTCGTCACTGGACGATCGACCGTCACGATATACTCCTTTTCATGGCGGCCCTCCGATCTCAGGATCCGGTTAACGATATCCCCATCGTTGGTCATTAGAATCAGACCCTCCGAATCCTTGTCCAAGCGGCCGATCGGAAAAATGCGCTCTTTATGACCCACGAAATCAACAATGTTGCCGCGTATATGCCGCTCGGTCGTACTCGTAATGCCTACCGGTTTGTTCAGGGCAATGTACACATGCTTCCGTTTCTCCCGAATGGGCTTGCCATTAATCCGGACATCATCGCCCTCTTCTGCCTGACTTCCGAGCTCCGCCTTCACTCCATTGATGGTCACTTTTCCGCTTTCCACCAACTTATCGGCTTCACGTCTGGAGCAATAGCCGGTTTCACTAATAAACTTGTTAATACGCAAAAGCTCATCTCACCCCATCTAATTCTCTTTGTCTGCCAAAGGAGGCTGCTCTTCCTCATCTTCTTCCTGATGTTTCTCCTCTTGCTGCTGCAGCCCGGAAGAAGGAAGCTCAATGATTACGGTAGTCCCTTTGTTCATGACGCTTTTAATATCCATCATGCCCTTATGGGATTGAATGATGCGCTGGCTGACCATTAGACCCAGACCCGTGCCGGTCTCCTTGTTCGTAAAGAACGGCTCACCCAGCTTGGGCATAATCTCTTCAGGAATACCGATGCCCTCATCCTTGATTTCGATTCGCACCCGCTGCTGTTCCTCCATATACTTCAGCTTGATCCGAATCGCCCCACCTTCAGGCATGGCCTCCATGCCATTTTTGAGCACGTTAATAAATACCTGCTTCAGTTGGTTCTCTTCACAGTGTACCATAGCCGATTCGGACGAGGCATTCAATATAAATTCAACGCCGTGCAAATGCGCCTGGCTGTCGAGCAACGAGATCACGTCTCCCAGAATGAAGCGAATATCCCGGTCCTGAAAATGCACAGCCTGGGGTTTGGCAAGAATCAAGAACTCGCCCACAATCAAGTTGATTCGGTCCAATTCGGATAACATCAGGTCCAAATGGCGATGGTTCAACTTGTTCGTCTGTTGTTGGAGCTGCAAAAATCCGCGCAGCGTTGTTAACGGGTTGCGAATTTCATGCGCCACACCTGCGGCGAGCTGGCCAACGGTCGTCAGCTTCTCCGAGCGTCTTAGGAGCTCTTCCATGCGATTTCGGTTGGTAATATCTCGCGATACACTGATGAGCGCCGTAATTTCCCCTTCCTCGTCTCTCACCGGAGCTGTACTGACGCTAACTTCAACCCGGCTTCCATCCTTCTTCATCCACACCGTCTCATTGGACGTAATGGATAATCCCTCAACGAGTTGGGCATGCTGCTCCATCATCTCTTCCTCCGCATCCGGAGGAATGATTCTGAGCTTACGTCCCTCTACCTCCCGGCTCTTCCATCCGTATAACTGTTCGAAGGCCCGATTGACCCTAAGCACATTACCTTCCAGATCGGTAATGTGTATGGCATCCGCAGTCTGATTGATGACGGATTCGAGGTGTTCCTTTACGGCCCTGTTTTCCTCATACATCTGCTTGAGGCGATTCGTGTAATGTCCGAGATTGCGAATCATGGCATTGATCCGGTTGGCCAACTGTCCCAGTTCGTCTCTCCTTCGAATTTTGAGGCGGAAGTCGAAATGCCCGTCGGCAACATCGTTCACCTTGTCCAGAATGGATTGAATCGGACGCGTAATATACCCTGCCAGCAAATAACTGCCAAAGATCACAATCTCCAGCAGAACCAGGGAGATTGAGGCATGGCTGACCAACTGTTCGGAAATCATGGAAGAGATCTGCCTATAGTCCGTGACGATGCTGATAACGTATGAGGACTGATTCGGCGCAAAGATCGGAATAAAGCTTTTGAGCACTTTTTGACCACGCGCTTGGCTCACGAAGGTGACGTTCTGGCCTGTGCGTACGGCTTTGACTACGGCTCGATGATCTTCTTCAGCAGTGCCGTACTGGTACGTGCCGAAACGGATGGGTTTATTATTGAGCTTGTTGAACTTCTCGTCTCTCCCGTCCACGTTCATGGTTGGACTCCCGAAGGTCAGAGGGTTGATTCCGGTAATTTCAAGAATGGAAGGATTGACCTCTCTGATTTTGTTCAGTATCTCATTCGGGCTAGAGATCTTCACATAGTCATCAACTTCGGCGTTATTATAGAAGGGATTGATTATGTAGTTTCTCTTGCCATCATGATAATAGCCCCATATATCTACATCCGACGGGCTTGAAGTGGAGTACTCGAAACCGTCTGACCAGAAATGGTCCTTCGTTTGACCTTGCGGAATCGTAACTTGATGTTTATCGAACAACTGCTTGAATGCTTCATACCAATAATTCATTGATTTGGTGGACAATCCAATCTCCCTTGGATCGGAGGAACGGGTGACGACAATATCGTCCGGGGTTTGCTCCAACAGCGAAATATGGGAAACGCCGACCTTTTGGCTCAGGCGAACCAGTTCTTCATTTGTGATATTATTAATATCCGGGTCCAGCTCTTCGGCAGCTATGATGGATGCAAGCCACAAATTGTTGCCGATTTGCCGTGTGACATAATTCGAACTGTACTGGTTCTGTTCGACAGCGATTGCAATCTGCTTGGCCGTGAGCACCATTTTCATTTCACTGTCCTGTCGCAGGTTTTCTTCCG
Source organism: Paenibacillus sp. XP01 (assembly GCF_057364885.1). Classification (NCBI taxonomy): domain Bacteria; kingdom Bacillati; phylum Bacillota; class Bacilli; order Caryophanales; family Paenibacillaceae; genus Paenibacillus; species Paenibacillus sp. XP01. Next base: position 102,816 of record NZ_CP139481.1, on the reverse strand, counting down.
TAGTATAATAATTTAGCGCGATGTTCAAAACGAGTATGACAAACACCGAGCACGACATGATTATGGATAACTTCGTTTTGATAGACAAATTTTTTGTTCACCTCTTGGCTTGTACCTTTGGCGATATATGGCAAATACTATATCCATCATAACGGTTGAATGGGTATTTGAAAAGGAGAATTGACCACAGTCCAAAAGTTACCGTTTGGGTCATCAGGTCGAAATTCATTGTTTTTTGTCATTTTCGCATCTACAATAAAATCAATCATGATTTTATACACAAATCCACAGGCTTGTGGATATCCTGTTTATAACTATGTGAGCAACTACTCTGTTATCCACAGACTTATACACAACATGTTAACAAACGAATGTTTGTTCTCTTACATTGTTCTCTTCTGGAAGGAGTTTGACTAAAGCATGTTTGATCATTCCATCCCTACTGACTTCTCATCCTATTCCGAGGAGGAGCGGCATCAATTCTGGATGCGGGAAGCCATTGCCGAAGCACGCCAAGCCGAAGCGTTGGGGGAAGTTCCGATCGGTGCCGTCATCGTTCAAAACGATCGTATTGTTGGACGCGGTTACAACCTGCGGGAAACCACTCTCGATTCAACCGCTCATGCGGAGATGGTAGCCATTCGGCAAGCCAGCGAAACGATTGGTGCTTGGCGCCTATTGGACTGCAGCCTGTACGTTACGCTGGAGCCTTGTCCAATGTGTGCGGGAGCTATTGTGCAATCACGGGTGCCGCGCGTAATTTTCGGTACTGCCGATCCCAAGGCCGGTTGCGCTGGAACGTTGATGAATTTGTTGCAGGAGCCTCGTTTTAACCATCAAACCGAAGTCATCGCGGACATTTTGCAGCCGGAATGTGCCTCGCTTTTAACTGAGTTTTTCAGGCGATTACGAAAAAAATAACACTGGTTTATTTATGAAAGGACGTGCTGTATATGCCTTTGACCCTTTATGATACCCCTAACGGGATCCGCATGCGTTTGCTTACCACTTTGGATGCTGAGCCCTATTTGAACATGATCCGGGTTACTCGTGTCCCCTACCAAGCTGTGGAACCGATCCGAGACGACGAGTTTTACACATTGGATGCCCAGACCAGGCGTCTTGCAGATCGAATGAACGCGGCCGAACAAGGAACGGGGTATCAATTCGGGATTTTTTCATTGGGCGACGATGCCCTCATCGGTCAGGTGAGTCTTAACAACGTCGTTCATGGCGTTGCCAACTATGCGGATTTGGGTTACTTTATTCACCCCGACTATCAAGGCGGCGGACGAATGACTGCGGCTGTCAAGCTGGCTGTAGCGTATGCCTTCCGGGCATTAAAGCTGAATCGTGTTCAGGCTGCCATTTTGCCTTCCAACATGGGGTCGCAGCGCGTACTGGAGAAGAACGGCTTTCAGGCCGAGGGCATCGCCCGTAAATATCTCAAAATCAACGGCGAATATCAGGATCACCGGATTTATGCCATTGTTGCTGAGGATCTGCCCGAAGAACACGAATGATCTTGTGAGGACATAAAAAACTGCACCCTCAACACAGAAATGTTGGCAGTGCAGTTTTTTTATGACGTTATTCGGCCTGAGCCGCATGGACGATCGCTTCTACTCCGTAATTTTTGCTAATAGGACCAAATCCGAATGCAATCTGTCCGTTTATTTTATACACATGTCCATTTCGGACGGCTTTGAGCCCCTTCCAGACAGCACTTTTTTCCCACTCATCGGAAACTGCCGGCAATGACGGGTCTTCCATATTGAAGTATCCCAGGAAGAGATAATCCGGATCGAGCTCAGCCAGCCCCTCCAGCGTTAACTCTCCAGCCTCGGTCGATGGCGGTGTCAATCCCAGACCTTCATAATACTCGGTAATATAGTCTTTCCCTTGCAGGTAAGCTTGTTTCTCCCGAATTTGCAGAAAGGCAACCGTGCCATCCATCGATGCCAACTTATTCTTGCCCTCGGCCAGCTTGCCGTCAAAATCACTGATGTATTTCTGCGCTGTCTCTTCTTGTCCCAAAATGTTACCGAACTCGTTAATGGTGGCACGCCACTCCTTGAAAACATCGCTTTTGGTCTCATCTATAACAATGGTCGGAGCGATCTGGTCAAGCTGCTCGATAATATCCTTGTTGGTCTCGCTTCCGGCAATGATCAAATCGGGATCATAGGCGAGCAGTGCTTCCAGGTTAACCTGCGTATTTTCACCTACCACTTCGATCTGTTTCTTTCCTTCGACATATGGTTTATAAATATCGCTATCCAACAAAGATTGGTTCTTCGTAAATGGAAGCGTGATGGCGATCGAATCCAGCTCAAAAACCAACAGATCATCACTCAATCCCCAATGAGCGAGAGCTACCCTTTTCGGCTGCTGTTCCAACGTTACGCTTCCACGAGCATCCTGAATCGTACGTGGATAAGTTACGTTTGCCTCTTCCGTCGATTCCGGATCCACCGAGGTTTTCGAGTTTTCAGCCTTCTCGTTAGCGCTCTGTCGTGTATCTGTTTGCGTTTGACCCGATTCCGATTGTCCCGAGCAAGCCGCCAGCATGAAGACCAAAACGATGAGAGCAGCTAATAATCCTCTATTTTTATACTTTTTTCTGTACATCCGTATTATTCCTCCAGTGTGTATCGCACTCGAATATGATAACAATTATCATTATCAATTATACGGATGAAGCTTGTTTATACAATGGATATCGTCCGATTCAGGATGGATTTTTCCCTTCCCTACCCTTCTTTTTTATCTCGGAAGGCGCCAAGCCCATATGCAATTTGAAAACCCTGCTGAAGTAATACGGGTCTGCATAACCTACCTTGGCCGCAACCTCCTTTACGCTATAGTTGCCTACTTCAAGTAGTTCCCGTGCCCGATTCAAGCGATATTTAGAAAGGTAGCGCATCGGACCCATTCCCGAATACTGTTGAAATCTGTGAGAAAAATATTTGGATCTCATCCCGAACCTCGCCGCCAAGCCTTCCAGTGTCAACGGCTCCATGTATTGACGATGAATAAACTCCTGCGCCGCATTCATTATTCTGCCGCTCTCCCGATTCCGGGTGTTCCTTGATGCGCGCAGCACCGATTCGAGCAAACGATAGAACAATGTCTGTTTCTCCAACTGTTCCATATGCCCCGGCTTCGCAGCTACTTCAAGAAGGGCCAGCATCAGCTCTGCCTGCAGGCTCACCTCAGAGTCGTTCTGATCCATATTGATTTCCTGGATCATATGCGTATGGGCCGGATAACCCCCTCCCTCCATTAAGGATACTGGCATATAATGAATTAGTACATATTCGAAGTCTTCTTCCCCAACCTGAATTTCCAAATTCATATTCAAACCACCAATAAAGGAATTCCCGGGCTGTAGTGAAAGCCTGCACAGTTGGCCCTGAATATCCGTAAAACGAAATTCCGCCCGACCATTAAGCACCAAGAGCAATGCGCATTTCTCGGTTCGCTTTTCTTTGTGGCCATCATAGTATTTTTCTGCTTCCAGTAACGTGCGATAAACACCGTAAACACGAACAGGATGCCGGGCGAATTCCAGCGCAAGCTGTTCATCTCCAAGGGTCATGCTTGCCTTCTCCTTCCTGTTTCGTTGCGTAATATTGTTTTTATTTAGTTTATCTCTCGCCTTTCCCATTTGTATAGAAAAAAACCGCCTCCGTTCAAATGAAGGAGCACTCCTTCATTTTACGAAAAGACGGTTTGTTTTTATTTCAGATAGGCTTAGTAGCCGTAAGAACTATTCATCAGTTCTTCCAACTCATCCATTTTGATGACGTCATCGCCAGAAGGGATGTTAATTTGGAATGCTGGTTTTTCATTGATTTTCGTATACGTATTCGATGCGGTAAATGCAAGTTTGATTTCATCCTTCGTATCCGGATCTTTGATCAGAACGTCTGCATTCATTTTTTGGTATACCGGGAAGTCTTGTTTATCCAGGGCAAAATCGATGTTGAACGCATTGATGGTCAGTACATCTTTCAGTTTATCCAGATCCTTTTCCATCTCCGCTTTATCTTCCTCGGTCAGTTTCAAATCCGATTTAGCTTGATCGATATCTTCTTGCGTCAGTTGCAGCACTTCGCGATATTCGTCTTTGGAAATAATGTCGATCACTTTAGGCAAAGCTTTGGTTACCAATACGGTAACGGCTTCCTTCACGTTGTCATTGTTTACCGTGAATTGAACCACTTGTTTTGCATCTACGCCTTCAGGCAGTTTTGCATCCTTGGTGTCGAGGTTTTTGAAAAACTTGTTTTGGTCATACTCGCTAAGTACGGCATCCATCAATTCGTTGCTCAGCTTTTGCGTTTTGGCCGCATCCATCGCGCTTGGGTTCCATTCGGTACCTTCCTGTTCAGCAAGCTGCTTCAGGTCAATCTCGACAAATTTGTTTACCAACGTTTCCGGAATCGGCAAGAACGGAATGCTTGGAACCTTAACATACATTTTCTCCGCAGTTAAGACCATCGGGATGTTGAACGTCATGCCCATGTCGCCTTTAAGCTCGATGCCTAAAGTCATTTCGGTTTGCATTGGCTCAGCTTGGTATACACCCGTAATATTCAGCTGGGCATCCTTCAGCATGCTCATGAATTGAGTTACGGTCGGATCCTGCGTCGATTGGTCCTGTGGTTTATAGCTCAGTTCGTTAATGGTAAAGTTGGATTTCATCTCATACGAAGTCAGTTTGGATGCGTTCGCTGCTGCTGTTTTTAACGCTTCTTTCGGTTCTTGTTTGCTGCTGCATGCGGTTAATGCCAAAGATACCGTCAACAGCAATGTAAGAAGAAGCGCCCCCATACGTTTTGTCATTGATTTGTTTCTCTCCTCTCGTGTGTCTGCCCCCAAAAAAGCAATTCAAGTTCAATGATAAACCATAAATTGAAAAACGGAAACACATTTTGGGAAATTTGTGTCCCAACACGGAAAAATAGCTAGAAAGACCTATGTTAGGTTTAGGCGCGCACCGTTACCATCCCAAGGTATATGTATTAATACGCAAAAACTCTGGTTAGGTAACCAGAGTTTTATGTCTTGCTAAATATATAAAATCCGTTATATTTTGATTCTGCCTAGCCTTCAGGATTCAAGTGACCCACATGGTTCCGGTTTTTTACTTTTTTCGACCCGGATAATGGCTCTTGCATGGTCGAATCCTTGCGTGAATCCCGATGATTTTGTCCGGAATCTTGAGCTTCGGGTACGGGCACAGCCTTTGGTTTGCTCATTTGGTTACCTCCAGTACAAGAGATTAGGAATGGGATGGGTCCATGTCTTCCGTTTTATCATGATTCAAGGAATCCTGATGGCGACGGTCGTTGGTATCCTGCTGTATCTGTTGGGCATGATGGCTATTGACGACAGTCTGCTCCAGATCGGCGGCAACGTTTTGCAAATTTTTGTCCACGCCTGCTTTGGCTTTGCTCAAGTTCCTCACTCCTTTGGATCACAAGTTATCGGTTCGTTTTCGACTGCAAAGACTGGGCACATTCATGGATGTGACGTTTATAGTCGTAAGCTAGTTCTTGTATGGATTCGGTGCGCTCATCGGTAGTTCTGCCATCCCGTTCAACGTCCACGAGCTGGACCTCGACTTCACGCGAGTCCACGTAAGCACATTTAAAGTCGAAGGAATACATCTGATGCCCTGCCGTCTCGATGTGTATGCGTATCGCTTGCTGATCGGCTTCATCGGCCATTACCTGTGCCTGATCGCCTACATTCAAGACCTGGGGCAGCACTTCCTGCCAAGCGTCCACAAGCTCATTTTGATCCATGTTCAACTCGCGGTTCATTATTGACCACCTCCACCCCTATAAGTTGCGGCGTTGAGCATGTTTTTATGCATCTGCTTCGAACGCGAATGGAAGGCTGCCGTTAGCGTTATAAAGCCAAGAAAATCAAAAAAGGATTCAGGCATATACGCCCAAATCCTTGTCATTATTATAAGTTGGCGGAGAGAGTGGGATTCGAACCCACGTGAGCTTGCACTCTAACGGTTTTCAAGACCGCCCCGTTATGACCGCTTCGGTATCTCTCCAGGTTATAAAGAACTATAAAGTTGCCACGAAACATATCATACCACATCATTATATGCGGAAGCAACCCTTTTACTTTGCTCCATGTGGGATTAAAATCCGGCGTTTTATTACGAAATGTTACGCCGGATCCCCACTTGGTTTTTATTGCCTACGAACGGCGGGTGATTACGCTAATGCCTCCCATATAAGGGCGAAGAACCTCAGGGATCACAACCGAACCATCCTCTTGCTGGTAGTTTTCCAGGATTGCTGCAAGGGTACGGCCAACCGCCAGACCGGAACCATTCAAGGTATGTACGAATTCCGGCTTCGCTTTAGCCTCCCTGCGGAAGCGGATGTTGGCACGGCGTGCCTGAAAATCCTCGCAATTGGAGCAAGAAGAAATTTCACGGTACGTATTGCTCTCCGGCAACCATACTTCTAGATCGTACGTTTTGGCAGATGTAAAGCCCATATCCCCTGTGCACAACGTCAAAACACGGTAAGGGAGCTCAAGCAATTGAAGCACGCGCTCCGCATTTTGGGTCATTTTCTCCAATTCCTCATACGAGGTTTCTGGCGTCGCGAGTTTGAGCAGCTCCACCTTGTTGAACTGGTGCTGGCGAATCAAACCGCGTGTATCTCGACCGGCGGAGCCGGCCTCGGAACGGAAACAAGAGCTGTACGCCACGAAATGCTTCGGCAGATCTTCCACGTTCAAAATTTCTTCGCGATGATAGTTCGTGACGGGAACTTCCGCTGTCGGAATCAGATAATATTCGGTATCTTTCAGTTTGAACAAATCTTCTTCGAACTTTGGCAACTGGCCTGTACCAAACAAGCTATCTCGGTTGACGATATAAGGAGGCAAGATTTCTTCGTATCCATGCTGATCGCTGTGCAGATCCATCATGAAATTGATCAGTGCACGCTCCAAACGTGCTCCAAGCCCTTTGTAGAAAGTAAACCGGGAACCTGTAACTTTCGCAGCCGCTTCAAAATCAAGGATGTTCAGCTCCTGCGCAATTTCCCAATGTGCTTTTGGTGTAAAGGAAAAGCTTTTCGGTTCGGACCAGCGGCGAATTTCCACATTATCCTCTTCGGATGCGCCCACCGGCACGCTCTCGTTTGGAATGTTGGGAATAGCCATGGTCAGGTCATTGATTTGGGCTTCCAGTTCGCGAACCTCTTCATCCATTGCTTTGATCCGATCAGAAACCTCACGCATTTCAACGATGAGTTCATCCGCATTCTCACGGTTTTTTTTGCGTTTGGCCACCTCGGCGGAAACGGTGTTTCGCTGGTTTTTCAACGCTTCGCTCTCCTGCAGAAGCTCGCGGCGCTTGGTATCCAGCTCGGTGAACCCCGAGATCAGGTCCAACGACTTGCCGCGGTTGTTAAGCGCTTCTTCCACTCGATTCAATTCATTTCGCAAAATTCTTACATCAAGCACTACTACCCCTCCTAAATCCTCCGCGTAATAAGCCCCTTACTCTTTTATCGGCATTATTAGGGAGCCCTTATAACTTCGCTTTTCATGGAACCAAAAAAACAACCTTTATCTCCCGGTGACAAGATACCCCACGCTGCGATCCCCGCTTTGTCTCATCAAGCAGATACGGGCAACATCAGGCATCTGATCACATACAATTCCTGAGCAATGGCATAACCATCACAGGGGTGATCGATATCGGGAGATCATAGGTTGTGCATTATTTATTCATGGTTAGGTACAGCATTCTTAGCGGAACGAGCCATGTCTACAAAATAAGCATGCAGACGATAATCGTCCGTAAGCTCCGGATGATAGGAGCATGCCAGCAAGTTCCCCTGACGAGCTGTGACGATTTCATGGTTATAGGTAGAAAGCACATTTACCCCTTCCCCTACGCTTTCGATCAAAGGCGCGCGTATAAATACGGCCCTTACCGGTCCTTCAATGCCTTTGACAGGCAGATCCGTTTCAAAGCTCTCCCTCTGACGACCAAACGCATTCCGGGATACCGTCATGTCCATAAGGCCCAGGTGAGCCTCTTCCTGTCCAGCTATACGCTCTGCCATAACAATCAATCCCGCGCATGTGCCGAAAACAGGCTTTCCTTCAGCTGCAAAAGAACGAATGGCCTCCATAAAGCCGTATTTGCGCATAAGCTTGCCTATCGTCGTACTCTCTCCGCCAGGAAGGATCAGGCCGTCCAATTCAGCCAATTGCTCAACCTGCTTGACAGGTACGCCCTCTGCCCCGGCAAGTTCGATGCTGCGTATATGTTCGGTTACCGCACCTTGAAGTGCCAAAACGCCAATCTTCATTTTCGCATTTTCCTTCCCTTACATGCCACGATCCTGCATGCGCTCGGAAGGGGCAAGTTTGGAGATTTCATTACTGTGTTTAAGCTGGAAAATCATCAGATTATACGTAGAATCCTAACTTGATATTTTACCGGAAAACCAACCAAGTTACAATCCATCCGATCGAATAACACGCAAACGGCTAAAGGCTTATCCTCTGCTGCCACCTTTGCGTAATATTCATTGATGGTTCGGATCGGCCCTGCTCGTTAGAAGAGGTTCTTGATTCCGTCGAACAGATCAACGAAGAAATCTTTAATGGCACGGAAGAACAACCGGAACCATCCGCCTTTTTCCGCGTCTTCTGCCGTGATCAGGTTTACCGTTTTCTCCTGAGGCTCCATGCCGTCCGCTTTATAGGTGTAGGTTACCGTTCCAACCTTGGTTCCTGCTTTGATTGGGGCCACCAGTTCGTTATCGTTCGATACGTTCGTCTTGAACGTAACATCCAGGTTCTGCGTACCCTTCGGAACGACAAAGCTTACCGCATTATCGGTCACGACAGGAACTGTTGTTTCACTCCCCTTTTTAAGAGGAACGGATTCCAGACCGGTTACCTTCGTTTTTGCAGCAACTGCCTGCTTGACCTCAAAATTGTTAAATCCATAATCCAGTACCTTCCGTGTTTCCGTAAAGCGTGCTGCTTCAGAAGTGGTGCCCATTACTACGCTGATGTAACGCAATCCATTACGCTCAGCAGTTCCCGTGAAATTGTTGCCTGCTTTCGTAGTGTGACCTGTCTTCATGCCGTCCAAACCTTCGTAAGCAAAGCTTTTGAAGTTGGTGATATCTTTATTTGCTTCCAGCATCCAGTTGTAGTTAATGATTGGCGCCTTGTCGTTTGGACGGAATTTGTAGGATTGAATCGTCGTAAAATCCTTATAGTCCGGATGGTCTTTAATGATGTATCTGCATAGGATCGCCGCATCATACGCCGACATCACCGTTTCCTTGTCTTCGGCAGGACGGTAATCCTCCGGCATGTCAGCACGGTCAAGACCTGTAGAGTTAATAAAATACGTATCTTTCATGCCCATACGCTGTGCTTCTTCGTTCATCATTTTTACGAACTCGGCTTCAGAGCCAGCGACATATTCCGCCAGCGCAACCGTAGCATCATTTGCCGAGCCTACGGCCATCGCGATGTACAGCTCCTTAACTGTATGCTTGTCCCCTTTGGCCAGAAAAATGCGGGAACCGATACTTTTTGCTGCGTTATCCTTAACCTCAACGACGTCATCCCAGCTGAATTTTCCTTGTTTGACCTGTTCAGCCACGATATATTCCGTCATCATTTTGGTCATGCTCGCAGGTGGCATAGCTTCATTCGCATTCACATTCAGAAGAACTTCCCCTGTGGAGGCCTCCATGAGAATCGCCGATTTAACCTTCAGCCCGAGGGAATCCACGGATGGAATCTGTGCTGCTTTTGCCGTTTGTGTTTTGGTAGCTGCCGCAGTAAGAACCTGACCCGAATTATTCGCTGCCGCCATGACCGGCATGACCGCGGACATGCAGAGCATGTTGACCAGCATCATCGACGCTACGCTTTTTTTGAGCAATTGGCGTTTATTTTTATTCGTTCGTTTAGCTTTCAATGTAGTGAATTCTCCCTTCACATCCGAAGCTGTGGAACAGCTTGAACTGTGATATTTTTTTGCCCTGAACCGTGCAGATGTTGGTGTGAATCTTTTTCTTTGTATATGCGCTGTATCGAAAGAGCGATGCCGTCGCTCTGAAAGTACAAGATCGATCGTCACTTAATCAGCATATCTACATGCTTATGTAGAAGGACATATGCGCTTCATAATGATAAAACAGAAACTGCATCGGTGCCTCTTAATAAGGCCCATGCAGGAAGGACTTCAATAAACGAGAAACCCTTCATAAAAACGCCACAGGCTTGTCCGGGCAATTTTAACAACAATGTCGCTTCGCCCTCGTTTGCCCATGGTCCGTAACCACCCTTACTATTCTATCACAGGGGTATCCGCAAAAAAAGACAAGCCCGGCGAAAATCGCCGAGCCTGCCTTGGGAATAAATGACACCCTTCTGATTACAAGGAGTAGTTAGGTGCCTCTTTTGTAATTTGTACATCATGCGGATGGCTTTCGCGAAGCCCTGCACCGGTAATGCGGATAAACGCCGTATCGTTGCGCAGCTGCTCCAGGTTGCTTGTCCCGCAGTATCCCATTCCGGAACGCAGACCTCCGATCAACTGGTGAATCGTATCCGAGATCGGCCCTTTGTAAGCAACGCGGCCTTCGATCCCTTCAGGAACGAGCTTCTTGTCGTCATCTTGGAAGTAACGGTCCTTACTGCCTTGTTTCATGGCAGCGAGGGAACCCATTCCGCGATATACTTTAAAGCGGCGTCCTTGATAAATCTCCGACTCGCCCGGACTTTCTTCCGTACCTGCAAACAGGCTTCCCAGCATAACTGCATGAGCCCCGGCAGCAAGAGCTTTTGTAATCTCGCCGGAATATTTGATCCCGCCGTCGGCGATGATCGGTACACCGTATTCGCGTGCAACCGTTGCGCAATCGTATACGGCCGTTACTTGCGGAACGCCGATTCCCGCGATAACACGGGTTGTACAGATCGAACCCGGGCCGATACCCACTTTGACTACCGAAGCACCTGCCTCGATCAAGTCGCGTGTTGCATCACCCGTTGCAACGTTGCCTGCAACAATGGTCAGGTTCGGGAAACGTTCACGCAGTTGGCGAACCGCATCTAGGATATTAATGTGATGACCATGAGCGGAATCAACCGTAATCAGGTCCACGCCGGCTTGTACCAATGCTTCGGCACGTTCGAACGTATCTTTGGAAATGCCGATCGCTGCGCCGACGAGCAGGCGTCCTTGAGCATCTTTGGCTGCGTTCGGGAATTGAATTGCTTTTTCGATATCTTTAATGGTGATGAGCCCTTTAAGGGTGTTCGTCTCGTCCACCAAAGGAAGCTTCTCGATCTTATGCTTCTGCAGAATCCCCTCGGCTTCTTGCAGCGTTGTGCCGACAGGAGCAGTTACCAGGTTTTCACGAGTCATTACATCATTGATTTTGATTCCGTAATCGTGAATGAAACGCAAATCGCGATTTGTCAAAATACCGACCAGCTTTTGATCGGCATCCACGATCGGCACACCGGAAATCCGGTATTTAGCCATAACCGCTTCAGCATCAGATACCAGGTGATCGGCAGTGAGAGAGAACGGGTTGGTGATGACGCCACTCTCGGAACGTTTAACACGGTCCACTTCTTCAGCCTGTTGTTCGACGGACATGTTTTTATGGATAATACCAATGCCGCCTTCCCGAGCGATGGCAATTGCCATTGTTGCTTCTGTTACGGTATCCATCCCGGCACTGATCAAAGGGATGTTCAATTTCACGTTATCGCTCAAACGAACGGATACGTCTACTTCCTTAGGCAGTGTCTCGGATTTCCGTGGCACCAGCAAAACATCGTCGAAGGTCAAGCCTTCCTTACCAAATTTGTCTTCCCACACGCGGGTGTTCCTCCTTAATATGTGCTCTGCTTTACGGTCCAAAATCTGTTGATTCCAGGCTGTATGTTCCTAAAAAGTACGTTACTTAAAAATTTATTATTGCCATGATAGCAAAGCGCTATTTAGACTGTCAAGGAAAACCGCCCTCTTCTATAGGGTGTACTGTCTGTTGAACACATATGTATGTACACTGAGGACAAATGAAAAGATGAGACAAATTACCGTTCCAATTGGAATGGTATGTTTGTCAAAATGTACTATATAATAAGGCCTTTTTTTGATGCATAAATTCACTAAATATATCTATAAAAAAATAAAAACCACCGCCGATTACATCGGCAGTGGTTCTTCGCTTGGCGGCTTCCTACTCTCCCAGGACCCTGCGGTCCAAGTACCATCGGCGCTAGAGGGCTTAACGGTCGTGTTCGGGATGGGAACGTGTGGAACCCCTCCGCCATCGCCACCAAACGATTTTGCTTTGGATTGAAAAACGATCCGCACATCAAGTGATGTACCCGTTTTTCACTCAGAGATTGCTCTCTGAAAACTGGATTCGAAACGAAACTTGCGATCTTAGAACCTGCATTTCTTGGATAAGCCCTCGACCGATTAGTACTGGTCAGCTCCATGCATTGCTGCACTTCCACCCCCAGCCTATCTACCTCGTCGTCTTCAAGGGGTCTTACATACTGGGAAATCTCATCTTGAGGGGGGCTTCACGCTTAGATGCTTTCAGCGCTTATCCCGTCCGTACATAGCTACCCAGCGGTGCTCCTGGCGGAACAACTGGTACACCAGCGGTACGTCCATCCCGGTCCTCTCGTACTAAGGACAGCTCCTCTCAAATTTCCTACGCCCACGACAGATAGGGACCGAACTGTCTCACGACGTTCTGAACCCAGCTCGCGTACCGCTTTAATGGGCGAACAGCCCAACCCTTGGGACCTACTTCAGCCCCAGGATGCGATGAGCCGACATCGAGGTGCCAAACCTCCCCGTCGATGTGGACTCTTGGGGGAGATAAGCCTGTTATCCCCAGGGTAGCTTTTATCCGTTGAGCGATGGCCCTTCCATGCGGTACCACCGGATCACTAAGCCCGACTTTCGTCCCTGCTCGACTTGTAGGTCTCGCAGTCAAGCTCCCTTATGCCTTTGCACTCTTCGAATGATTTCCAACCATTCTGAGGGAACCTTTGGGCGCCTCCGTTACTCTTTAGGAGGCGACCGCCCCAGTCAAACTGCCCACCTGACACTGTCCCCGTACCCGATTAGGGCACCAGGTTAGAACCTAGATACGATCAGGGTGGTATCCCAACGGTGCCTCCACACAAGCTGGCGCTCATGCTTCTCAGGCTCCCACCTATCCTGTACAGATCGTACCCAAATTCAATATCAAGCTGCAGTAAAGCTCCATGGGGTCTTTCCGTCTTGTCGCGGGTAACCTGCATCTTCACAGGTATTAAAATTTCACCGGATCTCTCGTTGAGACAGCGCCCAAGTCGTTACGCCATTCGTGCGGGTCAGAATTTACCTGACAAGGAATTTCGCTACCTTAGGACCGTTATAGTTACGGCCGCCGTTTACTGGGGCTTCGGTTCACAGCTTCGGGATAAATCCCTAACCGCTCCCCTTAACCTTCCAGCACCGGGCAGGCGTCAGCCCGTATACTTCGCCTTACGGCTTCGCACAGACCTGTGTTTTTGCTAAACAGTCGCTTGGGCCTTTTCACTGCGGCCCCCTCGTGCTATTCACACTACCGGGGCACCCCTTCTCCCGAAGTTACGGGGTCATTTTGCCGAGTTCCTTAACGAGAGTTCTTCCGCGCGCCTTAGAATTCTCTTCTCGCCTACCTGTGTCGGTTTGCGGTACGGGCACCTTCATCTGGCTAGAGGCTTTTCTTGGCAGTGTGAGATCATGACCTTCGCTACTGTAATTTTCACTCCCCATCACAGCTCAGCCTTGCGGTTAGCGGATTTGCCTACTAACCAGCCTCACTGCTTGGACAGGCATCCATCAGCCTGCGTCACTACCCTACTGCGTCCCCCCATCGCTCGTAACGATTTACGGTGGTACAGGAATTTCGACCTGTTGTCCTTCGACTACGCCTTTCGGCCTCGCCTTAGGTCCCGACTTACCCTGAGCGGACGAGCCTTCCTCAGGAACCCTTAGGCTTTCGGCGGATCAGATTCTCACTGATCTTTTCGTTACTCATACCGGCATTCTCACTTGTATAATGTCCAGCGCTCCTTACGGTACACCTTCAACCCTTATACAACGCTCCCCTACCCCTGATCATAAGATCAAGCCATAGCTTCGGTGGTGTGTTTAGCCCCGTTACATTTTCGGCGCAGAGTCACTCGACCAGTGAGCTATTACGCACTCTTTCAATGATGGCTGCTTCTAAGCCAACATCCTGGTTGTCTGTGCAACTCCACATCCTTTCCCACTTAACACACACTTGGGGACCTTAGCTGATGGTCTGGGCTGTTTCCCTTTTGACAATGGATCTTAGCACTCACTGTCTGACTCCCGGAAGTAAGTCTATGGCATTCGGAGTTTGACTGAGCTTGGTAACCCTTGCGGGCCCCGCACCCAATCAGTGCTCTACCTCCACGACTCTGTTTTCCGAGGCTAGCCCTAAAGCTATTTCGGGGAGAACCAGCTATCTCCGAGTTCGATTGGAATTTCTCCGCTACCCCCACCTCATCCCCGCACTTTTCAACGTGCGTGGGTTCGGGCCTCCAGTGCGTGTTACCGCACCTTCACCCTGGACAGGGGTAGATCACCCGGTTTCGGGTCTACGTCCACGTACTATGTCGCCCTATTCAGACTCGCTTTCGCTGCGGCTCCGGCTTCTCACCTTAACCTTGCACGGGAACGTAACTCGCCGGTTCATTCTACAAAAGGCACGCCATCACCCCTAAAATGGGCTCTGACTTCTTGTAAGCACACGGTTTCAGGTTCTATTTCACTCCCCTTCCGGGGTGCTTTTCACCTTTCCCTCACGGTACTGCTTCACTATCGGTCGCTAGGAAGTATTTAGCCTTGGCAGATGGTCCTGCCGGATTCATACGGGGTTTCACGTGCCCCGCACTACTCGGGATCCGTCTCGGAGGGAGCAGACTTTCAATTACAGGGCTTTTACCTTCTATGGCGGGCCTTTCCAGACCTCTTCGTTTAACCGGCTCCTTTGTAACTCCATGTGAGACGTCCCACAACCCCAGAGAGCAAGCTCCCTGGTTTGGGCTGTTCCGCGTTCGCTCGCCGCTACTGACGGAATCACTATTGTTTTCTCTTCCTCAGGGTACTTAGATGTTTCAGTTCCCCTGGTATGCCTCTCCTGCCCTATGTATTCAGACAAGAGTAACTGGGTATTACGCCAGCTGGGTTTCCCCATTCGGACATCCCCGGATCAAAGCTTGCTTACAGCTCCCCGAGGCAGTATCGTTGTTCGCCACGTCCTTCATCGGCTCCTAGCGCCTAGGCATCCTCCGTGTGCTCTTAGTAGCTTAACCAATTGCTCGGATGAGCAATGCAGTTTTCACTAATATATAAACTTGTTGACACAAGTTCAGCTAAAAGGAATGTTCTAATTCGCATTTTTCGTTTCGATATCCAGTTTTCAAGGAACAATCTCGCTTGCTTTCGGGCCGTTCACGGAATGTGTCGGTCGAAAGTTACGAGCATGTGTTTGAGAGTTTGAGCTCTCAAAACTGAGCAACGAGTGAGTCACTAGCCGACCTGGCTAGATTTTAAATTTGAATGTCTTCATCGCAGAAGACGATTCTCCATAGAAAGGAGGTGATCCAGCCGCACCTTCCGATACGGCTACCTTGTTACGACTTCACCCCAATCATCTACCCCACCTTCGGCGGCTGGCTCCTTGCGGTTACCCCACCGACTTCGGGTGTTGTAAACTCTCGTGGTGTGACGGGCGGTGTGTACAAGACCCGGGAACGTATTCACCGCGGCATGCTGATCCGCGATTACTAGCAATTCCGACTTCATGCAGGCGAGTTGCAGCCTGCAATCCGAACTGAGACCGGCTTTTTAGGATTAGCTCCACCTCGCGGCTTCGCAGCCCGTTGTACCGGCCATTGTAGTACGTGTGTAGCCCAGGTCATAAGGGGCATGATGATTTGACGTCATCCCCACCTTCCTCCGGTTTGTCACCGGCAGTCACCTTAGAGTGCCCACCCGAAGTGCTGGCAACTAAGATCA
Source organism: Paenibacillus sp. XP01 (assembly GCF_057364885.1). NCBI lineage: Bacteria > Bacillati > Bacillota > Bacilli > Caryophanales > Paenibacillaceae > Paenibacillus > Paenibacillus sp. XP01. Next base: position 86,672 of record NZ_CP139481.1, on the reverse strand, counting down.
AGGGTTGCGCTCGTTGCGGGACTTAACCCAACATCTCACGACACGAGCTGACGACAACCATGCACCACCTGTCTCCTCTGTCCCGAAGGAAAGGTACATCTCTGTACCGGTCAGAGGGATGTCAAGACCTGGTAAGGTTCTTCGCGTTGCTTCGAATTAAACCACATACTCCACTGCTTGTGCGGGTCCCCGTCAATTCCTTTGAGTTTCAGTCTTGCGACCGTACTCCCCAGGCGGAATGCTTAATGTGTTAACTTCGGCACCAAGGGTATCGAAACCCCTAACACCTAGCATTCATCGTTTACGGCGTGGACTACCAGGGTATCTAATCCTGTTTGCTCCCCACGCTTTCGCGCCTCAGCGTCAGTTACAGCCCAGAGAGTCGCCTTCGCCACTGGTGTTCCTCCACATCTCTACGCATTTCACCGCTACACGTGGAATTCCACTCTCCTCTTCTGCACTCAAGTCATCCAGTTTCCAGTGCGATCCGGGGTTGAGCCCCGGGATTAAACACCAGACTTAAATGACCGCCTGCGCGCGCTTTACGCCCAATAATTCCGGACAACGCTTGCCCCCTACGTATTACCGCGGCTGCTGGCACGTAGTTAGCCGGGGCTTTCTTCTCAGGTACCGTCACCTTGAGAGCAGTTACTCTCCCAAGCGTTCTTCCCTGGCAACAGAGCTTTACGATCCGAAAACCTTCATCACTCACGCGGCATTGCTCCGTCAGGCTTTCGCCCATTGCGGAAGATTCCCTACTGCTGCCTCCCGTAGGAGTCTGGGCCGTGTCTCAGTCCCAGTGTGGCCGATCACCCTCTCAGGTCGGCTACGCATCGTCGCCTTGGTGAGCCGTTACCTCACCAACTAGCTAATGCGCCGCAGGCCCATCCTCAAGTGACAGATTGCTCCGTCTTTCCAGTTCTCTTCAGGCGAAGAAAACAAGTATTCGGTATTAGCTACCGTTTCCGGTAGTTGTCCCAAGCTTGAGGGCAGGTTGCCTACGTGTTACTCACCCGTCCGCCGCTAAGCATCAAGGAAGCAAGCTTCCTATCAACTCCGCTCGACTTGCATGTATTAGGCATGCCGCCAGCGTTCGTCCTGAGCCAGGATCAAACTCTCCAATAAAGATGAATTTCGGTCACGAGGTTAATCGTGATGAAAATCATCTGAGGTATTGAAAAGAGCGATTAGCTCATTTTGAATCTGACGAGATAAAATATCTCAAGTTTTGACCTTGCAAGCAAGATCAGTTTTACTCACTCGTTGTTCAGTTTTCAAAGATCAAACTTCGTTTTCGTCACTAAGTTGTTGTCCTTAGCAACTCTTATATCTTATCACATCCGAACCAACTTTGCAAGCACTTTTTTTAAGTTTCTTTTTTCGAAGCTTATTTGCTTTGCTTGCCGCACCATGTTTCTCGGCGTTTTCTTGGCCGGAATTTGAATATACCATGTACATAAATATTATGCAAGTGTTTTTTTGAAAAAAGTGTTTATCCTTATTGGATCTATAACTCTGGCAACCTAATTAAAATGGATATAATGCAACTCCCTCTCAAAATCATGAGCATGCACACTGAACTGAACCAAACAAATCCAGGCGCACATGCCTTCAGCTCCCCACATGCGCACCCTTCTCACTCCGCCTAGTTTACCTTCTTCAAAGGCTCTTTCTTTGGCCACAATGTGTAACTGAAACTGATCACAAAGTCGATAACCAGAATGATTCCCCATATTTGGACCAAGTCCGAAAATGCCTTTGTTCTCTCAGGGTCACCAATCCACCAAATCATGATATACAGGAATCCACTTCCGATACACCAAGCGACTACATGCCGCAACCATCCTTTCCGTTCATGGCTGGCATGATCTTTGCCGTATCGCTTCATTTCCCGAGGATGGCTTCCTCCTTTAAACCAAAATTGAAAGTATCGATCAGCCCAAGAGATCATCTGATGCCCATAAGCAATGCTCACCCCGATGTATATAGCTGCTATGCCGTGTACCAGACTTGCCGTTGCCCCTCGTTGTAAATCAATGACGGTAGCTATAAGCAACAACAGATCCACCACCGGAGTTGCCGCGAGCAATCCCATACCCACCCTTTTCATTCCAAGCAAATATCGCACACTCAAACCGGCTATCACAAAAATCCAGAATGCAATCTCGCACCCAATGATAAAATAGGCAATCACCGTTCTATCTCCCCCCTTTTTTTATAATACAAGTGTACTGAAAACAATTTAACACAATTGTATTATATTAATCAATAGTGATATAATTCGTATATGCCTAAAATTGTAGATCACGACAAACAGCGCTTGCTCGTAGCCGAGGCAGCATGGCGCGTCATACGAAGGGATGGCATGGAACAAGCCTCTGTTCGCAAAATTGCCGAAGAGGCCGGCATCTCGCCCGGCTCCATGCGTCACTATTTTTCCACTCAGTCCGAGTTGTTGTTATATGCAATGACCTTGGTCTCGGAGCGTGTACACGAACGCATTAAAAGGCTGGACCTTAACGGCCCGCCATTGGAAAATGCAAAGAGGCTGCTGCTTGAGGTATTGCCGACGACGGAAGAGAACATGGCCGAAATGGAGGTGTGGTATGCTTTTACGGCCAAATCCAAGACAGATCCGGCGCTGAAATCGCTAGCAGACCAGGTATATGGAGAATTGCGTTATACCGCTTCCTCCGTCATTCAGTATTTAATCAAGCTCGGGTTGGCCAAACCCGATATGCAGGAACAACTGGAAACGGAACGTTTATACGCATTGATTGACGGCCTTGCAATTCATGCCATATTGAATCCCGAGCAGATGGAACCCCAACTGTTGGAGGACATCGTTGAGCTGCATCTATCCTCTCTATGCAGTAAAACGTAATAAAGACGAAACCAGACCCTGAAAACAAAAAAAACCGCAAAACCCGATTCGACATTTCGCCCGAGCTGATGCCTGGATGAAATTCGGCGGGTTTTGCGGTTATTTGGTTTATCCGATAATGATTCGCCCTTCCGGATGGCGGTACAATCTCTTCTCCTTGCGAGGGCGTAATGCATACGCAATCGTTAACGGGCCGATCCGGCCGATGAACATGGTAAGGGAGATAATGATTTTTCCCCAATCGCTAAGCTCCGGGGTCACCCCTACTGATAGTCCTACCGTTCCGATCGCCGAAGCTGCTTCAAACATCAATGCAAGAAACGGCGCATCTTCTGTCGTGAGGAGAAGCATAACAACGATCATAAAGATGATCAACGAGACCATAATGATGGTTAATGCACGCATCAACAGCTCCTTGGGTACGCGATGCCGGAAAAACACGATATCCCGATTCCCTCGAATCATGGCATACACTGCCCCGATCATGATCAGGAACGTCGTTGTTTTGATGCCGCCCCCGGTGGAGCCCGGCGAGGCCCCGATAAACATCAGCAGTATGAAGAAAAACTGCGTAGCCTGCCGCATTTCGGTAATATCAATGGTGCTTGTACCCGAAGAACGCGTCGAAACGGACTGGAAGAAGGAAGCATAGATCTTTTCGTCCCATGTAAGCGAAGCAAGCGTATGGGGATTGGTGAACTCAAAAATGAACAATACAAGCGCACCGATACCGATTAACGAACCCGAGACGGATAATACCAGCTTCGATTGCAGAGACAAACGCCGTTTTTTACGATACTCGAACAGATCATTAAGCACCACAAACCCCAGTCCGCCGGAAACGACGAGAACGGATGCAGTAATGTTGAACAACCAGTCTCCCGTAAAATATTGAAAACTGTTGCCGAACAGGTCGAAGCCACCGTTGTTGAATAAAGATACGGAGTGGAAAATTCCGTAATAAACCGCTTGGCCAAAGGGCATTTCAAGCGCCCATCGAAGAGCCAATATCACTGCAGCAATCCCCTCAATGGTAAACGAAAATATCAGCACCTTGCGGATGATGCGCACGATGCCTTCCATGCTGTCGGCATTAATGGCCTCTTTAAGCAGCAGCCTGTCCTTCAGGGAAATCCGCTTACCCACCACAAGCGCAAACAAGGTTGCAAGTGTCATGAACCCCAGTCCGCCCAGCTGCATTAATACCATAATAACGATCTGGCCGAACAGATTGAACGTCGTACCCACATCCACCACGACCAACCCTGTAACGCAAGCAGCTGAGGTCGCGGTAAACAGCGCATCGATCAATGGCAGATGTACTCCGCTCTGATTGGCAAAAGGCATCATAAGCAGAATGGTACCGATGGTTATGATCAATAAAAATCCACCTACCAGGATTAACGGAGGAGACAGGATTTTGGCTAAATGAAGCTTGAACTTCATAAAGGGCACCTCTTCTAAAACATAATAAAAACCGCATATTAAACCTAAAGAGGAACTTGCGCCAGCGGTAATGCCGAACAGCAGGTTCCTCTTCTATTATGAACGCTGGATGCGTCCCTTATTATTAACCGCAGCCGTTATTCGCAGAACGCCGACTCTCGATACTTTGACTCTTGCAGTACAACTCCTAGTCTTGCGTACGCGGACGCATATGAGGGAACAGCAGAACATCGCGAATGGACGGCGAGTTGGTCAACAGCATGATGAGACGATCAATGCCGATCCCCAGTCCACCTGTCGGCGGCATGCCGTATTCCAACGCACGGATGAAGTCGTCATCCATTTCATGCGCTTCGTCGTTTCCGTGCTCTTTCTCCAGCAGCTGCGCTTCGAACCGTTGACGTTGGTCGATCGGATCGTTCAGCTCCGTAAAGGCATTGGCATGCTCGCGACCGACGATGAACAATTCGAAACGGTCTGTAAAACGCGGGTCTACATCACTTTTCTTTGCCAGTGGAGAGATCTCAAGCGGATGTCCCATAATAAACGTCGGCTGAATCAGCGTCTCTTCTACGAATTGCTCGAAGAACGCATTCAGGATGTGACCGAAAGTCATATGCGGTTCAACCGGAACCTTATGTTCTTTGGCCAGACGATGAGCCTCCTCATCCGACATGTGCACGGAGAAGTCTACACCAACGACTTCTTTGACTGCATCCACCATGGTCACACGGCGCCATTGAGGCGTCAGATCCACCTGATGGTCTCCGTACTGGATGACCTGCGTGCCAAGCACTTCTTGGGCGATATGAGCAACCAAATTTTCAGTCAGACGCATGATGTCTTTATAATCGGCATATGCCTCATACAGCTCGATCATCGTGAACTCAGGATTATGACGTGTCGACATCCCTTCATTCCGGTAAACACGACCGATTTCATACACTTTCTCCAATCCGCCTACGATCAGACGTTTCAGATGAAGCTCAATTGCGATCCGCATGTACAATTCCATGTCCAGCGCATTATGATGCGTGATGAACGGACGCGCAGCGGCACCACCAGCGATAGTATGCAACGTAGGGGTTTCCACCTCGAGATAGCCGAGGGAATCCAGGTAACGGCGCATCGACTGAATGATTTTGGAACGTGTAATGAATGTTTGTTGTACTTCAGGGTTCGTAATCAGGTCCACATAGCGCTGACGATAACGCAGCTCCACATCTGTGAGACCATGATATTTATCCGGCAGTGGGTAGAGCGATTTCGACAACACTTCCAAATCTTTAACTTTGACAGACGTTTCACCGGTTTTGGTCTTGAAGACCACACCGCTAACACCGACGATATCTCCGAGATCAAGCAGGCTGAATGCAGCAAATTTCGACTCTTCCACCGAGTCTTGACGAACATAAATCTGGATTTTGCCGCTCAGGTCCTGAATATGCGCAAAGCTCGCTTTACCCATTCCCCGCTTCGCCATAATCCGTCCGGCAATACTGACTTCGATTTGCTTTTCCTCGAGCTCTTCCTTCGTCAGTTCATTGTACTTCTTCAGAATAGAACCGGCTTCCTCGGTACGTACGTACTTTTTGCCAAACGGGTCGATTCCCAGATTGCGGAGCTCGTCCAGCTTGTCGCGGCGAATTTGCAAAAGCTCGCTAAGTTCGGTTTCCTGATTCAAGACTTCATCCGTCATGATCTATATTCATCTCCTTATTTACATTGCAGACAAAGGCGAATCTGCGCTTCCTCTCATGCCGGGAACATCGTTCATCGATGGTTTCCCGCAAAAGGCAGACCACGGTTGTCGGAAGTTTATGTTGCAGTATCAGGATGCAAGTGTACATCAATGTTTATGCATGCCGGACATGTTGAAAAAAGCTCCCCTAAGGAAGCTTTTGCCTCATTTCCCGACTGCTTCATTGATTATATTACTTCTTAATATCTACAATTTTATATTGAATAACGCCTGCAGGCACGTTTACGTCAACCACCGTACCTTTTTTCTTGCCCAAAATCGCTTTTCCGACAGGGCTTTCGTTCGAGATTTTGTTCTGCAAAGGATCGGATTCAGCCGTACCTACGATGGTATACTCCATGGTGTCGCCAAATTCCAAATCCTCAACGATTACCGTTGCGCCTACGCTTACAGCGTCGGTATCGATCTCGTCATTGTTGATGATGCGCGCGTTGCGGAGCATTTTCTCCAGCGTAATGATGCGGCCTTCGATGAACGCCTGCTCATTCTTCGCATCTTCGTATTCGGAGTTCTCGCTGATATCGCCATAACCGATGGCTACCTTGATCCGCTCAGCCACCTCACGGCGCTTGACAGACTTCAGCGTCTCCAGTTCTTCTTCCAGTTTCTTGAGTCCCTCTTGTGTAAGGATAACTTCCTTATCGCTCATCTCAACCGATTCTCCTGTCATGGGAATAATTTGATTGCACGGCAACGGAACCCATGATGTCTTTCAAAAGCCCCGCCCGCATATATCTTGAAAACTATATGAAGTTCTCCGGAGAAACAGAACGTTTCCCCTGATGCACTAAGCCTTATGACACACATTGGCGAATTTATACTGAGAAATTATAGGGGAACGACATCGAAAAGTCAATGTCACTCCCCATATGGCTGTAAACGTTTTACAACGTCGTCTTAGGATGCATTTTCAGCAACGGCACGTTCAGCGTCAGATGGCCCCTCTTGATGCAGTTGACTTACGAAATTCTCCAAAATCTGCACCATTTCGTCACGTTTCGTTCCTTCCATAATAACGTCCTTGATACGTGCGGAGCCTTTGAGCCCTTTCAGATACCACGCCAAATGTTTGCGCATCTCGCGTACAGCGACCACTTCGCCCTTAAGGGCAACGAGACGATCCATATGCAGGATAGCCACGCGAATTTTTTCTTCGGCTTCCGGATCAGGCAGCAGCTCCCCGGAGCTTAAATATTGAATGGTACGATACAGCATCCATGGATTGCCGAGTGCAGCACGGCCGATCATGACGCCGTCGCAACCCGTTTCATCCAGCATGCGCCGCGCATCCTCCGGAGTAGCTACGTCCCCATTGCCGATGACCGGAATGGACACGGCTTCTTTCACGTTTTTGATGTGGGACCAATCGGCTGTTCCCGTATACAGCTGCTCCCGGGTACGACCATGCACGCTCACTGCCTGTCCTCCAGCACGTTCTACGGCAAGGGCATTTTCGACCACATAGATATGCTCACTGTCCCAGCCAATACGCATTTTGACCGTGACCGGCTTCTCAACAGCATCAACTACGGCAGATACCATCTCGTAGATTTTGTCCGGATTCAGCAGCCAGCGTGCCCCTGCATCGCATTTCGTTATTTTGGGTACCGGGCATCCCATGTTGATGTCAATGATGTCTGCATTGGTTTCCTTATCGACTACTTTGGCAGCCTCTACGAGCGATTGGCGGTCGCCTCCGACAATTTGCAGGCTGAGCGGCTTCTCCCGTTCATCCACGAACAGCATCTGGCGCGTGCGCTTGTTGCCGTGAACGATCGCTTTGTCGCTGACCATCTCGGCGCAAACGAGTCCTGTTCCGAATTCTTTGGCGATCAAACGAAAAGCCGGATTGCAGACACCGGCCATAGGCGCCAGCACGACCTGATTTTTCATTTCAATATTGCCTATTTTCAGCATCCCTTGTCCCACTCTCCTTCATTTTGCAGGCATCCCTCAGAAGACCCGCAGTCAAAATTGAACATTGTATGTCGAACGAGCTGTCATTCAGACTGCAAATACAGTCTATTGCCCTTGAAGCTCGCTGGCGCTGACCCCAAGCGTTTCAACGATCCGTGCCAACTCCTTTTCCGTCACCACGCGGTTGCCCCGCTCAATCGTGCCTAGAACAGCCAGCGATATGCCGGTTTTTGCAGCAAGCTCCTGCTGCGTCAAACCTCTCAACTTCCGGAATGCCCGGATGCGATTGGCCAGTTGCATGTTTTCCAAAGCCGAATTCCACCCTTTCCATCCAGCGCAGACAACGATGCGTGTACAACGTCGTACAAACCTGTAGTCTCCCCTTCGGACACGATGTCGGACAACGGAACCAGCACAAATGCCCGCTCACCCATTCGCGGGTGCGGCAGCTGCAGCAATTCCGTATCCCTTGTCTCCCCATTTACCCAAAGCAGGTCCAGATCAACGGTGCGAGGGCCCCAGCGAACATCCCGAACCCGGCCAAGCCGATTCTCGATCTCCAGCATCGCAGTAAGCAACTGCTCAGGCTGAAGGCTCGTTTGGAGCGCTGCCGCCATATTCAGAAAAGCGGGCTGATCCACGTAGCCTACCGGCTCCGTCTCATAGAGCGCAGAACCCCGAAGAACCTTGATCTGCGGGTGTTCGTCCAGCAAATTCAGCGCCTCAAGCAGCGTCTGCTCGCGATCCCCCAAATTAGCCCCTAAAGCAATATAAGCCTCTGAAAATTCAGAGGTCGAATGTGCATTCATATCCGTTCTCACTTTCTTGTGCGCCGAAGCTCCACGGTCACGCCGCCAAAATGAATATCGAACGGCGGATGCGGCTTCGTCACCTTGACTGTAAGTGCAATGATACTAGTATAAGTGTCCAGTAATGAAGATGCAATATGTTCACCCAATGCTTCAATTAACTGGAATGACGTATTCTCGACGATGCCCTTCACGAGCTCGTGGATTTCCGCGTAATTTATCGTTTTGGTCAGGTCGTCCGTACGCCCGGCTTCCCCCAGGTCCATATCCAGCTCCAGGTCTATGTAATAGCGCTGCCCAAGTTTCCGTTCCTCCTCAAACACGCCATGATACCCGTAATACTCCATTCGATGCAAAACCATCCGGTCCATCATTTCATCCTCCTTCAACCTTTATGCAGTCCGCCAACCTCATCAAACGCATTCCGTTAGCAACCTTCTCCTCTTTCCCAAAAACGCTGCGCTTCCTCCGGACGGGTCCAGGCAGACCGCCGTTTCATCTTTTCCGCAAGCCCGGAGAAGCGTATAACATGGCGTCACACATGTCCACCGTGCGCCGAATCGGCTTCACGTCATGGACGCGAACCATCTGGCAGCCTTGGGCGATGCCGAAGGCAACCGTTGCCGCCGTGCCTTCCACCGCATCGCCCGGCTCCACGCCGAGCGTGCTCTGAATGAACCGCTTGCGCGATGTGGCGAGCAGAACGGGATATCCCAGCTCGTTCAATTCCCCAAGCGCAGACATCAGCATCAAATTCTCGTTCAGGTCCTTTGCGAATCCGATGCCTGGGTCCAGCCAGATTTGGTCTTCTTTTACGCTCGCCTCCTTTGCGATCCGTACGCTCTCCTGGAGGTCGCGGACGACGTCAGGCACATAATCGGTGTAGTCGCGCGCCTGCCGATTGTGCATTAGAATGATGGGGCATCCCAGCTCTGCAGCCGTGCGGGCCATATCCGGATCAGCTTTCGCCCCCCACACGTCGTTAATAATGTGAGCTCCGGCAAGGATGGCTTCACGGGCAACGCCCGCCTTGTAGGTATCCACCGAAATGGGAATATGCGGAGCTTCCCGGCGCAGCGCCTCGATCACCGGAACGATCCGGCTCATCTCTTCCTCGGCGGTCACGACCTGTGAGCCGGGACGCGTCGACTCTCCGCCGATGTCGATCAGGTCGGCGCCGTCCTCCATCATCTGAAGCGCATGAGTGACGGCGCGCTCCACATTGTTGTAACGCCCTCCATCCGAAAACGAATCGGGCGTAACATTGAGAATGCCCATAATAAGCGTCCGTTCCCCGAGCTTTAGCCCGGCCGGCCCCCATGCATAATCTCGTTCATATATGATTGGTGCAAGCGTCATGAATTTAACCCCGCTTTCTCTCGGTACTTATGAAGAAGCCCGGCTGTAATTGGACCTATTCTTCCGTCGCTGATGATTCGGACTTCACCCATCGGATCACGCAGCGAAGTCACGGGGACCAATTCGGCCACGGAGCCTGTCAGGAAAATCTCATCCGCCTCCAGCAGGCTGTCCCATGCATACAAACCTTCTTCGCAAGGTATGTTCTGCCCGCCCGCCAATTCCAACACCATTCCACGGGTGATGCCAGGCAGTATGCCCGTATGGATGGACGGCGTATACAGGACACCCGATCTTATCCAAAATACGTTGCTCACGATGCCTTCCGCCACATAGCCCTCCCTAGTCAACTGAAGGCCTTCCGCGCCATGAGCCGCCTCGCCATATCCATTCAGCTCGCGTTTGGCTAGAATGCTGTTCATGTAATGCAGCGATTTCAGCCGCACGGCCCCTTCCGGGGTGTTGCGGGGCAGCTTCAGGCATTGCAGCATTTTGCCGCGTTCGTGCAATTCAGACGATGCGGGCGGCAGTGCCTTGGCCAGGACGATATGATTTGGCGTTCCGTAATCGGATGAAGGCAAACCGAGCGGCGCCTCCCCGGCTGAAACGGTATAGCGTACATATGCCTCTTCCAATCCGTTCGCCTGCATCAACCCCCGAATCCAGCTCTCCACCTCGGGCGCAGTCACATGGAAGGGGATGCCCAACTCCCGGCAACCGGCCGCCATCCGCTCCAGATGACGTTCCAGCAGGAAGGGCACGCCCCGATAGGTCCTGAACGTCTCGAAGAGTCCCAGCCCGTACAAAAAGCCGTGATCCGTTACCGGAACCACGGCTGCTGCCATGGGAACGACTTTTCCATTCAATGCGGCATATTTCATCGTCTATGCCTTGACCTGACCTGCCAGGAAATTACGCAGCATTTGGTGCCCATGATCCGTAATGATCGACTCCGGATGGAACTGTACACCTTCGATCGCATATTCCTTATGACGCAGGCCCATAATTTCGCCTTCGGCGGTTTCTGCCGTGATTTCCAAACAATCCGGCAAACTGCTGCGCTCAACGATCAAGGAATGATAACGCGTTGCCGTAAACGGAGATGGCAATCCGGCAAACACGGACGTGCCGTTATGGAACATCTCCGACGTTTTGCCATGCATCATGCGCTCTGCGCGAATGACATTGCCGCCAAACGCCTGTCCGATGGATTGATGGCCCAGGCATACGCCAAAGATCGGGATGCGGCCTTTGAAATGTTCAATAACGGCCAAGCTGATTCCCGCTTCATTCGGCGTACAAGGGCCGGGAGAGATCAAAATGTGATCCGGGGCGAGTGTCTCAATGCCTTCCAGCTCAATCTCGTCATTGCGTCTTACTTCGACGGTTTCCCCCAATTCGCCCAAATACTGAACCAAGTTGTAGGTAAAAGAATCATAATTATCGATAACCAGGATCATCGCTCGTGCTCCTCCTCTTCCGTCCTGCTTGAAGACGGCTCTCTTATTGGGCCCGGACCGGCTCAGCCTGCCCGGACTGCTTCTCTGTGGAATCGGTATGTTCCACCAATGCTCTGCTCCGAATCTCTTCTTCACTGTGCTTCACGGCTTTAATCATCGCTCTGGCTTTGTTGCGGCACTCTTTGTATTCTCGGTAAGGGTCGGAATCGATCACGATGCCCGCCCCGGCCTGGACGTAACCCACGCCATCCTTGACGGCTAGCGTCCGGATGACAATATTCAATTCCATGTTTCCACTGAAGTCTATCCAGCCAATCGAGCCCGTGTAGGGCCCGCGGCGAACAGGCTCCAGCTCCTCGATGATTTCCATCGTTCGCACCTTCGGCGCGCCGGTAATGGTGCCTCCAGGAAATGTGGCTGCGATGACATCGTACACCGATAATCCCTCGGCCAGCATTCCCTCCACTTGGGAGACAAGATGCATGACGTGCGAATATCTCTCGATCGTCATCAACTCCGGAACACGCACCGAACCGTAAGCGGCAATCCGGCCGATATCGTTTCGTTCCAGATCGACCAGCATAATGTGCTCGGCCCGTTCCTTTTCGCTGTTCAACAGCTCCGCAGCCATCGCCTCGTCCTCAGCCTGGTCCCGGCCCCTTCGCCTTGTTCCCGCAATAGGACGTGCGCTTACCTTGCCCTGATCGACCTTGACGAGCAGCTCAGGCGATCCGCAGACGAGTTGAAATTCCGGACTGCGCAGCAGGCCCATGTATGGAGACGGGTTGACGATCCGCAGCCATTCATAGATATCTTCAGCCGAAGACTGCAATCCTTTTTGTTGACGCAGGGACAGATTCACCTGAAATACGTCGCCCTGCCTGATGTACTCCTGCACCCGCTGTACCGCATTTTCGAAATCCTGCCGCGGAAACGGGGTTTGCCAACCTTCCGTTTCCGCGTCCGCCGGTTCGTTCTGCTGCACGGCCCACCGCTGCCTGCGTTGATCCAAAATCCGCTGCTGCTCGTCCGACTTCGCCGCATCCATCATCTGCGACCACTGTCGCTGCATTGCTTTTGCACGGCCTTCCGCCTTTTCAAACGCAGCGCGAAGGCCGCTGTCATTCGCTTCCGGCTGTACAGGCGCCGGCACATGGATCATGCAATAAAGCGCACCAGACTCATGATCGTAGGCCCACAACTCTTCGAAACGCATCCACCAGTAATCCGGCAATGCCGGATCATCCTTCGCTAGTGCAGGCAGTTTCTCCAGCGAGCGGGCCACGTCATAACTTAGATAGCCTGCACATCCGCCAGCGAAGCCAGGTACTCCCTCTACTCGGGGAGCGCGATAGGGCTGTGCCCAACGCTGCAGAACCTCCAGCGGCTTACCCTGATCATTTCGCCGCTCTCCACTGGCCAGCTCCTCGATTACGGCTTCGCTTCCTTTTCCCGAAATCACCGATACCGGGTGCAGTCCCACAAACGTATAGCGTCCACCCTTGCCGTTCTCCAAAACCATGGCATGAGGAGCGGCCTGCTGCCACGCTTCAGCCCACGTCGGCGGCAAACCGCCATGCTTCGTGCCACCGTCCGACCGAATGATATAAGGCAGCATCGTCCAGTCCTGAACGGCCCACTCCATCCAATCGGCGTATGTTGTCATCAGCTCTGTCATCGCGGTTTGCCGCCCTCCATCTGTCGCAAGTTCTATTGTTTGATAGTATACTAAAGCGCCGACCCTTTTAAAAGCATCCAGACAAAAAATCCCCCACACCCGATACACGGGCATGGAGGATCGATCCAGCGCATAAAATTAAGCTTCGAAGTTGTACAATGGCGTACTGAGGTAACGTTCACCGTTACTTGGCACGATCACGACAACGCGTTTGCCTGCCCCAAGCTGCTTGGCTACCTGCAAGCCGGCACGAATGGCCGCACCGGAGGAAATACCGGAAAGGATGCCCTCTTCCTTGGCCACCTGGCGGGCAGTTTCGAATGCATCATCGTTCTCGATGTGAATGATCTCGTCATACACTTCTTGGTTAAGGATTTCAGGAATAAAGTTCGCGCCAATTCCTTGGATTTTATGTGGTCCCGGTTTGCCGCCGGCAAGAATTGGAGATGCTGCCGGTTCAACCGCGTATACTTTCACCGATGGGAACGCTTCTTTAAGCACTTCGCCTGCACCCGTAATCGTTCCCCCCGTACCGATGCCCGCAACGAATGCATCCAATGTGCCTCCGATGGATTCGATGGCCTCCACGATTTCCGGACCTGTCGTTTCACGGTGAATTTTTACGTTCGCTTCATTCTTGAATTGTTCTGCCATGAAGTATGTCGGATTGGCTTTCTGCAGTTCTTCCGCCTTCTTAACGGCCCCGTTCATGCCCTCGGACCCTGGCGTCAGCACCAGTTCGGCTCCGTATGCGCGCAGCAGGTTGCGGCGCTCCAAACTCATCGTTTCAGGCATGACGATCACTGCCTTGTAACCTTTGGCTGCGGCAACCATGGCCAAACCGATCCCGGTGTTCCCGCTGGTTGCTTCAATAATGGTGTCGCCCGGCTTCAGCTTGCCTTCCTTTTCCGCTTCTTCCACGATGCTAACGGCAATGCGGTCTTTAACGCTGGAGCCAGGGTTTTGGTACTCCAGTTTCACGAATACTTCGGCACTGCCCTCCGGAACGATGCGATTCAAACGCACAAGAGGAGTTCCCCCGATCAATTCTGTTACGTTATTAACGACTTTAGCCATATGAATGCCCTCCTTAGGTTGGATGAGTAAATCTTGGTCCTGCGGGACCCTTCTGCGGCTGAACCAGCCTCTGGTTGCTGTATAGAAGAACCGCGGAAACCCCTTGCTTCATATTCATCCTGTCAACGACAACGCATTGGCAGGCCAGGTCTCCGAAGGTTTCTTTTCAAAAAGTATATAAGCACAAATCATGTTTAATCCGAGTAAAAAAGTAGGTATTTGCTATTTTCATCTTATCAACGTTACACCTTATTGTCAATATGAGTGCCAAAAAAAATACTCTTTCCATGGGCATTTGGGCCCACAAAAAGAGTCTATTTATCACAATGCTGTCGGCAGGCTGCAACGGGGAAGAGTCAGGCTTCACGAAGCCGGAATTTCGGCAATGATGACCGCTTCGTATTTGTCACGCAGTCTCTCTTCCACTTCGGAAAGGGGATCTGCCTGACTTAATGCGAGCTGCATGCGAATCTCTTCAACGATCTCCTCGTCCGAAGGAACTTCTTTTTCTTTTCGGTCATTCATTTTGAGGATCGCATACCCTTCTTCCACCGGAATGGGACCTGCGATTTCGCCTTTTTGCATATGTTCGGCCCGGTTCATGATCGCTTCAGGCTGAAAGGGATCGGTTCGTTCGATCCAACCCAATCGCCCGCCGGAGTCGCGCGAGTAACTGTCGATCGATTCCGTTCGCGCGGTTTCTTCAAAGTCGGTGCCCTTTTTCAATGCATCCACCAAATCCTCGGCATATTGCCTGTCCTTGACCACGATAAGAGATAGATCGTATTTCTCAGGTGTCACGAAATCTTCCTCATGTTTGCTCCGGTAGTCCTCAATGTCCGATTCCCTCACCTGGATGCCGATCGTTGCGATCTTTTCCAGCAGCAGCTTGTAGCCTGCCTCTAATTCCAGTTCTTCTTTGGTCAGGCCCAGTTGGGACTGCATCTCGTCAAAATACGCCTGCACCGAGTCGTATCCTTCCATCGCCGCGTTAAGTTCCCGGCTAATTTCACGAGGGGTTACCGTCAGATTGCGGTTGAGCGCTTCGGCATACACCGCTTTGCGATTCAACATCTGAATCAGCAATTCGTTTCCGTAACGTCGCTTCAGCGCATCCGTCCATTCCTTGTCGGTAATCACTTCCCCATTGATTGTTGCAATGACATTGCCATCTCCCCGTCCGTTCTCGCCGGATGCATCCGCGTCTTCGCGTTGTGGCCTGAGGCCCTGCATAACCATCATGGTCCCCATCACCACCATGCCGAGCGTCAAGACAACTACCGCCGTCCACAACCCTTTTTCCTGACTTGTCATTGCGTGCCCCCGCCCGAATCAGCTCTTGGCTTGTTCTAGAATGCTCTCGAGCTGTTCGCGATCAAATTGGTAAGCTTCGTTGCAAAATTGGCAAACCACTTCCGCTTTGCCATCTTCTTCGATCAATTGCTCCATCTCGGATTGCCCAAGACTAATCAGCGTTTTTTCCACGCGCTCACGCGAGCACTCGCAACGGAAATGAATGTCCATGCCATCCATAATACGCACGTCCGGAAGCACCTGGCGAAGCAGTTCCTCCAGTTCCATTCCTTGCTCCAGCAAAGTGGTTACCGGGGACAACTCGCCAAGGGATGTTTCAATCGCTGAGATCTCGTCATCGCTCAATCCTGGCAGCAATTGTACGATAAATCCGCCAGCGACGATGACCGAGCTATCCTGATCGACCAGCACACCCAAACCAACCGCAGAGGGCGTCTGCTCGGAAGTTGCGAAATAGTAGGTAAAATCTTCGGCAAGCTCGCCGGAAATGATCGGCACGCTGCCGCGGTAAGGCTCCTTCAATCCAAGGTCCTTGGTAATATGAAGGAATCCTTCCGTACCAACCGCTCCCGCAACATCGAGCTTTCCTTTGCTGTTGCTTGGCAGATGCACATGCGGATTGTGTACATATCCGCGCACTTCGCCCTTGGCGTTGGCATCGGCAACAATCTGGCCGATCGGCCCGTTTCCTTTGATCTGAACCGTCAGCTTCTCCTCGCCCTTCAGCATGGCGCCCATCATGGCCGCAGCCGTTGCCGTGCGTCCCATCGCTGCCGTGGCGGTAGGGAACGTATCGTGTCTTCGGCGCAATTCTTCTACCAACGCCGTCGTTTGAACGGCGAAGGCTCTGACCCGTCCCTCCATGGCCGTCCCACGAATCAGCCGGTCTTGCTTGTGGTTGTTTTCCAAGCTTTTCAGCCTCCTTAGTTGTTTCATCATCATATCGATGATGTTTAAATTATTTAATGAACCCGATTTCAATCCAATGATAAAGAGAAAAAGCTCCTGCAAGCGACAGAAAAGACGGCCCGTACTTCAGGCTGTCCACCAGCCCGCTGTCTGCCGTCCTTATCCTTACCTTTCCCGGTTCCGTTCATAAATGATACGCAGCCCTTCCAGTGTAAGCAGCGGATCAACCTTCTCGATGCTGCGGGTCTCCTCGGCAATCAGTGATGCCAATCCCCCTGTTGCGATCACCGTCGGCTTCGCGTCCATCTCTGCGCAGATGCGTTCCACGATGCCGTCGACCTGGCCGGCATATCCGTAAATAATACCTGATTGCATGGCATGTACGGTGTTGCGGCCAATAACCTTTTTGGGCTTTTCCAATTCGATGCGCGGCAGCTTCGAAGCCCGTTCATACAGCGCCTCGGTGGCGATATGAATGCCAGGCACGATCGCTCCGCCGAGATAATGGCCTTTCTCGTCAATGCAGTCGAAGGTCGTTGCCGTCCCAAAATCGACAACAACGAGCGGTCCGCCATATTTGGCGGTGGCAGCCACGGCATTAACGATCCGATCGGCGCCTACCTCGCGCGGATTTTCATATCGCAGATTCAGGCCGGTTTTGATACCGGGCCCAACCAGCATCGGCTTTTGGCCGATGTATTTTTCACACATCGTTTCAATCACGTTCACCAGCGGCGGAACCACCGATGAAATGATCACGCCTTCAATGTCTCGGGCAGACATGCCGGACATATGAAATAAATTATAAATCAATACGCCGTATTCATCCACTGTCGACTGGCGTGAGGTACTCAAGCGAAAATGATGGAGCAGCTCCCGTCCCCGGTATACCCCAAGCACGATATTGCTGTTGCCCACGTCCACAACAAGAATCAAAGAGGTTCACCCCTCCTTCTTTTCGTTTAAATCCAGGCTGATATCGAGGCTCTCGAAAGAATAGGTTAACCTGCCTACCGAAATTACATCCACACCCGTCTCGGCAATTCCTCGGATCGTCTCCAAAGATACATTTCCTGAAGCCTCCACCTTAACATGTGGGGCCTGCTCACGAATGACGGCGACGGCTTCACGCATCAGGCCGGGCTGCATGTTGTCGAGCATGATGATGTCCGCGCCGGCCTGCAGCGCTTCCTGCACCTGTTCCAGATTCTCCGTCTCTACTTCAATGGTCATTGTATGCGGAATAGCCATTCTTGCCCGTTGGACCGCTTGAGTGATACCGCCTGCACCTTTAATATGATTGTCTTTGATCATGACTGCATCATAGAGGCCAAACCGATGATTCGCTCCCCCGCCGACGCGTACGGCATACTTCTCCAGCATGCGGTGGCCCGGCGTCGTTTTGCGCGTATCCACCAATCGGGTTGGCAGCCCTTCCAATGCGTCCACATACATACGCGTGCGGGTCGCAATGCCGGACATGCGTTGGAGCAGATTCAAGGCAAGTCGCTCTCCCGTCAGCAGACGATGCGTACTGCCCTCCACCTCGGCTAAAATCGTTCCACGTGTAACACGATCGCCATCTTTCACTTTAGCGGCAAAAGAAAGCGTTCGGTCCACCTCGCGGAAAACAAGCTCGGCTACATGGATTCCGGCAACGATACCATCGTCCTTGGCATGGATCACCGCTTTGGATTGATGACCTTCCGGGATCGTTACAGTTGTCGTTACATCACCCGAACCGACATCTTCGCGAAGCCAGCCCTTAATCGATTCAATCAGTGCTTCATTATATCCATCGAGTATCATGACATCAATTCCTCCACGATCGCTTGTTCCCGCTGCTGCAGGCTGTGTCTCTGCCAAACCGCGTCATTACGTTCGGGGTAATCCTCACGATAATGAGCTCCCCGGCTCTCCTGCCGGTGCAAGGCTCCGCTTGTCACCAGCCAGGCACATGTCAGCAGGTTTGCATATTCCATTTCCTCAACTTGCTCAAGCTCCTGTTCAAAAAAGGCCATCTCCTGCTTCAACTTCTCGGAGGCTTCGCGCAATCCGTTCAGGTTACGCCGCAATCCGACTTGTCTTACCATTAGCTTCTGTAACCGTAGACGCCGCTCGGAAACAGGCTTTTGATCTAACGTTAACCGGTTGACTCTTGGATCAGGGTTCCCGATGAAACTTGTTTTCGAATGGTTTTCCTCCTGTGCAGTTAACGGAGGCAGCTGAGAAATCCGTTCGACGATGCGGCTTCCGAACACGATCGCTTCGGACAATGAATTGCTGGCCAGACGGTTTGCACCATGCACGCCTGTGGACGAGACTTCCCCGCAAGCGAACAATCTTGAAATGCTGCTCTCCCCGTTCATATCCGTCTTCACGCCACCCATCATGTAATGGGCCGCAGGAGCGACGGGTATCCAATCGGATGTCAAATCAAGTCCGTAACGCATGCAGGTTTCATAAATGGTTGGAAAACGGTGTTTGACCATCTCTGCCGATTCATGCGTAATGTCCAGATAAACAAACGTGCTGTTCGTAGCTTCCATCTCGCTAATGATCGCCCTTGCTACGATATCGCGCGGTGCAAGCTCCAGCTGCGCATGATACCGCGCCATGAACCGTTCGCCCTTCACGTTGCGCAGATACGCGCCCTCGCCGCGAACCGCTTCGGAGATCAGGAATCTCGGGGCACCGGGATAACAGAGCGAGGTTGGATGAAACTGAATGAACTCCATATCACGAACGACGGCGCCAGCACGATACGCCATAGCTACCCCGTCGGCTGTCGCTACTTCCGGGTTCGTTGTGTATCTATACAGCTGCCCCGCCCCGCCTGAGCAGAGCACTGTGGCCTTTGCCTTCACAAATACTCTTGTTCCATCAGGCTTTTGCACAAGCACGCCTCTACACTCGCCATCCCCGGTTATCAAGTCGATGACGAAGTGTTCATCCCAAACGTCGATGCCGGGATGCTCGCTCACTTCAACGGCCAGCGCACGCACGATTTCGTAGCCTGTCGCATCTCCGTTTGCATGCAGTATGCGGCGGTGGCTATGCGCGCCCTCCTGTGTCAGTGCCAGCTCGCCGTCCTCGAGATCGAACGAGGTGCCCAGGCGGATCAGTTCCTTGACTCCGTCGGGCCCTTCATTTACCAAAGCTTCCACCGCTTCAGGACGACAAAGCCCGGCCCCGGCCACCATCGTGTCCTGCAGATGGTATGCCGGCGAATCGTCCTCAGCAATCACTGCGGCGATGCCTCCCTGAGCATAACGGGTATTGCTTTCGAGCAACGATTTCTTCGTAATCATGAGTACGCGGTTCTGCGCGCTCGCCTTAATGGCCGTAAACAAACCTGCGATGCCCGATCCAATCACCAGCACATCCGTTTCATGCACCGGCAGCAGGGATATATCAAAATCTACTACATATTGCGGTATCATGTTATTCACCTGTCTTGGAGCAAGAGTAGCGCACGCTACTTCACGAGTAACATGCGCTCTAGCGATTCTCTGGCTTTATCGGCAACGGCCGGCGGTACGTAAATTTGCGGTTTCATCGTTTCCAGGCATTTCACCAGTTTCTTTAGGTTGTTGACCTTCATGTTTGGACATACGAGGAATTTGGTCGCGAAATGAAATTGTTTATCCGGGCTGTCCAAACGAAGCTGGTAGCCTGTTCCGTCTTCGGTTCCTACGATGAATTCTTTGGCCGTAGAATTTTTGCAATATTCCAGAATGGCCGTTGTGCTGCCTACGAAATCCCCCATGGCCACAACTTCCGGGCGGCATTCCGGATGCACGACAAATTCGGCGTTCGGATACTTGGCTTTCATCTCCACAACATCTTTTACAGTCAGCATGTCATGTGTGTTGCAGTAACCTTCCCAAATAATCATTTTCTTGTCCGTGTGCTGCTGCACATAATGGCCCAGATTTTTGTCCGGCACCCAGATGATTTCGTCAGAATCGACAGATTGAATGACTCTGACCGCATTGGCTGATGTACAGCAAATATCGGTTTCTGCCTTGATTTCGGCGGAAGAGTTGATGTAAGTAACAACCTTGGCATTCGGATGCTGTGCTTTCAGCTTTCGCAACCCGTCCACATTCACCATATCTGCCATCGGGCAGCCGGCACGTTCGTCCGGGATGATAACCGTTTTGTTCGGCGCCAAAATCTTAGCGCTCTCCCCCATGAAGTGTACGCCGCAAAAAACAATGACATCGGCATCCGTCTGCGCTGCCTTCTGGGCAAGCAAGAACGAATCCCCACGAAAATCGGCGACCTCCTGTACCTCGTCACGTTGATAATAATGGGCAAGAATAATGGCGTTACGTTCTTTTTTCAACTGCAGCAGCCGCTCCCGCAGCTCCCGATTCATCTCAGCCTTGCGCTCTAATGCCAGAGCTTCCACCTGCGATCCTCTCCTTTATCAGGACAGCGCATAGCGCTGTGTTGTATAAGGTTGTGTACCGTAATTTTCGCTTGAGAAACGAATCACAAGCGGTTTAACACCTAATGTACACAACGTTCACGAGTCTGTCAATTAATGAAAACGCCACAGAATTGCCACGTATCGGCCCATTTCCTGCCCGGTTCGCGTCCTAGCTCTCCATTTGCGTTATCTTGATCCATTCATGTATTTTTGCAAAAAAAAGAGAGCCGGAAGGCTCTCTTTTTAATCCGCGCTAACAACGAGCGGTTATGATTATGCTTAGGATGTCGGCTTCGAACCACCATCGCTTGGATCGGTGTTATCGCCTTTATCCAGGTTCGGAGCTTCGTTGGGAACATCTCCGGCTGGTGTCTCAGGCACTACATCATCCTTGCCTTGAATACGAACGCGCACATCACCGATATTATCAATGATTGCCTCGCCGCTTTCATTAGGTGTACCTTCATTGCCATTGTCGCTGGCGGCTTTATTGCCCAGGGATCCTGTTTCAATCAATTGCTTGATTTGTTCCATCTCCAGGGTTTCTTCTTCCAGCAACGTTTGTGCAATCAGGTGAACTTCCTTCGAATGTTTCACGAGCAGGTCTTTACATTTCTCATAACATTCCGTGATGAAACGCTGCATCTCCTGATCGATCTCATAAGCGATGGAATCCGAGTAGTTTTGTTCGTGACCGATATCGCGACCAAGGAACACTTGCCCTTGCGAGCTGCCGAATTGCATTGGTCCCAATTTCTCGCTCATACCGTACTCCATTACCATGCTGCGAACAATACCTGTTGCTTGCTGGAAGTCGCTATATGCGCCAGTACCAATCTCGCCGATGAACAATTCCTCTGCTACACGGCCCCCCAGGAGACCCGTAACTTTGTCCAGAAGCTCTTGCTTGGTGACGAGCATGCGATCCTCTTTTGGCAACATGATGACGTATCCACCCGCGCGTCCACGCGGTATAATGGTCACTTTATGTACCATATCGGCATGTTCCAGGAAATAACCTACGATGGTATGACCCGCTTCGTGGTAAGCAACGATGCGTTTCTCGCGATCACTGATGACACGGCTTTTCTTCTCCGTACCAACGATGACACGGTCAATCGCTTCATCTACCTCGCGCATCGAAATATCTCTACGATTACGGCGTGCCGCAAGCAATGCCGCTTCGTTCAGGAGATTTTCCAGATCCGCACCGGAGAATCCGGTTGTACGCTTCGCGATCACATCCAGCTTCACATCTTTGGTGAGCGGTTTGTTACGGGAATGTACTTTCAGTACAGCTTCACGGCCTTTAACATCCGGACGATCTACCGTAATTTGACGGTCGAAGCGGCCTGGACGCAGCAACGCCGGGTCGAGAATGTCTGCACGGTTGGTTGCGGCAACGATAATGATGCCTTCGTTCGCCCCGAAACCGTCCATCTCAACGAGCAACTGGTTCAGCGTCTGCTCACGTTCATCGTGACCGCCGCCAAGTCCGGCACCACGTTGACGTCCCACGGCATCAATCTCGTCAATGAAGATGATACATGGTGCGTTTTTCTTTGCATTTTCAAACAAATCGCGTACACGGGAAGCACCGACACCGACGAACATTTCCACGAAATCGGAACCGGAAATGCTGAAGAACGGCACTCCTGCTTCACCCGCTACGGCACGCGCAAGCAAAGTTTTACCCGTACCCGGAGGACCTACAAGCAATACGCCTTTCGGAATCCGTGCGCCGACAGCCGCAAACTTGCGAGGATCCTTGAGGAAGTCAACGACCTCGACAAGCTCCTGCTTCTCTTCGTCCGCACCGGCAACATCTTCGAACGTGACCCGTTTCTTCTCTTCATTGTAGAGACGGGCACGGCTTTTACCAAAGTTCATTACTTTACCGCCGCCGCCTTGAGCCTGATTAAACAGGAAGAAGAACAGGAGGAACATAATGATCAAAGGAATAAAGGAGGTCAGCAATGTCAACCAAATGCTGTCACCTCTCATGGGCTCCTGATTAAACTCGAAATTATTGGTTTCGCTTGCCTTTACAAGCTCCCCAATCGCTTCGTCTGTAGGAGGAATGTACGTCGAGAAATTTTCTGATTTGGCTTCTGCTGGCTTGGTTCTGTAATGACCGGTTACCAGAAATGACTGTCCATCGAACTGAACCGTCAAATCTTTGACGTTATCGGCCTGAATCGCCGAACGCAACTGATCATATCTAGGATTATCGGTGGCTTCGCCGCCATTGCTGACGAATTGGACTATGCCCACCACAACTAAAAAAAGAATCAAATAAAAACCAGAATTCCGGATGAACCGATTCATCCCCTACCTCCTCTCGAGACACTTTATTTATTTTAACATAGCCCGATATGGCTTCTCAACAGAAGCAAAAAAGCCGCTCGGGGCTGGGGTCCAGCACAGATTAACTGGTGTAAACCTCTGGTTTCAAGATCCCGATATAAGGGAGGTTCCGATACTTCTCGGCGTAATCCAGACCGTAACCAACAATAAAGGCATCCGGAATGTCAAAGCCCGTATAATGCGCTTCCAGCTCGACCTTGCGGCCGGACGGCTTGTCAAAGAGTGTCACTACGCGAACCGATTTGGCTCCGCGGCCTTGCAGCAGTTCGATTAAATAACTGAGCGTAAGTCCGCTGTCGATGATATCTTCAACAATCAGGACCTCGCGTCCATCGACGGATACGTCCAAATCCTTGATGATTTTGACAACGCCGGACGATTTGGTTGAAGCGCCGTAGCTGGATACCGCCATGAAATCCATCTCCACGGGTACAGTAATGTTTTTAACCAAATCAGCCATAAATATAAACGCACCTTTGAGCACGCAAATGACCAAAGGATTGCGACCTGCATATTCGGCGCTCAATACTGCACCAAGTTCCTTCACCTTGTTTTGAATCTCTTCCTCGCTGATCAATACTTCCTGAATGTCGTTCTGCAACTGCGTGAACCTCCTAAGTTATACTATGAAAGCCTTACCTGAACCATAACCACTACCCCTGAATCGCTGAATCGCCTACAGTCATGTACAGAATGGCAGAAGTATCCTCCTTCACCGGAGCCAGACTGGACCGGCGCACGCCCGGCAACCAAATAATGTTGCCAGCACCGTCACATACCACAGGAATGCGTGGTCGGACAGAGGGAGGTACCTTTTCGTCGATGAAAATATTTTTCACCTTTTTGCTTCCGTTTAATCCCATGACCTTCATGGTATCTCCAGGTAACCGTGAACGCACAACGAGCGGCATGATCAGTTCGTCCGCATCAAATGCGGCCACGTCAGCCGATTCGGGTGCAAGGTAGTCCTTGGGGCTCAGGGGGAATAACCGCAGTTGACGATTAATCTCCATGAGCGAAAGCTCGCAAACTCCGCTCCATCGCTCGAGACGATACTCATAAGATTGATCCTGTACTTCATTCCGTACGCCAAAGGAAATATTCTCGTATTCCCGAGTACAGACAAAGGTTTGTCCCAGATCCAGACTCCAGGTCGTCGAATCGTTCTCCGTGACCTTGCGCCGAATGGTTTCGATCCGGGTAAAGTCGACAAAATCACTGTCCAAAGGCAGATAATTCAATATTAGTTTAATCAACCTCCGTTGTAAAGCGACATGTAACTTCAAAAAGGAAGGCAACTCAAAGGTCTGCCTTCCGCCGTTCTTCTGCACTAGACAGCTGTATGCGTCGAGTGCACCCTGCCCCATGAATTCGTCTTCATCGCCCACGATTTCGGCAAGACGATTCAAAGACGGCGTGATCTGTCCGTTAAATTGCTCCAAGAAAGGGAGCACATCCAGACGGATGGCATTCCGTGTATATTTTCGGTTGGTGTTCGACTCGTCGTTCACATACGGGAAACCTTGTGTATTACAAGCTTCTACAAGGTCCGTCTTGTTTATACGAAGGCATGGCCGAATTAGTTCCACATTTTTTTCGCGACGTTTAAACCTCATGCCGGCCAGGCCGGAAAGCCCGGAGCCGCGCAATAAATGAAGCAAAACCGTCTCCGCCTGGTCATCGGCATGGTGAGCCAGCGCAATGCTGGATGCATCGTATTTGCGTGCGACCTCATGCAAAAAGGCATAGCGACGGTCGCGTGCAGCTTCCTGCGAACCCAAGCCTGTAAGCTTCATATATGAAGGAATATCGGCTTTGATCCACTCGAAGGCAATCCCTAACCGACCCGCCAATTCTTTGACCATCTCGGCTTCCTGGTCCGATGCTTTTCGGAACCCGTGATGCACATGTGCACAGATCAGTTCAAGGGGCGTATGGCGGGTGCTGATTTCATGCATGATATGCAAAAAGGCCACCGAGTCCGGTCCGCCGGACACCGCAACGACGATCCGATCCCCGGAAACCCATAACCGATGCTCTTCTGCTGCTTCCATCACAGTCTTCACCAACATGTCCCAGCCTAAAGCTTCCATCCCTGCTTCCTCTTTCCTTGCGTTATGTATATGCACTCGCATCAGTCAGTTCAGGAGTGCATAGATGAGCGCCACAATAAGTATAATGATAGAAATGGCAAATGCGCTTTTAAGCCAGCCCGGCGTCGCACCTCTGGACGAACGGCGGAGCTTGGACGGCCGCGCCATCATCTCTTTCCAGCCGCGAATCGCTTGCTCCGCATCGGTGAACTGTCCCCGCAAGGCTTGGACAGTCCAGCTCTGGAGCGGCTTCATCCGCTCGCTGCGCATGACCAGGGCAACGAGTTGATTGACGCTCCGCAATTGCGGCAACCCCTCTGCTGCCAGCCTTTTTAATTCTTCTCCCTCCAACACATGAATGAGCAATAAAGCAAATGCAAAAATATCATAAGTCCCGTCAGCAGCACGGCTCCCTGCATTCCAGAATCCGCGATCATACCATTCGGTAAATTGTTTGACGCTGCGCCCCATCGATGTTACACCGCCGTAATCAATCAGTTCAACTTGGCCGTAATCGGTTACGAGCACGTTCTGCGGTTTGAGGTCTCCGAACACCCATCCGGCCTGATGCAGTTGGGACAGCTTCTGCAGCAACCGCAGACCGACAACGATTGTCCACTCCGTTCCCTGGCGTCGTATAAAGTGATGAAATGCCTCGCCGCGAACGTAACGCATCACGTAGAAGGGGATATCCCGTCCCTCAACGGAGTAATCGTCAACCTCTTTTAAATAAGAAGGAATGCCGCTCTGTTGCAAGGCCTCGTGCTTGCGTTGCAGTTGAAACGATTTGAGCACGTTGACTTCCGATTGCAGATCTACCGGATCGAACCCCATTTTGAGTGCATAATGTTTCCCGTTTTCCCGCCGCTGGACAAGAAAAACGATGCCGTTGGCCCCCTTGCCCAGCAGCTTCCGGACGGTATAACGGCTTCGATTCCATTTTCCCGTAATGACGGTGCCCGGCGGGAAAGAAGCATCAGACAACGTTGTCACCGAGCATCCCTTCTCTTTCAATGCGATAGTTCCCTTCTATTTCCTGCTGTTCCTCCAGTGTACCATAACGATAAAAATCAATCACCCTCTGAATCGCGGGTCCCGTGGGCGTCGCGCCTTTCATTTGCAGACGTCCAAACAGCGACTTCACGCTGCCAGGATCGTCCGTCCAGTCTATATCCATCACGGCCTCTTCACCGCTGTGCCGGCCGGGAAAGTGAAATACCGCAAGCCGGCTCTTTCCAACCCTCGCCTGCAAGCTTAGCATCAAGTCGCGGATGCCTTCTTCCACGGCAGGCAGCTTGGGCTTCATGCTTGCACTGACATCGATCATCAGCACAACCTGCAGCGGAGCGGTTTCCGTCATGTTATCCATAACTTCAACAACCTGCGCCCGCTGCGCAGGCGCAAGATCGGTCACGCTTTTAGGCGAGTTTTCTCCGAAAATCTGCGTGAGCTCGCGGTTAACGGCCTGTTGGATCGTCTGTACCACCGTTTTTCTGGTCATCATCTGCATCGTTTGGGCCAGCTGTCTGGTGCCCACGATCTGACTGATCCCTCCCCCTGCTCTGGCAATGTCTTCGATTTCTCGGCTTCCGAGTTCTCCAATCGTGCCATAATCGATAACCCCGACCACATTCACAGTTATGCCTTCTTCATGCGCCTCAGCCGCAGCAAGCACAGGACTTGTGCCCACATTGGAACAACCGTCGGTAATCAATAGAATTTGCTTCATCCGATATCCCTCCGTTTCGTTACTCTTCAATTCTATGACTAGCATTGCCAGATTGAAGAGATTTCAAACAAGAGGGAACGGGCTTCAACTTACGGTGCGCGGCCGTTCCATCCGGCTAATTCCGGGGACCCGCAATGTGGCCCACTCCGGATGGTAGTGCTCTACCTTGGCAACGATCACGGTCATGTCGTCATAAATCTCATGCTGCTGGTATCGGATCACGCTCTCCAACAGGCAGTCCGCCACTTCCTGCGGGTCTTCGCTGCTCACCTCCTGAATCAGGCGTTTGATCCACAGTTCTTTGTTCACGGCATAACCGGGTGCATCATAAATGCCGTCTGTCATCATGATCAAAATATCGCCGGGCTGGAGCTGTACGGTCACCAGATCGACCTCGATATCTTTGATGATGCCAATCGGGAGATTGCTGGCCGACACTTGAATGACCTCGTGTCCCCTTTTAATAAAACTCGGCGTTGAGCCGATCTTCATGAAGGTGGTTTCGGCCGAATACTCGTCAATGAGCGCCATATCGACAGTAGCATACATTTCTTCAGGGGAGCGCAGCATCAGAATGGAATTCACCGATTTGATCGCCAGTTTTTCATCCATCCCGGATTGCAGCAGCTGCTCCAATATATTTAAAGCCGCACTGCTCTCCATCCGTGCCCGCTCACCATTGCCCATGCCATCGCTGAGGGCTACCGCGAACGTGCCGTTCCCCATCTCCACCGTGCTGAAACTATCGCCGGAAAACAGATCCCCGCCTTTGGCTGCGGCGGCCACTCCAGTCGTAATCTCAAACGTTTTGGCTGACCCGAAGGTGACGGTAGCCAGCCCCTGTTTAGGATCGGTCATCGTTTCATGCAGGACGGCAATGTGCTCGTCCAGCACCTCCGAAATGAGCGGAGCAATCATTTTGCGGCATTCGTCAAACCCCCGCGTGTAGGCGTGGACAATTTCAATTTCCACATTGCCTGCCTCCAGACTAATGATCTCGATGGAATGAATCGACAGGCCGAATGATTCCAGCGCTTCCCGAATTTGTTCCTCCTGCTGCACCATCTCCTCGCTTTCCCGCTGAATCTCCCTCGCCAGATCCTCCATCACCTGGGATACGCCCGACAACTGCTCGGCAACAAGCTGACGGCTGTCCATGATCTGCCGCTTCCACTGCAAATCATGCTGATACAGTCCATATTGGGCACGCATAACTTCAAGCACTTCCTCCGGTTTGGCACAGATCCGGTTCCATCCCACCGGAATCTGCTCTGCCGTCATCTCGGGGTTGGCCTCAATCGAACTCATCACGTCAGTCATATACCTATAGGTTTGAATGAACTTGGCGTCCCAGCATTGGGAACGTTTGAAGCAGGACGCGCAGGTGCCCTCCGCAACAGCATTCATAAAATGCTCCATACCACCCTCATTTTTCACGGCTTCGCCCGCCCCTGACATCTGGTCGAAGCTTCGGGACAACTGGCGGAACACTTGCGAGAAGCGGGCAACCCGCTCTGCCGTCACGTCGCGAATGCGTTTGGCATACTCATGCTGTGAC
This sequence comes from Paenibacillus sp. XP01, assembly GCF_057364885.1. NCBI lineage: Bacteria > Bacillati > Bacillota > Bacilli > Caryophanales > Paenibacillaceae > Paenibacillus > Paenibacillus sp. XP01. The sequence goes on along the minus strand of NZ_CP139481.1, from coordinate 57,872 downwards.
TTCGTGTGGTCTTGCGTACCTGGCACATATCTGGATATGGCGGCCATAATGCTTTTGGGGGTAAGTATGAACAAGGCGATGGCTGCACAGGTTTCCCATAACGAATTCATTACGTCATTAGGCCCGCCAAGGTAGATAGACAGAATAGATGAGCCGAGCAGCATGCCGAGTATAACGCCCGGGCGTTTCCCCTCCCGCAGCATCCCGGCCAGCATCCCGGCAAAGGCGAGCAAACTCATCTGATAGATGGCGCTCATATCAGCCAGGCTCAAGATCAGGCCGGTTATGACCCCGACCGAAGCTCCCAAGGGCGCTCCGCCTACCAAAGCAAAGATCAAAATTAGGTATCGCGATAACATATGTTCCACGGAGAGAGATTGTATCGTCCATCCTACGGCGCCTGTCATGACGGAAGCGAGCAGAATGATCAAGCAAAGGATCTCCTCGCTTTTCAAGTTAAGCTTTTTTTTGCGGAACGTGAAGAGTGGAATCGCTTGTATGAACACAAGGGTAAGCACGAAACTGAGCACCGAATCCAGCGTCAGCATCATCATGGCATACCAGCTGAACGAAGGGCCGATCACGACGGCAAACAGCTTGACCAGAAAAGTGGTCATGAACACCATGGCCGGCGCATAGGATAATTCAGCGCGATCATATGTGGACAAACCTTTGTAGAGCAGCAGGAAAATGGCAATTTCGGCCGCAACGATCAGCACAACCGGGAAGGGCGCGAAGAAGCTGCCTGCCAGCAAAGCAATGCCCACCGGGATGACATAGTCTTTCCGCATAAACGCAATGACGGCAAAATACGCGATGGCAAAGGGGGACAGTTCATTCAGAATCATCGCCTTCCCGAGTAAAAAACCCATCGCAGTGAGCAGCATTACCCACTTCCGTGCAGCAACGAACTGGACCGCCTTGCGGGAGCTGAACCATTGCTTGATTCTTCCGGACAGATCCTCCCACGCCTTCGTACGTTCTTTCCCTGCTTTCCATCCCGGAAATTGAATGACATTCCACTTTTCCATATCCCAAGGCACCCCATTCGTATGTTTTCAATTCCATCTCATTGGTACCGATTATAGATAGAATGAAAGACATAGTTTGTCACAATAACTGGACAGGCCATAAAAAATTTACGACAAAAGACTCGGCGATTGCGCGGTGCGGCAGAACCCCGTCCCTATGCTTGCTTCGCCGATTTTTGCTCCTCCATCCAAGGGAGGCGATTGTCTGATTTTGAATCGTTTCTGTTCCAAGCGCTGCAGCATTCAAACAAAATACCTGCGGAATGCCATGGAATGCTGTCGGTAAAAAATGGTAGACGACAAATGTTCTTATTTACTGCCTGGGCAGCTGCAAAAATCGCAAAGAACGCTAAAAAGCCGCCAGCCCGAGGGCTAACGGCTTTGAACGTATATATTTTAAATCAGGTTGAACAGATTAGACACGTTTAGCTCCGCGACCTCCGCGTTTGCCTTCCGTGTTCTTCTTGAGCGAAGAGATCCGTTCCTCGCTATCTTTCAGGAAGCGTGACATTTTATCCTCAAATGAAGGTTTGCCTGCTGCGGGCTTGAAGGAACGTCCTCCGCGGTCACGGTTGAAACCACCTCCGCCGCCGCCACCGAAACGTTCGCGATCTCCTCCACTGCGTTCCGGTCTAGGACCTCTCGGGGGTCTCGACTGCGTCTGTTGCTCAACCGGTTTGTCAACAGCCTGCTTGATTGAAAGTCCGATCTTTCCGTCTTTGTCAACGTTGATGACCTTCACTGTAACCACGTCATTAAGCTTCAGGTGGTCGTTGACATCTTTGACGTAATTGTCGGCGATTTCCGAGATGTGAACGAGACCCGTGACACCTCCTGACAGATCCACAAATGCTCCAAAATGCGTGATGCCTGTCACCTTGCCCTCTAACTTGGTGCCCACTTCAATTGCCATAGAATAAAATGATCCTCCCTTAAAAATATACAACCCGATTTTTGGATGCAAAAATCAATGCTGTGCTAAACTGATTATACCTTATGCCTCAAACCAAGGTCAACTGAGCTGCTCCCTATAATAGAGCCTATTTTTTCCGGATTCGATGACCCTGGAACCGTATCGAGCGCCTATCCCTTCGTATGGACCAAACTCGTCAGTTTCCTGAGCCCTCTACCTTAATCGGCGTTTCTTCAGGGAGGTAATACCCTTTTTTACGTGCCAGCTGTCCTATGTATTCAGGGTCCTTCAACCGGCTGACTTCATACTTCAACTGATCCAGCTTTTTCAACGTCTCTTCCTGGGATGCCTGTTGAGCGGCCAGTCGAGAGCTCTTGTCCGAAATCTGTGCGTTCTGTACGAAGAACGTATAGAGTGCCCAGATGGTGAATAAAACAACAAAAACCATCCATAACATCAACCTTCTTCGTGAAGCAGCAGATTTCCCCTGGCCTGTTGGAGCGGCGGTTCGCCCCAAGGTTGTTCTGCCCATATACGGACCTCCTTAAAACCAGCGTTTCCATATCGCTGCAACCCTTGTCCACGCCTGAATCATCCAGCGCGGCGTTACCCAATGCTTCAGCAGCGGCCTGAACATCCAGCGAAGCAGCTTTCCGAAAGGCACCAAGCATTGTAATACGAGCTTGCCCACAAAAAGGAGAATCGCCAGTATAAATCCCAACAACACGCGCACTAGCTTATATACCCCTTTGGCGGGCATGACGACAAGGACGTTAAGGATATGTCCACACCAATGAATCAGCGTTCTTGCGAGTTTAATTAACATTACCACAAAACGTTGGGTTGTAACACTTAAAAGCCAAAAATAGAAGCAAACCCCCACAATCAGCCCCAAAAAGACATAAAAACGCAGCTGCCCATGGTTGCCGGCGTACAGCATCCGAAAAACGAACAGCGCCGAAGCGATCCAATACAACAGATCGAGCGTGTGGACGCTCCATCTCGGAAATCGTAGTTGCCCGCATAACACCCGGTAACTGTCATAGGCCACTCCCATTACGGCTCCCGAAAGGACCATCCACACCAAAGTGATCCATTGAGTATCCGGACTCATCGGAACATCTTGCCGAACAAGCCCTTGCCGTTTTTGGTCTGGGAACCGGGGTCCAGATACTGGAGTGAACTCACTGTACCTTCTATGGACAGCAAACCTTCCTCCAAGTTCAGGTTTTTGATATGTAAATTATGTCCGCGGATGGTCAAATGTCCAAGTTCAGTTTGAAGCAAAAACTCCTCGCTGTCAAAACTCTCCACATTCGAAACACCTGTCAGATCCAACAGCTTTCGATTTTGCATGTTCACATGATGCTGCTTTGGCTTACCGTACTCAACCATGGCATGTACCCCTCCTTCTACACCTAGCTTATGGAGCAGAAGAAAGGAATAGAACCTTGGGTACTAACAGAAACAAAATAGAATTGTCGCTGAACGAAAAGCCAAAAGGGCTGCCCCTCGTCAATTGCATGACTTACGGGACAGCCCTATGTCGATGGTTTTGCAGAAAGATGCTGCAAGGCATCCCAGGCGAATGTTACCAGTTCAGCCCGTTATCCTTTGCGATCGGCTCTTCCTTAACCAAGGTATAGAGGCTGGTCGCCTCCTCCTTCTTGGTGCTCTCCGCAAGTCGCTCTACCTTTACCGTGACCAGTTTCTGACCGAACTGAACCGTCAGCTCATCGCCTACCTTAACGGCAGCGCTTGGCTTGGCTTCTCGTCCATTGATCAGCACGCGTCCCTGTTCGGAAACGTCTTTGGCCACCGTGCGGCGTTTGATCAGCCTTGAGACCTTCAGGAATTTATCAAGACGCATTATTTTACAGCTTCTTTAAGCTTGTTGCCCGCTTTGAATGCAGGAACAATGGACTCAGGAATAACGATTTCATTCCCTGTTTGCGGGTTGCGGCCAGTGCGGCCGGAACGTTTGCGGGTTTCGAAAGTGCCAAAGCCGATCAATTGTACTTTGTCTCCGCTAGCAAGTGCGTCTGTAATTTCGCCCAAAAAGCCGTTCAGTACAGCTTCGACGTCTTTTTTAGTCAATCCGCTTTTCGTGGAAATGTTGTTGATCAGGTCTGTTTTGTTCATCTTTTAGAAGCCTCCCAAATTGAAAAAAAAGTATCTGCGAATGCGCTGCAGCATATAAGCCGCACCTTGATTCGCGCAAGGTTACTACACATGTATTCTGGCTTCGGCTTCGAATTCCTGCCTTCGGCGACGACTTTTTTTAACAATCGCCACACCAATTCGCCAAAGACCGTCAAGTCCAATACCCTAAACCGATCCATGCCAATCAACATTATACGGGATTTCAAATCCAGCGTCATTCATCTAAGATGGATTTCTAAGAACGAATGTACCGACCGCTCCGTTTACAAGCCTCTTTGCTTGGCCTCCTGCCAGTATCTTTCCATCTCCTCAACATTGCTCTCTGCAGGGGTTTTCCCCTGCTCGCGCAACCGGGTTTCGATGTAGTGGAAACGCTTCGTGAACTTCCGGTTGGTTGCAGCCAGCGCTTCTTCAGGATCAGCATCGATGAAACGTGCCACATTGGCAGTGGCAAATAAAAGATCGCCGAGCTCCAGCTTGCGTTGTTCGTCGGAGTGATTCTGTTGTACGGCTTCCTTCAGCTCAGCCAGCTCCTCTTCGATTTTGGCAAATACGCCATCGACATCGTCCCAGTCAAAGCCGACTTTGGCTGCTTTTTTCTGCAGCTTGTATCCTTTCATCAGGGCAGGCAGGTCGGGCGGTATGCCGTCCAGAACAGAGGCTGCCTTCAGGTCCTGGCCTTTGCGGCGTTTCTCTTCTGCTTTCATCTGTTCCCAATTCTGCAGCGCTTCATGCGCATCGCTGGCCTGATTTTCGCCAAAAACATGCGGATGCCTGAAAATAAGCTTGTCGTTCAACCCTTCAATGACATCGTACACGTTAAAAGTGCCGACCTCCTCCTCCATTTGGGAGTGCAGCATGATCTGCAGCAGCAGGTCGCCGAGCTCTTCCTTCATGTGGTCCGGATCGTCCTCGTCTATCGTTTCGATGACCTCGTACGTTTCTTCGATCAGGTTTTTGCGGATGCTCTGATGCGTTTGCTCCTGATCCCACGGACATCCGCCAGGGCTGCGAAGAATGTTCACGATCTCGTGCAGGCGGGCAAATGAGCGGCGGCGCAAATGATCTTCCGTATTTCTTGGCACATAGATCAGCGACAGATTCCCATATCCTTCGACCCGATCGAGATCATGCAGCGGCACTTTCCGGATGATTTCCTGATCCTGCACGCCCAGCGCATGACCGACATAGACCGGATACTCATCCGGATACACTTCCATCAGGCACAATTTCACGTCGGAAGCGGTGAACGTGTCATACACTTGTCCGATCAGCGTATGCAGTTGGGGCTGAATCAACTCCGGACTCAAGCTGCTTGCATCAAGCAGCTGGAACCCTTCAATCGGATCAAAACCGAGGCGGATGAACGCTTCGTCCAGAAAACTCTCTCCGCCCATCACCCGCAGCGATATTCCCTTGTCCGGACAGCGCTCCTTCAACAGCCGCACGCTGGCTTCGGCAACCATGGGATGCCCTGGAACGGCATATACGATTTCGCTTCCGCCTTCACCTTGACATGCAGCTTCGATAAGCCGGTTCGCAATCTCGTCATACACTTCCGGAAAAGAAGCCTTCGATTCATAGATGGAATCGAACGACGTCATCTTGAGCCCTTCCTGCCTGAGATCGTCCAGAACAGGGTGATCCAGCGTGCGGACGTACAGAACGGCCGCCTGCTTCATTTTTTTCACGATTCCTATCGTCAGTTGATCGGCATCTCCCGAACCCAGGCCAACCACCGTTAATGCTGCGCTCATGCACAAACCTCCGTATCTTGCGTCCCGCTCTTTCGAACCGGGCGTCGCATCATGATTACTCGTATTATACCAGAATCTGCCGCTCGCCTGTAAATGGCGCTCATGCAGGCTGTGCAGCATGAGCGGGTGACTAGCGCAGAATACGCAGTCTGCGCAAGATCGCGGCCAGGCGAGCGCCCACTTTCGGAACGGACGCCAGCTCTGCGGCGGTAAGCAGCCCGGTTCGCGCCGCGGCCAGCACAAACACGGCTATGCCTGCGGCCATGCCCAGCAGGCTGATGCCCATCGCGGCCAGCCTGCGATCGGCCGCGATGCCCACGCCGCCGAGCACCGCTTCGGCGGCCCAGGCGGCGACCGCCGCCGCTGCGCCCATGGCGGCGATCACCAGCGCCGGCTTCGCCAGGGCGGCGCCGATGGCCGGGCGCATGCCGCTTCGCCGCGCCAGCAGCGCCACGTTCAGGCCGGCCGCCAGCATGTAGGCGGCCGCGCCTGCCAGTGCCGCGCCGCTGATGCCCAGCGCCGGCACGAGCAGCACGTTCAGCAGCGCCTTGACGCCTGCGGCGGCAAGCATGCTGAACGCTGGTGCGCGCACGGCGCCGAGGCCTTGCAGCAGCGCCGCCGCGATAATGCTGACGGTGCTGCCCGCGGCCGTCAGCGCCATGTACCGCAAAGCTTCCGTGCCTGCGGCATCCCCGTACAACATGCGGTTGATCGGCTCCGCCAGCACCGCAAGCCCAGCGGATGCTGCCAGGCCGATGAGCCAAAACCAGCGCAGCGCCATGCCCGCTTGCTGTCTTACGGCTTCCGGCCCACCCTTCAGCCGGGCTTCGGCCATCGCCGGGATGAACAGCACCGATAGTGACGTGGCCAGCATCGTCACCATCTGCACGAGCGGCAGGCCGCGATTGTAAATACCGAAATCGACCATGACCCCGATTTCGTCCAATCCTTCGCGCTGAAGCAGCCGCGGCACAGTGAACGTGTCCACAAGGTTCATGAGGGGAACGGCCAACGAACCGAGACAAACCGGAATCGCGTAAGCCATTAACATACGAACCCACTCGGCATTGCTGCGTTTGCCTGCTGCCCCGGTTGTCTCCATCTGCCCTTGTACGGGGTCCTCCTTCCATCGTCCTGTCCTGCTCCATGTACCCGTCGGTCCGCTCTGGTCCGCAGCCTTCAGGCGATGGCGATGGCGATACCAGAAATACAGCATAACCAACAGTCCAGCGATGCCGCCCGCTGCCGATCCGAGCATCGCACCTGCGGCAATCGTCTCCAGCGAGGCTTCTTTCCTTAACAGCCATAACAAAAGAACAATCATGACCGTCACCCGAACCGTTTGCTCCAAGACTTGGGATACGGCCGTAGGCACCATTTGCTGCAGTCCCTGAAAGTAACCTCGCAGTCCTGTCATCAGAGGCACAAAGAGCAACGCAAGCGAGGCGGTACGTATTGATGCTGCTACATGGCTGTTTCCGATAATCTTTGCCAGAAGGGGTGCTCCCGCATACATCAGGGCAGCCATGACCAATCCGATTCCCCCGAGCAAGGCGGAGGACAGGCGGGCAACTCTCCGTCCTTCTTCCGGTCTCCCCAATGCATTTTCTTCAGCCACGAACTTGGAGACCGCAGCAGGCAATCCAGCCGCTGCAATCGTGATGAGCATCATATAGAACGGGTACACCGTGTTATAAATGCCGAAAACACCGTCGCCCCCCAAGTTTTGCAGCGGAATCTTCTGAAAAGCTCCGATGACTTTCGACATAATGGCCGCCAGCGCGAGCACAAACGCACCCTGCAGCAACCTCGAAGCCGTAGATGGCTGTCCCATAATCTCCTCCTGCACCATTTCCGATCAAGAATAACAAGCATATGCTTGTATTATACCTCCCGATCGGTGCGCAGACGAATAAAATAGAAAAACTCCTGTTCGCCAAAGCAGGCTTCAGGAGTTGACTAAGTAATTTATTGTTCCATTTGTTTGCCAAGAAACCCTGCGGCCGTCTCAGCCATCTTCACTTCCAACTGGGACATTTTCACGGATTCGTCCTTGTTGAACAAAATGACGGTTCCAATCGGGTCTCCACCCGAAATGATCGGTGCGATGACAAAGGATGATAACGTCTCGTCATGATCCTTGCTGATTTCGTAAGAGCCGCTTCCTGTTTCCAGAATGGTCTTCCGGTTCTCCATGCAATTTTCGACCATCTGGCCGACCTGCTTGTCCAAATATTCTTTCTTGGAGCCTCCGGCTACAGTGATGATCGTATCACGGTCCGAAATCAGAGTGACGTGGCCTGTGCTTTCATACAGCGATTCAGCATATTCCTTGGCAAAGTCCCCAAGCTCGCCGATCGGTGAGTATTTTTTCAAAATGACTTCTCCGTCGCGATCCACGAAAATTTCCAGCGGGTCACCTTCGCGAATCCGTAACGTACGGCGAATTTCCTTCGGAATGACCACGCGGCCGAGGTCATCAATACGGCGAACAATACCAGTAGCTTTCATTTCACATGTTGCCCCACTTTCTCGAGAAGATTTTTAAACTACTGTTCGTTAATGGGCAGAGGAGAATCCCAGAACGTGATTTGTAATATCTTGACCATAGTATTCATCTGTTCCCATTTCCTTATACATGCCTTGGGGGATATCGTTGTGCTTACCAGACAAAAGGTGACTTTATGCCTATTCTTCCCCGATCAGACAGCAAAAAAGCAAGGGCGGGCCAAAAGGCCTCCCTCGCTTTCATAACTTGTCCACCCACTGGTGTATTGGCTCTTACTTGCTGCCGGATTCCGTGCTTTCGCTTTTTGCATCTGTTCCAGTCGTGCCTTGATCCGTTTTGGAATCGGTGCTGCTTGTACCGTCGGTTTTCGTTTCGCCGGCTTTATCGCCTTCCTTGCTTGTTCCTGCATCGGTTCCAGTGCCCGTTGTTCCGCTTTCCGTCTTGCCTTCTTCGCTCGTTTCGGACTTAGGCAGTTTTACTTCTTTGACGATCTTATCCAGTTCATCCGACATGAACTTGTCGATCTCGGTAGCGGCCAGCTGGCTCTTCAGGCTCTCTTTTTGCTCATCCGTCAATTTGGCATAATCTGCTTCCGTGCGCGCTTCTACCTTCATGATGTGATAACCGTACTCGGTTTCGATCGGATCGCTGATTTTGTTGAGCGGCAGCGTTTTGGCAGCCTCTTTGAAGGCTTCTACCCAATTGCCGACAGGCACGTTTTCATACAGGCCGCCTTTCTCCGCGGAACCCGGGTCTTCGGAATATTCTTTCGCCACTTTGGCGAAATCATCGCCGGCATCCAGTTTCGCTTTTACTTCTTTGGCCAATTTCAACGCGTCTTCTTTTTTGCGTTCTTTTTGCGTATCCGGATCCGTGAAATTGATCAGAACGTGACGAACGGTTGCCGTCGTGTATTGATCTTTGTTCGTTTCGAACTCGGATTTGATCTGGTCTTCGGTTACACCCGTTTCCTTGTCCTTGATGACCGTCATGATGCGAGTCATGTAATCCTTGATGTTTTGGTCGGTCAAGTTTTGTGCCTTGGTCATTTCGGTCCATTGATCGGCTGCGACCTGAGCTTTCATTTTGTCAAACTGCTCGGTCGCCGCCTTGGCGCCTGCCGTCTTTGCTTCTTCGCTTGCCTTGTTGCTCAGGTATTCATAAGCGACTTCCTGACGTACCAGAAAGTCCTTGAAGTCGTCCATGTCCATCATTTGTGCGTATTCCGGATACAGGAATTTCATTACCCGTTGTTCCATATCGAATTCATTGGCGGTAATGGTACCGCCCTCGTAGCTTGCCACAACAGCGCTCGTATCCTTCGGATCGTTCGTGCTTTCAGCATCCTTTTTGCCGCATGCGGCAAGCAAGGACAGGGAAAGTACTGCAACCATGCTGACGGACAGCACTTTCCTCACGTTTTTATACTTTAGTAACATTCTTTGGTTCCCCCTTTGATTTAAAAGCACTTTGTAAGGACTCCATAAACTTCTCGACCAGTTCCATCAATTGCTTGTCCTCGAGACCTTTGCCTTTGACATGGACCAGCATGTGGCTCCCTTGCTCAAATTGTACACGTCTTTCGAACTGATTTCCAATGTTCGCGATTTTGGACAGTTCAAAGGCATGTTCACGGCCTTCATAGAATTTGATGGTCAAGTCATCGCCACGGCGGGTTATGGACTCAATGCCGTAGGTTTTTCCATACACTTTAAGTCTCGCTACAGCCATGAGGTTAATAACCGCCTCCGGAAGATCGCCGAATCGGTCTACCAACTCGTCTTCCAACTCCATCGCGTCCTCAAAGGAGGAAATTACCGCTACTTTTTTGTAAATCTCTATTTTTTGAATGCTGTCGTAAATATAATCGGACGGCAAATACGCGTCAATGCTGAGATCAAGCGTCGTATTCCACTGATCGGAAGGCACTGGTGCTTCGCCCAACATAGTTACCTTGCGTTTGTTGATCTCCTCAGCAAGCATCTGGGAGTACAGATCGAAACCGACGGATGCGATAAAGCCGTGCTGCTCCGCACCGAGCAGATTGCCCGCCCCGCGGATCGACAAGTCGCGCATCGCGATTTTGAAGCCGGAGCCCAGTTCCGTAAACTCTTTAATGGATTGCAGGCGTTTTTCCGCCACCTCGGTCAACACTTTATCCCGCTGATACGTAAAATAAGCATACGCAATCCGGTTGGAGCGCCCTACACGTCCGCGCAGCTGATAGAGCTGGGATAATCCCATCTTATCGGCATCGTGAACGATTAACGTATTGACGTTCGGAATATCTACGCCTGTTTCGATGATGCTTGTGCTGACGAGTACGTCATATTCGCCATCCAGGAAGTCCAGAATGGTTTTCTCCAGCTCCGTTTCCGACATCTGTCCATGGCCTACGCCAACCTTTGCTTCCGGCACCAGGTCGGATATCTCTGCTGCCTTTTCGTGAATGCCCTGAACCCGATTGTACAAATAATACACCTGCCCTCCCCGGGCAAGCTCGCGTTCGATGGCTTCACGCACCAATGTCTGGCTGTGTTCGACGACATACGTCTGCACAGGGAAACGGTTCTCCGGCGGTGTTTCGATGACCGACAAATCCCGTACGCCCAGCATCGACATGTGCAGGGTACGCGGAATCGGCGTCGCCGTTAACGTCAGCACGTCCACGTTGGTTTTCAATTTTTTGAGCTTTTCCTTATGGGTAACGCCAAAGCGCTGCTCTTCGTCGACGATCAGCAATCCGAGATCCTTGAATACCAAATCCTGAGACAACAGCCGGTGCGTACCGATTACGATATCCACCGTTCCGGCCTTGATGCCTTTGGCTGTCTCGTTCTGTTCCTTGCGGGAACGGAATCGGCTGAGCACCTGAATGTTGAAAGGATATTCGCCGAAACGTTCGCGAAACGTCTCGTAATGCTGCTGCGCCAAAATCGTTGTGGGCACAAGTACAGCAACTTGTTTTCCCTCGATGGCAGCTTTGAAGGCAGCACGAATGGCGACCTCTGTTTTGCCGTATCCGACGTCACCACACAATAGGCGGTCCATAGGCCGATTCTGTTCCATATCCTTTTTGATTTCCTCGATGGCACGAATCTGATCCCGTGTCTCGTCATAAGGGAACATGGCCTCGAATTCCTGCTGCTCCGGCGTGTCTTTGTCGAAGCCATATCCTTGGGACGTTTGGCGCTCGGCGTACAGCTTGATCAGATCATCCGCAATATCCTGAACGGAGGAACGGACCTTGTTTTTTACGCGCGTCCACTCGTTGCCGCCCAGCTTGTAGATTTTCGGTTCCTTCTCTTCGGAACCGACGTATTTCTGAATCAGGTCGATCTGCTCGATTGGCACGGACAACTTGTCTCCGCCGGCATACAAAATGTGCATGTAGTCCTTATGAATGCCCGCAACCTCTAACGTTCCGATCCCCAGATATTTACCGATACCATGGTTCTGGTGCACGACATAATCGCCGACCTTCAGTTCGCTGTAGGATTTGATCCGCTCCGCATTGTCGACATTGCGGCTGGATTTGCGAACTTTGCGCTGTTTCTGCGAAAACATCTCGCCTTCCGTGACCACAGCCAGGTGAATCGATGGCAGCTCAAAGCCGGTTTGCAGATTTCCGATCAGCATTTCCGGCTCAGGAATTTCATAATCCGCAAGCACGCGCCGCATGCGCTCCAATCGTTCCTCGCCGCTCGCGAGCATGACAACGCGAACCCCTGCTTTATGCCAACGCTCCATTTCGGCCTTGAGCACGTTCATCTGTCCATGGAAATCCTGCATGCCGCGACTGATAAAGTTGAGGATGTTTTGCGGCTGCGTATGCGGTACCTGACGCAAAAAGATTGACATGAAGAGCGTCTGGAACGGACGTTCATATATCAAATCATCCCCGTCCGCGGACAGATGCAGATCCGGCAGCGTTTTACCGTTTTGCATCAAATGCAGATTCCACTCGGACTCGTCCCGCTCCAACTGTTTCGAAGTCTCTCCCAGCCTTGCAGGTTCATCCAGCACAAGGAGCGTATCCTCAGGCAAGTAATCATAAATCGTTTTGTGCTCCGGATAGAGCGGGGATATATATTTATATATTTCATCAAAATAGACATGTTCTCGCAGCAGCTCAATCTCGCGATGAATCTCTTCGCGCAGGCGCAGCTTGGCCTGCCGGTCCGTCACCTTCTCCAGCTGTTTCTCCAGCATAAGTGCAGCCGTGTCGGCCGCCCGTTCCATCCGATCGCCGTCGGCGATCAACTCTCTGCATGGCAGCACCGTGATTTCGCCAATACGTTCGATCGAGCGCTGGTCCGCTGGATCAAATGTCCGGATGGAATCAATTTCGTCGTCGAACAGTTCTACCCGGTATGCAACGGAGGACGTCACCGGGTAGAAATCAATGATTCCGCCGCGGACGCTCATCTCTCCTCGTGATTCAACCCGTTCTACCCGCTGATACCCGAGCTTCACCATCTCCAGCAGGAAGGCATCAAGCTCCAGCGTTTCTCCCTGTTTTAGCGTGATTCGGGCGCTGGCCATGACTTCTGGAGTCGGTACATATCTGCGTACCCCCGAAAACGGGATGACAACGACCCCTCGAAAGCCTTGGGCACACTGAACGAGCACGTCAATACGCTGACCCAACGTTTCCGGACTGGAAACGGCGGCTTCAGCGGCAACAAGCTCATTGGCGGGGTATAGAAGCACGCGCTCTGGTGAAAGCGCTTCCTGTAAATCTTCTGCAATTTTTTGTGCGGAAAACATATTATGCGTAACGACGAGCAATGGCCGGTTCATCTCTTCATGAAGTGCAGCCAGCATGATCTGCCGTGCTGATCCGGACAACCCCGAAACCAGCTGCTCCTTCATTCCGGACTCAATACCGGCAGTGATGGACCCAAAGTCCGGATCTTTGGAAAAAGCCTGTATAAGTGCTTGTAACAAAAGGGGCACCTCTCTTATAACTTACTTAATGATGTACGCAGCCAAGCGTTCTTTTAACATTTGGATAACATTGCCTTTTTCTCCTGTTCCATCATAAGGGATTTGCCGTTTCTTTGCCACAATCCGTTTGATGCGGATTCCCTATTGTGGGGGAGAGACTGTTTTTACCCAAACCGAAAAGAAGCCTCAGCAGGCTGCCAAGGCTATAAAGGTGGAGCATTTCGCTGCCGCCATCATCTGTAATCGGTTGATTGCTGCTGCCCAGCTCCGCTACTGAAGCGGGTTGGCCAGCAAACTGAGCTCGGGATTGGAGTCCAGAGCTTCTTTGCAATAATCGCAAGTAATCCGGACGGTAATGTCACCACCGGAATTATACGCTATTATATCCCTCCGCTCGTCGGGGGTCAAGAAATGAAAACCGAGCTGCGTCTCCGTGATTCGAGCCGAATCGATCCGTCCAATAAAGGTGCGGCAATGCCTGCACACATAATTCACTGACATATCTATGCCTCCTGCACGTGGTTTATACGTTCAGCATACCCCATTCGGACCGATTTCAACCTGGAAACAATCTGTCTTTGTTCTCGCTAATGCTTCAGAGCGGTTTAGCCATTGAATTTCGCCATCGTTTGTTCAAACGTATGGTCCAGACTGAACTCCAGCGCATTGCAGGTCTGCTCAATCGTCTGTTCAAGCGCTTCTTTTTCTTTTTTCATAAACGTCGACAATACATAATCCACGATGGCATGTCCAGGTTCGGGACGGGATATTCCCATACGCACCCGGTTGAATTGCTGCGTGCCCACATGTTGGATGATCGACTTGATTCCGTTATGTCCGCCTGCGCTTCCTTGATACCGCAATCGCACTTTGCCGATCTCCGTATCCATGTCATCATACGCCACAATCATGTCCTCAAGGCTGACTTTGAAGAAGTCCATGTATGCACGTACCGATTCACCCGAAAGATTCATGTAGGTCATCGGCTTGATCAGCACCGTTTTTACTCCATTGATATTCCCTTCTCCAATCAGCGCTTTGCATTTGTTCTGCGTGATGGAAATGCCGTGGCGCTCCGCCAGGCGATCCAGCGCCATAAAACCGATGTTGTGCCTCGTTTTGGCATAATTCGAGCCCGGGTTTCCGAGTCCGACAATCCATTTCATTGTATTCCCTCCTTCGGGTAACCAACATATAGCATAGACTTCGATTGATATATTACATATAATATCAGGAAAGTGAACTTCCAATTTGCTGTAACTTTCACAGCCTAATTTCATCGACTCAGGAAGGTGAGCGGGTTTTGCGCGAAGACAATGGACAACTGACTCAGCATCATGATTTCATCTATCATCTGGAATCTCGTACCCCTGTGCAGGTATATGACCGCGATACCCACGTAGAAATCGGTGTGATTACACGTTTCGACCATCAATTTGTCGAAATTGCCGACACGCTGTTCCATCGGCGCCGGTTTCGTTTTATTTCCCGCCCCGGTTATTGATCGGGGTTTATTTTTATTAGCACGCCGACAGGGGTTACATTTTCCATTGAACTGGAAAACGTAACCCCTCACTTCTAGATGATGCAGACAGCCTTATTCTATTTCAAATAGTTTGCTAATGGACAGTTCCTCATGAACCCGGATGATCGCTTCACCAAGCAAAGGTGCAACAGACAGCACTCTCAGCTTGCTCGTCGGATTGGCATGCGTAATTGGAATGGTATCCGTCACGATGACCTCTTTCAGCGGTGCGTTTTCCAAACGCTCCATCGCAGGACCCGACAATACCGGATGCGTACAGCATGCATATACTTCTTTCACGCCGCCTTCCATCAAAGCATTTGCCCCCAGCACAATGGTTCCTGCCGTATCGATGATATCGTCGATCAGGATCGCCGTTTTCCCTTCAATGTTACCGATGATGTTCATGACTTCGCTGACGTTCGGCTCCGGACGGCGTTTATCAATAATCGCAAGCGGTGCGTTCAAGAAGTCAGCCAGCTTGCGCGCGCGAACCACACCGCCATGGTCAGGCGAGACAACAACGGGATTTTCGATCTGTTTCGAACGGAAATACTGTGCCAGAATCGGCACGCCGAGCAAATGATCGACGGGAATATCGAAAAATCCTTGGATCTGCATGGCATGCAAGTCCATGGCAATGACGCGGGTAGCCCCTGCTTTTTCGATCAAATTCGCCACCAGTTTCGCCGTGATTGGATCACGGGAACGAGCCTTGCGATCTTGACGTGCATATCCGTAATACGGAATGACAACGTTGATCGTTTTGGCGGAAGCCCGTTTCAACGCATCGATCATCACGAGCATTTCCATCAAATTGTCATTCACTGGCGCACAAGTAGACTGCACGATATATACATGACAGCCGCGCACGCTCTCGGAGAGTTTTACTTGAATCTCGCCGTCACTGAAACTGGTCGTGTGAGATTCGCCCATAGGAATTCCGATATAATCCGCGATTTGATGGGCAAGCTTTGGGTTAGAATTACAAGTGAATATTTTCAATTTCGAATCAAAATAAGTCATAAAATAAAAACCCTCCGTGCTGGTTCATTGGAATCTGTAAGCGTCTGCGACATGTCGGCACCTTCCGGGCTTCCGGAAGGAAAAAAGGAATATAGATATCCCGAGTTTACTCGGACTTCGCTTGTTTCTTTGCTTTTGCACGGCCGCGAATCTTCTCCGCATAGCCCGCTTTATTCTCTTGGCGTGGACGCGCAATGGCGAGATCGTTATCGGGAACAGCATGGGTAATCGTGGAACCGGCTACAACGTATGCTCCTTTTCCGATCGTTACCGGTGCAATGAGATTGACGTTGCTGCCCACGAACGCATCGTCTTCGATTGTCGTCACTGCCTTATTATATCCATCATAATTCACCGTTATTGCACCACAACCAATATTAACGTTTTTGCCCACTTGGGCGTCTCCAACATAACTCAAATGAGACACTTTGGAGCCTTCATCAATTGTAGCATTTTTCACTTCGACAAAGTCGCCGATTTTCACTTTGCGTCCCAATTTGGTGCCTGGACGCAAGTTGGCGAACGGACCCACGGTCACTTCGTCTCCAATTTCGGATTTCGAAACAACCGAATGTTTGATGGCCACGCCGTTATGAATGACACTATCCTCAATATCCGCATGCGGCCCGATCTGGCAAGCCTCGCCGATCGTCGTTGTTCCTTTCAGAACGGTCCCCGGATAGAGTACGGTATCTGCTCCAATCGTAACATCTGCCCCGATATATGTCGATGCCGGATCAATGATCGTAACCCCGTTCAGCATATGATGTTTGGCCAAACGTTCGCGCATGAATCCTTCCGCCTGGGACAAGGCCAGTCGGTCATTGACTCCGATCGATTCAGCGATGTCATCCGACATGTATGCTTCCACAACTTCACCTTCGTTACGGAAAATGCCGATCACATCCGTCAGGTAAAATTCCCCCTGAGCGTTCTCGTTCGTCACTTTTTCCAAGGCGGCAAACAGTTTTGCATTATCGAAACAGTACGTCCCCGTATTGATCTCTTTCACTGCATCTTCCTGCGGGTTGCAATCCTTTTGTTCCACGATCCGCAGTACGGACCCGTCTTCACTGCGAATGACGCGGCCATATCCATGAGGTTGATCCAGATTTGCCGTTAAGACGGTAGCTGCCGCCCCTCGGCTTTCGTGAAGCTCCATCAGTCCTTGCAACGTCTCGCTGGTTACCAGCGGTGTGTCGCCGCAAACGACGATCGTCGATCCTGACTCGCTTCCGAGCAGATCCTTTGCCTGTTTAACGGCATGCCCTGTACCCAACTGCTCGGCCTGAAGCGCATATTCCGCCTTTGTACCCAAAAAGGCTTGCACCGCTTCGGCTCCATGGCCAACCACGACGACGGTACGCTCAACACCTGCCCGAAGCGCTGCATCCAGTACGTGGCCAACCATCGGTTTGCCGCATACGGGATGCAGCACCTTGTACAATTTCGACTTCATTCGTTTGCCTTGCCCTGCAGCAAGAACGATTGCCATTTTTTTCAAAATCCACGACCTCCTGTTCTGAAAATCCTCATTGACATCCCCTTTTGCGAAGCCTTGTCAACGAGCAACGTTCAGCCGGCTTGAGCCGGTCTTGTTCATCAACCACTGTCTCAGTCATGACACGTAACAACGCGGACACCGATCATCGCAGTTATACGTATACGCCATTATCTGTAAGCCTTCGAATGTCACGACGCTTTCAGAATACGCCTGCCGTATATATTTTTGCGCACGCATATTACCCATGCGAAACATGGGAACACAGTCGCTGCGCAGATCTCCTGCATGAATAAACTCAATACTGAATATATCTTATTCCGGACAAAAAGAAAAGAGAGCCATAAGACATGGCTCTCTTTTCCTTTGAACCCCAATAATGTTCTCAGGCACCTTCTTCAATGACTTCTTCCTCAGTCGCAGCACGGTCATACTCAGTCAAAACAGCAGCCTGAATCTTCTCGCGCGTTCCGGAAGAAATCGGGTGGGCGATATCACGGAATTCTCCGTCAGGAGTCCGCTTGCTCGGCATTGCAACAAACATTCCGTTGTTGCCATCAATGACGCGAATGTCATGAACGACGAATTCGTTATCGATGGTAATGGATGCGATTGCCTTCATTCTCCCCTCAGAGTTAACTCGGCGGAGTCTGACATCCGTAATTTGCATGTGTGTTCACCACCTTTTTCCATCAGAACTTGGTGTATAATTCCACACAGCATATACGAACTCCTTCTTTTAGAACCATAAAAATGTCCTAATATCAGGAATTTTTTTATTTAATACACAATTCGACAGTATTCATGTTTGATCGATGGAATAGAAGCTTTCTCGACACGTAAACCGTCAACATTTTACAGATCGAAGTAGTTCCCCGGCTTCACGGAAATCTGTCTGCTCTTGGCGTCAACCGCCGTCAGCTTGGCCAAAGAGACGTAATCGGTCAGCAGTCTTTCCTCCGAATCCACCGCTCCCGATTCCACCAAAACGCCTACACCGGCAACCGTTGCATTAAACTCGGCCAGCAAGTCGATCATCCCTTGAACCGTTCCTCCCGCTTTCATGAAATCATCCACGATCAGGACCCGGGAATGCTCTCTCATAGCCCTGCGGGACAGGGTCATTGTATGCAGGCTTTTATGGGACCCGGAAACGTAATTGATACTAACAGCCGATCCTTCCGTAGCCTGATGGTCCCTGCGAACGAGAACGACAGGCAGGTTAAGTTGGGCTCCGGTCGCATACGCCAGCGGTATTCCTTTGGTCTCTACCGTCATGACCACATCGATATCCATACCGCCAAATGCCGTGGCGAAAATTTTGCCTGCCTCGTTCATCAGGGAAGGTTCACCTAGAAGATCCGACATGTACAGGTACCCTCCCGGCAAGATCCGATCCGGTTGTTCCAGTTCACTGCATAATTTTTCAGCAAAATGAAGAGCATGTTCTCTGGATACTTTCGGTATCCACTTCACTCCTCCAGCCGCCCCAGCCAGCGTTAAAAGCTCGCCCGATCCACCTTCTTCGAACACTTCCTTGATAATCGCCAAATCTTCGCTAATTGATGACTTCGCGGCACCGTAACGTTCGGCAAAAGTGGTGAGCGGAATGACTGTATGCGGTCTTGCCAATAAGTACTGCGTCATTTCAACCAGCCTTGCGCTTCGTTTTAATTTCTTCACAGAGATCCATCCTCACGATCACGGAAACATCCAAATCCGAATAATTATCTAAAAATATAACACCTTTATACGTGTTTGTACATTAAAATGTAAATTTAAGTCAACATGCGTACCGCATACACTTCTTTGCAGAAACCGCGAAGCCCGTTGTATATGCGGGCAACCTTCGATTCCTTCGAGACAAGCCCGAATACGGTTGGACCGCTCCCCGACATAAGAACTCCATCCGCCCCAAGCCGGATCATGGCTTCCTTCAGATGCCGGACTTCAGGATACAGCCGCAGCGTCACGTCCTCAAGCACGTTTCCTAATTGTGCGCACACCTCAGGGAATGATTCGTTACGTATGGCTTGCTCCATTTTCTCCGCACTTGGATGCCGAACGATTTTGTCGCTGCGGAATCGCCCATATACGTCCGCTGTGGATACGTTAATAGGCGGTTTGGCCAAAACGACCCAACACTGCGGCGGATTCGGAATCGCCCGAAGCTTCTCTCCCCGGCCTGTGGCGAGCGCTGTTCCTCCCGTAATGCAGAACGGAACGTCCGACCCTAGCTCGGCCCCGAGCTTCCAGAGCTCTGTGTCGGGGATATCCAGCTTCCAGAGACGGTTCAAGCCGCGCAGGGCAGCCGCTGCATCGCTGCTCCCTCCGGCGAGCCCTGCCGCCACCGGAATTTTTTTATCCAGATGGATGTGCACGCCGGTCTTGACGTCATAACGCTCCTTGATCAATCGGGCTGCTTGAAAAGCCAAATTTTTCTCATCCAGCGGGATATACCCTGCCTGACTGGAAATGACGATCGTGTCGCGTGGAAGCTCCGACATTTCCAACCGGTCGGCAAGATCAACCATCGTCATGATCATTTCCACTTCATGAAATCCATCGCTTCGTTTATGTAAGACGTCCAGCATCAAATTGATTTTAGCAGGCGCTTTTTCGTAAATTTTCAAGGCGTTCACCCGTCCTCACCTTTTCCCTAAGACAACTTAACATATTATATCAAAATGGGACTGTCAAGTCATTGCCATTCGCCATGTATGGGGAAAAAGCGAGGTGCTCCTAACGGATTCCCCCGCCCTTTAGCTTTTAAACCACTTACGATTTGCGCGCCGCCTGCTCTGCCATCTGGATGGCCCGTTTCACCATGTTTCCAGCATCCTTGGCTTTGATGCCCCCCCAGCCCTCCTGCTGGATCGTATCATAAAAACCAAGATCCTTGGCGAGCTCGTATTTCAGCTCTTCCGACATTACGCTTCTTCTTCTCCGACTCATGCCATCGTCCTCCTCGTATAAATTAAACCATGATTAGTCCAGACCACCACAGTGATTCATGCTGCATATCCGTTACAGGCATCAAACCTAAGGGTAAAGCATATGGTTTTGAGCCTGTCCGCATAGTATGCCAAGTGCCCCTGCGTCTCATTCCTGTCTTCGCGGAGAGAAATATGCCGGAAACGAAAAAATGCGGCTCGCCTGATCGGCAAACCGCATTGTCAAATCTTGCTTACGTCTCCATGAAGGAATTATCGGTAGATTGGCCGGGATCAACCACCATGACCTCCACCGACTCCGTAAGTATATCGGCATAACTGTAAGAAACTCGCTTAAAGGTTTCGTGTTCCTCATCGAGCTTGACAATAAAAACAGAAGGGTACGTTTCTTCCAATACTCCTGTACGCTCAATCGTCTTGCGGCGGCCACCATTGGCGCGCAGCATGATCTTCTGACCGATATGAGCATCGAGATTGCGTTTGATATCCAACAGCGTATTTTTAGCCATTGTCGACGACCACCTCTTTTCTTGTCCATTATACCTCTTTTTACAGTCAATGTCAAATTAAAGACAAATATTATATCAACCTGTAAAAGCAGTTGTCAATGAATTTTTTTGCAACAAAAAAAGCCCCTGTTTGGGACTTCCTCTGCCCACCCTTACACAACCGATGGATTGACTTTGAGCGTAGATAAATCGTTGAGCCCCGGCAAACCGACGCGGTAGCTGCCTCGGGTTTCCACACCGCCAACTCCCTGGCTGCCACTAATGGTATTGTGCAGAATATCATTCATGTTCACCGTTTCCCTTACCGAAGTAAATGCTGCCTTTGAAGCCACGTATACGGGATCAAGGGCATGAATGAGTATACGGCCCGGCGAGCTGGCGAAGTTCGCCCCTGCCCGCAATAAAGCTTCAAAATGGGACTGGCAGGCTCCCGCTACGATGGTGAGTGCATCCAAGTGGCGTTCGTACTGGCGTGCGACCTGGATGGCAGACACGAAGTTTTGGGAGTTTTTGTAGCTCGAAAGACTATACAGGTCATAGGGCTGACGGGACTTCAGCACTCCATCATGCCCCGTGATCACGACAATGTCGGGACGCACTTGGGGTAAAAGGTGGTACAAGGTATCGGCCATTGCCGATTCATGCACATAATGGCCCTCGGCCGGCACGCGGAGCTGTTCGTACAGATTCATGCTTTTTTTCAGATAATTGGGGTCGCCGTCCAGATGCAGCACCTTACCCGGCATTTCAAAGTAGGCGGGCTCTTGGGCAGACCACTCTTGAAGCAGGCCTTCCCGGTTTCGTTCAGCCTGGTCCATCCGATTTTGCTGCAGACGCGTGAGCGTCTGGTGTGCTTTCACATGTGCGCGTCTCGATTTGTCACTCTGCGCCTCTTGAGTCACCTGTATCAAATCGTCTAGCGGGGAATCGGCCAGCAACCGGAATTCGGTTCCCTTGATGATCGCTTTATCCAGTTGAAGGACCTCTACCCGAAAAGTTACGTCTCCGCCATATGATCTTCGAACGACCAGATCTCCGACATTCATCAACATCATCACCTCTACCCCATCGTATGGGCAGGAACCCGGATTGGTTCATCCAAACCGAAAATGTGAAGAACGAACGGGGCTGGGAGCCTTAATCGCGAATGCCTGCTTCCCACATAACGGTACTAAGCGCTGCGTATTCCTGAAGGCTGAGTGTCTCTCCCCGTCTGGAAGGCTGAATTCCCGCCTGTTCAAGCAATTGATCGGCTTGTTCCCGATTTTCCTTGGTGAAAAATCTGGCTTTGAGATTGTTCGATATCGTTTTTCTCCGCTGCGCAAAAGCAGCCTGAACCACTTCGAAAAAGAATGCTTCGTCCGGAACCCGAACAGGAGGCTCATCGCGGACCTTCAGCCGGATGACAGCCGATTCGACATTCGGCTGCGGAATAAAGACAGTATGCGGCACGATGCAAACCAGCTCTGGTTCGCTGTAGTATTGAACCGCAATGCTAAGGCTGCCGTAGTCCTTGGAGCCCGGAGCAGCTGCCATGCGCTCTGCCACTTCCTTTTGAATCATGACCACGATGCGATCTACCGGCAATTTTTCCTCGAGCAGCTTCATCATGATGGGTGTGGTCACGTAATAAGGCAGGTTGGCCACCACGCTTACCTTGTCCACCGAACCAAAATCATTGCGGAACAGCTCCGCCAGATCCAGTTTCAGCACATCTCCATGCTGCACTCTTACGTTGGAATACGGCTCCATAACCTCGTCCAGAATCGGCAGCAGCCGCTGGTCGATCTCTACGGCTGTTACAGTCCCCGCTACGCGAGCCAGGCGTTCTGTCAATGCCCCAATGCCGGGACCGATCTCCAATGCACCCTTGGACTCGTCCAGATCGGCAGCGTCTACGATTTTATTCAAAATATTCTGATCGATCAGAAAATTTTGGCCCAGACTTTTTTTGAAGGAAAATCCGTGTCGAGCGATAATTTCCTTCGTGCGTTTGGGTGTAGCAATTTCCAACCGTTCTTCCATGCCCTTCATGCTCCTCACATTCCTTCACGTTCAATTTTTGCCAGAGCGGCCAGGAACTCCTCCCGGGTAATCTGGAACACGCCCAGCCGCTTGTGAAACTGCTTGCCGTTGCAATAGCCGATACCCAGCAGATTGCCCATCTGCATCCGGCGTTCGGAAGCCCTGGGATGAATGATCAATCCCGCCTCGATCAGATCTTCCCAGTCAATCAGGCTAGGAACCCCTTCATACGATGTGTGAACGCGGGACAACGCCAGACGGATCGCCTCCGGCGAAGCATTCTCCACGCCAATATCGCCCTTGCGGGTAGCATCCGCTTCCGGAATGAACGCATGCTTGCAGCCTGGCACCTTATTCGCAATAATTTTGCGAATGCGCTCTCCGGCATGGTCCGGGTCGGTCAGCACGATGACTCCCCGTCTCTCCTGGGCAAGCGCAATGCGACTCAGGATGCGATCATTGATGGCCGATCCTCCCGTTTCTATCGTGTCGGCTTCCACCGCCCGCCGAATCGCTACCGTATCGTCACGGCCTTCCACCACGATCACTTCTTTTATCATGTTCGATTTCTCCCTTTCTAACGCAAAAAGAAGAGGAGGACCCTCTTCTCTGGCAAACGACGTGAAAAGCATTTGCTCCCACTGTCGCATATTCCGCATGATTCAATCATGCACTATTTTATAGCATTCCCTATTTAAAGTAAAACGATTTTAGTTCAGTTCCGGCTTCACCGGACCGATGACATATACCGTCTTGCCTTTCTTTCTTCCGAAGTTCAGGGCATGCTTCACGCTATCATAATAAACATCGATTTTGTTTCCTTTGATTGCCCCTCCCGTATCCTCTGCGCGACGGAAGCCGAGGCCTTCGATGTAAACCCACCAACCGATCGGAATCACTTTCGGATCCACGGCAATGGTGCGTCCTTCGGTTACCTTCGTACCGGAAGCCGTTTTGGTTCCGATTCCCGGTTCTTCGGCGGAGTACGCCGTCATGGTTACGTTTTTGAGGACTTTGGAATATTTGAACGTCGTGCCCGAAACCGTGATGACCTTGCTGCCCGAAGCAGACTTTTTGGTCGAGCTTGCCGTTGTAGCCGATTTAGTTTTCGAAGTTTGGGCCGATACGGTTTGAACCACAGGCTCTTCCTTGACAACCGGTTTTGCTTTGGTTCCCACCGCAATGACTTTATCCACGCGATTCGTAGTCACCGTCTTGCCGACCATTTTTTTGGAGACCAATTCTCCATCCTGAAATACCTTTTCGATATGCTGCACCAATGTGCCTTCCTTGCCATTCACGATGACTCGATTGTCACCCTTGTACAGGCTCGGGTCAGCCGTTTTGACCACTTTATATGCGATCGGCTGTTCAACGTCGACTGTACGCTTTGTTACCCGCACTACGCGAATTTTCATATCTTTCTTGATCGAAGTATCCAAGGCTGGATAGATTTTGTCTTCATTCCCTACGGTGATGCCTGCCTTTTGAATGGCTTCTTCCACCGATGCATCCGTTGTATACAGAGTCTTGGTGTCTCCGTCTGCCGTAACATTAACTGGAACAGCACGCTCGATGACGATGCGATCGCCATCCGTAATGGACCCGTTCAATGGCATGGATACCTCATCGTGAGGCCCTACCGTGATGGATTGCTCATCCAGCAATTCCTGAAGCAATCCTGTACGAGTCTCAACCTCTTGAGATTTGCCGTCAATCACCAGTGATATTTGTTTTCCGGCCTGACCATAAACGACTAACAAGATCATGATTGTAAGTGCGATTGAGAAAATAGCGATCAACGCAATTTGACGCAAGTTCTCATGCTTCCACCTCAACGCGTAAGACTTACTGGATGATCGTGACTCATGGGTCTCCTCTGGTTGGAATGCGCCCACTTCTCCGTCCTCCTTCATAGCCCCGCCGTCTAAAGTAATGCATGATGTCTTTGACGCGACTATACCGAAATTTTCTACAGAACGGGTCAAAACAACAACCGGCTCTGCACCATGAACCCTTCTTCGCAACATGAGATCAGTCATCCTAAAAAGAACTCTATGATGACCGCATTTCTTTTATTCAAAAACAAAAAAGCCAAAGAAAGAGCTAAGAGGACTCTTTCGTGGCTTCCGAATGATTTTGAATATCGGAAATTCATGCACGAGATTACCTCTCTTTTTCCGCTTGCGAGGTTAGCTGTCGGGTTCGGACGAAAGAGAGCCGCCCTATCTCCGGTCACCCGCTCATGGCGGATACCCTTGAATTCACCCCGAGACCCAAAGAAGAAATCAAATACGGCTTCGCAGTCCATCCGCTGCTTTTGGGTCAGCGAATGACGCGGATCGGGAAATTCACCGATATTCAAGCCCTATTGGTTCCCCCGCTCTCCGTGTTCGGAGACTCAGCGAGACTGGTTCATGAAAGTAAACGCTGCGTTCAAGGAAGAGTCCCTTTTGCTATCCCCCGAACATCTGTCCTTTTTCCACGCAACAATTCACTGAAAAGATGATATCCTGTTTCGATGCATGTTGTAAAGCAGCATTCAACTACGTTTTTCTAAATATTTGGTTAAAATATTGTAATAAACTTCGTTTATTTGGATCAAAAAGCAAATTCACTCCGTCTAGCTCGTTTTTTCACCTGAATTACTCCGATTTTCAACGAATCCCAAAACGTCCCATGGCATTTTTGTTCGTAATTGCCGCAATTTCCTCGACCGATACACCCTTGATTTCGGCAGCTGCCTCAGCCACGAGGCGAACGTGAGCCGTCTCGTTTCTCTTTCCTCGAAATGGATGAGGAGTAAGATAAGGGGAGTCGGTTTCGATATAAAACCGGTCCATCGGCACCTTGGCGAGTACCTCTTTTGGCTGCTTGGCATTTTTAAACGTGATCGGTCCACCGAAGGAAAGGTCAAAGTTCATATCCAGACAAAGTTTTGCCGTTTCCCAGCTCCCCGAAAACGAATGCATCACACCGCCGACCTCTGACGCCTTCTCTTCACGCAAAATTCTCACAATGTCTTCATGCGCGTCCCGGTTATGAATGACAATAGGCATCTTCAGCTCGCGAGCCAATCCGATCTGCTGGCGAAGAACGCGATGCTGAACATCCTTGGGGGAGGTGTCCCAATAGTAGTCAAGCCCGATCTCGCCAATGGCTACGACTTTTTCGTGTTTGCACAAATCAGCGATCCATTCCAGGTCGCCCTCCTGCATGGTGATGGCATCTTGGGGATGCCATCCGACCGCGGCGTAGATAAACTCGTACGTTTCGGCAAGCTTCATGGTGGATGGAATAGTTTCCCGATTAAAACCGACATTAATCATGCGTCCGACGCCAGCGTCGACAGCACGTTGAATGACCTCCTCCCTATCCTCGTCGAATTGCGGCGCATCCAGGTGCGTGTGAGTGTCGAATAACATCATGGTTACATCTCCTTCTCCTTAATGGTCTGTCCGGAAAAAAATAATGAATTACAAAATTATGTCGATCTACATTTACTCTCCATTAAAGCAGATTACTGTATCATAAAAAAAATAAGTGCAGCTTCAAGAAAAATAACGGCGTATATGGGCTGGAAGATGGTGAAGAACGGCATCCACTTTATCCTGCGGATAATACAGATGATGCTTTCCACGCTGTATGCCGCTAATCGAACGAACAATATCGGATACCTCGGATAATTCATGCAATTTATCTTGGCGATCCAGCAGCAAAATCTGTTTCTCCGTCGATTCGTCCGGACGAAACACATCATACGGAAGATCAGTTGGAAAATCAATTTCGACATCGTACTCGGGCTCCAGTCCCACTTCGGCGAAGGCCTTCCGAATGTCATCCATCAACGCTACGTCATGCTGTTCAATCTCTACGTATTTGTACAACCTGCGATCCATGAAGCGTTCGCACAGTTCTCGAAGAATGGCATCGTTCTCCTTACGCCATTGCATAAAGGCGGTCTGGATGAGCGCTTCATCCAATTGCAAATACTCCTTGACCGAGAGCGATCCCTCAAACAGCTGCGGCAGGGGATCCAGCATGAAACGGAAGTTAAAATTCTGCTTCATCAGTTGTTTGGCCCGTTTGAATATTTGCCTAAGAATGATTTCAGAGCTTCGTGTTACCGGATGGAAATAGATCTGCCAGTACATCTGATAACGGGACATCAGGTAATCTTCCACCGCATGCATGCCCGACTCCTTGACGACGATTCTGCCATGGTAGGGCCTCAACATTCGCAAAATTCGATCAAGGTCGATCGTCCCATAATTTACGCCCGTAAAATAGGCGTCGCGCAGCAAATAATCCATTCGGTCCGCATCCAGAGGGCTTGTGATCAAATTGACCACAATAGGTTTGTCGTATGTTTTCTGAATCACGGAAGCGACTTTCTCCGGAAAGTCGGAAGCATACCTTCTCAGAATCGCCCCCACTTCGGTATCGCCAAGAATAATACGACAGGTCCAATCTTCATGATGCATATCGAATGCCTCTTCAATGGAATGGGAAAATGGACCGTGCCCCAGATCATGCAGCAATGCTGCACAAAGGGCCACAATCTTTTCTTCTTTTGGCCAATCAGGATAATGGCTTCGTTCAAACTGCGAGATGATTTTGCGCGTAATCTCGTATACGCCAAGCGAGTGGGAAAACCGGCTATGTTCCGCACCATGAAACGTGAGATAGGATGTCCCTAACTGACGGATGCGACGCAGCCGTTGGAACTCGGGCGTGTTGATCAATTGCCAAATGATTGGATCTTGCACATGAATGTAATTATGTACGGGATCTTTAAACACCTTTTCTTCCGTCAAGCGCTGCTCCATGTTAACTCACTCCTTTAAGATGATTTCCTGATCTAAGTCTACGATACGTTTGTTACTGCAGTTTATTGGATTTTGGCGAAAAGCACATCAACCATTCGACAAACAATGACGAATTATGTCGAATACAGTGATTTTGTCGTCTTCCAAATCGACAAAGCCGAACTTCGTGTCTATTTGCGAAAAAACTGCCCCAATCCCTTGCCCACCGTTACCTTATCAAAAATAACCTTAATTTTAAGCAAATTTTAAGGTTGACTGTTTTGGGAATCGTTGGTATGATGAGTATCATAAAACATAAAATAATGTCGAATAATGACACTGAACTACTGATAGTTAGTTGAGAGGAGCACTGATTATAATGATGAAATCAACAGGTATTGTAAGAAAAGTAGACGAACTGGGACGGGTAGTTATTCCAATCGAATTGCGTCGTACTCTGGGTATCGGCGAGAAAGATGCTCTTGAAATTTACGTTGATGGCGAACGCATCATGCTGAAAAAATATGAGCCAGCATGCATCTTCTGCGGAAATGCCGAAAACGTGACATACTTCAAAGGTAAAATTGTTTGCAACGAATGTATTTCTGAAATCCCTGCACCTGTGACAAAATAAGAAAGATCAGGTATAATGGACTTATAACATTGTTAATTCTAACCTTTTTATATTCCTTGGTTGCCTTCCCGATGTGAACCCCATCGTTGGAAGGTCTTTTTTTTGGAGCTGCCCAAACCGCTCGATCCTGTCTTAGGGCATTACCCCGTAATCATCAAAGGAAACGATGAAAAATTTTTTTTCGTCGCTTCCTTTTTTCATATTTCTTTAATATTACATTAAGGTTGAAAGTCATCCATTTTAAGGATACGTTCTCCTTTTTCAGGAACATGCAAACCATTATACCAAAGCATTGTATACCTCGCGTTTCGATAAGCCTCGGTCCGTCGCCGTTTTTTTCATCGCGTCTTTCCGGTTGAATCCTTCTGATTCATAATGGCTGACGTGTTCCTCCAAGGACATTTGCTGCCACCATGCTTCTCGCTCCGCCTTGCGCTCTTCCTCCCGAATGCCCTCCACCAGAAGGCAGTACTCGCCAAGCGGAGGGTGCTCATCCAGCCATTCCATGCACTGGCTAATACTTCCCCTCGCAAATTCCTCATGCCGTTTCGTCAGTTCACGTGCAAGCACAACCGAACGATCGCCGAGCAGCTCTTCCAGGACGGATAACGTTTTGCGTATACGGTGCGGCGATTCATAGAACAACAACGTTCCATTGGATTCATTGAACCCTTCCAGCACTTTGCGCATGTCCTTTTTCTCTCGCGGGAGGAATCCGCCAAAAGTAAAGCGTTCCGTCGATAGTCCCGACACCATGAGCGCCGACAACGCGGCATTGGGACCGGGGATGGGAACAACGCTAATTCCGGCTTCAAGAGCCAGCTTGACCAGGTCGGAACCAGGGTCGGAAATGGCCGGCAAACCGGCATCGCTAACCAGCGCCAAATTTTTTCCTTCTATTATATAGCGTATCAGTTCAGGCCCGCTGGCCACCTTATTGTGCTCATGATAGCTGAACAGCATGGATGGCGTAATTTCGAAATGGGTCAACAATTTTCGCGTTTGCCTCGTGTCCTCTGCTGCAATAATGTCGCAGCTCTGAAGTGTCTTGATCGCACGGAAGGTCATGTCATCCAAATTACCGATCGGAGTTCCTACCAAATACAATTTGCCGTAATGCTCCGGTTGGTCGGCAAAACTCTTTTGAACGTGCAGCGTCATTTACTCTCCTCCTTCCTGCCCAAGTTTCGAATTCGTGGAGCCATAGTAAATCTCCATAACTTCATCACAGTATGCCCCCTCTTCATTATAAACAATGAGCGGCGGCAGCATCCTTACTTCAGGCTTGCCTCCCTTGTGTGCCTCGATCAATACCATATTGGCTTCAAGATGGGCGCGTGGATGTACCAAACGGATCCGTTTCGGTTCAAGCCGGTACTGCCTCATGAGCGATATTATTTCAGCAAGCCGCTGTGGTCGATGTACCATGAACACCTTGCCTCCATGACGAACCAAACGGGTACACGCCTGAATGACCTCCTCCAACGTACATCCCAATTCATGTCTTGCCATGGCCTGATGTACAT
Organism: Paenibacillus sp. XP01; assembly: GCF_057364885.1. Classification (NCBI taxonomy): domain Bacteria; kingdom Bacillati; phylum Bacillota; class Bacilli; order Caryophanales; family Paenibacillaceae; genus Paenibacillus; species Paenibacillus sp. XP01. Next base: position 28,041 of record NZ_CP139481.1, on the reverse strand, counting down.
TGACCTTGATGTCGCTTCCGTTTAAGGGCATGTAAGGAGGGTTCACGGTAATCGCATCATAGACATCATGCCCGGTTTGTTTCACCCAATCGCGCAGATCTCCCTCGTGGATTGTAATGATGTCTTCCAGACCATTCAACTGCACGCTGCGTCTGGCCATATCGGCCAACCTCGGCTGAATTTCGATCCCCTCTAGTCGGGCCTGCGTTCGCGTCGATAATAGAATCGGGACGACTCCATTTCCGGTGCACAGATCCAAGACTCGCCCATACTTGGGTACAGCCGCAAATCGTGCCAATAGAACTGCATCCATGGAAAAACTGAAAACTTCATCGCTTTGTATAATGTTCAGATCATGCGTCAACAGATCGTCAAGCCGTTCAGACTCGTATAGTGGCACTGAATTCACCTTCGTCAATTGCATTCATCCTCCGGTATACTATCCTTCAATGTTTCCAACCTTGAAAAAAAACCGTAGGGGCTCTTCCCTACGGTCACATCATTTATTAAGAAAAGACAGGCAGAACAGACAATCGCCTTCCGTTCGCAAATGGCCATAATAGACATTGCAGATATGGAACCCTTCGTGATACAGCCGAGCCAAATTGTCGTATCCTTCGCCCACCACGTCTTCGCCCGGATCGGGGCCAGCAGGCCTCGCTACCGGAGCGAGTGCGGAGGACACAGGCAACTCTGCCGGCGTTTCACGTTTCAACAGTTTGCGTAACTGCTCATTCTCAATGGTAAGCCGCTGATTATCTTCCAGCAGCTCCTTAACAATCATTTTTAACTCTCCCAAATCACTGTGCAATTGACCCAATTGGGTTTCCATCTCATGAATATGCGTAAACAGATTTTTCTTTTCCAAGTTTCCACCCCGAAGCAACCTATAATGGTTTACTTGATAACGACGTCATCCAGCGGAAGTTCTTTGACTTTACTGATCTCGAACAGTTGAACATGCACCGTACGATTGCCTGCGTTAATGGCGACCACTTTCCCTTCACCCAAGGAGGTGATAACCAGCTTGCCAACGGCCGGTAGTTCTTCCTTTACGCTTTCGTAATTATCATGCTCGAATTTCAGACAGCACATGAGCCTTCCGCACAACCCGGAAATTTTCGTCGGATTCAGTGACAAGCTCTGATCCTTGGCCATCTTGATGGATACCGGCTCGAAGTCTCCCAGCCAGGAGGAACAGCATAACACGCGGCCGCAGGGACCAATACCGCCAAGCATTTTGGCTTCATCCCGAACACCGATCTGCCGCAGCTCGATCCGCGTACGGAAAATGCTGGCCAAATCCTTCACCAGCTCCCGGAAATCCACCCTTCCTTCAGCCGTAAAATAAAAAATGATCTTGTTGCGATCAAACGTAAACTCTACATCGACCAGCTTCATTTTGAGTCCATGGTCTCTGATTTTATTTAAACAAGTACCGAATGCTTCCTTGGCTGCACGCTTGTTTTCGTCAACAACCCGGGCATCAGTCTCCCCGGCTACGCGAATGACTTTTTTAAGCGGCAACACTACATCGGACTCGCTTACTTCTTTCTTGCCAACAACAACCTTACCGTACTCAACCCCCCGCGCTGTCTCCACGATAACGCAGTTTTCTTTTTCAATGGGAAGGTCCAGGGGATCGAAGTAATAAATTTTGCCCGCTTTTTTGAAACGGACACCCACTACACTATACAAAAAATTAACCCCCTCGTAAGCCAACCCCACTTCGTCTGAAGCCCTGTATTCTTATGGCAATTCCGCCGAAGTGATCACAAGTCTTATGCCAGACCAATCAAAAATTGCTCCAGACAAAGCTGGCCATTGACATTGAAACGCAATTTTTTCCTGCATGCCGCGGCCAAATCCATATAGGAGACCCACTGCTCTGTGCTTCGGGTATGTGCCAATTGAGACAGCATGTCCAACTGATCTATAAAAACGATATGTTCATGCCTACCAACCTGGACATACAGCATATCCCTGAACCAAATATGGAACAGGCTGAACAGCATGTCCAAATGCTCAGAGAGTCCTGTTTTAAAAATTTTCTGCTGCGCAGATATCAGTGATGTACTGCCTCTGCCCAGGGACTCCTTCCCTAATTGTAACATTACGTTTCTAATTTCTGCAAACCAATTCTGCTGGAGGATTTCTCTACATCCTTCCAGTCCCGAAGCCAGGTGAACGGCAGTACGAGCCAGATTTCCAGTATATCCTTCCAGCGTCAACGCTTGCAGCATTTCCTCAGGATGGAGTGCATTAAAAGGCACGAGCTGTGCGCGTGAACGAATGGTCGGGAGCATGGCCTGGCCATTGTCGGTAATCAGAATGCCTACCGCCGGAACCTGGGGCTCCTCCAAAAACTTCAGCAAGCTGTTTGCAGCCTGCACCGTCATTTTTTCGGCCTGTTCAATAATATATACTTTCGGGTGTTCTGCCTCTGATCGATATGAAAACATCCGTTGCAGATCCCGGATCTGATCGATCTTGATGGTGCTTCCATCCGGTGCAATCATCGTTAGGTCCGGATGGTTACCGTGCTCTACTTTACGGCATTCAAGACAATGTCCGCATGCATCATCCTCTAGCTCCGTGCAGAAAATAGCCTTGGCAAACGTAACCGCAGTCTGCAATTGGCCACTGCCCGTCGGGCCGCTAAACAGATATGCATGGCTTATGGCCTGTCGTCTCAAACTGCTCTGTAACATTTGCTTGGCCGCCTGCTGGCCCATAATTTGTTGAAAGGACATGTTTCCTCCTCAGAAGCTTAAATTAATAAGCATTCCCCGAATTTCCCCAACCTGCTGTAATAGCGTAATCTTGCCTTCTTCCGTTTCCAACAGCTCATCCGCCATAGCGAGTAACGCAGAATCGACCTCATCAATTAGTTTATACCGCTTGCCTCTTCCCCGGCGATCCCATCCACGCGTTTCCTTCATCGATACGCCGCGGCGCACCGTCTCCTCCAGGAATCGCTTAACCATAGTTTTGTACGCCTTCAGTTCACGGATGGTCATAGAGCGGGCAAGCCTCTCACCCTGCATCTGAATCTCGCTTAATCTGCGATTCAATTCGGCCTGAGAAGCACGCTCGCCCTGATGCTGCATCATATCGGAAAAGCTTTTCGACTGAATCGGCTTGGATCCGGTATCGGCCGAACTGATCCCGCTCTGCATCGGCCTGAAGCCAGGATTGATTTTCATAAAACGCCCGCCTTCTGTTATAGTAGGTGATCGACCATCAGCACAGTACGCGCTGCGCCTGTGCATGGAAGAAAACCCTTTTTCGATTTCTGACGTTCAATACACTATATATAATGGTAGAAAAGAGTTCGTCGTACAACATCGAGCCGTCATCGTTCTCCAGCCAAAAGATACCCGCTGAACACTGGCCGATCAGGTTTGTTCATTTTGGACGGAGAACGAAGTCACGTAAGGTGCTAACGGCACTAGACACATTTATATTTCATGGCCTATATCCATCATAACACAAACGTATGTCTAAATTTACTCTCAGGGAAGCCAGACCGCGCATAGCAGAAGGTTTAAATGCCATATCGGGTACTGTTCCGCCGAGGTATATATGTTCTGATCCGATTAAAAATGTTCGAAGCGGTCTACCGGGAGAACAAATACAGTGGCCCCTCCCACTTGCACTTCCACAGGCAGCGGCAGGTACGAATCGGTTGTACCGCTCATTGGAGTGACCGGAGTCACGAGCTGTTCACGAACCTTACAGCTGCTGCGAATGACGTTCATTACATTCTCAACCTGACCGTCGTCAACACCGATCATAAACGTGGTGTTTCCGGCCTTCAGAAATCCACCGGTACTGGCCAGTTTGGTTGCCCGAAAGTTTGCTTTTACCAATGCACTGGACAATCGGTTGCTGTCTTTATCCTGTATAATCGCAACAATCAGTTTCATCCTGCATTACCTCCTTCAGAATTGGCATTTCGGAAATGCCTTGCCTAATATATTTGACAATTACTCGCCAAACTCCTTCAATATCCCTCGTCCAGCGACAAAATCATCGCCTTTGCGACCTCATCAGGTGTGCCCGATGCGTCAATAATGCGAATGCGTTCCGGAAATTGTTTTTTCAAGAGCAGGTACCCTTCCCGCACTTTGTGATGAAATTCGAGACTCTCCAGATCGAGGCGATTGACTTCGCGTCCCTGATGGGCATTAATTCGCCCCAGACCGACTTCTGGCTCGATATCCAGATAAAACGTAATGTCAGGCATCAGATCGCCGATGGCAAATCGATTGATGGTCCATACGTTATCCATGCCCAATCCGCGGGCGTAGCCTTGATAAACCAGGCTGCTATCGACAAAACGGTCACACACCACCGTCTTTCCTGCGGCAAGCGCAGGCTCCACCTTTTCAGCGAGATGTTGGCTTCTTGCGGCTGCATATAGCAGCGCTTCTGTTCGTGCATCCATTGCCGTATGAAGAGGATTAAGGATGATTTCTCTAATCTTTTCCGCGATTTCGATTCCTCCCGGTTCCCGTGTCACTATATACGGAGTACCCTTTTCACGAAAATAAGAATCCAAGCTGGCGATCATCGTCGTTTTCCCGGAGCCCTCTCCTCCTTCCAACGTAATGAATTGACCTCTGCCCTGCATATACTTCCCTGCTTTCTATATCGTTGATTGCGTCGGTTCTTGGTTGATTCGGCGACTGTTCATTGGCATGGGATGCGGTCTCTTGCTCCACATTATGAATCCATGCGCCCAGAGGTGTATGATCAGGCCCACTCATTGTTTCATGGGCATGTACAAATCATTGTTTCTCACATAATACTATACATGATCAAGCCCATGTGGTCAGCTATATGCAGATTTTTCATTCGATGGACCAAGCGTCCCATGCTCAGTGAACCCCTCTTTTTTGATTTTCAAAGTTTGCAATCGGGGATCGTAAGCACCGTGGAATTTAGCCCCTTCCTGGCTCAGAAGCTTTAAGCGCGCTGCCATGGCAGAAGTGATCCGTTCGCCAGGATAAACTAAAGGAATTCCGGGTGGATAAGGAGTAATCAACTCTGAAGATATGTGCCCAACGCTTTCCTCAATCGATACAGAAGACATGTCCCCTTCAAGAACAGGTTGCAGCGAAAAAGGAACCGGATCCGAAAAAGGCTTGGCATTTTCTAAATTGTTCCACGTGGAAATATAAGTCATCCCTACCCCTGAATCAGGCTGCGGCAATAATTCTTGCCCCGGGCGGTTGGCCTGATCGATTTCATCCAAAGCCCGAAGCAGGTGCCCCGCATCCTGCATCGTCGATCCGAGGCTGAAAAGCAAGACGACGTATCGCTCGTCGCTCATCTCAGGCACGCAGCCGCGGGCTTCCAGCTGCTGCTGCAGCCTGTAGCCGCTCAGCACCCCTGCGCCGTCATGAATGACGGCCTTGAACGGGTCCTGAGCGGTGTATCCTGCAGCGCACGGCTGTGCCGGCTGCAGGAGCCGAAAGCGCGGCAGCTCCGCAAGGCCGCGCCTGAAGGCTTCCACGGCGACAAGTCCCGCCGTGAAGGCTTCTGCGCCGTGCACATGCAGGTGCCGGCGCGCCAGATCGAGCGAAGCCATCAACGGGTAGGATGGGCTTGAGCTCTGCACCATGGCCAGGCGCTGCCTCAGCAGGGACCGGTTGATGCGCGGTCCCTGGACATGCAGCATGGCCCCCATGGTGAAGGCCGACAGCATCTTATGCGTCGACTGAACCACCCCGTCTGCTCCGCAGGACAGGGCGGACTTCGGCAGCTGCGGATGCTGGCCGTAATGGGCGCCATGCGCCTCATCCACCAGCAGCGGCATGCCTGCTGCATGGCAAACCTCGGCAAGGGGCGACAGATCGCTGCCCATGCCGTAATAATTCGGCGACGTGACGAGTACTCCCTTTGCCTCAGGATACGCTTGAACAGCAGCCTGGACCGTCTCTACCGACGGTAGGACCGCAAGTCCACTTGCAGTATCGACCCATGGCTCAAGAAATACCGCTTTCGCCCCCGCCAGCATCAAACCGTGAATCACGGACTTGTGCACGTTCCGCTGTACCAAAACGACACTCCCCGGTTCATTGCAAATCGTCAGCAGCAGCGACAGATTGCCAACCGTACTGCCGCCTACAAGAAAGAAGCTCTCCTCCGCTCCATAACAGTCTGCCGCGAGCTGCTGCGCCTCCAAAATGACACCCTCCGGGTGGTGGAGGTCATCTGTCCCGGTGATTTCTGTTACGTCCATACGCATCATATCCATAAACGCCATATCAGGCGTACTGGAAGATCGGAGAGAGCGGTGATCCATTTCACCTTTAACCGTCTTCCGCCCCACGAATTCGGAGGAGACCGCCGCGCCAGATGGAATGGCCTCCTCTACTCTTACACCTTCTCCCTCCGTTTTCGTTGGCATTCTACGATATGCTTGTCCATTTTTATGACCCGGGACATGGTAGGAACGGTTGCCTGATTCCCGGTAAGCCAGCAATGCTTCATATAGTGGTGCATGATGCGATCTATCGTTCATAAGTTACCCTTCCTGAACATTTAGAAATGAAATATCAAAATCAATATTATTATATCAGCTTATCTCCGATACCAAGCATTTGCGGACTCCCATTTCGGATTTCAACAGAAAAAGGCCTCACAGGGCCTTCCGTCTATGTTTGTCTCACATATATACGGCGATCATATTATGCGTTCTTTTGTACCCAAATCTGCTTCATCTGATGGATAAAGAAAGGATACTTGGCATCTTGTGCATCGGTATGAACCATTTCAGACTCGCAAGCGTCGCATATGAATTCGGATACGATAAATATGCCTTCTCTTTTTTTCTCTTCACAAATAATGCAGACGTGTTCGGCGCGTTCTTCCATCAACCATCCCACCTTATTTACGTTTACTATCAGTATGGCACACTTTCTATTATTTTAAACCTTTTCATAGTGCTTTCTTGATTCAAAATATATATATTCGCCCATTTGCCGTCGGGTGTCTGTACCGAAAAAAACAACCGAGCCTTATCGAAAACTAATCTTCGTTAACCTTAAAAAATCACCGAATCGCCGCCGATATATATATTACATCGCAAATTCTTCAAACCTGACAGCGAAAGTAACTCGGGATATGCTGCTTATGCCTCTCCTTCAATTTGACCAAAACCTGTCGCAGTCAGGATTGCCATGCTGCATTATTACATAACCACTCACGGATCACCATCATGTACGACTCACACTTTTTAATCAAACGTATTCACAAGGAGGATTTGAACACGTATGTTTCCCGAACCGGAGAATAAAGCAACATTCTACCAATACCGGCTTCTGAAAAAAAAGAATATCCCCCGCAGCGTCGTTAACAGCTATTTATGTTTGCCTGTCGTCATGCTTCTGTTTAACTTGCTTGCCTTCCCTTGGACATCACTTTTCTTTTTTGTCCTGGCTGGCCCCCTAACGGTTTGGATCCACTATGTTATCGCCAGAACTATACTTCTCAGCCTGGGTTCATCGTATGTAAAACGCTGGCAGTGGAGTTTCCAGATGCCCTGGTTTGGCTATATTCCCAGCCAGCATTTTAGTTACCGCATGTTTGCCAGAGTCCATCTCAATCTGAGTTGGATTGGTCTCTGTATCATCACCATTTGTTTAATCTGGTCACCATTGTCCTTTACGATCTCGTTAATCTTTTGGCATCTATGGTTGTTAGTACCGCGCCTTTACGTCTTGGCCGCACTCTCCCGCCAGCGAAAAGACGGGCTCATCAAGTTGAACCCGCAGGACGTATCTTATTATCTGCAATGAAATGGTTATTCATTTCGCTTCGACCCTCGCAGTTCAAAGTTGATGCTGTACCAAAGAGGTTATCCACAGTGGATAACCTCTTTGGCTTTTCTCGCTTTTCTTTTATCCACAAAGAACGTAAGCATATTAATACCAAACTTATCCCCAGAGTTCAGCACCGACTCCTCCTCGCAGTTCGAACATGCATTGATGAGATAGGCGATCCACTTCGACTGACCATGCATGCTTGCTGGCGATGAAACAGCATCCCTGCTTCTGCACCACACCTTATCATATACATGTCGCTGGTTGGATCCTTTGCTTCAGCTGTTCACGCATATAGTGGTTGGTAGATAACGTTCTCTTTCCCACGACGAAAAAGCCCTGATTCATTGATCAGGGCTTTCTATCTCATATACAATCACCGATACCTACTTAACCTTCTCTGGCCAAGCAATCCTCGTACACGGTCAGTCTTCGTCATCATCCATGGACTTTACCTTGGCTGCGGTTGCATCCGTTCTAGGCACCATTAGCGTAAAGAATCCATCATGCACGGCTAAATGAACAAGATGTCCATCCTTGGCAAACACACGGGTTGAACTTGAGTTCTCACTTGTATTGCTGGAGGCTTCTTCCGTCCATCCCCAACTTTTGATTTCATCCAAATAAACCTCTGGCAAGCTGGTCTTTTCGCTGATTCCGGAAATCGTATATCGAACATAATCCATGTCGGAACGGTTTTCGAATTGCTCGCTTTTATTGGCCACTTTCGGAACCGGGAAGCTCTTTTCGTTCACCGCACCCTCATAGGAGTTCCAAGCGACAGAATCTTCACCGCAGCCAGCTAGCACAATCACCAAGCTTAATAAACAAGAATACAGCACTAGTCTGCGCCAACTAAACATGCACACCCTCCTTTTCACAGCTGCACATTCCAGCTCTCGGGTCAGGTACTTTTAGCATAATAAACATAGTCCTATTATACTGGTTTTGTCTGCGCTTTCCGTAACAAAACTGTTACCTTCCTTTTGTAAATCCATTTCAAAAAGGAAACAGATTTCGATAGTATAAATACAAAATAAAAACCACCACCGATGACATCGGCAGTGGTTCTTCGCTTGGCGGCTTCCTACTCTCCCAGGACCCTGCGGTCCAAGTACCATCGGCGCTAGAGGGCTTAACGGTCGTGTTCGGGATGGGAACGTGTGGAACCCCTCCGCCATCGCCACCAAACATGATTTTTCGAAGCCTACGCTTCTCGAAATCGCTGCGAGAAAAGTTCAGCCCTTAAAGGACAGCCTATTCTCAAGCCCAGAGATTGCTCTCTGAAAACTGGATTCGAAACGAAATCTGCGACTTAGAACCTGCATTTTTTTGGATAAGCCCTCGACCGATTAGTACTGGTCAGCTCCATGCATTGCTGCACTTCCACCCCCAGCCTATCTACCTCGTCGTCTTCAAGGGGTCTTACTAATTGGGAAATCTCATCTTGAGGGGGGCTTCACGCTTAGATGCTTTCAGCGCTTATCCCGTCCGTACATAGCTACCCAGCGGTGCTCCTGGCGGAACAACTGGTACACCAGCGGTACGTCCATCCCGGTCCTCTCGTACTAAGGACAGCTCCTCTCAAATTTCCTACGCCCACGACAGATAGGGACCGAACTGTCTCACGACGTTCTGAACCCAGCTCGCGTACCGCTTTAATGGGCGAACAGCCCAACCCTTGGGACCTACTTCAGCCCCAGGATGCGATGAGCCGACATCGAGGTGCCAAACCTCCCCGTCGATGTGGACTCTTGGGGGAGATAAGCCTGTTATCCCCAGGGTAGCTTTTATCCGTTGAGCGATGGCCCTTCCATGCGGTACCACCGGATCACTAAGCCCGACTTTCGTCCCTGCTCGACTTGTAGGTCTCGCAGTCAAGCTCCCTTATGCCTTTGCACTCTTCGAATGATTTCCAACCATTCTGAGGGAACCTTTGGGCGCCTCCGTTACTCTTTAGGAGGCGACCGCCCCAGTCAAACTGCCCACCTGACACTGTCCCCGTACCCGATTAGGGCACCAGGTTAGAACCTAGATACGATCAGGGTGGTATCCCAACGGTGCCTCCACACAAGCTGGCGCTCATGCTTCTCAGGCTCCCACCTATCCTGTACAGATCGTACCCAAATTCAATATCAAGCTGCAGTAAAGCTCCATGGGGTCTTTCCGTCTTGTCGCGGGTAACCTGCATCTTCACAGGTATTAAAATTTCACCGGATCTCTCGTTGAGACAGCGCCCAAGTCGTTACGCCATTCGTGCGGGTCAGAATTTACCTGACAAGGAATTTCGCTACCTTAGGACCGTTATAGTTACGGCCGCCGTTTACTGGGGCTTCGGTTCACAGCTTCGGGATTGCTCCCTAACCGCTCCCCTTAACCTTCCAGCACCGGGCAGGCGTCAGCCCGTATACTTCGCCTTACGGCTTCGCACAGACCTGTGTTTTTGCTAAACAGTCGCTTGGGCCTTTTCACTGCGGCCCCCTCGTGCTATTCACACTACCGGGGCACCCCTTCTCCCGAAGTTACGGGGTCATTTTGCCGAGTTCCTTAACGAGAGTTCTTCCGCGCGCCTTAGAATTCTCTTCTCGCCTACCTGTGTCGGTTTGCGGTACGGGCACCTTCATCTGGCTAGAGGCTTTTCTTGGCAGTGTGAGATCATGACCTTCGCTACTGTAATTTTCACTCCCCATCACAGCTCAGCCTTGCGGTTAGCGGATTTGCCTACTAACCAGCCTCACTGCTTGGACAGGCATCCATCAGCCTGCGTCACTACCCTACTGCGTCCCCCCATCGCTCGTAACGATTTACGGTGGTACAGGAATTTCGACCTGTTGTCCTTCGACTACGCCTTTCGGCCTCGCCTTAGGTCCCGACTTACCCTGAGCGGACGAGCCTTCCTCAGGAACCCTTAGGCTTTCGGCGGATCAGATTCTCACTGATCTTTTCGTTACTCATACCGGCATTCTCACTTGTATAATGTCCAGCGCTCCTTACGGTACACCTTCAACCCTTATACAACGCTCCCCTACCCCTGATCATAAGATCAAGCCATAGCTTCGGTGGTGTGTTTAGCCCCGTTACATTTTCGGCGCAGAGTCACTCGACCAGTGAGCTATTACGCACTCTTTCAATGGTGGCTGCTTCTAAGCCAACATCCTGGTTGTCTGTGCAACTCCACATCCTTTCCCACTTAACACACACTTGGGGACCTTAGCTGATGGTCTGGGCTGTTTCCCTTTTGACAATGGATCTTAGCACTCACTGTCTGACTCCCGGAAGTAAGTCTATGGCATTCGGAGTTTGACTGAGCTTGGTAACCCTTGCGGGCCCCGCACCCAATCAGTGCTCTACCTCCACGACTCTGTTTTCCGAGGCTAGCCCTAAAGCTATTTCGGGGAGAACCAGCTATCTCCGAGTTCGATTGGAATTTCTCCGCTACCCCCACCTCATCCCCGCACTTTTCAACGTGCGTGGGTTCGGGCCTCCAGTGCGTGTTACCGCACCTTCACCCTGGACAGGGGTAGATCACCCGGTTTCGGGTCTACGTCCACGTACTATGTCGCCCTATTCAGACTCGCTTTCGCTGCGGCTCCGGCTTCTCACCTTAACCTTGCACGGGAACGTAACTCGCCGGTTCATTCTACAAAAGGCACGCCATCACCCCTAAAATGGGCTCTGACTTCTTGTAAGCACACGGTTTCAGGTTCTATTTCACTCCCCTTCCGGGGTGCTTTTCACCTTTCCCTCACGGTACTGCTTCACTATCGGTCGCTAGGAAGTATTTAGCCTTGGCAGATGGTCCTGCCGGATTCATACGGGGTTTCACGTGCCCCGCACTACTCGGGATCCGTCTCGGAGGGAACAGACTTTCAATTACAGGGCTTTTACCTTCTATGGCGGGCCTTTCCAGACCTCTTCGTTTAACCGGCTCCTTTGTAACTCCATGTGAGACGTCCCACAACCCCAGAGAGCAAGCTCTCTGGTTTGGGCTGTTCCGCGTTCGCTCGCCGCTACTGACGGAATCACTATTGTTTTCTCTTCCTCAGGGTACTTAGATGTTTCAGTTCCCCTGGTATGCCTCTCCTGCCCTATGTATTCAGACAAGAGTAACTGGGTATTACGCCAGCTGGGTTTCCCCATTCGGACATCCCCGGATCAAAGCTTGCTTACAGCTCCCCGAGGCAGTATCGTTGTTCGCCACGTCCTTCATCGGCTCCTAGCGCCTAGGCATCCTCCGTGTGCTCTTAGTAGCTTAACCATGTTACTCGTAAAGAGTAAGATGCAATCTACCGTTTTATTGAAACTTGTTTTGACACAAGTTCAGCTAAAAGGAATGTTCTAATTCGCATTTTTCGTTTCGATATCCAGTTTTCAAGGAACAATCATGAGAGTTTGAACTCTCAAAACTGAGCAACGAGTGAGTAAGTTTGCAGCTGAGCTGCTTATTTGAATGTCTTCGTTGCAGAAGACGATTCTCCATAGAAAGGAGGTGATCCAGCCGCACCTTCCGATACGGCTACCTTGTTACGACTTCACCCCAATCATCTACCCCACCTTCGGCGGCTGGCTCCTTGCGGTTACCCCACCGACTTCGGGTGTTGTAAACTCTCGTGGTGTGACGGGCGGTGTGTACAAGACCCGGGAACGTATTCACCGCGGCATGCTGATCCGCGATTACTAGCAATTCCGACTTCATGCAGGCGAGTTGCAGCCTGCAATCCGAACTGAGACCGGCTTTTTAGGATTAGCTCCACCTCGCGGCTTCGCAGCCCGTTGTACCGGCCATTGTAGTACGTGTGTAGCCCAGGTCATAAGGGGCATGATGATTTGACGTCATCCCCACCTTCCTCCGGTTTGTCACCGGCAGTCACCTTAGAGTGCCCACCCGAAGTGCTGGCAACTAAGATCAAGGGTTGCGCTCGTTGCGGGACTTAACCCAACATCTCACGACACGAGCTGACGACAACCATGCACCACCTGTCTCCTCTGTCCCGAAGGAAAGGTACATCTCTGTACCGGTCAGAGGGATGTCAAGACCTGGTAAGGTTCTTCGCGTTGCTTCGAATTAAACCACATACTCCACTGCTTGTGCGGGTCCCCGTCAATTCCTTTGAGTTTCAGTCTTGCGACCGTACTCCCCAGGCGGAATGCTTAATGTGTTAACTTCGGCACCAAGGGTATCGAAACCCCTAACACCTAGCATTCATCGTTTACGGCGTGGACTACCAGGGTATCTAATCCTGTTTGCTCCCCACGCTTTCGCGCCTCAGCGTCAGTTACAGCCCAGAGAGTCGCCTTCGCCACTGGTGTTCCTCCACATCTCTACGCATTTCACCGCTACACGTGGAATTCCACTCTCCTCTTCTGCACTCAAGTCATCCAGTTTCCAGTGCGATCCGGGGTTGAGCCCCGGGATTAAACACCAGACTTAAATGACCGCCTGCGCGCGCTTTACGCCCAATAATTCCGGACAACGCTTGCCCCCTACGTATTACCGCGGCTGCTGGCACGTAGTTAGCCGGGGCTTTCTTCTCAGGTACCGTCACCTTGAGAGCAGTTACTCTCCCAAGCGTTCTTCCCTGGCAACAGAGCTTTACGATCCGAAAACCTTCATCACTCACGCGGCATTGCTCCGTCAGGCTTTCGCCCATTGCGGAAGATTCCCTACTGCTGCCTCCCGTAGGAGTCTGGGCCGTGTCTCAGTCCCAGTGTGGCCGATCACCCTCTCAGGTCGGCTACGCATCGTCGCCTTGGTGAGCCGTTACCTCACCAACTAGCTAATGCGCCGCAGGCCCATCCTCAAGTGACAGATTGCTCCGTCTTTCCAGTTCTCTTCAGGCGAAGAAAACAAGTATTCGGTATTAGCTACCGTTTCCGGTAGTTGTCCCAAGCTTGAGGGCAGGTTGCCTACGTGTTACTCACCCGTCCGCCGCTAAGCATCAAGGAAGCAAGCTTCCTATCAACTCCGCTCGACTTGCATGTATTAGGCATGCCGCCAGCGTTCGTCCTGAGCCAGGATCAAACTCTCCAATAAAGATGAATTTCGGACACGAGGTTAATCGTGATGAAAATCATCTGAGGTATTGAAAAGAGCGATTAGCTCATTTTGAATCTGACGAGATAAAATATCTCAATGTCGCTCCGGTTTTTTATACAGTCATACGACATGTACCAAAAACCCTCGCATTACTCACTCGTTGTTCAGTTTTCAAAGATCAAACTTCGTTTTCGTTACTAAGTTGTTGCCCTTAGCAACTCTTATATCTTATCACATCCGAACCAACTTTGCAAGCATTTTTTTAAGTTTCTTTTTTCGAAGCTTATTTGCTTTGCTTGCCGCACCATGTTTCTCGGTGTTTTCTTGGCCGGAATTAGAATATACCATGTACATAAATATTATGCAAGTGTTTTTTAATAATATTTCGAATAAAATTTATGGTGGCAGCAGAAGATACATAACTTAAGCACGATAAAGAAACACACTTTATAACCTGACTAGTTTCTTCATCGTGCTTTGTCCAGGATTCAGTTCAACCAATAACCTCCTGAATATGTAGCTGCCGCTGTTGCATCAAATTAATGATGTTGCCCTCCACAGAAACCATTGGACGCGTGGGATGATCCCGATCCGAAAATACAATTTCACCAATCTGATGGTTGCTCAGCTTTACTCTTACTCCATTATGAATTTGCGTTGAACGTTGAACCAGAACATTTACAATCGCCGGATCCAACTTACCGAACGCTTCGCTTTGGAGCTGCTCGAGCACCAAATAAGGAGACTGGGCTTTGCGGTAAACCTTCTCCAGTGTCATCGCATGGAAAATGTCCGCTATGGCAACAATCTTCGCATATACATGGATCTGGCTGCCACTCAGCTGTAGCGGATAACCCGATCCGTCCACTTTTTCATGGTGCTGGAGAGCGGCAAGCCTGACCCCTTCATTAATCGCTTTTGCCTGCTTCAGCAATTGATACCCATATTTCGTATGCTGTCGGATTTCCTCCTGTTCCGAGCTTGTCAACGTCGTTGGTTTATGCAAAATTTGAGGATCGACCTTGCTGTTTCCTATATCATGGAATAACCCTGCAAAAGCTACTTGCATCCAGTCTTTGGACGGAAGATCCATCCATTGAGCCAATTGGTAGGAGGTCATTGCACTTAACACCGCTTGGTGATATACATAATCGTGATCCATCATATTTCTCGGACTGAAGGTTAGCGGATTGTACTGTTTAATATATCCTAGTAAGGATTCCAACTGCGTACGAAGCTCATATATTGGCAATTCGGCAGCAATAGAGGCCAAAAAAGCACTTTTAGTCAAATTCACCATCTTCTCATACTCATCCTGTAAAGAAGACTGCACAGTTGAAGCTGCTCCTCCATCCGAAACTGGCCGCTCAGCATTCTTTCCGTTCAGGATTGGATCTTCTGTTTCGTTCGGGATGAAGGTCGGAGCATTTGCACCTGTTTTCGCCTGTTCGATCTCGACCTTATGTATCATGAAAGCTTTTAGCACTTCAATATCCTTTGGTAAGATGACCTTGCCTTTCGGCAACAACACGTTTCCGCGCGTAGTAAGCACGTCACTTCCCAGTTTAAAGCCTGGTTTGGCCTCAGACACGGTAATTAGTCCCATATTTATCCCCTCGTTGTTTATCTATGAATTTTGTATGACCATAGTCCCGGATCGCATGATATTCCCCATTATATTACTGAGCAAACGGGCTTGTACATCCCAGATTCTAAGGATTTTCTCCGCACAGCTATGCTGCTGTACATTATCTGCCTAGATCAGACTAGAGTAAAGGGCTGGTCTTCCCAGCCCCTCCTCATCAAACCGTACGTGAGGTTTTCCCTCATACGGCTTTCCGATGTTCGTCATTCCTGAGCGTGCGGACTACAAGAGCTTCTTCAATCCATGTAATTTTGCCAAATACTTCACCTCTGAATAGGACCCTATCCATCTCGCTCGTTGCCGTTTCTTCGCATACCATCTTGTGAACCGCTGTAGAATATACCAGTCTAATTTGGCTAATATCCGTTTACCGTAAAACGTATGGTAGTAATTTCGCCAACCTTGGATCTTGGGGTTCAGCCATGCAACGTGTTCTTGGAAAGCGTACTTTCGCATACTTGGTGGCGCTAAGCGCTCCTTCACCACTTCGCGAATCCGCGCTTCCGCTTTTGAAGTTAACCATTGCTGTGTTGAATAATACACTCGTGCTTTGGACGTTTCTGCTTTCGTTCTGCGGTGATGCATCCCCAGAAAGTCAAAGCCTTCTTCGCCTGTCCATAAACCAACAATCCGTGTTTTGGTCGGATGCAGGGTTAGCTCCAATCGTTCCATAATCCTCTGGATGAGTTCGTAGGCACGCATAGCGTCTTTTCTGGTTTTGCATACGACCACAAAGTCATCTGCATATCGCGTTAATTCTCCACATTGTTTCCCATGGCGTTCCCACAATAGATCGAAGTAGTTCAGATAGATGTTTGCTAGTAAAGGCGAAATCACTCCGCCCTGTGGCGTGCCTAAATCCGAGCGCCGGACACTTCCTTCTTCCATAACTCCCGCAACAAGCCACTTTCTCACCAATTTCAAGATACGACGATCACTGATTCGCATAGCGATCAGCTTCATTAGTTTCTCTTGGTTGATGTTATCGAAGTAGCCTTGGATGTCGACGTCGACCACCCAGTTTCCTTTGCGGTTGCATGCTTTACGGATTCGTTCCAGCGCTTGTTTGGCACCCCGTTTCGGGCGAAAACCGAACGAACATTCTTGGAAATCTGCTTCAAAGATAGGTTCAATGACAAGCTTCGTTGCCATTTGCATGACCCGGTCACGAATGGTTGGGATGCCGAGAGGCCTCTGCTTTCCATCCTTCTTGGGGATGTACTTCCTTCGAACAGGCGAAGGGTGGTAGTCTCCTTCTTTCAGCAGTCGGTGGCACTCTTCTATGAACTGAAATTCACCTTGCCTCTCAATGTCCGAAAGGGTTTGTTCATCCACACCCGCTGCACCTTTGTTCGCGCGCACTCGCCTCCATGCTTCCCACAGAATATCCCTTCTATAGACCTTGTCATACAGAGCATGGAATCTTCGCTTCTTGTTTTCCTTGGCCGCATGACCTAGCTTCTCTTGGAGTTGTTGAACGTTTTCTTTTGGTGTTGTTAGCCCTTCGGCATTCACTAACTCGTACCTCCTTAAGAAACATGAACAAAGCAGGGCTCCTTCCCTCCGACAGGTTGTGTTGTCCTGTCGTTCCTCAGTACTATGAGCCCCTCGGACTCCCTTCCTGCAAGTTGATCATTTCATCTTTTGGACTTATGGACCACTTCGTTACGGTTTCAAAAAAAAAATCCGTGCAGGGGAGGGTCTCCCCAGTTCACTGTATCCTCTTTCATACCATGCCGATCCCCTTACGCCGGAGGATTCTTCACTGCCGCTCCAAGTTCGTAACAGTTTCCGTGGCCTTCACCCATTAAGCCGAGGTTCGGCTTCCTCTTGTCCCTCTTGCGAGGCCTTTTTGACGACGCGGCAGGATTCACTTGATGTTACGGCCTGGTATGTCGCTCGCCTTGTCTCTGACATGACTTTTGTCGATGCGCTTCTACGCAAAGCTCTCGCCGTACGCAGGCATCCTAGCTACATGGGGGCTTGGCCCCTCCCATGACCGGACTTTCACCGGCTAGAAGATACGTGCCTCTGGGCACGCGCATAAAAGAAAAGAGCCCTTATGCAGGGCTCTTCATCCATGTTTATTCCGTTTTATGCTTCTGTATCGGAAGGATCGTTTTCCGTGTCAGCATTTGAATCTTCCATCGGGGCAGTTGCCTCACTATCGGCATCCGTGCCCTCCAATCCTTCGAGTTCTTGCTCGTCCGGTTCTTCTTCATTTTTGTCGATTCGGCTGACGGTAGCCACCGCATCGTCTTCTTCACGAATATTGATCAGCTTCACGCCCTGGGTGTAACGCCCCATCGTGGAGATGCCATCCATGCTTGTACGAATAAGCGTGCCGCTGGATGTGATAATCATCAAGTCTTCGTCATCCTTAACCATTTTCAGGCTGACTACTTCGCCATTTTTATCGGTAACATTAATCGTCTTGATCCCTTTACCGCCCCGGGTCTGAATACGATAATCCGCAACCGGAGTCCGTTTGCCGTAACCTTTGGCAGTCACGATGAGTACGTCCAGATCATGATCGACAACGTCCATGCCGATGACGGCATCATCGCCTTCAAGCGTGATCCCTTTGACACCGGTAGCACTGCGGCCCATTGAACGAACATTCTCTTCGGAGAAGCGAATCGACATTCCGTGGGCTGTCCCCATAATGATCTCCTGCTGCCCATCGGTCAGCTTCACTTCGATCAAGGCATCGTCCTCGCGCAGGGAAATACCGATCAGACCGCCTTTGCGGATATTGGTATAGTCCTCAAGCGGCGTCTTTTTCACAACCCCTTGGCGCGTGGCAAAGAACAAATATTTGTCACTTTCGAATTCCTGCACCGGAATTACCGCGTTGACTGATTCTCCCTGCTCGATCTGGATCAGGTTGATGATCGGTGTTCCACGTGCCGTACGGCCAAGTTCAGGAATTTCATAAGCTTTAAGACGGTATACTTTACCCTTATCGGTAAAGAACATCAAATAGTTATGCGAGTTGGTCACGAAAAGATGCTCCACGAAATCCGTATCCTTTGTGTCCATGCCAACCACGCCGCGTCCGCCGCGCTTCTGGCTGCGATATGTCGACGCAGGAAGACGTTTCACATAGCCCGTGTGGGTGATCGTAATGATGACCTCTTCGCGAGGAATGAGATCCTCATCCAAAATGCTTTCCTCGCCAATCGTAATCTCGGTACGGCGATCATCGGAAAAGCGCTCGCGAATCTCTTCCAGCTCTGTGCTGATGATGTCGAGAACGAGATGCTCATTCGCCAAAATTTCGCGATACTCGGCAATCTTGGCCATCAGTTCTTGGTATTCGTTCTCAATGCGTTCCCGCTCCAAACCTGTCAGACGCTGCAAACGCATGTCAAGAATCGCCTGCGCCTGGTCATGGCTGAGTCCGAAGCGTTCAATCAAACCTTCTCTTGCCGCATCGGCCGTCGCCGAAGATCGGATCAGCGCAATGATCTCATCGATATGATCAAGAGCAATGCGTAATCCTTCGAGAATGTGTGCACGGGCTTCAGCCTTCCGAAGCTCAAACTGGGTCCGTCTACGGATAACCTCAATCTGATGTTGCAGATAGTGATAGAGCACTTCGCGCAAATTCAGAATTTTCGGCTCTTTATTCACGATGGCCAGCATATTGATCCCGAAAGTCGACTGCATCGCTGTATGCTTGTACAGATTGTTAAGCACAACGTTTGGATTCACGTCGCGGCGTAGCTCGATGACGATACGCATCCCGTTACGATCCGACTCGTCCCGAAGATCGGTAATGCCGTCGATTTTTTTGTCACGAACCAGCTCGGCAATTTTCTCAACAAGTCTCGCCTTGTTGACCTGATACGGAATTTCCGTAACGACAATGCGGGCCTTGTTGTTATGTTCCTCAATGTTGGTTCTCGCCCTCATGGTCACTGATCCGCGGCCCGTTTGATAAGCCTGGCGAATACCGGAACGCCCCATGATGTAACCAGCCGTCGGGAAATCCGGCCCTTGAATATAGTCCATCAATTCCATCGAAGTAATATCCGGGTTTTTGATCATCGCTTGTACGCCGTCAATAACCTCACCCAGATTGTGCGGAGGAATGTTGGTCGCCATACCTACGGCGATCCCCCCTACACCATTGACAAGCAAGTTTGGAAAACGGGCAGGCAGAACAACCGGCTCGTTTTCTTCGCCGTCATAGTTTGGTTGGAAGTCGATCGTATCTTTATTGATATCCTTCAGCATCTCCATCGCAATCTTGGACAGGCGTGCCTCGGTATAACGCATGGCAGCCGCCATATCGCCATCTACCGAACCAAAGTTGCCGTGACCATCGACATGCATGTAGCGAAGAGAGAAATCCTGAGCCATCCGTACCATCGTTTCGTATACAGCCGAGTCTCCGTGCGGATGGTACTTACCAATGACCTCTCCGACGATTCTGGCCGACTTTTTATGCGGTTTATCGGGTGTCATGCCTAGCTCTGACATTGCGTACAAAATCCGCCGGTGCACCGGCTTCAATCCGTCACGCACATCAGGAAGCGCGCGGCTGACGATGATGCTCATCGCGTAGTCCATAAACGATTCACGCATCTCGACGCCAATATCCCGATCCTTTATCTGCGAGTTCATTTCTTCCGCCATGCTGGACCTCCTTTTTGACCTTCAACAAACGTTCCAAATCCATTCAATCACTATATGTGAAAAGCATAACAAGGCTAAAACCGCACAAAAACGCTACTCTTTATTATATTACTTTCACAAAAGTTACACAATTAAACGTCCGCTGGGTTTTAGCCTTTTTCCGGGAACTTGGGGTAGTTTGGGGGTTAGCCCTTACTTCCTCGGCATTTGTACATACAATGCTAGAAAAAGCGGCAGTTATACTGCTTCCATCAGGCATTCGCCATTCCCATTCACAAGACTAAACTGCAAATTGTGCAGCAAACCGCACAAAACGCCATATTTCTCTATTATACCATTGAAATCCTCAATTGTCCTTTGATTTCTCTGCAATTCTGCCTGCACGCGATTCTGATTACAACAGAAAGGAACGATGCCCTCTGAGTATCCAGCGCGTCTCCAGCAAATGGGCCAAGACAGCAGTTTTACGGCGTAACCATGGTATAGCCCCATATATTCCAGTCACCCGCCAATATAGTCGCCAGACCCTGGAACAAATGTTAAATTTATTTGAATCGAACTATATCAAACCCGATCGTGGCACCTATGGGAATGGAGTTATGCGAGTCAAAGCGCTTCGTACCTACCAAGTTCCTCAGGATTTCCGACATGATGCTGCTGGAGATGAAGCCGTCGGACAGTCCGAATTGTCCACAATCGAGGGAAATTCCGAAATCCTCCAAGCCCAAATCTCCGCACTCCCAACCTTTGCTTACGAGCTGCAACATGGTACGGAACAGTTTTCATATCACAGTCTGGACGATTTGGATTCGGCACTGCAAAAACGGATCAAAAACCATGATTACATCATCCAGCAAGGCATCCCCCTGCTCAAACATGAGGATTTGCCCTTCGACCTCCGGGTGCTGACGCAAAAAAACTTGAAAGGAAACTGGGAAACGACCGGTATCTTAGGCAGGGTCGCCGCCCCCGGCAAAATCATAACCAACATTCACGGCGGCGGACGCCTCGCAACCTTCGCGGAACTCGTACAACCTCACTTCACACCAAAGCGCTATCAGCAGCTTCGCAACGAACTGAATATCCTAGGGGTCCTGATTGCACGGCAACTGAGGAAGTACTACCCCGGAATCAAAGAAATCGGCGTTGATATTGCGCTGGACCCATCGGGTCAACCCTGGATTCTGGAAGTCAACACACTTCCCGGCATTTATGCATTCGGCCTTTTGCCCGACAAAGAAACCTACCGTAAGATTAAGCGTTATGCCATCGCATATGGCAGACTGCCTTCCAAAAAATCAAAGCCAGCCCGCCAAATACGCCAGCTAAAAACAAGTGCCGCTAAGTCCAAAAAACAGTGACTGTCTGCTCTATTGCATTTTGGTTACCACACCACCACCGGATTATATGATCACAAAGTGAAAGGGGCGCCATCAGGCGCCCCATATCCTTGTCATTAAGCCGTTCGCAATCAACGAAATTAAATGTCCAAGTTTTTAACGTATTTTGCATTTTCCTGAATGAAATCGCGTCGTGGTTCGACATTATCGCCCATCAGCGTATCGAACATGGCGTCAGCAAGCATCGCATCATTGATGGATACTTGAAGCATCGTCCGGCTCTCAGGGTCCATCGTCGTTTCCCACAGCTGCTCTGCGTTCATTTCGCCCAAACCTTTATAACGCTGGACGTTGACTTTCACGTTCTCGCCGAAGCTTGCAATGATCTCATCACGTTCCTTCTCGGAACCTGCGTAGCGAATGACCTTGTTACGTTCGATTTTGAACAAAGGCGGTTGGGCAATGTATACATAGCCCGCTTCGATAATCTTGCGCATATAGCGGTACAGGAATGTCAACAATAGTGTCCGGATATGCGCACCGTCGACATCGGCATCGGTCATCAGAATGATTTTGTGATAACGTGCTTTGGAAATATCGAAATCGTCGCCGATTCCTGTCCCCATTGCCGTTATGATGGCCCGAATCTCTGCATTGCCCAAAATCCGGTCAAGGCGCGCCTTTTCGACGTTCAGGATCTTACCGCGCAATGGCAGGATGGCCTGAAAATGACGATCCCGGCCTTGTTTGGCCGATCCGCCCGCCGAATCCCCTTCGACGATGTACAGTTCGCTGATGGAAGCATCCTTGGAGGAGCAATCCGCCAGCTTCCCTGGCAAGGAGCTTACCTCAAGCGCTCCCTTGCGTCGGGTCAGCTCACGCGCTTTGCGCGCAGCTTCTCGAGCGCGTGCAGCCTGCAGACCTTTTTCCAGGATTCTGCGGGATACAGAAGGGTTTTCTTCCAGGAACTCCTGCAGCTTCTCCGAGAAGAGGGATTCAACGACACCGCGCACTTCGCTATTGCCCAATTTGGTTTTCGTTTGTCCCTCAAATTGCGGTTCAGGGATTTTGACCGAAATGATGGCAGTCAGGCCCTCACGTACGTCATCTCCCGACAGGTTGCTCGCGCTGTCCTTGATAACGCCTGTTTTGCGTGCATAGTCATTAATGATCCGGGTAAGGGCGCTCTTGAATCCGGATTCGTGTGTTCCACCTTCATGAGTGTTGATGTTGTTGGCAAAAGAATAAATGTTCTCGGTATAGTTGTCGTTGTATTGCAACGCCACTTCTACCTGGATATTATCGCGTGAGCCTTCAACGTAAATCGGATTCTCATGAAGCACTTCCCGCTTCTGGTTGAGGAAAGATACGTACTCGATGATTCCGCCCTCATACAGGAATGAGTTGGTTGCCCCCGTGCGCTCATCGGTGAGCGTAAGACCGATTCCCTTGTTCAAGAAAGCAAGCTCCCGAATACGGGTCAGCAGTGTTTCATAGTCGTATACGGTCGTTTCCGTAAAAATTTCCGGGTCTGGATGGAACGTAACCGTCGTTCCCGTCTCATCCGTCGTGCCGATGACTTTCAGATCATACTGCGGCGCACCGCGGCGATATTCCTGCTGGTGGATATGACCGTCACGCTTAACGGTAACGACCACTTTCTCGGACAGGGCATTAACGACCGATACCCCTACACCGTGCAGACCGCCCGATACCTTATAACCGCCGCCGCCGAATTTACCGCCAGCGTGAAGTACGGTCATGACGACTTCAAGCGCAGGGCGTTTCATTTTGGCATGCTCACCGACCGGAATTCCGCGCCCGTTATCCACGACGGTAACGCTGTTATCTTCATGAATCGTCACTTCGATATGGTCACAGTATCCTGCAAGTGCTTCGTCAATACTATTGTCCACTACTTCCCACACCAAATGATGCAGACCTTTGGCGCTGGTAGAACCGATGTACATCCCCGGACGCTTCCGTACGGCTTCCAGTCCCTCAAGGACCTGAATTTCATTCGCATCATATGACGGTTGATTCATAGACATGCCTTTCACCTACTTCTATAGATTCAATATCCTAAATATGCGTTAAACATAATAAAACCAAGGAACGGGAGGCAACGCTCGTGTTGCTTGCACATGTCATAGGTCCGGAAAGATGTGCGCCCGCTTCTTGAGCGTAGCAGATGAAATCGGCGAGTAGTACACAATGTTTTTGGTTACCACGATGGACTTGGCTTCCTCTTCGCCGATGTGTTCCACCGTTTTTTCCTGCTCTGCATGCGTAACATATTGCTTGGAAATCTTTGAGGACTTTTCAATCGATATATCAAAAATAGCAACCAGCTCGGAAGAACGGATAATTTTCTCGCCGCCCAGATGAATGTACATGGCACCCTCACTCCCTAGCGTTCAACCTGTCCGGCATGAACGTGATAAATACTGGCATCCTTGAGCTTGTCAACGTTCAGGCTCTCGACTCCGGTAGCCGTAATAAAGGTCTGCACCTTGCTCTGGAACGTCTCGATCAACTGCGTCTGGCGAAAAGGATCCAGCTCGGACAGCACGTCGTCCAACAGCAGGACGGGGTACTCTCCGATTTCTTCATGGATCAGTTCGATTTCTGCAAGTTTAAGGGACAATGCGGTTGTGCGCTGTTGTCCCTGCGAACCATATGTTTGCACTTCCCGATCGTTAATGAAAAAGGACAGGTCATCCCGATGCGGGCCACTCAGCGTAGTCCCCCGGCGAATCTCCTGCTCTTTCATTTGTGATAATTTTATCATAAATTGGTCCATTAAAACAGCTTCATCTTCCTCGGCGGCTTCGCCGAATGATGGCACATATGCCAGTTTTAACACTTCTCCGCCGCCGGTGATGCCTTGATGAATCGTTTCGGCCCACTTTTGCAGTTTCTTTATGAATTGTTTCCTTTTTTTGACGATTTTAACACCGTGCTCGGCCAACTGCTCGTTCCAGATGTCTAGCATCGTCTGGGCGGAAGCGCCCTGGCCCCACAGCTGTTTAAGCAGATTGTTCCGCTGCACGAGCACCTTCTGGTACTGCTGCAGATGATAGAGGTAACCCGGTGCCACTTGTCCGATTTCCATGTCAAGAAACCGGCGGCGAACCCCCGGTGTTCCTTTGACGATCTCCAGATCCTCGGGAGCAAACATCACCACGTTGAGCGCCCCGATAAAATCGCTAAGCTTGCGCTGCTCCAGGCCGTTGATCTTCGCCTTCTTGCCTTGTTGGGACAGCGACAGTTCCAGTTGGACCGCGCCATACTTTTTGTCAACCTCAGCAAACAAGCGGGCACGTTCTTCCCCGAAACGGATCAGCTCCTTATCCCGGGACGTGCGATGGCTTTTGGTAAGGGCCAAGACAAATATAGCCTCGGCCATATTCGTCTTGCCTTGGGCATTTTGCCCGATCAGCAGGTTCACCGGACCGAACGAATCCAGTCTCAGATGCTCGTAATTGCGGAACTGCTGCAGATCTATGCTTTTGACAAACACGCGTTACCCTCCCTTGTGATTCCGTTCATCAGGAGGCATCAGGAGCACATCGTTTTATTCCGCGGCAACCTCGAAAGTGCCTTCTCCGTCCACCTCAACGATATCCCCAGGGTATAACTTCCGTCCCCGGCGCTCCTCCGGCTCATTGTTCACACGCACAAGCCCTTCCTGAAGCAACGCTTTGGCCATACCTCCGGTCGGGACGCAGTCAGCGAGTTTCAGAAACTGGTCAAGCTTGATATATTCCGTACGGTCTGTACGAATGGTCACTCGTTTCAAAGGAATCTTCCTTTCGTTAGTTCGTCGTACGGTAAGGCAGAATGACATACAAGCTATGGCTGTCATCCATCGGTTTGAGGATAATCGGGCTCATGACGCCGGTAAAAGCTATCATCAGCTGCTCGCTTTCCACAACCTTCAGTACGTCGAGCATATATTTGGAGTTGAACGAAATTTTGAGCGGATCGCCGGTGAATTCGGCTGGCTCGATCTCTTCCCTTACTTTCCCCAGCTCGGAGGAGCTGGAAGAAATCTCGATCGATCCGTTCTCCATCGTCTGCATGCGCACAATATTCGTTTTCTCCTCGCGGGACAGCAAATATGCGCGGTCGATCGACTCGCTCAATTTTTTTGTATCGAGAACAAGTTCTGTTTTGTACGAAGTCGGAATAATTCTAGAAGTATCGGGATATGTTCCGTCCAGAATGCGGGAATAGAACAACACCCGGTCGATTTTGAACAGGACCTGGTTATCAGCGACAACGATATCCACAAGCGTGTTTTGGTCCGGCACGATTTTGCTCAGCTCGTTCAGCGTTTTTCCCGAAATAACGACATTGCTGAAACGAACGCCTTCTGCATTATCCAACATTGCCGATCTGGTGGCAAGACGGTGGCGGTCGGTTGCCACAAATTTCAACTCGTTATCCGCCAGGCTCCAAAGCACCCCTGTAAGAATAGGCGTGGTTTCATGAGTGGAAATGGAGAATACCGTTTGCTTGATCATGTTTTTCAACAAATCGCCGGGAATCGATACGGTTTGATTCTCCTCGATGCTTGGCAATACAGGGAATTCTTCCGGATCAAGACCGACCAGTTGGATTTCGGTAGCTCCGGCTGAAATAAACGTATTGAAGTTTTCCTTGACCTCCATGTGAACTTCCTGCGAAGGCAGCTTTTTGATGATCTCGACAAAAAACTTGGCAGGCAGCACGACGCTTCCTTGCTGCTCGACTTGAACTACGCTGCGATCTCCATCCTCAAGAGGGATGAAGGATTGGATCGAAATATCAGTGTCGCTTGCCGTCAACGTGACGCCTTGATGATTTACGTCGAATTTGATCCCGCTCAGGATCGGAATCGTTGTACGGCTGGAGATCGCTTTGGATACATGCTGTATGGACTCGTTCAAATAGCTTTTCATTATGCTGATTTTCATGGTTTCACTCCTGACGGATTTTTTGGGTGTGTGCATTAGGTGGTCAAGTGATGGGCTACGGTTATTCAAAAGGCCGATAGGCCTGTTTCGACTTGTCTGTTTAGGAGAAGATATATTTTAAATCTTTTTAGTATTAATAGTAATAGGGGCACTGAATATGTGGATAAGTGTGTTAAAACCCATAAAATTAAGCCTATCCACATGTGTACACGTTGTGCATAGGCTTTGGACTTGTTCAGGTTGGGTTCTTAATTTTTTCGGTTAAGTTGTTGATAACTTTATAGAGCTCCTGATCGCTTTTAATGGATTGGGAGATTTTCTCGTGCGCATGAATGACAGTGGTATGGTCCCTTCCTCCAAAAGCCTCGCCAATTTTCGGCAGCGAAAAATCGGTCAATTCGCGGGAGAGATACATGGCGATTTGTCTCGGAAAGGCAACGGCCTTGGTTCGCTTCCGCGCTTTAAAATCTTCGAGCTTCAGGTTGTAGTATTCCCCGACCTTTTGTTGGATGTCTTGAATAGTGATCATTTTAGGACGGCTGGATGGAATAATGTCTTTCAAGGCTTCGGCAGCAAGATGGGACGTGACATCCTGGTTTGTCAGCGATGAGTAGGCTACGACCCGGATCAAAGCCCCTTCCAACTCGCGGATGTTCGTGTCAATTTGGTTGGCGATGTACATCATCGCTTCATTCGGGATGTCCAGGTTTTCCGCGCGGGCCTTCTTGCGCAGGATAGCGATCCGCGTTTCCAGATCCGGAGGCTGGATGTCCGTAATCAGACCCCATTCAAATCGGGAGCGAAGGCGCTCCTCCAATGTCGGAATTTCCTTTGGCGGTCTGTCGCTGGAGATGATAATCTGTTTCCGCTCCTCATGCAGCGCGTTGAACGTATGGAAAAATTCCTCTTGAGTCGATTCTTTTCCCGCCAAAAATTGAATATCGTCTATAAGCAGGATGTCCACGTTACGATATTTGTTGCGGAAGCTTTCCCCGCGATTGTCGCGGATGGAATTGATAAATTCGTTGGTGAATTTCTCGGATGACAAATAAACCACTTTGCTGCTTGGGTCATGTTCTAGAACATAGTGTCCGATCGCATGCATCAAGTGCGTTTTGCCC
The DNA here is from genome assembly GCF_057364885.1 of Paenibacillus sp. XP01. Lineage (NCBI taxonomy): Bacteria > Bacillati > Bacillota > Bacilli > Caryophanales > Paenibacillaceae > Paenibacillus > Paenibacillus sp. XP01. The sequence continues at coordinate 461 of NZ_CP139481.1, read as the reverse complement.
AATCCAACGCCTCCATAAAGGAAGAGGGGATTATAGGCCTTGGCGGGCGCTTCAGCTACCGCCAGCGATGCGGCATGGGCAAACCGGTTGCCTGGTCCGATGACAAAAGTGTCGAATGTATATTTGGGGTTAAGCATGCTAAGCACAGCTTCCTCTTGTACAACGGTAGGTGTTGGTGCAGGAAGCTGCGGATCCGGTTCAGCCGGCTTGTTCTCTTCGATGACAAATTTCACGTCGACTTGTTTGCCGAGCAATTCGTATACTGTCGAGCCGACCAATTTGGTATAACGACTCTCCAGCCATTCGACGGCAAACGTTGTTGGCGCGGAAATGACGATGGTCTGGTCCGTCAGCTTGGTTGCTTTGGTGGCCTTGAACCAGGTATCGAAGCTTGGTTTGCTGAGCTTGCTTTGTATGATTGATAAGATTTGCTGCCATAAGTCGGAAGTATGGCTGTCCAC